>JARBUD010000009.1 GCA_029239875.1 Xanthobacteraceae bacterium | reverse complement strand
CGCGTGAAGGAGGCGATGGACGGCACCTGGAAGCCGACCGACACCTGGGCCGGCATGAAGGACGGCGAGGTGGTGATGGCGCCCTACACCAACATGCCCGACGACGTGAAGGCGATGGCGCAGGCGACGCAGGCCAAGATCACGTCCGGCGAGCTGAACCCCTTCAAGGGCCCGATCACCAACCAGAAGGGCGAGCTGGTGGTGAAGGAGGGCGAGGTGCTGGCCGACAAGGACATCCTGTCGATGAACTGGTACGTCAAGGGCATCGACGACAAGGTGCCGGGGCAGTAGGGGCGGGGGCTCAGAGCGACATGGCGGCGGCCTCACGAGGTGGGGCCGCCGCTCGGTAAGGTGAAATTATAGCTAGGCGCCAGATGAAGAAGTTCGCTGCCGGCTATCAGTTGCCTCGTAGTTCGAGGCGAACTCGTCCTGTATGTCGGTGAGCAACTCCTGAACATGACTGGCCTGCCAACGATACTCTCGCTGAAAGGTTGGCAAGGCGAAGCGCTGTTGAAGACAAGTGTTGATTGTCTTACGATCAAAAGTAATTTCCATCAAGGTCTCCGGACTTTCGACCACCTTTCTATATGGAAGGTCCTTGGGTCAAGCTGGAACGTGGTCCAGGAAGGCGAATTCACAGTTGACAGTCGGTTAGGATAGACCGTTATGAACGGACCAATCTGTTGTCACCTGCTTTTGCCAGCGGCGGCCACGTGAACGTCCGCTTTCCACCCCAAAGCGGACGTCCCTAAAAGGCATTGAGGGGGCAGCTATGGGTCAATCGAAAACGTACTCGAACCCACCTGCCTCCTTGCGCATTTCCCCTGACGCCACTCTCGCTGTCGCGCACCTCGCAAGGGAACACCCCCCATGGCCGATTACGACCTCACCTACTGGCCGGTGCCGTTCCGCGGGCAGTTCATCCGCGCCATCCTGGCCTATGCCGGAAAAAGCTGGGACGAGCACGATTCCGGCGAGATCGGCGAGCTGATGGACCTCGACCCGGCCGAGCAGCCGATCGGCTTCATGGGCCCGCCGGTGCTGATCGACACGCGCTCCGGCTTCGCCCTGTCGCAGATGCCGGCGATCGCGCTCTATCTCGGCGACAGCCTCGGCCTCATCCCCGACGAGCCGGCGCAGCGGGCGCTGACCGCCAAGGTGGTGAACGACGCCAACGACGTGATCGACGAGATCACGCTCGACGGCGGCCGCGAGATGTGGACCGAGGCCAAGTGGCAGGAGTTCGTCCCGCGGCTCAGGCGCTGGATGGGCATCTGGGAGGCGCTGGCGGCGCGCCACGGCGTGACGGGGCAGGGCGGGCACCTGCTCGGCACGGCGCAAGCGGGCGTGGCGGACATCGTGACCAGCACGCTGTGGTCGACCATGGGCGACCGCTTCCCGCCGCTCCAGGCGCTGCTGGACGAGACCGCGCCGCTCACCGCGGCCCTGACGCGGCGCCTGCAGGCGACGCCCGCCCTCGTCGCCTTGAGGGAGGCCTCGTTCCGGCAATACGGGCAGTCCTATTGCGGCGGGCAGATCGAGAAGTCGCTGCGGCGCGTGCTCGCGATTCAATAGGCTGGAGCCTGTTCTGATCGCGAAAGTCGGGCAAGTTTCGCGGAACATGCTCTGGCTCCCGTAATTGCCAAAGCGGCCGTCCTGTGCGATGGCGCAGGGCAGGCGGGGCAAGGGATCACCGGCCTGCGCAGGGCCGGAGGCGTCGGGTTGGGATCATGAGCGTCGCGCTGGACATCGCCGCGCTGGGAGCGCGCGCGCAAGCGATGATCGAGGAGCTCGGCGCCATTTCCGCCAGCCCCGATCACCTCACCCGCTTCTTCCTCACGCCGGAGCACCGCCGCGCCGCCGACCTCGTCGGCAGATGGATGCGCGAGGCCGGGCTGGAGGTGAGCGAGGACGCGCTGGGCACGGTGCGCGGGCACTGGCACCCGGCGGGGCCCGAGGCGCCGCGCCTGCTGATCGGCTCGCACATCGACACCGTCGCCGACGCCGGCAAGTATGACGGCGCCATGGGCGTGGTGCTCGGCATCCTCGCGCTGCAGGAGATCGTCCGCGCGGGCCTGAGCCGGCCCTACGGCATCGACGTGCTCGCCTTCGGCGACGAGGAGGGCACGCGCTTCCCCACCACGCTGTCCTCCTCCGCCGCCTGCGCGGGGGTGTTCCAGACCGCGAGCCTCAATGCCACCGATGCGCAGGGTGTGACACTGCGGGAGGCCATAGTGGCCTATGGCAATGCCACCGGTGACATCCCCAAGGCGGCCTATGCCACCGGTGGCGTCATCGCCTATGTGGAGGCGCATATCGAGCAGGGGCCGGTACTTGAGGCGGAAGGCGAGCCCCTGGGGGTTGTCACCGCCATTGCCGGTGCCTCGCGCCTCTCGGTGACGGTGACAGGCGAGGCCGGCCACGCCGGCACCGTGCCGATGCGCATGCGCCGCGACGCCTTGACTGGCGCGGCCGAGATGGCCCTCGCGGTGGAGAAGATCGCCAAGGCGGACCGCCACGGCATGGTGGCGACGGTGGGGCGCATGCACATCGATCCGGGTTCGATCAATGTCATACCCGCGCGTGTCACCTTCACCGTGGACCTGCGCTCCGGCTCGGACATGTCGCGGCGCGAAGCGTTGGAACGCTTCGAACGCGAGGCGCATCGCATCGCCGATCAGCGCCATCTCGGGGTGGTAATTTCCGCCTTCCACGAGGTGACAACGGTGCCGTGCTATCGCGACCTGCAGCTGCGGCTGCGCAATGCCGTCGCCGACCTCGGCCACCGCGCGCCGTTGCTGCCTTCCGGCGCCGGCCATGACGGCCAGGCGATGGCGAATCTCTGCCCGGTCGGCATGCTTTTCGTGCGCTGCAAGGGCGGCATCAGCCACAACCCGGCCGAATACGCCACGCCGGAAGATATGGGATTGGCCGCGGCGGCGCTGATAAGGTTCATCGAGCGCTTCCAGCTGCCCCAGCTCGACGGCGCCACAGACGGAGCACTGATGTGAGCATTTCGGGCGAGGCCGAAGAGGCGTTGCAGGTCGAGTTCCTGAAGGCGCTGGTGCGCGTGCCGAGCGACAACCCGCCTGGTGACTGCGCGCCCCATGCGGAGGCAACCGGTAAGTTGCTGGAAGAGCTCGGCTTTATCGTCGAGCGTCACCCGGTGCCCGAGCCCTTCGTGAAGACCTACGGCATGAAATCGGTGGTCAACCTCGTGGTCCGCGAACGCTTCGGCACCGGCAAGGGGCCGGTGATCGCGCTCAACGCCCATGGCGACGTCGTGCCGCCCGGCGAGGGCTGGACCTTCGATCCCTACGGCGCCGAAGAGAAGGGTGGGGCGATCTATGGCCGCGGCGCGGCGGTGTCGAAGTCCGACTTCGCCACCTATGCCTTCGCCCTGCTCGGTCTGAAGCAGCGTCCGGAAGGCCTCGACGGCACGGTCGAGCTGCATTTCACCTATGACGAGGAGGCCGGCGGCTTCGTCGGGCCGAAATGGCTGATCGAGCACGATCTCACCAAGCCGGACTATGCCATCTCCGCCGGTTTCTCCTATGCCGTCGTCGTGGCGCATAACGGCGCGCTGCATCTCGAGATTGTCGTGCGCGGCAAGCAGGCGCACGCCGCCATGCCGGAGACCGGCGCCGACGCGCTGGAGGCGGCAACCGCCATCCTCGGCGCGATCTATGCGGAGCGCCGGCGCCTCATGGGCATCGTCAGCGCCACGCCGGGCATCGGCTCGCCGAAGATCACGGTGGGCCTCATCTCCGGTGGCATTAACACCAATGTCGTGCCCGACCGCATCGTCATGCGCGTCGACCGCCGGCTCACCCCGGAGGAGGACGGCACCAGCGTCGAGGCCGGGCTGAACGCGCTGGTCGAGGCGGCTGTCAGCGGAATGCCGGGCATCGACATCGAGTGCCGCCGCATCATCCTCGCCGAGCCGTTGCGCACGCTGCCGGGCACGGAAAAGCTGGTCGAGATCATTCAGAAGCACGCGACCGAGGTGCTGGGCGAGACGCCGCCGGCGACCGCCGTGCCGCTCTACACCGATGCCCGCCACTACACGGCGGCCGGCGTGCCCACCGTGCTTTACGGCGCCGGGCCGCGCTCCATTCTCGAAGCCAATGCCCATGCCGCCGACGAGCATGTGCAGATCCACGACCTCAAGGCGGCGACGCAGGTGATCGAGGCGACGCTGCGGGATCTGCTGACAGCCGAGTGATGATGCGGGCCTGCGTGCTCGAGGCTCGCTGCGCTCGCACCTCAGCATGAGGATGGTCCTTGCAGGCAAGCGGCGCCTCTCATCCTGAGGTGCCCGGGCAGAGCCCGGGCCTCGAAGGACGCAGATGGCGGATGCAGCCTTGCGTGCCGGTCGTAGCAGTCAGAACCCGACCGCCATGCCGTGCAGGTCGTAGGCGTCGGCGCGCTCGATCTTCACGGTGATGATCTCGCCGACGCGCAGCGGGCGGCGCGAGGCGACATGGACGCTGCCGTCGATCTCCGGCGCATCGGCCTTGGAGCGGCCGACGGCGACCGTCGGGCCGACGCTGTCGATGATCACCTGCTGGCGGGTGCCGACCTTGCGCTTGAGGCGGCGGGCGGAGACGCGCTGCTGCACCTCCATGAAGCGCTTCCAGCGCTCCTCCTTCACCTCGTCCGGGATCGCCACGCCGAGGTCGTTGGCCGGCGCGCCGGCGACCGGCTCATATTTGAAGCAGCCGACGCGGTCGAGTTCGGCTTCGTCGAGGAAGTCGATCAGCTCCTGGAACTCGGCGTCGGTCTCGCCGGGGAAGCCGACGATGAAGGTCGAGCGCAGCGTCAGGTCCGGGCAGTCCTGCCGCCATTTCTGGATGCGCGCCAGTGTCTTCTCGTTCGATGCCGGGCGCTTCATGCGCTTCAGCACGGTGGGCGAGGAATGCTGGAACGGGATGTCGAGATAGGGAAGGATCACCCCGTCCGACATCAGGCCGATGACCTCGTCGACATGCGGGTAGGGGTAGACATAGTGCATGCGCACCCAGGCGCCGAGCGAGCCGAGCTCGCGGGCGAGGTCGAGGAAGCGCGTGCGGACCTCCCGGTCCTTCCACCGGCTCGCCGCATATTTCACGTCCACGCCATAGGCTGACGTGTCCTGCGAGATGACGAGCAGCTCCTTCACCCCGGCAGAGACCAGCCGCTCGGCCTCGCGCAGCACGTCGGCGGCGGGCCGGCTGATAAGGTCGCCGCGCAGCTTGGGGATGATGCAGAAGGTGCAACGATTGTTGCAACCCTCTGAAATCTTTAAGTATGCGTAGTGGCGCGGGGTGAGCTTGATGCCCTGCGGCGGAACGAGGTCGACGAAGGGATCGTGGCTCGGCGGAACGGCCTGATGCACGGCCGCCAGCACGCTCTCGTACTGCTGCGGGCCGGTGACGGCGAGCACGCCGGGATGCACGTCGCGGATCTGTTCCGGCTCGGCGCCCATGCAGCCGGTGACGATGACCTTGCCGTTCTCCTTCAGCGCGTCGCCGATGGCGGCGAGGCTCTCCGCCTTGGCGCTGTCGAGGAAGCCGCAGGTATTGACGATGACGAGGTCGGCGCCCTCGTGGCGGCGCGACAGCTCATAGCCTTCCGAGCGCAGGCTGGTGATGATGCGCTCGCTATCGACCAGCGCCTTCGGGCAGCCGAGCGAAACGAAGGAAATGCGCGGCGCATCGGCGCGCGCGGCATTGAAGGCGTCGGTCGACGCGATATCGGCCATGATCGGTGCGGCACCCGGATTTTCAGGATCGCGAGCGGTTAAGCCACGCCGATGCGTCCGTCAACTCCGGCGCCCGCGCCTTGGCCTTGCATGACCTGCATGTGAAGGCCGCGGCGGTCCCGCGTGGCTCACCTGAACAACCCTCATCCTGAGGTGCGACCCGGACTTGATCCGGGGGAGCCTCGAAGGATGGTCGCTACAGCGCGCCCGGACGAGCATCCTTCGAGGCCCGGCGAAACGCCGGGCACCTCAGGATGAGGGAGATTTATGCGGGGTGCGTCGTCACGCCGCCGCGTCGCCGGCCTTCTGGGCGATGACGCTGTCGAACAGTTCGAGATCGGGATGGCCGAGATAGAGTGGCTTGTTGCCGCCGGCGCTGCGATGGGCGTTGCGGAACGCCTCCGAGCGCGTCCACGCCTCGAAATCCTCGCGCGAGCCCCAGACCGAATGCGAGGCGTAGAGCGTGTGGTCGTCCTTCGAGGCGCCGCGCAGCAGGCTGAACGAGACGAAGCCCGGCACGCTGGACAGGTAGCTGTCGCGCTCGCGCCAGACGGCCTCGAAATCGGCTTCCGATCCGAGCTTCACCTTGAAGCGGTTCATGGCGAGGAACATGGCGGTCTCCTGAAGCTGCCGGCCGGCAAGGCTTAGCCCATGCGAGCGCCGAGGTCGATGCGGCGCGGCGCGCCCGGCGCTCGCAAGCGCGTGAGCAAAAAGAAGGGGCGGCTCGCGCCGCCCCGCCGATACCCGGGAGAGACGTCCGGTACCGGTTACTTCAGCTTGTCGACGTCGATGCCGAAGGTGACCGCGCCGATGGCGACGTCCTTGTCGGCGATGGTCACGCTGACCTGGGCGATCTTCTTGCCGCCGTCCTCCTCGACCTTGTCGACGAAGATCGTGCCGGGGCCGACGCCGTAGGTCTTCTGCCACTTGGCCTCGTCGGCCTGCCACAGGTCCGACGTGCCGTCGGTCTGGCCGACATTGAGGCCGCGATTGTCCATCACGAAGGCCTCGGTGATGACTCCGCCGGAGGCGTCGCGTTTCGTGATCAGGAATTCGGAGAGCTTGTTCTTGCGGATGCTGTCGATCAGCGCCTGGTCCTTGGCGATCCAGGCCTTGTCCATCTTGTCGATCTCGTCCTGCATCAGCTTGGCGTGCGCCTTATTGGAATCCTTGACGGCGACGATGATTACCTTGTCGCTCAGCCAGGGCAGGATGTTCTTCTGCACATAGGCCGTCGCCGGCTTCACATGCGGGGCTTCCTCCTGCGCGAAGGCCGGGGCGGCGACGAGAATGCCGGCCACGGTGGCGAGCGCGGCGATCCCATGACGAATGTTCATTGGCGTTTCCTCCTCAGGGCGGTCTTGAGCCGCCAGGAGGCAGCGTAGCATGATGTAACGACCCACCCGCAAGAGGTATTCGACGCTGCATAGCAGCACGAATAATGCATTTACTTCGCATAAGCGAAATATTTATACATCGAATAGTATTATGACCAATGTAATTTCTAGACTCTATGTTTTACGCGCCCGCGCACGGCCCGGGAATCGGGGCAGGGTCGACGGCGAGCGTCGTTCTTTCTGATGCAGCGTCGTCTGGACGTGCCGGACGACAAACTAAGCATTGGCGCAGCAGGGAAGGGTAGGCGGTAAACATTGGCGTTCGGCTGGAATGCCAAATTCCATGTACGATGTGCCATATTCTTCATGTCGGACATCACCGATCACTGAAAGGTGTTCCTAATAAGAAGTGAAAGCGGGTGATTTGATCGCCCATCCGATGGATCTTTCTTGACTGCGTCATTTCGGCGCCAAATTGGTATGTCAAAGAACGACCGGGAACGGAATCGGCTCCGTCCACCGGACTTTTCAAAAAAGCCGAGCACAGGGAGGTTTCAAGATGACGAACGCGATCGACCGCGCCGCCTTTCTGCCCCAACCGATCCATGTGCGTGTGGGACGGGAGGATCTCGAGATCGGCTCGCTGGACAGCGCCATCCATTTCATCCGCTCGCTGCGCCATGACCATCTCGGCCGCTACGCGGAAATGCTGCTGACGCAGATGGAAGCCGCGCGCCAGCCTCAGCAGCAGAACGATGCCTGGGTCGCCTTCGCGACCTGGACCGATGCCTGCCATCTGCGCGCCGACGGCCGCTGGGACCAGGCGGCCTGAGCACGTCACGCGCGCGAGGCGGGGCCGGGCGCCCCGCCGGTCCGGTAACGCTAACCTCTTCGCATAGCTAGCCGTCGAACGGACGATCGGGTAAGTCTCTCGCTGGGGGCGGGGAAACCTGCCAAGCGAGCGACCGCCTTGAAGCTTGTCCAGATTGCCGTTGCCGTGCTGCTCGCAGGCTCGGCGCCCACATGGGCGCAGACGCCGGCCGCGCCGCCTTCCAGCCCCCCTGCTGCCGAAGCGCCGGCGCCGCCGAAGCCCCCCCTGGTCCTGCTGCTCGACGGGCTCGGGGTCTATGTCGAAAGCCCCTATATCGGCGTCTCCCGTCTGACCCGGCCGCTGCAGCAGCAGGGGTTCCAGACCCGCACCGATTCCCATCTCATGTACGGGACGCGCGGCTTGGTGCCCGACGTCATCATCGGCCATTCCATGGGCGGGGAGCAGGCGCTGCGCTATGCGGGCCAGTTGGTGCGGTCCGGCTATCCGGCGCCGCTGGTCATCACTATCGATACCGCGCCGACCCAGCCTCCTTGCCCGGTGCCGCGCTGCGTGAACATCGCCGGGCCAGGCTTCTTTAAGGTGCCGGGCGCTGTGAACATCAGCGCCTGGGCCTATGGTGCGCGCTTCGTCGGCCATGCGCAGCTGCCGACCCACCCGGCGGTGCAGCGGCTCATCCTGCAGGAGACGGCGGCGTGGATGGCGGCACGACGGGCGAAGTCGGCCCGCGTCGTCGCCGTGCCCAAGCCCGCGGAGAAGCCGGCCGCAAAGCAAGCCGCAAAGCCCGCGACCACGCCGCCGCCGCCGGCCCCGACAGCACGCGCCTATAGCTGGCCGCAGATATGGTCCGCGCCGGGTTGGACCGTTCCCGGCGCGTCGCAACCGGGAACGACGGGCAACGGCGGCTGAACGCCGCCGCCGACCGCACTTGCCGACCACTCTTGCCAAAGCCGCGGAGTTTCGAAACAAGGGCGCTCGGCACGCGCCGGGGAAGGGTGGCCGAGTGGTTTAAGGCAGCGGTCTTGAAAACCGCCGTGGGTGCAAGCTCACCGTGGGTTCGAATCCCACCCCTTCCGCCAAACACCGCCGATTGCCCTCCATGGTGCGATATTCCCGCCGATTACCGCATTCCACCGGGTGAGATAGTAAGCCGCCGATTCTACGCTACAGCCCGACAATTCGTGGGCACATCATATCGGATTGAGGACGAAGCCGCTCCTCAAACATCTGGATGATCGTCGGACGTAGTGCTGGTAGCCATTCTGACCGGCTCCGGTGACTGGTGCTGATCGCGCAAATGAACTGCGGTCTGGTCAATGCTCGGATAGACGGTCGTGGCGTTGATGTTGATGCGGTCGAGCTGGTTGAGAATGTGCGCCTTATTCTTGATCGTCACCCGGCTGATCTCGATGCCGTCCTGTCCTGCATCGGGCAGCGCGGCCTCGTGGCCGAACAGCAGAAAGGCTCCGGACTGGGATTTGATGCGGGTATTCGTGCGCTTCGCCTTTACGCATATGATAGAGCCCAAGTCGTCGGGAACGATTCGTCCTTCGAAAAACCCCTTCTCGGACTTGATGTGGTGGAGCAGCTTGCCGGCGACATCTGTTGCGTTGAAGGCATCTTGGTCGAGGCTGAGGTCTATGTCGTTCTTCTGCGCATAGGTCAGATTTGAGAGGTTGGACAGACAACTGACGGTGTCGGAATCATAGTATTTCACGCCGTCCGACGCGACTTGGAAGACGATGACCTCGCCGTCGATGCCGAGTTGATCCGGCTTGCACGAGCAGGCAAAGAACAGCGCCACCAGCGGATTACCGGAAACATCGAGCAGCCGCGTAGGCAGGCCGTAATGTTGCATGCGCACGAGGCGGTCGAAGCAATAATCATCGCCGTGGAACTCGTCGTGATGGGCGATTAGCAGCTCTTTGCAGAGGCGGTCCTCGCTGGGCATGAACTGCCAGTCACCATTGTCCCATTTGCGCAGCAGGGACGGGGTCAACTCATAGCGCGCGTCACTGTGTCCCCTGAAGAATGTCTCAGTCTCCACCTTCGCCGGCAAGCTATAGAGAAGCTCAAGAAACCGCTCCACGCTGTCGGCGTTGCCAAGAATCCTTTTGTCGCGAGGCGGCGGTTGGACTTCGGCACCATCGTCAGCAGGAGCATGCGCGGCCGCGATAATTTGGGCAAGATCGGGCTTCGCTTCAGCCAGCCGGTTGAGGATGTCACTAGCATCACCTTCACGGACGGCCCAATGAGTTCGATAGAGTTGAAACCTATCCGCGCCAAACACCGAGCGAGCCGCCTCAATGTTCTCGAATCCCACCTCGCCGAAGTCGGTCAAGGTCTCGAAGGCAGCGGAGACCTCCTTATGTCCGAGATTGATGTTGGAAACTCGACCATACTTGATCAGCATGGAGACAGCGTCTCCGCCGGACTTGATCTCGCTGCACAAGAAGGTCGGTAGCTTTTCTAGAAAAGCGAGTGCCGTATTATCGAGGCTTTCAAGCCGCTTTTCGGTGTCCGGCGGCGTATATTCGAACATACGTCCCCGACCCATGGTGATGTCATCGACGTTGCCCTCGATATATTCCCAGTTTCCAAAAGATATGTAGTTGAAAGCTTCCGCCATGCGTCGCTATTCCCTTCTCTCTGCCCTACATGGATCAGAAGCCAATTGCGCGCCTGATGCACGAAGATCGACCCAGATATGATGTAGATGAAATGGAGAAGACGCGTCCGAACGAATTATCTCATGAGATGCGACATGAAGTGCAGATGATCCTGAAATGGGCGATAGCATGGGAAGTGATGAAATTCCCGCACTGCCGAGATTACAATCGATCTCGGCCCAGATCGTATCGATGTCCATCGATTGAACATAACCGATCATGCCGCCGCCAGCGTCGTCTTTGCCATAGAGGTGCGACTTGGAAATGTATCGGCCTACGCCTTGCGCCACATAGTTTGCGTTGAAAATCCAAGCACCGATTGCTTGGCCTAAACGCTTGCACTCGACGACATAGGTTCTTGTAGAACGGTCAAGATCTGTTGCTTGATCGTCCAAGAAACTCCACTGAAAGTCAGGGCGCTTATTTTCGCGTGGCGTTCTCTCTGGATCGTCTGGGCTAGGTTGATTGTTTGCTTCATATGCAGCGACTAGGTTCCACGTGTGCTCTCGGCTCAAAACAGGACTTGGAGACAACGAGAGTAGAGTCTTGTGACGGTCGGCGGCAATCCGCCTCATTCGAAAGAACAATTCTCGGTTGAGGTCATTTTCGCACGACGCGACAAACCCGTTCTCCTCGGCATCCTCAGCGAGACGCTGGAGGCCAGCTTTGACAATATCTTGGACTTTTTCTACAAAAGAGGGCCATAGATTGATCGAAACCTCGTTCAGCCCAGCCATCCCGGTCAACCCTCGCTACGCACGGCAAGTTGTACGAACAAGGCTTCGGCGTCTTCTCTGGCGGTACTGGCTGTCCAAAGGCGGCGTGTATTCTCCCGCAGAATAATAAAGTTGTCGGCTGTCGCTGCCCTGACAACACGCTTGGCATAAAACGCAGGTGAAATCGGTTGATCGAGTGCATCAGCGCACCGCGCGACAATCGATTCCCACTCGCCGTCAGGGCCTTGCTGTGCCGATATCTCTGCGCCACCCAAAGCGAAAACCACGGCGACTGCATCGCGAGCCGGCGAAATGACTACCTGCCAGTGGAATTCAGAACCTTCAGGCAACTGCGCGTTCCAAGCCTCCAAAAAAGCCCGCAGATAAGGCTGCAATCCGGTTCGATCCGGAGTTTCCGGAAGGTCTGCTCGTGTACCATTCAAAACCCCGGCTAACGTTAAGCGTTTGGTTGCCCCCGCCTCCGCTCCTTTCCAGTAGAGTTCGTGGTTCTCAGCCCAGAAATCCTCAACTAGATCACGTTCAGCCTTGGCAAGCTCAAACAAATCGAAAATGGCTTCATCGAGTACACCTAGCCAATTTTCTTCGGGTTTCTCATGGGAAGAAGTATGGAAAAGTCCAAGTGGGAGGGGGTTGCGGGATGGGAGATCGCGCAACTGGGTCACGGCTTGCACAACGCGCATTGCGGCTTCGTCATGCTTCGTCTTCGGCATGCCCCATGAAGGCTTCAGACGTACCGGCATGCGGAGCAGGTCGCGGGCAGTGACTTTGTCATGCCACCCGCCCCAACTGCCTGCGGTCATAAACAGCAGGTAGCGGCCGAGCGAAGACCACATCACTCCGAGCACCAACTGAGCTTCGTTTTCGGTGAGATGCGGCAATGGAATGCAGTAAAAGCTATGCCGGAACGAGAACTCGCGAGTCTCTAGTCGAGCGACAGGACCAACGGGTTCCCTAACGCCATGGGTGATTACCAAGCGTTGTCCGCTGTAAATCCGTTGATCGGGGTCTCGTTTGATCCCGGTCGGCGGTGGTACAAACCAACCCTCTTGCAAGCGCCCAAATGGCTGCACCTTTCGATTGCTGAGTTCAGATAGTGTCGCGAGCTTCCCGGACGGGACGGAGCTACCGCGTTGCCAACCGTAACGCGGTTGTGGATCGGCGTCCTTGACCGTTTCGCCCAGTGTCCGCTCCAACGCCAGCCTGGACAGCAGCGCGGCGTCATGATGCCCACCCCACCAATAGACTTTCCAAAGATAGTCAGCATCGGCCAGATCGCCTTGGGCCACGACGCGTCGATCAAGCGGGACGGCTGCCATAGACCGCAACCGATCGACAGCTCGAACCCGCCTTGCATTCCAGATTACAACCCGCTCACCGGGTAACGGCGGGCGCCTTTCAGCAAGCAAGAATGCAAACGGTGCAACTGCTTTCGCGAAGAACACACGACGCACATGCGCCATGTTCACGACTTGCATGAGTGCCGCGTGTGCCAATAGGTGGCCGCGAAATGCTCTACTCGTATCGCGGTCGTTCCAGAATACCTTCATGCCAACGAGAAGCCCCAGCCTCCCGCCTTCTCGAAGTAACGTCAGAGCACGATGAATGAAAAGCTGGGAGTAGGCTCCTTCGCCCTCCGGAAATTTGAACGCAGCCGCCCAGCTACGAGGGAGGGACGGCGCTTCCTGCCAGGGGGGATTGCCAATCACAACATCGAAGCCGCCGAGCGGCAGGTCCAGAATTCCAGCATTGGCCAGCAGTCTGACGTCGCCCGCACGACCTTTATAGGCTTTCTTGGCGGCTACTCGCTTCGAGAGTAACTCACGTTCATCCTTGGTCAGCGCAAAAGCGTCAGAAACGATGAGTATCCCAAAGTGCTTCTCGTCGCGCAGGCCACTATGCAGCAGATAAGGCAGTGGCCCTCCCGAGGCGATATCGGGTGGCTCCTGTTGATCAAGAAGCGCTAGGTAAAGGCTGAACGCTGCGACGCGGGCGGCCTCCGCATTGATTTCAATGCCGAAAATGCGATTTTGGAGAATGTCACGCAACTCGTCTGGCGATAGCTTACGCTTCCTGCCTTGGGCTTCGTAGCGGACGATCCTACGAAATGCTTCCACGAGGAAGATTCCTGACCCACAGGCTGGATCAAGTATTTTTGGATGGTGTACCAAACAGGTTGGGGTCAGTGTCCTTCGCAGCGCATCGTGGACAAGACTAGCCGGCGTATAATGCGTACCCGCGCCGTGTTTGAACTCACCTTCCTCGAAACTAGTGTCTTCGGGATCATCGTCAATGACGCGAACAGACGCGCCTCCATTATCGGCTTGAGGCGACGGAGCGGTGGTATTCTTTTCCGTTCTTCTGGCAGTCTCCTTGTTGAGAGCGTCATGATAGAATTGCTCATAAATGCTACTGATCAGGGCGAGAGGGACTACCTCAAAATCGTACGCCCAGAAAAATAGAGGCTGTTGACCAGCCTGAATCTCTCCAAGCAGGAATGCGCGCAGGAGCTTCAGTGCCACGTCGTCGAACCGCTTCTCCCGCGCTTCTCCGAGTGCGAACAGATCGCCGTTAAAATCCGTGGACAGCTTTTTTGAATAGCGCGTGGGTAAAGTCAGCGTCGCAAAGCACCCTGTCGTAGAGGCGCTGCTTTCCCGGGGGGCCAAGCACGGGTATGGCCCCCTCGCTAGAGAGCGCTAACTGCCATGTCTGATTGTTGCCGGCCACTTCATCGAAATAGGCTTGCGTCAGTACGCCACGATCTTCCAGATACCTCACGAGGATCGAACGGCCGATGAGAGCATGTGCTTCGGCCATTGAGAGGCCCGTTGCCTCAAGTTGCGAACGGACATGCCGCAGATCATCAATGAGGCGGCGGTCAGCACGAGCGGGCGCAGAATTTCCTACTTCCATTAGCCCTTGCAGATCGGGGCCATATTCATCGATTTCGTGCGTCAATTTTGAGCACATCGGCGGCAGATGAAAGCACCCGCCAAGGATCACTTGGCGGTCCTCCCCGTTTCGGTGGAGTATTGAGATCATAAATTCGGAGTTCGTGCGGGAGTGCGACAAAAAGACAACGAGGCTCGGTCATGCACCAGGCACGACGATAGAGTTCTCCCAACGCCACCTCGTCCGACGCGTCGTGAGCGTCACTGAACACGGCGACAGGGTCGCCACGAACGAAGAGCACTTTTTGCGCTCCGAGCCGCCTCGCGAGACTCAGCCAATCACCAAGATCGGTCCAGCGCGAAGCAGAGCCATCCTTGTCACTGAGCGCGCCAGGCTGCGCGACAGCATCAAGGAGATCGTTCGACCTCTCAGAGAACGCGCTATATACTTGATCTAGAAGCTCGCGGCCCTGGCTATCCACGGCACGCCCCGATCAAGATATATGAGGTTTGCCGCTTCACTGGACGGAACACCATTTATCAAGGTGAGCGGTGTGCTCAGCGTTCCGCGCCATGGCCGCCCTCAAGCTCAAGCGGGAGCAAGAGCTGCTTTGCATCCATCCCCTTCAGGAGGCGAAGCAAAGCGTATTCGACGATATAGCTTTTCGATAGCTCCGGCTTGTGCCGTTGGGCCAATTCCTCAATGGCCCGGTTGGTCTTTGGGTCCAAGCTGACCGAAAATCTCACTTTTGATGACATACCGCAGATTCCCCATGGTGCACCATCATGCACCACATTGGTGCCAAAGGGAATCCCTTAGTTGGAACGCCGAAGCTGTATCCGCGCGGCAGAAGAAAGTTGATGGCCGCAGCCCACGCCGCTGGAGCGCTCGACGTCACGAACCCTCGCTTGTACCTCAATTTTGGAGGGCTATAGCGTAGGTGTAGTTCTCTGTTTCGTCGGCTTCGGCCCGCCATTTTGCATCGATTGCCCAGCGTGCCGCCGCCAACCAACACTTAGCAGGTTGACGAAGTTCCTCTTGCGCGGCCGGTCTGCCGGATGTTAGTTAGCATCATGGCTAAGCATTATCCGGGACTCTCGCTGCTCTTCCATGCCCTGGCCGATCCGACCCGTCGGTCGATCCTGACCCGGCTCGCGGAAGGGCCCGCGCGCGTCACGGATCTGTCGGAACCCACCGGCCTGCGCCTGCCCACGGTGATGCGGCATCTTTCGGTGCTGGAGGAGGCGGGGCTGATCGCCACCTCCAAGGATGGGCGGGTACGCACCTGCGCCATCGTGCCCGAGGCGCTGGAGCCGGTGCGGACATGGCTCGATGAGCAGCGCGCGATTTGGGAAGCCCGCCTCGACAGGCTGGAGGCATTCGCGATGAAGGCGATGAAGGAGCGCACGAAATGACATCGAGTTTTAATCCGGTTCGCACACCTGCGCGCGGTCCTGCGGAAGGCCGCTTTGCGACGCTGACCTTCGAGCGGGACGTGGCCGTGCCGTTATCGGTGCTGTGGCAGGCCTGGGCCGCCCCCGCCGCGCGGGCGGTCTGGGCGTCTCCGACGCCCTCGGCGACCGTGGAGTTCCTGGAGGCAGACACCCGGGTGGGCGGTCGCGAGATCTCGCTCTGCAAGGTCGAGGACCAGCCGGACATGCGCTGCGAGTGCGGCTGGCTCGACGTGCAGCCGGCGCGGCGCAGCGTGAACTACGAGGTGGTCTCCTCCGAAGGCGTGACGCAATCAGCGGCGCTGGTGACGGCCGATTTCTCCGGCACGGAGGAGCGCAGCCAGCTGGTGGTAACGGTGCAGCTTTCCTCGCTGGCCGAGGACATGGAGGCCGGCTACCGGCAGGGCTTCGGCGCGGGACTGGACAATCTCGCTGCGGTCGCTAGGCGGACCATGGTGCTGCAGCGGGTGATACGGGCGCCACGGACCATCGTGTGGAACGCGTGGATGAACCCGGAGACGCTGCCACAATGGTGGGGGCCAGATGGCTATTCCTGCCGCACCCAGAGGATCGACCTGCGGACGGGAGGCGAATGGGTGTTCGACATGGTCGGGCCCGACGGCACGGTCTACCCGAACCACCATCTCTACACCGAGGTCCGACCCGAGGAGAGGATCAGCTACACGCTGCACTGGGGCGAGAACGGGCCGAAGCACGCCGACGCCTGGGCCTCTCTGGAAGAGCAGAACGGGGCGACGAAGGTGACACTGGGCATGGTGTTCAGCACGGAGGCCGAGTTCCAGGAGGCGAAAGGTTTCGGCGCCATCGAACTCGGCAAGCAGACGCTGGGCAAGCTGGAACGCTTCGTCCAATCCCGCTGAAAGGCTGCGGCTTCCACCGTTCCCGAGCCGGCCCGCGGCGATCGATCCGCCGCGAGCCTGCCTCGGTATCGCTAAAGCCCGGTGCTGACGGCCTCGACGGCCTTGCGTGTGGCGTCGACGACGATGTCGGCTTCCTGCCGGGTGAGGCACAGCGGCGGCGCGAAGCCGATGATGTCGCCCTGCGGCATGGCTCGAGCGATCACGCCGCGCTCCAGCATGGCGGCGGCCACACGCGGGCCGACCTTCTCGCTCGTCTCGAAGAAGGTGCGCTCGTCCTTGTCGCGCACCAGCTCGACCGCTGCCAGCAGGCCTTCGCCGCGCACATCGCCGACGAAGCGGTGGCCGCCAAGCGCATACTTGAGCGCGGCGTTGAGATAGGCGCCGACCTCGCGCGCATTGGTGATGAGGTCGAGTTCATCCACCAGTTCGAGATTGGCAACGCCGGCCGCCGTGCAGAGCGGATGCGACGAATAGGTCCAGCCGTGGCCGATCGGGCCGAACTCGTCCGAGCCCCGCTCCAGCACGCGCCAGAACGCCTCGGAGACGATGACGCCGGAAAGCGGCGCATAGGCCGAGGTGAGGCCCTTGGCGATGGTGATGAGATCCGGCTCGATACCGTAATGCAGCGAGCCGAACATGCTGCCGAGACGGCCGAAGCCGGTGACCACCTCGTCGGCGATCAGCAGGATGTCGTGCTTCCTGAGCACGGTCTGAATCTTCTCCCAGTAGCCGGCCGGCGGCGGCACGATGCCGCCCGTGCCCAGCACCGGCTCGCCGATGAAGGCGGCGATGGTCTCCGGCCCCTCGACCTGGATCATCTCCTCCAGCCTGTCAGCGCAGAACTGCGAGAAGGCCTCCTCGCTCAGGCTGCGGTCGGCGCGGCGGAAATAATAGGGCGCCTCGGTGTGCAGGATCGGCGCGCGCGGCAGGTCGAACAGGTTGTGGAAGCCCGCCAGCCCCGTGAGGCTGCCGGTCATCACGCCGGAGCCGTGATAACCGCGCCAGCGCGAGATGATCTTCTTCTTCTGCGGGCGCCCGAGGACGTTGTTGAAGTACCAGACCAGCTTGATGTTGGTCTCGTTGGCGTCCGAACCAGACAGGCCAAAGAACACGCGGCTCATCCCGGCCGGGGCGCGGTCGATCACCATCTTGGCGAGCTCGATCGAGGGCTCGGAGCCGTGGCCGGCATAGGCGTGGTAGTAGGAGAGCTTCGAGGCCTGCTCGGCGATGGCGTCGGTGATCGACTTGCGGCCATAGCCGACATTCACGCAGTAGAGTCCGCCAAAGGCGTCGAGGCTGCGCCTGCCCTCACGGTCGACGATGTAGACGCCTTCGCCGCCGGTGATGATGCGGTTCGGCGTCTCGCCCCGCGCGTGCTGGGCCATATGGGTCGAGGGATGGAAGAAGTGGTCGCGGTCCCAAGCACTCAGTTCGTTGCCGGAAGAAGCGGGTGTGTCGAGCATGTTGGTCTCCGTTTGATCGGCAGCGGGGTCAGGTGAGGTCGCGGCAGACATATTTGAGGTCGGTGAAGGCCTCGAGCCCATGGCGCGAGCCTTCGCGGCCGAGGCCGGACTGCTTCACGCCGCCGAAGGGGATGGGCGCGCCGGTAATCTTCACGCGGTTGACCGCCACCATGCCGTAGTCGAGGGCGTTAGCCATGCGCTCGGCGCGGGCGCCGTCGCGCGTCACCACATAGGCGACGAGCCCGTACTCGGTGGCATTGGCGCGGACGATCACCTCTTCCTCCGTGTCAAAGGGGCAGAGCGCGGCGACCGGCGCGAAGGTCTCCTCGTGCAAGATGAGCGCGTCCTCCGGCACGTCGGCGAGCACCGTCGGCGCCACGAAGAGCGGGCCGGGCAGGGGGCGTTCCGCCGTCAGCCGGCGCGCGCCGCGGCGTAGGGCGTCCCCGATCTGCTCATGGGCCTTGCCGACGGCGCCTTCATGCATGAGCGGGCCGATCTCAATGCCGTCGTCGAGCCCGTTCCCGACCTTGAGGGCGGTGACGCGTTCCGCGAAGGCCGTGCAGAAGCGGTCGTAGAGGGAACGCTGCACATAGATGCGGTTGGCGGCGAGGCAGTCCTGTCCGGAGGTGGCGAACTTGGCGTCGATGGCGATCTGCACGGCGCGGTCGAGATCGGCATCGTCGAAGACGATCAGCGGGGCGTGGCCGCCGAGCTCCATGATGACTCGCTTCATGCTGGTGACAGCGTTGCGGGCTATGAGGCGGCCGATCTCGGTCGAACCGGTGAAGCTCACGGCCCGTACCCGCACGTCGGCGCAGAAGGTTTCGGCGATCGGCGCCGGCGCCCCGGTGACGATGTTGAACACCCCCGCCGGAAAGCCCGCCCGGTCGGCGAGTTCGGCGAGGGCGAGGGCGGAAAGAGGGGTTTGCGACGAAGGATGCGCGACCGTGGTGCAGCCGGCGGCGAGCGCGGCCGCGGCCTTGCGGGTCAGCATGGCGGAGGGGAAGTTCCACGGGGTGAGCAGCGCCGCGACGCCAACCGGTTGGCGTTGCAGGGATATCTGCGCGCCGGGGAGGTGGCTCGTGACGCTCTCGACGTTCACCCGCAGCGCCTCCTCGGCGTAAAAGGCGACGAAGGACGCGGCATAGGCGATCTCGCCGCGCGATTCCGCCAGCGGCTTGCCCTGCTCCAGAGTCATCAGCAGCGCGAGGTCCTCGGAGGCGGCTTCGATCAGCGCGTGCCAGCGGCGCAGGATCGCCGCGCGTTCCTGCGGCAGCAACGCTTTCCAGGGTGCGAAGGCGCGGTGCGCAGCATCGACCGCGAGGCTCGCCTCGGCCGCGCCGAGGGCCGCAACCTGCGCCACGAGTGCACCAGTGGCAGGATCGGTGACATTGAAGCTGCCACCGGTGGCGGCGGCGGTCCAGCGGCCGTCGATGTATGACAGCTCCTTCAGCAGGCGCCGGTCCGCCAGCCGTGACAGCGCACCGTGGCGTTCGGGCTTGGCGATGCCGGGGTTGGCGATGCCGGCGGCGAAGGGCAGGCGAGCGGTCGCGTTCATGGCAGCTCCTCTGTCGATGAGGCAGCCTAGGCGAGGCGGCGGCGAGAAGGCTTCCGAACCATCGGCCGGAGGCCGAAGGGCTGTCGGAACTTCGCCGCCCCGCCGATAGATTATCGGCGGCCCGCTAGCGCAGCACCGAGGCAAGGAATTCCCGCGTGCGCGGGTGCTCGGGAGCGGTGAAGATGGCCTCCGGCGCTCCCTGCTCGCAGATGCGCCCCTTGTCGAAGAAGCACACCCGGTCGGACACCTCGCGGGCGAAGCGCATCTCGTGGGTGACCAGCAGCATGGTCAGGTCGTGCTCATGGGCCAGGCCACGGATGACTGACAGCACCTCGCCGACGAGCTGGGGATCGAGCGCCGAAGTCGGCTCGTCGAACAGCAGCACGCGCGGGCGCATGGCGAGCGCGCGGGCAATGGCGACGCGCTGCTGCTGCCCGCCGGAGAGCTGCGAGGGGTAGTGGTCCTTCTTGTCGGCGAGGCCGACCATCGCGAGCAGGTCGATCGCGCGGCATTCCGCTTCGCCGCGCGGCAGGCCGAGCACCCGCGCCGGCGCCTCGACGACGTTGCGCAGCACCGTCATGTGCGGGAACAGGTTGAAGCTCTGGAACACCATGCCGACATGGCTGCGGATCTGCCGCAGATGCCGCTCCGAGGCCTTGAAGGGGCCGGTGCCGTTCGGCTCGTGATAGGACATGCCGGCGAGGGAGAGCTGCCCCTCCTGGAACGGCTCCAGCGTCATCAGGATGCGCAGCACCGTCGACTTGCCCGAGCCGGACGGGCCGATCAGCGTCACCTTCTCGCCGGGCGCGACCTCGAAGTTGAAATCGTCGAGCACGGTGAGGGCGCCGAAGCGCTTGGCCACGTTGGTGAACTGGATCAGGGGCGGCTTCACGGCTTGTGTCATCGCAGCGGGATCCCTGCTTTGGGAAGCACCTTCTGCAGCCGGTGAAGCCCGGCCGAGCAGATCAGCGTCAGGATGAGGAAGATCACGCCGACCAGCGTCAGCGGCACGAGATACTCGAAGGTCCGCTCGCCGATCATGTTGGCGAGCGCCATCATCTCCAGCACCGTGACCACGGAGAGCACGGGCGTCTCCTTGATCATGGCGACGAGGTAGTTGCCCATGGCGGGGAGAATGCGCGGCACGATCTGCGGCACGACGATGTCGCGATAGGTCTGCATGCGCGAGAGATTGAGTGCGGTGGCGGCCTCCCACTGGCCGCGCGGCACGGCATCGATGCCGCCGCGATAGACCTCGGAGGTGTAGGCCGAATATTGCAGCCCCAGAGCGATGGCGCCGGTCAGGAAGGCCGGAAGGGTCACGCCATAGTCCGGCAGCACGTAGTAGAGGAAGAAGAGCTGCACCAGCAGTGGCGTGTCGCGCAGGAACTCGACGACGACCGCCGTGGTCCACGACACCGTGCGGATGCGGCTGCGGCGCAGCATCGCGAAGACGAGCCCGAGGCCGAGCGCGATGGCGAAACCGGCGGCGGCGGCCTGCAGCGTGACGGTGAGGCCGATGAGGATGATGGGCAGGATCGACCACGCATAGGTGAGCGGGGTCGCGGTGTCCCATTCGAAGCCGTACATCATCGCCGCGCCCTCACGAATGCGCCGCGCGCGGGAAGGCCGGGCCGCGCCGCAGCGCGCGCTCGATCAGGCGCATCAGCGCCATCAGCACCAGCGACATGGCGAAATAGCCCACCAGCGTCAGGCTGTAGACGCCGGCGCTGTCGAGGGTGAGGTTGCGGATCGACTGGGCGCGGAAGGTGAGATCCGCGATCGAGATCAGCGAGACCAGCGAGGACAGCTTCAGCGTCTCGATGGCGAGATTGCCGAAGGCCGGCATCATCTCGACGATCGCCTGCGGCAGCGAGATGCGGAACAGCGTCTGCATGCGCCCGAAATTGAGAGCCCGTGCCGCCTCGTGCTGCTGCACGGAGACGGAGGAAAGGGCGCCGCGCACGATCTCCGAGCCATAGGCGCCGACATGCAGGGCCAGCACCAGGATGCCGGTCTCGACCGGCTCGAAGCTGACGCCGACGAGCGGCAGCGCGTAATAGAACCAGAACAGCTGCACCAGCAGGGAGGTACCGCGGAAGATTTCGGTGTAGCAGAGCGCGACGGTCGACAGGACACGCCCACCCTCGACGCGCGCAATGCCCGCCGCGAAGGCGAGAACCGCACCGACGGCGATCGCCGCGAGCGTGATCGACGCGGTGACGAGCGCTCCGCGCGCCAGCGAGGGCAGATAGGAGACCCACTCCATCGGTCAGCTCCCGGTTTCTTGCTGCGTCCGAGAAACGCGAAACCCTCCGCCGGCGATCCGCATCGCCGGCGGAGGGGCTCACGCGTCAGTTCACTTGCCGGCGCAGAGGTCGGCGACCTTGCGGTCCGCCGCCGCCTTGATGCTCTCTTCCGAGAGCCCGTAGCTCATCAGGATCTTCTTGTAGTCGTCGGTCTTGCGGAACTCGACGAGCGCGACATTGAACGCGTCATAGAGATCCTTGTCCTCGGGGCGGAACGCGAAGCCGCCGAAGTTGCGCACCGGCTTGCCGTTGACCACCGGGTCGGTGAACGGCTTGACCTGCTCGACATTGGCCTGGCCCTTGGCGAGCGAGGCGACGGTGAGCTCGGTCGCGGCATAGGCGTCGGCGCGGCTCTGCACGGTGGCGAGCGCATCGGCGTTGGCAGTGATGAAGATCACCTGATCGTCCTTCACGCCGACGGCGCGCAGGAAGTCGATGTTGTTGGCGCCCGAGACCACCGCCACCTTGAGCGAGGGGTCCTTGGCGATGTCGGCATAGGTGGTGAGCTTCTTCGGGTTGCCCTTCTTCACCAGCAGCCCTTCGCCATAGGAAGAGTTCGGCTCGGTGAAGGCGACCTGCTTGCAACGCTCGGGCGAGATGTTCTGCTCGGCGGCGACGAAATCGAAGCGCTTGGCCTTGAGGCCGGGGATCAGCGTGCCGAACGGGGTCACCGTCCAGGTCACGTCGCTGATGCCCATCTTCTTCAGGACGGCGTTGGCGACGTCCGGGCCGATGCCCGAAGAGGTCCCGTCATCCTTCATGAAGGAGTAGGGCACCTCGTTGGCCGTGGCGGCGCGGATGTAGCCCTGGTCCTTCACATCCTGAAGGGTGGTGGCGCCCGCCGCGGAAAGACCGGCGACGACGGCAAGGGCGGAAAGCCCGGCGATCTTCAAGAACGACATTCCAATCTCCTCTGGTTGATAGGTCCGCATGCCGATTGTTCGGGTCTCGGCGCGTTGCGCCGGCGGAAAGATTGGGCCGCGTCGGCGGCCATGGATCACGCTTCCTCCGTCACCACGGCGAGGACGGAGAGGCAGTCGCCGGCCTTGATCAGGCCCGGCACGTGGCGGGCGGCAAGCACGCCATCCATCGCCGCGCGGTACTCGGCCGGGGTCTCGCCGGTCCGGCCGACGGGATAGACGCGGGCGACGACCTCGCCGGCGCGCACCGGCTGGCCGAGATCGCGCGCGAAGGCGACCAGCCCGTCCTCTTGCGCGAAGGCGAAGCAATCGGCCGAGGGCATGTCGAGCCAGCGGGTCGGTGCGCGCTCCGGCGCGCCGGCGAGGATGCCGGCATGCTTGAGCAGGTTGGTCGCGCCGCGCCGGGCGATGCCGATGCTGGTCGCGCTCGCCGTGCCGGCGCCGCCGAGTTCGGTGGTGACGAAGACCTTGCCCATCTCCTCGACGGTGGTGTCGAGCATGCCGAC
The DNA here is from genome assembly GCA_029239875.1 of Xanthobacteraceae bacterium. Taxonomy (GTDB): domain Bacteria; phylum Pseudomonadota; class Alphaproteobacteria; order Rhizobiales; family Xanthobacteraceae; genus Ancylobacter. The sequence goes on along the minus strand of JARBUD010000009.1, from coordinate 108,213 downwards.
GGCGTCGATCTCCAGCATGCGCATGGAGTAGGGGGCGGCGAAGGCCGCGACCCCGGCGAAGCAGCGGGCCTCCTGCGCCTTGTCCGGCAACTCGTGCGCGGCGGCATAGGGGAGGAAGTCCAGCGTCCTGCCGCCGGAATGGAAGTCCAGCACGACATCGGCCAGCGGCACGAGATGGCGGGTGACGTAGTCCGCGATCTTCTCGGTCACCGTGCCGTCCGGGCGGCCGGGAAAGCTGCGGTTGAGGTTGCCGCGGTCTATCGGCGAAGTACGGGTGCCGGCCCGGAAGGCGGGATAGTTGAGCGCCGGCACGATGATGACGCGGCCTTGCACGGATTCGGGGCTGAGCGTGCGCGCCAGCTCGAACAGGGCGGCGGGCCCCTCATATTCGTCGCCATGATTGGCGCCGGTGAGGAGCGCCGTCGGCCCCTCGCCATTGGCGATGACGCAAACCGGGATCATCACCGAGCCCCAGGCGCTGTCGTCGCGGCTGTAGGGCAGGCGCAGATGGCCGTGCTGCACACCCTTGGCGGCGAAGTCGACCGTCGGGGTGACGGGGGAGGGGCGCGGAGACGCGGTCAGCATCGCCTAACCCTTCACGAAGAGCTGGCGCGGCACGTTCGACAGGCATTCGACGCCGGTGTCGGTGATGGCGATGCTCTCGGTGATCTCCAGGCCCATATCCTCGAGCCAGAGGCCGGTCATGAAATGGAAGGTCATGCCAGGCCTGAGCTCGGTGCGGTCGCCCGGGCGCAGGCTCATGGTGCGCTCGCCCCAGTCCGGCGGATAGCTCAGGCCGATCGGGTATCCCGTGCGGTTGTCCTTGATGATCCCGTATTTCTTCAGCACGGCGAAGAAGGCGTTGGCGATGTCCTCGCAGCTATTGCCGGGCTTGGCGGCGGCGAGGCCGGCTTCCATGCCCTCCAGCGTCGCCTTCTCGGCGTCGAGGAAGGCCTGGGTCGGCTTGCCGAGGAAGACCGTGCGCGAGAGCGGGCAGTGGTAGCGCTTATACGCGCCGGCGATCTCGAAGAAGGTGCCTTCGCCCGTGCGCATGGGCTTGTCGTCCCAGGTCAGATGCGGGGCGGAGGCGTCGGCGCCCGAGGGCAGCAGCGGCACGATGGCGGGATAGTCGCCGCCGAACTCGGCGGTGCCGCGGATGCCGGCGTCGTAGATCTCGGCGACGAGATCGCATTTGCGCATGCCGGGCTCGACGACCTCGACGATGCGCTGATGCATGAGCTCGACGATGCGGCCGGCCTTGCGCATGTAGTCGAGCTCGGTCGGGCTCTTGACCGCGCGCTGCCAGTTCACCAGCCCGCCGGCATCCTTGAAGCGGGCGTTCGGCAGATGCTTGACCAGCGAGGCGAAGGCGGCGGCGGAGAAGTAGTAATTGTCCATCTCCACGGCGATGGAGAGCCGGTCCCAACCGCGTTCAGTGATGATCTGCGACAGCAGGTCCATCGGGTGGCGCTCGGCCGACTGAACATAGTGGTCGGGGTAGCCGACGATGCTGTCGTGGGCGAGATAGGCCGTGCGCTTCGCGCCGTTGGCGTCCTGCTTGCGGCCGTACCAGACCGGCTCGCCGGTCGGCGGCACCAGCACGCACTGGTGCACGTAGAAGGACCAGCCATCATAGCCGGTCAGCCAGTGCATGTTGGACGGGTCGGTGACGACCAGCAGCTCGATGCCGGCCTTCTCCATCGCCGCGCGGGTCTTGGCGAGGCGCTGGGCATATTCCCCGCGCGAGAAATTCAGGGTCACGGTCACACGACGTCTCCGGCTGAAGCTTTGGTGTCGATGGCGCGCCCCGCGCCGGCGCCGCAGGCGCGCGCGAAGGCGAGATTGGCGATGGCGGTGTCCTGCACGCCGGTGCCGGTCAGGTCGGCGACGGTGATCTCTTCCGCGCCGCTGCGGCCGGTCGCCGTGCTGGCGACGATCTCGCCGAGCTCGGGGAAGGCGGCGTCGGCAGCGACCAGGCCGGCGTCGATGGCGTGGTGCAGCTCGCCGAGCCGGCGGGTCTGCGCCAGCCTGTCGGCGACATAGGTCGCGCGGGCGAAGAGGGCAGGGTCGATCTCGTTCTTGTGCTCGCTGTCCGAGCCCATGGCGGTGAGGTGCTGGCCGGGCTCCAGCCAGTCGGCCATCAGGATCGGCTTTTCGGCCGGAGTCGTGGTGACGACGATGTCGGCGCCGCGCATGGCCGCCTGCGGCTCGGCGACCGCCAGGACCGGGATGCCGAGATGCCGGCCGACCTCGCGCGCAGCGGCCTCAGCCTTCACCCCGTCGCGCGCCCAGATGCGCGCTTCGCGGATCGGCCGCACCAGCGTCAGCGCCTCCAGCTGCAGGCGCGCCTGCACACCGGCACCGAAGATGGTCGCGACCGCCGCGTCGGGCCGCGCGAGGTGACGGGCCGCCACGGCGCCGGCGGCGGCGGTGCGCACATCGGTGAGGTAGCCATTGTCGAGCAGCAGCGCCTCGACGAGGCCCGTCTTGGTGCTGAACAGGATCATCAGCCCGTTGAGGCTCGGCAGACCGAGGCTGGGATTGTCGAAGAAGCCGGGGCTGACCTTGATGGCGAAGCCGTCGAGGCCGGGGATATAGGCGGTCTTCACGTCCACCTCGCCCCGGTGCTCGGGGATGTCGAGGCGCAGGATCGGCGGCATGGCCACGGGGCGGGTGGCGAGCGCCGCGAAGGCCTCCTCCACGCAATCGACCGCGCTGGCGTCGAGGGAAACGATGCGGCGCAGATCCGCCTCGGTCAGGACGAGCATCTGGCTCATGCAACCTCTCCGTTGACGATGCGGCGGTGGACGGCGTCGTCGATGTTGCGCCCCGAGACGATGACGGCCGTCGGCCCCGATGGGCGGACCTTGCCGGCGAGCAGGGCGGCGATGCCGACCGCACCCGCGCCCTCCACCACCTCGCCCTCGACGTTGGCGGCGTGGGCGATGCCGGCGGCGATCTCGTCCTCGCTCAGCAGGACGACCTCGTCGAGCAGGTCGCGGCAGAGCGGGAAGGTGATGCGGTTGGCGAGGCCGATGCCGCCGCCGAGGGAATCCGCGAGCGTTTCTTCCTCGACGACGTCGACCGGGCGGCCGGCCTTGAGAGAGGCCGCCATGGCGGCGCCGTGCTCCATGGAGACGCCGACCACGCGGACATCGGAGCGGCGCGCCTTCACCGCCAGCGCGACACCGCCGGCGAGCCCGCCGCCGGACAGCGGCACGAGGATGAGGGCGAGACCGGGCAGGTCGTCGACCAGTTCGAGGCCGATGGTGCCCTGTCCGGCGACCACGTCGGGATGATCGAAGGGCGGGATGGCGGTAAGGCCGCGCTCGGCGACGAGGCGCTCGACCTCGGCCTGGGCATCGTCCTGCGAGCGGCCGACGATGCGAACCTCGGCGCCGAGCGCGCGCACGGCCTCGACCTTGTTCGCCGGCACCAGCGCCGACATGCACACGGTGGCCGGCACGCCGGCCTCGCGCGCCGCATAGGCGAGGGCGCGGCCGTGATTGCCGGTCGAGGCGGTGACGAGCCCGCGCTTGCGGGCGTCCTCGTCGAGCGCAAGCAGCGCGTTCACCGCGCCGCGCAGCTTGAAGGCGCCGACCGGCTGGCGCGTCTCGAGCTTGAGATGCACGGGCTGGCCGCAGAGTTCCGTCAGCGCAGGGGAGGCGAGGAGCGGCGTGCGCACGACGTGCCCTGCGATACGGGCCGCGGCCGCCTCGACATCGGCGAGGCCGGGCGCGGCGTAGCGTGGCGCGTCGGTGGCGGGCTGCGGCATGGGCGATTGTTCCTCTCACTTGTGATGGTGAGAGGCATAAAAAATCATGTCAATTACTATATTGACATGATTCAATCCTGCGCAGAGCGCGTCAGCCGATGGAGCCGATGTCGAAGATCGGGGGGAGCTGCTCGAAGGTCTGGCGGATCGTGGTCAGCGCCTGCGCCAGCGTGGCGTGGCTGAACTGGCCGCCGAGGCAGATGCGGATGCCGCCGTCATGGCCACCGCCGGCGATGAAGGGATCCGACGGCGTCACCGCCACGCGCCGGTCGGCAAGAGAGCGCACCAGCCGATCCTCGTTCCAGTGCTCCGGCACCGCCAGCCAGGCGCAGAGCGACAGCGGATGGGTCGAGGCGATGTGGCCGTCCAGAATGTCGGCGACGATGAGCTGGCGCGCCCGCGCCTCGTCGCGCTGCACGGCGAGCAGACGGTCCGCCGTGCCATCCTCGATGAAGCGGGTGGCGATCTCGGCGAGGAGATATGCGCCGCTCCAGCTCGTCACCCGCAGGATCGAGGTGGCGCGGATGGTGTATTGCGGCGGCACCACGAGGTAGCCCGCGCGCAGCCCCGTCAGCACCGCCTTGGTGAAGCTGGTGACGAAGAAGCCGAGGTCCGGGATCATCTCCGCGATCGAGGGCAGCGGCTCGTCGAACAGCGGCTTGTAGACCTCGTCCTCGATGACGAAGACGCCGTGCCGCCGCGCGATCTCGGCGATGGCCTGGCGCCGCCCGACGCCGGCGACATGGCTGGTCGGGTTGTTCAGCGTCGGGATCAGCACCAGAGCTCGCACGCCGCCGGCCTCGCACGCCGCGGCGAACGCCTCGGGGATCAGGCCTTCCTCGTCGGTCGGCAGACCCTTGAGGTTGAAGCCGAGGATATTGGCGAGGCCGATGACGCCGTGGTCCGTCAGGTTCTCCGTCAGCACCACGTCGCCCGTCCGGACGACGCAGCTCAGCGCCAGGAAGAGCCCGTGCGCGGCGCCGTTGGTGATGAGGATGCGGTCGGCCGGCGCGTCGACGCCGAGCGGCTTGAGCCAGGCGCGCGCCGCCTCGCGATGATGGTCCAGCCCGGCGATTGGCCGGCAGGGGCGCATGAAGGCGGCGTTGTCGCTCGCCGCCAGCGCGGCCATCACGGCGCGGGAGGCCTCCTCATGGACCTGCGTGTAGACGCCGCGCACGATCGACAGGTCGATAGCCTCGTCGGGATTGCGGTCCAGCATCAGGCGGCCGGCGCGCTCGGTGACGCGCGCCTTGACGAAGGTGCCGCGGCCGATCTCGCCGCTGAGATAGCCGAGGCGCTCGGCCTCCTGGTAGCTCATGCCGACGGTCTGGACGGAGATGCCGAGCTCGCGGGCGAGGTCGCGATGGGTCGGCATGCGGTCCATGGGCTTGAGGATGCCGGCGTCGATGTCGGCGATGATGCGCTCGGTCAGCGCCGCATGCTTGGTCTGTCCGCGGCGCTTGGCCAGCCGCGGGCGCCAGTCGACGCTCCTGGCGACGCCCGGTGCGGCGCGCTCCCCGACGGAAGGACGGACTTGACGAAGCATAAAATTGTCTCGCTTTTAAAGCGCTGGATTCAGGACATTATGCACGGCCGGCGTCCAAGATGAAGCTCGATGCCATCGATCTGAAGATCATCGCCGCCCTGCGCCGGGACGGCCGCATGACCAAGCTCAAGCTGGCGGAGGCGGCGAATCTCTCGCCGGCCGCCTGCTGGGAAAGGCTGCGGCGGCTGGAGGAGTCCGGCGTGATCAAGGGCTACACCGCCATCGTCGATCTGGAGGCGGATGCGCCGCGCACCACGGTAATCGTGGAGATCAGCCTCAAGAGCCACCAACAGGCGGATTTCCGCCGCTTCGAGGAGGCGGTGGCGAGGGAGCCGGCGATCATCGCCTGCGACGCGACGGGCGGCGGCATCGACTACATCCTGCGCGTGGTGGTGCCTGATATCGACAGCTATCAGCGGCTGATCGACCGGCTGCTGGCGCCGCAGATCGGCATCGAGCGCTATTTCAGCTACGTGGTGACGAAGACCGTGCGGCTCGCCGGGGATGTCGGCTGAAGGCGGGGCACCTCGGAGTCCCCGCGCGGTGCCGTCAGGCACGTATTCTCCGCCGCCTGCAATGAAGAACCCCCGGCGGCACAAGACGCCACGGCGCCATTTTTCGCCCTTTTGGAGAGAAGGCGGAATAATCTTCGCCGGCCGTCTTCTTTAATTCATATTCGCAGCCCATATAGGTCGTGTCGATAGATCGACTTGCCCGCCCCGATTCGGTGGCGCGGGCCTCTTTTCCGAATTCCGAAGAACATGACGCGGGCCGCGACCAGCGAGCCGCGCGCAAAGGACTCTTATGCACAACGCCAAGCGCGGCGATGACCGCCGCACCCTCAACACGCCTGCCACCCGCTCTCCCGCCGATTGGAAGCCAGAGCCCTGCGGCCTGACCCGCGAGCAGATCCGAGCCATCGTCATCGAACAGATCGGCTGACCGATGTCCGAACAGAAGCTCCCCCGCCGCGGGGAGCAAGCCATCAGGCGCAAGCCGAACGCCGGCAATCCGCAGCAGCGCTACCAGCACTTCCTCGAGCTCGCCCGCGTGGAGACCCTCCGCGGCGACATGATCGCTGCCGAGAACTTCAACCAGCATGCGGAGCATTTCTATCGCTCCATGCACACCGCGACCTGACGATTGCCGGCCCGGCCGTGCCTGCCGGAAACCGGGGTGCAAATTTCGAAGACCGCTCCGCCCCGGCGGAGGCATAAGCGCCCCGCAGTCTTCAGCGGAGCAGCGCCATGACCCAGTTCACCATCACGCTCGAGCGGACCGTCACCACACGGGAGATCGGCCGTGTCGTCGTCGACGCCTCCGACCTCGGCGAGGCCGAGCGCGTGGCGCGTCAGCGGGTCCGCGGCGATGCGCGGATCGACGTGGATTGGCATCCCGACCTCGAGGATGCCGGCCACGTGGTCGTGGTCGACGTCGAGGAGATCGACACCGCCGCGGCGGCGTGAGCGCCGGGCTCGCATCAGATCTTTTGCGCGCCTCATGGAACCACCTCGTTCACACTTCATTAATGAATGTTGCAGGGAGGTGAGGACAATGATCGCTGCCAAATTCGACATCGATTCCTCCAGTCTCGTCTATGACCGGCATACCCGCACGCTGGCGATGACGGTGCAGCCCATCGTCACCGAATACGACGAGTGCGCACTGGTCATGCAGGGCTGGGGCGTCATGGCCGGTTGCCCGGAGTTGCGGCGGCTGGTGGTCACCGTCGAGGTGGACGACGTGGCCGTGCCGCTGCGCCCGATGTCGATGCGGCGGGCGGCCTGAGCGGCCCCGCGCACGTCAGTCATCCTGTTCGGATTTCGACACCAGGCGCTGCAGCGTAGCGTGCAGCGTCGCGATGGCGGGATTGGCATTGGCCGGCCGCCAGATCGCGTGAAGCTCGACGGTCGGCGAGGTTCCCGGCGCCAGCGGGCGCAGCGCCACGCCGTCGAAGCCGAGATTGCGCGCGGCGCGCGGCACCAGCGCCAGCCCGATGCCGGCCTTGACCAGGCCGAGGATGGAATGCACCTGGCTGATGTGCTGGACGTAGCGCGGCGTTATCCCCGCCGTGGCGAAGAGCGTCGCCAGCAGGTCGTAGAAATAGCGGGCCTCGTAAGGCGAGTAGGTGACCATCGGCTGCCGATCGAGGTCCGCCAGCTGCACCTCGGCCGCGTTGGTCAGCGGGTGACCGCTCGGCGCGGCCAGCAGCAGCGGCTCCCGCACCACGCAGAGCGAGACCACCTCGCGCCGGTTGAAGGTCGGCCGGACGAGACCGACATCGATGAGCCCGGAGGTCAGCGACTCGAACTGATCCGTCGACACCATCTCCTTCAGCACCAGGTCGATGCCCGGCGCCGCCGAGCGGAAATGGGTGATCAGGCGCGGCAGGAAATCGTAGCCCGATGCCGCCGTGAAGCCGAGGGTGATGGAGCCGACGTCGCCGCTCGCCGTCCGCCTCGCGGCCAGTGCTGCGCCCTCGGCCAGCCGCAGCAGCCGGCGGGCCTCCGGCAGGAAGCTGTGGCCGGCGCGGGTCAGGCTGACCGAGCGGCTGGTGCGCTCCAGCAGCCGGACGTCGAGCGTGTGCTCCAGCAGCTGGATCTGCCGGCTGAGCGGCGGTTGGGTCAGGTTCAGGCGCGCGGCCGCCCGGCCGAAATGCAGTTCCTCGGCGACGGCAACGAAGCAGCGGAGATGGCTGAGTTCGAACATCGATCCAAAAGTGGCATTGATCTATGCGCAGAACAACTCATTGGAGCATCGAATAGCGCCTAGATTAACGGTGGAGGCCGTGACGCCTCACAATCGCAAAGAGGCGCAACGTCGCCATCGCCACTCCTGGAGGTAACGCCAATGAGCCTTCGCCTTCTCAAGGCGGCCGCGGCCGCTCTCACCCTTTGCGCCTTCGCGCCCGCCATGGCGCCCGGCCCCGCCGCCGCGCAGAGCTTCGACCGTCCCGTGCGCATCGTCGTACCCTTCGCACCCGGCGGCACGTCCGACATTCTCGCCCGCCTCATCGCACCGAAGCTCTCCGAAGCCGTCGGCCAGCCGGTGGTCGTCGAGAACAAGCCCGGCGCCGCCGGCAACATCGGCGCCGACGCGGTCGCCAAGGCCCGTCCGGACGGGCACACGCTGCTGCTGATGGATATCGGCTCGCTCGCCATCGCGCCGAGCCTGTTCTCCGACCTCTCCTACAATGTCGAGAACGACCTCGCCCCTGTCGGCATGGTCATGTTCGGCCCCTATGTGCTGGCGGTGAACCCGTCGGTGCCGGCCAAGAACGTGGCCGAGCTCGTCGCTTACGCCAAGGCCAATCCGGGCAAGCTGGCGGTCGCGAACTCCGGCGTCGGCGCGCTCAACCACATCACCGCGGTGGCGCTGGCGCGCGATCTCGGCATCGACTGGAAGAACGTCCCCTACAAGGGCGGCGCGGCGGCCTCGCGCGCCGTGGTCTCCGGCGAGAGCACCGTGATCATCAACGGCGCGACCGCGACGCTGCCCTTCGTCACCAACGGCCAGCTGGTCGGCATCGCCGTCACCGGCGACGAGCGGCTCGCCGCGCTGCCGAACGTCGAGACCTTCAAGGAAGCGAAGCTCCCGCTGAACGACGCCGGCACCTGGCAGGGCCTGCTCACCAGCGGCAAGACGCCTCCGGAGGTCGTCGCCAAGCTGAATGCCGAGCTGAACAAGATCCTCGCCATGCCCGATATCCAGGCGAAGATCGCCGAGCAGGGCGGCTCGGTGCGCCCCGGCACGCCGGACGCGGTGAAGACCTGGCTCACCACCAATATCAAGAGCTGGGGCGACATCGTTCGCGCCGCCGACATCAAGACCAACTGACCGCCGGTGCGCGTCGTGACCCGTCGTCGCTTCGGCTGGCCGGACCTGCTGTTCGGCGGTTTCCTGATCGTGGCGGCGGCGGGCACCCTCGTCGCCACCCGGAACCTCGTCGGCGGCACGGCCGCCGACATGGGCCCCGCCTACATGCCGCGGGCCATCGCGCTGGTGCTGCTCGCCTTCGGCGTCTTCTTCGCCGTCCGGGGCGTGCTGCGCGGACCCGTCGGCATCGAGACGGTGCAGTTGCGGCCGATCCTCGGGGTCGGCGCCGCCGTGGGGGTCTTCGCCCTGCTGATCGAGAGCGGCGGCCTGGCGCTCGCCTCCTTCGCCGCCATCCTCATCGCCGCCGTCGCCAGCCGCGAGAGCCGCTTCTTCGAGGTGATCCTCTTCGGGCTCGGCGTCACCGCCGCAGCGGTGCTTCTCTTCGTCAAGGCACTGGCGCTGCCCGTGTCCATCTGGCCCTGGTGAGCATCGCAGGCGCGCCATGGAACTCTTCGACAATCTTCTCCTCGGCCTTTCGACGGCCCTGCAGCTGAACAACCTGATCTACTGCCTGATCGGCGTGGTCATCGGCACGGCGATCGGCGTGCTGCCGGGCATCGGGCCGATCCCGACCGTGGCGCTGCTGCTGCCCTTCACCTTCGGGCTCGCGCCGGCCTCGGCGCTGATCATGCTCGCCGGCATCTTCTATGGCGCGCAGTATGGCGGCTCGACCACGGCCATCCTGGTCAACGTGCCCGGCGAGACCTCCTCGGTGGTCACCTGCCTCGACGGGCACGAGATGGCCAAGCGCGGCCGCGCCGGGCCGGCGCTCGCCATCGCGGCGATCTCCTCCTTCTTCGCGGGCACGGTCGCCACGGTGGTGATCGCGGTGCTCAGCCTGCCGCTGGCGGCGCTGGCGCTGAAATTCACCGCGGTCGAGTATTTCAGCCTGCTGGTGCTCGGCCTGTTCGCCGCCGTCATCCTCGCCCACGGTTCGGTGGCGAAGTCGCTCGCCATGGTCTTCCTCGGGCTGCTCATCGGCACGGTCGGCATCGACGTGAATTCCGGCGTCGCCCGGATGACCTTCGGCATTCCGGCGCTGTCGGACGGGCTGGATTTCGTGCCCGTCGCCATGGGCATGTTCGGCCTCGCCGAGATCATCGCCAATCTCGAACGGCCGGCGGTCCGGCAAGTGGTGAGCCAGAAGCTGCGCGACCTCATCCCCTCGCGCGCCGACCTTCGGGCGGCGTTCCCGGCCATGGTTCGCGGCACCGTCATCGGCTCGGCGCTCGGCGTGCTGCCGGGCGGCGGCGCGGCGCTGCCGCCCTTCACCGCCTATGCGCTGGAGAAAAAGGTCGCCAAGGATCCGTCGCGCTTCGGCAAGGGCGCCATCGAGGGCGTCGCGGGGCCGGAGGCGGCCAACAATGCCGGCGCGCAGACCAGCTTCATTCCGCTGCTCACGCTCGGCATTCCCGCCAACGCCCTGATGGCGCTGATGATCGGCGCGCTGATGATGCAGGGCATCCAGCCGGGCCCGCAGGTGATGACCGAGCAGCCCGAGCTGGTCTGGGGCGTCATCGCCTCCATGTGGACCGGCAACCTGATGCTGCTGGTCATCAACCTGCCGCTGGTGGGCCTGTGGGTGTCGATGCTGAAGATTCCCTACCGGCTGCTCTTCCCCGCCATCGTGCTGTTCTGCTGCATCGGCACCTACGGCATCTCCAACAGCGCCTTCAACGTCTGGCTGATGCTGGGCTGCGCCGTGGTCGGCTACTTCTTCATCAAGGTCGGGGTCGAGCCGGCGCCGCTGCTGCTGGGCCTCGTGCTCGGGCCGCAGCTGGAGGAGAATTTCCGCCGCGCCATGCAGCTCTCCGACGGCGATCCGTCGGTCTTCGTCACCCGGCCGATCAGCGCCGTGCTGCTGCTCGTCGTCGCGGTCATGCTGCTCGCCATGCTCTCGCCCGCCGTGCTGAAGACCCGCGAACGGGCCCTGGCCGAATAGCCGCGCTCGCCTCCCACCCTGTCGTCACTGCCCATTACAAGGACCCTGCCCGTGGACCTGCCCGTTAACAGCTTCAAGCGCGCCCTGGTGGCCGGCCGTCAGCAGATCGGCTTCTGGAACAGCATGACGAGCCCGACCGCCACCGAGATCCTCGCCGGCTCCGGCTTCGACTGGCTGATCATCGACGGCGAGCACGCGCCGAACGACGTTCCGGGCGTGCTGTCGCAGATCCACGCCATGATGGAGAACACGACCCACCCGATCGTGCGCATTCCCGTCAACGACCCCATCGTGTTCAAGCGCTTCCTCGACATCGGGACGCAGACCTTCCTGGTGCCGATGGTCGAGACCGTGGAGCAGGCGCAGGCGGCGGTGGCGGCGACGCGCTTTCCCCCGCACGGCATCCGCGGCTTTGCCGGCGCCGCGCGCGCTTCGCGCTATGGACGCGTGGCGAACTACCATTCCCGCGCGCATGAGGAGCTCTGCATCCTCGTGCAGATCGAGACCCAGCAGGCGCTCGACAACATCGAGGCGATCGCCGCGGTGGAGGGCATCGACGGGCTCTTCGTCGGACCGGGCGACCTCTCCTCCGACCTCGGCTATCTCGGCGACCAGGGCAACCCCTACATCGTCGAGCTGATCGAGCGGACGCTGCACCGCATCGTCGCCACCGGCAAGCCGGCGGGCATCCTCACCGGCGACGAGGCGCTGGCCCGCCGCTACATGGCGGCCGGCAGCACCTTCACCGCCGTCGGCATCGACACCGGCACGCTGGCGCGCAGCACCGAGGCGATCGCGAGGAAGTTCAAGGCCTGAGAGAGGCGGCGCGCGCTCGTGGCGTGAGCGCGCGCTACGCGGCCTTCCGGCCGAGCACCTCGATCAGCACCTCGACGAGGCGGCTGGTGGCGGAGTTGCGCGGCCAGAGCATGCCGACACGGCGCGGCTCGGCGGGCAGCGGCAGCCTGAGGCGGACGATCTCGGCGGAATCCGGGGTCGTGCGCGCCCATTCCGGCACCAGCGCGATGCCGAGCCCGTTGGCCACCATCACCGCGATGGCCTCCAACGAATCGAGCTCCAGCCATTCGCGCGGGGCGATGCCGGCATCCTGCAAATAGCGGTCGACGACGCGCCCGCCCCAATTGTTGCGGTCGTAGCGGATGAAAGGGCGCGTCGCGAGCAGCTCGTGCACGTCCTCATGCGCCCAGGCGCGCGGCGCCAGCAGCGTCGTGGCCTCCGAGCGCAGCAGCCGCCAGTCGAAGGTCTTCAGGATGGGGAAGGGCGGCTCCACCAGCAGCGCGGCGTCGATACCGCCGTCGACGAGCTGCTGGTAGAGCATCGCCGAGGTGCCGGGCAGCAGGAACACTTCGACATTGGGCACGCTCTCGCGCAGCCGGCTGAGCGCCGGGGCGAGCAGGCCGGTCAGCGCCGTCGAGACGGCGCCGAGGCGTAGTTCGCCCGAGGGCGCGTCCTGCGTCGCGAGGATGCGCAGGTGCCGGACGTCGGTGAGGATCTGCCGGCTGCGCTCGGCGATGGCGAGGCCGGCGGAAGTCGCCTGCACGCGCCGCCCGGCGCGCGCCAGCAGCGCCACGCCGATCTCGTCCTCCAGCGCCTGGATGCGCTGGGCGACGGCGGCGGGCGTGATGCCGAGCCGGCGCGAGGCCTCGGCCAGCGAGCCATGCTCGATCACAGTGAGGAAGGTCTCGAGGAAGCGGGTTTCCATCGAAAGAAAAACTACTGCCTGAAACAAGGAAACGCCAGTTTCTCTATTCTAGCCATGCGGGATAATCCTCCGGAAAAGGGAGGAGCCCGCGTGGATTTCGGATTGCAGGACAGGACGGCGCTGGTGTTCGGCGGCGGAGGCGGGCTGGGCGGGGCCATCGCCCGCTCGCTCGCCAAGGAGGGCGCGCGCACCGTCGTCGCCGACATAGACGGCGCGGCGGCGGAGAAGACCGCGGCGGCGATCATCGAGGCCGGCGGGGAGGCGCTGGCGCTGACCTGGAACATCGCCGACCTCGCCGCCGCCGAGGCGCATCTGGCGGCGATCCGCGCGCGCTTCGGCGAGGTCGACATCCTCGTCAACAATACCGGCGGCCCGCCACCCACCCCGGCGAGCGGGCAGGGGGCCGACGTCTGGTCGCGCTATTTCGAGGAGATGGTGCGCTCGGTCATCGCCGTCACCGACCTCGTCCTGCCCGGCATGCGCGCGCGCAAATGGGGCCGGATCGTCACCTCCGCCTCCTCGGGCGTGATCTCCCCGATCCCCAATCTCGGCATGTCCAACGCGCTGCGCCTCGCCCTCGTCGGCTGGTCGAAGACGCTGGCGCGCGAGATCGGCCGCGACGGCGTCACCGCCAACGTCATCGTCCCCGGCCGCATCGCCACCGGCCGCATCGTCTTCCTCGACGAGCAGAAGGCCAAGCGCGAGAACCGCCCGGTCGCCGAGGTGACGGCGGAGAGCACCGGCTCCATTCCGGTCGGGCGCTATGGCGACCCGCAGGAATATGGCGACACCGTCGCCTTCCTCGCCAGCGCGCGCGCCTCCTATATCACCGGCTCGGTGATCCGCGTCGACGGCGGCCTCATCCCGAGCATCTGACCAAGCATCTGAAAACCAGCCTTCCAGCCAGGAACCGAACCCATGAGCCTCGATCCCGCCGCCATCGACACCCTCAAGAAGGTGTCGACCGCCACCATCACCACCATCATGCTCAAGAAGGGGCTGCGGAACATCTGGCTGCGCGGCACGCGGCCGCTGCGCGAAGGGCAGGGGCGCCTGGTTGGCAAGGCCTTCACCCTGCGCTTCGTGCCGGCGCGCGAGGACCTCGCCACGCCGGAGAGCTGGTCGAAGCCGATCTCCACCCGCGGCGCCATCGAGGCGATGCCGGAAGGCGTGATCGTCGTCGCCGACGCCATGGGCGTCACCGATGCCGGCATCTTCGGCGACATCCTCTGCGCCCGCATGAAAAAGCGCGGCGTCGCCGGCCTCGTCACCGACGGCGTGATGCGCGACGGCGAGGGGTGCCTGGGCACCGGCCTGTCGATCTGGTGTGACGGCGTCGCCGCCCCGCCCTCCGTCGCCGGCCTGACCTTCGTCAACTGGCAGGAGCCGATCGCCTGCGGCGGCGTGGCGGTGTTCCCGGACGACATCATCGTGGTCGACGACGACGGCGCGGTGGTGATCCCCGCCGCCTATCTCGACGTGGTGCTGGCCGAGGCGCCCGAGCAGGAGCGCATGGAGGCGTGGATCATGTCGGAGGTCGAGAGCGGCGTGGCGCTGCCGGGCCTCTACCCGATGAACGCCGACACCAAGGCGCGCTACGAAGCCTACAAGGCCAGCCTGAAGTGACGCTTCGCGCCGATGCGAGCGGCCTGTTCGCGATCGCGACCACGCCGTTCGCGCCGGACGGGAGCATCGACACCGCCTCCGTCGACCGCCTGACCGACTTCTATGTCGAGAGCGGCGCCACCGGCATCACCGTGCTCGGCATCATGGGCGAGGCGCCCAAGCTGGAGCCCGAGGAGGCGCTCGGCCTGATGCGGCAGGTGGTCGGCCGGGCAAGGGTGCCGGTGGTGGTGGGCGTATCGGCGCCGGGCTTCGCCGCCATGCGCTCGCTGGCGCTGCGGTCGATGGAGGCGGGTGCGGCCGGCGTGATGATCGCGCCGGCGCCGCATCTGCGCACGGACGAGCAGATCCTCGGCTATTTCGCGCAGGCCGTGGAGGCGATCGGCGCCGACGTGCCCTTCGTGCTGCAGGACTATCCGCTCACGCTCTCGGTGGTGATGTCGCCGAGCGTGATCGCCCGCATCATGACCGATCATTCCTCCTGCGTGATGCTGAAGCACGAGGACTGGCCGGGGCTGGAGAAAATCTCCACGCTGCGCGCCATGCAGGCGGACGGGCGGCTGCGGCCGTTCTCCATCCTGTGCGGCAATGGCGGGCTGTTCCTCGACTTCGAGCCCGAGCGCGGCGCCGACGGCGCCATGACCGGCTACGCCTTCCCCGACATGCTGGCCGTGCTCATCGCCCTGCATCGCGCGGGGCGGCGCGAGGAGGCTCACGACCTGTTCGACGCGCATCTGCCGCTCATCCGCTACGAGCAGCAGCAGGGCGTCGGGCTCGCCGTGCGCAAATATGTGCTGATGCGGCGGGGGATCATCGCGTCGGACGCGCAGCGCAAGCCCGCCGGCCGGCTCAGCGAGACCGCGCGGGCGGAGATCGACTACCTGCTGGCGCGGCTGGCGCTGAAGGATCGCCGGGCCGCGCTTTAAGCAGAGCCTAGCTCTTCTATTCCTCTCCCGGTTGGGGGAGAGGTGGCCCGCCCACGGGTCTCGCCTTTGGCGAGCCCGAGGACAGGCTCCGCGGGTCGGTGAGGGGGCTCTGCGATTGCGGAGCGTCGAAGACTCCTCACCCCAACCCTCTCCGCCAAGGTCGGATTTATCCGACCTTGGCCACTCCATAGGCAGAATTCGGCAACAGCCGAGTTCTGCACGGGGAGAGGGTGCTTCGTCGCTCTCTTGTCAGTTAGTGCAGGACCTATGCAGCCTTCTCCATCCGGTCGACGATCATCTTCGCGATCGGCATGGCGGAGGTCGCGGCCGGGGAGGGCGCGTTGCAGACGTGCAGGCTGCGCGGCGAATCCAGGAACAGGAAATCCTGCACCAGCGTGCCGTCGTCGAGCACCGCCTGGGCGCGGATGCCGGCGCCCGGCGTGCCGAGGTCGCCGAGCGTCAGGCTCGGGCAGTATTTGCGGCATTCCTCCAGATAGCGCCGGCGCAGCAGCGAGTTGCGGAACTCGGTGATGCCGGAGCGCAGATTGCGCCGGGCCATGGTCCAGAAGCCGGCAAAGCCCAGCATGGAGCCGATATCGGCCAAGTCGACGCTGCCGCGCGGATAGCCCTCGCGCGAAAAGCCCAGCACCGCGTTCGGGCCGACGGTGACGCGACCGTCGATCATGCGGGTGAGATGGATGCCGAGGAAGGGCAGCTCCGGATCGGGCACCGGGTAGATGAGGTGCCGCACGATGGCCGATTTCGCTGATGGCAGCGTGTAGTACTCGCCGCGGAACGGCACGATGCGGTGGCACACCGGCAGGCCGGCAAGCAGCGCGAGGCGGTCCGACTGCAGGCCGGCGCAGGCGATGAGCTTTTCCGCGCGCAACGTCTCGGCATCGGTGGTGACGCTGACGCCGGTCTCGTCCTCGCGGATGGCGGTGACGCGCGTCGACAGGCGCAGCTCGACGCCGGCCTCGCGCAACCGCTCGGCCATGGCGACGCAGATGCGGCGGTAGTCGACGATGCCGGTCGCCGGCACCAGCAGCGCCTCGAGGCCGCTCACATTCGGCTCGATGCGGGCGAGCTCCTCGCCGCCGACATGACGGATCTCGATGCCGTTCTGCGCCGCCCGGCCGGCGAGCGCGTGCATGCGCTCGACCTCCAGCGGGCTGGTGGCGACGATCAGCTTGCCGCAGGTCTCGAAGGGAATCTGGGTCTCGCGGCAGAACTGCTTGGTCGCCTCGGCGCCCGCGCGGCACAGCTGCGCCTTGAGCGAGCCGGGCTGGTAGTACACGCCGGCATGGATGACGCCGCTATTGTGCCCGGTCTGATGGAGGCCGACATCGGCCTCCTTCTCGATCAGGACGATCCTCGCCGCCGGATCGCGCGCCACCAGCTCGCGTGCCGTGGCGAGGCCGACGATGCCGCCGCCGATGATGACATGGGAGAAGCTCATGGGTGTCGCCGGGGCCTTTTCAGATATCCGCCTCGTCGGCGGGAATCTTGTTCTTGTTGAGCAGCTTCAGGATCACCGGGATGAATAGCGCGGCGATGGTGAGCAGGAAAAGGGTCAGCGCGATCGGGTGCTGGACGAAGATGAGCACGTCGCCCTGGCTCTGGATCAGCGTGCGGCGGATATTGCGCTCCAGCATCGGCCCGAGCACCAGCCCGAGGATCAGCGGCACCGCCGGATAGTCGAGCTTGGTGAGCACCACGCCGACCACGCCGGCGAGCACGGCGATGAAGATGGAGGCGGTCGAATATTCGATGGCGTAGACGCCGAATGCCACCACGGCCAGCACCATCGGATAGAGCAAGGCGGTCGGCACGAAGAGGATCGCCGCCAGCGCCGGGGTCAGCAGCAGCGTCAGGAAGACGAGGGCGATGTTGCCCACCCAGAAGCTGCCGAACACGGTCCAGACGAAGTCGGGATTGTTGACGAAGAGCAGCGGGCCCGGCTGCAGGCCGATCATCAGGAGGCCGCCCATCATCACCGCGGTGGTGGCCGATCCGGGAATGCCGAGCGTGAAGAGCGGGATCATCGAGGCGTAGGAGGCGGAGTTGTTGGCCGCCTCCGGCGCAGCGATGCCTTCGACGATGCCGGTGCCGAACCTCTCCGGGTGGCGCGAGAAGCGCTTGGCCACGGCATAGGAGAGCATGGTCGCGGCGGTGGCGCCGACGCCGGGCAGCACGCCGACGATGAAGCCGACCAGCGAGCCGGAGAACAGCTCCCAGCGCGAGGAGATGGCATCGCGGATCTGCGGGAACAGCGAGCGGAGCGAGAAGGAAGCGAGGCGCTTGTCGATGGAAACGGTCAGCGTGGTGAACATCGCCGCGAGGCCGAAGAGACCGACGGCGACGACGGAGAAGTCGAGGCCCTCGAACAGGTCCATCTGGCCGAAGGTGAAGCGCGCCGGGCCGGCGATCGGGTCGATGCCGATCATGCCGAGCCAGAAGCCGATGGCGAGCGCCACGAACGCCTTGATGACGTTGCGCCCGCCGAGCACGCTGACCAGCGAGAGCGCGAAGCACATCAGCGCCGTCATCTCGGTCGGTCCGAAGGCGAGGGCGGCGCGGGAGATCGGCACGGAGAGGACGACGAGGCCGATCAGGCCGATCAGGCCGCCGATGAAGGAGGCGAACACGCTCATGCCGAGCGCCCGCCCGGCCTCCCCCTTCTGCGCCATCGGGTAGCCGTCGAGCACCGTCATCACCGATGGCGCGTCGCCGGGTATCCCGAGCAGGATCGAGGTGATGGCGCCGCCGAACATCGAGCCGTAATAGACGCCGGCGAGGCAGGCGATGGCAGCGGTGCCGCCGAAGCCGACCGCCACCGGCAGCATGATGGCGACGCCGGCGCTCGGGCCGAGGCCCGGCAGCGCGCCGATCAGCAGGCCGATGATGATGCCGAGGAACGTGCCCGCCAGGATGTTCGGCGCCGCCGCCTGCACGATGCCGTCCCAGAGGAGGCCGAAGATTTCCATTGCGATTGTCTCCCGGACCGGTGCCGCAGCGCCGCCGCGTCAGAAGCCGAAGGGACCGACCAGCATCGGCACGCCGAGCAGGTTTCCGAACACCCACACGCAGACCAGCGAGAAGATGACCGAGACCAGCGCGAGCCGGACGAGGAAGCGGGGTTCCAGCGAGGGACGGATGATCAGGCCGGTCACCGCCATCAGCGCCATGGTGGACAGGGCGAGGCCGAGCAGCGGCGCGAGCCAGACATAGAGGAAGAGCGCGGCGGCGACCGCAGCGAAGCGGATCACGTCGCCGGTGGTCATGGCGTCTTCCAGCACCTCGGCGCCGACGAGGCTGCGCACCAGATTGACCAGGCTGAGCACGGTGAGGGCGCCGCCGATCAGCACCGGGAAGAACCCGGCGCCGGGCGTCGTGCCCTGCATGAAGCCGTAGCCGAAACCGGCCCAGACGAGATAGACGCCGAACAGGCCGAGCGCGAGCGCGACCGCCTGGTCGAGACGTTGCATGATCATCGCATCATCCCCGATAGCGAAGCCGACGATGCATCCCGGCGCGCCTCGCGACCCGCCGGGATGTACGGAATTCCGGCATCACTTGATGATGCCGAGCTCCTTCATCAGCGTCTCGTAGCGGTTGCTCGTCTCCACGATCGCGGCGCCGAAGGCCTTGGAATCGAGGAACTGCGGAACGTCGTGGAAGCGGTCGACATACTGCTTCTTCCAGGCGTCGCTCTCGGCCACCTTCTTCAGCACGCCCTCCCAATAGGTGACGGCCTCGGCCGGCACGTCCTTGGGCATGACCAGCCCGCGGATCTGGGTATGGACGATGGGCGCGCCGAGCTCGGTGAAGGTCGGGACGTCCTTCAGCGCCGGGACGCGCTGCGAGGAGGAGACCGCCAGCGCCCGCAGCGTGCCGGCCTGGATCTGCGGCAGCACCTCGCTCGGGTTGAAATAGGCGATGTTGACGTGGCCGCCGAGCAGCGCCGACATCACCTCGCCTTCGCCGTCGAAGGGGATGGCGTCGATCTGCACGCCCAGCGCCTTCGAGGTCATGCGCGCCAGCAGCGCCGCATCCGACACCACGCCGACCGTGCCGGTGGTGAGGCGCTTCGCCTTCTTCAGGTCGTCGAGCGTCTTGTATTCGGAGCTCGCCGGGACGACGAGGATGTAGGGCGACTGCGCGATCGCCGCGAGCGGCGTGAAGTCGCGATAGCTCACCGGCGAGCCGCCCTGCAGCGGCGTGGTGAAGAAGGACACGCTCACCGTGGCGATGGTGTAGGGGCTGCCCTTCTGCTTGGCGACGGCGGAATAGCCGACCGCGCCGGAGCCGCCGGGCCGGTTCTCCGGCAGGATCTTCACCGGGATGAGCTTCAGCTCGGAGATCACGTTGCCGATGGTACGGGCGAGCACGTCGCTGCCGCCGCCGACACCGAACGGGATGATCATGGTGATGTCCCGGTCGGGATAGGCGGCCGAGGCGGGACCGGCGGCAAGCAGGGCGCCGGCGCACATCGCACCGGCGAGAGCGGCACGGCTACGGCTCCAGAGGGCCGAACGCGTCATATTCATCATGGCTTTTTTCCTCCCAATCATCTGTTCTCGTTGGGTCGGCGACGGCGGGCGCTGGCGTCCGCCGCATCGTCTTCGGGCTCCTGTCCCCGCTGCCGTTGGCGTTCGGCAGCGGCGGCCGCCCCGGCTCCTTGCGGGACCGGGGCGGTGTCGGCTCAGTTCTTGTAGATGGCCTCCCGCAGCAGGTAGCCGTGGGCGTCGCGGTTCTTCGCCCGGCTCGCCTCGGGATCGCGGATGCGGGCTTCCTCCAGCGCGTCGTAGCGCGGGGTAAAGCCGAGGCCCGGCCGGTCGGGGATGCGCATCTTGCCGTTGACCGGGTCCGGCGTGCCCTCGAAGAAGTGCTTGCCGGTCATCCACATGCCGTAGTGGAACTCGACCGGGCCGCCATTCATGACGCCGGCGAGCAGGTGCATGTTGAAGATCGGCCAGCCGCCGCCATTGGACATGGGCAGGTTGAAGGCCTGCGCCATGTGGGCGACCTTGAGGGCTTCCGTGTAGCCGCCATTGTAGAGGACGTTGGGCTGCAGCACGTCGACCGCATGGTGGGTGACGAGCTCGCGGAAGCGCCAGCGATGGCCTTCCATCTGGCCGGCCGAGATCGGCACGTTGGTGCGGCTGCGCAGGTCGGCGAGGGCGCGGGCGTCGTTCGCCTGGATCGGCTCCTCGAACCATTTCAGGTTCAGGTCCTCGACGCCCTTGGCGAGCATCAGCGCGTCATGCGGGTTGAACCAGCAATTGGCGTCGATCATCAGGTCGACGTCGGGGCCGATCGCCTCGCGGGCGGCGCGCACGCGGCGCACGTCGTCCTTCCAGGTGCGCGTCGGCTCGCCGCCGACTACCATCTTCAGCATGGTGTGGCCGTCGGCCAGGAACTTCAGCGCATATTCGGCGATCTGCTTCTCGTCGAAGAAGGGGTAGCCGAAGGTGGCGTAGGTGTAGGCCTCGTTGCTGAAGCCGCCGAGCAGTTCGGAGATCGGCACGCCCTCCATCTTGCCGCGCAGGTCCCACAGGGCGATGTCGACGGCGGAGAGGGCATTGGAGATGACGCCGGTATAGGCCCGGTTGTTGAGCTGGCGCCAGACCTGGTGATGGATCGCTTCGGTGTGGCGGATGTCCTTGCCCTTCAGGAGCGGCAGCAGATGATGCTCGATGCACGGCATCACCGCCCAGGGCAGGAACGAGCCGGTGCAGCCCATGCCCTTCAGCCCCTCATCCGTCTCCACCTCGACGAAGACGAAGCTGCGGGACTCGATCGACTCGCCGATGCCCGGCAGGTCGATCTCGTGGCGGTGCAGGCTGGCCTTGATATTCGCGATCTTCACCTTGGTCCTCCCTTATTGGGGCCGGTCGCGGCGCGCGGCGGTTCAGCCGCCACCGACGTCAGCCATCGTGTCTTTCCGTGCAGGACGTGCTCCTCGCCGAGCCGGCGGGCGGCATCGGCGTCTCCCGCCTTGATGGCAGCCACCATCTCGCGGTGCTCGCCATTGGTCTGGCCGGGCGAGAACAGCGCGCGCCGCAGCGAATGGGTCTCGCGGATCAGGTCGTCATAGACCCGACGCGCGCAGCTATGCGCCGAGACGGCGTTGATGCGGTCGTGGAACTCCAGGTTGATGCGGTAATATTCCCGCACCTGCCCGACCGCGATCGCCGCATCCATGGCGGCGACGTAGCCTTCCAGCACCGCCACATCCTCCTCCGTGCGCAGCTCGGCGGCGCGGGCGCACATCAGCCCGGTGAGCACGGCGCGCACGTCGTAATTCTCGCCGATCTCGGCCTCCGACATGTCCCGGACGAAGACGCCGCGCGCCGGCACGGAAACCAGCAGCCCAGCCTCGACGAGGGCGCGGGTGGCCTCGCGCACCGGTCCGCGGCTGACCGCGAATTGCTCGGCGAGGGCGTATTCGTTGAGCCGGCTACCGGGTTCGAGATCGCCGGCGAGGATCATCCGCTCGATCTCTTGATAGACGCGGGCCGCGAGGCCCTCCGCTCGTTCGATGCGCTGGCCGTGCATGTTCCGTCTTCCAACCCTGTCTCGCCGCGCGCTTGTCGCGGTCGGCAGTAAACAGTTAACAGTCAACCTCACGAAAGACCAGCTATGTTTTCCGAGGCCGCCTCGGAGAGGTCGACGGGCGTGAGCAGCCACGGCGCGCCGGTCTCCAGCGCCAGCGAACGCAGGCGGCGCGCCAGTCCCGGGCCGATGGGGACGCCCTCGCGCAGGCGCGCGTCACGCACCGCACGCTCGGGATCGCCGGCGACCAGGACGGGCTTGGCGGGGTCCGCCGGCTCGGTCGCGCGCATCGTGTCCGACAGCCGGGCGACGTCCGCCTCGAAGGCGGCGGGCTCACGGAACAGGCCGGGATCGAAGGCCATCAGGAAGTGACCGACATCGAGACCCCAGGGCTGGCGCGAATGCATGGGATCGGTGATCAGCGTCGCGCCGGAGAGGCAGGAGGAGAGGATGTTGACCATCGTCGCCAGGCCGTAGCCCTTGTAGCCGGCGCTCTCGGCGGCGCCGCCGAGCGGCGAGAGGAAGCCGCCGTCCATCACCTCGCGCGGATCGCGGGTCGGGTTGCCGTGGCGGTCGAAGCCCCAGCCGGGCGGCATGGGCTGCCCCTCGACGATCTTGTTGCGCACGCGGCCCGAGGCGACGGTCGTGGTGGCCATGTCGAGCACGAAATGCCGTCCGTCGGCGGAAGGCGCGGCGAAGGACCAGGGATCGGTGCCGAAGCGCGCCTGCCGGCCGCCGGTCGGCGGCACACGAATGCCGAAGACGGAGGTCGTGGCAATGCCGATCAGCCCGGCATCCGCGGCCATGGTGGTGTAGTAGCCGAGCGCGCCGAAATGGCCGGAATTGCGCACCGACACCATGCCGACGCCGGCGCTGCGGGCCTTGTCGATGGCGATCTGCATCGCCTGGCGCGCGGGGGCGTGGCCAAGGCCGCCATCGGCGTCCATCAGCGCCGCGACCGGCACGTCGCGCAGCAGGCGCGGCGACGGCTTCATGTTGATCGGGCGGGTCTTCCGGCGAGCGTCGTATTCGACCAGCATCGCGATGCCGTGGCTCTCGATGCCGTGGAGGTCCGCCCAGGCGAGGATCTCCGCCGTGGTCGCGGCGGTCGCGGCCGGCATGCCCCAGGATTCGAGGATGGCCGCCGCCTGCGCGCGATGGGTCTCCAACGGGTGCTTCATGGCGTCGCTTCTTCCCTGCCGCTCGGCCTCGCCGGGCCGTTGGTCAGGAGCCTATGAGCTTGACGTCTACAGGAAAGCTTCCTTTTCGTTCTTTCAGACGAAAGATTTTCTATGCAACTGACGGCGCCGCCTTGGCACCTGCCGTCCCGGAAAGCCGGTCGTCGAGTTGCCGGCGCGTGGGCATGCCGTCCTGCGCACCCGCGGCGAGGCAGGCCAGGGAGGCGGCGGCACAGGCGAGGCGAAGCGCCTCGTCCAGTCGCCCGTGCAAGGCGAGTTCGGCCGCCAGCACGCCGACGAAGGTGTCGCCGGCACCCGTGGTATCAACCGGAGTGACAGGAAGGGCCGGGGCGTGGTGGAGCGTGCCGTCCGGCTCGCAGGCAAAGGCGCCCGCGGCACCGGCGGTGACGACGCAGATCGTCGAGCCCGCCTGCGCGAGACGCCGGGCGGCGTCCTTGAAGTCCGCCGCGCCGCCGAGCGCATCGGCGGCCATCATCGCTTCGATCTCGTTGCCGACGAATACATCGGTGGCCGCGAGCAATTCCCGCAAGTCGGTCGCCTTCAGGCCGGGCGGGGCAGGGGCGAGGTTCCACACCACCTGTCCGCCCGCCGCCTTGATCCTGCGCGCCGCGTCGAGGCTGGCGGCGAGCGGAACCTCCATCTGCATCACCGCCACCGTGCCGGCGTTGACGAGAGATTCCGGCAGGTCGCCCGCCGCAACCGCGCCGTTGGCTCCGCTGGCCACGGTGATGGCGTTTTCACCGGCGGCGTCGACGGTGATGAAAGCGCAGCCGGTCGGCTCGACGCCGGTTAGGATATGCTCGGTGGCGACGCCGTTGGCGGCGAGGTTGCCGCGGCAGGAGGCGCCGAAGCCGTCATTACCGACGCGCCCGACCATCGCGACCTCACCGCCCATGCGGGCGGCGGCCACCGCCTGGTTGGCGCCCTTGCCGCCGAACAGCGTGCGATAGCCCGGCGACAGGACGGTCTCGCCCGGCCGCGGAATGGCGGCGACCGAGGCGACGAGGTCCATGTTGATCGAACCGAAGACCAGGATCATCCGCTCCTCCGCGCCGCCAACCTGCGGCTTTCAGCCTTCGGCGTCCATCTGGTGCAGCTTCTCCACCCGGCGCCGGAAGTCCTCGTCGGTGGAGAATTCGGCGGTCAAGTAGGAGGCGACGAGGTCCTTGGCGAGCCAGGGGCCGATGATCTGCGCGCCGATGCACATGACGTTGACATCGTCATGCTCGACCGACTGATGCGCCGAGTGGATGTCGTGGCACACCGCGGCGCGGATGCCCTTCATCTTGTTCGCGGCGATGGAGGCGCCGACGCCCGTGCCGCAGACCATGATGCCGCGCTCGGCCTCGCCGGAGGTGACCTTGGCCGCGACCTGGCGGGCGATGTCGGGAAAGTCGACCGGCTTGTCGTCATACGAGCCGACGTCGATCACCTCGTGGCCGAGGCTGCGGACGTGCTCGACGACGGCGCCCTTCAGCGACCAGCCGGCATGATCGGATCCAATGACAAGGCGCATATTCGGTTCCTTCTGATCAGGGGAGAGACGGCGCCCGCCAAGGGGCGCCGCCGGATTGGACAGGGCTCAGCTGGCGCCACGCATGTTCGCCGGCAGGTCGGTGCCGTGGTACTTCTTGTAGATCGCGTTCAGCTTGCCGTTCTTGATGTTCTCGGTGATCCACTCGTTCAGCTTGGCGACCAGGCGCGGCTCGCCCTTCTTCACGCCCATGGCGAGGTTGAAGGTGGTGATCAGCACCTTGGGCTCGAAGGCGCGGGCCGGGTTCTTCACGCCGATCTGATTCACGATGGTGGCCGAGGTGGCGATGAAGTCGGCCTGGCCGGTGACGGCGGCGGTGACCATGGTGGCGTCGTCGTCATAGCGGGCGACGTTGAAGCCGCCGCCTTCCTTGGCGCGGTTGGTGAGGGCGGTGTCCTGCGTGGTGCCGCGCGAGACGGCGATGGTCTTGCCCTTCAGGCCATCCCAGTCCTTGACCTCGATGGTCTTCAGGCCACCGACGACCGATTCCAGCGCCGCATAGGGCTCGGTGAAGTCGATCACCTTGGCGCGCTCGGGCGTGACCGAGAGGGTGGAGATGACGACGTCGGCCTTGTTGGTCTGCAGGTTCGGAATGCGGGTGGCGCCGGTGGTCTGCACCCATTCGATGGCAAGGCCGAGGTCCTTGGCCAGCAGCTCGGCGGTCTCCACGTCCGAGCCGACCGGCTTCATGCTGCCGTCCATCATGCCCGAGGGCGGGATGGCGAGGTCGGTCGAGATGCGTATCTTCTTCGCCGCGATGATGTCGTCGAGCAGGTCGGCCCTGGCGGCCGTGCCGCCGACGAGGACTACCGCCGCCAGGGCGGCCGCGAATACGGAATGCTTGAGCATGCGCTTCTCCCTTTTGCTTGTCTTGGTTGGTCTTTTCGGCTCAGAGCCCAGTGCCGACGAACTGCGCGAGTTCGGGCGTGGAGGGCGATGAGAGGATGTCGGCCGGTCCCGCCTCGTGGACCTTGCCCTTGTGCATGAACACCACCTGGTCGGCGATGCCGCGCGCGAAGCCCATCTCGTGGGTGACCATGACCATGGTCATGCCGTCGGCGGCGAGCGCCTCGATCACCTTCAGCACCTCGCCCGTGAGCTCGGGATCGAGCGCCGAGGTGACCTCGTCGAACAGCATCACCTTCGGCTGCATCGCCAGCGAACGGGCGATGGCGGCGCGCTGCTGCTGGCCGCCGGAAAGCTGCTCGGGATAGGCGTGCAGCTTGTCCTCCAGCCCGACCTGCTTCAGCACCTTGGCCGCCAGGGCCCGCGCTTCGTCCTTCGGCACGCGCTTCACCGCGTGCGGGGCGAGGGTGATGTTCTCCTCGATGGTGAGGTGGGGGAACAGGTTGTAGCTCTGGAAGACGATGCCGACGTCGAGGCGCAGTGCCCGCAAATCGAGCTTGTCGTCGTCGACCCGGCGCCCGCACACCTCGATCTCGCCGCCGTCGATGGTCTCGAAGCGGTCGATGCAGCGCAGCGCCGTGCTCTTGCCCGAGCCCGAGCGGCCGATCAGCACCGTCACTTCGCCGCGTGCTACCTCGAAGCTGACGCCGTCCAGCACCTTCAGCGGGCCGAAGCTCTTGTGGACGCCGCGCATCGCCACGACGGGAGCCGTGGCGGCCGGGGAGGGCGATGCGGATTGAGCGGTCGAGACGTTCATGGGGCTGTTTCCTTCGCGTTCCTCGGGGCCGGCCTCAGGCAAGGGCCGGCTTCTTCTGGAGGGCCGTGCGCTCCAGCCGGCGGCTGAGGCGCGAGAGCGGGTAGCAGAGCGAGAAGTAGACGACGGCGATGATCGAGTAGATGAGGAAGGGCTCGAACATCGAGTTGTTGATGATCTGGCCCGAGCGCGTGAGCTCGACGAAGCCGACCACCGAGGCGAGCGAGGTGTTCTTGACGATCTGCACCATGAACCCGACCGTCGGGGGCGTGGCGATGCGGATCGCCTGCGGCAGGATCACCTTGACCATGCGCTGGCTGCGCGACAGGGCGAGCCCTTCCGCCGCCTCCCATTGCGGCCTCGGCACCGCCTCGATGCAGCCGCGCCAGATCTCGCCGAGATAGGCGGCGACGAAGATGGTCATGGAAGCGCCCGCCGCCGCGAGCGGCGAGATGTTGAAGCCGATCGCCGCCAGCCCGAAGAAGGACAGGAACATGATGACCAGCAGCGGCGTGCCCTGGATCAGCTGCACATAGGTGGCGGCCAAGAGGCGCAGCGTGCGGCTCGGCGAAACCCGGCCCAGCGCGACGAGGAAGCCGGCGAGGCCGCCGCCGACCAGCGCGATGACGGACAGGCCGATGGTCCAGAGCGCACCATGGCCGAGGAAGAGAAGATGGTTGATGTTGAGAGAACCGCCCATGGTCATCTCCTCACAGCGGGGTGCCGAGGCGGCGACGGCGCGGGAACAGCGCGAGGCTGAGCAGCCAGAAGCCGAACCGCATGACGAAGGACAGCGCGACGTAGATCAGCGCGACCACGATGTAGGTCTCGAAGGAGCGGTAGGTCTCCGACTGGATGTAGTTGGCGACCGCGGTCAGCTCCTCGGCCGAGATCTGCGAGGTGACCGAGGAGGCCAGCATCAGCAGCACGAACTGGCTGGTCAGCGCCGGGTAGACCCGCTCGATGCCCGGCCAGATGATGACGTGCCAGTAGATCTGCGCCTTCGACAGGCCGAGGCCTTCGGCGGCCTCGATCTGGCCCTTGACGATGGAATCGAAGCCGGCACGCATGATCTCCGTCGTGTAGGCGCCGACATTGATGGTCAGCGCCACGGCGGCGACGGTGAAGGCGGAGAACTTCAGCCCGAGGCTCGACAGGCCGAAATAGACCAGGAAGATCTGCACCAGCAGCGGCGTGTTGCGGATGCCCTCGACATAGGCGCCGCACAGGCGCTCGACCAGCGGATTGCCGCCGCGCCGGCCGATGGCGCCAAACACGCCGATGATGCCGCCGCAGACCACCGCGATGAAAGCGAGCTGGAGCGTCAGCGTGGCGCCGTCGAGCAGGCTGCGCCAGCGGTCGAGCACGACCGAGAAATCAAGTTCGAGACCCATGGTGGAGGCTCCACCTATCTGTCGACGATGTGCGGGCGCACCCGCGTGGGATCAGCCGTTGTCGGGATGGCGCGGCTGGTTGGCCATGCGGTCATAGACGCGGAACAGCGCCTGGTTGCCGTTGGCGCCTTCGCCATGGGCGCGCGCCTCGACATACTGGCTGGTGACCAACGCCGTGGCGGGCAGGGGCACTGCGAGGGCGAGCGCCTGCTCCTGTACGAGGCGCAGATCCTTCAGCATCAGGTCGATGCGGAAGCCGGCGGAGGCATCGCCGGCGATCATCGCCGGGCCGAGCTTGTCGAGCATCCAGGAGGCGGCCGAGCCGCCCAGCAGGACGCCGCGCATCTGCTCCAGGTCGACGCCGAAGGCGCGACCGAGCGCCAGCGCCTCGCAGATCGCCTGGATGTTGATGCCGCAGATGAGCTGGTTGCACAGCTTCACCGCCTGCCCGGCGCCGGGGGCGCCGACATGGTTGATAGTGGTTCCCATGGCCTCGAAGAACGGCTTTGCGCGGGCGAAGGCCTGCGCCTCGCCGCCGGCCATGATGGAGAGCGCCGCGTTCTTGGCGCCGATGGGGCCGCCGGAGACCGGGGCGTCGATCATGTCGACGCCGACGCGCTTGAGCTCGGCCGCCATGCGCTGCACCGCGACCGGCGAGATGGTGCTCATGTCGACCACGAGCCGCCCGCGCGGCGGATCGGCCAGCAGGCCGCCGGGGCCGAGCACGACCTCCTCGACCTGCGGCGTGTCGGGCAGCATGGTGATGGCGATGTCGGCGTCGCGAGCCGCATCGGCCGGGCCTGAGGCGGCTTCGGCGCCGAGCGCGACCAGATCGTCGATCGCCTTCGGCACCACGTCGAACACGCGCACGGCGAAGCCGGCCTCGAGGAGGTTGCGTGCCATTTCGCGGCCCATCGTGCCGAGGCCGATGAAGCCGACGCTTCCCTGTTCTTTCCGTCCCATGTCTAACCTTCGTCTTCTTGTTGTCAGGCTGGTCAATCGGGCTGGTCGGCCCGGCGCCCTCCCTGAATCGCGAGTTTCCGGCGGAATTCGTCGCCGATGGCGAAGTGCTCGCGCAGCGAGCGGTCGGCGATCTCGGGATTGCCGCCGACGATGGCATCGAAGACGCGCTTGTGGTCCTCAATGAGGTAGGTGCGCATGTCGAAGACGCGCACCAGATGCCGGCGGTCTAGATGCGAGCGCATCAGCACCGCCGACATGGAATCGTAGAGCACCAGCAGCGTCTCCGAGCCGCTGGCCCGGACGATGGCGTGGTGGAAGTCGAAGTCGGCCCGGCCGCCCGCCTCGACGTCGTCGATGGTTTCCTCGATCTGCCGGAGCGCGGCCTGCAGCCGCTCGAGGTCGGCGACGCTGGCGCGCTCGGCGGCGAGGCGGATCGACTGGCACTCGATGGCCACGCGCGCCTGGACGATGTCGTCCATCAGATCGGAGCGGTGCGAGAGCGCGAAGGTGAAGAAGTCGTTCAGCACCGAGATGTCCGGCCGGCGCACGATGGTGCCGACGCGGTCACGGATCTCGACGATGCCGAGCACGGTGAGCGCGCGTAGCGCCTCGCGCAGGATGGGGCGGCTCACCCCGAGCTGCGCGGCGAGCTCGCGCTCCGGGATCAGCCGGTCGCCGGGCTTGAGCGAGCCGGCGAGCAGCCTTTCCCGCAGGAAGGCGAACACCTTCTCGAAGCCTTTTCCGCCCTGGTCGTCGAGGCGCGTGATCTCGAATGCGTCGCTCATCGCTCTTTTCATACCGTGGTCAGACCAAGATGCATACCACGGGCGACCGTGTCAAGCGACAGCCTCCGCGAGGGGATGATCCGGTCGGAGGAGGGTATGGGTACGAGGAGGGACGGCTCGGGCGGCTAAGCGTGGTGCGCTACGTCAGGCCGGGGGGCGCGCTATGGCGGCGCGCGGCAATGCCGTACCCGCGAACGTCGCGGGCACGGAGCGTCCGGCACGCCAATTTCAAGTTGTCGCGAGGCTCTCGCGGAGGTGCTCGTCACCGCACCCAATAGGCCCGGTCGGCGATGGGGGCGACATCCGGCGGAGCACTGCCGGACGGCAGGGGCCGCACATTGGTGTAGTCCTCGCACAGCGTCATGTACCAGAGATGGCTCTCGCCGCTCTTCGGGTCGACGATGGCGCGGACGTAGGCGTCCTGGGCGTCACTGGACCCCGCCGCGTCGGTGAAACGCGTGCGGGCTGAGATGTCGAAGGTCCCGCCCGACGGCGGGCCGCAGCGCCCGCGCTTGTAGAGCTCGCGGGCGAGATCGGGCGCGGCGCGGCCGCTGCGCGGATGCACCCAGTCCTCGCGGGCCCATTTCTCCCAGCGCGACAGGCCGAATTCGCGCGTCCAGTAGGTCTGCTCCATCTGCAAGGTGTTGCCGGGGGAGAGACCGTCGCGGCTCACCTGGGCGAAATGGCCGGAGACGATCGACACCATCTCCCGCTCGCCGGTGTAGCGCATGGGCGTCACCAGCCAGGTCGTCAGCGCCCGGCGGTAGCGGGTCGGGCAGGCCTCCGGCAAGGCCGAGGCGGCGCCGGTGGCGAGGCGGCCCTCGAACACGCCGTAGCCGCTCTCGCCGACCGCCGGCACCGCACTCGGCGCGATCACCCAGCCGCGGAAGAAGCGGCGGGAGGAGCGGCTGCCGTCCCGGCACAGCGGCGTCTGGTAGATCGACGGCGCCACCGGGCTGTAGCTGCCCATGATGAAGCCGTAGCCGTCGTCGTACCACTGGATCGAGGCGCCGCCCTCGCCGGGCTTGGCCTTCCGGCTGCCGCGGCCGCAGGGTTCGGGCGGGAGGGTGATGGTGGAGGAGACGATGCGGGTCTCGCCGTCGCGCTCCACCGGCCGGTTGAGCTTCTGCACCGTGCCGCCGTCCTCGGCGCAGGCGCGGCCGGGATTGAGGAAGTTGCGCAGTTCGTAGGGCGGCGTCTCGCCGGCGCGGATGTCGCGCCGGCGCTCGCAGCCGGCATCGCCGGGCATGAGCGCGGGCAGGATGCGGTCGGAGGCATCCACGCACACGTCCATGATCATGTAGTCGGAGATCGGCACCGGCTCGGCCGCGCGCAGCGGCACGGTCCCGACCAGCAGGAGGAAGGCCGCGCCGGCCATGGTTCTGTTCATGGCCGGCCTCCGTTGCTGGCAGGGTCCGCTAGTCGGTAACCGCCACCGCGTTCGAGCGGATCATCGTGCTGATGGTCTGCGCCATGCGCAGGAACTTGCTGAACTCGGCGCCCGGCGCATTGGCGACGTATACGATGTCGCCGACACGGATCGGGAAGGCGCGGGCGACGAAGTAGCCGCTCGGGTCCTTGAGGTTCAGCCGGTAGATGACCGGCACCAGCGCGTTGCCGTTGAGGTGCGGCGATGCCGGATCGATCTGCCGCACCACCTCCGCCTGCTCGTAGCGGAAGATGAAGATGCCGCTCGGATCGGCAAGGCTGTCGATCAGGCCGCCCGACACGCCCATGGCTTCCGCCACGGTGAAGTCGTCCCGGTCGATCGCCATCTCGCCCGCGCCCTTGACCGCGCCCAGCGCCGTGAAGGTCTGCGGCCGGCGGAAGACGTATACCGTGTCGCCCGGGCGCATGAAGACGTTCTCGTCCGGCTGGGCGAGGATGGCGGAGAGCTGCATCGTCTGGCTGCGCTTGCCGCGCGTCACCCGTACGAAGGTCTCGTGCGGCGGGCCCTTGATGCCCCCCGCCTGCGCGATCACCTCGAGCAGCCGGTCGCCCTTGACGTTGAGGTTCACCCGGCCGGCGCCGGTCAGGTCGCCGACCACCACCACCGAGGCGGAGGTCTGCTCGGGCAGGGTGACCAGCACCTGCGGCTCGATCGCCTTGCCCTTCAGCCCTTCCTCGATGGTCTTCGCGATCTCGCTCGGGCGCTTGCCCACCACCGAGATGTCGCCGACATAGGGGACCTTGATGCGCCCTTCGCGGTCCACCGTCTGCGCCGGCAGCGTCTCGCTGCCTGAGCCGGTGTCCGTCCCGCTCGTCGACCGCCCGCCGAACAGGCCGCCGGTGCTCGCCTCCCAGATGGAGACCGAGACCACGTCGCCGACATTCACCCGCGTCTCCGGCGCCAGCCGGCCACCGCCGAAGCTGCGGGCCAGGCTCGGCGAACGCCACGCGCCCATCGCGTGGATCGCCCGCGCGTCGACGTCCACGATCTCGTATTCGGTCGTCTCGGTCTGCGGCGACATGACCTCCTGGGTCGTTGGACCCGACCCGGGAAAGAAGACACATCCACCAAGCGCCATACACAACGCGGCTAGCCCGGTGAGGCTGGCCTTCGGACCACGCATAATCAAGCCGCCCGACCCCTGTTACTCTCGACTGGATCATATACACCGGATCCAGGTCGTTACTTCCACGCCGCCATGAATGGCGGTCAATAAAGCTCATCTTCTGTGGTCGCAGGGACACAGAAGATGTCTGGATATACCTTGTTGTCTTATTATAGTACCACAAGATACATACTGTGAATTCGAGCACCTGCGCGCAAAGCGCGGAAATATCCGATGCCGACCGACCAAGTCGGCCGGCATCGGACCTGCCCTGTAAGCGTCACTCGGCGGCGACGGGCGTGACGAGCTTCGCCTGGCGGGCGAAGAAATTGCGCTCCGCCTTGAGGGCGCGGCGCGCCGCCTGGATGCATTCCTTGCGCTTCTGCACGCTGAGCTCCTTCCAGGCCTCCTGGTCGAA
Organism: Xanthobacteraceae bacterium; assembly: GCA_029239875.1. Taxonomy (GTDB): domain Bacteria; phylum Pseudomonadota; class Alphaproteobacteria; order Rhizobiales; family Xanthobacteraceae; genus Ancylobacter. The sequence goes on along the minus strand of JARBUD010000009.1, from coordinate 75,739 downwards.
CTCGACGAGGCGGCGGGCCACGAAGCGCTCAAGTTCGCGGCTGATCTCAGGCATCGTGTTCAGGTCGTTCATGTCGGCTCCTTCAGGTTGGATCGGGACCTCCCCGACCGAAAGTGATGGAAAACGACTTCAGGCCGATGGCCCGAAGGGTTCGTCAGCGAACCTCTCCTCCTCGTCCTCCTCGTCTTCCGGAGCGCCGTCCGTGTCGGACGCCGTGCCGGGATCGAGGGAGCGAAAGAGACGTATGGCGTCGCCGATCCGCTCGAACATGTGCAGCCGGCCCTCATGCAGGACGGCGCCGATGTCCGCGAACCTACGAAGCATCTGTGGGGATCGTGTGGTGAAAATCAGCGTCGCCTGTGTCCGGCGCGCCTGCACCAGCTCGGCGCAGCGCTCGCGGAAGACGCCGGTGCCGCCGAACAGCGCCTCGTCGGCGAGGTAGATGTCGAAGGGCAGGGCGTAGGAGGCGGCGAACAGGAAGCGCGAGCGCCGCTCGCGCGTGTAGCTCGACAGCGGCTGGTCGATCGCCTCGCCCATCTGCGCGAAGTCGGCGACGAAACGGGCGGCGGCATCGCCGTCGAAGCCGTTCACGCGGGCGACGAAGTGCAGGTTCTCCCGCCCGGTCAGCGCCGCGTGATAGGCCTGCGTGGTGGCGACCGGCGGCGAGACCGAGCCGTTGCGGCGGACCCTGCCGTAGTCCGGCAGGACCGAGCCGCCGATCAGCCGGAGCAGCGTCGACTTGCCGGCGTTGCGTACGCCGAGGATGCCGACCGAGACGCCGCGCGGAAAGCTCGCGTCGAGATGCTCGAACACCCGGCGCGGGCCGTGCGAGGCGCGGAACGTCTTGGCGACGCCGGACAGCTCCACCGCCCTCATATCAGCCTCGCCCGGAACACCCGCTCGAGCGCCAGCCCGATGAGCAGGGAGACGACGGCGAAGCCGAGGATGTAGCCCTTGTCCAGCGTGAGCGTGGGGTAGGTCAGGTAGAAGCCGGAGCGGAACCATTCCAGCCCGTGCAGCAGCGGGTTCCAGCTGAGCACGGCACGGATCGGCGGCGGCATGAAGTCCGGCACGAAGAACACGCCGGACAGGAAGATGAGCGAGCGCGACGCCACGCCGTAGAACACCGCCCACAGCCGGAAGAAGGCGCCGATCACGCCGTTGATGAGGCCGAAGGCGATCGCCAGGAAGGCGGTGGCGGCAAAGCCCTCGATCGCCAGCATGGGACGGATCGGGATCGCCTCCTTGACCCCCGTCGCATAGATGAAGGTGAACAGCAGGACGGCGACGAACAACAGCGTCAGCGTCTCCAAAAGCGCGCGCGCCAGCATGATGTCGAGCGGCTGGATGGGAGCGAGCGCCCGCACGAGGCCGCTGGCGCGGATCGCGCCCGTCGTGCGGCCGGACACGTGGGTGAACAGGAAGAACGGCAGGATGCCGGTGCCGAGGAACAGCAGCAGGCTGGTGCCGAACTCCGGCCGCCGGCCGATATAGGTGAAGATCGTCATCATCAAAGTCAGCTGAAGGATCGGCTCCAGCAGCGCCAGGAGATAGCTGAAGCGCGAATGCACCGAGCGCAGGCGCATCTCCCGCAGCATCAATGCGATGACGACGCGCACCTGCGCGCGCAATCCCTCGGCGAACCGCCGCGGGCCGAAGCCTTGTTCGGGAGCGTCGAAGGGCGGGGTGTAGGTCATCGCCGCTCCCCCGCTCAGGCCACGTGATCGCGGATGGAGAAGAAGACCATGACGCTGATGAACCAGAGCGCGCCGGCGGCGAGGAACACGATCAGCGTCGAGATGATCCGCCGCGGATACTCGCTCGCCTGCGCCAGCGCCGGCTGCACATAGGTCGCGACATAGGTCTGCTGCGAGGCGGCCTCGGAGCGGGCCAGCTCCAAGGCCGAGAGGGTGGTATCGTAATATTTCTCGGCGAACTGCCGGCTCAGATCGACGTCCTCGTAATTGGCCAGGATGTCCGACAGCACGGGGTTGGCGGCGATCGCTGCGGCGGTGGCGGCGCCGGCTGCCGTCGCGGCCGGGGCGTCCTTGCCCTGCGCCGCGCCGGCCTGGGCGCCGTTCGCCTGTCCGCCGGCCGCCCGGCCGTTCTGTCCGCCCTTACCCATCTCGCCCTCGATGGATGCGATCTGCTTCTGCGTGGCGGCGATGCGGCTCTCCAGCACCTTCACGGTCGGCGCATTGGGATTCATGTAGGTGCGCAGCGAGGCGAGCTGCGACTGCAGCCCCGCGAGCTCGCCGCGCAGCTTCATGGTGAGGTCGAGCGTGCCGCCGGCGGTGCGGGCGGCATCGGGCGTCTGCTGGATGTCGCGGAACTGGCGCAGGGCCGCGCGGGCGCCGCGCAGCCGCTCCTCGGCGCGGGAGACGTCGTTCTCGGCGAACTTCACCGCGTCGCGGCGCGCGCGCGCGGAAATCTCGTTGATCAGCCTCTCGCTCTGGGTGACCAGAGTGGCGGCGATCTTATGCGCGTCCTCGGGCGCGAAGGCGCGCACCCGCACCAGCGCGAGGCCGGTGGCGAGATCGAAATTGGCGTCGATCATCGACTGCCAGTAGGTGACGAGGTTCTCCATCGTCTCCTCGCCCCTGAGGCGGGAGAGGCGATCGACGCCACCACGCGTATACATCTCGCGCAGGTCGACGGTCTTCATCAGGTCCTCGACCGCCTGCCGGCTGGTGAGATAGTCGATCACCAGGAAGTTGTCGGTGAACATGCCCATGCCGCGCGCCGCGGCGCCCAGCGCCGTGCTCGCCGCGCTGGTGCCGGCCGGCGCGAAATCCTGATTGCGCACCGCGAAGCGGAACTCCGACATGTACTGGTTGGAGACCACCAGCCCGTAATAGAGCCCGGCGGCGAGCGTCGGTATCGCGACCATCAGGAGGAACGACGCCCACAGCCCGACCGAACGCTTGCGGCGTCCCTTGCGCGGCAGGCCGGCAATGTCCGGCGCCTGCGCGTCGGGCAGCGGGAAGCCGTCGCGCTTGACCGCCGGCCGCACGGGCTTGCCCCGCGCCGGCACGGGAGCGTCGTCGATCTCGCCGGGCACCTCCTGCGGCACCGGCCGCAAGGGCTTGGGCTTGCCGGCGGGGATGGTCTTCGCCTTTGCGGGCATGACCTCGTCGACCGGCTCGGCCTTCATGTCGAGGATCGGGTGCGGCTTATTCATGCGATCCCGCCTCCCTCAGTTCGCAATACGTACGCAACGGACATATCAGATTCAGCACAATATCGTTCAATTAGGCTATACATGCCAGTATTATTCGATGAATGGAGAGTTAATTTCTTATTCTGGTCACGAAAATACCCAGAACTGTGATCTATTGTTCTTTTCATCGACACATAATGGGCAAGGGCATGGCCGCCGAGACCACTCAAACGGGAATGATGATGCTCGCGGCCCTGGCGATCACGCTGGTCGGCGCGAACCGGCTCGACCGGCTGGGAGCGCCGAACCGCCATGCCGCCGCGCGGGTTCCCGGCGAGGCGCATCTCGTGGGAGCGTTTATTGCTTCCTGGCTCTGGCTGCTGTGGCTCGGCCTGTCGGCGCGGCCCCTCTTCGCCATGGTGGCGTCGCTGGTGACGTTGGGCGTGTTCGTGGTGATCTCGCGCGCCAAATATTTCTATCTGCGCGAGCCGCTGGTGTTCAGCGACCTCGGCTTCTTGCCGACGCTGCTGCGCCATCCCGACCTGTTCTATGTCGGCCGCACGACCGCGATCGGCCTCGGCCTCGTCGTGCTGACGCTCGCCGGGGCGATCCTCGCCTGGACCGCCATCGAGCCGCGGGCGGTGAGCGGCGGCGTGCAGACCGGCCTGCTTGCGGCCGCCGTCCTCGCCGCCGTCGGCTTCGTCAGACTGGCCGGTCGCATCGCCGGCCTGCTGCCCGACGTCACCGCCGAATTGCTGGGCGCACCGGCCATCCGCTTCGTCCGTACGTTGGGCCTCTCGGTCTCGCTGGCCGCCGGCTTCGCCGTCTGGCGCCGGGACGGACGAGGGCAGGGCGGCCCCGTCGCCGTTCCGCTGAACGCCGACGGTTATCGCGCCGTCGTCATCCTGCAGTCGGAATCCTTCGCCGACCTGCGCCGCTACGGTGTGGAACTCGCCCTGTCGAACATCGACCGCCTGCGCCGCCGCGCCCTGGCGCAGGGGCGCCTCGACGTCTCCTGCTATGGCGCCTACACCCATCGCTCGGAAGTGGAGATGCTCACCGGTATCCCCTTCGCCCGCCAGCGCATGGATCGCTTCGATCCCTATCTGCGCCCGCATCGGCTGACGCACGCCTCGCTGGCGCGCGCGCTCGGCGCCGCCGGCTGGCGCACGTTCTTCCTGCACCCGCACGATGCGCGCTTCTTCCGCCGCGACCGGGCAATCCCCCGCCTCGGCTTCGCGCGCTTCGTCACCGACGAGGACTTCGCGCCCGAGGATCGCTTCGGCCCCTATGTCGGCGACCTCGCCGTCGGCCGCCGCATCGTCGCGGAGATCGAGGCGGCCACCAATGCCGGCGAGGAGCTGTTCCTGATGGCGGTCACCATGGAGGCGCACGATCCCTACGGGCCCGGCCGCCTGCCCGGCATCGACGATCCTGTCGCGCAGTACGTGCGCCACCTCGCCAATGCCGATGCGATGCTCGGCAAGGTGGCGACGGCGCTCGACGCGCTCACGGACCGCTCGCTGCTGGTCTTTTACGGCGATCATGCTCCGATCCTTCCCGGGCACGAGGGGCTCGCGGACGATACGGCCACGGACTACCTCGTGCTCGAATGCGGGTGGGCGGCGGCGAAGGACAGCGAGCGTCCCGCGTCCACGCGTTCGCCGGCCGAGATCAACGCCTTGCTGCGCTCGAAGCTGGCGGCGGGACGCCACGCTCCCGAGGACGCCGACACTTCGCCGGCATCGGCGACGACGTCGATGATGCGGTCGATGATCGAGAAGTGATCCCGCCAGCGCGGCATCTTGATTCCGGCGAGCTGGCGCATCTGCGACGCGCGGAACTCGGAGTCCGGCTTGGCATATTCCTCGATCGCCCGCGCCCAGCCGAGCCCGTCGATCGGGTCGAGATAGCGCGGCGCCGGCCCGGCGATGTCGCGGAAGGCCTGAAGATCCGAGCAGATCACCGGCACGCGTAGCGCCATGGCCTCGAACAGCGGCAGGCCGTAGCCCTCGGCGAAGGAGGGAAACAGCACCCCGCGCGCCTGCTTCATCAGCCGGCGCAGATGCATGTCCGGCAGCCGGTTGCACTCCAGCACATGGTCGCCGAGCGTCTGGCAGCGCTCGATGATGTCGATGACGTTCTCGTTCTCCCAGCCGCGGCGGCCGACGATGATCAGCTTCGGCGCCTTCGGGCCCAGCTTCTCGACCAGCACCCGCCAGGCATGCAGCAGCACGAGGTGGTTCTTGCGCGGCTCGATGGTGCCTACCGTGAGGAAGAAGGGCGGCACTTCCGGCGCTGCCGGCTCGTCGGCGCCGAACTCGTCCTCGATCCCGAGCGGGCTGACGATGCTGGGCGGCACGCCCATGTCGTTGCGCTCGGCGAAGGCGGAGAGCTGGTCCAGCGTGTGCTGCGAGTTGCAGATGATCGCCTCGGCGGAGGCGAGCACGGTGCGCATGCGCGTCTCATGCTTCTCCGCGTCCCCCGGCCGGACATATTCCGGATGGGTGAGGGGAATGAGGTCGTGCACGAGATACATGGGCTTGAGGCCATGGCCGCGCACCATCGAGCGCACGCCGTTGATGGAATTCAGCCCCTCATGCGAGACGTTGAGATAGACCGCGCCCTGCGAATTGCGCGGGCGCAGCAGCCGCGGCAGCAGGTTCACCGGCGAGAACAGACGCTTGACCGCCGGCAGCACGTCCGGCAGCGATGAGCGCGGCGGCGGCTCCGGCTCGTTGCCGAACAGGCCGCCCGGCTCCAGCTCGAGGAAGCGCTCGACATCCGCCAGCTCGCGCCGCGTGATCCGTCCCTCGGACAGCCTCCAGCGCTGCACCAGCGTCTCGACGAAGGCGGAGACGGTCTCGGCGTCGAGATACCAGGTCGAGGCGCGTACCCGCGCGACGAAGGCGGCACGGTCCTGGTAGTGGCGGGCGCCGAGCAGATGGCGGGCATAGGCGAGCTCGACGCGGTCGATGCCCGTGGGCGTCGCCTGCGACGAGCGCCGCAGCAGCCGAGTAATGTCGAGCACGACCTTCATGTCACTTCCTCCACTCCGGAACAGGCACGGCGTCCGCGTCTTCCCCATCCTCCACGCCGCCGAACCCCAGCGCGGCGAGAAGGCGGGAACACTCGTCGATCTCCTCGATGAGCACGCGCACGGCCTCGTCGAGCTGCTCGCGGGCATGGGCGGCGGTGATGAAGAAGCGCAGCCGCGCGGAGCGGTGCGGCACGGCCGGATGGATGATCGGCAGCACGTTGACGCCGCGCGCCAACAGCCGCTCGGAGAGCAGCACGGCTTTGAGCGAATCCCCCACCATGATCGGCACGATGGCGTGGCCCTCGGCGGTGCCTGTGGAGAGGCCCGCCTCCTGCGCCGCCTCGAGGAAATGCCGGGCATTGGCCTGCAGCGTCGCGATGCGTCCGGTCTCGCGCTCCATGGCGTCGAGCGCGGCCAGCGCCGCCCCCGCCGCCGCCGGCGGCAGGCCGACGCTGTAGACGAAGCCCGGCGCGGAGACCTTCAGATAGTCGATCATCGCCTGCGGCCCGGCGATGTAGCCGCCGCAGGAGGCGAGCGACTTCGACAGCGTGCCCATCCAGATGTCGACCAGCCCCGGATCGAGCCCAAGCAACTCGGCCGCGCCGCGACCGCCCGCGCCGAGCACGCCGATGCTGTGCGCCTCGTCGACCATCAGCCAGGCACCGAAGCGCTGCTTGAGCTCGATCAGCCGGGCGAGGTCGGGTATGTCGCCGTCCATGGAGTAGAGGCCCTCGACCACGGTCAGCGCCCGGCGGTAGCGCGGGCGCTCGGCGGCGAGGATGCGCTCCAGCGCGTCGAGATCGTTGTGCGGGAAGGGCCGGCGCGTGGCTCCGGCGAGCTGGGCGCCGACGATCACGCTGTTATGGATAAGCGTGTCGTGGAACACCGCATCCTCAGGCCCGACAAGTGTTCCGATGGTGGTGACGTTGGCGGCATGGCCGGAGACGAAGACGACGGCATCGTCCGCCCGGTGCAGGCCGGCGAGCCGCGCTTCCAGAGCACGGTGGATGGGACGCTCGCCGGCCACCAGACGGCTCGCCGAGACGCTGGTGCCGTAGTGCTCGATCGCCTCCTGCGCGGCCCGGCGCACCTCCGGATGGCCGTTCAGGCCGAGATAGTCGTAGGAGGCGAAGTTGATCACCTCGCGCCCGTCGATGCGGCTGAGGGGGCCGGCGCGTCCCTCATGCGGGCGGAAGAACGGGTTGGAGATGCCGAGCGCCTCGCCGGTGGAGCGCACCAGCAGCAATTCCTCATAGCCGGGCAGCGTCTCGAAGGAGGTGTCGTAGGCCGGCATGGCGGGGGCGGCATCGACCTCGGCTGTACGCTCGCGCATGCGGGCGAGCAGGGCGGCCCGCGCCGCGTCGTCGAGGTGGATGCCGTTATTGTGCAGGGTCATCGCAACAGGCTCCCGTCGCGCCGGCTGTCGGCCGATGCCTTGGCTTGCAGCGACTGGATGGCGGCCGCCGTCGGCTCGATCCGCAGATGGCGGTCGATCAGCCCGGCGCCTTCCTCGGGGAGCTGTATCCCTGCGGCGGGCGCGTCGCCGCCCGCGGCCTCGGCGGAGGGGCGCAGCTTGCGCAGCACCTTGTCGGTCACGTCCTCCAAGGTGGCGCCGGCGCCGAGGCCGAGCATGGGCAGCGCGACCTTGTGGCGGCGCTGCATCTCCATGTCCAGCTCCAGCCCCATCAGCGAATCCATGCCTATCTCGCTGAGCGGGCGCGAGGGCTCGATGGTCTCGGCCGGCAGGCGCAGGATGCGGGCGAGTTCGCCGGTGAGCAGGCGCAACACCGTCGCCCGCGCCTCGCCGTCGCTCTGGCCATGGATGAGGGCGAGCAGGTCCGCCTCGCCGGCCGCGGCGGCGGCATCCTCGATGGCGGGGCGCAACGCGGCGAAGCTCGCCCCGCCCATCACCGCCAGTTCGCGCGCCACACGCCAGTCGACCGGTGCATGCACCGCGACCGGCGGCGTGGCTTCATCGGCCAGGCAGGCGCCGAGATGCTCCAGTGCGGCGGAGGCGGTGAGCATACCGAGGCCGAGCCGGCGGCTCAGCTTCTCGGAGGTGGCGGCGTTGCGCGCCAGCACGCCGGCGTCGGAGATCGCGCCCCAGGCGATGGCGAGCGCCGGCCGGCCCTCGTCGCGGCGACGGCGGGCGAGGCCTTCGAGATAGGCGTTCGCCGCGACATAGGCCGCCTGGCCGGGATTGCCGATCAGTGTCGTGGCCGAGGAGAACAGCACGAAATAGTCGAGATCGAGCCCGGCGGTCGCGGCGTCGAGATTGCGGGCGCCGTCAACCTTGGGCGCCAGCACCTCCTCGAAGCGGTCAAAGTCGAGATCGCGGATCAGCGCGTCGTCCAGCACCATGGCGGTGTGGATCAAGCCCGCGATGCGGCCATGGCGCGCGCGAAGCTCCGCGACGAACGCCGCGCAGGCGCGCGCATCGCGCACGTCGAGGCTCTCGGCGACGATCTCGGCGCCGTCCACTGCCAGCGGCGGGTCGATCACGCCGCGGCGCGAGGCGACGACGATGTGCTTCGCGCCCCGCTCGGCCAGCCAGCGCGCGGTCTCGCGGCCGAAGCCGCCGGTGCCGCCGACCACGACATGCACGCCCTCGGCCGACGCCGTGAAGACGGGCTTTTCCGCCGGGATGGCGGAGACTTCGGTGGGCGGGCGGACCAGGATCTTGCCGACATGCCCCGAGCCCTGCATCAGCCGGAAGGCGGCGCGCACGTCGTCCGCCGCGAAGACGCGATGGGGCAGGGGCCGCAGCGTGCCGGCCTCGAACAGGCGGCGGAGCTCATCCAGCACCTGCTGCGCCAGCGCCGGCCGGGCGGCGATGAGCTGGTCGGCATCGACGCCGAAATAGGTGAGGTTCCGCGCGAAGGGCCGCAGGCCGATGCTGGTGTTCGCCACGAAGTCGCGCTTGCCGAGCTCGATGAAGCGCCCGAAGGGCTTCAGCGCCCGCAGCGACAGCTCCATCGGCCGTCCCGCCAGCGAGTTCAGCACCACGTCGCAGCCGCCCTCGGCGCGCAGCGTCTCGGCGAACCGGGTGTCGCGGGAATCGTACACCGCGTCGGCGCCGTAGAGGCGGACGAGAGCGCGCTTCTCCGGCGAACCGGCGGTGGCGACGATCCGCGCGCCCCGCGCCTTGGCGATCTGCATCGCCGCCAACCCGACGCCGCCGGCGGCGCCATGGATGAGCACGGTCTCACCGGCTTCCAGCCGCGCGCAATGCACGAGGCCGTACCAGGCGGTGAGGAAGGCGACCGGCAGCGTCGCCGCGGCATCCAGCGATACGCCTGCAGGCACCGGCAGCACCGCGGCGGCGGGCACGGTCGTGTGCGTGGCGAAGGAGCCGGGCGCGAAGGCGACGATCTCGTCGCCGGGCCGGATGTCGGCGACGCCCTCGCCGACGCGCACCACCCTGCCGGCGCACTCGAAACCAAGGGTCGGGCCGGCGAAACCGCTGGCGAGCATGTCGTCGCCGATCAGCCCCTGCGCGAACATCACGTCGCGGAAATTCAGCGCGGCGGCGGCGATCTCGATCTCGATCTCGCCGGCTTCCGGCGCACGGCGCGGTTCCGCCCGCCACACGAGGCGGTCGAGCGAGCCCGGCCGCTGCATGGCGAGCCGGGCGGCCGCCCCGGAATCCGAGGCGCGCTCCGGCGCCGCCGGGGCGAGGCGGACGGCCTTGAGGCCGTGCGCGTCAAGCACCAGCTCGCGCTCGCCGGGCAGCCCGACGACCGCGCGCGCCAATTCGCTCGTCGCCGCGTCGTCGACGACGGTCCGGTCGAGAGCGATCAGCCTGACGTCGAGATCGGGATATTCGTTCATCGCCGTGCGGGCGAAGGCCCACAGCGCGGCGGCGGCCGGAGAGCCGCCGAGCGGGTCGCCGTCGACCAGCAGGCGCAGGGCGGGAGAGCCGGCCTCGGCGCCGTCGCGAAGGACTTCCAGCACCGCGCGTGCCTCGTCCATCGCGGCTGCGAGCGAGGCGGCGTCCGCGCCGGGCGCCGGCCTGCACACCAGCACGGCGCCGCTTCGCACGGTCGGCGACGACAGATCGAGGTCGAGTACGTGACCGGTGTCCGAAACCAGGCATGAGCGCGCATCCTCCCTCAGCAAGGCCAACATGGCCTCCCCAACCACCCGGTGGTCGGGCAGGTCCGAGGTCGGAGCACCGATCACCGCAATGTCCGTCGCCGCCCGGGCGCTGCGCAGCCGGCGCTCGCCGCGCACGGTGCCGGCGGGCGCGTCGATGGTCAGCAGCCGCGCGAAGCCGCTCGCCGCGAAGCCGAGCGCGACGAGCGCACCGCCGGGCCGCAACGCGGCGCCGAGGCGCCGGCCGAGCTCGCCGGCGGGATCGAGCGGCTGGCGCGGATCGGCATGGAGCACGAGGTCGACGGCGGGCAGGGCCTCTTCCTCGCACAGCGTGATGCCCTCGGACGGACTCACGCGGTCGGCGAGGTGGGGGCGGGCCGTGGTGTCGGCGGGCAGGATCGTGAGGGTGATGGTGCCGGTCTGCGCCAGCGGCCGCAGCGCTTCCAGCACGGTGCCGTGGCGCTCCGCCACCAGAACGGCCAGCGGCGCGTCGAGATCACGCGCGGCGTCGGCAACCAGCGCCGCCGCCTGCTCGGCCATGGCGCGGGCGGCCGGCGAGGCCGCTTCCCACTGGTCGACGAGACCGGGGGCGTGGGTGAGGGCGACGGCACCGCGCAGATGCGAGGCGAGGTCGACGGCGAGACGAGCGCCGATGGCGAGCTCGGCGGCGCGGTCGGGAGCGATCAGCGCGATCTCGTGCAGCAGCGGCTCGGGCGTGGGCAGGTCGCTCTGCGGCAGCACACGCCAGCCCTCCTCCGGCGCGTAACGGGCGAGCCCGCCCTCGGCCAACAGGTCGAGCAGCGACAGGAAGGCCGCGCGGCGCTCGGTGGAAAGCCGGCCCTCGGCGATCAGCGCCTCGATGTCGAGACGCTCGGTCGCCAGCATCTCCTCGCCCGCGACCTCGGCCGCCGCGCGATGGGCGATGGCATAGGCGAGCGCGTCCAGCATCAGCGCATCGTCAGCGGTCGGCACGTCGCCGGCGGCGTCGAGGAAGGCGTCGATGCGACGGCCGGCTTCCGTGCGCGCCGGACCGAGCCGGACATAGGTCTGGCGGAAATCATGGTCGAGCTCGTCCTCGGCGGCGAGCGCCACCGCCCTGAGTTCGACGCCCTCGATGCGGGCGGTCTCGACGTCGGTCCCGTCGAACAGCGCGACGTCGAGCTCCAGCGCCCGCGGGCTGGCGCGGCGTATTGTCAGCGTAGCGCGCACCGGCGGTGTAGAGCCGCGTACGGTCAGCGCCGCGAAGCGGATGGGCAGAAACGCCGTGCCGGCCTTGGTCGGCAGGCCCTCGGCCGCCAGGACGAGGCCGTGCAACGCGGCGTCCGCCAGGGTGGGCGGCAGGAGATAGGGGCCCTTCACCGCCTCGGAGGCGGCAAGGTCGAGATGGATCTCGGCACCGGAGCGCCGGGCCGAGCGCACGAGCCGGAAGGCCGGCCCGTAATCGAGCCCGAGCCGGGCGGCGGCGGCGTAGAGCGCCTCGACGTCGAGCTCGCTTTCGCCATCTACCACAGGCGACGGAGCCAGCGGGACGATCGCGCCGCTGTCGGTCAGCACGCGGCCGCGGGCATGCAGGCTCCACTCCTGCGAACCGCGGGCGCGGGAGGAGAGGGCGACGCCGCCCTCGGCGTCGATGGCGACGCGCGTCTCCAGGCTCTCGCCGGCGGAAAGGCGCAGCGCCGAGAGGATGGCGAACTCCTCCAGCCGCAGCCGGTCGGTGCCGAGCGCGCCGCGGCCGGCCGCCAGCGCCATCTCGGCGAGGGCGGTCGCCGGCACGACGACATGGCCGCCGACCTTGTGGTCGGCGAGGAAGGGACGGGATTCGATGTCGAGCGTGCCGCGCCATTCGCAGCCGTCGCCGAGCAGCCGAGCCCCGAGCAGCGGATGATCCTCGGTGCCGGCGCCGATGAGATCGATCGCCTCGGCCGTGCGCGGCGGACGGATCGGCTGGCGGTGCCAGGGCGTCTTGGGCAGTTCGATGCGGCCGGGCGGCGTAGCCGGACCGAAGAGCTGCTCCTCATCCACCGTCGCGCCGTTGACCAGCGCGGCGAGGAGGGTGCGCTCGATCGGGTCCTCGCCGGCGGTGTCCTTCTCCTGCAGCGAGGCGAGCACGGTGGCGGGGCGCCCGGCATCGGCGAGGATCTCGCGCAGGAAGCCGGTCAGCACGGCCTTCGGCCCGATCTCCAGGAAGATGCCGACGGAGCTGTCGCGCGCCGCGGCTCGTACCGCCGCGTCGAACTGCACCGGCTGGCGGATATTGTCCCACCAGTAATAGGCGTCGAGCGAGGCGTCCTCGATCGGCTCGCCGGTGACGCCGGAGAGGAAGGGGATCGCCGGCGCGCGCGGCACCAGCACGGTGAGCACCTCGAAGAGCTGCTCGTAGAGCGGCCCCATGGCCGGCGAATGGAAGGCGTAGTCGATGCCGAGGCGCTTGCCGACCACGCCCCGGCGGCGGGCAAGGCGCAACACCGCGTCGACCGCCGCGGCCGGGCCGGACAGCGTCACGCCCTTCGGCGCGTTGACGGCGCCGATGACCACCTCCGGCTGGGCGGCGGCGGCGATCAGCTCGCCGGCTTGGATGGGGCTCGCCATCAGGAAGGCCATCACGCCGCTGCCGCGGGTCTCGCCCTGCAGCTGGCTGCGCCAGTAGATGAGATGGGTGGCGTCGGACAGGCTGAGCGCGCCGGCGATGTGAGCGGCGGCGATCTCGCCAACGCTGTGGCCGAGCACGGCCGCCGGCATGCAGCCATTCGCCATCAGCGTGCGGGCGACGGCGACTTCCAGCGCGAAGATCAGCGGCTGGGCGATCTCGGTGGCGGCGAGCTTGGCTTCGTTCGGCGGCTGGCGGAAGGCCTCGGCCAGCGACCAGCCGGCGAGCGGCTCGAACAGCGCGTCGATCTCTTCGACGGCATCGCGGAAGGCGGGGCTCGCCTGCCAGGCGGCGCGGCCCATGCCGGCATATTGCCCGCCATTGCCGGTGAAGACGAAGGCGACGCCGGAACCGGAACCGCGCGCGGCGCCGCGCAGCAGGGCGCCTTCGCCGGTGCCGCGGGCGATGCGGCGCAGCTTCGCCGGCGCATCGGGGTCCTTGAGCGAGACGGCGAGGCGGTGCGGCAGCCGCGCCCTCCCATGCGCGGCGGCATGGGCGAGGCGCTCGGGAGCCGGCTCCTGCTCGAGGCGGTCGGCATAGGTCTCGGCGAGGGCGGAGAGGGCGTGCGGGTCGTGCGCCGAGATCATCAGCACCGGCGCGGAGGGGAGCGCGCCGCGCGCCGGAAGCTCATGCGGCTCCGGCAGGCGGATGACGGCGTGGGCATTGGTGCCGCCGAAGCCGAAGGAGGAGATTCCGGCCACGCGGGATTCGGCGTCGAGCGAACGCGGCTCGGCCGCGGGGACGAGGTTGAGCGCCTCGAAGTCGATATGCTCGTTCAGCGTGTCGAGATGCAGCGAGGCCGGCAGCTCGCGCCGCTCCAGCGCGTTGAGCGCCTTGAGCATCCCGGCGAGACCGGAGGCCGGCTCCAGATGGCCGATGTTCGACTTCACCGAGCCGACCGGCAGGGGCGAGGTGCGCCGCTTGCCGACCGCCGAGCCGATGGCGAACGCTTCGGCGGGGTCGCCCACCAGCGTGCCGGTGCCGTGCGCCTCGATGAAGGCGAGGCGGTTGGGGTCGATGCCGCGCCGCTCGTAGAGTTCTTCGAGCAGCCGCTGCTGGGCGCGGCTCTCCGGCATGGCGATGCCGGTGGTGCGTCCGTCCGAATTGGTGCCGCTCGCCATCACCACCGCGCGCGGCGTCCAGCCGGCAGCGCCGGAAGTGTCGAGCCGGCTAAGTACCGTCACTACGCCGCCCTCGGCGCGGACATAGCCGTCGGCATCGCCCGAGAAGGGTCGGCAGCGGCCGGTGGGCGAGAGCATGCCGGCGCGGGAGAAGCCGATGAAATGGAACGGGCTCGCCAGGATGTTCACGCCGGCGACGACGGCGGTGTCGATCTCGCCGCTCTCGATCGCCTTCACCGCCCTGTCGAAGGCGACGAGCGAGGAGGAGCAGGCGGTGTCGATGGTGAGGCTCGGCCCGGTGAAGCTGAAGACGTGGGAGATGCGGTTGGCGATGATCGACAGCGCGTTGCCGGTGACGAAATGCGCGTCGGCGGCCGAGATGTCGGAGATGAAGTGCAGCGAATTGTCGAGCGAGGAGGCGCCGACAAAGACGCCGACATTGCTGCCGGCAAGCGACGACAGCGGGATGTTGGCGTCCTCGAACGCCTCGCGCACCAGTTCGAGCAGGAGACGCTGCTGCGGGTCGATCTGCTCCGCCTCGCGCGGGGAGAGGCCGAAAGCGCCGGCGTCGAAGCCGAAGATGTCGTCCAGCACGCCGGCGGCGAAGGTGTAGGAGCGGCCGGGCACGCCGCGGCCGGGATGCAGGAAACGCTCATGCGACCAGCGGTCCGCCGGAATCTCGCTCACCGAGCATTCGCCCCGCGCCAGCAGCGACCAGAAGGCGGCCTCGTCCGCCGCTCCGGGCAGACGGCAGGCGCACCCCAGGATCGCCGCCGCATGCAGCGGGCGCTGGAAAACGGAAGACGGAGCGGCACTTGCGCCGTGAACGTTGCTATCCAATCGGCACCTCTTCTGGAATTCGCCGAAGCTCGGCGCCCGGCCGCGAGATAGACATGCTTCTCGGGGCCGGGCCGTTACGGCGTAGCGATGCGGAGGGGCAGGGCGCGGAAAGCGCCTAGCCCGTCGACGCCGCTCTCTCCTCGGCCGCGGATGCGGCTGGCTCGCCCAACGCCGCTTCCGCCGGCCGGCGGGGTTCATCGATCCGCTGACGAATCCGCGCGGACACCGCGTCGGACCAGCGGGCGAAGTCGTACTTGTGGGTCACGCGGTCCTGGCCTGCGGTGGCGCGGACCGCACGCAGCTCGGCATCCGCGGCGGCCTGGTACATGGCGGCTGCGGCGGCCTCGACGTCGGGCGCGCCCCACTGGCCGATATAGCCGCGGCTCGCCAGGTACTCCGGCGGCGCCGGGGTCTGCTGGACCGGGACCACGAAGGCGTTCTCCGAATCGCAGAAGTCCTGCGAGCCGGAATAGTCGGAGACGATCACCGCCTTGTTGGCGAACATGGCGTCGGCGATGAAGTAGCCGAAGCCTTCCGAGCGATGGAGCGAGACCATCGCGTCGACGCTCCACATCAGCGTCCAGTATTCCTCGTTGGTCAGGTTGCCCTCGACGAGCGCGATCCGGTCGTCGCCGGCGATTCGCTCCTCGATCTCCTCCCAATAGGAATCGATGTTGCTCCAGTGGCCGGGATTGACCTCGCGGATCTTGATGAGGAGGCGGACATTGAGGTCGCTGTCCTCGAAGGCGCGTTGGAACGCCTTCACCACGTCGAGCGGGTTCTTGCGCACGATGGAGGAGCCGAACTCGGCCGCCGTGAGGAAGACGAACTCGGACGGATCACGCCGGAACCGGTCGAGGAAGGGTACATAGGCCAGCGGCTGGTGCAGCCCCTTGTCGACCACGGTGACCGGCACCGGGGTGATCTTGCGATAGGCCTCGGCGACGTAGTTGCTCGGCGTCCAGATCTCGTCGACGGCGAGCGCGCCGAGCGTGTGGTTGGCCGGCGGGCGGTCGCTCTCCCAGAGATAGAAGCCGATGATGTGCGCGTCCTCGCAGATGCCGGCGAAGCGGGCGATCATCTCCGGCGCGCGGTCGGCATTGACGCAGAGCAGGACGGTGCGGGCGCGCACGCCGATCGACGCGTTGTAGTCGGCGTCCGGATTGACGCAGGCGCCGTCGTCGGCGTTGAACACCAGCGGCGAGAAGCCGGACAGCGCCTCGACGAACATGTTGAGGTTGCGGCCGAGGCCGCTCTCATTGGCATGGCCGATGATGACGAGGTCGCGGCGCGGCACCTCGTCGCGCAGCGCGACAGGCTCGGCCTCGATCCGCCCGCTGGCGGAGAGCACGGAGAGCTCCGGCGCGCGGGCATAGACGTCGCCCTGCAGCCGCTCGTGCCAGAACGCGGCGCCGCGCTCGGCGATGGCGACATCCGGGTGGGGCGTGTCCGCAAGGATGGAGATCAGCGCCAGGTCGAAGCGGGTGAACTCGCCATTGCCGCCGGCGCCCCAATAGGCGCGCCAGGTATTCGGCGTGAAGGAAAGCCGGTGCGGCTGGGTGACGTCGAGCGCGACCTCCTTGAAGGAGGTGAGGCGTACGAAGTCCTCGTCGCGCAGCCGGTTGCCCAGGCCCTGGTCCTCCAGCAGGAACAGCCAGTACCAGCTCCAGGGCAGGTCGCGGTTGCGGTACATGTCGGCGGGCGCCGACAGCGAGCGCCGCAGCCCCTCCGAGACCAGCTTGATGTTGTTCTTGTCGCCAATGAACGGGGCGGTCGCGAACTTGTACTGGACGAGACGCAGCCCTTCCTCGGTGAAGATGTCGATGTGCGGATAGTGCCGGCGCCAAAAGGCGAAGAGGGTGAGGCTGATCTCGTGCTTCATCACCCGCCGGTTCATCACCGGCTCGCTCAGCAGCGCGTGGATCTCGTCGGTCAGGCAGAAGACCTGGCGCTTGTACCAGTCCTCGAACACCTCGGAGACGATCCAGTTGGCGACCGACTGGCCGCCCGAGAGCTTGCCCTTCAGCTCCAGCCGCGTCGCCATGTAGCGGGTGTAGACCGAAGCGCGCCAGCGCGCCGGCGGCTCGTCGGAGGTCTCCAGCCGCCGCGTCACGTTGGGGATCTCGTGCCAGACGAGATGGCGCATCCGCGCCTCGCGGGCGCTGGGGCCGATGCCGACGATGAAATGGGTGAGGTCCTCGCGCGTCTCCGCGTCCGGCCAGAAGCTCTGCGCCGCGAAGGCGCCGGCGGCAACGCGCGCGCCGTCGACGCTGAGCACCATCTGCCGATGCGAGGCGAGGCGATAGCCGGTGACGTGGATGGGCATGTAGGCGTCGGGTGCGGTGGTGCGCTCGAACACGATCATGCCGTCGACCTCGAGGCGCAGCGTGACCGGCTTCATGATGTCGCCGCGGTGGAAACCCCAGGCGACGCACTGCCCGTCCTCGACGAAGACGCCGCCGATCACATCGGCATTATCCGCAATTCTTAAGTAGTTGTGGCACGAATCGGCCAACTCCCACGCGCCATTAAGTTGTTCTTCAGGTTTCAGATCGTCACCGATCATCCCTGTCTCCTGCAGATTCTGGATTGGAGAGGCTAGGCCCTCCCGCCCAAAATCGCGGCCAGCCTGATGTCCGAAGGTCTCAAAATTCATGAGCCACCCGTTTTCGCTGGTCGACGGATTCGAGAGGGATCAGCCTTCGAACACCGTCAAAGTGCCCGTAGATGATGCGCGTGGTGTGCATTGCAGCATCAAAAACGATGGTCTGTCTAGATGCTGTTTTCTGTATTGTTGCACCAACTTTCGGCAGTAGCGGTATCAAATCACCAGAATCTCTCAGTATTTGATTCCGTATCGTGAATTGATGGATTTTCGAATGAATCTCTTACCGCTATCAAAGGAGTCTTTGCTGATCGTCTGGGTTAATTAGACTCACTAGATTGCGGCGATAACATGAAACCGGCCGATACGGTGCTTACCTACCAGTCCTCGACAGCAATTTGCCGCGAGAACTCGGCGGCATGACCATGGGTGACCTGTTGCGTCGCGGCAGCATCTCGCGTGCGCTGCAACTGCCCTGGCATACCACCGCCACCTGGATGGCTGCCGCTGTCGGCCACGGCCGGCACGGAGGTATCAGGGCTCCTTGAGGGGAGACATAACGCACTCGGCCACGGATGGTTCCATTCGATCGTATATTTATGCCGGAGTGGACATGATGAATGAAACGCGTAATTCTATTATCGATGCGGGCAGAACGCCCGAACCCCATGCCATAGATATTTTGGCTTTGCTTACAGCGCGTGAGGAAGTATGAAGACACCGCTCGAAGCAATCGTTCGGTCCGAGGGCGAAGTACG
Source organism: Xanthobacteraceae bacterium (assembly GCA_029239875.1). Taxonomy (GTDB): domain Bacteria; phylum Pseudomonadota; class Alphaproteobacteria; order Rhizobiales; family Xanthobacteraceae; genus Ancylobacter. The sequence continues at coordinate 57,473 of JARBUD010000009.1, read as the reverse complement.
GCTCGGCTGGGCCGGATCGACGACGCTGATGGACTATCTCAACTTCGAGGACGCGCTCAGCCCGATCATGACCGCCATGGTCGGTGGCCTGCCGGTACGGCGCGTTCCGGCGAAGTCGCAATCCGTGCGCATGGCCGCCATCGGCGCCATCGGCCACACCTTCGAGGGTGGGCAGGTGCATGTCTGGGGCACCGGCTGCTCACCGTGGAAGAACCCGTCGGCGCCGGCCGACCAGCGCATCGCCTTCGCGCCCGCCGGCCATGGCGGCATCGTGCTGCACGCCACCAGCGGACCGGTGGCAGAGCGGCTGATGGCCAATGGCGACGCACGCCCCGGGCTCTATGGCGACCCCGCCTGGCTGTTGCCGCGCTTCTATCGCCCGCGCATCCGCAAGAAGTGGAAGCTCGGCGTGATCCTCCACCTCTCCGAGCTCGCCGACCGTTCCTATGAAGCGCACCCGCTGCCGGCCTTCGCGCGCTACCGCATCCCGGACGAGCTCAAGGACGATATCCACCTCATCACCACGGTGACGCCACTGGGCGTGCCGGCGCTGAAGGCCAAGCTCGACGAGATCCTCGCCTGCGAGCGCATCGTCTCGATGAGCATGCACGGCCTCGTCGTCGCCGAGGCCTATGGCATTCCCTGCCTGTATTTCCCGCCGCTGTCGGAGCCGCGCGGCCTCGGCCGGCTGGCGCTCGATCCTGACGGTCCGGTGGACCTGCGAATCGTCGACCTCTATCTCGGCCTCGGCCGCCGGCACATCCCCGCCTATTTCCAGGACCGTGGCGTGCCGACCGACTGGGAGGCGCTGATGGATGCGGTGGACCGCACCTGGGAGTCCGCCGAATTCGACGCCGAGCGGCTGATCGATGCCTTCCCGTTCACGCCGTCTCCCCTCAAGGCGCCCTCGGGCAAGAGCATCTGGGAGCATCCGGTCATCAAGGGATTGGTTTTGCAACACGACGTGGCCTTGCTGCGTCAGCAGGATCGTGACGCCGACGCCGGTCGGCCGATCGTGGTGAACCAAACGGAAGCGCGGGCGTTGGAGCCGGAAGCGAAGGGAGCGCGCGTGCCCGGTCCGGCCCCATCGACGGTGACCAAGGTCGTCGGCTATCCGAAAGCGCCTGCCTCCGGGCTGACGCCGGGGCTCTCCACGCTTCTGCGAATGAATGCCGACCGGATCTCCATCCCGCTCTCCTGGGCGGCGACCACACGGGAGACGCCGCACGCGAATCTCGGCGATACGCTGAGCGCCCTCATCGTCGCCGGCATGGCCGGCGTCACCGTGCGGCGTGCCGGCTTCGACCAGCCGATAGAGCGCATGGTCGCGGTGGGCACCATCGGCCACAACCAGCGCAACGGCGTGCTGCATTTCTGGGGCACCGGCGTCGATGCCGAGCGCAACCCGGTCGACCCGCTGGTGCGCGGCTATGTCCGCCCGGCCGATACCGATTTCAACGTGCATGCGCTGCGCGGCCCGAACAGTGCCCGCACGCTGCGCGCCGCCGGCATCGAGGTGCCCGACATCTTCGGCGACCCGGTGTGGATGCTGCCGCGGTTCTGGCCGATGAAGGAGGTGGAGAAGACGCACGACCTCGGCGTCATCCTCCACATCACCGAGCTGGAGGAGCGCACGCCGGAGGCGAGCGCGAAGCTTTCGCTCAGGCGCTATCACGTGCCGGACGCCTTCAAGGACCGCATCCGGCTGATCAATACCCATTGCCCGCCGACCGCCGAGGCGATGCGGGCGAAGGTGGCGGAGATCGTCTCCTGCCGGGCGATCGTCTCGACCAGCCTGCACGGGCTCGTCATCGCCGAGACCTACGGCATCCCCTGCGCCTGGTTCGCCACCTATGGCGACGGGGAGGGACGGATGCTCGACCTCGGCAATCCGCAGCACCAGATCGACCACCGCATGCGCGACTTCTATTCGGGCGTGGGGCGGACGACGCTGTCCTCCTATTGCCTCGACCGCTCCAAGCCGACCGACTGGGGCGCGGTGCTGTCCTGGGTCCACGGCAAATGGCGGCCGCTGAGCTATGACGACCGGCCGCTCATCCGCGCCTTCCCGCTGCCGCTGGCGGTATCGCCGGACGAGATGAACTGGCCGCTGCCGGCCGAGATCGTCGATCGGATCGACTATTGAGCGGGGCGGCGGATCGCGCCGGTTCCGCTCTCGCCTTCGCCGCCGCGCGCACGGCCTTGCCGGCGCCGCAGGCCGGGCAGGGCGCGCAGGCCGTCCGCTCCCTAGAGGAGGCGGGCGATTTCTCCGGCCGCTGCTTCCTGTTCCTGCAGGGGCCGGCCTCGCCCTTCGGCTTCCGCCTCGCGCGGACGCTGGCCCGGCGCGGGGCACGTATCGTCAAGGTGCATCTGTGCGGCGGCGACCTCGTCTTCTGGCCCGCCCGCGCGCGTCTCTTTCGCGGACGGCTGGAGGACTGGCCGGCCCATCTGGAGCGGCTCATGGCCGAGGAATCGGTGAGCGATGTCGTGCTGTTCGGCGACTGCCGGCCCTATCACGCGCCGGCGGTGCGGCTCGGCCACGCGCGGGGGACTAGGCTCCATCTGCTGGAGGAAGGCTATGTGCGGCCCGGCTGGATCACCTGCGAGCGCCGCGGCGTGAACGCCCATTCCGACCTGCCGCGCGCACCCGATTCGCTTCGTGAGGCGGCGGCCGTCGCCGAGCCACCCGCCCGCGCGCCGCTGCCCGAGCCCTTCGCCCGCCGGGCGCTGTGGGACGTCGCCTGGAACGCGGGCTTCGCCGCGCTGGCGCCGCTGTTCCACCGCTACCGGCGCCACACGCTGGCGCATCCGGCGGTAGACTATGCCGGCTGGATCGTTCGCTGGCTAAGTTCCAGCACCGCGATCAAGCGCGACCGCGCGGCCCGGGCGCGGCTCGGGGAGGGGGCACGCTATTTCCTGCTGCCGCTGCAGCTCGAGGGCGACTACCAGATGCGGGCGCATTCCAACTTCCGCTCGGTGGAGGAGGTGGTGCGCCTGGTGCTGGCGTCCTTCGCCCGCGCGGCACCGACCGAGGAGCTTCTGGCGGTCAAGCGGCATCCCTACGACACCAGCCTGCCGGCGACGCGCCGCATGGTGGAGCGCGTCGCCGGCGAGTTCGGCCTCGCGGAGCGCATCGTCTTCATCGAGGGCGGCGACATCGAGCCGCTGGTGGCGGCGAGCGCCGGCGTGGTGCTGGTGAACTCGACCACGGCACTGCAGGCGCTGCGGCACGCCAAGCCGCTCAAGGTGCTGGGCCACGCCACCTACGACATGCCGGGGCTGGCGCATCAGGGCCCGCTCGACGGTTTCTGGCACGAGGCACCGGTGCCCGATCCGGATCTCGTCGACGCCTACAGGCGGGTGGTGGTGGCACGCACTCAAGTCGCCGGCGGCTTCTTCGCGCCGGCGGCGATCGACCGCGCGGTGGCGGGGCTCGTCGCCCGCATGGCCAAGGAGGCGCGACCGGCATGAGCGCAGGGCCCGGCAGCGAACGCCACATCCTCATCACCGGCGCGTCCGGCGGTCTCGGCGCCGCGCTGGCCCGGCACTACGCCAGGCCCGGCGTGGCACTGGTGCTGATCGCCCGCGGCCCGGAGCGGCTCAACGCCGTCGCCGACGAGTGCCGCGAGCGCGGCGCGCGGGTGAGCACGGTGGCGCTCGACGTGCGCGAGAGCCAGGCGCTGGCGGAGCTCATCACCCATATCGACGCGCAGGCGCCGATCGACACCGTCATCGCCAATGCCGGCGTCGAGGCCAGCCTCGGGCGCGATGGGCAGGCCGAGGCGCTGCAGGACGCGCTGGCGCAGATCCGTACCAATGTGGAGGGCGCGGTCGCCACCGTGCTGCCGCTGATCGACCCGATGCGGGCGCGCGGCGGGGGCAGGGTGGTGCTGGTCGCCTCGCTGGCCGGGCGCATGCCGCTGCCGGACCAGCCGACCTACAGCGCCACCAAGGCGGCGCTCATCGCCTTCGGCGACGCGTTGCGCCCGCGCCTCGCCGCGCAGGGCGTGCGGCTGACGGTCGCCTGTCCCGGCTTCATCGCCACCGGCGTCACCCGCGACTACCAGGGCTGGCGGCCGCTGCAATGGAGCGCCGAGCGCGCCGCCGCCGTCATCGCCGCGGCGAGCGAACGGGGTGCGCGCAGCATCGCCTTCCCCTGGCCACTGGTGGCGCTGATAGGGCTCGGCCGCTGCGTGCCGGCCTTCCTGCGCGAAGCGGTGCTGCGGCTCTTCTTCGCAGTGCACATCGCCCGGTCGAGAAGAAGTGACGCAGACGACGAGCGTGATATGGCGCCAAGAAACGCGGTTACGGCCCGCGATATTTCCATCTGAGCGCCGTATATCGCCCTTATTTCTCGCCTAATTTCAAATATATACACTATCAATCGGAACATATATTCATAATTTGGAATGAAATTCATATACTGACTTTATGTTGACGTATTTTGTCCTATGTATACTATCTCGCAATTGCGAAATATCAGGACGCGGACCGTATTTTGTTACCGACATCACCGTTGAACGTGAGGAGAACACCGATGGCCGACTCCAAGATCGTCCCAGTCATTCTCGCGGGCGGCTCCGGCACACGACTGTGGCCGATCTCGCGCGATTCGCTGCCGAAGCAGTTCCTGCCGCTGTCCACCTCGGGTGGCACGCTCTACCAGGACACGCTGCAGCGCGTGGCGCCGGGCGACATGTTCGCCTCGCCCATCATCGTCACCAATGACGAGTTCCGCTTCTTCGCCCAGCGCCAGGCCCGCGAGATCGGCATCGAGCCGACCGTGCTGCTGGAGCCGGTGCGCCGCGATTCCGCCCCGGCGCTGATCGCCGCCACGCTGCTCGCGCAGCAGCTTCATGGCGAGGAGGCGATCCTGCTCGTACTCGCCGCCGACCACGTCATCGGTGACACGGCCTCCTTCCACGACGCCTGCGGCAAGGCGCTCGGCGCCGCCGGGCTCGGGCACATCGTGACCTTCGGCATCACCCCGACCGAGCCGCGCACCTCCTACGGCTACATCCGCCGCGGCGCGGCGTTGAACGGCGGCTCCGCCGCCCAGGTCGAGGCCTTCGCCGAGAAGCCGACCGCCGACGTGGCGCGCGACTATGTCGAGGCCGGCTATCTCTGGAATTCCGGCAACTTCCTCTTCCCGGCGCATGTGATGCTGGAGGAGGCGGAGAGCTTCGAGCCGGAGATCGTCGAGGCGGTACGCCGCGCCGTCGCCGACTCCAAGAGCGATCTCGGCTTCTGCCGGCTGAGCGCGGATTTCCACGCCGCCCCGAGCCTGTCCATCGACTATGCCGTGCTGGAGCGCACGAGCCGCGCGGCGGTGGTCGAAGGCAGCTTCCCCTGGTCCGACGTCGGCAGCTGGAACGCCATGCGCGAGATCGGCGCGGCGGACGAGAAGGGCAACGTGCAGCGCGGCTCGGTGCGGGTCATCGACTCCGCCAATTCCTATGTCCATTCCGAAGGCCCGCTGGTCGCGGCCATCGGCGTGGAAGGGCTCTCGGTCATCGCCACCGGCGACGCCGTGCTGGTCATGCCCTCCGAGCGCTCGGAAGAGGTGAAGCACCTCGTGGCCTCGCTCAAGGCCGAGCGCCGCAACGAGGCCAACGAGCATCCCAAGATGCACCGGCCGTGGGGCAGCTACGAGACCATCAATCTCGGCGGCCGTTTCCGGGTGAAGAAGATCATCGTCGATCCGGGTGAGCGGCTGTCGCTGCAGAAGCACCACCACCGCTCCGAGCACTGGATCGTCGTGCACGGCACCGCCGAAGTCACTGTCGGCGAGACCGTCTCCATGCTTCAGGAGAACGAGTCGACCTACATCCCGCTCGGCGCCGTCCACCGCCTGACCAATCCCGGGCGCATACCGCTCGAGCTCATCGAGGTGCAGGTCGGCTCCTATCTCGGCGAGGACGACATCGTGCGGCTCGACGACGTCTATAACCGCGTCGAGACCGCCGCGGCCGTCGCCGTCTCCTGAGCGAACCCAAGAAGGATCAAGCGACGTGACCGAAGCCACATTGCGCAACATCGTCCGGGACAAGGGCGCCGTCCCGCTCACCTGGGCCGCCGCTACCAAGGTCCAGCACTACCTGAACCTGGGCGACGCCCTCAGTCCGGTCATGGTGGCCCTCGTCTCGGGGAAACCCGTCATCCACCAGGCGCATGATGCCGCCAGCACGCGCATGGCGGCGGTCGGTACCATCGCGCAGAACCTGAAGGGCGGGGACGTCTCGATCTGGGGCACCGGCTCGTCGCGCTATCTCCAGCCCGGGCAGGAGGGCGAACGCGTCCTCTTCCGGCCCGATCCGGCGACGCGCTACCGCGTCTACGCCACGCGCGGCCCGGTCGGCCGCGCCCTCCTCGGCGAGGAGAACGCGGTCGGCGCGCCGGTCTACGGCGATCCGGTGTGGGCGCTGCCGCGCTTCTACAACCCGAAGATCGAGAAGAAGTGGGAGGTGGGCGTCATCGTCCATCTCTCCGACCTCACCGACCGCGCGCTCGATACCAAGCCGCGCGAGGCCTATGAGCGCTACCACATTCCGAAGGAACTCGAGGGCAGCGTGCGCATCATCAACACGCTGACCGCCATCAGCGCGGAATCGATGCGCGAGAAGCTGGACGAGATCCTCGCCTGCAAGCGCCTCGTCTCCACCAGCCTGCACGGCATGGTGTTCGCCGAGAGCTACGGCATACCCTGCCTCTACTTCTCTCCGCGCGGCGCGCCGGACGGGCTGATCAACCGCAAGCTCGACCCGGACGACGGCTACGATTTGCGCATCACCGACCTCTATCAGGGGCTCGGGCGCACCCATCTGCCGGTCTATGTCCAGCGCCGCAACAAGCCGACCGACTGGGAGCACCTGATGTGGTCGATCGACCTCGCCTGGGAGCCGGTCGACTTCGACATCGATCCGCTCATCGATGCCTTCCCGATCGACGTCGCGCCGATCAGCGCGCCTAAGGGAGGCAGCATCTTCGAGCATCCTCTGATCCGCGACATTCCCTATGCCCATGGCGGCGGCGCGGCCCCGCCCAAGGCGCGGGTGCCGGAGGCCCATGCTGTTGCGGGGTGACGAGAGCGGCGCGGGAGCTCCTCCGCTCCAGCAGGCGCCGCGTCCGTCGGCGGTTCCGCGGTCTGCGCACCGCGGAACCGTGATGATCGACGGCTACAACCTTGCGCTGGAGACGGGCACGGGTGTCGCCACCTATGCCCGCAACCTCAGCTTCGCCTGTGGTGAGCTCGGCTATCGGACGGAGATCCTCTACGGCACCCGTGCATCCCCCAGCACGGACCCCCTGCTGCGGGAGATCTCCTTCTTCGATCCGAATGCCGGCTCCCCCTCCTTCTTTCTCGAGCTGAGCCGGCGGCTGGTGCAGCTGTGCACCTCGCCGCTCGGCCTGCGCGCGCGGCCGGTGCCGATGACGGGCAAGGTCATCACCCGCACCTTCCAGTCGCGCATGCCGCATTACGACCAGATCTGGAATGCGCCGGAGCTGTTCTCGCGCAGCTACTGGCACTTCCGCGCCTACAAGCATTTCCTCACCGTCGGCGGCGTCACGCGGCCCGACCTGATGCACTGGACCTACCCGCTGCCGATCCGGCTGCCGGGCACGCGCAACATCTACACGCTGCACGACCTCGTGCCGCTGCGCCTGCCCTTCACCACGCTCGACAACAAGAAGATGTACAAGCGGATGATCCAGGGCGTGCTCAAGCGCGCCGACCATATCGTCACCGTCTCCGAGGCGTCGAAGAAGGACATCGTCGAGCTGTTCGACTATCCGGAGGAGCGGATCACCAATACCTACCAGGCCGTCTCGATCCCGAAGAAATACGCCGACAAGCCGGACGACCTCGTGCGCGAGGAAGTGGAGGGGGCCTTCGGCCTCACCTACAAGGGCTATTTCCTGTTCTTCGGCGCCATCGAGCCGAAAAAGAACATCTCCCGCCTGATCGAGGCCTATCTGGCGTCGCAGGTCGAGGAGCCGCTGGTGCTGCTCGGCAAGACCGCGTGGAAGGCGGGGGAGGAGCTGCGCTTCCTCAACGAGGGCTCCAACCGCTATCTGGAGCAGCTCGACAACCTCACCTTCACCCGCGACCGCGTGCGCCGCTTCGACTACGCGCCGTTCCCGCTGCTGGTGAGCCTCATCCGCGGCGCCAAGGCGCTAGTCTTCCCCTCGCTCTATGAGGGCTTTGGCCTGCCGGTGCTGGAGGCGATGTCGCTCGGCACGCCGGTGATCACCTCCAACACCGCCTCGATCCCGGAAGTCGCCGGAGACGCCGCGCTGCTGGTCGACCCCTACGACCCGCGAGCCATCGCCGACGCCATAAAGACGATCTCGACGGATGCGGCGCTGCGCGAGACGCTCTCCGCACGGGGCCGGGCGCAGGCGGCGCTGTTCTCCGAAGAGCGCTACCGCGAGCGGCTATCTTCGCTCTATGCCCGGCTCATGCCGGAGACCGCGACGGTCGGCTGATCCCTCAGGCATCCTCGGGATGCCGCCGCCGGCCCTCAAATATCTGTCGTCTCCCCGCTTTTCCGTCATGGTATTTTGGTGGCACTCGGCGCACCATGCGCCGTCGCCGAACCGTGCGGCACAAGGGTGGGGACGGGTATGAAATACGCATTCGCGATCGCGGCGCTGATCGCCAGCCTGACGCCGGCAGCGGCGGAGAAGTGGGACCTGTCGACGATGACCTGCAAGCAGTTCGTCGACAGCGACAAGGAGACGATCGGGATCATCCTCACTTGGCTCGACGCCTATTATAAGGACGAGGACGCCCCGCCGGTCATCGACACCGACAAGTTCGTCAACAACGCCGAGAAGCTCGGCGGCTATTGCGGCATGAACCCATCGCTTGGGCTCATCACCGCCTCGGACTCGGTGCTGGGCGACAAGTAGCGGACGATCGGACGCGGAGGAGGGCGGTCGGCACCTGCCGGCCGCGCCTTACAGGGCAGGATTCGCCCTGAGCCGAACTATTGGGCGGATTCTGGGCGCCACAACCCCAGGGCGAAACCCGCCACGCTGGAATACCTTTGACCTACCGTTACTTACGCTTCGTTCACCATGATGGACGATGCGCCGCATTTTCGCCTCACTCGGGCAGCCTCCTGAGGGACATGGAGTGGGATCGTGGCTATCTTGGCCATTGATCTTGGGTGAGGTGCGCCCGTCTCTTTCTGGCCTGCGCGATCAATGACGCGGGCCGCGGGGCAGGGCGCTGTAAAGCGGTCGGGGTGAATGGGGACGATTCCAGCTCTTGCTCGAGCCGCCGGTATTGTTTCGGCACGTGGAACCGCCGCTCGCGTGGGGCGCATCGTTGCGCTCTGCGGCGTCGGGCTTCTCGTCGCCAACTGCAGTGGCGGCAACAAGCTCTCCAGCCGGATCGATCCCAAATACGGCGTCTCCGCCAGCCCGCGCGTGATCGCCTTCGGCCAGCCGGTGCCCAAGGGCGGCGGCGCCTATCGCGTCGGCAAGCCCTATGTCGTGGCCGGCAAGACCTATGTACCCGCGGAGCCGACGAGTTACCGCGCCGAGGGTCTCGCCTCCTGGTACGGCGACGACTTCCACGGCCGCCTGACCGCCAATGGCGAAATCTTCGACATGCACTCCATCGCCGCGGCGCATCCGACGCTGCCGATGCCGTCCTATGTGCGCGTGACCAACGTGCAGAACGGTCGCTCGATGGTGGTGCGCGTGAACGACCGCGGTCCCTATCACGACAACCGCGTGATCGACGTCTCGCAGCGTGCTGCCGACCTGCTCGGCTTCAAGGGCCGCGGCACCGCCCGCGTGCGGGTCGAATATGTCGGCCGCGCGCCGCTCGAAGGTTCCGACGACGTCCAGCTCGCCTCGACGCTGCGCACCAACGGCAAGCCCGCCGACATGCCGAACGTGATGGTCGCTTCCGCCGGCTCGCTGCGCGGAACCATGGGCGCCGTGCCGGTGCCGACGAGCCGGCCGTTCGATCTCGGCGACGGCGCCGAGGAGCAGGTGGCGCAGGCGCCCGCCGCTCCGAGCCGGATCGCGCCGGTGCGCGTCGCTTCCAAGCCGCGCCCTGCCGCGGTCGCTTCTGCGCCGCTGCCGGCGCCCGCCATGGCCCCGGCGAAGCCCGCCCCCGCCCGCCCGGTGCAGGTGGCGAGCTGGCAGCCGCCGGTGCGCCCCGCGCCGCCCGCACCCGCCGCCCAGCCGGCCGCCTCGGGCGCGCCCACGGGCTGGGTCGTCGGCGCGCAGCCGGTCATGGGCTATGCTGCCCCCGGCGTCGACACCGGCCGCGGCCTCTACTGATTTTCCCTCCGCCTACGCGCCGCATTGCGGCGGCCCCCGCCGGCTGCTAACTCTGCCTTGAGCCGGGGGAGGGTTGTTGAGCATGCCGCGCATGATGAGCCCCGACCAAAGCATCCCCGGCGGGACCGCCACCCTCCGGACGGTTTTCCTCGCCTCTCTCGTCCTCTTCTGCCTTGCCGCCTTCGTGCTGCCCGCGCTCGCGCAGACGCAGCCGGAGATCGCCGCGCCGCAGGCCCTCCTGATGGATTTCGAGAGCGGCACGGTGCTGTTCGAGAAGGCGGCGGACACGCAGAGCGCACCGGGCAGCATCGCCAAGCTGATGAGCCTCGCCGTGATCTTCCGCGAGATCACCGAGGGCCGGCTGTCGCCCGATACCGAATTCAAGGTCTCCGAATACGCCTGGCGGCGGGGCGGCGCGCCTTCCGGCGGCGCCACCATGTTCGCGGCGCTGAACAGCTCGATCAAGGTCAGCGACCTGCTGCGCGGCGCCATCATCCCGTCCGGCAACGACGCCACCATCATCCTGGCCGAAGGCATCTCCGGCAACGAGCTCGGCTTCTCGGTGAAGATGAACGAGGAGGCCAAGCGGCTCGGCCTGACCGGCTCCAGCTTCCACAATTCCAACGGCCTGTCCGATCCCGACCAGAAGACCACGGCGCGGGACATGGCGAAGATCGCCACCCACATCATCCGCGACTACCCCGACCTCTATAAGATCTTCAGCGAGCCGGACTTCCTCTGGAGCAAGATCCGCCAGAGCAACCGCAACCCGCTGCTGGGCATGAGCCTGGGCGCCGACGGCTTCATGACCGGCTATCTGAAGGAAGGCGGCTTCAACCTCGTCGGCTCGGCGGTGCAGAACAACCAGCGACTCATCGTCGTCATCCTCGGCGGCAAGAGCGAGAAGGAGCGGGCCGAGGACGCGCGCAGGCTGCTCGAATGGGGCTTCCGCTCCTTCGAATCCCGCCTGCTGTTCGAGCCCGGCCAGGTCGTCGGCGAGGCGACGCTCTATGGCGGCGAGCGTGGCGGCGCGCCGCTCACCGGCACCGGGGCCATCCGGGTGCTGGTGCCGCGCACCGGCGACGAGCGTGTCACCGCCAAGATCCGCTTCGACGGGCCGATCCGCGCCCCGGTAGAGAAGGGCCAGCAGCTTGCCCAGCTCGACGTCTATCGCGGCGACCAGCTGGCGCTGGCGGTGCCGCTGATCGCCGCCGAATCCGTGCCGGAGGGGCCGCTATGGCGCCGCGCCATGGACGGCGCCTATGAGCTGGTGGTGAGCCTGCTGCGGCAGGGCTACGCCAAGCTGACAAGCGCCACGCAAAGCTGACGCGCCGAGCATGCCGCCGCGCAAGACCGACAAGGCCGAGAAAACCGACGGGAACGTCACGGCGATCCGCCGCGCGCGTGCCCCGGCGCCCGGCCGCTTCATCACCTTCGAGGGCGGGGAGGGCGCCGGCAAGTCGACGCAGGTGCGCCGGCTACGCGAGAAGCTGGCCGAGCTCGGCATCGAGGCGGTGGCGACGCGTGAGCCGGGCGGCTCGACCGGTGCCGAGATCATGCGCCACCTCATCCTCTCCGGCGCCGCCAAGCCGCTCGGTCCGCTGGCCGAGGCGGCGCTGTTCGCGGCCGCGCGAGCCGACCATCTCGATGCCACCATACGCCCGGCGCTGGCGCGCGGCGCCTGGGTGGTGTGCGACCGCTTCGCCGATTCCACCCGCGTCTATCAGGGTGCGCTCGGCAATATCGATCCGCGCCTCATCGCGGCGCTGGAGGAGGTCACGGTCGGCGAGACGCGGCCGGATCTCACACTGATCCTCGACATTCCGGCGGAGGAGGGGCTCTCCCGCGCCGCCGCGCGCTCAGGGAGCGGCGCCGACCGCTTCGAGAGCGAGGGGCTGAGCTTCCACCGCAAGCTGCGCGAGGCGTTCCGCGAACTCGCCGAGAGCGAGCCGCAGCGCTGCGTGCTGATCGATGCCCGGCCCGACGCCGACACGGTGGCCGAGGCCGTCTGGGCCGCCGTGCAGGAGCGGCTGCGTCCCGCCCAGCCGCGCCGGAGGGCGCGCCGATGAGCGACGCCCCCGAAGGCGACCGCTTCGGCTCCGCGCCGACGCCGCGCGAGCGCGCGCGCCTCATCGGCCATGAGGAAGCACAGGCCATGGTGCGCGCCGCCTGGGACGCCGGCCGGCTGCCGCATGCGCTGCTGCTTGGCGGCGCGGAAGGCATCGGCAAGGCGACGCTGGCCTACACGATTGCGCGCTTCGTGCTGTCCGGCGGCGCCGCGCCGGCGCATTCGCTTGCCATTGATCCCGCCCATCCGGCCGCGCGGCAGGTCGCGGCGCTGTCGCATCCCGACCTTCTGGTGCTGCGGCGCACGCCGAACGACAGCGGCAAACTGCCCTCGATGATTCCGGCCGAGCAGGTGCGCAAGGTGCGCTCCTTCTTCGGCTCCACGGCGGCGCTCGGCGGCTGGCGGGTCTGCGTCGTCGACACGCTCGACGAGATGAATGCGCAGGGCGCCAACGCGCTGCTGAAAACGCTCGAGGAGCCGCCGAACCGCTCGCTGTTCCTGCTGGTCAGCCACGCGCCGGGCCAGCTCTTGCCGACCATCCGCTCGCGCTGCCGCATGGTGCCGCTGCGCGCACTGACCGGCGAGGAAGTCGTCGCGGCGCTGGAGGACCTCTCCGACGTCCTGCCGGACCTCGACCGCTCCCGTTTCGCCGAGGCGGCGGAAGCTTCCGGCGGCAGCGTGCGCGAGGCGCTGAGCCTGCTCTCCGGCGACGGGCTCGCCGTGCGCAACGCCACCAGCGTGCTGCTCGACAGCCTTCCGGATGTCGACCCGAAGGCGCTGCACGCGCTTGGCGAGAAGCTGCAGGGCGATCGGGGAGGGGCGCTGGAAAGCTTCGTCTCGACCGTCGAGGACTGGGTCTCCGACCACGCCACGGGGCGGCGCCAGAGCACCGCCGTTCGCCTTGCACGGCTGCCGGAGGTGTGGGAGAAGGTTCGCCGCGCCGCGGTCGACGCCGACGTGTACAATCTCGACCGCAAGACCCTCGTCTTCCGGATCTTCGCGTCGCTCGACGAGGCCGTGCGCCCCTGACAGCGCGGGAGCCGGACGTGCCGCAGGAACCGACCGTGAAGCCCGCCTTCTACATCACCACCGCCATCGATTACCCCAACGGCGCGCCGCATATCGGCCACGCCTATGAGAAGATCGCCGCCGACGCCCTCGCCCGCTTCAAGAAGCTGGACGGCTACGACGTGTTCTTCCTCACCGGCACCGACGAGCACGGGCTGAAGATGGCGCAGACGGCCGAGAAGCAGGGCCTCACGCCGATCGAGTGGGCGACGAAGAATGCCACGCGCTTCAAGGAGATGGACGCGCTTCTTGGCGTGGATTACGACCGCTTCATCCGCACCACGGACGAGGACCACATCGTCTCCTCGCAGGCGATCTGGCAGCGCATGGTGGAGGCGGGCGACATTTATCTCGGCGCCTATTCCGGCTGGTACTCGGTGCGCGACGAGGCCTATTACGCCGAGGACGAGACCACGGTGAACGCCGATGGCGTGCGCCTCGGCCCGCAGGGCACGCCGGTCGAATGGACCGAGGAGAAGAGCTATTTCTTCCGCCTCTCGGCCTATCAGCAGAAGCTGCTCGACTATTACGACGCCCACCCGGATTTCATCCGCCCGGACGTGCGGCGCAACGAGGTGACGAGCTTCGTCCGGAGCGGGCTGCAGGACCTCTCGATCAGCCGCACCACCTTCACCTGGGGCATCCCGGTGCCGGGCGACGAGGCGCATGTGATGTATGTGTGGGTCGACGCGCTCACCAACTACATCACCGGCGTCGGCTATCCCGATACGGACAGCGCGAGCTTCAAGCGCTTCTGGCCGGCGAATTTGCACATCATCGGCAAGGACATCATCCGCTTCCACGCGGTGTACTGGCCGGCCTTCCTGATGTCGGCGGACATCTCGCCGCCCAAGACCGTCTTCGCCCACGGCTTCATCCATAATCGCGGGGAGAAGATGTCGAAGTCGGTCGGCAACGTCATCGATCCCTTCGACCTTGCCAAGGCCTATGGCGTGGATGCGCTGCGCTATTTCCTGCTGCGCGAAATCCCGTTCGGCCAGGACGGCTCCTACAGCCACGAGGCCATCGTCGCCCGTACCAATGCGGACCTCGCAAACGATCTCGGCAACCTCGCCCAGCGTTCGCTGTCGATGATCGCCAAGAACCTCAGTGGCACGCTGCCCGCGCCCGGCCCGCTCAGCAACGACGATGCGGAGATCCTCGCCTCGGCCGATGCCATGGGCTCCAAGGTGCGCGAGGCGATGGAGGCGCAGCAGATCCACCAGGCGCTCGGCGTGATCTGGGCGGTGGTGGCGGACGCCAACCGCTATTTCGCCGCGAGCGCGCCGTGGGAACTACGGAAGACCGATCCCGAGCGCTTCGGCACCGTTCTGTGGACCACTGCCGAGGTGATCCGGCAGGTGGCGTTGCTGGCGCAGCCCTTCGTGCCGACAAGCGCGGCTAAGCTGCTCAACCTGCTCGATATTCCGGTGGAGTCACGCAGCCTCAAGAGCCTCGGCGAGGCCGGGCGTCTGGCCGGAGGCACCGTGCTGCCCGCGCCGGCGCCGGTGTTCCCGCGCTATGTCGAGCCCGAAGCACCGAGCGCGGCATGATCGTCGACAGCCATTGCCATCTCGACTTCCCGGACTTTGCCGCGGAACTCGATGCCGTCGTCGAGCGGGCGCGCGCCGCGGGCGTCGGACGCATGGTGACCATCGGCACGCGCATCCGCCGGGCGGGCGAGGTGAGGGCGATCGCCGAGCGCTTCGACGGCGTGTTCTGCTCGGTCGGCACCCATCCGCACAATGCCGGCGAGGAAGCCGACATCACCCTCGACGAACTGCTGACTGAAGCCGACCATCCCAAGGTCGTCGCCATCGGCGAGGCGGGGCTCGACTATCACTACGACCTCGGTCCGCGGGAGGCGCAGCGCGCCGGCTTCCTCATGCATATCGAGGCGTCGCGGCGCACCGGCCTGCCGCTGGTCATCCATGCCCGCGAAGCAGATGACGACGTCGCCGCTATTCTGGAAGACGAGAGCGGGAAGGGCGCCTTCTCCTTTGTGCTGCATTGCTTCACCGGCGGTGCCGACCTCGCGCGCCGTGCGGTGGCGCTGGGCGGCTATGTGTCGTTCTCCGGCATCCTCACCTACAAGTCGGCAGCCTCGCTGCGGGAGATCGCGGCCGAATTGCCAGCCGAGCGGCTGCTGGTGGAGACCGATGCGCCCTATCTCGCCCCGGGTCCGTGGCGCGGCAAGCGCAACGAGCCTTCCTATGTGGTCGAGACCGCCCGTATATTGGCGGATGCGCGGGGAGTATCCGCCACCGACATTGCAGCTCTGACCACCGAAAACTTCTTCCGCCTGTTCTCCCGCGCATCCTGAAGGCTCATCGACGGCATGGCGTTCACCTTCACCATCCTCGGCTGCGGTTCCTCGGGCGGGGTGCCGCGAGTCGGGCAGGGCTGGGGCGCCTGCGACCCGAAGGAGCCGCGCAACCGCCGCCGGCGCTGCTCCATGCTGGTGGAGCGCTTCGAGGACGGCGCGGAGAAGCCGACGCGGGTGCTGATCGACACCTCGCCGGATTTGCGCGAGCAGTTGATCGACGCCGAGGTCGACCGGCTCGACGCCGTGCTGTTCACCCATGAGCATGCCGACCACACCCACGGCATAGACGACCTGCGCCCGCTGACCATCATGCACCGGCGCCGCATCGACGTGTATCTCGACGCCGAGACCTCGGCTCTGCTGCACACGCGCTTCGGCTACTGCTTCGAGACGCCGCCCGGCAGCGACTATCCGCCGATCCTCAACGAGCACCGTTTCCAGGCCGGCGACATCATCCGCGTCGACGGGCCGGCGGGGTCGATCGAGGCGCGGGCCTTCCGGCAGTACCACGGCTCGATAATGTCCTACGGCTTCCGCATCGGCGGCCTCGCTTATTCCAGCGACCTGCACGACCTGCCGGCCGAGAGCCTGCCTTATCTCGAGGATCTCGACATCTGGATCGTCGACGCGCTGCGCATCACGCCGCACCCGACGCATTTCTCGCTGAGCGAGGCGCTGGCTTGGATCGAGCGGATGAAGCCGCGCCGCGCCGTGCTGACCAATCTCCACACCGATCTCGACTACGGCACGCTGATGCGCGATCTGCCGGAAGGCGTGGCCGCCGCCTTTGACGGCATGAAAATCACGCTCTGACAGTCGGTTGGGGCGGAAAGCTCAGGAATGTCAGCACTGGGGATCATGTCGATATTTT
The DNA here is from genome assembly GCA_029239875.1 of Xanthobacteraceae bacterium. Lineage (GTDB taxonomy): Bacteria > Pseudomonadota > Alphaproteobacteria > Rhizobiales > Xanthobacteraceae > Ancylobacter. The sequence continues at coordinate 40,838 of JARBUD010000009.1, read as the reverse complement.
CCATAATATGTCTTATGCGACTCGTAGACATTCGATTCCGGAGCTAGAACGTGACGCCCTCCCGCGACATCTCCCGCCTTCTCGAGATCATGGCGGCGCTGCGCACGCCGGAGACCGGCTGCCCCTGGGACCTGAAGCAGGACTTTGCCTCCATCGCGCCCTACACCATCGAGGAAGCCTATGAGGTGGCCGACGCCATCGCCCGCGGCGACCTCGACGATCTGTGCGACGAGCTCGGCGACCTGCTGCTGCAGGTCGTGTTCCACGCAAGGATGGCGCAGGAGCAAGGCGCCTTCGATTTTGGCGACGTGGTGAGCGCCATCACCACCAAGATGGTCCGCCGGCACCCGCATGTGTTCGGCGACGCGCGCGGACGCGACGTGGCGGCGGTGAACACCGCCTGGGAGGCGATCAAGGCCGAGGAGAAGGCCGAGCGAACCGAGCACCGCCGCAGGCATGGCCTGCCGCCGGAACCCGAAGGAGGGCGCACACTCGACGGCGTGCCGGCCGGGGCGCCTGCCCTCACCCGCGCGGTGAAGCTGCAGAACAAGGCCGCCAAGGTCGGCTTCGACTGGCCGCATGTCCGGCTGGTGTTGGACAAGATCCGCGAGGAGATCGGCGAGGTCGAGGCAGAGATCGCCGCCGGCGACCGCGAGGCCGCGGCCGGCGAGGTCGGCGACCTCCTGTTCGCGCTGGCAAACCTCGCGCGGCATCTCGATGTCGACCCGGAGGCGGCGCTGCGCGGCACCAACGAGAAGTTCGTCCGCCGCTTCGCCCATATCGAGGACACGCTGGCCACTGAGGGCCGCACACCGGCGGATGCGAATCTCGACGAGATGGAGGTTCTCTGGCAGGCGGCGAAGACGATCGCGCCCAAGGAGTAGGATGCCTAGGCCCCTGCCCCCTTGATCCGCTTTGCCCCAAACCGCCGCTCTATGTGCTCGGCGCGGTCCGGCGGGACGCGCACGGCGAGGTGCAGCCGTCCGCCCTCGTCCTCGCGCCGTTCCAGCACCTCGCTGTGGCGGTAGAGCCAGCTGAGACCCCGTCCGTCCGCGGCATCGAGATCGACACGCAGGCTCACCCGCTCGCGGGCGAGGCGCTGGCCGATGGCCGCGAGGAGGGCGTCCATGCCCTCCCCGGTCAGCGCCGAGACCGGGATCGGCCGCGCATCGCCCTCGCGCCGCGAGGCGGTGTTGAATAGGCGCGCCCTGCCCTCCTCGTCGAGCCGGTCGATCTTGTTCCACACCTCGATGACGCGGTGGTCGTCCTCCGGGTCGATGTCGAGATCGGACAGCACCGCCTCGACGTCGTGCGCCTGCGCCTCCGCATCCTCGTGCGACATGTCGCGCACATGCAGGATCAGGTCGGCCTCGATCACCTCCTCCAGCGTGGCGCGGAAGGCGGCGACAAGCTGCGTCGGCAGGTCTGAGATGAAGCCCACCGTGTCGGAGAGGATGATGCGCTCGCCGCTCGGCAGCTGCACGGCGCGCAACGTCGGGTCGAGCGTGGCGAAGAGCAGGTCCTGCGCCATCACATCCGAGCGGGTCAGCCGGTTGAACAGCGTCGACTTGCCGGCATTGGTGTAGCCGACCAGCGCGACGACCGGATAGGGCACCTTCTTGCGGCTGGCGCGGTGCAGCGCGCGGGTGCGCTTCACCTGCTCCAGCTCGCGCTCGATCTTCAGGATGCGCTCGCCGATGAGCCGGCGGTCGGCCTCGATCTGCGTCTCGCCGGGACCGCCGAGGAAGCCGAAGCCGCCGCGCTGGCGTTCGAGATGGGTCCAGGAGCGCACCAGCCGGCTGCGCTGATAATTCAGATGGGCTAGCTCGACCTGCAGCACTCCCTCCTTGGTGCGGGCGCGCTGGCCGAATATCTCCAGGATGAGAGCGGTGCGGTCGATCACCTTGGCCGACCACGCTTTCTCGAGGTTGCGCTGCTGCACCGGGGTGAGCGGCGCGTCGACGAAGACCAGCCCCGCCTCCTCCGCCTTCACGACGCCGGCGATCTCCTCGACCTTGCCGGTGCCGAGATAGGTCGCCGGCCGCAGTTGGGAGAGCCCGACCAGCAGGCTCGCCACCACCTGCAGCCCGTCAATGGCGAGGGCGAGACCGACCGCCTCCTCCAGCCGCGCTTCCGGCGAACGACGGTGGTCGTCCTCCCCTGCCCCGCGGCGGGCAAGATTGGGCACGATGACCACGACGCGCGTGGCATCGCGTGCCTCTTCTTCCGCCGGCGGCAGACGGGCGTCGCGCGAGCGCCGGGAACCCTTGGGTTCCAACCTCAGCCCTTCTCGGCGGTCTCGTCCGGCTCGAAGAGCTGGACCGGGTGACCGGGCATGATGGTAGAGATCGCGTGCTTGTAGACGAGCTGCGAATGGCCGTCGCGGCGCAGCAGCACGCAGAAATTATCGAACCAGGTGACGACTCCCTGGAGCTTCACGCCGTTGACCAGGAAGATGGTGAGCGGCGTCTTGTTCTTGCGGACGTGGTTGAGAAAGGTGTCCTGGAGGTTCTGGGAACGTTCCGCGGCCATGTTTTTTGATCCGTTTGTTTGTTGTTGCTCGTAGTCGGCGCGGTCGGCTTCAGCGGCATGCCCCGTCCGGGAGCGCGCAATCGTGAAGACGTGCCCGGTAAACATGGCACACCATGCCTATCGCGCAAGATGCTTTCACTCGCATACTTCCATTTGACCAATTCGAAGCCGCTTCTTCGGCTTTAGCGGGCGATCTCCGCGACATTGTGGAAGGTCTCGCGCAGCGCGCGGGCGACCGGTCCGGGCTTGCCGTCACCCACGGATTGGCCGTCGATTCGCACCACCGGCATGACGATGGTGCTCGCCGCGGTGATGAAGGCCTCGCGCGCGGCGAGCGCTTCGGCGACGGTGAAGGCGCGCTCCTCGACGCGCAATTGCAGCTTCTCCGCCACCTCGAACACCACGGTGCGGGTGATGCCGCGCAGGATGCCGGCATCGGCCGGGCGGGTCACGATGCGCCCCTCGGCGGTGACGATCCAGGCATTGGTGGAGCCGCCCTCGGTCACCCGCCCGTCCTTGTCGACGAACCAGGCCTCGCGGGCGCCGGCCGCCCTCGCCTGCTCCTTGGCGAGCACGTTGGGCAGCAGCCCGACGGTCTTGATGTCGACGCGATCCCAGCGGTTCTCCGGCACGGTGATGACGCCGACGCCGGCGGCCGCCGAGGCCTCGGCCTTGGCCGGATCGCTGGCGCGTGCCGTCACCACGATGGAAGGCGGCGTCGACGGATCGGGGAAGTAATGGTCGCGCCGCGCCACGCCGCGCGTCACCTGCAGATAGACCAGGCCGTCGCGCACGCGGTTACGCCTTATCGTCTCGCGCAGCACTACGCCGAGCGCGGCGAGCGGCATGGGCAGGCGGATGCGGAGCTCACCCAGCGAGCGCACCAACCGCTCCATATGCCGGCGCTCGTCGACCATATGGCCGCCGCGCACCTCGCAGACCTCGTAGACGCCGTCGGCGAACTGGTAGCCGCGATCCTCGACATGCACCGCCGCCTCGGCATGCGGCACGTAGAGACCGTTCACATAGGCGATGCGCGACATAGTCAGGTCCGTTCCAGCGGCGTCAGCGCCGCCACAGCGCGAAATTGGCGAGGCCCAGCACGACGAGGATTTCCAGCCGGCCGAGAATCATGGCGATGGCGAGTATAATCTGCGCATAGGCCGGCAGCGCGCCCCATTCCGGCCAGGCGATCTCAGTGCTCCAGCCGGCGGCATAGACCGGCCCCATATTGCTCATCGCCGCGACGATGGAGACGAAGGCTGCCTCGAAGCTCGGCATGGCCGGGGCGATCGACACCGACAGTGCCGCGATCGCCGTGCAGGCGATGCCGAACATGATCCAGATCGCCTTCATCATCTGCAGCGTCACGTTCTGCTGGCCGAGCCGGCGCGGATGGATGGCGTTGGGATGAACCAGCCGCTCCAGCTCCAGATAACTCTGCAACACCATGATTCCGGCCCGGTAGATCTTGATGCCGCCAGCGGTGGAGAAGCTGGCGCCGCCGACGAAGACGATGGCCATGACCAGCGTCAGCGGGAGGCTGGCGAAGGAGCCGGCATGCGGCTCGATGCCCGTCGTCGTCACCAACGAGACGGCGGTGAACATGCCGTCCTCCAGCGCGATGGGCAGCGCGATGTCCCCGAGTGGCGTCCGGTAGCCGATGGCGGCGGCAGCGATGCCGATGATCACGCACAGGGCGATCAGCACGATGTTCTCGTACTGGCCGAGCGCGAGGCGGATGCGACGGGTCAGCAGCATGCGGTGCCACAGCACGCTGGTGCCGCCGACCAGCATGAAGACGATCAGCACCAGCTTCACCGCGAAATGGCCATAGGCGGGAATGCCGTCGGCATCCGGCAGCAGCCCGCCGGTCGACAGCGCCGCGCCGGCGAGCCCCAGCGCGTCGAACATGCGCACGCCAACGGCGAAGAGCATGAGCGTGCAGAGGATCGTGGCGCCGAGATAGATCGGCAGCACGAGGCGCAGCGCGTCGTCGAGCGCGGTCTGCTCGGTGACGCCGAGCAGGCTGGCGCGGGCGCTGCGGTCCGGCAGCCCGCCGATGCCGGCCGGTCCGAGCACGGCCACGAAACCGACGAGAGTCAGCAATCCGCCGGCCCATTGCAGCGTCAGGAGCCAGCCGAGCGTGGCGCGCGGCACCTCGGCGATGTCGTGCACCTGCACCGCGCCGGTGGTGGTGAAGGCGGATACAGCTTCCAGCCAGGCCTCTATCGGGCCGAGCGAGGTCGTCGCGGCGACGGGAATGGCGGCGATGAACGGGATGCCGGCCCAGAGCACGACCAGCAGGCCATAGGCGGCGAGCCGGTCGAGCCGGCCGCCGCGGTTGCGCACCGACAGATAGACGGCCCCGGCACCGAACACGGTCAGCAGCGCGGTCAGCAGGAAGACGTCCGCGCCGTCCTCGTTGCGGAACAGCGCCACCAGCGCGGCGACCAGCAGGAAGCCGGCCATCACCCCGGCGGTGAGCGCGCTGTGGCGGGCGACCGCGATCATGCCGTACCGCCTCTCAGAAGAACTCGAGACTCACGCGGAAGAGCTGCTCCACCCGCTTCACCTTGTCGGCGAGGGCGAACATCACCACCCGGTCGTGCGCCTGGATGACGGTGTCGCCGCGCGGCAGCAGCACCCTCCCAGCCCGGATCACCGCGCCGATGCGCATGCCGTCGAACAGGTCGAGCTGCTTCAGCGGCGTGCCGACCAGCGGCGAGGTCTCCAGCGCCTCGGCCTCGATCACCTCGCCGGCGCCATTCAGCAGCGAATGGACGCCGCGGATGCGGCCCTTGCGGACATATTGCAGGATCTTGGAGACGGTGATCTGGCGCGGGTTCACATAGGCGTCGATGCCGAGCCCGCGCGCGAAGGTCGGATAGGCCGGGTCGTTCAGCAGCGAGAGCATGCGCTTGGCGCCGAGCTCCCGCGACATCAGGCAGGAGAGGATGTTCACCCGGTCGTCATTGGTGACCGCGATCACCGTGTCAGCATCGCCGACCGCCGCCTCTTCCAGGATGGTGCGGTCGAGCGCGCTGCCGCGCAGCACCACGGTGCGCGACAGCTCCTGCGCCACGGCCTCCGCCCGCGCCAGATTGTCCTCGATGATCTTCACCCGCGCCTTGGGATTGCGCTGCTCCAGCTCCCGGGCGACGTAGAGGCCGATATTGCCGCCACCGCCGATGACGATGCGCTGCGCCGGCCGCTCGTCATGGCCGAACAGCGTCAGCGTGCGGTCCACCTGGTCGCTCTGGGCGGTGAAATAGGCGAGGTCACCCGCGATCAGCGCATCGGTCGAACGCGGCACGAAGGTCTTGCCGTTGCGGTTCACCGCGACCACCACGGCGCGCAGGTCCGGGAACAGGTCGGTGAGCTGGCGCAGCGGCGTGTCGAGGAGCGGGCAGTCCTCCTGGCAGCGTACGCCGACCACCACGACGTTGCCGTCGGCGAAGCTCACCGTGTCCACCGCGCCGGGCAGCGAGAGCCGGCGCAGCACCATCTCGCCGACTTCGAGCTCCGGCGAGATGACGACGTCGATCGGCAGGTGGTCGCGCGAAAACAGGTCGCGCCAGTGGCCCTGCAGATAGCTCTGGGCGCGCACGCGGGCGATCTTGGTCGGCACGTCGAACAGCGCGTGGCCGACCTGGCAGGCGATCATGTTGACTTCGTCGTGCAGGGTGACGGCGATCATCATGTCCGCCGCCTCCAGCCCCGCGCGGGCCAGCACGTCCGGATGCGAGCCGTGGCCGACGAAGCCGCGCACATCGAGCGTGTCGGTCACCGCCTGGATCAGGCGCGGCGAGGTGTCGATGATCGAGACGTCGTTCTGCTCGGCCGCGAGCCGTTCGGCGATGCCGAACCCGACCTGCCCCGCGCCGCAAATGACGACCTTCATGAAGACCCCGCTCGGACCGACCCGGCGCCGGGGCACCTCTGGCGCCTCGGCGTGCCTTGTTCGATTCCACTCTATAGCAGCTTAGCATCGCGGCGGCAGACGTTACGCGCGGCAAGAGAAGCGCCGGACACCGGCATCCTTCGAGGCCCGGCTTCGCCGGGCTCCTCAGGATGAGGTTCTTGGTGAAGAGGCCCCTCATCCCGAGCGCCAGCGAGCCTCGAAGGATGCTCGAAAAACCGCTCGTCCTCAGCCGATGCCGAGCGCCTTCAGCTTGCGGTGCAGCGCCGAGCGCTCCATGCCGACGAACTCGGCGGTACGCGAGATGTTGCCGCCGAAGCGGCTGATCTGCGCCACCAGATATTCGCGCTCGAACACCTCGCGCGCGTCGCGCAGCGGCAGCCCCATCAAGTGCTCGCCGCCATTGCCGCTCGGCAGGCTCGGTACCAGCGAGCCGACGTCCGGCGGCAGCATGTCCGCGGTCACCGCCGCATCCGCGTCGCCGGAAGCGAGGATCAGGAGCCGCTCGATGTTGTTGCGCAGCTGGCGCACATTGCCCGGCCAGTCGTGCGACTGGAGCACGGCAAGAGCATCGTCGGCGATGCGACGGCGGGCGAGGCCCGTGGCCTGCGAGATGTGCTCGAGGAAGAACTCGACCAGTTCCGGCACGTCCTCGCGCCGCTCGGCAAGCGGGGGCACGCGGATCGGCACCACGCCGAGCCGGTGGTAGAGGTCCTCGCGGAAACGGCCCTCGGCGATCTCTTTCTCCAGATTGCGCGCCGTCGAGGAGATGATGCGCACATCGACCGAGACGCGGGTCGCCCCGCCCACCCGGAGGAAATTCTGGTCGACCAGCACGCGCAATATGCGGTTCTGCGTCTCGCGCGGCATGTCGGCGATCTCGTCGATAAACAGCGTGCCGCCATGCGCTTCCTCCAGCGCCCCGACCTGCCTGCCCTGCCCGTCGACGGCCTCGACGCCGAACAGCTCGATCTCCATCCGCTCGGGCGTGATGGCGGCGGCGTTGATCACCACGAACGGCCCATTGGCGCGCGCCGAGGCGGCATGGATCATGCGGGCGGTCAGCTCCTTGCCGGAACCGGAGGGGCCGACGATCATGATGCGGCTGTTGGTCGGGGCCACGCGCTCGATCGCCTGGCGCAGCTGGTTCATCACCGAGGAGCGGCCGACCAGCTGCTGCGCCACCGGCGTGCGCTGCTTGAGGTCGCGCACCTCGCGCTTCAGCCGAAGCGTCTCCAGCGCACGCTCGGCGACGAGGATCAGCCGGTCGGAGTTGAACGGCTTCTCGATGAAATCGTAGGCGCCCTGCTTGATGGCCGCCACCGCCGTCTCGATGGTGCCGTGGCCGGAGATCATCACCACCGGCACTTCCGGATGGTTCTTCTTGATCAGCTCCAGCAATTGCAGGCCGTCGAGCTTCGAGCGCTCCAGCCAGATGTCGAGGAAGACGAGATGCGGGCGGCGCGACTCGATGGCGGCGAGCGCCTCGTCGCTGTCCTTGGCGGTGCGGGCGCCGTAGCCCTCGTCCTCCAATATGCCGGCCACCAGCCCGCGAATGTCGGCCTCGTCATCGACGATCAGAATGTCGGTCGCCATGAGTCTGGTTCTCCCTAGCCGGCCAGCCGGGCGGAGGCGGCATCGCCAGCGCCGTCATTATTGGCGGTCGGACCGCCGTCACGCGCGAAGCGCAGGCGTATCCACGCGCCGCGCCCGCCGGGCGCGTCGTCGAGCTCGATACCGCCGCCATGCTCTTCCATGATCTTCCCCACAATCGCGAGACCGAGGCCGGTGCCCTTCTCGCGGGTTGTCACATAAGGCTCCAGAAGCCGCGCCCGGTTCTCGGTGGGCAGCCCCTTGCCGTTGTCGATGACGTCGATGGTCACGGTCCGCTCGTCGGCATGGACGGCGACCTCGATGCGCGGCGGTTCGCTCCGCTCCTCGGGCGGAACCGCCGCCAGCGCCTCGGTGGCGTTCTTGATGATGTTGGTCAGGGCCTGCGAGATCAGCCGGCGGTCGAAGCGCGCCACCACCGGGTTCTCCGGCACGTCGAAATCGATGGCGATGTCCGGGTTGCCCACCCGCATGAGGAACACCACCTGCCGCGTCGTCTCGCCGACATCCTGCGCCTCGGCCACCGGCTTGGGCATGCGGGCGAAAGAGGAGAATTCGTCGACCATGCGGCCGATGTCGCCGACCTGGCGGATGATGGTCTCGGTGCACTGGTCGAAGACCTCGCGGTCCTCCTCGATCACCTTGCCGTAGCGCCGGCGCAGCCGCTCGGCGGAGAGCTGGATCGGGGTGAGCGGGTTCTTGATCTCATGGGCGATGCGCCGGGCCACGTCCGCCCAGGCGGAAGAGCGCTGGGCGACGACCAGCTCGGTGATGTCGTCGAGCGTCACCACCCAGCCATGGTCGGCCTCGCGCGACTGCTCGGTGGTGACGCGCACCGCGATCACCCGGTCGCGGCCATTGCGGGTCAGGGTGGTGTTGCCCTGCACGCTGCGCTCGCCCGCCTCCATCGCCTGCGCCAGCAGCGAGGCGATCTCCGGGAGCACCGCGCCGAGCTCGTCGCCGAGCACCTCGGCCTCGGCGACGCCGAGCAGCTTCTCGGCCGGCCGGTTGATGATGGAGATGCGCCCGAGCGAATCCACGCCGATGACGCCGGCGCCGACGCCGGACAGCACCGCCTCGGTGAAGCGGCGGCGGCTGTCGATCTGGTCGCGCGCCTGCACGAGGTCGTCGCGCTGGGTGCGCAGTTCCTGCGTCATCTTGTTGAAGGTCTCGGCGAGGCTCGACAGGTCGCCCTCGGCGCGGCGCACCGGCACCTCGACATAGAGATTGCCGGCGGCGACTAGGTCGGCAGCACCGATGAGGCGGCGGATCGGCGCCACCAGCCGGTTGGCGAAATGGATACCGAGCCAGACGGCGCACAGCAGCACGGTAAGCGAGATCACCGCATAGAGCACGGCGAACGCCACCTGCACCCCGACCCGCTGCTGCTCGAGGTTGCGGTAGTCGACGACGGCGGCCTGCGTCTCCTTGAGATAGTCGATCACCTTGGGGTCGACGGCGCGCGCGACGTAGAGATAGAGGTCGCCGAAATCCTTGAGCGGGATGACCGCGCCGACATAGTCGGCATCGCCCGGCAGGTAGATGAGTGGCTGCTCCTCGGTGGCGTCCTTGAGCGCGAGGTTCGGCGGCACCACGAATTCGCGCCCGACGCGGATGGTGGCGCGGTCGACGATCTGCAGCTCGCGGTCGACGATCATGGCGGCGGGCAGGCCGCGCACTACCGCCTGCGCGGTCAGCGCCTGACGGAAGCGGCTGCGGTCCTGGTCCCACAGCGGCCGGATGCGCTGGAGGTCGCGCGCCATGCCGAGGACGTCGCCGCGGATCGAATAGGCGTGCTCGCGCACATAGGTCTGGGCGACCGAGACGGCGTTGTCGACGATGGCCCGCGTGCGCACCGAGAACCAGCGGTCGAGGCCCTTGTCGAGCGTGATGCTGGCGAGCACCGCGACGAGGATCGCCGGCACCACCGCGACGATGCCGAACAGCGCGACGACGCGCACATGCAGCCGTGCCGCCGCCCTCCCCCGCTTCCGGGCCTTGACGATGCGCCAGACCTCGCGGCCGATGATGCCGACCAGCACCAGCGACATGAAGCCGTTGAGGCACAGGACGATGATGACCACGTCCTGCGAGGGCACCAGCGGCGTGATGCCGATCAGGATGACGAAGCTCGCGAGCGCCATGAGCAGCGCCAGCAGCACCGCGAGCGGCGCCAGCCCCCAGAGCGAGAAACGGAACCCCATCGCGCCGAGGTCCAGCGCGTCGTCCCTGTTCGGTCCGCGTGTCGAAGCGTCGCTCATCGCTCACCAGTGGCGGCGGCCGGGAATCAGCGCGCCTCAGTGATGCAGTGATACGACACTGGTGCAAAAATGTGACATTGGCGAACCGCCCCCGCCTTATTTCGCGGGAAACGGTTCCGACGGGTTATCTGCTCGTGCGGATTATCTGGATGTCGAGGTCGCGGATTTTCTTGCGCAACGTGTTGCGGTTGAGGCCCAGAAGCTCCGCCGCCTTGATCTGGTTGCCGCGCGTCGCAGCCAGCGCGGCCGAGAGCAGCGGGTACTCCACGTCCTTCAGGATGCGGTGATAAAGGCCGGGCGGCGGCAGGTTCTCGCCGAAGCCGCCGAAATAGGTGTTGAGGTGGCGCTCCACCGAGGAGGACAGCGTCTCGTCCTGCCCGCTCTCCTCCGGCGCGTTGGTCGCGACCGGCGTCGACAGCTCCGCCTCGATGATGGAGCCGGTGATTACCTCCTGCGGGTAGAGCGCGGCGAGGCGGCGGATCAGGTTCTCCAGCTCGCGGACGTTGCCCGGCCAGCGGTAGCGCTTCAGCCGGTCGAGCGCAGCGACGTCGATCTGCTTGCGCGGCAGTCCTTCCCGCTCGGCCTGCAGGAAGAAGTGGCGGGCGAGGTCCGGGACGTCCTCGGTGCGCTCGCGCAGCGGCGGCAGGCGCAGCGGCACGACGTTGAGGCGGAAGAACAGGTCCTCGCGGAAGAGGCCCTGCTGGATGAGGATGCGCAAATCCTTGTTGGTGGCGGCGACGATGCGCACGTCGGTCTTGATCGGGGTGCGCCCGCCGACGGTGGTGTACTCGCCCTGCTGCAGCACGCGCAGCAGGCGGGTCTGCGCCTCCATCGGCATGTCGCCGATCTCGTCGAGGAACAGCGTGCCGCTCTCGGCCTGCTCGAATCGACCGGCCGAGCGGGCATTGGCGCCAGTGAAGGCCCCCTTCTCGTGGCCGAACAGCTCGGATTCGATGAGGTCGCGCGGAATCGCCGCCATATTGATGGCGACGAACGGGCCGTTGCGGCGCTTGCCATAGTCGTGCAGCGCACGGGCGACCAGCTCCTTGCCGGTGCCGCTCTCGCCGGCGATCATCACGGTGAGGTCGGTCTGCATCAGCCGCGCCAGCACGCGGTAGATGTCCTGCATCGCCGGCGAGCGGCCGACGAGCGGGATGTTGTCGGCATCCTCGCCGAGGTTGCGCAGCGCGTTTTCCGGCTTCTTCGGCTCGGACAGCGCGCGGCCGACGATGGAGATCAGCTCCTTCAGGTCGAAGGGCTTGGGCAGGTACTCATAGGCGCCCTTCTCCGAGGCACGGATCGCCGTCATGAAGGTGTTCTGCGCGCTCATGACGATGACCGGCAGTTCCGGGCGCACCTTCTTGATGCGCGGCAGCAGGTCGAAGGCGTTCTCGTCCGGCATCACCACGTCGGTGATGACGAGGTCGCCGTCGCCCTGGCTGACCCAGCGCCACAGCGTCGCCGCGTTGCCGCAGGAGCGCACCTCATAGCCGGCGCGCGACAGGGCCTGGTTGAGAACGGTGCGGATGGCGGCGTCGTCATCGGCAACGAGGATGCTTCCCGTCGGCATGGGCGTTCTCAACTCTTCTCGCCGCGACTGGCGCGGTACATGGGCATGAGGACACGGAAGGTGGTGCGGCGCGGCTGGCTGTCGCATTCGATGATGCCGCCATGGTCGCCGACGATCTTCGCCACCAGCGCGAGGCCGAGGCCGGTGCCGGTCGGCTTGGTGGTGACGAAGGGATCGAATAGATGCGGCATGAGGTCCTCGGGCACGCCGGGACCGTTGTCCTTCACGCAGAACTCCAGCGGCAGGCTCACCCGCGCCGGGGCGCCGGGCACCATGAGGCGCACGCCGGGGCGGAAGGCGGTGGTGAGCTGGATCTCGCCATCCGGAGCATCGCCAATGGCTTCGGCGGCGTTCTTCACCAGATTGAGGAACACCTGGACGAGTTGGTCGCGATTGGCGAGCACCGGCGGCAGCGAGGGATCGTACTCCTCGACGATGCGGATGTGACGGGCGAAGCCCGAGCTCGCCAGCGTGCGCACATGGTCGAGCACGGCATGGATGTTCACCGGCTCCCGCTCGATCGGGCGCTCATCGGAGAACACCTCCATGCGGTCGACCAGCTTGACGATGCGGTCGGCCTCGTCGGTGATCAGCCGGGTCAGCGAGCGGTCGTCGTCGCTGGCGGAGAGCTCCAGCAACTGCGCCGCGCCGCGTATGCCCGAGAGCGGGTTCTTGATCTCGTGCGCCAGCATGGAGGCGAGCGCGGTGACCGAGCGCGCTGCGCCGCGATGGGTAAGCTGCCGGTCCATCTTGTCGGCGATGGTGCGCTCCTGGAGCATGATCACCACGCTCCCCTGCACCTCCGGCAGCGGCGCTACATGGATGTCGACGATGCGCTCGCCGCCGTTTCGTGGCGTGCCGAGATCGACACGATACTCGTTCACCGCGGCGCCGCGCGTGCGCACCTGCTCGACCAGCGCCAGCAGCGGGCTGCCGAACGGCACGAATTCCTGCAGCCGGTGGCGGGCGAGAACCGCCATCGAGGCCTCGAAGAAGGCTTCCGCCGCGACATTGGCGTTCACCAGCCGGTCGTCCTCCGCCACGGTGATGACCGGATGCGGCAGGGCATTCACCACGGCTTCGGCGGTCGCGCTGCCGGCGCGTTCGCCGGAGCGTTGCGAGGGTACCGAACTCATGCCGCGGCTCTCCATGCGAGGTCGTCATAGGCGTCACGGATGCCGGCGGTGACCTGTGCCGGGTCCTCGAGGGTGAGCAGGCGCTGCCGCCAGCCCTTGGCCGCTTCCGGCGGCCGGCCGGCGCTGGCCGCAGCAGTGGCCAGCGACCAGCCGATGTGCTTGCGGGCGCAGCGCATGCCGAGCTCGCGCCCGTAATGGGTAAGCCAGCCCTCATAGAGCTCAACCAGCACGTCGCGCTGCTCGTCGAGGCCGGGATCGGCCGGCGTGCGGCCGCTGCGCAGCCGCTCCACCACCTGGCCGGGGAACCAGGGCCGACCCTGAGCGCCGCGGCCGATCATCAGCCCGTCGGCGCCGGAGGCCGCCAGCATGGCGGGCGCGTCATCCGCCTCAACGAGGTCGCCATTGGCGAGGACGGGGACGGAGACGGCGTCCTTCACCTGGCGGATCGCCGTCCAATCGGCGCGGCCGGTGTAGAACTGGCAGCGGGTGCGGCCATGTATGGTGATCAGCTGCACGCCGATCGCCTCGGCGCGGCGGGCGAGCTCGGGAGCGACCAGCGCATGGTCGTCCCAGCCGAGGCGGGTCTTCAGTGTCACCGGCACGCTCACCGCCGACACCACCGATTCGATGATCGAGGTGGCGAGGTCGAGGTCGCGCAGCAGCGCAGAGCCGGCAAGGCCAGTGGTCACCCGCTTGGCCGGACAGCCCATATTGATGTCGATGATCGCCGCGCCGGCGGCCTCTGCGATCTTCGCGGCACGCGCCATGGAGGCGGGCTCGTTGCCGGCGAGCTGCACGGCATGCAGCGCGACGCCCTCGCCTTCCGCCCGCAGCACCGTCTCCTCATGCCCGGTTTCCAGCGCGGCGGAAGCCACCATCTCGGACACGGCGAGGCTCGCGCCATAGCGCAACGCCATGCGCCGCAGCGGGGCATCCGTGATCCCCGCCATGGGCGCGAGCACGACGGCACCGGGCAGCGCGATCTTGCCGATTGTCAGATTCGCGGTGGCGGGAACGGAAAGGGTCAAACGGTGATCACTCGATGCACATTAAATGAGCCCGATCGGCTGTGCCTATATAATAGCCACGCCGCGACCGTCAGCAACCCTTCTGTATGGCTTATGCCAAATCTTTTGCAATTAAGGGCCGCTTTTGCGCTAAACGGGACGCGAGGGCAAGGCTTTGCTGCTGAAGCGGCAGTCAGCGGATAACGGGTGCATACGGACATGCGGACGGACGTGATCGTGGTCGCGGCAGGGCGCGGCCAAAGAGCGGGCGACGGCATGCCGAAGCAGTACCGCAGCATAGGCGGCGAGCCGGTGCTTCGCCGCACCCTCGCCCGTTTCCTGGGCCAGCCCGGTATACGTTTCGTGCAACCGGTGATTTCCCTTGAACACGGAGAAATCTGCGCTTCCATCATCGCCGGCCTCGACGGAGTGCTACCCCCGGTTGCTGGCGGAGCGACCCGGCAGGCTTCGGTGCGGGCGGGGCTGGAGGCGCTGGCTAGCGACCCGCCCGACCTGGTGCTGATCCACGATGCGGCGCGGCCTTTCGTCTCCGCCCGGCTCGTCGCCGACGCCATCGCGGCTGCCGCCGAGCACGGGGCGGCGGTGCCGGCGCTGGCGCTGGTCGACACCGTCAAGGCGCTCGTCGGGCCCGGACTGGTCGCCACCGGGCCGGATCGCGACCGCATCCGCAGCGTGCAGACGCCGCAATCCTTCCGTTACGATCTCATCCTCGCCGCCCACCGCGCGCAGGCCGGCGCCGACGACCTGACCGACGACGCCGCAGTGGCGGAAGCGGCCGGCCATCGGGTGGCGACCTTCCCCGGCGATCCCGCCAACGTCAAACTCACCACGCCCGAGGATTTCGTGACCGCCGAACGCAACGCCGCTGCCGCCCTCGCCGATGTGCGCACCGCGACCGGCTTCGACGTCCACGCCTTCGGGCCCGGCGACCATGTGACGCTGGGCGGCCTGCGCATCCCGCACGAATTCGGGCTCTCCGGCCATTCCGATGCCGACGTGGTGCTGCACGCGCTCACCGACGCGCTTCTGGGCACCATCGGCAGCGCGGATATCGGCCACCATTTCCCGCCCTCCGACCCGCAATGGAAGGGCGCGGCCTCCGACCGCTTCCTCGCCCATGCGGCAGCACTGGTGCACGAGGCCGGCGGGCGCATCGCCCATCTCGACGCCACCGTGATCTGCGAGGCCCCGAAGATCGGCCCGCATCGCGAGGCGATGCGTGAGAAGATCGCGGAGATCGCCGGCATCCCGGTGGCGCGCGTCAGCGTGAAGGCGACGACCAGCGAGCGGCTCGGCTTCACCGGCCGTCGCGAGGGCATCGCCGCGCTGGCGGCCGCGACCGTGCGCCTGCCCTGGGTGGATTGAGGGGAACGCATGAACGAGCTGACCGACGCCATCGAGCTCCAGGCCATTCGCGTGCTCGACCTGTGCCGCGCGCGCGGCCTCACCGTCTCAACCGCCGAATCCTGCACCGGCGGGCTGGTGGCCGGCGCGCTGACCGACATCGCCGGCTCATCCGACGTGGTGGACCGCGGCTTCGTCACCTATTCGAACAAAGCGAAGATGCAGGTGCTCGGCGTTTCTGCGGACACGCTGCGGGCGCACGGCGCGGTGAGCGAGGAGACGGCGCGCGAGATGGTCGCCGGGCTGATCCGCGTGGCGAGGACCTCGCTCGGCGTGTCGATCACCGGCATCGCCGGGCCGGGCGGCGGCTCGGCGGAAAAGCCGGTCGGCCTCGTGCATTTCGCCGCGCAGAACGACGAGGGCGAGGTTATCGTGCGCCGGGAAGTCTTCGCCGATCAGGACCGCGCCGGCGTCCGGCGTCTCTCCGTGCTGACCGCGCTCGCCATGCTGGCGGAGCTGGCGGCTCAGGCTCCCGTCACGCCCTGACGGCCATACACCTCGTCCGCCCGCGCCTCGAAGGCGTCGGCGAAGCGGCGGAAGGCGGCGTCGAACATCGCGCCCATCAAAAGGCCGAGCGTGCGCGAGCGGAACTCGTAGGAGATGAAGAACTCCACCTCGCAGGCGTGCTCTCCGTCCGGCTTGAAGCTCCAGCGGTTCTCCAGCCGGCTGAACGGGCCGTCGAGATACTCAACCGTGATCGCCAGGCGCGGGCGGTCGAGGCTCACCCGGCTGGTGAAGCTCTCGCGGAACATCTTGTAGGCGACGCTCATATCGGCGACGAGGATGTCCACCCCCTCCCCGCTGGCCACCTTCCGGCGCACGCGCAAGCTCTCGCAGAGCGGCACGAATTCGGGGTAGCGCTCGACATCCGCCACCAGCTCGAACATGTCCGTCGCCGAGTGGCGGACGTGCCGCTTGTTGCGGAAGGAGGGCATCGCTCAGACGGGGACCAGCGTCGAACCGAGCTTGGCTTCCCGCGCCGCCCGCAGCCGGGCGAAGTCCTCGCCGGCATGATGCGAGGAGCGCGTCAGCGGGCTCGACGAGACCATGAGGAAGCCCTTGGCATAGGCGATGGTCTCGTAGGACTTGAACTCCTCCGGCGTGACGAAACCCATCACCGGATGATGCTTGCGGGTCGGCTGCAGGTACTGGCCGATGGTCATGAAGTCGATCTCGGCCGAGCGCAGGTCGTCCATCAGCTGGAGCACCTCGTTCCGTTCTTCGCCAAGGCCGACCATGATACCGGACTTGGTGAAGATGGTCGGGTCGAGTTCCTTCACCCGCTGCAGCAGCCGCAGCGAATGGAAGTAGCGCGCGCCGGGCCGAACCTTCAGGTACAGCGAGGGCACGCATTCGAGATTGTGGTTGAACACGTCGGGCCGCGCCTCGACCACCACCTCCAGCGCGCCGTCCTTGCGCAGGAAGTCGGGGGTCAGCACCTCGATGGTGGTGCCGGGGCTGGTGGCACGGATGGCGCGGATGGTGCGGGCGAAGTGCTCGGCGCCGCCATCGGCAAGGTCGTCGCGGTCGACCGAGGTGACGACGACATGCTCAAGCCCGAGCCGGGCGACCGCGTCGGCGACCTTCTGCGGCTCGTCCTGATCGAGGGCGCCGGGCATGCCGGTGCGCACGTTGCAGAAGGCGCAGGCCCGCGTGCAGGTGTCGCCCATGATCATGAAGGTGGCGTGCTTCTTCTGCCAGCATTCGCCGATATTCGGGCAGCTGGCCTCCTCGCAGACGGTGACGAGACCGCCCGCGCGCACGATATTCGCCGTTTCCTGCCAGGCGGGATTGCCGGGCGCGCGCACGCGGATCCAGTCCGGCTTCTTCAGCACCGGCGTCTCGGCGCGCTTCACCTTCTCCGGGTGACGCGGCTTCTCGAGGGCACGGTTGAGGGTGTTGAGGACGACGACCATTCGCTTTCCGCTGGCTGCGCTGCGCTCTAGGCGCGAGCCGGTTGCCCCACAGTTAAGCCTCGTCCGGCGGCTGCGAAAGGGCGCAGCTCACGCACCCGCCCCGTGCGGAACGCATGACGCGCCTACCGTCCGCGTATCTTGCGCCAGACGAAGAGGACGATGATAGCGCCGACCGCCGCCGCGATCAGGGTGCGGAAGAAGCCGAACACCGGGATCGCTGCCATTTCCGCCAGATATTTGCCGACGAAGGCGCCGATCAGGCCGAAGATGAGGTTGGCGATGAGCCCGTGATCGCTCTCCGTCACCCGCTCGGCGATCCAGCCGGCGAGCAGGCCGATGATGATCATGGTGAACCAGCCGACCCCCGGCTCGTTCAAGGCGGAATAGATCTGTCCGTCCATCTTCAGGCTCCTGCCCCAGGCGGGCCGCCCCGGCCCGCTCCCCAATCTCACGCACTTTCCTGTCGGCCGGACGACGTCGCCGGGCCGGGACAGCCCTAGATGTGGATGGCGCGCCCGTAAGCGGCGAGCACGCTCTCATGCATGGTCTCAGAAACCGTCGGGTGCGGGAAGACCGCGTTGATCAGCTCCGCCTCGGTGGTCTCCAGATTCATCGCCAGCACGAAGCCCTGGATCAGCTCGGTGACCTCAGCGCCGACGAGATGCGCACCGAGAAGCTGCCCGGTCTTCGCGTCGAAGATGGTCTTCACCAGTCCCTCGGATTCGCCGAGCGCCACCGCCTTGCCGTTGCCGATGAAGGGAAAGCGGCCGACCTTGATGTCGTAGCCGGCTTCCTTGGCCTTCTTCTCGGTGAGGCCGACGGACGCGACCTGCGGCATGCAATAGGTGCAGCCGGGGACCATCAGCTTGTCCATGGCGTGCGGGTGCTTGCCGGCGATGGCTTCGACGCAGATCACGCCCTCATGTTCGGCCTTGTGCGCCAGCATGGGGGGACCTGCGACGTCGCCGATGGCCCAGATGCCCGGCACATTGGTGCGGCATAGGCCATCGATCACCACGCAGCCGCGGTCGGTCTTCACACCGAGCTTCTCGAGGCCGAGATTCTCGATGTTGCCGACGACGCCGACGGCCGAGATCAGCCGGTCGGCGGTGATGTTCTGCACCTTGCCGTCCGGTGTCTCCACCGTGGCGGTGACGCTGTCGGCGGCCTTGGTGACCTTCGACACCTTGGCGCCGGTAAGGATCTTGATGCCCTGCTTCTCGAAGCGCTTGCGGGCGTGCTCGGCGATCTCCTCATCCTCGACGGGGAGGATCTGCGGCAGCAGCTCGACGATGGTCACGTCCGAGCCCATCGCCTTGTAGAAGGAGGCGAATTCGACGCCGATGGCGCCCGAGCCCATGATGAGGAGCGACTTCGGCACGCTCGCCGGGGCGAGCGCCTCGAAATAAGTCCAGATCAACTTCTTGTCGGGTTCGATGCCGGGCAGGGCGCGCGGACGGGCGCCGGTAGCGATGACGATGTTCTTCGCCTTGTATTCGCCAGGCGCCAGCGCGCCTTTGGGCGCGGGATCGGTGGTGGCAGAAACGGTGACATTGCCGGGGGCCGTGATGGTGGCATTGCCCCAGATCACGTCGACCTTGTTCTTCTTCAGCAGGAAGCCGACGCCGTTGCTCATCTGCGCGGCAATGCCGCGCGAGCGCTTCACCACGCCGGCGATGTCGACGCCGGTCTTCTCGGCGACGAGGCCGTAATCCTTGGCATGCTCAATGTAGTGGATGATCTCGGCCGAGCGCAGAAGCGCCTTGGCCGGGATGCAGCCCCAGTTCGGGCAGATGCCGCCGACATAGGAGCGCTCGACGACGCCGACCTTGAGGCCGAGCTGGGCGGCGCGGATGGCGCCGACATAGCCGCCGGGGCCGGAGCCGATGATGAGAACGTCGTAGGTATCTGCCATGATCGTTCCTCAGACCAGCATCGACATCGGCTTTTCGATGATCTGCTTGAAGGCGCCGATGAGCTGTGCGCCCATGGCGCCGTCCATCACGCGATGGTCGCAGGAGATGGTGACGGTCATCACCGTCGCCACGGCGAGCTGGCCGCCCTTCACCACTGCCCGCTGCTCGCTGGCACCGACCGCCAGGATCGTCGCATGCGGCGGATTAATGATCGCCGTGAAGTCCTTGATTCCAAACATGCCGAGGTTCGAAATCGCGGAGGAGCCCCCCTGATATTCGTGCGGCTGCAGCTTCTTGTTGCGGGCGCGCGCGGCGAAGTCGCGGGTCTCGTTGGAGATGGCCGAGAGCGTCTTGGTCTCCGCCTTGCGGACGATCGGGGTGAGCAGGCCCTTGCCGCCGTCGATCGCCACCGCGACGCCGATGTCGGAGTGCTTGAGCTTGAGGTAGCGGTCGCCGCCCCAGACCATGTTGGCGTCCGGCACCTGCTGGAAGGCGAGCGCATAGGCCTTGATGACGAAGTCGTTGACCGAGAGCTTGTAGGCCGGCTTGCCATCCTTCTCGGGCGCCGACTTGTTCAGCTCCTCGCGCAGCTTCAGCAGCGCGTCGACGTCGCAGTCGACGGTGAGATAGAAGGTCGGCACCGTCTGCCGGGCCTCGGTCATGCGCTGGGCGATGACGCGGCGCATGGCGTCGAGCGGCACTTCCTCATAGGTACCGGCCTCGTAATAGGCCTTCACCTGCTCCAGCAACGCGCCGGGCGCGACCGGAACCGGGGCAGCGGCAGGCGCCTTGGCCGCGGGAGCGGCAGCCGGTGCCGCAGCGCCGACAGGGGCGGCTTCGACGTCCGCGGCGACGATGCGGCCATGCGGGCCGGAGCCCTTCACCGCGGAGAGATCGACGCCCTTCTCCTTGGCGAGGCGGCGAGCCAGCGGCGACGCGAAGACGCGCTCGCCGTCTGTCCGGGCCGGGGCCGCCGCGGGAGCGGCCGGCGCAGGCGCCGCCGGAGCAGGAGCCGCAGCAGCAGGAGCCGGCTCGGGCGCCTTCGGAGCCTCAGCTTTGGGCGCTTCAGCCTTCGGAGCTTCCGCCTTGGCGGGCGCGGCAGCGCCGCCAGCGGCGACCGCCTTCGCGTCCTCGCCTTCGGTCGCCAGCACCGCGATGATCTGGTTCACCGGCACGTCGGCGGTGCCTTCCGGCACCACGATCTTGGCCAGCGTGCCTTCGTCGATGGCCTCGACCTCCATCGTGGCCTTGTCGGTCTCGATCTCGGCGATGACATCGCCCGGGGCGACCTTGTCGCCTTCCTTCTTCAGCCATTTGGCCAGATTGCCCTTCTCCATGGTCGGAGACAGGGCCGGCATCAGGATCTCAATGGACATGGCGGTCTCCGGCCTCAGCGATAGGTCACGGCGCGGGCGGCGTCGACGACGTCCTGCACCGACGGCAGGGCGAGCTTTTCGAGATTGGCGGCATAGGGCATCGGCACGTCCTTGCCGGTGACGCGCAGCACCGGGGCGTCGAGCCAGTCGAACGCCTTCTCGAAGAGCTGGGCGGCGATCTCGGCGCCGACGCCGGACTGGCTCCAGCCCTCCTCCACCGTCACGCAGCGCCCGGTCTTCCTCACCGAAGCGATCACGGTTTCGATGTCCATCGGGCGGATGGTGCGCAGGTCGATCACCTCGGCCTCGATACCGAGCTTGGACAGTTCCTCGGCGCCCTTGAGTGCGTAGTTCATGCCGATCGACCAGGCGACCAGCGTCACGTCCTTGCCCGGGCGAGCGATGCGCGCCTTGCCGATCGGGACGATGAAGTCGTCGAGCTTCGGCACCGGCGAGGAGTGGCCGTAGAGTATCTCGTTCTCAAGGAACACCACCGGGTTGGGATCGCGGATGGCGGCTTTGAGCAGGCCCTTGGCGTCGGCCGCCGTGTAGGGCGCGACGACCTTGAGGCCGGGGATGTGGCTGAACCAGGCGGTGAAGTCCTGGCTGTGCTGGGCGGCGACGCGGGCGGCGGCGCCGTTCGGGCCGCGGAACACGATGGAGCAGCCGATCTGGCCACCCGACATGTAGTGGGTCTTGGCGGCGGAGTTGATGATCTGGTCCATCGCCTGCATGGCGAAATTGAAGGTCATGAACTCGACGATCGGCTTCAGGCCTGCCATCGCCGCGCCGATGCCGACGCCGGCGAAGCCGTGCTCGGTGATCGGGGTATCGATCACGCGCTTGGCGCCGAATTCCTGCAGCAGGCCCTGGGTGATCTTGTAGGCGCCCTGATATTCGGCGACTTCCTCGCCCATGACGAAGACGTCGCCGTCGCGGCGCATCTCCTCGGCCATGGCGTCGCGCAGCGCCTCGCGCATGGTCTGATTGACCATCTCGGTGCCTTCCGGCACCTCCGGCTCCGGCACCGCCTCGGGCTGGGGCGGATTGGCGACCGCCGAGGTGACGCTCGCCTGCGGGGCCGGCGCGGAAGCGGCGACCGGCGACGGCTGGACCGGAGCGGCCTCGACCGGCGGCGCGGATTCGGCGGCCTTGGGACTCGGTGCGGCGGAGGCGGCGCTCGCGTCCTCGCCATCGGCCAGGATCACCGCGATGGGCGTGTTCACCGCCACGTCCTGCGTGCCCTCGGGCACCAGGATCTTGCCGAGCGTGCCCTCGTCGATGGCCTCGACCTCCATGGTCGCCTTGTCGGTCTCGATCTCGGCGATGACGTCGCCGGACTTGACCGCATCGCCCTCTTTCTTGAGCCACTTCGCGAGGTTGCCCTTCTCCATGGTGGGGGAGAGGGCAGGCATAAGGACTTCGGTCGGCATGGCGGCGTTCCCCAAAGAAACGTGCGTCAACAATCGCGCGTCACTGCGTGCGTACCGGCGGCACGAACGTCAGGTTGCTGTAGACGGCCATCGAGGCGATGGCGATGAGAATGGCAATGAAGAAGGCGACCATCATCTTGTTCAGCGTGGTCGCCGTTTCGGCACTGGCGCCGGCGGTCTGGCGCGCCCCGAAGGGCCAGAGCGCGGCGAGAACCCAGCCGAGGGGGCCGGCCTGCCGGGCGCCGGCGAGGCGGAAGGCGAGCCGGGCCGCGAGGACCCAGATCACCACCGCCGCCGACCCTCCGGCGACGATTCCGACCCAGAACAGCTCAGCCAGCATCGGGCGCCCCCCTCGATCCGACTGCCGCTCAGCGCAGCACGTCGGTGTAGAGCTCGGAGACGTCCGGCTCCGGGTCGGCGCTGGCGAAGTCGGCCGCCGCGTTCATCTGGTCGCGGATCTCGGCGTCGATCGCCTTCAGCTCCTCCTCGGTGGCCCACTTCTTCTCCAGGAGGCGGTTGCGCACCTGCTCGATCGGGTCGTGCTCGGTGCGCATCTTCTGCACCTCCTCCTTCGACCGGTACTTGGCCGGGTCGGACATGGAGTGGCCGCGATAGCGGTAGGTGAGCATCTCGAGGATGTAGGGGCCCTTCCCCGAACGGGCGAACTCGACCGCGCGGGCGCCGGCGGCCTTGACCGCCCGTACGTCCATGCCGTCGACCTGCTCGCCGGGAATGTTGAAGGAGGTGCCGCGCTTGGAGAAATCGGTCTGGGCGGAGGCGCGGTTCACCGCGGTGCCCATGGCGTATTTGTTGTTCTCGATGATGAACACGACCGGCAGCTTCCAGAGCTCCGCCATGTTGAAGCTCTCATAGACCTGGCCCTGATTGGCCGCGCCGTCGCCGAAATAGGTCAGGGAGACGTTGTCGTTCTCGCGGTAGCGGTTGGCGAAGGCGAGGCCGGTGCCGAGCGAGACCTGCGCGCCGACGATGCCGTGACCGCCGAAGAAGCCCTTCTCGATGCTGAACATGTGCATCGAGCCGCCCTTGCCCTTGGAATAGCCGCCCTGGCGGCCGGTGAGCTCGGCCATGACGCCCTTGGGATCCATGCCGCAGGCGAGCATATGGCCGTGGTCGCGATAGCCGGTGATGACCTCGTCGCCCTCCTTGAGGGCGGCCTGCATGCCGACGACGACGGCCTCCTGGCCGATATAGAGATGGCAGAAGCCGCCGATCAGGCCCATGCCGTAGAGCTGGCCGGCCTTCTCTTCGAAGCGGCGAATTTCCAGCATCTTGCGGTAGGCGTCGAGTTCCTCGGCCTTGGTGAACTCGGGAACCCCCGACGCCTTCTCCGAGCGGCGCGCCGGACTGCGGGCAGCCGACTTGGCGGGGGCTTTGGGGGCGGCGGTTTTACCGACCGTCTTGCTGACAGCCGATTTCTTCGCGGCGACGACCATGGCGCTTCCTCAGCTCGGACTGATGTCGACGAGCTTCATATCGCACCTTCGGCTACCGCGCTACGCGTGCAACGCAATGCTGCGACGCACAACATGTTGTAGACGCAATGGTTTCCGCATTTAAACCGAAATCAAGTTCAATGAGCGATTTAGCTCATATCAAGTTAAGCTTTTGGAATATCGGGATTTCCCAACGACATGTTTCTGGCATGCCAGAACCGCCGTTTCGCCAAATCAGTGACTCACTGCGTCGCGGTCGGTGCCGCCGCCGGCTTAGGCAGGAGCAGCACCAGATCCTTGGGGTTCACCAGGTTCAGCAGCGAGCGCGCCTGCTCGTCCAGCATGTCGGCGTCGACCAGGTCGGGAGAGAGGAGCCGCACCTTGGCCTGCAGCGCCTCGCGCTGGCCTCGCAGCCGGTCGCGCTCCTTGGTGAGGTCGGCGTGCTGCTGCTCGAAGGAGCGGCGGGCAAGCAGGCCGTACTGGCCGTTATAGCCCTGGAAGGCGAAGTAGCCGATCAGCGCCGCCGCCCCGAGATGCAGGGTGACGGTCTGGAGAATGGAGCGCCAGCGGGTGCGTATGATCATGGCGGGAGCCTAGCCGCGGCCGGTTGAAGCTCCGTTAACCGTGTTCGGCGCGCGAAAATTTTCCGTGAGCCTGCTGCGGCGCGCAATGCTTCGCCGGCTCGCGATGCGGTGCGCCAAAAGAAAACGGCCGGGCGAGCCCGGCCATTCCCGAAATTCCAGTCCGACGATGGATCAGGCGAGCGCCTTCAGCGCCGCGCGGCCGGCATAGATCGCCTGCGGGCCGAGCTCCTGCTCGATGCGCAGCAGCTGGTTGTACTTGGCGGTACGGTCCGAGCGGGCCAGCGAGCCGGTCTTGATCTGCCCGCAATTCGTCGCCACCGCGAGGTCGGCGATGGTCGAATCCTCGGTCTCGCCCGAGCGGTGCGACATCACCGCAGTGTAGGCGGACTTGTGCGCCAGCGCGACGGCGTCGAGCGTCTCGGTCAGCGAGCCGATCTGGTTCACCTTCACGAGGATCGAGTTGGCGACGCCCTGCTTGATGCCCGCCTCCAGCCGCGTGACGTTGGTGACGAACAGGTCGTCGCCGACGAGCTGG
The DNA here is from genome assembly GCA_029239875.1 of Xanthobacteraceae bacterium. GTDB lineage: Bacteria > Pseudomonadota > Alphaproteobacteria > Rhizobiales > Xanthobacteraceae > Ancylobacter. The sequence continues at coordinate 16,160 of JARBUD010000009.1, read as the reverse complement.
CATTTGGAGCCGATGGCGTCGGTCAGGAGCTTCCAGCCCTGCCAGTCGTCCTCGGCCATGCCGTCCTCGATGGTGGCGATCGGGTAGCGGGAGACGAGGTCGGCAAGGTACTTCACCTGCGCCTCGATATCGCGCACGGCGCCCTCGCCCTCATAGTCGTACTTGCCGTTCTTGAAGAACTCGGTCGAGGCGCAGTCGAGGCCGATATAGACGTCCTCGCCCGGCTTGTAGCCGGCCGATTCGATCGCCTTCACCACGAAGGCGAGCGCGGCATCCGCCGACGGCAGGTTCGGGGCGAAGCCGCCCTCGTCGCCGACATTGGTGTTGTGGCCGGCATCCTTCAGCGCCTTCTTCAGCGTGTGGAAGATCTCCGCGCCGGTGCGCAGGGCTTCCGCGAAGCTCGGGGCGCCGACCGGCAGGATCATGAATTCCTGGAAGTCGATCGGGTTGTCGGCATGCGCGCCGCCATTGACGATGTTCATCATCGGCACCGGCAGCACGCGGGCATTGACGCCGCCGACATAGCGGTAGAGCGGCAGCTCGCGGGCGGCGGCGGCGGCCTTGGCGAGCGCCAGCGACACGCCGAGGATGGCGTTGGCACCGAGGCGCGCCTTGTTCGGCGTGCCGTCGAGCTCGATCAGGATCCTGTCGATCGCCGCCTGGTCCTCGGCGTCCATGCCGCCGATGGCGTCGAAGATCTCGCCATTCACAGCGTCGACCGCCTTGGTCACACCCTTGCCAAGATAGCGGCCCTTATCGCCGTCGCGCAGCTCGACGGCCTCATGCGCGCCGGTGGAGGCGCCGGAGGGGACGGCGGCGCGGCCCTTGGAGCCGTCTTCCAGCACCACGTCGACCTCGACGGTCGGGTTGCCGCGGCTGTCCAGGATCTCACGCCCAACGATATCGACGACGGCGGTCATGTGCTTCCCCACTTCTCGATAGGCCAAAGGTCGAGCGCGCTTCTACTCGACCGATGTGACATGCGAAAGAGGTGCCCGCACATATCGCCGGCCCGACAGGAGACGATAGATGAACGACGCAACGGAAGCCCCGCTCCAGCTCGGCCGTGCCACGCAATGGCCGGCCTCGCCCGAGGAGGCGGTGCTCGACCGCGTGCCCAACCCGCAGGCCGACACGCTCTATGTGGCCCGCTTCACCGCGCCGGAGTTCACCTCGCTCTGCCCGGTGACCGGCCAGCCGGACTTCGCGCATCTGGTGATCGACTACGTGCCGAAGGACTGGCTGGTCGAATCGAAGTCGCTGAAGCTCTATCTCGCCAGCTTCCGCAACCACGGCGCCTTCCACGAGGACTGCACCGTGGCGGTCGGGCGGCGGCTGTATGATCTCCTGCAGCCGCACTGGCTGCGCATCGGCGGCTACTGGTACCCGCGCGGCGGCATCCCGATCGACGTGTTCTGGCAGAGCGGCGCGCCGCCCGCGGACATCTGGCTACCCGACCAGGGCGTGCCGCCCTATCGCGGGCGGGGGTAAGGCTCATTCCAGCCCGATGATCGTCATCCTGAGGTGCCCGGCCAAAGGCCGGGCCTCGAAGGATGCTCGTCCGGGCGCGCTGTAACGCCCATCCTTCGAGGCTCGCTGCGCTCGCACCTCAGGATGACGGCGCCCCTATAGGATTTAAGCCCCTACTCCACCGTCACGGACTTCGCCAGGTTACGCGGCTGGTCGACGTCGGTGCCCATTACCACCGCCGTGTGATAGGCGAGCATCTGCACCGGGATGGCGTAGACCAGCGGCGCCACCAGCGGGTGCATGTCCGGCAGCACCAGCGTCGCCTCGGTTTCCAGCGACGCCTTCGCGGCGCCAGTCGTATCGGTGATCAGGATGATCCGACCGCCGCGCGCGGCGACCTCCTGCATGTTCGACATGGTCTTCTCGAACACCGCGTCATGCGGGGCGATCACCACCACCGGCATCTTCTCGTCGATCAGCGCGATCGGGCCGTGCTTGAGCTCGCCGGCGGCGTAGCCCTCGGCGTGGATGTAGCTGATCTCCTTCAGCTTCAGCGCACCTTCCAGCGCCAGCGGATAGGAAGTGCCGCGGCCGAGATAAAGCACGTCCTGCGTCTTGGCGAAGGAGCGGGCGAGATGCTCGATGTCGCCCTCCAGCTTCAGCGCCTCGTTCATCAGGCGTGGCACCTCGATGAGCGCGTGGACCAGCGAGCGCTCCTCGGCCGCCGAGATAACGCCCCGCGCACGTCCCGCCGCAACCGCGACGGCAGCGAGGGTGGCGAGCTGGCAGGTGAAGGCCTTGGTCGAGGCGACGCCGATCTCCGGCCCCGCCAGCGTCGGCATGATCACGTCCGCCTCGCGGGCGATGGTCGAGGTCGGCACATTCACCACCGCCAGCAGATGCTGCTTGGCGTCGCGCGCATAGCGCAGCGAGGCCAGCGTGTCGGCGGTCTCGCCGGACTGCGAGATGACGATGGAGAGCCCGTTCGCCGGCAGCGGCGCCTCGCGGTAGCGGAACTCCGAGGCGACATCGATCTCCACCGGCAGGCGCGCATAGCGCTCGAACCAGTATTTCGCGGTGAGGCCGGCGTAATAGGCCGTGCCGCAGGCGGCGATGGAGACGCGCTCCAGCTTGGCGAAATCGAAGGGCAGATTGCCGGGCAGCTGGACCGTCTCGGTGGCCATGTCGAGGTAGTTCGCCAGCGTATGGGCGACGACCTCCGGCTGCTCGTGCATCTCCTTGGCCATGAAGTGGCGGAAATTGCCCTTCTCGACCAGGAAGGCGGAAGCCGAGGTCTTCTGCGCCACCCGCTCGACGAGGGCGTTGGAGGCGTCGTGGATCTCCGCGCCGCCACGGCGCAGCACCGCCCAGTCGCCGTCGTCGAGATAAGCGATGGTGTCGGTGAAGGGCGCCAGGGCGATGGCGTCCGAGCCGAGATACATCTCGCCATTGCCGTAACCGATGGCGAGCGGCGACCCCTTGCGGGCGCCTATCAAGAGATTCTCCTCGCCGTCGATCAGGAAGGCGAGCGCGAAGGCGCCTTGCAGGCGCGGCAGCGTCGCCGCCACCGCGTCGACCGGATTGCGGCCGTCGCGCATCTCACGGGTGACGAGGTGGGCGACGACCTCGGTGTCGGTCTCGCTCTCGAAATTGGCGCCCTCGCCGAGCAACTCGTCGCGCAGCTCGCGGAAATTCTCGATGATGCCGTTGTGGACCACCGCGACATTCGTCGTCGCGTGCGGGTGGGCGTTGGCGACGCTCGGGCGGCCATGCGTCGCCCAGCGGGTGTGGCCGATGCCGGTATGGCCCTTCAGCGGCGCCTCGCGCAGCACGGCTTCGAGGTTGCGCAGCTTGCCCTCGGCGCGGCGGCGGACGAGGCGCCCGGTCTCCAGAGTGGCGAGGCCGGCGGAGTCATAGCCGCGATATTCCAGCCGCCTCAGGGATTCGACGAGACGATCGGCCACCGGAGCGGTGCCGACAATGCCGATGATGCCACACATGGACAGGCGTTCTCCGGGAAGCGACGGTCTGAAGGCGACGATTCTGCGACGCAGGGTTTAACCGCCGGTCACTGCCTCGTCGAAATCAATTCGAATGTCGCTTCGTATCGCCCGCTTCGTGTCATTTCTTCGGCGCGAGGCCGGCGGAGAGCCGCGCGCGCAACCGCGCCGCCAGCCCCGGCTTGTTGACCTGCCGGGCGCGGCCGATGGCGAGCGCATCGGCCGGCACGTCGTCGGTGATGACGGATCCGGTACCGAGATAGGCGCCATCGCCGACCGTCACCGGCGCCACCAGAAGGCTGTTGGTACCGATGAAGGCGTTGGCGCCGATGGTGGTGCGGTGCTTGCGGAAGCCGTCGTAATTGCAGGTGATGGTGCCGGCGCCGATGTTGGTGTTCGCCCCGACGCTGGAATCGCCGACATAGGACAGGTGGTTGACCTTGACCCCCGGTGCGAGGTCGGACGCCTTGATCTCCACGAAGTTGCCGACATGCACGCCCTCGCCGAGCTCTGCCCCGGGACGCAGGCGGGCGAAGGGGCCGACGATGGCGCCCGCGCCGACATGCGCGCCCTCGACATGGCTGAAGGCGCGGATGGTGGCGCCCTCCTCCACACTGACGCCCGGGCCGAAGAACACGTTGGGCTCGATCACCACGTCGCGGCCGAGCTTGGTGTCGGCCGAGAAGAACACCGTTTCCGGCGCGGTCAGCGTCGCACCATTGTCCATGGCGTGGCGGCGCAGGCGAGCCTGCAGGATCGCCTCTGCCTCGGCGAGCTGGGCGCGGCTGTTGACGCCGACCACCTCCTCCACCTCCGCCTCGCACACCGCCGCGGCGCGGCCGAGCGCGCGGGCGATCTCGACCGCATCGGTGAGGTAGAACTCCTTCTTGGCGTTGGCGTCACTGACGCGCTCGAGCAGGTCGAGCGCCGCGCGCCCGTCGAGCGCCATCAGGCCGGCATTGCACAGGCCGACGGCAAGCTCCTCAGGGCTCGCCTCCTTGTGCTCGCGTATGGCGACCAGTGCGCCGTCGCCATCCGTCACCAGCCGGCCATAGCCGGTGGGATCGTCGGGACGGAAACCGAGCACGGAGACCGCCGCGCCGCCGGCGAGCGGGCCGCGGAGTTCGCCGATCGTCTCGACCCGCACCAGTGGCGTGTCGCCATACATCACCACCACGTCGTCATAACCACGCGCCAACGCCTCGCGCGCCGCCAGCACAGCATGGGCGGTGCCGCGCCGCTCTTCCTGCACGAACAGCTCGGCCTCCGGCGCCACGCGGCGCACCTCGGCGGCCACCGCCTCATGGCCGGGGCCTACCACCACGGCGAGATGCGCCGCGCCGGCAGCAAGCGCGGTGTCCAGCACATGCGAGACCATGGGACGGCCAGCGAGCCTGTGCAGCACCTTCGGCAGCGCCGAGAGCATGCGCGTGCCTTCCCCGGCCGCGAGAACGATGACGAGAAGCTGGCGCATCGGCGAAACTCCGGCAGGCGGCCAAGGTTAGGCGGCGAACGGGCACGAGGACGTACAGATGGTGGGCGGTATCTAGCCTGCCACGGGCCTCTACGAAAGACGTCGACATGAGGCGGCGACGGCGTCCGGCGGAACGTGTATCAGGGACGCGCCATGACCGACCCCTCGCCCGCCCCCGGCGATTCTCCCTCCCCCACCCACATCTCCCTCGCCCGCAACCCACGGGCGCTGTTCGCGCTACTGGCGATGCCGCTGTTCTTCGCCACCAACCTGATCGTCGGGCGCGCCGTCGTCGGCACCGTGGCGCCGTGGTCGCTCGCCTTCTGGCGCTGGCTGTTCGCGGTCATGATGCTGCTGCCCTTCGCCGCCCCCACCCTCATCCGCTACCGCCATGTGCTGCTGGCGCAGTGGAAGCAGATCCTGCTGCTCGGCCTGCTCGGCATGGTGCTGTGCGGCGGCAATGTCTATGCGGCGCTGGCGACCACCACGGCGACCAATGCGACGCTGATCTACACCACCTCCACCATCATGATCGTGGTGATGGACGCCGTGCTGGCCCGCCGGCGACTGCCGCTGGTGCAGCTCCTGGGCACGCTGGCGGGCTTTGCCGGCATCGCGCTGATCACCGTGCACGGCGAGCCGCTGCGGCTCATGGAGCTGCAGTTCAACGACGGCGACCTCGGCATCCTCGTGGCGGCGATCTCCTGGGCCGCCTATTCGCTGATGCTGCGCGACGGTCCGCTGACCCGCATGGGTGGAGCCGCCACCTTCACCACCGTCGCCATCGCCGGCACGGCGCTGGTGGCGCCGCTGGCGCTGTGGGAGGCGGCGAATGGCGGCGTGCAGCCTCACGGGCTGGAAGCGTGGGGCGCCATCCTCTTCCTCGCCATCTTCCCTTCGGTATTGGCCTTCACCCTGTTCCTGTACTGCGTGAGGATGGCGGGTGCGCCGGTGACGGCGAATTTTCTCTACACGATGCCGGTCTATGGCGTGCTGCTGGCGGTGCTGCTGCTTGGCGAGGAACTGCACCTCTACCACGCCGTTGGCTTCGTCCTGGTGCTCGGCGGCGTGGTGCTGGCGACCCGCCGCCCGGCTAGGAAGGCGCATTGATCGCCTCGCCCGGCCGTGCCATGCAGGGCCGTCCGGCAGGATATTCGGAGGATCGTCATATGGCCTATCGCAGCTTCCAGCCGGGACCGCGCACCACCAACGTCATCATCGCGCTGGGCGGCTTCGCGCTCGGCTGGGCGATCTATGTGCGCTACGCACTGGTGGAGCAGTCGGCGGTCGGCCTCGCCTGCCGCGGCCTCGAGACGGCGACCTGCGAGACGCGGGCGCTGGTGGTCACCCTGTTCGGCTATTCGGCGTTCGGCATCGCCGCGCTGGTGACGTCGCTCATCCAGCTCATCCGACCGTCGGCGGTCATGTTCACCCTGGCGCTGATGGCCACCGCCGTCGGCGTGGTGATGTTCAACAACAACCTCGCCGCGCTCGCCGGCGGGCTGCTGCTCATCTCCTTCGCGCGGCCCTGGCGAAGCGCCAGAGCGTGAGGCCGAACAGGACGAACAGTCCGCTGGTCCACAGCGCCTGCCAGTTGGCGAAGGTCTCGTTGATCGCGACATAGAGCCCGCTGCCGAGGAACACCGCCCCGGCGATGATCTCGGCATGGCGCTCGTCCCCCTGCCGGCGCGGCGCGGAGACCAGCGCGTAGAAGGCGAAGGCGATGATGATCGGCGTCAGCCCGGCGAACTGGAAATCCTTGTAGCGCGGGTCGAACACCAGTCCGAAGGCGATCTGCGCCGTCAGCACGATCGAGGCGGCGAGCAGCAAGGCGAGCAGGCGCTCGAAGCCCGGCGTCTCCGGCGTCGCCGCCGGGTTGAGCGCGGCGCCGAGACTGGCGCGGTGCGCCCGCAGGCCGATGCCGGCGGCACAGACGAAGGGCACCAGCAGCGCCAGCGCGAGAAGCGCTATCCCGCGTATCCAGCCGCCGACGCCGAGGCTCTCCATCGGCACCGTCGCCAGCAGCCGCCCATAGAGCAGCCCGGCGAAGAAGGCGATACCCGCGACCGCCAGCCAGCGCCGCGTCTTCATCCGTCCCGAGGCGGCGCGACGGTTCGCCGCGCCCGCGGCCAGGAAGATCGCGCCGGCGAAGATCACGCCGCCCAGCGCCTGCAGCTTCCATTCCGGATGATCGGAGACCGCCTCGCCCCAATTGAACTTGAAGTCGCGCGTATAGGCGTCGAGAAAGCCCCAATGGCCGCCGACCGTGCCTTCGAGCACGCGCTTCCACGGCTGGTCGAACGCTTCGATGACGTTGAGCCGGTAACCCTTCGCCTTGGCGAGCGCCAGCAACTCCTGGATCACGCTCGCCTGGTTCGACGGCGAGGGCAGCGCGCCCTCGCGCATGCGGCCCTGGCTCGGCCAGCCGGTTTCGCCGATGAGGATCTCCTTGCCGGCGAAGATCTCGCCGACATGCTCGCGTATGTCATTGAGATGAGCGACTGAATCCGCCGCCGCGACCGGCAGGTCCTCCCAGAAGGGCAGGATGTGGACGGTGACGAAATCGACCGAGTTGGACAGGTCGCGGTTGCGCTCCCAGAATTCCCAGACGTCGGCATAGGTGACTTCGACGCCGGCGGGAACCTTGCCCTTCACTTCCTTGATCAGGGCCGCGAGGTCGATGGCGGAGAGTTCGCCGCGCAGCAGCACCTCGTTGCCGACGATCACCGCCTTGACGACGTCGGGATTCTCCTGCGCCGCCTTCACGCCGGCGTCGATCTCCCGGCGGGTCAGCAGCGGGTCGCCGGCGACCCAGATGCCCTGAAGTACCGTCAGGCCATGCTTGCGCGCCAGTTCCGGCACGACCGAGAGACCGGACTGGATCGAGGAGTAGGTGCGTACGCACTGCGTGATCTTCGCCAGCCGCGCCAGGTCGTCGTCGATCTGCTCGCGCGAGAACGACGGGTCCTGGCTGAACGGGTCCTGGCCGGGGCGGAAGGGCGCGTAGGAGACGCAGGGCAGCTTCTCGCCGGCAGCGAGCGGCGAGACCGGCGCCGGGACCGGGTGGCCGAGCCACGCCCAGACGGCAACGATCGCCGCACAGACGACGGCGGCAAGCGCGAGGGGCAGTCGCATGCGGGGGAACTCCGATGGGCCGGCCGACAGGTTTCACCCTGCCGGGTAGCGGTGCTTTCGCGCCGGGGCAAGAGGCGTTCGAAAAAGGGCGGAATTTTGCATTAAACGGCACCGTGGAAGCGCGCCGTCATGCTGACAAATTCCACCGCTTCTCCTACTGTCTGACCGCTCCGGTGTTTCCTCCTTTATGCGTGTGACGTTTCCCTCATGTTGTGCTCCCTACGTTTTCTCGCCGCTGCGCTCCTTGGCGGCTCCGTCCTGATGGCTGCCGGCACCGGCGCCTTCGCCCAGAGCGCCTCGCCGGAGCAGAAGCCGGCCGAGCAGAAATCGCCCGAGGAGCAGGCCAAGGAGGAAGCGCTGCGCCGCTCCATCGAGGAATATGCCGAGGCGGCCAAGCTGCCGGGCAATGCCGGCCTGCCGGAATGCGTGTGGAGCGGGCGGCGCATCACCATGCTGCTGTGGCGCGACGACATCGACACCGCCCGCCGCCACATGGAGCTCTACGAGCGCTTCGGCTGCCCGACCGAACACCTGAAGATCGCCTTCCGCTGCCTCGTCCGGCAGGGCAACATCGACTCCAAGTCGCCCGAACGGCTTTCCGAGCGCGTGCATGCCTGCTGGGTCAATCCGGACGCGCCGCCGCCCGGCACGCCCGCACCCACGCCGGCGCCCGCAGCGCAATAAATTCGCATCGCAGCCCGTGCTGTGACATCGGCGCGACATAGCCGTGCCATAGTGCGGAACAAATATCACATTCACGCGTTTGCAGCGGCGACCCGGCATTCTCGGAAGACAAATCGCGCTTGTCGCGATGCGGCAACGATCGTGCTGCAACTGCGTTGAAAGTAGACTATATTCCGCCCAGTTACCTCCTTCGTTCTGTGGGTTAGTACCATGCGCCCCGCCGTCCGTGTCGCTGCCGCTGCCGTTGCGGCAGTGACGTGCATCCATGCTTTTGTCTGGTTGGCACTGCGCGAGGAGGTAACGGCACCCGCCGTTCCCGACCGCTTCCAGAGCATGTCCTTCGCGCCCTATGGCCGCGACGCCAACCCCGACAAGGGCGAGGCGACGACGGAGGCGCAGATCCGCTCGGACATCGAGGCGGTCGCGCCCTACACGCGCGCCGTGCGTACCTACGCCTCGACGGGCAATCTCGACCTCGTCACCAAGATCGCCGCCGAGAAGGGCCTGAAGACCACCATCGGCGCGTGGCTCGACGAGGACGAGGACCGCAACGCGCGCGAGATCGCCAACGCGATCGACGTCGCGCGCAAGAATTCCAACGTGCTGGGCATCGTGGTCGGCAACGAGTCGATCCTGCGCGCCGAGCGCACACCCCAGCAGCTCATCGACACCATCCGCAAGGTGAAGAGCCAGACCAACGTCCCGGTCACCACCGGCGAGACCTGGGACGTGTGGCTCGACCATCCCGAGCTGGTCTCGGCGGTCGACTACATCGCCGCCCATATCCTGCCTTACTGGGAAGGCGTTCCGGCCGATCAGGTCGTCGACCGCACCATCGGCATCTATGACCGCCTGCGCGCCGCCTATCCGGGCAAGCGCATCGTCATCGCCGAGTTCGGCTGGCCGAGCGCGGGCTACAACCGCGACGCCGCCGTGCCGGGCGAGCTCGAACAGGGGCACGTCATCCGCGACTTCGCGGCGCGGGCGGACGCGCTCGGCATCGAGTACAACCTGATCGAGGCGTTCGACGCGCCCTGGAAGAGCTTCGAGGGCAGCGTCGGCCAGTACTGGGGCGTGCTCGACGCCGACCGCGAGCTGAAATTCCCGCTCTCCGGTCCCCTCACCCCGGCGACCTACACCGCCACCGCCGCGATCGCGCTGCTGCTCGGCATCGCCTTCTCGCTGCCGGTGTTCCGCTTCGCCCGCCTGACCATGACGCAGGCCGTGGTGATGATCGGTGCCGCCAACCTCGTCGGCGCCTGGATCGCCACCGTCACCGATCACTGGCTGACCCACTACGTCGTCGGCGGCAACAAGGTCACCTTCATCGTCAGCCTCGTGCTGCTGGTGCCGCTCGTCGTGGTCATGCTGTACCGGATCGAGGAACTGGCCACCATTGCCTTCGGCCGCTCGCCGCGCCGCCTGCTGCGGCCCGGCAACGCCGCGCAGCCCACTCGCACGCCCAAGGTCTCGATCCACATCCCGGCCTATAAGGAGCCGCCGGAGATGCTGAAGCAGACGCTGGACAGCGTCGCGCGGCTGAACTGGCCGAACTTCGAGTGCCTGGTCATCATCAACAACACGCCGGATCCCGCCTTCTGGGAGCCGATCGAGGAGCATTGCCGCACGCTCGGCGAGCGCTTCAAGTTCATCAACCTGCCGAAGGTGGCGGGCTTCAAGGCCGGCGCGCTGCGCGAGGCCATGCTGCAGACCGCCCCCGACGCCGAGATCATCGGCGTGATCGACGCCGACTATGTCGTCGACCCGAACTGGCTGATGGACCTCGTGCCGACCTTCGAGGATCCGACGGTGGGCATCGTGCAGGCGCCTCAGGACCATCGCGATGCCAATCGCAGCCTGCTGCACGAGGCGATGAACACCGAATATGCCGGCTTCTTCGACATCGGCATGGTCCAGCGCAACGAGCACGACGCCATCGTCGTGCACGGCACCATGTGCCTGATGCGCCGTGCCGCCATGGTCGAGGCCGGCGACTGGTCGAGCGAGACGATCTGCGAGGACACCGATCTCGGCCTGTCCATCGTCGAGCGCGGCTGGAAGAGCCATTACACCAACACCCGCTATGGCTGGGGCCTGCTGCCGGACGACTTCGCCTCGTTCAAGAAGCAGCGCCACCGCTGGGCTTATGGCGGCATGCAGATCATCAAGAAGCACTGGCGCCGCATGCTGCCGAACGGCGGCACCCGCCTCTCCCCGGCGCAGCGCCGCGAGTTCAGCATCGGCTGGGTGTCGTGGCTCGGCTCGGAGAGCATCGGCGCGCTGGTGGCGATCCTGTCGCTGCTCTGGGTGCCCTTCGTGCTCGCCTTCGGCATCGCCGTGCCGCAGCACATCCTCACCGTGCCGATCCTGTTCTGCTTCGGCATCTACCTGCTGCACTTCATCGCGCTCTATCGGCTGCGCGTGGCGACCACGCCGGTGCGCATGCTCGGCGCCGCCTTCGCGGCGATGGCGGTGCAGTTCACCGTGGCCAAGGCGGTCTATGACAGCTTCCGGTACAAGGACCTCGCCTTCGCCCGCACCGCCAAGGGCAGCTGGCTGGCCGACGCCGCCCGCGCCTTCCCGGCGCTGCCGGAGGCGATCATCGGTTCGGGGCTGATGCTCTCGGCCATCGTCCTGCGCATGACCAACTGGCACGTGGTGGTGGAGATCGACCTCTTCGCCTTCGCCCTCGCCATCCAGAGCCTGCCCTTCCTGGCCGCCGCCGGCATCGGCTGGCTTGAAGGCTCGCCGCTCAACGCCTTCCCGACCTGGGCGGCGCTGCGCGCCCGCGCCCTGGCGTTGCTGCCCGGCCGCGTCACCCGGCCGGAGGCGATACCGGAGAAGGTCCGCAGCTAACCGGCGGCTCGACTACCGCATAAGAAAAGGCCCGGAAGCGATTCCGGGCCTTTTGCTTTTTTACCGTTGGAGGGCTGACGTCAGCGCGCCTCCTCGAAGGCCAGCGTGGCGCCGAGCGCCGCCTTCGGCCCTACCACGACCAGCCCCTCGATCTCCTCCGCCGCCATGCGCGAGGAGGAGAGCCGCTTGCGCAGCTTTTCGATGTCGGCCACCGCGAAGCGGGTGGCGGCGAGGCGCAGTCCCGGTCCGGCCGGCGCGGCGGCGCCGAAGCGGTCGGTGAACAGCGCCGGGCTCATCAGGTCGATATCGCCGCGCGACGTCTTGGCGATGTGCCAACCCTCCACCGCCCGGCGGAAGGTCGTGTCGGCGAAGACGGAGAGGAAGTCGACATGCGCCGCCGGCTCGTCGGCGGTCAGCACCACGCCGGCGACGCCTGTGGTGCCGTTCATGTGGCGCTGCAGGTCCGGTGCCCAGAAATTCTCGGGATGGCGCTGCAGGCACGTGAAGAAACCGGCATGAGGCGAGGCCGGATCGCGGGCGAAGGCGAGCGAGAAGGCCACCTCGACATCCGAGCCGTCCGGCCGCTTGCCCTGGCGGGAGAAGTCGAACAGGTCGAGCCCGCCAAAGCCGGCCTCGTCGAATTCCGTCTTCTCCAATGCCGGGTCAGTGCCTTCCAGCACCAGCATGGACAGGCCCGGCCCCACCTCATTGAGGAAATCGCGGTTGAAGGCGCCGAAGGAGAACCGCGTGCCCTCATGCGGAGGAATCACCTCCGGCTGGGCGATCTCCAGCAACTCGATGAAGAAGCCCGGCGTCTGCACCAGCCGGTTGTCGGTGCCCCAGGGATGGCGGTTGCGAGCGCCGACGGTGAAGCCGAGCGCATCGTAGAGCTCACCAGCGGCCTCCAGGTCACGGACGGCATGGACGACGTGATCGAGACCGCGGGCCACGGGCAACTCCTTCATCTCGGGGTACGAGGCGGATGGACGCGCTCGCTCGGGGTGAATGGCGAGGGTGCACGCCGGGGCGGAGGGAATCCAGCACCGATTGGCCCCACCGCGGCAGCCTGTGGATAGGGAGAGGTCTGCGAACTCCCCGGACCAGCCGTGGTCACTACTTCAGCGTGAGGATCCGCGTGGAGACGAGCGCGACCTCATCCTGAAGTGCGAGCGCATCGAGCCTCGAAGGATGGTCGTTACAGTGCGCCCGGACGAGCCTCCTTCGAGGCCCGGCGAAACGCCGGGCACCTCAGGATGAGCTTCATCTCCAAGGAGCGCGAAAAGCGCTGGCCCCTCAGAACAGCCGGCTCTGCACCGCCGCAGCCTCGATGAAGGAAGCGAAGAGCGGGTGCGGCTCGAAGGGGCGCGACTTCAGCTCCGGGTGGAACTGCACGCCGACGAACCAGGGGTGGTCCGGATATTCGATGATCTCCGGCAGCAGCCCGTCCGGCGACAGGCCGGAGAAGCTCATGCCGCAGGCCTCCAGCCGCTCGCGATAGGCCATGTTGACCTCGTAGCGGTGGCGGTGGCGCTCGGAGATCGCATTGGAGCCGTAGATATCCGCCACCCGGCTGCCCTCCGCGAGGCTCGCCGGATAGGCGCCGAGGCGCATGGTGCCGCCGAGGTCGCCATGGATGCCGCGCTTCTCAAGCTCGTTGCCGCGCAGCCATTCGGTCAGCAGGCCGACCACCGGCTCCTCGGTCGGACCAAACTCGGTGGAATTGGCGTTCTCGACGCCGGCGAGGTTCCGCGTCGCCTCGATCACCGCCATCTGCATGCCGAAGCAGATGCCGAAATAGGGCACGCGCCGCTCGCGGGCGAACTGCGCTGCGCGAATCTTGCCCTCGGCACCGCGTTGTCCGAAGCCGCCCGGCACGAGGATGCCGTGGACATGCTCCAGGAACGGCGCCGGGTCCTCGCGCTCGAAGATCTCGCTCTCGATCCAGTCGAGATTGACCCGGACATTATTAGCGAGGCCGCCATGGGCCAGGGCCTCGATGAGGGACTTGTAGGCGTCCTTCATGCCCGTGTACTTGCCGACGATGGCGATGGTCACCGCCCCTTCCGGGTTGCGGATGCCGGCCTCGACCTTCTTCCAGCGCGAGAGATCCGGCTCGGGCGCCGGCTCGATGCCGAAGGCGGCCAGCACCTCGGTGTCCAGCCCAGCCTCGTGATAGGCGGAAGGCACCGCATAGATGTTGTCGGCGTCGCGCGCCTCGATCACGGCGCTCTCGCGCACATTGCAGAACAGTCCGAGCTTGCGGCGCTCCTCGCGCGGGATCTCGCGGTCGGTGCGGCAGAGCAGGATGTCCGGTGCGATGCCGATGGAGCGCAGCTCCTTCACCGAATGCTGGGTCGGCTTGGTCTTCAGCTCGCCGGCCGAGGGGATGAAGGGCAGCAGGGTCAGGTGGACATAGATGCAGTGCTTGCGCGGCAGCTCGTTGCCGACCTGGCGGATCGCCTCGAGGAACGGCATGGCCTCGATGTCGCCGACCGTGCCGCCGATCTCCACCAGCACGAAGTCGTAGCCTTCATTGCCGGAAAGGATGAATTCCTTGATGGCGTTGGTGACGTGCGGGATCACCTGGATGGTAGCGCCGAGATAGTCGCCCCGCCGTTCCTTGGCGAGGATGTCCTGATAGATGCGCCCGGTGGTGATGTTGTCCTGGCGCGAGGCCGGACGACCGGTGAACCGCTCATAGTGTCCGAGGTCGAGATCGGTCTCGGCCCCGTCGTCGGTGACGAAGACCTCGCCGTGCTGATACGGACTCATCGTGCCCGGATCGACGTTGAGGTAGGGGTCGAGCTTGCGCAGCCGGGTCTTGTAACCACGGGCCTGCAGCAATGCACCGAGAGCGGCGGAAGCGAGGCCCTTGCCGAGCGAGGACACGACGCCGCCGGTGATGAAAATGTAGCGCGCCATGGAATCCGGTTTCTAACGGCAAAAACGCGATTCGACGAGTGCCCGTCTTGCCATTCGGACACTCGCCTGTGGGCAAATGGAACGCGGCCCTCTCGGACCGCGCTTTGGGATCACTGCGACTGCGGAACCTGCGGCGCCGCCGGGGCGGCGGGCGGCGCGGGCTGGGCGGCGTTGAGCTGGTCGAGCACGGTGCCGCCGGGGGCGGGCGCCGCGGGCGCGCCAGGAACGCCGGGTGCGGTCGTCGCGGGGGTGAAGATGGTCGCGGGGCCGCGGCCCCAGCCGGCCAGGATGGTCAGCGAGAGGCTGGTGACGAAGAACAGCGCCGCCAGGATCGCCGTGGCGCGGGTCAGCACGTTGGCCGTGCCGCGCGCACTGAAGAAGCCACCGCCACCACCGCCGCCGCCACCGATGCCGAGCCCGCCCCCTTCCGAGCGCTGGATCAGCACGACGCCGATCAGGGCCAGCACGACCATGAGATGGATGACGATGATTACGGTTTGCATCTGACGCCTTCGAAATGCTCGTGCAGCGGCGGGCGCATGACCCCCGCCGCAATCTTTGGGCGCGTTCCTACACGATTGCGGCCGGGGTTTCCAGCCGCTGCGCAGCGCACCGATCGGCTATAGATAGGCGCGCGCGATGGCGAGAAAAGTGTCGGCCTTCAGACTCGCACCGCCGACCAGCGCGCCGTCGACGTCGGCGACGGCGAGAATCTCCGCCGCATTCTCCGGCTTGACCGAACCGCCATAGAGCAGGCGCATGTCGTCGGCGTCGTCGCCGAAGCGCACGCGCAGCTCGGCACGGATCACGCCGTGCATCTCCTCAATGTCACTGAGGGTCGGCGTCCGGCCGGTGCCGATGGCCCAGACCGGCTCATAGGCGATCACGGTGTTGGCGGCGATCGCGCCGTCCGGCAGCGAGCCGGCGAGCTGGCTGCGCACCACGTCGAGCGCCCGGAAGGCGTCGCGCTCGGCGTGGGTCTCGCCGACGCACAGGATCGCGGTCAGCCCGGCGCGCCAGGCGGCCAGCACCTTCGCGCGCGCCATGGCGTCGGTCTCGTTGTGGTCGGCGCGGCGCTCGGAATGGCCGAGGATGACAGCCACCGCGCCGGTGTCGGCGATCATCTCGGCGGCGATGTCGCCCGTGTAGGCGCCGCTCTCCTTGGCGTGGCAGTCCTGCCCGCCTATGCCGATGCGGCTGCCGAGCGCGGCGACGGCGAGCGTCGACATCAGCGTCGCCGGCGGACAGACCAGAAGGTCGACCTTGGCCTTCAGCGCGGCATCATAGCCTTCGGCGATGCGGCCGAATTCGGCCACCGAGGCCTTGAGGCCGTGCATCTTCCAGTTTCCCGCTACCAGCGGACGACGCTTGGACATATGCCCCTCACCCCTTCGTCGCGAACTCTTCACAAAGGCCACATAGCAGACTGACCGCGCGTTAACAGAGCTTTGAACCGCGGGCAAATGGCGCATGGTGCCGTTGCGGCGCGCCGGGCGGCTCCCTATTATGCGCGCCTTTCGCGCCCCGGGCCTGTCGCCCGCGCGACGCCAGACGAGAACAAAGATGCTTGAGACGCTGCGCAAGAGCGCTTCCGGAATAGTCGCCAAGATCCTGATGGG
>JARBUD010000008.1 GCA_029239875.1 Xanthobacteraceae bacterium | reverse complement strand
TTGATGTCGTAGAGATAGAGCGTGTGGCCCGCGTCGATGAGGTGCCCGGCCATGGGGTTGCCCATGATCCCCAGACCCACAAATCCAACCTTCGCCATCCTGTCCTCCTGCTTCCTAGCTGGCGGTCGCCGCCGGCGCGACCAGCGCATCGGCATGACCGCTCCGGTCGAGCGCTCCGCGTACGAACCCGCTCGCCTTCAGTTCTTCAATCGTAGCCCCGACAAAGCCTGCCGCCCGTGGCTTGCCTGCCGGCAGCGCGACAACCTGACTGATTTCCATGAAGCGCTGCGCCAGGACACGGACATCAGGATGGGCGGCGGCGTATGAGACCAGCGGCTGCCGGATGCCGGCCACAGCGTCGATGCCACCCGCGCGGAAGGATGCGAACGCGTCGTCACTCAGAACCAACTCCGCCTGCTTCAAATTGCGGGCGAGATATTGCGCATAGGCGGTGCCCTTTGTCGCCGCAATTTTGCGGCCGGCGGCATCGAGCTCCGCCGGGCTCGACAGCGTCGTCCGCGCTTCCACGAGATACGCGCCTTCGATGAGCAGATAGGGCGGGCTGAACAGGAAATCGGCGGCGCGGCTCGGATCGGCGGCCATGAAGGCGATGTCGCAGGTGCCGTCCTTCAGCGCCTCGACCACCTTCCCCGCCGCATCGAAAGCGACATGCTCGACGGGAACGTCGAGCCGCCGCCCGAACTCGGCAGTCAGGTCGACGCTGACGCCGCGCGGCGCGTCGGCCGTGCCCTGCGCGAGCAGGGGATTTGCGAGATTGATGGCGGCCCGCAGTCGGCCGGCAGGGGCGATCCCGGAACGCAGTTGATCGTCGACGACAACGGACATGGCTCTCCTCGCGGGCGGTCTCTTCAGCACAGGAATGGAAGCGGGGGACGTCAGGATGCGGTGGCGCGGGCGGCCTCGAGGACCTGCCGGAAGCCGGCAACCACGGCGTGCGCGGCGTCATCGTCGATATGGCGATGCGTCACCATGCGCAGGCGAGTCCTGCCATAGGAGCGGACATCGATGTCGCGGGCAGCCAGACGCTCGATCCAGTCATTCACCGTGAGGGGCGTGTGGCCGATATCGGCCATCACGATGTTGGTCTCGACCTCGGCCGGATCGACCAGCCGGGCGTCGAGCTCATGCAGCCCGCGGGCGATGATCTGCGCACGGCGGTGGTCATCGGCCAGCCGCTCGACCATCGAGGTCAGCGCGACCACGCCGGCGGCCGCGACGACGCCGCCCTGCCGCATGGCGCCGCCGATCATCCGGCGGAACAGCCGGGCGCGTTCGATGAACGCGGCGGAGCCGCACACGAGCGAGCCGAACGGGGCGCTGAGGCCCTTGGAGATGCAGAACGTCACGCTGTCGGCATGGCGCACGATCTCGGAGGCCGGCACGCCGAGCGACACCGCCGCGTTGAACAGGCGCGCGCCGTCGATATGCACGGGCACGCCGGCAGCCTTTGTCATGGCATGCAATTCCGCCATGTCCTTCAGCGGCATGACCGTTCCGCCGGCATTGTTGTGAGAGGTCTCGATGCAGACGAGCGCCGTGGCGAAGCTGCTGCGCGTGGCCTGCGGCCTGAGCATGCCGCTGAATCCGTCGAGAACCGGAAAGCCGCGATGCACCGGATAGTGGCGCGGGAACAGGCCGGCGACATGGACCACGCCCGACACCTCGCTGCGCATCAGATGGGCTTCGGGATCGACCAGCACGTCGCCGCCGCGCCCGGTATGGGCGAGCATCGCCACCAGGTTGCCCATGGTGCCGCTGGTGACGAAAAGGCCGGCCTCGGTCCCGGTCATGCGCGCGGCGAGCGCCTCCAGTTCGACGACGGTCGGATCACGCTCGCGCATGTCGTCGCCGAGCGGCGCCCTGGTCATCGCGCCGAGCATCTCGGGCGTCGGCAGGGTCACGGTGTCGCTGCGCAGATCCACCTTGAGCGGCGTCTTCCCGATGGCGGACGGCGATCTGGCGGAGCGGGAGGCTCCCTCGTCTATCGTCCCGGTCATTTGTTGTTCCATGGGATGTTGTCCGATGTCGTGAAGGGTCGAGAGGGATGTTGGACACGCATCAGGCGCGCGCGGTCCGCTGCCGGTCGGCGAGCACGTGGTCGGCCACCTTCTCGCCGATCATCATCACCGGGACGTTGGTGTTGGCGCGCGGCACGAACGGCATCACCGAGGTGTCGGCAAGCCGAAGGCCGGTGACGCCTCGGACCCGGCATTGCGGATCGACCACGGCCATCCGGTCGTCGGCGGAGCCCATGCGGCAGGTACAGGAGGCGTGCCAGGCGCCGATGGCGCTGTCCTTGACCCACGCCTCCAGCGCGGCATCGTCGTCGAGAAGGTCGGAGAGCCGCACCCCCTGGGTGACGAGGCCGTCGATCAGCTGCCTGCGCAGGAAGGGCAGGGTCTTCAGCAAGGTGGCAAGGGCGAGGGTCTGGGCGTAGTTCCACGCCGTGACCCGGCCCACCTTGCGGACCCGCTCGCTGTAGCTGGTCGGAAAGACGTAATCGACGGTCCCGGCGATCTCGCTCTCACGGAACAGCCCGGCGAGCAGATGCACCGTCTGCTTCATGCGCACGAGGTCACGCTCGTCGCTCAGCAGGTTGAACTCGACGCGCGGCGAGGCTTCCAGCGCGCTGCCATCGAGCCTGACCGCCCCGGTGGAATAGGTCCGGTTCAGCCACACCATGAGCGAGCCGAGATGCTTGCCGAGCGGATGCCAGCCCGCGCGGTTGATGCACACCATGTACATGTCGAGCGGGTCGCAGCCGGCGACGTTCGACGAATAGCGCGTGGCGAGGAACATCTGCCGGCGCAGTTCCGGCGTGATGCGGGCTTCCGGCTTGAGATGGCCGGTCATGGACACCGCCGGATGGTCCTGCAGGTTTTGCCCGACGCCCGGTAGGTCGACCACCGGCTCGATCCCCTGCGTCCGCAGATGCAGCGCCGGCCCGATGCCCGATTTCATCAGCAGCGCCGGCGTGTGGATGGCGCCGGCGCAGACGATGGTCTCCCGCGCCCGCACCTCCTGTTCGCCATCCTGCCGACGCAGCCGGGCGCCCACGACCTGCGTGCCGTCGACCAGCAGCTTCAGCGTCACCGTGCGCGGCCAGATGTGCAGGTTCGGACGCCGGCGTACCTCGGCATTGAGATAGCCGATGGCCGCGGAGACCCTCCGGTTCTCGGCATTGGAGATCGCGATGGGGAACTGCTCCTCGCCGAACGAGCCGTTCTGGTCCTCGGCATAGGAAAACCCGCGGCGCGTCAGCGTCTCGGCGACCGCCCGCGTGAAGCCGGGCCAGACGCTGCGCGGCAGGCGGCGGATGCGGATCGGCCCGTCCTTGCCGTGCAGGGGGCCGTCGAAGTCGAGGTCGGTCTCCAGCCGCCGGAAATAGGGCAGCACCTCGTCCCAGGACCAGCCCTGCGCGCCGAGCCGCGCCCATTCGTCGTAGTCGGCGGGGATGCCGCGATTGGCCATCATGCCGTTGATCGACGAGCCGCCGCCGACAAGGCGCGCCTGCTCGTAGCGGCGCGGGGCCGGCCGGTCCGGGTCGTTGTGCGGCACGGGCTGCAGATGGACCCGCAGATCCTGCCAGGTGTAGAGCGGGTTGTAGTAGGCCTTGCCGGCGAGGCTATCGAGGATGTCCGCCGGCTCGGTGCCGGGCGGATAGTCCGGCCCCGCCTCCACCAGCAGCACCTGGTGGCGACCGCTGGCGGAGAGCCGGTTGGCGAGCACGCAGCCCGCCGAACCCGCGCCGATGATGATGAAGTCGTAGATCATGGCCTCACGCCCCAGCGGGCCCATAGCCGCCGCCGCCCGGCGTCTCCAGCCGCAGCACGGTTCCCGGCGCGAGAACGCTGACGAGGCGCGGATCGAGCGGCGCGCCATCGGCCAGCATCACGCCGACCCGGCCCGGCTCGCCGCCGCGGGCGCCGGGCGCGGGAAAGGTGGTGCGGTTCGCCATGAACGACACGGTGACCGGGCTGTCGGCAATGATCTGGAACTCGAAGACCTGGCCATCGCCGCCCCGATGGGCGCCCGCGCCGCCCGTGCCGCGGCGGATCTGCTTGCGCAGCACCTTGACCGGGCAGCGCGATTCCAGGACCTCGATCGGCGTATTGGCGAGATTGCTTGGGAAGCTCAGCGCCGGCAGGCCGTCGCGATCGTGCAGCGCGCCTTGCCCGCCATTGAGGAAGAAGGTGGTGGCGAAGCCCCGCCCGTCATGCGTGCCGGCAAGCTGCACCGCCCACAGCGGCGACCCCGGAGCACCCTGCACCCGTTCGGGGAGCACCTCGGCGAGCGCTCCCATGATCAGCGGCGGCAGAAGGTGCCCCGTCATCGCCCGCGCTCCGACGGAGGCGGGGAAGGTCGGATTGAGGATGGAGCCCAGCGGCGCCGTGGTGGCGATCGACAGGAAGCTGCCGTCGTTATTGGGAATCTCCGGCGCGAGCAGGCACTTCAGGGCATAGGCGGAATAGGCGAAGGTGTAGGCCGGCACCACATTGATCGCCTGCGCCACCTGCGGCGAGGAGCCCTCATAGTCGATGGCGATCTCCTCGCCACGCACCGTCAGGCGGCACTTGAGGCGGATGTCGCCCTCGCTGCCCTCGATGAGCAGCTCGTTCTGGTAATCGCCGTCCGGCAGCGCCCTGGTCGCGGCACGCATCGCCGCATCGGCGCGGTCGAACATGATGGTGCCGAGACGGTCGAGGTCGAGACCGGTCTCGTCGAGGAAGTCGACCAGACGCTCGGCCAGCGAGCGATTGCAGCTCACCTGGGCCCAGATGTCGCCCATGACCTCGGCGTTCACGCGGACATTGTCCTCGATCAGGGTTACCAGCGTGTCGTTGGTCACGCCGTCCTGCACCAGCCTGGCCGGGGTGATGCGCAGGCCTTCCTCGTAGACCTCGCGGTTGCTCGGCGAACGAAGGCGCCCGCCGATATCCGGCACATGGGCGACGCTGGCGGCGAAGCCGACCAGCCTGCCCTGGTGGAACACTGGCACGGCGATGTTCACATCCGGCAGATGACCGGTGCCGAGCCACGGGTCGTTGGTGATCATCACGTCGCCCGGCCGGAAGCCGTCCACGCCGAACTTGGCGATGAAATGCCGGACCGTGAGCGGCAGCGTGCAGATGAAGGACGGAATGGAATAGCTGGACTGGGCGAGCAGCCGGCCCTGCGCATCCGTCAGCACGACCGCATAGTCGTTGCATTCGCGCACGATGGTGGAGAAGGCCGCGCGGACCAGATTGGCCGCGGCCTCGTCGACCATGCTGACGAGACGGGTCCAGCAGATTTCCAGGGTGATGGGATCGATGTCGCGGGGGGCGGTCACGCGTCTAGCTCCACGAGAATGGCACGGTCGGCGAGAACGCGCACCCGTGCGGGCAGCGGGATGGCGAGCGTGCTCTCGCGCTCCTCGATGATGGCGGGGGCCGCGAGCTCGGCGCCGGGCGGCAGGCGGTAGCGGTCATAGACCGGCACCTCGCCCATCGCGCCGGTGCGCGGCAGATAGATCGAGCGTCGGCCCTTCGGGGTCACCGCCTCGCCGGCGTCCAGCGGCCAGTGGAAGCTGCCATGAGCCTCGCCGCCTACCGCGATCACCCGCCAGGTCACCACTTCAGGGCGGGCCGAGGGCACCACGCCGCCGAACAGCGCAGCGTAGCGACGGGTGAAGAGGGCGACCAGCTCGCCGGCGAAATCCTCTCCCGGCAGGCGATAGGGCAGGCTCACCGGAATGGTGGTTCCCTGTCCGCCGAAGCGCATCTCCGCCACCACCGACCACTGGCACGCGGCGGGGTCGCTGCCGGCGGCTGTGAGCTCGGCCTCGGCGTCGCCCCGCATCGCGGTCAGGCGCTGGCCGAGTTCGTCCCAATCCATGCCGGCGAGCGGCGCGATCCGCGACCAGGCACGATCCGCCCGGGCCGGTGCCGCGAGGAAGCCGAGGCAGGAGCCGGCGCCCACCGCGATCGGGAACACGATCCGGCCGACACCGAGGCGTTGCGCCACCGATACCGCATGGAGCGGGCCGGCGCCGCCGGTCGCGACCAGGGTGAAGCTGCGCGGATCGTGCCCCTTCTCGGCGATGTGGACCCGGGCCGCGGCCGCCATGCTTTCATTGACGATATCGACGATACCGGTGGCCGTCTGGAGAGCGTCGAGGCCGATCCCGGCGCCGACATGCGCCAGGGCCTCGCGCGCCTTGCCGACATCGAGCGCTATCTCGCCGCCGAGGAAATTGGCGGGGTCGAGATAGCCGAGCACCAGATCGGCATCGGTCACCGTCGGCTCGGTTCCGCCATTGCCGTAGCAGGCGGGACCGGGGACGGAGCCGGCGCTTTCCGGGCCGACCTTGAGCAGGCCGAGCGCGTTCACCGTCGCGACGCTGCCGCCGCCGGCGCCGATCTCGATCAGATCGATGCTCGGGATCAGGATGGGCAGGCCGCTGCCGCGCTTGAAGCGGTGCACGCGCGCCGTCTCGAAGGAGTGGGCGACGCTCGGTTCGCCGTCGATCACGACGCAAAGCTTGGCGGTGGTGCCGCCCATGTCGAACGCGAGGACATTGTGCAGCCCGGCCGCCTTGCCGGCATGCGCGGCGCTGATGACGCCACCGGCGGGTCCGGATTCGAGCAGCGTGATCGGCGTGTCCGCCGCCGCTGCGGCCGAGGTGAAGCCGCCACTCGACACCATGATGAGCACCGGCGCCGATATGCCGAGCGCACGCAGCCGGCCTTCGAGCTCGCGCAGATAGGTCTCGACCAACGGCTGGACATAGGCGTTCGCCGTGGCGGTGGTGGTGCGCTCATATTCGCGGATCTCGCCGGCGACGTGCGAGGAGACGCTGATGGCGATGTCGTTGCCGAGACGCGCGCGCAGCCCCTGCGCCATCGCCACCTCGTGGCGATCCGCGACGTTGGAATGCAGGAAGGCGATAGCGACGGACTGCGGGCCCAGCGCCCGCACCTCGCCCGCGACCCGCTCGACCTCGGCATCCGAGAGTTCTATGTCGCTGGTGCCGTCGGCGGCCATGCGCTCGCTCACGCCGAGGCGCAGCTCGGCAGGAACCAGCGGCGGCGGCAGTTCGAGATGCAGGTCATAGAGGTCGTAGCGGACCTCGCGGCCCATCTCGATGAGATCGGTCATGCCCCCGGTCGTCACCAGCGCCGTGCGTACGCCGCGACGCTCGATGAGCGTGTTGGTGACGATGGTGTTGCCATGAACGACCTCGGTCACCGCATCCGGCGAGGCTCCCGCCTTCTCGAGCAGGTCCCGGATCACCCGGCTCACGGCATCGCCGGGACTGGCCGGCGTGCTGAGGCTCTTGGCGATCCAGATCCGGCTGGTCTCGGTGTTCTCGATGACGCCATCGGTGAACGTGCCACCGATGTCGACCGCAATGCGATACATGTCGATTTCCTACATACCGGCGAGACAGACGTATTTGGTCTCGAGAAACTCTTCGATTCCGTAGCGCGAACCTTCGCGGCCGACGCCCGATTCCTTGCGCCCGCCCAAGGGAGCGACTTCCGATCCGACGACGCCGGCATTGATGCCGACGACGCCGACCTCCAGCGCCTCGGCCACGCGCCAGACCTTTTGGATGTCGCGTCCGAAGACATAGGCGGCAAGGCCGTAGCGGCTGTCGTTGGAGAGGGCGACCACCTCGTCGACGTCCGAGAAGCGGTAGAGCGGGGCGACCGGGCCGAACGTCTCCTCCTCGTCGAACAAGGTGCCCATGCCGACCTCCGACAAGACGGTCGGGAGGAAGAAATTGCCCGTGTGTCCATGACGCTCGCCGCCGCACAGCACGACGGCGCCGCGTTCGCACGCGACACGGATATGCGCCTCGACCTTGGCGATCGCCGCCTCGTTGATCAGCGGCCCCTGCTCGACGCCTTCCTCGGCGCCGTCGCCGATGCGCAGGGCCTTGGCCGCTTCGACGAGCCGCTGCGCGAAGGCGTCGTAGATGGAATCGTGGACGAAGATCCGGTTCGCGGCGACGCAGGCCTGGCCCATATTGCGGAACTTCGAGCGGACGACCTCGGCGACCGCATTGTCGAGGTCGGCGTCGGCCAGCACGATGAAGGGCGCGTTGCCGCCGAGTTCCAGGCTCACCTTCTTCACCGTGGACGCGGCCTGCGCCATCAGGTGCTTGCCGACGGCCGTGGAGCCGGTGAAGCTGACCACGCGAACATCGGGATGGGTCGCCAGCTGCGTGCCGACCTCCGCCACATGCTCACGATCGCAGGTGACCAGACCGAAGACATCGGTGGGAATGCCGGCCTCGATGGCGAGCCGTACCAGCGCCATCGCCGAGAGCGGCGTGAAGTCGGACGGCTTGAGCACGACCGGGCAGCCCGCCGCCAGCGCCGTCGCCGCCTTGCGGGTGACCATCGCCGCAGGGAAGTTCCAGGGCGTGATGAGGGCGGCGATGCCCGCCGGCTCCTTGAGCACGAAGGTGCGCCAGCCCTGCTGCGGCGAGGGAATGATGTCGCCATAGACGCGCTTGGCGTCCTCCGCGCACCATTCGACGAAACGCGCGGCGAAGCCGATCTCACCCCGCGCCTCGGCCAGGGGCTTGCCCTGCTCCGCCGTCATGATCGCGGCGAGCTCTTCCTGGTTCCCGACGATGAGGGCGTGCCAGCGCCAGAGCAGATTTGCGCGCTCCTGCGCCAGCTGGCCGCGCCAGGCCGGCCAGGCGGCGTGGGCGCGCTCGATCGCGGCCGCGGCATGCCGGCCGCTCATGTTCGGCAGGGATGCGAGAAGCTCGCCCGTCGCCGGATTCCTGACCGCGAAGCGTGGCCCGCTCTCGTCGATCCCGCTGTTTCCGAACAAGGTCTTTTCATCGAGCAGCTGGCTACGCGACAGCTTCATGGCGGCACTCCTATTTCGTACAATATCATCATATTATACATTCATGTGTCAACCGCCCTGCATCCTGTCGCCTGATTTTTGGTATGTCTTTTGAGGCAGACTGTTTTAGATTGCAGCAGTCGACGGTGGCATCTGGTTCAAAATGAGTGCAAACGACGAAGAGCCGCGCTTGAGCGCCAAGCAGGCCGAGCTGGCCGCGCGGATGGCGAGCTATCTGGTCGCGGCCCGCTTCCCGCCGGGGCAGCGCGTGACGGAAGAGCAGCTGTGCAAGGAATTCCGCGTCTCCCGCTCGCCGGTGCGGGCGGTGATGCAGTTCCTGTCGACGCGCGGCTTTCTCACCCAAGCGGAGCGGGGTTATTTCGCGCCGGACAGGATGCCGGAGCTCGGGTCGGCGAGCGCGCTGATTCCCAAATCCGCCGATCAGCAATTATTGGACGCGATCTCCCGCGACCGTTCCCGCGATCTGGTGCCGGAACAGTTCACCGAAGCCGAGTTCATGCGGCGTTACGACGTCCCGCGCTCGCAATTGCTGCGGGTGCTGAACCGGCTGTCGCTGGACGGCGTCGTCGAGCCCGCCCCCGGTCACGGCTGGTATTTTCTGCCGACGCTGAACAGCCCCGAAACCTATCGCGACAGCTATCGGTTCCGCATACTGATCGAACCCCAGTCGATGCTCGAACCGACCTTCCTCGCCGATAAGCCGCTGCTGCGGCAGATGCGCGAGGACCAGATGAGCATGGCGTCCTCGTCCGATGCGCGGCAGCTTTTCGAGCTCAACGCGTCGTTCCACGAGACGCTGGCCGGCTTCTCGCACAACTCGTTCATCATCGAGGCGGTGCGCCGTCACAGCCGGTTGAGGCGCCTGAACGAGCAGCTTGCCCTGGATCGCGCGCGCATCCGCAAGCGCATCGGTGAGCACGTGGCCATCATCGATGCCCTGCTCGAAGACCAGCGGGAATGGGCGGCCTCGCTGCTGAAGCATCATCTGGAAATCGCCAGCCAGATCACGCCGGCCTTCGCCGCGCCGATCGACTGACCGGCACGAAAAAGGACCGGTCACCCCTAGGATGCCCGGCCCTTCGCTTTCGGCACGGCGTGAACAGGGTGTGGCTGACCTACTTCACTTCGGCAGCGTGAAGTCGACCTTGTCGGGGGCGACCGAACGCAGCAGTTCCGGCTTCACGAATTGCTGCCAGTCCACCGGCTTGCGCAGCTTCTTCGCCGCCTCGAGCTGCTTGGCGCCGATCGCCAGATTGTCGACCGACTGCTGGTCGAGGCGCACGTCGAAGCGGATCTTCTTCAGCATGCCGGACAGCATCGTCTCGTCGAGCTTCAGGAAGGAGGCGATGATCTTGGTCGCTTCGGCCGGCTGCTCGTTGATCACCGCGGTCGCCTCGACCAGAGCCTTGGTGAACCGCTTCGCCGCCTCGGGATTGGCCTTCACCCAGGCGTCGTTGACGTAGAAATACACCCGTCCCTCGATGACGCCCTCATTGTCGCGCACGATCTTGGTGCCGGGAATGGCGGCCAGCCCCTTCGACACCCACGGCTCCCAGGCGCTGTAGGCGTCGATGTCGCCCCGCTCGAGTGCGGCGATCATCTCCGGTGCGTCGACCTGGATGACGTCGTAATCCTTGACGTTCAGGCCGAGCTTGTCGACCAGAGCGAGCCAGAAAATCTCGCTGCCGGTGCCGCGGGCGACGCCGATCTTCTTGCCCTTCAGATCCTCCACCGATCCGACGTTCTTGCCGACGATGGCGAACCAGCGCTGCAGCGCGGCGCCCTCGGCGATGACGCTCACATTGGGATCGAGCGTCGAGTTGAGGATGCCGGCCTGCTCGGCCCCGAACGCACCTTGCATCTGGTTCTGGATCAGCAGCCCGACCATGGCCGAGCCGCTCGGGCCGGTCTTGAGCTCGACGTCGAGATCGTTCTTCTTGAAGATGCCCATCTTGTCGGCGACGTAGAACGCCGAGAAGGCGGGATCGACGCCGGTGCCGATGGTCATCTTGTTGGTTTCGGCGCGGGCGGAAGTCGAGGCCGCCGCCGCCAGAAGAAGTAGTCCTGCAACGATTTTCTTGAAGGTCATCATCTTTTCCCCTCTTGTTTTAGATGATGGGTGAGTAGCGACCGGCAAACTTGACGATGCCGAAGCGGAAGATCCGGTCCGTCACGAAGCCGAGGAAGCACAGCGCCAGCAGGGAGACGAAGATGTCCTCGACCTGCATGAAGAGGCGCCCGTTCCACAGCATCACGCCGAGGCCGGCGCTGGCGGCCACCATCTCCGCCGCCACGATGGTGGTGAAGGAGTTGGCCATGGCGATGCGCATGCCGGTCAGGATGTAGGGAACGGTGGCGGGCAGCGCGACGTAGATGAAGCTCTGCCAGCGGCTGGCGCCGAGCATCTGCGCGGCGCGGATCTTGTTGGGCGTGATCGAGGCGACGCCTGCCGCGGTATTGAGGATCACGATGAAGATCGTGGTGTAGATGATCAGGAAGATCTTCGAGTTCTCCCCGATGCCGAACCAGATCACCGCGATGGTGATCATCGCGACGGACGGGATGAAGCGCAGCAGCTCCGTCCACGGCTCGACGATCTTGCGGACCGTCGTGAAGGTGCCGATGGCGAGGCCGATGACGACTCCGGCGACCGAGCCCAGGACAAAGCCGATCAGGATGCGCTGCAGGCTGATCGCCATGTTCTCGATCAGCGATCCATCGGCGATGAGCTCGATCGAGCGGTGGAGCACCGCCAGCGGCGGCGGGAACAGCGCCGATTTCAGCACATAGACCGCGAAGACATGCCAGGCGAGGAACAGGCTCGCGAAGCCGATCAGATAGGGCAGCAAGCCGGAGACCGCACTGGCGAGGCGAAAGCCGTCGACAGGGGCCGGCTTGGCAGCGGCGCCCGGGCGTGAGGAAGTGCTGGAGGAACTGGCCATGTCGATCACCGCAGGTCCGCGCGGCGGGATTTCTCAACCTCTTCCCGCACGATGGTATGGATGCGCTCGTAGAGACGCGTGTATTCGGGATTGGTACGCGAGCGATCATCACCGAGCGTGACGTCGAACTGCTCGCGCAGATGCGCCGACGGGCCCGCGGTCATCACCGCGATCCGCGTCCCGAGGATGATCGACTCGTCGATATCGTGAGTGATGAAGACGACGGACGTCCCGGTCTGTTCCCAGATTCGCCGCAGCTCGAACTGCATGACCTCGCGGGTCTGCGCATCGAGCGCGCCGAGCGGTTCGTCCATCAGCAGGATCTTCGGCTCGCCGACCAGAGCGCGCGCGATCTGGATGCGCTGCTTCATGCCGCCGGACAATTCGCTGGGATAGCGGTCCTTCGCCCGCATCAGGCCGACCATATCGATGTATTTGAGCGCCCGCTCGCGACGTTCCGCCTTCGGAACGTTCTGTATTTTCAAGCCAAATTCGACGTTCTCCAGCGCCGTCAGCCAGGAGTAGAGGGAATCGTCGCCCTGGAACACCACGGCCCGATCCCGTCCGGGCGCCGCGATCGGGCGGCCGGCGAGGAGGAGCTCGCCGCCGGTCGGCTGCTCGAACCCGGCGAGCATGGTGAGCACGGTGCTCTTGCCGCAGCCGGACGGGCCGAGCAGGCAGCAGAACTCGCCATTTTCGATCGAAAGATTAAGGCCTTCGATGGCGAAGAGGGGCGATCGTCCTCGCGTAACGAAGGATTTCGACAGGTTTCGGATATCGATCAAGCTCATAAACTGCCCTTCTGGAACAACGGGCGCCGACAACGGAAGAAGCGCGTGACAGCACGCCCACTCCGCCGCTCGCCTGCGAGCGTTTGAGATCGGTCATTCAATGAATAATATCATTAGATAAAACATTGTCAAACAGCTGCCCTTGCCAGGGGACCAGGAGATCCCGTTTGCCGTTCATATGCTGTCCGAGGGGGGCGGGGCGACATTCCGGCTGCTGCGGCCGGGCGGCGTGTCATCGTGTGGGCGGGCCATGCTCGGTGGTGCCGCAATCGGCAAGCCGGCGGATGCGGGCTGAAGCTGGAGCGCTGCTTCTTAGTCCCTGGACGACAATTGCAGCGACGACGCGCTCGCTTCGCCCGATCACCTTCGTCGCCGAGGAAGCGAGCCGCCCGCGCTGGCGTCTTGGAGGTCACGCATCCGCTTAAGAGGGAAGGGGTGCCCCGGCGCCGGGAAAGGAACTGATCTCCATGGCGGTCTCGGCGATGATCTCCTGCAGCGTGGCGAGCCGCCGGCGCTTGTAGACGCAGGAGAAAGGCACCGCCGCCGGCTCCGGATCGGTCGCCAGCACGCGCAGCTTCCCTTCCTCGATCTCCGGGCCATAGCAGCAGGGCGGCAGCAGGCTGACGCCGACATTGGCGGCGGTCAGTGTCGAGACCACCGTCATGCTGTTGCACAGGTCGGGGCGCTGGGCGGAGCGGCTCTCGTCGATCCACGACGAAATGGTCTGGTAATGGATCGAGTTCTCCCCGAGCGAGAGGATGCGCAGATCCGCGAAGTCCGCCGGCGCAAGCGGCCGGGCGGGCAGCGCATAGTCGGCGCCCGCCATCCAGCGAAAGGCGACCGAGCCGAGCGGATGGGCGACCAGCGAGGGATCGAAGGCGTCGCCGGGAATGAACACGATGTCGAGCTCGCCCGAAAGCAGGCGGGCGCGCAGCGGGGCGGTCAGCGAGATGTCGAGTTCCAGGCTGATGTTGGGGTAGCGCTCATGCACCGTCGCTGCGAGCTGCGGCAGCCAGGTCATGGCGACGAGTTCGGCCACGCCCACCCGCACCGTACCCGAGAGCGACTGGCGCGGCGCGATCTGCTGGCGGATTTCGTCATGCAGATGCAGCGCGCGCTCTGCATAGCCCACCAGTTCCCGCCCCTTGGCCGTCACCGTGGCCTTGCGCTGGCTGCGATCGAACAGCACCACGCCGAGATCGCTCTCCAGTTCTTGGATGCGGGCCGAAATCGTCGACTGCGTTGCGTGAAGCTTGTTTGCTGCAGCTGCGAAGCTTCCGAGGCGTACGATCTCGATGAAGGTCTCCAGTTGGCGGAAATTCATTGAAGCACGCCCCCTATCATCGAATATCCCGTACAGTATTGATCGAAATCAATCGCTTTCAATAAAAAACTCCTCTGCCTAGGCTGCGTTTGGACGGGTTGCCACGCATCTCGTCTGAACAACAACAAGATGAAAACGCGCTCGCCGACGTCGCGAGGCGCCGTGTCCGCGCACGCCAACGCGGACACGGCGTCAAAGGCCAGCCTATGCTCCGACGAACGGAGGGCCGGCGCCGGCAGCGTGCCTGGGACGAGAAACACGCTCCGCAAAGGAGCGCTTTGGGAGGAACAGATGGTCTCGCAGCTGCGGACGTCGCCCTCGAGCGACGTCGATTCCGCGCGTCATGCGCGCCGCGCCGTTATCGCCTCGACCGTCGGCACGATGATCGAATGGTATGATTTCTATCTCTACGGCCTCGTTGCCGCGCTCGTATTCGGAAAGCTCTTCTTCCCGTCGCAGGATCCGTACTCCGCGACGCTCCTGGCTTTCTCCACCTTCTTTCTCGGCTTCGCCGCCCGGCCGCTCGGCGCGATCATCTTCGGCCATTTCGGCGATCGCATCGGCCGCAAGGGCACGCTGGTCGCCACCCTGCTGCTGATGGGTGTCAGTACGGTGCTCATCGGCCTGGTGCCGACATATGACCAGATCGGCATCTGGGGGGCCGTCGCGCTGACGGCTTTGCGCATGCTGCAGGGCATTGGCGTCGGCGGCGAATGGGGCGGCGCCATCGCGGTGGCGACCGAATGGTCGAAGTTCAACAAGCGGCGCGGCCTCGCAGCCTCCTGGCCGCAGTTCGGCTCGCCTCTCGGCATGCTGCTCGCCGTGGCGGCGCTGACGATCACCTCCTATGCCGGCACGCCGGAATGGTTCGAGAGCATAGGCTGGCGCATTCCCTTCCTGATCAGCGCGCTCCTGATCGTCGTCGGCCTGTATATCCGCCTCGGCGTGCTGGAGACCCCGGTCTTTCAGCAGATGCAGGAGAAGAAGCAGATCGCCCGCACGCCCGTGCTGGAAGCGGTGCGCGGCTATTGGCGCGAGATCCTGCTCACCTGCCTGATCCGCACCGGGCAGCAGGCACCCTTCGTGCTCTTCACCACCTTCCTGCTGTCCTACGGCACCAAGAATCTCGAGCTCGAACGCTCGTTCCTGTTCAATTGCGTGCTGGCGGCAGCGGCGCTCTCGCTCTTCACCACGCCGTTCTTCGGCTATCTCTCCGACCGCATCGGCCGCAAGCGGATGTATCTGATCGGCGCCTTCACCATGCTGGCCTTCGCCTTCCCGTATTTCTGGATGCTGGATACGCGGATTCCCTTCCTCATCGTCCTGGCGATCTTGCTGTCGCTGCCGATCCACGACATGCAGTACGCGCCGCAGGCCGCCTTCATCGCCGAGAGCTTTCCGCCGAGCGTGCGTTACTCGGGCTCGTCGATCGGCTACCAGCTCGCCTCGATCACTTCAGGCGGTCCTGCGCCGATGATCGCCGCCTTCCTGCTGCACACCTACGGCACGTCGGCGGCCATCAGCACCTACATCGCGGTCATCGCCGGAATCAGCTTCACCTCGGCCCTGTTCCTGCGCGACCGGTCGCAGGACGACTACGCCACCAATGAAGGCTGGGTGCGGGACGACCGCTCCCCCGTCGCCCCCCGCGTCGCTTCGCCCTCCGCCTGATCCTCGGCGCGGGTCTTCGGTCGAGGGGTCGATCCGTTCGCCCCTCGACCCTTTTTCTCGAGACGAGAACATCGACTATATCGAATATATCTGATCGAAAACTATCGTTTTCAATCGATTTACTTGCACTCTATCGTTTCCGTAGCGCCGTGGTTGCCAACGAAACGCTGCCGGCAACCGCTCGACGAACCCGACACTCAGTCAAAAAGGAGAGAGACGCATGTTGGACACGCTGTCGGACAACGCCTCCCGACTTTCACCGATCGAAGCCGCCAAGCGCCAGCCTCTCATGCTCGGGCTGTTCCTGCCGATCCAGTCGGGTGCCTGGAGCCCGTCCACCGCGCCGCGCGGCACGTCCTGGACCTTCGACTACAATGCCCGCTGCACGGTGATGGCGGAGAAGCTGGGCTTCGACCTCGTCTTCGGCCTCGCCCAATGGATGGGCAAGGGCGGCTATGGCGGCGAGATGAAGTTCCGCGAGATGGCGACCGATCCGCTGCTGGTCACCGCCGGTCTCGCCGCGCTGACCAAGCGCATCCTGCTCGTCTCCACTGTCCACATCCTCTATGGCTGGCACCCGCTGCAACTGGCCAAGTTCGGCGCGACGCTGTCGGAGATGAGCGGCGGCCGCTGGGGCCTCAACATGGTCACCGGCTACAAGCGCAGCGAGTTCGAGATGTTCGGGCTCGAGCCGATCGAGCACGATCATCGCTACGTCATGGCGGACGAATTCGTGACCATGATGAAGCGGCTCTGGGCGGAGGACGAGAACCTCACCGTCGAAGGCAGCTTCTGGAAGACCAAGGGGGCCTTCGTGGCCCCCAAGCCCGCGGGCAACAAGTGCCTGCTGGTCAACGCCTCCTCTTCCGGCGCCGGCCTCGCCTATGCCGTGAAGCACTCGGACCTGATCTTCGTCACCAGCCCGGCCGGCGCCAATCTCGACCGCGCCTGCGAGGCGCTGCCCGCCCACAACGCCGCCATCAAGAAAGCGGCGGCCGAGCAGGGGAGGGAGGTGCGCACGCTCATCAACCCGCACGTCATCTGCCGCGAGACCGAGGCGGAGGCCTGGGCGCAATATGATGCGATCTTGCGCCATCAGGATCCGGTCGCGGCGGAGAATTTCTACCGGACCTTCGTCGGCGGGGATCAGACGTCGTGGAAGGCGGCCACGCGGGAGCAATGGACCGTCGGCGGCAATGTCCACATCGTCGGCACTCCTGCCCAGGTGGTCGAAGGATTCCAGCGGCTGAAGCAGGCCGGCTGCGACGGCGTCCAGGTCAATTTCTACGACTTCATCCCCGACCTCGATTTCTTCGGTGCGCGCGTGCTGCCGCTGATGCGCGAAGCCGGGCTGCGCCTCGAGCATCCGCTCGCCGCTGCCGCCTGAGCGCGCATCGAACTCAAAGGAGGCCCCCATGTCCGAACCGCACGCCACGCCGCCGCTCTCGCCCGGCGAGCTGCGCGCCTTCGCCGGTCATTTCCCCACCGGCGTCGCCGTCGTCACCACCGCCCATCCGGATGGCCCGCTCCACGGCGTCACCATCAACGCGGTGACCTCGCTGTCGCTGACCCCGCCGCTGTTCCTGATCTGCCTCGACCATCGCTCCAACACGCTCGGCGCGCTGCTCGCCAGTGGGCATTTCGGGCTCCACTTCCTTGCCCGTGAGCAAATGGAGCTCTCGCGCCTCTTCGCCTCCAAGCAGGAGGACAAATTCGCCGGCATCGCCCATCGCCGCGGCCGGCGCGGCAGCCCGCTGATCGAAGGCGTTGTCGCTGCCGCCGAATGCTCCGTCTCCGAGATCTGCCCGGGCGGCGACCACACCATCATCATCGGGGCCGTCGACCATGTGCACGTCTTCGGCGGCGAGCCGCTGCTCTATCACCGCGGCACTTACGCCGCGCTGGAACGTGAAAGGATGGTCGCGTGAACGCCCCTGAAACCACGCTGGCGAAGCCGCTTGCCGGGCTGCGCGTGCTCGAATTCGCACAGATCGCGGCGGGTCCCTTCACCGGCTGCCTGCTGGCCGATCTCGGCGCCGACGTCGTCAAGGTCGAGCGTCCCGACGGGGGCGACGGCATGCGCGGCTGGCCGCCGCTGCATCCGGGGCCGGATGGGGCCGAGGATGTGTTCAGCGGCAATTTCTCCTCGCTCAATCGCAACAAGCGCTCCGTCGCGCTCGACATCAAGAACCGGGCCGACGTGGAGCGCCTCTACGAGCTGGTCGAGAATGCCGACGTATTCGTCGAGAATTTCCGCCCCGGTGCACTTGCCCGGGCGGGGCTCGCCTATGAGGACCTCAAGGCCCGCAATCCACGCCTCGTCTACTGCTCGATCACCGGCTACGGTCAGAACGGGCCCTATGCGCAGAAAGGCGCCTTCGACGTCACGGTGCAGGCGATGAGCGGCGTCATGAGCGTAACCGGCGAGCCCGACGGCCCTCCGGTCAAATGCGGCGTGCCGGTCGGGGATTTCGTCACCGGGCTCTACGCCGCCTATGTCATCCTCGCGGCCGTCATGCGTGCGCGCGCCATAGGACAAGGTGCGCATGTCGACTGCTCGATCCTCGGCTCGCTGCTCGGTATCTCCGCCCTGCAGACGAGCGAGTATTTCGGCACCGGCGAGGCGCCGCGCCGGCTCGGCTCGGCGCATCCGCGCAACGCGCCCTATGCCGGCTTCCAGGCGGCCGACAAGGCCTTCACCATTGCGGCGGGCAACGACAAGCTCTGGCGCGACACCTGCGCCATTGTCGGGCGCCCCGACCTGCCGGACGATCCCCGCTTCGCCACGCAGTCGCTGCGCGCCAGGAACCAGGCGGCGCTGACCGCTATCCTTCAGCCGATCTTTGCCACACGGCCGGCGCAGGAATGGCTGGCCGAGTTCGACGCCCAGGGCGTGCCCTGCGCCCCGATCAACGACTTCGCCGCCATTCTCGCGGACCCGCATGTGCGCGAAATGGGTTGGGTGCAGCCGATGACCCTGCCGAACGGCGCGACGGCGGATACCGTCGGCTTCCCGATCGCCTTCACCGGTTACGCCTTCGAGATCGAACGCCGTCCGCCGCAACTGGGCGAGCACAACGAGGAGGTCTTCCGGGAATGGAACCCGCGCCGCCATGTGAAGGCCCTGTGATGACGCAGACCGACGTTCCCGAAGGGCTGCGCCTGCTGACCCTGTCCCGGCCGGAGAAGGCAAACGCGCTCGATTCGGCCAGCGTCGCCGCATTGGCCGCGGGTGTCGCCGGCGCCGCTGCCGAAGGCGCGCCCTTCGCCTTCCGCGCCGAGGGACGGGTTTTCTGCGGCGGCTTCGATTTCACCGGCGTGGAATCGCAGAGCGAGGGCGACCTGCTGCTGCGCTTCGCCCATATCGAGCTGCTGCTCCAGGCGGTGAGCACGGCGCCCGTTGTCTCGTTTGCCCTGATCGACGGTGCCGCCTTCGGCGCCGGGGCCGATCTGGTCGCGGCCTGCACCTATCGGCTCGGCACGCCCAGGGCAAAGTTCCGCTTTCCGGGCTTTCGCTTCGGCGTCGCCCTCGGCACGCGGCGGCTCGCGGCGCTGGTGGGCACCGACACGGCGCGCGCGATCCTGCTGGAGAACCGTACGCTCGACGCGCCGGAGGCGCTACGAACCGGTCTGCTGACCCACATCGTCGAGGAGGCGGATCTGCTGGCCACGGCCGGACGCGTGCTCGCCGCGCATGAGGGGCTGCCGCCGGCCGCCCCCGGGCGCATCTTGCGGCTGACCGGAGCAGACACGGGTGATGTGGACCTCGCCGAGATGGTGCGCTCGCTCGCCCCTGCCGGACTGCATGAGCGGATCGCCCGCTATCGTGGGCAGCACGTCTAGGATTCCGCCGCGTATAGACCTCGCAGTCTGAAGTCCGTGCGCAACGCCGCGCTCTAGGTGACCACACGGCTGTCGTCGCAAGCGTTGACCGCCTTCGTCGACGACGCCGGAGTCCGCCCGAGGACGGTGTCCGCCAGCGCCGCCGCCGCCCGGCTGGGCACGCGTTCGCGGTGCTGCAACAGGTGGAACTCGCGTTCGGGCAGCCGAAACGGCACATGGCGCAGCAGCCCGGCCTCCACGCTCGGTGCCGCGACCGAAGCCGAGAGCGCGGTCGCCCCCATGCCGGCCTCCACCGCCGCGCGCACCGCCTCGTTCGACGGCAGCTCCAGCACGACGTGCAGCGCCGCCCCGCTCTTCATGTGAGGCCGCATCGCTTCCTCGAACACCGAGCGGGTCCCCGAGCCCGGCTCCCGCAGCACCCACTCGCCCGCCATCATCTCGGCGACGGTCAGGTCGGTCCGTCCTTCCCAGGGGTGGCCGGGCGCCACGAGGACGATGAGTTGATCGCGTGCCACCGGCACCACCTTGAAATGGCCGTGGACCACCTCGGCCTCGACGAACCCGATATCGGCAGCGCCGCTCTCGACCGCCGCCGCCACCTGCGTGGTGTTGCCGACGGCGAGATGGATGTCGATGTGCGGATAAGCCCGTCGGAAAGCCACGAGATGGCGCGGAAGCCAGTAGCTGGCGATCGTCTGGCTGGCCTGCACCGCGAGCGTCCCGCGCATGAGGGTGCCGAATTCGGCCAGCATCAATTCGGCCCGTTCCGCGCGCGCCAGCACAGCCCGCGCCTCCTGCAGGAAGGCGGCCCCGGCCTCGGTCAGCTCGATGTGCCGGCCCACGCGATTGAACAGGGTGGTATTGTGGCGCGCTTCCAGCGCGGCAATCGCATGGCTCGCCGCGGACTGGGCGAGATTGAGCGCATGCGCAGCCTTCGTGACGTGCTGCCGCTCTGCCACTGCGACGAAGATACGTAGCTGGTCGAGCGTCATCCCATTCCCTCTGCGCGATCATAGCCGCCCGCGCGGATACCGGAAGACGCGAGAGCGTCTTCTTCGACCGCGGGCGCATCCCCGCATTCGTGGAAGATGCGCGCGGTGCAAGTCGCGCAGATGCCTTTGTCGAGGCGCTTGTAGATCTGCGCCACGGCCTCCCGCTTCGATCCGAAGACATGATCGGATCCCAGCTGGGCGATGAAGCCGGTTCGCGCCCAGATGTCCCGCACGGCCGAACGCGGTCGATGGAAATAGATGTCGCCTCCCTCCGCGCGGCGCTGGGCAAGCTCATGCGTCCATAGCTCGGTTCCCGCCACGTCGATGAAGTTCATGCTCTTCACCATGACCAGCAGATGCTTCTGCCCGAAGCGCGAGCGCATGTGCTGGAGACGCTTGCCGACATGGCCCGCGGCGCCGAAATAGAGCGATCCCTCCACGCGCACCAATTTGAGCTGAGGACATTCGACGGCAGGCCCCGCCAGCTCTTCCAGCGGCGTGAAGGGCCGATCGGGCGAGCGCGGATCGGGCACGAGCGTACGCACCGCCGGATGCGCGGTGCGATGCAGATAGCCGACGAGCGCCAGTCCGCAGCCGAGCAGGATCGCGTCCTGGAACGGCAATGTCAGCATGGCGCCGAGCGTCACCAGAGCGACGATGAAATCCGCGCGCCCGGCACGCCACAGCCAGCGGAAGCGCTGCAGGTCCAGCAGTCCCAGGGCGATGTAGAACAGAAGCGCGCCGATGGCCGCCAGCGGCAGGCGCTCCAGCACCGGCCGGCTCACAAGGACCAGTCCGATCAGGAACACCGCCGAGAACACCGCCGCCATCGGCGTGCGCGCTCCCGCGAGATAATTGGGGAGCGAGCGGTTCAGCGAGCCGCAGGAGACATAGGAGGAAAAGAAGGCGCCGGCGACGTTCGACAGCCCCTGGCCGATGAATTCCCTGTCGACGTCGACATATTCGCCCGAGCGGCGCGCCAGCGCCTTGGTGATCGACACCGACTGGCCGAGCGCGACGATCGACAGCGCCGCGGCGATCGACATGAGCTCGGGCAGTTGATCGAGGCGGACCAGCGGCAGCGAGAGCGGCGGCAGCGCCGCGGGTATCGCGCCCACCCGTGCCATTTCCGCCATGCCGAAGCTGCGGACCAGGAGCTCGCTCGTCCCGTAGCCGACCATGACGCCCATCAGCATGTAGGGCAGCTTGCGCGAGAGGCGCGCGAACCCCGCTGTCGCGACAAGCGTGGATGCTGCCACGATGACGGCGCTGGGGCTGGCATCGGAGACATGCGCGGCCAGGGCGGCGAGCGTGTCGGCGGCACCATGCACGCCGTCAAGATGAAGCCCGAGCACGTCGACGAGCGCGTAGAGACCGATCAGTAGCGCCGCCCCGCTCATGAAGCCGGTCAATACGGACGGGGAAATGAAGTCCGTTATCCAGCCGAGCCGGAACAGGCCGAGCAACAGCTGCATCGCGCCGACGAGAGCGGTCACGGCCAGGGCCGTCGCGATGAACGCCGGGCTGCCTGGGGCGGCGAACGGGACAAGCGCGGTCATCAGTGCCAGCGAATTGGCATTGGTCGGAC
Source organism: Xanthobacteraceae bacterium (assembly GCA_029239875.1). Taxonomy (GTDB): domain Bacteria; phylum Pseudomonadota; class Alphaproteobacteria; order Rhizobiales; family Xanthobacteraceae; genus Ancylobacter. The sequence goes on along the minus strand of JARBUD010000008.1, from coordinate 111,472 downwards.
CGGAGACGACGTAGCGGCTCGAGCCGAACAGCGCCGCCACGATGCACGGCACGATGGCAGTGTAGATGCCGAATTCGGGCGGCATTCCCGCGAGCGCGGCGAAGGCGATGCCTTGCGGCAGCGCCAGCACCGCTCCAAGGAAGCCCGCGAGCATATCCGCGGGCAGGGTTCGCGGCGAGACAAGTTCGGCGACACGCGGGGCGGTCATGTCCGCCCGTAATAGAGCATGACCGTGTGTTTCGCGTCGGCGAAGAACAGCCAGCGCTCGACCAGCAGGCCGGCGATCTGGCAGAGGGCTGCCACTATGCCGGCTGCGACTGCCGCCGGGACCGGCAGCAGCGGGGCGATAGCCAATAGAGCCGCCGGCACCGCGAAGGCGAGCGCTTGCGCGATGAGGCGAAGCCTGTCGCGATGCTTGCGGGCGACCCGGAAGCCCATCTCCTTCAGCAGGTAGTTCTCTTCCGAATGGGGCCACTCGATGCTCTGCACCCTGCCGCCCGCCAGGCCCGTGGCGGAGTTGGCCGTGGCGGGCAGGTTCAACGCGTCGTCGTGCTGCCAGGTCGCCCGTTTCCAGGCCCAGCCGGCCAACGTCAGAACCGCCGCTGCGATGCTTAGTATGCTGGCGGCCTGGCCGAAGACGGCGAACACTGCGTTCAGCAGGACAAGACCGCTCATGGCGGCGAAGATCAGATATCCCGGCAGCGTGAACCGGCTGTGCCATTGCGCCACCGGCTTCAGCGACGCGTAGATCATGGCCGTGCAATAGACGGTGGCCACCGCGCCGAGCGCCGCGCCCCCGCCGGCCACCGCCACCCACCCCTCGGGGCGCTGCGTCACTATCCAGCCGAGCCCGAACAGCGTGCCGGGCACGAAGGTGAGCACCGCGCACACGCCTTCCCGCGAGAGCCAGGAGGAGCGCCATTGCGAGAAGGCGCGCCAGGCGCGTTCGGGACGGCCGAGATGCCCCGTCGACGACAGCAGTCCTCCGGCGATCAGCGCGAACGCCAATCCCAGCCCGGCGAGAACGGGCCAAAGTCCGGCCGGCAGCACGCCCAGGAGCGACATGAGCCCGAGCAGCGCCAGCAGGCCATAGCCTGCGCCGGTGCTCGTGGTGAAGAAGATGACGGAATAGGCGGGGTGCATCTCTTATCTCGCCAGCAGGCGGTCGACCCAGCCGAGGAAGCCGCCCTGCGGCGCCGCGTCTTCGAGCGCCGCAGCCGCCACCTTGGGCGCCCTCTCCGAGCGCGCGCGGGGCGGCAGATAGCGATTGGTGGGCTCGTAGCCCAGCTCGGGCATCAGGGCGACGCCGCCGCGTTCCTCGACGAGGATCGAGGCAGCCGAATTCGGATCGCCGAGATCGCCGAAATGGCGGGCGCCGGTCGGGCAGGCGGCGACGCAGGCCGGCACGCGATCCTCGACGCTCAGGTGCTCGTTGTAGATGCGGTCGACGCACAGCGTGCACTTCTTCATCACGCCGACATCGACGTCGAACTCACGTGCACCGTAGGGGCAGGCCCAGCTGCACAGTTTGCAGCCGATGCACTTGTCCTCGTCCACCAGCACGATGCCGTCGGAGGTGCGCTTGTAGGAGGCGCCGGTGGGGCACACGCTGACGCATGCCGGCTGCGCGCAGTGCAGGCAGGAGCGCGGGAAATGCACGGTCCGCCCGCCGGCATCGGTGATGTGCTCCAGAGTGTGCACCCGGTTGAACCACACGCCGTCGACGCCGCCGCCATAAGGCTTCATGTCCGTCAGCGGCGCCATATGGCCGCCCGTGTTCCATTCCTTGCAAGACGTCACGCAGGCCTGGCAGCCGACGCAGGTGTCGAGATCGATGACGAGGCCGAGGCTCCTTTCGGTCGCGGCGGGGATGCAGGTCATCGTCCGAACGCCCTTCTGAACTCGGCGCCGAAGCTGAGCTTCTCCGGCGCGGGAGGGATGGATGGCGGCAGGGGCAGGGCGTCGAAGCTCGGCTCGGCGAAACCCTCCTCGCAGGGCTCGCAGCGGCGCAGCCTCACCCGCAGGTCGAACCAGGCCGCCTGTCCCGTCACCGGATCGGAGTTCGAGTAGCGCTTTCCGCTGCCGTCAGCCGGCAACAGGTCGCCGATGGCGTGGTTGAGCAGGAAGCCGCGATTGCTCTCTGCGGCGTCTGCCTTCAGCGCCCAAGCGCCGCGGCGCTTGCCGATGGCGTTCCAGGTCCAGACCGTGTTGCGCTCGACGCCCTCCACGAGGCGGACCTGTCCTTTGACGCGGCCATTGACGCTTTCGATCCACACCCAGTCATCGTCGGCGAACCCGAGTTCAGCTGCGAGATCGTGATGAACGAAGAGCCGGTTCTGGCTAGTGATCTGCCGCAGCCAGGCGTTCTGCGACCCCCACGAATGGTACATGTGCATGGGGCGCTGGGTGATGGCGGCCAGCGGATATTCGGCCGGATTGACCATCGCCTGCTCGAACGGCGCGTACCAGATCGGCAGCGGGTCCATATGCGCCTCGATGCGGGCGCGCTCGGATTCCGGCGGTTGCACCGGCCCGTGGCCGCGCGCGGCGAGGCGGAAACGCTGCAGCGGTTCCGAATAGAGCTGGAACACCACCGGCTCGACCTTCAGCACGAAACCCATCTGCTGCGCGAATTCCAGATAGGCGGGGTTAGCCATCTTGTAGAAGCGCTGATCGGGATCGAGCTTGTGATGCCAGAAGCCGCCATTGGCGATGTAGCGGTCGAGCTGGGAAGGGTTGGGCTGGCCTCGGCCGATGTCTCCGCCGCTCTCGCCGCGCCAGCCGGCGAGCGGGCCGATGCCGGGCGTGCGCTCGTGATTGACGATGTAGTCGGCGTAGTCGCGGTATTTCGCGCTGCCGTCCTCGGTGACGAAGCCGGGGAGCCCCAGCCGCGCGCCGAGCTCGATCAGCACGCTCTGGAACGGGCGCACGTCGCGGTCGGGCTGGACCACCGGGTGACGGATGGCGTCGCCCGGCCCGTCGGCATGGCTGATCGGGCGGTCGAGCAGGCTGATGCAGTCGTGGCGCTCGAGATAGGTCGTGTCGGGGAGCACCAGATCGGCGAAGGCCACCGTCTCGGAATAATAGGCGTCGGCATAGATGAAGAAGGGAATGCGATAATCGCCCGCCTCATCCGTGTCCGTCAGCATCTTCATGGTCTCGTCGGTGTTCATCGACGAGTTCCAGGCCATGTTGGCCATGTACATCATCAGCGTGTCGATCCGGTAGGGATCGCCCGCCCAGGCATTGCGGATGACGGTGTGCATCATCCCGTGGGAGGCGAGGGGCGCCTCCCACGAATAGGCCTTGTCGATGCGCACCGGACGGCCGTCGCCGTCGACCAGCAGGTCCTCGGGTGCATGCACGAAGCCGAGCGGCATGCCCGACAGGGGCGTGTCCGGCTTGCCCCCGTCCTTCCCGGCGGGTTTCGGGCCGGGCGGCGGCGGCTTCGGGAAGGGCGGCTTGTAGCGCCAGCCCCCGGGCACATCGACCGTGCCGAGCAGCACCTGGAGCAGATGGATCGCCCGGCAGGTCTGGAAGCCGTTGGAATGGGCGGAGATGCCGCGCATGGCGTGCATGGCCACCGGCCGTCCGCGCATCGTCTCGTGCCGGCGGCCCGCCATGTCGGTCCACGGCACCGCAAGCTCTATCGCCTCCTCGAAGGCGACATGGGCGAGCTCGGCGGCGATGCGACGGATGTTGTCGGCGGGAACTCCGCAGCGCTCCGCCGCCGCGTCAGGCGCATAGGCCGCATCGAGATAGCGCTCGGCAAGGAGCTGGAACACCGGCACGCATGAGCGTCCGCCGACGATGAACCCGCCGGTCATCGCCGGGGCGAGATCGGGGTCGTCGAGCGGCGCCGCCATCTGGCGCACGCGGTCCCAGGCGAGGACGCGGCCTTCGTCATCGCGCACGAAAAGGCCGTCATCCGCTTCGCCCGGCGCCTTGATCACCAGCACCGCCGCATTGGTGTAGCGGGCGAGATAGTCGACATCGACGCGTCCGGCCCTGAGCAGCTCATGGACGAGGGCGAGCACGAATATCCCGTCCGTGCCCGGACGGATGCCGATCCATTCGTCGGCTATCGCATTGTAGCCGGTGCGGCATGGGTTGATGGAGACGAACTTGCCTCCCCGCGCCTTCAGCTTGCCGAGCCCGATCTTGATCGGGTTGGAATCATGGTCTTCGGCGACGCCGAACAGCATGAAGTACTTGGCGCGCTCCCAGTCCGGCTCGCCGAACTCCCAGAACGCGCCACCGACCGTGTAAAGGCCGGCGGTCGCCATGTTGACCGAGCAGAAGCCGCCATGGGCGGCGAAATTGGGCGTGCCGAACCGCGCGGCCCACCAGCCGGTCAGCGACTGCGACTGATCGCGTCCGGTGAAGAAGGCGAGCTTCTTGGGATCGGTGGCCCGGATCCGGCCGAGACGTTCGGTGACGATGGAAAGCGCTTCGTCCCATTCGATCTCGCGGAACTCGCCCGCACCGCGCGGCCCGGTGCGCAGAAGCGGCTTCCGCAGGCGCGCCGGGCTGTAGTGCTGCATGATGCCGGCACTGCCCTTGCCGCACAGCACGCCGCGATTGACCGGGTGGTCCTTGTTCCCGTTGATGTAGCGGATCTTGCCGTCGCGGACGTGCACCTCGATGCCGCAGCGGCAGGCGCACATATAGCAGGTCGTCTTCGCCACCCTGTCGCCGATCGCGGGCGACGTATCGACACCGTCCCCTTCCTCGGGTGCGTGTGGCGACAACAACGGCTGTTGCGATGGGGCGGAATTCGCCCCGCGAACCTGACGCATGCTCATGAGGAGACTGTGAGGTCTAGTTTATATCGCGTCTAATATTGGTGTGAGATCGCGACGATCGAAACTCCTGATCGGTCGATAGTGCGATTGCCGGCGACCTCATCCCATGTACCACCCGCCATTGAGATGGATGGTCTGGCCGGTGATGAAGCGGCCGGAGGGGCCGGCAAGGAAGCAGACGAGGCTGGCGAGTTCGTCGGGCTGTCCCGGCCGGCCGAGCGGCACCGGGCGCTGCCGGAAATGCTCGGGCAGGTGCCCCTTGCGCTCGGTCTCCATCTGGGCCGGCGAGATGCAGTTCACCGTGATCCGCTCGGGAGCCAGCTCGGCGGCGAGGGCCCGGGTGAGCCCGACGATGCCGGCCTTCGCCGCCGACACGTGGGCGCGATGGCGGACCCCCACATGCGCGGCGACGCCGCCGATATGGATGATGCCGGCGGCGGCGCTACGCCTCAGCAGCGGCAGCGCCGCCTGGTCGCACAGGAAGGCGCTGTCGAGGATGCTGCCGACGATCCGGTGCCATTCGGCAAAGCTGATCTCGTCGAAGGGGCCGTCCGCACGCTCGGCGGCGTTGTGGACCAGGAGGTCGAGCCCGCCGAAGCGCGCTTCGACCTCCCCGAACATGACGCGCACGGCTTCGGGGTCGGTCAGATCGGCGAAATGCGCGAAAGCCCCGTCCGCGCCGCCGAATGCCTGCTGGCACCGCGCCACGGTCTCGTTCGCCGCGTCCACCGAGGAGCGCGCATGCACCACCACCCTCGCGCCGGCTCGTGCCAGAGCCACGGCGATGGCGCGTCCCACGTTGCGGGCCGCTCCGGTCACCAGCGCGGTATGGCCGGCGAGTTCCCGATTGTCCGTCATTCTTCTCCCCTTCTTCAGCCCGCGGTCCGATGCCGAAGAACGGGCATCAGCCGCTCGTTGCAGCGCTCAAGGACGGACCTTCGCCTCGACGATTACGGCGCCGTCCTGGTCGCGCGCCCACAGGCGATACCCGTCGCCGTCGGCGCCGCCTTCGAGATGGATGGTGGTCCCGGCAAAGACCGGCCGCATCGCCCGGAACGAAAAGCCGCCGATCACGAATGTCGGCCGTTCCCTGCGGAATGCCTCGATCAGCAAGGTCGCCGTCAGCTGCCCGTGGACGACCAGCCCCGGATAGCCCTCGACCTGCCGCGCATAGGGTTCGTCATAGTGGATGCGGTGGGCGTTGAACGTCACCGCCGAGTAGCGGAACAGCAGCCGGGAATCCGGCGTCGCCACGTGCGACCAGAGGGCACCGTCCGGTGCCGGCTGCGGCGGGGGAGGCGGCTCGCCGGGCGAGGGCGCCTCGCGATAGACCAGTGTCTGCGTCTCGGAGAGCATCAGCATGCCGCTCCTGAGATAGGAGTGCTCCACGGTGACGAAGGCGAGCGTGCCGGTCCGCCCGCTCTTGGACGACACATTGGCGATCCGCGAGCGCTTCTCGACCTCGTCGCCGACGCACATTGGACGGTGATAGGTCATGTCGCTCGCCGCCCACATGCGGCGGGGCAGTTCGATGGGCGGCAGAAAGCCTCCGCGCTCGGGATGCCCATCCGGGCCGAGGCCAGACTGCGGCGCGAGCGGCTGAAAATAGAGCCACTGCCCGGTCGGCGGCAGCGCCGTCCCGCTTTCGACTGCTTCGTTGTTGTCCAGCGCCGCATGAAGGCCGGCGAGCGGCCAGCCATCGAGCCGCGCGACCGACGTCTCCATGCGGCCGATCCAAGCGTCGAGCCCCGCCATGGCATTTCTCCCACTTATCGTAGTTGTCATTGCAACTACTAATGCGACACCCTAGAATGAAGGTCAATGCCCGCAGCGGGCATCACGGAGGAAACGATGGCAAAGGTCGACATCAAAACAGAGATCACAGGCAACGTCTGGAAGATCGAGAAGGCGGTCGGCGACAAGGTGGGCGAAGAGGAGGTGATCCTGATCCTCGAGTCCATGAAGATGGAGATCCCGGTCTCGGCGCCCGAGGACGGCGCGATTATCGAAATCCTCGTTGCCGAGGGTGACACCGTGACCGAGGGCACGGTCGTCGCCCGCATCGAGGCCTGAATCGATGAAGAAGATTCTCGTTGCCAATCGGGGGGAGATCGCCTGCCGCGTCTTCCGCTCGAGCCGCGCTCTCGGCCTCGCGAACGTCGCCATCTATTCCGACGCCGACGCCGACAGCGCCCATGTCCAGGCTGCGGACCAGTCCGTCGGCGTAGGACCCGCGCCGGCGCGGGAGAGCTATCTGCGCGTGGAGAAGGTGCTGGATGCCGCACGCGAGACGGGGGCCGACGCGATCCATCCCGGCTATGGCTTCCTGTCCGAGAATGCGGAATTCGCACAGAGCGTCATCGATGCGGGGCTGGTCTGGATCGGCCCCTCGCCGGAGACCATCCGCCAGATGGGCGACAAGCAGCGCGCCCGGCAGATCGCGGAAGCCGCCGGCGTGCCGGTGGTTCCGGGCAGCACCCGCTTCGAGCCCGGCATGCTGGAAGGATTGGAGCAGGCTGCGGAGGCGGTCGGCTACCCGCTGCTGGTCAAGGCGGCGGGCGGCGGCGGCGGCATCGGCATGCGGCGCGTCGATGGCCCGGACAAGTTGACCGACACCGTCGTGGCGACCCAGTCGATGGCGCAGAAATCCTTCGGCAATGGAGCGGTCTTCCTCGAGCGCTTCGTACCCAAGGCCCGCCACGTGGAGATCCAGGTGTTCGGCTTCGGCGACGGCCGTGCCATCCACCTGTTCGAGCGCGACTGCTCGTTGCAGCGCCGCTTCCAGAAGGTGATCGAGGAAGCCCGCGCGCCGGGCCTGCCGCCTCGCGTCACCGACGCCATGGCGGCCGCCGCCGTGAGGCTGTGCGAGGCGACGCGGTACAGCGGCGCCGGCACGGTTGAGTTCATCGTCGACGCGGAGAGCTTCGAGTTCTTCTTCCTCGAGATGAACACGCGCATCCAGGTCGAGCATCCCGTCACGGAGATGATCACCGGCCGCGATCTCGTCGCCATGCAGATCGAGCTCGCGCGCGGTTCGCTCGCCTTCATCCCGCAGGCCGAGATCAAGACGCATGGCCATGCCATCGAATGCCGGCTCTATGCCGAAGATCCGGCAAAGATGTTCATGCCGGCGCCGGGCCCTCTCGCCACCTTCCGGCCACCGGTGGACATGGCGCATCTGCGGATAGACAGCGGCTACCGCGAGGGGGACGTCGTGACGCCGTTCTACGATCCGATGGTCGCCAAGGTCGTGGCCTGGGGCGAGGACCGTGAGGAGGCACGCCGGCGCGCGGTCGAGGCGCTGCGGGCCTTTTCCATTGACGGCATCCGCAGTAACCGCCATTTCCTGCTGGCGTGTCTGGGCGACGAGAACTTTGTCAGCGGTGACGTCCACACGGGCTTCATCGACGCCCATCGCACGCGGCTCCTGGCCGCGTGAAGCCACGCCGGGCAAAAGCGTCATTGGAGACCACATTGGCAGGCAAGCTGGCCATAGCGGCAAATGAATCGGATGACCTTCTCGCCGACCTGAAGCGGCTCGGTTTCACCGAGTACGAGGCGAAGATCTACATCCAGTTGCTGCGCATGCCGCCCTCGACCGCCTATGAGATCTCGAAAGGCGCCAATGTCCCGCGCCCGAACACCTATCACGCGCTGGAAGCATTGGCGCAACGCGGCGCCGTGCTTCCGGTGAGCGAGAACCCGGTGCGCTATGTGGCGGCACCGCCCAACGATTTCCTGGCCGCACTTTCCAACCAGACACGCGCGCTGTGCACGGATCTTTCCGAGCGCCTCTCCTCGATCGCGCCTTCGTCCAACGGCGAATATGTCTGGATGCTCAGAGGAGAGGGCAGCGTCCACTCCAAGATCGACACGCTGATCGAGGAAAGCGACACCTCGATCTGGATCAAGGCCAGCGACACGGTCCTGCGCCGCCACAAGGAGGCGCTGCGGAAGGCCGCGGCGCGCGGGATCGAGATCTTCATCGTGCTGTTCGGGCCGGATGCGGAAGAGTTCCGCTTCGGTCCGACCTGTCGGGTCTACATCCACGAAGGCAATGGCGTGCGCATGGGCACGGCCGACAACCTTTTCACCGTGTCGATCGATCACGTCGAGACGCTGACCGCGACCGTGGAGGGCGAGGTGATCGCCGCCTATACCCGCAACGGACCTATCGTGAATCTGGCGGAATCGCTGGTGCGCCACGACTATTACATGGCGGAGATATTCGCCCGCCTGGGGCCGCAGATCGACGAGGCGTTCGGCCCCTATCTGCGCGACCTGCGCCTCGCCTGCTTCTCGCCCGAACAGGCCGCCTCGTTCAAGAAGCGCACCGGTCTCAGCTGACATTTCCGAACGTTCAGCCGGGCTCGTAGGGGCGGTCCTCGGACCGCCCCTCGTTGTTCAACGTCCGCCCAGTCGCCGCTCGAGATGCCCGATGCCGGCGAGAGCCTTCGCCGCCGGGGCGATCTCGTCGAAAACCGGCACGCCGATGGCGCGGGCCTTTTCGCGATAATGGCGCCGGCGATCGTCGAGCGCCGCCGAGCCGTCCGTGCGCAGGGCCAGGGCGAAATGCGGCCCGCCCGGCCATTTCTCCTTGGTCTGCCCCACCACCGTGAACAGGTTGTCGATCGGGTCTACCGAACCTCGTCCGACGAAAGCCGACAGGTTGAGGTGCATCAGCACGGCATCGGGATGGGCGTGGCCATAGACGATGTCGAGGATTTCGCCGGCCACGAAGCCGTCCTTCTCCTGCAGCGTGCGCACCGGCGTGTCGATCGGGTTGGCGACGCTGGTGCCCGGCGGAAGCTTCATCGCCTCCAGCAGGTGGCGTGCTTCCTCGCCATAGGGCGCGACCTCCAGCCCCGCGCCCGCGAAGGCGTCCGTGCCCAGCACGCTCGATCCGCCGCCATTGCCGAACAGCGTGACGGTGCGGGTGGGATGGTCGGGGTGGAGGTCGAAATGCTGCAGCGCCAGCAGCAGGTCGATGAACTCGTCGACGGTGGCGACCAGGACGGCAGGAGTCTGCTTCTGCAGCGCCTCCCATGCCTTCTCGTCACCGGCGAGTGCGCCGGTGTGCGAGGCGGCCGCCAATCGTCCGAGCACCGAGCGCCCGCCCTTGAGGATGACGACCGGCTTGTTCGCCTTCTTCAGCTGCTCGTAGAAGGCACGCCCGTGCTTCACGTCCTCCATGTAGATGCCGATGGCCCGGGTCTGCGGATCGGCGAGGTAGTAGGCCAGCAGCTCATGCGGTTTCACATCGGCACTGTTGCCGATGGTCACCGCGCCGCTGAAGCGCAGGCCCCGCCATTCTCCGCGCTTGATGATGTCCGTCGTCAGTCCGCCCGACTGCGAGACGATGCCGATCGTGCCGACTTCCTTCGGTGCGTCGGCCGGAAAGGTGAGGCCGCCGCGAGGAGAATAGGTCCCGAGGCAGTTCGGCCCCAGGATCCGCGCCCCGCCCGCGCGGGCGCCCTCGACGAGCGCGTCCTGAAGCGCCTTACCCTCCTCGAGTTCACCGAAGCCGGAAGAGATGACCTGCGCGATGCGGCAGCGCCCGCCCGCGGCGGCGAGGATGCCGGGAATGCGCTCGGCACCGACGGCGATATAGGCGTAGTCCACCGGCTCGGGCGTCTCGGCGAGGCTCGGATATGCCTTCAGGCCCTCGATCTCGTCGGCCGCCGGATGGATCGGGTAGATGCTGCCCGCATAGCCGAAGGCCTTCATCCGGCGGATGAAGGTGTTGGCGATGGCGACGTCCTTGGTCGAAGCGCCGAGCACCGCCACGGTGCGCGGCTCGAACAGCGGGCGGAAAACTTCGAGCGGGGACGCATCCGACGCCTCGGAAGGAGCGTCCGTTTCCGCCTGCTCCGTCAGGATCACCCGCGCGTCGACGGCGACGGCGCCGTTCGGCGAGGTGATCACCGGATTGAGGTCGAGCTCCGCTATGTCGGCCCGGTGGCGCATCAGCAGGCCATCGATGCCGCCGATGCGCAGCATGACGTCGACGAGCGCCGCCTGGTCGATGCCCGCCTCGCCCCGCGCGCCCTCCAGCAGGGCATGGCCCTTCAGCTCGGCCAGCATCTCCTCGGCATCCTTCGCCTCGATCGGGCAGATGCGGAAGGAGATGTCGCGCAGCACTTCGACGAAGATGCCGCCGAGCCCGACCATGATCATCGGGCCGAACTGGGGATCGCGATAGCCGCCGATGACGATTTCGCGGCCGGACGGCATCATCTCCTCGACCAGCCAGCCATCGACCTTGGCGGCGGCGATCAGCGGCTTCGCGGCCATCGCCTCGACCGCCGCGCCGACGGCGTCGGGGTCGGCCAGGCGAAGGGCGACGCCGCCGGCATCGGACTTGTGCAGGATCTCGGGCGAGACGACCTTCACGACGAAGGGGCCATCGAGCTCGCCGGCGATCTCAGCCGCCTGAACGGCATTCGCCGCGAAGCGCGAACGCGGCACGCGCACGCCGAAATCGGCCAGCAGCGCCTTGCCGGCCGCCTCGTCCAGGCTGCCGCGCCCGTTGGCGCGAGCCTCGGCGATGAGCGCTTCCCCGCGGGCCGCGCGCAGCGCGTGGGTATCCTGAATGGTCATGATCAGCCCCCTCAAAAGCTCGTCGGCCACGTGCGCATCAGGTGCTGGCCTACGCCGCCCGAGCGCCGGCGGCGCTGGATGTCCAGCATGCGGATGACCCAGGCGCGGGTTTCCTGAGGCTTCACGACGTCCTGCGCCGAGAAGATGCGGGCCATGTCCCAGATCTCGAGGTCCTTCTGGATATGCGCCAGCGCGTCCTCGAAGCCCTCCTGCCCGGCGGTGAGGTTGTGGACGATGTTGGTCGCGAACACCGGGTCCATGAAGCTCACCTCGGCGGTCGGCCAGGCGATCATCGCGTCGTTGTGGGCGCCGCCGCCCATCGCGACATAGGCGCGCCCATAGGCCTTGCGGCACAGCACGGTGACCGAGGGCACCGTGGTCAGGCAGGTGGCGTTCATGAAGTTCATGATGTGTCCCGGCGCGCCGCGCCGCTCGGCCTCGGTGCCGACGACGAAGCCCGGCGTGTCGACGAGGCGCACGATCGGCAGGTTGAAGCTGTCGCACAGCACGGTGAGATCGATGATCTTGCGGCAGGCCTCCGCCGAGAGCGCGCCGCCGCCTACCTGCGGGTTGTTGGCGATGACGCCCACCGCCTGCCCGTCGAGCCGGGCAAGACCCACCACCGCCGACCTGCCGAAGCGGGCCTTGATCTCGAAGAAGCTGTCGCGGTCGAAGATCACCTCGATGATCTTCTTCATGTTGTAGACCTGCGTGCGCTTCTCCGGCAGCACGGCGAGGATGCGGTCCTGGTCCTCGCCCGACCCCTCGGCGACGGCCGCGCCGGGCGCGAGCTCGCCATTGTGGCCGGGCATGTAGGAGAGGAACCGGCGTATCACGGCCATCGCCTCGGCATCGGTGTCGACGAAGTAGTCGATGAGGCCGGTCTGCTCGGCATGCAGCCGCCAGCCGCCGAGCTCTTCGAGGTCGACCTTCTCGCCGATGGCCATGGAAACGAGGCGCGGGCTCGACACCGACATGATCGAGCCCTTCTTCATCACCGCGAAATCGGCGCAGCAGCAAAGCCAGGCAGACGAGCCGAACGAGGTGTCGAGCGCCGCCGCGACCCACGGAGTCTCCCGCATGCGCTTGAACTGGGTCGTGTCGTTGCCGAGCAGCGCGCCCATTCCCTTCGAGCCCATGGCGTCGGGAAGGCGCGCGCCGGTGGATTCGCCGATATGGATGAAGGGCATGCCCCGTTCGGTGCAGGTGCGGCGGATGTAGCCCATCTTCTTCGAGTTGGTGGCGCTGGTGGAGGCGCCCTTGGTGGTGAAGTCGTTCACCACCACCCCGACGTCCCGCCCCTCGATCCTGCCGAAGCCGGTGATCTTGCCGTCGCGGGGCGTCGCTTCGATATCCGCGTCGAACACGCCGGAAGCGCCGAGCAGCCCGACCTCGAAGAAGCTGTCGGGGTCGACGAGAGCGTCCATCCGCTCCTTGGCATTGAGCTGGCCGCGCTCGGCGCGCTTGGCCAGCTTTTCCGGCCCGCCCATGCGCCGCGCCTGCGTGCGGCGCTCATCGAGTTTCTCAAGCATTACGTCGTGAGGCATCTTTGAATCCTGCATCTTGCTGAGGACGTCTCCGATCGAGGCGCGACCGGCGCGTCAGGCGGCTACGTCGTGGGTCGCTATGGTGGCACGCTCGACCGCCGCGCGATCGAGCTGCGGGCGATAGCCGGCGGGCATGCGGACCTCGCCGCTCTCGAAGGGAAGCGGGTTCGCGAACAGCCCGGTCTTCGGCTTCAGGAAGCCGTTGAACTCACCGGCATTGTCGACCGTGTCGCGCGCGACGCAGGCTTCCAGCCAGCCCTGCACCTCGCTGCCCAGGCCGTCCCCCAATACCGGGCTCATGCCGTGTGCCCGGACGGCGTTGAGGCCGTCGGCCAGGCGCTGGAGGCTGCCGAAGCGCTTGAGCTTGAGCTTGCAGAAGCCGACCTTCTCGATCTGCGCGGCGCGCTCGATGTCTCCGAGGGTGCAGATGGGCTCGTCGAGCATCAGCGGCACGGTCGAGGCCGCGGCGACCGCGGCATTCGCCTCCCAGTCGTCGGAATCGCAGGGCTGCTCGAACAGCTCGATGCCGGCGGGATCGAGTCGCGAGGCGAAGGCGATGCCCTGTTCGCGGCTGAACGCGCGGTTTGCGTCGAGGCGCAGCGTCGCGCGCCCGGACACGACCTGCTGGATGGCGGCGACGCGCGCCAGGTCGGCCTCGACATCCTTGCCGACCTTCACCTTGAAGGTGCGAAAACCCTCAGTGATCCATTTCTCGACCTCGGCGGCGATCGCCTCCGGCTCCAACGCATTGATCGGCGTCAGAAGCGGCTGGCTGCGGGTGTCGGTGACATCGAGCAACTCGCTGCCTTCGAGCACCTCGATGGCGGCCGTGAGCGCGGTGGCGGCGACTTTGCTTTTCGCGAAGTCGGCAAGGACGATCTCCTTCGCATCCTCCGGCGCCTTGCCGATGATCGCGTCCATCTTGGCGAGGCAGAACGCCCAGCCGCCCTCCCGGGTTTCCGAGCTCGAGCCGGGCGATATGTGGGCATCGGCGAAGCCCGTGCGGCCGTCGCTGTCCTCGACCTCGACCAGGTACGGCTCGAATTCATCGAAGGTCCGGTAGGACAGGCGATAGGGCCGGATCAATGGCAGCCGAAGGCGGCTGAGACGGATGCGTCGCAGGCGGCTCATGGTGGCGTTTCCTCGATTTCGGCGTCTGCGCCGACACGCCTTTTCCGGCGCGCGGCGTTCAGCCGCCAATGACATTCTCAGGCGCTTTCCGATTAGTTGTTGCTATTGCTACTACGAACTTTTAAGGTGCGCAACGTGGATCATTCGTCCCGGCGTCGATAGGTTCGGCGTCGTGAAATAGTGACGGAGGAGCCGCGTCGTGGCAGGCATTTCCGTCGCCGCCGAATTGTCGAACGGCTTGCCTGCTACCCATGCCCATGCACACTCGCCTTATGTCGGGCGGCGTAGGTAATATTGGTTGAAGCACTACACGCACGAGCGACGCCAATCGTCGTGCGATGAGCCGAAGGATACTTGGAAAGGTTCAGCCGAAGGCCAGGATAGAGCCCGAAATAAAAGGGCCTCCGAAAAAACTAGGGAGAACGATCATGCTGAAGTTCTTGCTTCGAACGGCCGCCATTGCCGCCGCTATCGCCATCATGCCGGCGGGCGCCAGGGCCGACTTTCCCGACAAGCCGATCCGCTATCTGCTCCATGTCTCGCCCGGCGGCGCGACCGACGTAATGGCGCGCAAGCTCGCCATTGCGATGGAGAAGATCCTCGGCGTGCCGCTGGTCGTGGAGAACAAGCCCGGCGGGCGTGGGGCCACCCAGCTGGCCGAGCTCGCAGCCGCCAAGCCGGACGGCTACACCATCGGCGCCGTCACCTCGACCCATATCGGCGCGTTCAACCAGACCCTGAAGCAGTACAAGGTGGACAGCTTCGACTGGATCGCCCGGCTGGTGAACGAGCCGTACCTGATCGTGGTCAACAAGGACAGCAAGATCACGTCCATGAAGGACCTCGTCGAGGCCGCCAATGCCAAGCCCGGCAGCGTGGTGATGGCCGGCTTCGTGCGCGGATCGGGCGGGCATTTCGCCTGGGAGATCATGGCCAAGTCCGCCGATCTCGACAGCAAGAAGGTGCGCTGGGTGCCTTTCGACAGCGTCGGCGACGCCGTGACCGCGGCGCTCGGCAACCATGCCGAAGTCGCGATCGCCTATGTCGACCTCGTCAAGACCCATGTGCAGGCCGGCAATCTCCGGGTCGTCGCGGTCATGTCCGACAAGCGGGTGCCGCAGTTCCCGGATGTGCCGACCCTGAAGGAGCAGGGCTACGCCGCCGACACCTCGTGGCAGCAGATGCGCGGCATCATCGGCCCGAAGGGTATTCCCGAGCCGATCAAGGCCAAGCTCGCCGAGGCGGTCAAGCAGGCCCTCGAGACGCCCGAGCTGAAGGCCTACATGGAGGAATCGGCGTTGATTCCCGCTTTCCAGGGGCCGGCGGACTTCACCGCGAACGCCCAGCGGGAGAACGCCGTCACCAAGGAATGGATGACGACGCTCGGGCTGACGCGCTGACCGTCGAGCGATCCGCCGGAGGCCGCGCGGCGGCCTCCTCCTTCCGGCATTCGACCGAGAGAGCCTGACCGTGACCATGGCAACTCAACACGATGAGCCGACCGTCGACATCTCCGCGGAGCACAAAGATCTCACCTTCCGCCTGGAACTGGGAGACGCCCTTGCCGGGGCCGCGCTCCTGGCGTTCGCCGTCACGTTCTGGGTGCTCGGCGCCGACATCGACGACGGCGGCGGCTATGGCGTCGGCGCCGCGACCTTCCCGCGCGGCATCGCGCTGTTGCTCGGCATCGGCGCTCTGGTGCTTCTGGCCAACGGCCTCGTGCATCTGTTCGGTCCGCCGAGCGGGCATCTGGTGACCATCGGCCGGCCGCTGCACGTCATAGCGGGCATGGGGCTGATGCTGGCCTTTGCACCCGCCATGCGCCACCTCGGCTACTACCCGACCATGGGCGTCTTCCTCGCGGCCCTGCTCTGGGTCGCCGATTGCCGTCGCCCCCTGCACATCCTCGCTTATGTCGCGGGCTTCCTGCTGTTCAGCAAGATCGTCTTTGAGATGATCCTCTCCATCCCATTGCCCTGAGGTGCGCCATGATCGATGGATTCCTAGCGGGTCTTTCGGCTTTCTCTTCCTGGCAGGTGATGGCCGGGCTTCTGGGCGGCGTGGTCATCGGCTACGTCGTCGGCGCTCTTCCCGGCCTGTCGGCCGGCGTCGGCATGGCCCTGCTCATTCCCTTCACTTTCGGGCTCGACCCGGTGGTGTCGGTCGTCATGCTGGTGAGCCTCTACATGGCCTCGGAATATTCCGGCGCCATTCCGGCCATCCTCATGAACACGCCGGGTGAACCTTCCTCCGCGATAACGGCGCTGGACGGCTACCCGATGCGCGAGCGCGGCGAGGCGGGCGAGGCGCTGACCCTGTCGATCCTCGGCTCCGCCGTGGGATCGATCATCAGCACCCTGCTGCTGATCTTCACCGTCATGTGGATGACCAAGATCGCGCTCGCCTTCGGCCCGACGGAGTATTTCGCCCTCGCCGTGCTCGGTCTCAGCCTGATCTCGACGCTGGCGGGCCATTCGATCCTGCGCGGCTTCATCGCGCTTCTCTTCGGGCTGCTGCTGACCACCGTGGGCGCCGACCCCGTTGACGGCGTGATGCGCTACGTCTTCACCGACAATCTGCTCGGCGGCTTCCCCTTCATCGCCGCCCTGATCGGCCTGTTCGCGCTTTCCGAGGTGCTGCGCATGCTGGAGTCGCCGGGCGACCGCGTGACCCCGCTGAAGGAACTGCCCGGACTCACCGCCCAGTTCGGCCTCCTGAAGCCGCACGCCGGCAATCTCGTGCGCTCGACCTTCATCGGCTACATTCTGGGCGTGATCCCCGGCGCCGGCGCGACGATCGCGTCCATCACCGCCTATTCGGTCCAGAAGCGCCTCTCCAAGTCGCCGGAGACCTTCGGCAAGGGCAATCCGGAAGGCGTTGTCGCCGCCGAAACCGCCAACAATGCCTGCATGCCCGGCGCGCTCGCGCCCATGCTTGCGCTGGGCATTCCCGGCAAGGCGAGCACGGCCGTCCTCGTCGGTGCGCTCGCCATCCAGGGCGTGCGGCCGGGGCCGCTGATCTTCACGCAGCACCCCGAGATTCCCTATTCGATCTACATCGCGCTGCTTGTCGGCATGCCCTTCATGGTGCTGCTGGGCCTGTTCGGCTCGCGCCTATGGGTGCGGCTGACGACGATCCCGGCGTCGGTCGTGACCGGCATCGTTGCGGCGACCTGCCTGCTCGGGACCTATTCGGAATCCAACGACATCTTCGCGATCGGGGTCGCGGTCGGCTTCGGCATCGTCGGCTATCTCCTGTCGAAGGTCGACATCGAGCCGGCGCCCATCGTGCTGGCCCTGGTGCTGGGCTACATGATGGAATCGAACTTCCGCCGCAGCCTCGTCATGTCCGGCGACGACATGGGCGTGTTCCTCAGGGAGCCGATTTCCGCGATCTGCCTCGTCCTGGCGGCCGTCATCTTCGTTGCGCCCCTGATCCAGAACCTGCTGACATGGCGCCGCCGGCGCGGCGAGCGGGATATCCGGCCGGGCGTCGAGACGGAGGTGTCGCGATGAACGGCGACCGCCCCCTGCGCAGCGTCCTCTACGTGCCCGGCATCAAGGAGCGGGCGCTCGAGAAGATACGCGAGCTCGATGTCGACGCCCTCATCATCGACCTCGAGGATTCCATCGCTCCCGAGATGAAGCCGCAGGCACGCGAGAGCGCCTGCCGCGCCGTGTCGGCGGGTGGCTACGGCTTTCGCCAGGTCGCCATCCGGGTCAATTCACGGGGGACCCGGTGGTTTGAAGACGACCTCGCCGCGGTGGCGGGGGCCGGTCCCGACATCGTGGTGCTCAGCAAGGTCGAGTCCCCCCGCGACATCGGCGAGGCCTATCGCTTCCTTCGCACCGCAGGGGCGAGGCCGGACCTCCAGCTCTGGGCGATGATCGAGACCCCGCTCGGCCTGCTCGACCTGCGCGAGATCGTGCGCGAGGGCGGCAAGTTGGCCGACGATCGGCTCACCGGCCTCGTGCTCGGCACGAACGACATCGCCAAGGACACCCGAGTGCTGGCCGGCGATGATCGTGCGGCCATGGTGCCGTGGCTGCTGAACACCGTGCTGGTCGCCCGCGCTCATGGGCTTTCGGCGTTCGACGGCGTCTACAATGCCTTCACGGACATGGACGGGTTCGCGCGCGAATGCGCCCAGGGCCGCCAGCTCGGCTTCGACGGCAAGACGCTCATTCATCCCTCGCAGATCGCCATGGCCAACCACCTATTCGCCCCTGCGGACGACGACGTCGCCGAGGCGCATGCGATCGTCGAAGCCTTCACCCTGCCGGAGAACGCGGACAAGGGCGTCATCACGCTCGGCGGCAGGATGGTCGAGCGGCTGCACGCGGACTCCGCGGCCCGCCTCATAGCAATCGACGCGGCGATCAAGACCCGTGGGTCGTTCACCGGCGACACGGCGACGGAATCCTCCCCCGCAAAGCCGGAACGGGCCGAATTGACCTGAGGCGCTTTTCCTCCGGTCCCTGTCGGCACGAAATCGGCCTGCTTGCTCGATGGACCTAACTTGTCCGTGGCAGGGTTGGCTTGCCGGACGGACATTTGTCGCTGGCATGGCAGGCACCCTTTGTTGGGCGCGCTGGCATCTGTGAATGCCAACAAATTTCCCAAATGCCAACGAGCCCCAGAGAGCCGCCGCGAGCCTCGAATTCAGCTAAGTTGAGGAAATTTCCCGCTTTTTGAGCTTCCCAGAGCCACCTAAAGCGGGGAAATGGTGCCCAGGGACGGAGTCGAACCGCCGACACTGCGATTTTCAGTCGCATGCTCTACCAACTGAGCTACCTGGGCGTAGCCGGCAACGGCCCAAGGCCATGCGGAGCGGGCGGGTTATAGAGTCTCGGCCGCGCCCTGTCCATATCTGCGGAGGGCGAAAATCCGTCCTTTCCCCAAGGGGCCGGCGCGCCGCATGACGGCGGCATGACCGCCGCGTCGCCGGCGACCGCTCAGTCCTCGCGCGGCGGCTTGGGGGCGAGGGAGGGCTCCTCGCCGTCCTCGTCGTCGTCTTCCGTGACGGGAATGGCATAGGCCCCCGTCAGCCAGCGGTGGAGGTCGACGTCGGCGCAGCGGCTGGAGCAGAAGGGCTTGTACTTCTCCACCGAGGGCTTGCCGCAGATCGGGCAGGTCCCGGCGTTCTTGTCGGCACTGGAGGGCGCGTCAGCGCTCATGCTTCCCCTCCCTTGTTAGAGTTCACTCCGGGTTGCCCCAGCGCTGGTAGACCGGGAACCGCTCGCCGGCGAGCAGCGCCACGGTCTCGGCCAGCGGCAGGCCGACCACATTGGTGTAGGAGCCGACCAGCTTGACCACGAACACGCCGGCGAGGCCCTGGATGGCATAGCCGCCGGCCTTGCCCAGCCATTCGCGCGAGGCGACGTAGCCGTCCATCTCCTCGCGCGACAGCCGCTTGAAGCGCACCCGCGTCTCGACGAGGCGCGTGCGCACGCCGCCCTTCGGCGTCATCAGCGCGAGGCCGGTATAGACGCGGTGGGCGCGGCCCGAGAGCAGCCGCAGGCAGTCCGCCGCCTCTTCGGAGAGGTCGGGCTTGGGCAGGATACGACGGCCGACCGCCACCACCGTGTCCGCCGCCAAGAGATAGGCCCCGTCATGCTCATTGCCAGCCTTGCGGCGCGCATCGGCGGCGGCGAGCTTCTGCTGGGCGAGGCGCAAAGCGAGGCGTCGCGGCAGCTCGCCGCGCTCGGGCGCCTCGTCGATATCGGCCGGCAGCAGGGCGTCGGGTTCGATTCCGGCCTGGGCGAGCAGCGCCAGCCGGCGCGGCGAACCCGAGGCCAGCACCAGTTTGGGGCGGGCGCTCACGCAACAACTCCTCTTCCGCCGGACGACGGCCCGGCGGTGCAATCGGCCGGCAAGCTAGAGCATGTCCGGGAAAAACTGAACGAACTTCTCACGTAGACCCCCAGCCTGCGACCGATCTCAGACATGGCGCTGGAAGCGGGCGCGGATGCGCGCCTCCAATTCGTCGCGCACGGCGCGATAGGCGTCGAGCTGCTGCTCGCGATTGCCGGCGACCAGCGTCGGGTCCGGCGTCGGCCAGTACTCGACGTCGATGGCGTTGGTTCGGGTGAGCTCCAGCGCCCGGTGATGGGCGTCGGGCGAGAGGGTGATGACGAGGTCGAAGGCGAGCCCCTCATTCTCCTCCAGCTCCTCCAGCGTCTGCGGCCGGTGGCGGTGCAGGTCGAGCCCCACCTCGTCGATGGCGGCCGTGACGAAAGGGTCCGGCTCGCCCTTCACCACCCCGGCCGAGCCGACATAGAGCGAGCGGCCGAACAGGTGCTTCGCCAGCACCGCCGCCATGGGCGAGCGCACGCTGTTCTGCCCGCACATGAACAGCACCGATTGCGGACGCTCCTTGCGTCCGGGCACGGCCGGCCCGACGAGCAGCGACGACTGGGCGGACGTGGCCACGCTCAGCCCTTCCAGTGCAGCGCGCAGACCAGCGTGAACAGCCGCCGCGCCGTGCCGAAATCGAGGGCGATCTTGTCCTTCAGCCGCTCGCGCAGCAGTTCGGAGCCTTCATTGTGCAGGCCGCGCCGGCCCATATCGATGGCCTCGATCTGCGACGGGCTCGCCGTGCGGATCGCCGAATAATAGCTCTCGCAGACGAGGAAATAGTCGCGCACCACCCGCCGCAGCGGGCTCAGCGAAAGATGGTGCTGCACCACAGGCGCGCCGTCCTTGCGGGTGACGTCGAGCACCAGGCGGCCCTCGGTCAGCGAGATGGCGAGGCAATAGGGGCCGGGCGCCTCGTCGCCGCGCGGCGCGAAGCTGTTCTCCTCGACCAGGTCGTAGATGGCGACGGCCCGCTCATGCTCGACGTCGATGTTGGAGCGGCCGATGGAAGCGCCGTCCAGCGTCACCGCGCAGAGGTGGCGTGTCGCGGCGTGCGGATCCTCGCCCTCCGCCATGGCGCGCCGTCAGAGGTTGAGCCGGATCGCGACCGAGCGGGCATGGGCGCCAAGCCCTTCCGCCTCGCCGAGCGCGATCGCCGCCGGTCCCAGCGCGCGCAGCTGCTCCGGGCCGCATTTCAGGATCGAGGTGCGCTTCATGAAGTCGAGCACGCTCAGCCCCGAGGAGAAGCGGGCCGAGCGGGCGGTCGGCAGCACGTGGTTGGAGCCGCCGACATAGTCGCCGATGGCTTCCGGCGTGTGGGCGCCGATGAAGATGGCGCCGGCATGGTGGATGCGCTCGACCAGCGCCTCGGCATCCGTCGCCATGATCTCGAGGTGTTCGGGCGCGATGCGGTCGGCCAGCGCGGGCGCCTCGTCGAGGCTCCCGAGCTTGATCACCGCGCCGAACTCGGCCCAGCTCGCTGCGGCGATGTCGCGGCGCGGCAGGGTGGCGAGCTGGCGCTCGACCGCCGCGACGACGGCATCGGCGAGCGCGGCGTCGTCGGTCATCAGGATCGACTGGGCGGCGGTGTCGTGCTCGGCCTGCGCCAGCAGGTCGGCGGCGATCCAGTCCGGGTTCTGCGCGCCGTCGGCGATCACCAGCACCTCGGACGGGCCGGCGACCATGTCGATGCCGACCGTGCCGAAGACATGCCGCTTGGCCGCCGCCACATAGGCGTTGCCCGGCCCGACGATCTTGGCGACCGGTGCGACGCTCTGCGTGCCATAGGCCAGCGCCGCGACCGCCTGCGCCCCGCCGACGCGGTAGACCTCGTTGACGCCGGCGAGCTTCGCCGCGGCGAGCACCAGCGGGTTGATCTGCCCGTCCGGCGCCGGCACCACCATGACGACGCGCTTCACGCCGGCCACCTTGGCCGGGACCGCGTTCATCAGCACCGAGGAGGGATAGGCCGCCGTGCCGCCGGGCACATAGAGCCCGACCGCGTCGACCGCGGTCCAGCGATGGCCGAGCTCGACGCCGGCGGCGTCGACATAGCGACCGCTTTCGGGGAGCTGGCGCTGGTGATGGGAGCGGATGCGCTCATGCGCGAAGGCCAGCGCCTCGCGCGCCGCCGGATCGGCCGCCTTCTCGGCAGCGTTGATCTCCGCGTCGGTGACGCGGATGCCGAGCGCGCCGAGGTCGACGCGGTCGAACTGCCGGGAGAAGTCGATCAGCGCCGCGTCGCCGCGCGTGCGCACCTCGTCGACGATGCGCGCCACCGCCTGCGCCACATCCTGCGAGACCTCGCGCTTGGTGCCGAGGAAGGCCGTGAAGCGCGCTTTGAATTCGGGCGAGGCGGTATCGAGGCGGAGCGGCATGTCGGGTCCTGCGGGCACGGGAGCGGCACGCCACGCGCGCCGCCGTCAGCTCGACCTATCGCAACCGGGCTCGCGGAACACAAGAGGCGTACCTTCTTCCGTCATCCCGGACGGCCATAGGCCGAGCCGGGATCGTCCGCGCGAAGAGGACGGGACGCGATCCCGGCTCTCGCGGAGCCTGTCCTCGGGCTTGCCGAAGGCGAGACCTGTGGGCTCGGCCGGGATGACAGCTTTATGGATTCACTCGACGTCGTGGCAGGGCGTGCCCTTAGCGTCCCAGGCGGGACCCAGATCCTCCAGCCCTGCCTCCATGCATTCGACGTCGAGCTGCACCTCGCCGCCGCCGGAGAACAGGAAGGTGACGGTGCCGGATGGCGCATCGATCTCGTCGAACTTCAGCGCCAGCAGGTTCAGGACACCCTGCTTCTGCTTGAGATCGATGCCGCGCACCCGCGCGTTCAGCACCCGCTCGAAGCGCAGCCCGGAGCGGCGGCGCACGCAGGGCGTGGCCGATGCCACAGGGGCTGCTAAGGGGGCTGCCGCGAAAGCGAGGCCCGGGCCGGCGGGGGAGGGGTCGATATCCGCCATCGCTTCCGCCTGGATCGCCTTCTCCCAGTCGAAGCGGTTGGCGAGCAGCACGAAGCGGTGTTCCTTCGGCAGGAAGGTCATCTCGCCGACCGAGACCACCGCATCCTGCAGATGCACCGAGAGGACCGCGAGATCCTCGGCGTCGAGCGCAATCAGCTTGAGACCGGCCATTTTCGTCACTCCGCAGTCATCTGCCGCCCAGATGGCGCTGCGACAGGCGGACGGCAAGGGGCGGGAAAGAACTTAGAAGCTGGGAACTGCAGCGGCTTCAAATAGAGAGCGTCGCTCTTCTGTCTTCATGGCCGGGCTTGGCCCGGCCATCCACGCCTTCTGCTTTGATGCCTATCGCTCAGCCCGCCAGCCGCTCGATCTCGGCGCCGCAGGCGGAGAGCTTCTCCTCCAGCCGCTCGAAGCCGCGGTCCAGATGGTAGACGCGGTGGATCATGCTCTCGCCCTCGGCGGCGAGCGCGCCGATCACCAGCGATACCGAGGCGCGCAGATCCGTCGCCATCACCGGTGCGCCCTTGAGCTTCTCGACGCCTTCGATGGTGGCGATCTCGCCGTCGAGATGGATGCGGGCGCCGAGCCGGGCGAGCTCCTGCACATGCATGAAGCGGTTCTCGAAGATGGTCTCGGTGATCTTCGAGGTGCCGCGCGCGCGCGTGGTCAGCGCCATCAGCTGGGCCTGAAGATCGGTCGGGAAGCCGGGGAAGGGCGCGGTGGTCACCTCGACCGGCGAGATGCCGGCGCCGTTGCGCTTCACCCGCAATCCCTCGTTCGACACTGTCACCTCGGCGCCGCATTCGCGCAGCGTGTCTAGCGCGGAATCGAGCAGGTCGGCGCGGGCGCCGGAGAGCATCACGTCGCCCCCGGTCATCGCCACCGCCATGGCATAGGTGCCGGTCTCGATGCGGTCCGGCAGCACCGAGTGGTGCGCGCCCTTGAGGCGCGGCACGCCGGTGATGCGGATGGTCGAGGTGCCCTGGCCCTCGATGCGCCCGCCCATGGCGTTGATGCAGTCGGCGACGTCGACGATCTCCGGCTCGCGCGCGGCGTTCTCGAGGATCGTCTCGCCTTCCGCGAGGCTCGCCGCCATCATCGCCGTGTGGGTGGCGCCGACCGAGACCTTCGGGAACAGGATATGCGCGCCCTTCAGCCCCTTGGGCGCGCGGGCGAGCACGTAGCCGGCGTCGATCTCGATCTCCGCGCCGAGCGCGCGCAGCGCGTCGAGATGGAAGTCGACCGGCCGCGTGCCGATGGCGCAGCCGCCGGGCAGCGAGACCTTGGCCTCGCCCATGCGCGCCACCAGCGGGCCGATGACCCAGAAGCTGGCGCGCATCTTGGACACCAGCTCATAGGGCGCGGTGGTATCGACGATCACCCGCGCGTCGATTTCCAGCGTCTGGCCGGCATAGGCGTCGTCGCCGCGGCGCTTGCCGTTCACGGTGATGTCGATGCCGTGGTTGCCGAGGATCCGCTGCAGCTGCGACACGTCGGCGAGCCGCGGCACATTGTGCAGCACCAGCTTCTCGTCGGTGAGCAGGCCCGCGATCATCAGCGGCAGGGCGGCGTTCTTGGCGCCGGAAATCGGGATCGACCCGGTGAGCGGATTGCCACCGACGATGCGGATGCGGTCCATGAGGTTCAACACTCCCTTCCCAGCCAAGCCGTCGAGCTTCGCGGCAGATGGCGCGCGGCCTGTTCGGGCGCAAGAACGACCAAAGTCGCGCGCCCGCCGCCTCCCCTGAAGCGGCATGAAGGGACGATGGGGCCGATTCGTGGCGCCGCCGCCCTTATCCCCTTAAAGCTCTAGCGCGTGTTACGCAGCGCGACAACGCGGGCCGGCTCAGTCCGCCCGGCCGGGCTTGGGCGGATGGACCGACGCGACGGCGTCGGACGGGTCCCTGCCCGCCGCGCCGGCATCCGGTGCAGGCGTGGCAGGCTCCACGCTCTCCGCCTGGCGACCACGCATCTGCGCCTTGCGCCGCTTGAGGTTCTCGCGCAGCGCCGCCGCCAGCCGCTCGGCGCGCGCGGCGTCGTCCGTGCCGCTCATCCCGCTCTCCCGCCCGCACGCCCGAGGGTACCGAAGGTGCCGGCGCGCGCATGTCCTTGTGCGCCAGTCCTAATGAAGGCGGCGCGCCGGGGGAAGGGGAGGCTTCCTCCGGAGGGGTTTCCACCGCGGCGCCGTGAATTGCATGCCCGGTGCTTGCGCCGGCCGGCGTGCTGTGGCAAAGGTCCCCGCGCCTCGGCGGCCCTGCCCGCCGGCCCGTCGGCGCTGCGGTAGCTCAGTGGTAGAGCACTCCCTTGGTAAGGGAGAGGTCGAGAGTTCAATCCTCTCTCGCAGCACCATCCAAATCGCCTGAAATCGCTGAAAGTCTAAGCCTGCAAGGGCTCGCCCGACGGCGCCTGCCGTCAGCGGCGCACGGCGCTTATGATCCACTCGATCAGGTCCAGCGCGGGGGTGGACGGTTCGGGGCCGGGCCTCACCCAATAGCCGCTCTCGGCACGTGCGAGCGGCGGGCCGGCGGCGACCAGAGTGCCGTCGGCGATGGCGCCGTCGATGAGGCCGGCCCAGCCGAGCGCCACGCCCTGGTCGGCGATCGCCGCCTGCACCACGAGGCCGTAGGTGTTCAGGCTGAGATCGCCGGGTCCGTGGTCGCGCGCCACATGCATGGCCGCGAACCAGTCGCTCCAGGAGAACCAGCGCGGATGCGGCGCGCTGTCGAGATGCAGGAGTGGCAGCCCGGCGATGGCGCGCGGATCGTCGGTCAGCCCGTGCCGGGCGGCGAAATGCGGGCTGCACACCGGATAGACGCATTCCTCGAAGAGCTGCGTGGCGCCCGCGCCGAAATCCGACCGCGTGCCGAACAGCACGGCGACGTCTTCGGCCTCGTCGGTACCGGGATCTGCCGCCGCCGAGGCGATGATGTGCACCTCCGTGTCCGGATGCACCAGCCGGAACTGCGCCACGCGCGGCATCATCCAGAACGAGGCGAAGCCGTAATCAGTGAAGAGGCGAACCACCGGTCGCCGGCTCATGCGCCGGATGGCGCGTGCGCCCGCATCGAGCTCCGCCACCGCGGCGCCGGCGGCGCGGTGCAGCCGCTCACCGGCGGGCGAGAGCGTGCTGCCGCGATGGCCGCGCTCCAGCAGCGGGGTGCCGAGGTGCTGTTCGAGATTGCGCACGGTATAGCTGACCGCCGGCTGGGAGAGGCCGAGCTCATGGGCGGCCGCGGTCAGGCTGCCGAGGCGGCCGACCGCCTCGAAGATCCGCACCCAGCCAAGGTCGAGAAGGCGCTCAGCCATAAAGAGCCATTAGAGCTGCCATTGAAAAGACGGAGCTTCACAGCGGCTGCCATTTAACGGTTTGATGAAGCTCGGGGCAAGGCGGCCACAGACCCAAAGGGCAGCCCTCTTGCAATGTTTCGGCTCTCACCCTTTCCAGAGGTTCGACCATGAATCGCTTCGTAAGGGCCGCATGCGCCCTCTCCCTATTCCTCTCCGCCGGTGCCGCGAATGCTGCCGACGCGCCCGCCTGCAAGACCATCCGCATGTCCGACCCCGGCTGGACGGACATCACCTCCACTAACGCCATCGCCGGCGTGCTGCTGAGCGGGCTCGGCTACACGCAGGACGTGAAGACGCTCTCGGTGCCGATCGGCTACGAATCGATGAAGAACGGCAACCTCGACGTCTTCCTCGGCAACTGGATGCCGGCGCAGCAGAAGTTCATGGACGCGCTCAACGAGGCGAAGGCGGTGGAGGTGCTGGGCACCAACCTGACCGGCGCCAAGTTCACCCTCGCCGTGCCGAACTATGTCGCCGAGGCCGGCGTGAAGGACTTCAAGGACCTCGTCGCCAATGCCGACAAGTTCGGCAGCCAGATCTACGGCATCGAGCCCGGCGCGCCGGCCAATGCCAATATCCAAAAGATGATCGACGCCAACGATTTCGGCCTGAAGGGCTGGAAGGTGGTGGAATCCGGCGAGCAGGCGATGCTGGCGCAGGTCAAGCGCTCGGGCAATGGCAAGGGCTGGATCGTGTTCCTGGCCTGGGCGCCGCACCCGATGAACGAGACCTTCGACATCACCTATCTCTCTGGCGGCGACGCCTATTTCGGCCCGAACTTCGGTGGCGCCGACGTGCGCACCCTCGCGCGCACCGGCTGGTCCGCGCAGTGCCCGAACGCGGCGACCTTCTTCAAGAACCTGAAGTTCGACCTCTCCATCGAGAACGCCATGATGGGCAACATCCTGGACGAGGGACTGGAGCCGGCTGCCGCCGCTAAGGCGTGGCTGAAGGCCAATCCGGCGGCGCTCGAGCCCTGGCTCGCCGGCGTCACCACCTTCGACGGCAAGCCCGGCCTGCCGGCGGTGAAGGCCTCGCTCGGGCTCTGATCCAGCCTCCCGACACTGCGGACGGGCGCCACGGCGTGCCCGTCCACCTTCTGCGCGGCGGAGCCTGGCATGACGCGTCCCAACATCCTCGTCTTCATGGTCGACCAGTTGAACGGGACGCTGTTCCCGGACGGCCCGGCCGACTTCCTGCACGCGCCGCATCTGAAGGCACTGGCCGCGCGTTCCGCCCGCTTCGCCAACACCTATACGGCGAGCCCGCTCTGCGCGCCGGCACGGGCCTCCTTCATGTCGGGCCAGCTGCCGAGCCGCACCCGCGTCTACGATAATGCAGCGGAGTTCACCTCGGATATCCCGACCTACGCACATCATCTGCGCCGCGCCGGTTATCACACGTGCCTGTCGGGCAAGATGCACTTCGTCGGACCGGACCAGCTCCACGGCTTCGAGGAGCGGCTGACCACCGACATCTACCCGGCCGATTTCGGCTGGACGCCGGACTACACCAAGCCCGGCGAGCGCATCGACTGGTGGTACCACAATCTCGGCTCCGTCACCGGCGCGGGGGTGGCGGAGATCACCAACCAGCTCGAATATGACGACGAGGTCGCCTACCACGCCGGCCGCAAGCTCTATGATCTCGCCCGCGGGCACGACGGGCGGCCCTGGTGCCTGACGGTGAGCTTCACCCACCCACATGACCCCTATGTCGCGCGCAAGCGCTTCTGGGACCTCTATGAGGACTGCCCGGCGCTCGACCCCGTGGTCGCGCCGATCCCGTTCGAGGCACAGGACCCGCATTCCCAGCGCCTGATGCTGGCGAGCGACCATGCGGCGAGCCATGTGACGGAGGAGGACGTACGCCGCTCGCGCCGCGCCTATTTCGCCAATATCTCCTATATCGACGAGAAGATCGGCGAGCTGATCGACATCCTCGAGCGCTGCCGGATGGCGGACGACACCGTCATCGTCTTCGTCTCCGACCATGGCGACATGCTCGGGGAGCGCGGGTT
This sequence comes from Xanthobacteraceae bacterium, assembly GCA_029239875.1. GTDB lineage: Bacteria > Pseudomonadota > Alphaproteobacteria > Rhizobiales > Xanthobacteraceae > Ancylobacter. The sequence goes on along the minus strand of JARBUD010000008.1, from coordinate 83,199 downwards.
GTGGTTCAAGATGAACTTCCTGGAGGGCTCGGCGCGCGTGCCGCTGATGATCGCCGCGCCCGGCCTGCCGGCGGGGCGGATCGACCGGCCGGTCTCGACGCTCGACGTGCTGCCGACGCTCGCGGACCTCGCCGCGCTCGATTTGTCGGGCGTCATGCCCTGGACCGATGGCGAGAGCCTGGTGCCGCTGGCGCGCGGGGAGGGCACGCGCTCTGCGGTGCCGATGGAATATGCCGCGGAAGGCTCCTACGCGCCGCTGGTGGCGCTGCGCGACGGGCCGTGGAAGCTCAGCCTGTGCGAGATCGATCCGCCGATGCTGACCAATCTCGACGAGGATCCGCACGAGCTCGCCAACCGCGCCCAGGATCCGGCCTGCGCCGACATCATGGTCCGGATGGCAGCGGCGATGAATGCGCGCTGGGACCTCGGCCGCTTCGATGCCGAAGTGCGGGCGAGCCAGGCCCGCCGGCATGTGGTCTATGAGGCGCTGCGCAACGGGGCCTATTACCCGTGGGACTTCCAGCCGCTGCAGAAGGCGTCGGAGCGCTACATGCGCAACCACATGGACCTGAATATCCTCGAGGAGTCGCAGCGGTACCCGCGCGGCGAATGAGCGCTCGGAATATTCCCGCGTGCCGTCATCTCACCCATACTCGCCGGCGGAAGAATCGCCCCCCGCCAAAGCAGCCCTCATGCAAATGGAAGACGTCTACCGCCTGTGGGACGATCTGTCGGACTTCCATGTCAGCCAGTCCCATCAGGCCGCGGCGCATCTCATGGCACGCCTCGCCGACCGAGTGGGGGCATGGAACGCGACCTGGGCCGGCGCGATACGCTTCGACGGCAGCAATGCGAAGGACGCCCTTCAGGGCTGGCGCGTCGGCGCCGTGCAGGCGCTGCATCCCATCGAGCCGCACCCGGACGAAGGGCACTTCAAGGAGATCCTGCGGGTCTGGGACCGCCGGGAGATCGATCCGTCCTTCCTCCTGCCGATGCGCGGCGTCGGCAGCTTCCGCACCTATTCCTTCCGGCGCGAGCTGCCCGCCGAATGGTTTGAGGGCGCGTTCTACCGCCAGCACTACGGCTCGGTCGGCACGAACGACGCGGTGTTCGTCGCCTTTCCGCTGAACAATGACTGCGAATCGCATTTCGGCTTCTACTCACGCCGGACCTTCGCCGACGAAGAGATCGCCCTGCTTGCCGCCGCCTTGCGCGGTATCAAGTGGTTCCACCGCCATCTGCTGCTGAGCAGCGGGCTCCTGATGGGGTCCGCGCCGCTCACCCCGACCGAGCGGCGGGTGCTGCAGCTGCTGCTCACCAAGGCGACGGAGAAGGAGATCGCCCAGCAGGTGGAGGTGGCGACCTCAACCGCTCATCAGCACGTCACCAGTATCTTCCGCAAATTCGGTGTGAAGAGCCGAGCCGGACTGATGAGCCTGTGGCTGAACCCGGGCGGGTGAGCGCATTTTATTGAGCAGGAACATTGATCTAAAGGAGTGCATCCTCTGTTCAGAGGATGGGCGGATCAGGCGCGTGCCGCTAGGGTAATACCGGGTATTATTGAGAATCTGCGCCTTGCGGGCGCGGCGGCGGGGCGACCATGAAAGTTTCGGCGGGGCTGAAGGCGGGGCGGCGCGCGCAGGGGGCGGGCGGGCTGAGGCGCCGGTGGCGGGTGCTACTCGGCAGTTCGTCCGCACTCTGTATCGCCATTGCGTGCTTGGCGATAGGCTCCGGCTCCGCCCTGGCGGACGGCGGCGCGGGGGCCGGCGGAGCTGTCGGCGGCGCGGATTCGCTTGCCGGCGCCGGTGGCGCCGGGGCCGGTGGATTCTCGCTTGGCGCCGGCGGGGGCGGTGGGGCTGGCGCAACGGGCGGCGATGGCGGCAACGGTAATGCGCCGGGCGGCGTCGGCGGCGCTGGGGGCGTCGGTGCAATGGTGGCCGGCGGCAACGGTGAAGACGGGCAGACCGGCGACTGGGAAATTGGCGGCGGTGGCGGCGGCGGCGCCCATGGCGCAGTCGTGTCGACATCCGGCGCCATTGGTCCGCTCACCGGGGGCAATGGCGGCAATGGCGGTGGAAGCAGTAGCGCTGGTGTCGGAGGCGGCGGCGGGGCCGGCGGTTTCGGGGCGAGCGTCACCTCAGCGGTTTCCGTTACCACATCGGGAAATATTTCCGCCGGCGATGGCGGTGCCGGCGGCGGGAGCGTCGACGCATACTTCGGTGGCAGCGGCGGCAGCGGCGGCAGCGGCATCGCCTTCGGCGTCAGTGGCGCCAGTCTCGTCAATGGCTTCACGATCCAGGCCGGCAGCGGCGGTGCGGGCGGTGACGCCTTCGTTGACGCGGCGTCGACAGGCGGCGCCGGCGGCAACGGCGGTGTCGGCGTCAGCGGGTCGGGTCTGACGATCACCAACACCGGGTCGATCATTGGCGGTAATGGCGGCAGCGGTGGGCTTGGGACGGCCCAGTCCGGCGCACACGGCGCGGGCGGGGCCGGCATCCTGGGTGCGGGGCTTGCCATCACCACTTCGGGTGCGATCTCCGGCGGCCTTGCCGGCGACGGCTTGACGCGGGCAGAGGCGCTCAACTTCACCGGCGGCACTAACAACCTGAGGCTCCAGAGCGGCTGGAGCCTAACCGGCGATATCGCCACCAGCGGCGTCGGCACGACCCTGACCTTCGAGTTGGACGGTATCGACGCCACCGTCGCGAATGCCATCACCGGCACGGCCGCCGTGGTAGTCGACGTGAGCGGCCAGGTACTCACCCTCACGGGAGCCAACAGTTATTTGGGCGGTACGGCCGTCTCCGGCGGCACGCTGCAGATTGGCAACAACGGCGCGCTCGGCGATGCGGCCGGTGGGGTGACTCTCAGCGATGGCGGCGTGCTGAAGTGGAACTCGACCTTCAACACGGGTCGCGACTTCACGCTCGGCCCCGGCGGCGGCGTCATCGACACCGGCGGTCAGGGTGGGGTCACGCTGTCCGGCGACATCACGGGCGCCGGCGGGCTCACAGTGCGCACAGGCTCGCTGGTCGTTCTTTCCGGTACAAACGACTACACGGGGGCGACGCATCTTGAGAGCGGCACGCTGGCCGTCCTCTCCAACGAGGCACTGAACAGCACGACGGCGCTCACGGTGGATGCCGGCGCGACGCTCCTGCTCGACGGCACGCCGCAGAGCCCGTTCGACTTCTTCCGGCAGGCGAGCGTCGGCTCGATCGCCGGCGAGGGCACCATCACCGGCCAGAACAGCTCGCTACTATTCTTCGTCTGGGGCACGGACGACACCAATACCACCTTCGGCGGTACTATCGACGGCGACACCATCTTCGCCAGCAAGCAAGGTACCGGCATCACCACGCTGACCGGCGAGAACGACTTCCAATCGCTCGTCGTCAACGAAGGCACCATCAAGATCGGCGCCGGCGGCGTGCTCGGTGACCGCACTGACCTGTCGCTGTTCGGCACCGCGAAGCTCGATCTCGATGGCAACAGCATCACCATCGATTCGCTGATCGGCGAGGAGGACGCGCTGGTCAGCCTCGGCGGCGGCACGCTGACCCTCAACCATGCCAGCGGCTCGATCCACTATTTCGGCGCGATCGAGGGCACGGGTGGCATCGTCAAGGAGGGCGCGGGCACGCAGGTCCTTGCCGGCGACAACCGCTTCACCGGCGATGCGGCGGTGAACGAGGGCACGCTGCAGATCGGCGCCGGCGCAGACGCGGGCACCTTCACCGGCGATGTGAGCGTCGCTGCCGGCGCCACCTTCGCCTTCAACCGCACCGGCGAGACGAGCTATAGCGGCGTGCTCTCCGGTGCCGGCGACTTCGCCAAGCAGGGGGCGGGCGTCGTCACCTTGACCGGCGACAGCTCCGGCTTCACCGGCACGACGACGGTGTCGGCAGGCACACTGCTGGTCGGCGCCGGGGGCAGCGGCGCGCTGGGCGGGACGGTCGAGGTGGAGCTCGGCGGGACGCTGGGCGGGTCAGGCACGATCAGCGGCAACGCGACCGTGGATGGCACGCTGGCGGCGGGCAACAGCCCGGGCACGCTCACCTTCGAGGGCAATCTGACGCTGGGATCGGGCTCGACCACGAAGTTCGAGCTGAACGGTCCCGGCGTCGTCGGCGGGCCGGCGAACGACCATATCGTCGTCGAGGGAGTCCTGGCCCTGGACGGCACGCTGGAGGCAAGCGTCGCAGCCGGCGGCTTCTATGGGCTGTTCGAATACGGCTCGCGAAGCGGCGGCTTCGCCGATGTCGAGATCACCGGCACCGGTGGCTTCACCGTAGCCTCGTCCTCGCTGGAGTTCGGCATCCCCAACCAGATCAATCTCGCCGTCCTTGGCGCCGGCCAGACGCTGCAGTTCTGGGACGGGACGGACATGACCGGCAACGGCACGGTCGATGGTGGCGCCGGCACTTGGAACGCGGGCAACACCAACTGGACCGGGGCGCCGGGCTCGGCGGACATCAACGGGCCGTGGCTGGGCTCGGTCGGGGTGTTCATGGGCGCGGCCGGCACGGTGACCGTCGCGGGCACGCAGAGCTTCGACACGCTGCAGTTCAAGACCGACGGCTATGAGGTCACCGGCGGCACGCTGGCGATCGCACCGGCGACGGGGAGCACCGGCACGCTGTCGGTCGATGGCGGCGTCACCGTCACCATCGGCTCGGCGATCGCCGACGGCAGCGGACCGTCCGGCCTCGCTAAGGTCGGCGGCGGCACCGCCGTGCTGACCGGACTGAACACCTATTCCGGCGGGACCAGCATCACCGGCGGCACGCTGAGCGTCGCCTCCGATGGCAATCTCGGGGCGACGGAAGGCGGGCTTTCCATCGGCGGCGGCACGTTGGCGACCACGGCGAGCTTCACTTCGGAGCGTGCGGTGACGCTGACCGGCGCGGCCGGGATCGATGTCGGCTTCGCCACCACGCTGACCCTCGCCGGCACGATCTCCGGCGCCGGCGGGCTGGTCAAGCTCGACTACGGCACGCTGGTGCTGTCCGGGGCGAACACCTATGAGGGCGGGACGATCTTCGCCAATGGCATCGTCCAGGTCGCCTCCGACGCCAGTCTCGGCGCCGCCTCGGGCGGCCTCGTCTTCGAAGGCGGCATGCTCTCGACCACCGCGAGCTTTGAGAGCGTACGCAACGTGGGCGTGGCCGGCGCCAGCGGCTTCGACGTGGCGGCGGGCACAGTGCTGTCGCTCGCGGGCGACGTGACGGGTGAGGGCGTCCTCGCCAAGCTCGGCGGCGGCGACCTGGTGCTGTCGGGCGTCTCGGACGTCGAGTGGAACGTGCAGGCCGGCGGGCTCACCGCCGACGCGGCGCTGTTCACCGGCGACGTCTCCATCGCGGCCGGAGCCGGCCTCACCTTCGACCAGAAGGCGGATGCCGCCTATGCCGGCACTCTGTCGGGCTTCGGAGCCTTCACCAAGACCGGCGCCGCGGCGCTCAGTTTCACCGGTGACGGCTCGGCCTTCTCGGGCGCCACCACGGTGGCGCAGGGCCTGCTGGCGGTGAACGGCACGCTGGGCGGAGCGGTCGACGTGCTCACTGGCGGCACGCTGGGAGGCGCCGGCACCGTCGGGCCGGTGAGCGTTGCCTCGGGCGGCACGGTGGCGCCGGGCAACTCGCCGGGTACGCTGAATGTGGCGGGCGACATCAGCTTTGCTTCCGGCTCGACCTATGCGGTGGAGATCGCCGGTTCGGGAGCGAGCGACCTGATCGCCGCCAGCGGCCAGGCGATCCTCGAGGGCGGCACGGTGGAGGTGACCGCGCTCGATCCGCGGGCGAGCTACGTCACCGGCCAGAGCTACACCATCCTTACCGCCGAGGGCGGCGTAGACGGTTCCTTCGACGCGGCGGTCTCGGGGACGCCTTTCCTTGCTGCCGATCTCGGCGGCACCGGCGACAGCGTGACCATCACCATCGCGGTGGATCAGGCCTTCACCGCCGCCGCGCTGACCCCGAACCAGTTCGCCACGGCGGCGGCACTGGATACGCTGCCTCAAGCAGGGCCGACGCTGGGGCTGTACAACGCGCTGCTGTTCCTGCCGAATTACGCCTCGGCTCGGGCCGCCTTCGACCAGCTCTCGGGCGACATGCACGCCTCGGTGCAGTCGCTGTTCATCCAGAACAGCGTGTTCACACGCCGGGCGGTGACGGATCGCCTGCGCGCCGCCTTTGGCGGGGTGGGGGCCTCCAGCGCGCCGGTGGTGAGCTATATGCCGGCCGCCGGCGAGACGCTGGCCTATGCCGCGCCCACCGGGCCGGGCGGTACGGAGGCGGGGATGGCGCTCAAGGCGGTCGCCGCGCCCGCTACCACCGAGGCGCTCGCGCTCTGGGCTACCGGCTACGGCGCCTGGACCGACATGGACGGCAACGCCAATGCGGCGGGACTCACCTCCGACACCGGCGGCTTCCTCATCGGTGCCGACGCGCCCATCGGGGCCGGCTGGCGGCTCGGCGTGGTCGGAGGCTATGGCTATACCAGCTTCGATTTCGACGGCCGCAACGCGTCCGGCTCGTCGGACGACTGGACCGTCGGCGCCTATGCCGGCAACCAGTGGGGTGCGCTCGGCCTGCGCACCGGTCTCGCCTACACCTGGCAGGACGTGGAGAGTTCGCGCTCGGTGGCTTTCGAGGGCTTCGCCGACCAGCTGAAGGCCGACTACGACGCCGGCACCTTCCAGGCCTTCGGCGAGCTCGGCTACCGTATCGAGACCGTCTTCGCCTCCTTCGAGCCCTTCGCCGGCCTCGCCTATGTCAGCCTCGACACCAACGGCTTCGGCGAGGCGGGTGGTGCGGCGGCGCTGACCGCCTCCGGCTCCGGCATGGACACGACCTTCTCGACGCTCGGCCTCCGGCTGGCGAAGGAGGTTACCATCGGCTCGCTGGCGGCGACGCTGCGCGGCACGGTGGGCTGGCAACACGCCTTCGGCGATGTAACGCCGCGGGCGACGCAGGCCTTCCTCGGCTCGATCCCGTTCACTGTCACCGGCGTGCCGCTCGCCGAGGATGCGGTGCTGGTCGAGGCCGGGCTCGACCTGTCGCTCGCCGAGGCCACCACCCTCGGCCTCGCCTATGCCGGCCAGTTCGGCGACGGCACCACGCAGAACTCCTTCAACGCGACATTGAAGGTCAGCTTCTGAGGATCGAGAAGGAGGGCGGCGGACTCGCGCTCGGCCGCCCCGGATCGCCGCAACCTGACGATACTCGGCGTAACCGCCGGACGGCGCTCGTTCCTGCCCCGGATACCTTTGTTCCCGACGGCTCCCCCGCCGCGGACAACGAAGGAAATCCCCATGACCACGAAGACCATCCTCATCACCGGCGCCGGCTCGGGCTTCGGCAAGGCCGCGGCCCTCGGCATGGCCAGGAACGGCCACAGCGTCATCGCCACCGCCCAGGTGTCCTCGCAGGTCACCCCGCTGCGCGAGGAGGCGCAGCGGCTCGGCCTCAACAGCTTCCGCGTCGAGCGGCTCGACCTCACTGACCCCTACGACATCGCGCAGGCGCAGAGCTGGGACATCGACGTGCTGTGGAACAATGCCGGCATGGGCGAGGCCGGGCCGGTCTGGGAGATTCCGCTGGATCTCGTGCGCAAGAACTACGAGATCAATGTCTTCCTGCCGCTGACGCTGACCCAGGGCGTCGTGCAGAAGTGGGTGCGCGAGGGCAAGACGGGCAAGGTGGTGTTCACCTCGTCGATGGGCGGCCTGTTCACCCCCGCCAACTGGGGCACCTATGTTTCGACCAAGCACGCGCTGGAAGCGTTCGCCGAGGCGATGCAGCAGGAGCTCGTGGCCTACGGCATCAAGGTGCAGACCATCAATCCCGGCGCCTACTACACCGGCTACAACGAGACCATGGCGGACAACCCGTTCCGCTGGCTCGACGACACCAAGCACTTCACCAAGCGCGCCGAGCTGCGCAAGGGCTTCGACGACTTCTTCGCCACGCCGGAAGGCAAGATGGACCCGACGGAGATGATCGAGCGCATGATCGACATCGTCCCGGCCGACGATGGCAAGTTCCGCAACGTCGTGCCCAAGGTCATCGAGGACATGCTCAAGGCGCACCAGCTGGCCGCCTGGGAGAACCGCATCTGACGGTTCGTCGGCCGCGGCAGTCCCATCGCCGCGGCCCCTTTCTCCCGAGGAGCACTTCCCATGAGCATCTCCCAGCACAGCGCCGACCACGCTCTCGCCGCCGCCCGTGCGGCCGCGGCCGCCATCGGCGTGCCGATGAACATCGCCGTCATGGACGAGGCGGCCCGCCTCAAGGCCTTCCTGCGCATGGATGGCGCTCTGCTCGGCTCGCTCGACATCGCGCTCGGCAAGGCCCGCACCGCCGCGCTGTTCGGCATGACCACCGAGGAGATCGGCGAATTCTCGAAGCCGGGCGGCACCTCGCCGGGGCTCGAGCAGACCAATGGCGGGCTCGTCGTCTTCGCCGGCGGGATTCCGATCCGTGACGCGGACGGCGTGCTGCTCGGCGCCGTCGGCGTCTCCGGCGGCGCGGTCGCGCAGGATCTCGCGGTCGCGCAGGCCGCGGCCGATGCGGCGCATGCGGGGTGAAAGCCCGAGAATGAATGCGTCGCCAAGCTGTGGGTAGGCCGGCTTATCGGTACCGCGCCTTTCGCTAATCCGGCTATGTTCGGACGAAAGCTTAAGGGTACCCATGAGCGCGCGCGTCAACCGCATCCTGCTCGGCATCTGCACGGTGGTTCTCGCCGGCGGGGCGATCTATCTCGCTCGGTCGGTGATCGCGCCGGTCGCCTTCGCGCTGTTCGTCATGGCGCTCGTCTGGCCGCTGCAGGACCGGCTGCAGCGCCGCCTGCCGGGGCTCGCCGCCATGGCGATCACCCTTGTCGTGACCATCTTCGCCGTGTTCGCCGTCGGCTATGCGACGGTGTGGGGACTGAGCCAGACCGGGCGCTGGCTGGTCACCAATGCCGGGCGGTTCCAGGCGCTCTATGTCGAGACCGCGACGTGGCTGGAAGGGCACGGGCTCTATTCCGCCGGCACGCTGGCCGACACGTTCAGCGCCGGCTGGCTGATCGGTGTCTTCCAGGGGCTGGCTGGCCGGGTGAACGGCATGCTCGGCTTCGCCGTGGTGACGATGATCTATGTGATGCTTGGCCTGCTCGAGGCCGACATCGTGCGCGACAAGCTGCTGGCGGCCGGCGAGGCGGGCGGACGGCTGGTGCGGGCCAGTGCGGCGACGGCGGCGAAGTTCCGCACCTACATGATGGTGCGCACGGTGATGAGCGTGCTCACCGGCCTCTTCGTCTGGGCGCTTACCGCGGCGCTGGGCCTCGATCTGGCGCTCGCCTTTGGCGTCATCGCCTTCGCGCTGAACTACATCCCCTTCATCGGCCCGCTGGTGGCGACGCTGCTGCCGACCTTCTTCGCGCTGGCGCAGTTCGGCTCCTGGGAGACCGCTGTGCTGGTGTTCGCGGCCATGAACGTCATCCAGTTCTTCAGCGGCAGCTACATCGAGCCGCGCGTGGCGGGGAGGGCGCTCGCCATGTCGCCCTTCCTGGTGCTGCTGTCGGTGTTCTTCTGGGCCTTCATGTGGGGCATCTCCGGCGCCTTCATCGGCGTGCCGATCGTGATCGCCGTGCTCACCTTCTGCGAGGAAGGCGAAGAGACGCGCTGGATCGCGCGGCTTCTCTCCGGACGCGAGGAAAGGCCGGCCGAGGCCGTCGCGACGTCCTGAGCGCCCGCCGCCGGAAAGGCCGAGTCTGGCCAGAGCGCCGGCGGCGCGCTATTGCTGCCTTGCCGTCAGCGACTTTTGCCGGGCGGAGGGTAGATGCGTCTGATCGTACTCCTGTTGGCTTCGCTCCTGACCGCCGGCTGCGCCGGGCGGCCGGTGGGCGTGCTCACGCCGGTCGAGGCGGCGGTGCCGGAGGCGACGAAGGTCGACCTGCTGGTCGCCACCACCCGCGCGCCTTCCCCCGACGAAGGCGTCCGCTATACCGGGGAGCGCGGGCAGGGAGTCTCGCTGAACGCCTTCACCGTCTCGATCCCGCCGGACAGCCGGCGCGAGGTTGGGCAGGTGCAGTGGCCGCGCCGCCTGCCGCCCAATCCCGAGACGGACTTCGCCACGCTCAACGTCCAGCCGCTCCCCAGCGTGAAGGCGGCGAAGGGCTGGCTCGACTCGCACCTGCCGCCGAGCCGGCGGGTGCTGATCTTCGTGCACGGCTACAACAACCGCTTCGAGGACTCGGTCTACCGCTTCGCCCAGATCGTCCACGATTCCCGCTCGGAAGTGGCGCCGGTGCTGTTCACCTGGCCGTCGCGCGCCCGCGTCTTCGACTATCTGTTCGACCGCGAGAGCACGATCTTCTCGCGCGACGCCTTCGAGGAGGCGGTCTGGCAGGTGGCGAGCGACCCGCGCGTCGAGGACGTCACCGTCATGGCCCATTCCATGGGCGCGTGGCTGGCGATGGAGGGGCTGCGGCAGATGGCGATCCGGCGCGGCAAGCTGCCGGCCAAGATCAGCAACGTCATCCTCGCCTCGCCGGATGTCGACGTCGACGTCTTCGCCTCGCAATGGCGGGCGCTGAACGGGCCGAAGGCGCGCTTCACGCTGTTCGTCTCGCAGGACGACCGCGCGCTGCAGGTCTCGCGCCGCATCGCCGGTGGCGTCGACCGGCTCGGCCTGATCGACACGCAGAAATATTACGCCGAGCTGGAGAAGTCCGGCATCGTGGTGATCGACCTCACCAAGATGCGCGGCGGCGACGCGCTCAACCATGACCGCTTCGCCTCCTCGCCGGAGGTGGTGCAGCTCATCGGCACGCGGCTGGTGAACGGGCAGACGGTGACGGATTCGGAGGTGAGCCTCGGCGACCGCATCGCCGCCGGCGCCATGGGCGTCGGCCAGACCGTGGGCAGCGCGGCGGGCCTCGCCATCAGCGCGCCCATCGCGGTGGTCGACCCGGCGACGCGCCGCACCTATCAGGGGCAGATGGAGAGCTTCGGCCGCACCATGAGCGGGACGGTCGAGGATCCCGGCGCCGACTGACGGCGCCGGGCGCTTTCTCTCGTTACCAGGAGCGGACCCAGCGGCCGGGCTCGAACACCCACTGGCCGCGGCGCAGCACCCAGCGCGGGCCGACATAGGTGAAGCCGCGGCGGTTCTCCTCCCAGAAGCCGGGCGACCAGACCCAGCCGCGGCGCGCGCTCCAGTTCCAGTGGCCGGGCACCCAGGTGAAGCCCCGGCGCGGCGCCGGACGCGGCTCGCGGCGCGGCGCGGGCGGCGCCATGCGCGGGCCGGGCGCTCCCCATTGCGCATCGGCGGTGGAGGAGAGGAGCGCGCCGGCCGGCGCGGCGAGGGCGGCGGCCAAGAGGCCCTTGAACAGAGAGCGTCGGGAGAGCATCGGAACTCCTTGCAGTGAGGGTCAGCGGGCCAGGAAGCCGATCGCGGCCGCGTTGACGAGGTCGATGAAGAAGGCCGAGACCAGCGGCAAAATGATGAAGGCGCGGGGCGCCGCGCCGTGGGTCTTGGTTACCGCCGTCATGTTGGCGATGGCGGTCGGCGTGGCGCCCAGGCTGATGCCGGTGAAGCCGGCGGCGATGACCGCGGCCTGGTAGTCGCGCCCCATCAGCGGGAACACGACGAAGACGATGTAGGCGACCGCCGCCGCCGTCTGCACCGCCAGCACGACGACCAGCGCGAGGCCGAGCCCGCCTATGGTCCAGAGCTGCATGCTCATCAGCGACATGGCGAGGAAGATGTTGAGCGAGAGGTCGGAGACCAGCGCCAGCGCGCGGGTGCGCGTCGGCCACAGGAGACGCGGGAAAAGGCGCGGGACGGTGTTGGTCAGCACGATGCCGACCAGCAGGCAGACGACGAACATCGGCAGCTTGATGCCGGTCTCCTCGATGGCGCCTTCGAGGCCGAAGGCGATCAGTATGGCGAGGTTCAGCGCCAGCACGGTGCGCAAGAGGCTGACATGGCTGATGTCGTCGGCGGGAGAGTGCTCCGCCTTGGCCGGCAGGCCGACCACGGCGTCGCCATAGGCGGGACCCTGCAGCTTGTAGCGGCCGATCAGGTGGCGGGCGATCGGGCCGCCGGCGAGGCTCGCCAGCACGAGGCCGAGCGTGGCCGAGGCGATGCCGATCTCCATCGCATTGGGCACGCCGAAGCGCTGGGAGATCAGCGGCGCCCAGGCGATGGTCGTGCCGTGGCCGCCGATCAGCGAGGCCGAGCCGAGGAAGACGGTCAGCCCCTCCGGCAGGCCGAGCGCGGCGACGGCGCCGATGGCGATGAAGTTCTGGATGAACAGGAAGACGATGGTGAGCGCCAGCAGGATGATCAGCGGGCGCCCGCCCGAGATCAGGTCGTCGAGACGGGCATTGAGGCCGATGCCGGTGAAGAAATAGAGCAGCAGCATGTCGCGCGCCTCGAGCGCGAAGCTGATCTCGGCCCCGAGCAGGCGGTAGGCCGCGAGCGTCACCAGCGCGGCGAGGAGGCCACCGGTGACAGCCTCCGGAATGTTCCAGGCGCGCAGGGGCGCGATCAGGCGATTGAGCCCGGACCCGGCGAAGAACACCAATATGGCGACGGTGAAGGTCAGAAGACCGGAGATCTGGATCGTCGCCATCATTCCTCCGGCAAGAGCATCGCCACGGTGCGTCAGAAGCTGCCGGCCAGCGAGCCGAGCGCGATGACTGCCACCAGCGCCACTATGGCACCGACGATAGCGACCATGACGATGTCGAGATAGCTCTGTCTCGGCGTCACGCCGCAGACCGCCAGCAGCGTGACCACGGCGCCGCTGTGCGGCAGGCTGTCGAGCGTGCCCGCACTCATCACCGCCACGCGGTGCAGCAGCGCCGGATCGATGCCGAGCTCGCCGGCGCGCTGGAGATAGGTGGCGCCGAGCGCGTCGAGCGCGATGGTGAGGCCGCCCGAGGCCGAGCCGGTGAGCGCGGCGAGGATGTTGGTCGCCACCGCCAGCGAGACCAGCGGCCCGCCGCCGATAGACAGCACCCAGTCGCGCACCAGCGCGAAGGCCGGCAGCGCCGCCACCACCGCGCCGAAGCCGACGAGGCTCGCCACCGAGAAGATCGGCAGCACCGAGGCGTTGGCGCCGGCGTCCATGGTTGCGCGCAGTTTCGGCAGACGACGCCGGTTAATGACGATGGTGGCAATAATAGCGACAATCAATGCCACCGCGACCGACCACACGCCGCTCACGGCCGAGAAGGTAATCCCGCCCCAGCGCGGCTCGGCGAGGAAGGAGAAGTCGAGGCGCGGCAGGACGACGAAGGACATCGTGAGGTTGACGAGGATCACCAGCACCAGCGGCAGGCCGGCCAGCACGATGGAGGGGCGCTCCACGCTGAGATGGCCGTGCTCGATCTCCGCCGGGTCGAACTCGCGCGTCACAGTCGCCCGCTCGCGCAGCACCGGGTCGGCGAGCACGGCCTGCATGTCCGGGCCGAGGCCGTCGAAGCCCTCTCCTAAGACGCGCGCGCGCCCCTCGACCCGCGCCAGCCACCACAGGCCGAAGCCGAGCATGATGGCGGAGGCGATGATGCCGAGCCCCGGCGCGGCAAACGGCGTGGTGCCGAAGAACGGCATGGGGATGGCGTTCTGGATCGCCGGCGTGCCGGGCAGCGCCATCATGGTGAAGGTGAAGGTGCCGAGCGCGATGGCCGGCGGCATCAGCCGGCGCGGTATGTCGGCGACGCGGAACAGCGCTTCGGCCATCGGCGCTAGCACGAACAGCGCGACGAACAGGCTCACGCCGCCATAGGTGACGATGGCGCCGGCCAGCACCACGGCGAGGATGGCGCGCTCGGCGCCGAGCTTCGCGGTCATGAATTCGGCGATGGCGGTGACGGAGCCGCTATCCTCCATCAGCTTGCCGAACAGCGCGCCGAGCAGGAACAGCGGGAAGAACTGGCCGACGAAGCTCGCCGCGCTGCCCATGAAAGTCTGCGTCCAGTTGGCGAGCAGCGGCTCGCCCGAGAGCAGGGCGGCGAGCAGCGCCGAGAGCGGGGCGAGCAGCAGCACGCTCCAGCCGCGATAGGCGAACCAGATGAGCAGGCCGAGGCCGAGGAGGATGCCGATCAGGCCCATGGCTCACACCCCTTCCAGCAGCACGTCGAGATCGACCGAGGAGCGCCTGCCGATATTGTCGGCGTCGGCTTCGAGGAAGGCGTCGGCCGCCTTGCGCCCCTCTTCGCGCAGCATGGAGAGGAAGTCCCAGCCGGCATTGAGCTTCGAGGAATAGCCGAGCGTTGCCATGATCTCGTTGCGCACCAGATGGATGCGCATCTTCGCCCATTGTGCGCCCTCGCTATGGCCGGGATCGGCCACCTGCCGCAGCAGGGCGATCATGCGCAGCTCCTTCAGCAGCGCCGAGTTGAACGACACTTCGTTGAGCCGGTTCAGGATCTCGGCGGCGCTGCGCGGCGTGCCGGGGCGCTCGATCGGATTGATCGGGATGAGGATGGTGTCGTCGGAATCGAGCTCGCGCACCAGCGGCGTCATGGTCGGGTTGCCGGAATAGCCGCCGTCCCAATAGCTCTCGCCGTCGATCTCCACCGCCTGGAACAGGGTCGGCAGGCAGGCGGAGGCGAGCAGCACGTCGGGCGTGATCTCGGCGTTTCGGAACACCCGGCCGCGCCCGGTGCGCACATTGGTGGCGGTGATGAAGACCTTGATCGGCGAGGTCTTCAGCCGGTCGAAGTCGATCGCCTTCTCCAGGATCTCCCGCAGCGGATTGGTGCCGGCGGGGTTGAGGTCGTAGGGCGAATAGAGCCGCGACATCAGGTCCATGGCGATGAACATGGGCGAATGGTCGAGCGTCCAGCGGCCGAAGAAGATGTCGAGCGGGCCGCGCTGGAACGGGCTGAAGCGCGCCGCCTCGGCCACAAGCCGCCAATAGGCGTCTAGCGCCGCGCGCGCGCCCGGCGCGCCGCCGGCCGCGTAGCCGTCCGCCATCACCGCCGCGTTCATCGCCCCGGCCGAGGTGCCGGAGACACCGTCTATGCGCAGCCAGTCCTCCTCCAGCAGGCGGTCGAGCACGCCCCAGGTGAAGGCCCCATGCGATCCGCCGCCCTGCAAAGCGAGGTCGATGAGAACGGGCGCGCGGGGTGCATCCGTTGCCGGCTCAGTGCCCGGGGAAGGAGCGTCGCTCGTTCCCGAGGGCCGGCGCGAGCGGGTCGCAGGCGTTCGACGTGGCATAGGCCGGTCTCCCCGGGCTGGATCGTCGCACCGTATCGCCGCTCATGCTGCGCCGCAATATCCGGAAGAGCGCCCGCCGCCTTCGCCGCTCCCGAGCTTGTCGAATAGACCGCCGATCATGCCAAAGAGAAGTTGGCTCTGGTACGCATTATTCCAATTACTGTTCGCATTCGCAGCATTACAGATCGTGGGTGACAAGACGATCGTATTTTGATTACATGCAAACGATTACGAATACGGTAAATCTATTCGAATCTTGATCTATCAATTGAGCCGATCACGTTCCTCCAGCGTTCAAGAGGCGTAAGATGGCGGCCCCTCAGGCGGATAAACTCCCGCTTCCCACACTGACCGCCATGGTCGTCGGCTCGATGGTCGGGGCCGGTATCTTCAACCTTCCCGGCCGCTTCGCCATCGCGACAGGTCCCTTCGGCGCCATCATCGCCTGGGCCATCGCCGGCACCGGCATGTACATGCTGGCGCGGGTCTTCCAGGCGCTGGCTTCGAAGCGGCCCGACATCGATGCCGGCGTCTTCGCCTATGCCAAGGCCGGCTTCGGCGACTATATGGGCTTCCTCTCGGCCTTCGGTTACTGGCTCGGCAGCTGCCTCGGCAACGTCTTCTACTGGGTGCTGATCGGCTCGACGCTCGGTCGCTTCTTCCCCGAAATCTTCGGCGACGGCTCAAGTGCCACCGCGATCATCGTATCGCTGGTCGGCATCTGGCTGTTCCATTTCATGATCCTGCGCGGCGTCGAGCAGGCGACCTTCGTCAACACCATCGTCACCATCGCCAAGATCGTGCCGATCCTGGTGGCGGTCCTCGCCTTCGTCTTCTTCTTCAACTACGCGCAGTTCGCCGAAAACTTCTTCGGCGGCGTCGGCATGCCGGAGAAGACGCTGGTGGCGCAGGTGCGCGACACCATGCTGATCACGGTGTTCGTGTTCATCGGCATCGAGGGCGCCAGCGTCTATTCGCGCTATGCCAAGAAACGGTCCGATGTCGGCGTCGCCACCATCCTCGGCTTCATCGGCGTCACCGGCCTGATGGTGGCGGTCACGCTGCTCCCCTACGCGACGGCGCCGCGCGCGGCCATCGCCGGGGTCGCCAATCCCTCGCTGGCCGGCGCGCTCGAACTGGTGGTCGGGCACTGGGGCGCGGTGTTCATCTCCATCGGCGTGCTGGTCTCGGTGCTCGGTGCCTATCTCGCATGGTCGCTGATCTGCGCCGAGGTGCTGTTCGCCGCCGCCAAGTCGAGCGACATGCCGCGGCTGTTCGCGGCGCAGAATCCCAACCGCGTGCCGGCCAATGCGCTCTGGCTGACCAACATCGTCGTCTCGCTGTTCGTCATCTCGACCTACTGGTCGCGCGACGCCTTCAACTTCATGCTGGACATGACCAGCGTCACCGCGCTGCTGCCCTATCTTCTCGTCGCCGGCTATGGCGTGCTGCTGGCCCGCAGCGGCGTCGGCTATGAGACCACCCCCGGCGAGCGCGGACGCGACCAGATCTTCGCCTGGATCGCCGTCGTCTACACCCTGTTCATGTTCGTGGCCGCCGGCCTGAAATATGTGCTGCTGGTGGCGGTGCTCTTCGTGCCCGGCACGATCCTCTATTTCTGGGCTCGGCGCGAGCAGCGGGCACGCCTGTTCACGCCGATCGAGTTGGCGATCTTCATCATCACGCTCATCGGCGGCGCCGTCGGCGCGTATGGGCTCGCCACCGGCCTCATCACCCCCTGAACAAGAAAAGCCATCGGGAGACCCGCCATGGAAACCAGTCTCGGCGTCCACTCGGAGGTCGGCCAGCTGCGCAAGGTCATGGTCTGTGCGCCGGGTCGTGCGCATCAGCGCCTGACGCCCAGCAATTGCGATGCGCTGCTGTTCGACGACGTCTTATGGGTCGACGTCGCCAAGCGCGACCATTTCGACTTCACCACCAAGATGCGCGACCGCGGAATCGAGGTGGTGGAGATGCACAATCTGCTTACCGAGACGGTCGCCGTCCCGGAGGCCAAGAAGTGGATCCTCGACAACCAGGTGGCGCCGAACCAGATCGGCCTCGGCTTTGTCGATGAGGTGCGCTCCTATCTGGAGGGCCTGCCGAACCGCCAGCTGGCGGAGACGCTGATTGGCGGCCTCTCCACCTACGAATTCCCCGAGACCATAGGTGGCGAGACGCTGGCGCTGATCCGCGACGCGGCGGGCGTCAACGAGTACCTGCTGCCGCCACTGCCCAACACGCTCTACACCCGCGACACCACCTGCTGGATCTATGGCGGCGTGACGCTCAACCCGCTCTACTGGCCGGCGCGGCACGAGGAGACCATCCTCACCACCTCGATCTACAAGTTCCATCCGGACTTCGCCGGCAAGGTGAACGTCTGGTGGGGCGACCCGACCAAGGATTGGGGCCTCGCCACGCTGGAAGGCGGCGACGTGATGCCGATCGGCAAGGGCAACGTGCTGATCGGCATGAGCGAGCGCACCTCGCGCCAGGCCATCAGCCAGGCTGCGGCGGCGCTGTTCGAGAAGGGCGGGGCGGAGCGCGTCATCGTCGCCGCCATGCCGAAGCTGCGCGCGGCGATGCATCTCGACACGGTGTTCACCTTCGCCGACCGCGACTGCGTGCTGATCTACCCCGACATCGTCGACAAGATCGAATGCTTCTCCTATCGGCCGGATGGCAAGGGCGGCGTCGAGCTCTCCAGGGACAAGGGGCTGGTGGAGACGGTGAAGGAGGCGCTCGGCCTCAAGGAGGTCCGCGTCGTCGAGACCGGCGGCAACGACTACATGCGCGAGCGCACGCAATGGGACAGCGGCGCCAACCTCGTCTGCGCCTCGCCGGGCGTGGTCTTCGCCTATGACCGCAACACCTATGCCAACACCCTGCTGCGCAAGGCGGGCATCGAGGTGATCACCATCGACGGCTCCGAGCTCGGCCGCGGGCGCGGCGGCGGCCACTGCATGACCTGCCCGATCATCCGCGATCCGGTGGATTTCTGAGCGGGTGCCCTCGTCGGGACCCGCAATGACCGAGCCGGCGCAACAGAAATTCGCCCTGCCGACGCTCACCGCCATGGTGGTCGGCTCGATGGTCGGCGCCGGCATCTTCTCGCTGCCGCAGACCTTCGGGCGTGCCACCGGCGGGCTCGGCGCGCTCGTCGCCTGGGCCATCGCGGGCGGCGGCATGCTGATGCTAGCGTTCGTGTTCCAGACGCTGGCGCGCCGCAAGCCGGAGCTCGATTCCGGCGTCTATGCCTATGCCAAGGCCGGCTTCGGCAATTATCCCGGCTTCCTCTCGGCGCTCGGCTACTGGACGGTGTGCTGCCTCGGCAACGTGTCCTACTGGGTGCTGATCAAGTCGACGCTCGGCGCGCTGTTCCCGGTCTTCGGCGACGGCAACACGGTGATCGCCGTCGCCGTCTCCTCGCTCGGCGTGTGGATCGTGCATTTCATGATCCTGCGCGGCGTGAAGCAGGCGGCGGGCGTCAACACCGTCGTCACAGTCGCCAAGATCATCCCGATCCTGATCTTCCTGGTCTTCGTCGGCATCGGCTTCAAGGCGGATGTCTTCGCCGCCAATTTCCTCGGCGGGCCAGGGCTGGAGGGCGAGGGCCTGTTCGCGCAGGTGCGCGGCACCATGCTGGTGACGGTGTTCGTCTTCGTCGGCATCGAGGGCGCCAGCGTCTATTCGCGCTATGCGCGGCGGCGCGAGGATGTCGGCCTCGCCACGCTGTTCGGCTTCCTCGGCGTGCTGTGCCTCCTGGTGCTGGTGACGATGTTCTCCTACGGCGTGCTGCCGCGCGCCGATCTCGCCGGGCTGCGCAATCCGTCCATGGCGGGCGTGCTCGCCGCCGTGGTCGGGCCGTGGGGCGCGGTGTTCGTCAGCATCGGGCTGATCATCTCCGTGCTCGGCGCCTATCTCGCCTGGTCGCTGCTCGCCGCCGAGGTGCTGTTCTCGGCGGCGAAGATGGAGAGCATGCCGGCCTTCCTGGCACGCGAGAACGGCAACGGCGTGCCCGCCGCTGCGCTCTGGCTGACCAACCTCCTGGTGCAGCTCTTCCTCATCCTGACGCTGTTCTCCGAGCAGGCGTTCCTGATGGCGATCAAGCTGACGTCGTCGATGATCCTGCTGCCTTACCTGCTCGTCGCCGCCTATGCGCTGAAGCTTGCCTGGACCGGCGAGAGCTACGAGGCGCGGCCGAAGGGACGGCGCGCCGACCTCGTACGTGCGCTGCTGGCGACGGTCTACGCCGCCGGCCTGATCTATGCCGGCGGGCTGAAGTTCCTGCTGCTGTCGCTGGTGATCTACGCGCCCGGCACGGCGCTATTCGTCATCGCGCAGAAGGAGCGCGGCCACCGGGTCTTCACGGCGGCCGAACTGCTTCTCTTCGCTATCGCCGCCGGGGGCGCGGTGCTGGCGCTCTACGGCCTGGCGACCGGGCGGATCACCGTCTGAACGAGGCGCCGATTCATCCCTGCCGTAGCGCGGCCCGCGGCCGCCGGCCGATGAGCACGAAGGGCAGGCCGGCGAGCAGCACGCCGATGCCGACCAGCCCGCCGAGGCCCGTATAGACCAGGCTCGCATAGAGCAGATAGGCGCAGGTCAGGCAGAAGATCGCCGGCGTGAGCGGATAGAGCGGCGCGCGAAAGGCGCGCTCGCGCCCCGGATCGCGCCGGCGCAGCAGGAAGAACGAGATGCCGACCAGCAGCAGGAAGAACCAGAACACCGGCGCGGTGTATTCCACCATGGCCTGGAAGCCGACCCGCGTGCCGGCGCCGAAACCCACCAGCATGAGCGCGATGACGCTCTGGGCGAGGATGGCGTTGACCGGCATGTTGGCGCGCCCCTCCCACAGGCCGATGCGCCCGAACAGCGGCAGGTCGCGGCCGATCGAGTAATAGAGCCGCGCGCCGGTGAAGATGGTGGCGTTGAGCGTGCTCAGCGCCGCGAAGCACACGGCGAGCGCCACGATCAGCGAGGCGCCCGGGCCGAGGACGCGCCGCAGCGTGTCGGCGGCGACCACGTCGCTGTCGCGCAGCCCTTCGAGCCCGAGGACGTGGAGATAGGCCAGGTTGATGAGCAGATAGAGTGCCAGGATGGTGAGGATGCTCGCCACCAGCACGCGAGGCATGTTGCGCTTCACATCGCGCATCTCGGCGGAGAGGTAGGCGGCTTCGTTCCAGCCGCCATAGGTGAGCAATATCAGCACCATGGCGAGGCCGATGGCCCCCATCGGCCCAGTCTCGGCCGCCGGCGGCGGCGCGGCCGCGGGCTCGCCGAGGCCGAGGGCGATGCCGGCGATGACGACGAGCCCGAGTACGGTGAGGACGGAGAAGGCGAGCTGCATGCCCCGGCTCTGCTTCGAACCCATCAGGTTCACAAAGGTGAAGACGAGGATCGCCCCGGCTGCATAGAGGGCCGGGCCGAACGGGCCGAGTGGCAGGATTTCCTGCGCATAGTCACCGAACACGAAGGCCACCGCCGCGATGGCGCCGGTCTGGATCACGGTCAGCCTTGCCCAGGCGAAGAGCAGTGCCACCGGCCGGCCGATGGCCCGGCGCAGATAGTGGTATTCGCCGCCCGTATTGGGGTAGGCGGAGCCGAGTTCGGCATAGATGAAGGCGCCGATCAGGGTGATGGCGCCGCCGGCGATCCACACCGCGATGAAGGCCCATTCGCTCCCCACATTCGCGGCGACGATCTGCGGCGTGCGGAAGATACCGATGCCGACCACTAGCCCGACCAGTATGGCGACGCCATCGACGACGGTGAGGCTCTGGCGCGGGGCGCCGGCAGCGGCTGTCGGCGCGTCGGCGGCGAGGGGAGAGGCGTCCGCCTCCCGATGCGTGGCGATGCTCAAGGGAAATCTCCATGGCGGGGCGGCAAGGGGAGGCGTGGCGCGACAACGCGCCGTGTCGGCGGTGTCGGTCGGGAAACGCGATCAACCGGCGCCGCTTTCAGCGCCGGGCCGTATTCCTTCTTCCCTCATCCCCGGGCTTGACCCGGGGACCCAGTGTTCCGGGGTGAGGTCGAAAAAGGCTGGGTGGCCGGGTCAAGCCCGGCCATGAGGGAAGGGATATGTCTCTTCCCAGATCCGGCCCTCCGACAGGCCGGCCAACTCAGCTCTTCGTCGCCGTCCAGTTGGCCGCGCTGCCGCCGCTGGTGCTGCCAGACATGGAGGTTCCCGCCACCGTGCCGGTATAGGCGACGCCTCCGGCGGTGAAGCTGATCTGCTTGCCGTCCAGCCTTCCATTCTCGATCGGCGTCGTGCCCAGCGTGCCGGTAAGCATCTGGTACTTTTGGGCGAGCTTCAGCTCCTGCTCGCCCAGCCGCCAGGAGCCCTCTACCTTCGCCGGCACCAGCCAGAGATGGGCCGTGCACCACTGGTTGCAGCCCTCGACGCGATCCGTCCGGTCCGGCTCCCAGTCGCCCATGCGGAAGGAATTGGAGACGATGCGGGTGCCCGGCTCCAGCTCGAGGATCTGTGGGCGTAGCCGCTCGTTCAGCTCGGGCAGCAGGAATAGGGTGATCACCTGCGCCTTGGAGAAGTCGCTCTCGAAGATGTCGGCCTTGACGAAGGTGGCGCGATCCGCCACCCCGGCGGCCTGCGCCCGGCGCTGCGACAGCGTCACCATCTCGGGATTGTACTCGATGCCGTGCGCCTTGAGCCCGCGCTGGGCGGCGGCGATGACGGTGCGCCCGTCACCGGAACCGAGGTCGATGAGGAAGTCCTGCGGCGTCGCCTTGGCCATGTCGAGCATGCGCTCGACCAGCGTGTCCGGCGTCGGCACCCAGACCACGTCCTTGCCCGGCTGGCCGGATTCGGGGGCATAGCTCTCGGTCTGCGCCGGGGCGGGGGCGGCGGTCTGTGCCTGCAGCGGCGCCGGGGCGGCGATGAGGCCCGCGGTCAAGCCGACGAGAAGCGCCAGGCAGGGTAGTGTCGTGTTGTATTCGGATCGTTCTCGTTCGTTCACAGCGGCCGAAAGAGAATGTAACAAAGTGTATCTTTGCGACAATTCGGAGTCGAGTGGCTGTAGCAATGCACCTCTCCTATGTCTGTGCGGTCAGTGAGTTCCACATATCGCGGAGATGACTTTTGGTAACATGCGGAATAGGTGATATTTATTCACATGATGTTGAGGGTGGAATTGGTCGAAAACTGGCGACATCCATTCGAAAGTCGTCATCCCCGCCGAAGGCGAAGCCGTAGAGCCGGGATCGCTCTCCAATCGGCATGCTCCTGGCTCGGCCTTGCGGCCGTCCGCGATGACGGGTGAAGACGAGAATGACGTCATCCCCGGGCTTGGCCCGGGGATCCACGTCTTGCCGGACGCACTGAGACGAACCGAAGTCATGGATGGCCGGGCCAAGCCCGGCCATGACGTGGCTCCAAATTTCCAAGCGCACCCTCATCCTGAGGTGCGAGCCCACGGGTCTTGCCTTCGGCAAGCCCGAGGACAGGCTCCACGAGCCTCGAAGGATGGTCGTCCGGGTGCGCGAGACAAGCATCCTTCGAGGCCCGGCCGCTGGCCGGGCACCTCAGGATGAGGTTCTGCTAGGGGGGGGCCTTCAGCCGCCCGCGAGCGCCTGCAATTCGGCGAAGAGGGTGGCGGGGACGGTGATCCCATCCTTCCGGCTGCGCTCGCGCGCCTTGTAGCGCCGCTCAGCGGGCAGGCGCACGCCGGGCTGCGCCTTGGCGAGGGCGAAGAGCTCGTCGGCATCGGCGAGCCGCGAGGACAGGTTCCCCGTGCCGAACACCGCCGGGTCGATGGCGATGAAGAGTTCTCCGCCGAGCGGCGGGCCGCCATCGCCGTTCTCAACCGCCTTCGACTGGCGGCTGGTGAGGTCGCCGATCAGCGGCCCGGCGATCAGTTCGACCATCATGGAGAGCGCCGAGCCCTTGTGCTCGCCGAAGGGCAGCAGCGCGCCGGCGAGCGCGGCGGCGGGATCGGTGGTCGGCGCGCCGTCCGGCCCGACCGCCCAGCCGGGCGGAAGCGTCTCGCGGGCGCGGCGCTTCAATTCGATCTCGCCGCGTGCGGCGGCGCTGGTGGCGAAGTCGAAGATGAAGGGCCGGCCCGAAGGTCCCGGCCAGCCGAAGGCGAAGGGATTGGTGCCGAGCAGCGGCGTGGTGCCGCCGGCCGGGGCGACGCAGCTCTGGCCGACGGTGAAGCACCAGGCGGCGAGCCCGGCCTCGACCGCGGGCTCGATGTCGGCCCAGAGCGCGGAGAAATGGTAGCAGTCATGGATGGCCAGCGCGGCGATGCCGATCTCCTGAGCCGCCGCGATCAGCGCAGGCACGCCGGTCTCGATGGCCAGCGGGGCGAAGCCGCGCCGGGCATCGACGCGCAGCACCGCCGGCGTCGCCTTGGTCAGCGTGGGCAGCGCGCAGCGCTCGGCCTTGCCGCTGCGCACCGAGGCGACATAGCCGATCAGCCGGTAGAGCCCGTGCGAGTGGCACTCATCCGCCTCCGCCCGCGTGATCGAGCGGGCGATGGCCTCAGCATGCTCTTCGCCGAGCCCCGCGGCGACCAGCGTGTCGCGGCAGAGCGCATGCACCTCGTCGAGGCTGAGGCGGACGGGCTCGTCCACCGTCAGTCCTGCTTCCAGACGGGCCACGTATCCGACAGACGATAGCCGGTCTGCCACGGGTCTTCCGGATCGACCATAAGCTGGGCGGTGTGGGTGATGAAGGCGCGGCCCATGATCGAGGGCACGATGGCCGGGCGCCCGCCGATGGTCGTCTCCGCCTCCACCCGGCAGTCGAAGCGCGAGCCGATGATGGAACGGCCGACAAAGGCGTCGCCGACCTTCAATATGCCCTTGGCGTGCAGCACCGCCATGCGGGCCGAACAGCCGGTGCCGCAGGGCGAGCGGTCGATCTTGCCGGGGCGGATCGCGACTGCATTGGCGCCGGAGGGGGTGCCGTCATCGTCGGTCAGCGGCGCGGCGAACTGGCAGAAGGAGATGTGCGACCAGTCCTTGTTGGTCGGGTGCTGGAAGCCGAGCTGTTGGTTCGCCGCCTTGACGATCTTCATGCCGAGATCGGCGAAGTCCTTGGCCTCGTCCGGCTTGATGGCGAAGCCGAGCGCATGGGCGTCGACGATGCAGAAGCTGTCGCCGCCATAGGCGGTGTCGACGGTGAGCGTGCCGTAGCCTTCCAGCTCCAGCCTGGCGTCGAGCTTGTCGGCGAAGGAGGGGTGGTTCTTCACCCGAATGCGCTCGGCTTTGCCGTTCCGGCAATAGGCGGTGGCCTCGATCAGCCCGCCCGGTGCCTCCAGCACCATATGCGTCTCGGGCTCGACCATCGGCACGATGCCGGTGTCGAGCAGCACGGTGGACACGCAGATCGAGTTGGAGCCGGACATGGGCGGGGTGTCCTCCGGCTCCATGATGATCCAGGCGGCGACCGCCGCGGGGTTCTTCGGCGGCACCAGCAGGTTCACATGGCGGAAGACGCCCCCTCGGGGTTCTTGCAGCACGAAATTGCGCAGGGTGTTGTCGCTCGCGATGAAGCGCGACTGCGCCCACACCGTGTCGCCCGGTGGCGGCGCGACCCCGCCGACGATGACGTCGCCGACCTCGCCCTCGGCGTGGCAGCCGACGACATGGATGACCTTGGATGAGCGCATGGGAGACCTCGATCTTCTGGAAGAACCTCATCCTGAGGTGCCCGGCCGGAGGCCGGGCGTTCGCCCGGCACCTCAGGATGACGTCGTTCAGCGAATGACGACCACCGGATCGCCGAGCACGTCGAAGATCGGCTCGATGCCGAGGCCCGGCGCGTCGGAGGCGGTCATGAAGCCGTTGACGCGCTTGGGCGCGCCGCGGGCGATGTCCACCGTGCCGTAGCTGTTGAAGTCGGTGGCGGAGAAAGAGAACTCCTCCGGCGTCGAGCGGGCGAGATGGGCGATGGTCGCGGTGACGATGTCGCCGCCCCAGGTGTCCTCGATGGTCATCGGCGTGCCGGAGGCGACGCAGATGTCGCGCATCAGCCGCGCCTTGGTCAGGCCGCCGACCTTGGAGATCTTCAGGTTGATGATGTCCATGGCGTCGTCGGCCAGCGCCTTCATCAGCGTGCCGACGCCGTCGATCACTTCGTCGAGCACGAAGGGCCGCGCCGTGCGGGCGCGCACCGACAGGCATTCCTCATAGGTCGGGCAGGGCTGCTCGATATAGACGTCGAGGTCGCCGACCTCGGCCGCGATGCGCGCCGCCTCGGCCCGCGTCCAGCCGGTGTTGGCGTCGGCGACGAGGGTGTCGGTCGCATCGAGAATCTCGCGGGTGACGCGGATGCGGTCGATGTCCTGATCGGCGTCGCCGCCGACCTTGAGCTGGAACTTGGTGTAGCCCTCGGCCTTGTAGCCGGCGATCTTCCTGGCCATCGCTTCCGGCGCCTCCTGCGAGATGGCGCGGTAGAGCGCGACCTTTTCCTGCGCCGCGCCGCCGAGCAGTTTGTAGACCGGCAGGCCGGACACCTTGCCGAGGATGTCCCAGCAGGCGATGTCGATCGGCGCCTTCACGTAGGAGTGGCCGCGCAGCACCGAATCCATATGACGGTTGAGAACGTTGAGGTCGGTCGGGTCGAGGCCGATGACCTTGGGGCCGATCTCCTCGAGGCCCGCGCGCACGCCGTGCGCATAGGCGGGCAGATAGGCCGAGCCGAGCGGGCAGCATTCGGCATAGCCGGTGATGCCGGCATCGGTCTCCACCGCGACGACGGTGGAATCGAACACCTCGACGAAATTGCCGTTCGACCAGTTGTAGCGGCCTTCCTTGAGCGGCAGGCCGACCTTCCACGCCTTGATGCCGGTGATCTTCATTGAACTCTCCTCAGACCACCACGAAGCCGTGCGCGAAGGGGTCACGGTCGTCGATGAAGATGGTGTTGTAGCCGGTCATGCGGGCCCAGCCGCCGATGGACGGGATGATGGCGTCGACATTGCCGACGCGCGCGGTCGCCTCGACCCGGCCCTTGAACAGCGAGCCGATGATGCTCTCGTGGACGAAGTCGTCGCCGACCTTCAGCTTGCCGTTGGCGGCCCAATGGGCGATGCGCGCCGAGGTGCCGGTGCCGCAGGGCGAACGGTCGATCGCCTTGTCGCCGTAGAACACCGCGTTGCGCGCATGCGCCTCGGCGTGCTTGGGCGCGCCGGTCCAGAGGATATGCGACAGGCCGCGTATCTCCGGCTTCTCGGGATGGACGAATTCGTATTTCGCGTTGAGCGCCTTGCGCAGCGCACCGCTCATGCCGATCAGCTCGCCGGCGGTGAAGTCCGCCATGTCGCGGAAATGCTCCTGCGGCTCGACGATGGCGTAGAAGTTTCCGCCATAGGCGACGTCGACCGTGACTTCGCCCAGGCCAGGGCATTCAGCGGTGAGGCCGCGTGCATAGAGGAAGGCGGGCACGTTGGTGATGCGCACCTCCTCCACATACTGGCCTTCCTGCCGGTACTCGGCCTTCACCACGCCGGCGGGCGTGTCGAGCATCAGGACGCCCGGAATCTTCGGCGTGACGAGGCCGTGCTCGATGGCCATGGTCACGGTGCCGATGGTACCGTGGCCGCACATGGGCAGGCAGCCGGAGGTCTCGATGAACAGGATGGCGACGTCGCAGTCCGGCCGGGTCGGCGGGTAGAGGATCGAGCCCGACATCATGTCGTGGCCGCGCGGCTCGAACATGAGCCCGGTGCGGATCCAGTCGTACTCCGCGAGGAAGTGGGCGCGCTTCTCGATCATGTTCGCGCCCTGGAGGTTCGGCCCGCCGCCGGCCACCAGCCGCACGGGGTTGCCGCAGGTGTGGCCGTCTATGCAGAAGAAGCTGTGTCGCGCCATGGCATGAACTCGTCAGAAGCGGTCGGGACGGAGGGGATCGAGCGGAATAGAGGGCGTGCGCCCAGCGGCGAGCTCGGCGATGAGCTTGCCGGTGGCGGCGCTCTGGGTGAGACCGAGATGGCCGTGGCCGAAGGCGTAGAGGATACGGGGACTGGCGTGCGAGGCGCCGATGACGGGAAGCGAATCCGGCAGCGAGGGGCGGAAGCCCATCCACTGCGTGCCGCCCTCGGTCCTGAGGCCGGGCAGGAAGGCGGCCGCCTTTTTCAGCATCACCTCGGAGCGACGGAAGTTCGGCGCCGCTTTGAGCCCACCGAGCTCGACCGCGCCGCCGACGCGGATACCGGTGGAGAGCGGCGTGACCACGAAGCCGTGGCCGCCGAAGGTGAGCTGGCGGCGCAAAGCGAAGGCGCCGGGCGGCAAGGTGGTGTTGTAGCCGCGCTCGGTCTCCAGCGGGACGGCGTCGCCGAGTTCCCGCGCCAGCGGGCGCGACCAGGCGCCGCCGGCGAGAACCGCGCGCCCGGCGGCGAGCTGCGAGCCGTCGGCGAAGCGCAGGCGAACACCATTCTCGGCCGGCTCGACCGCCTTCACCTCGCCATGGGTGATCGCGGCGCCGCGGGCCATCACTGCCTGGAACAGCGCGAGGGCGAAATGATAGGGGTCGTCCACCGTCTGCCAGCGCGGCGTGAAGGTGCCGGCGACGAAGCGCGGCGCAATGCCGGGCTGTAAGTCCGCCAGACGAGAACCCCGCACGTGCTCGAACTCGACGCCTTCCTTCGCACGCGCGTCCCAGCCGGGCTGGGAGGCGGCGAGCTCGGCCTCGCTCTCATAGAGCTGGAGGTTGCCGTCGCGGCGCACATGCGAGGAGAGCCCGGCGGCCGCGACCATGCCCTCCATCGCCAGCGCGGCGAAGCGCATCAGGCTGCCCTGCGCCACCAGCGAATGCCGGTAGCGGTCCGGCAGGCTGGCGCGCCAGAAGCGGATGAGCCAAGGGGTGATCTGCGGCAGGTAGCGCGGCGGGATGGAGAGCGGCCCGAGCGGGTCGAACAGCCATTTCGGCGCCTTGAGCAGCATGCCGGGCGAGGCGAGGGGCAAGATGTCGGTGAAGGCGAAGGCGCCGGCATTGCCGAAGCTCGCCCCTTCCGCCACGCCGCCGCGCTCGACGAGGCGCACGCGGTGGCCCTCGGCGAGCAGGTGGAAGGCGCAGGCGAGCCCGACGATGCCGGCGCCGATGACGGCGATCTCGCTCTGTGGGGAGGCTGATCCGGACACTTCCGACACCATTCTGGGTCCTCCCCGTTCATGGAGGAGGAATGTCACTCAGTCCCTCTCCCGCGTGCGGGGGAGGGCAGGGAGAGGGCCGTTGTGGCGAGCTCGGGAGCACCGTCATCCTGAGGTGCCCGGCGCAAGCCGGGCCTCGAAGGATGCCCGTCCGGGCACGCCTGAAACCCATTCTTCGAGGCTCGCTACGCTCGCACCTCAGGATGACGATGTGCCGAGGTGGAGCGCAGTCGTCACGCCGCCTTGGCCAGCGCCGGGCGGGTGGCGAGGGCTTCAGTGACGATCTTCTCGACCTTGGCGCGCTGCTCGCCTTCCAGCACCAGGCGCGGCGAGCGCACGCGCTCGGTGGTGCCGGTGACCAGCGCCTCGACCAGCTTGAGGTTCTGGACGAGATAGGTCGACACGTCGAGGTCGAGCAGCGGGCGGAACCAGCGGTAGATCGCCAGCGCCTCGTCGTAGCGCTTGGCCTTCATCAGCTTGTAGATCGCCACGGTCTCGTGCGGGAAGGCGACGACGAGGCCGGCGACCCAGCCGACCGCCCCGACCGCCAGCGCCTCATAGGCGAGGTTGTCGACGCCGGTGAACACGTCGTAGCGGTCGCCGAAGGCGTTGAAGATGTCGATGGTGCGGCGGATGTCGTCGGAGGATTCCTTCACCGCGACGAAGCGCTTGTCCTTGGCGAGCTCGGCCATGATCTCGACGGTGACGTCCACCCGGTAGGCGAGGCGGTTGGAATAGATCATCACCGGCAGGTCGGCCGCCTGCGCCACCGCGCCCAGCGCCGCCACGGTTTCCTTGGGATTGGTGTGGTAGACAAGGCTCGGCACCGTCATCAGGCCGTCGGCGCCGGCCGCTGCCGCACGCTTTGCCAGCGAAGCGCAGTCGCGGGTGGACGAGTCGGCGATGGTCATCAGCACCGGCTTCTTGCCGGCGACGGACTTCGCGGTCTTCAGCACGGCGAGGCGCTCGTCATGCGAGAGCATCGGGCCTTCGCCGAGCGAGCCATTGACGATCAGGCCGTCGACGCCCGCCTCGATCTGGAAGGCGAAGCTCTTTTCCATCTCCTTGTGGTCGAGGCTGTCGTCCTCGTTGAACTTGGCGGTAACGGCCGGATAGATACCCTGCCACATGGTTCTGCTCCTGGGTCTTGTCTGCGATCGGGTGGTGATCAGAGGACGGATTTGAGGAAGGCGACGGTCTCCGGCTGCTGCGGATTGCCGATCACCTGCGAAGGCGGGCCGATCTCGTGGATCCTGCCCTTGTGGAAGAAGGCGACGCGGTCGGAGACCTCGCGCGCGAAGGCGATCTCGTGGGTGACCACGATCATGGTCATGCCCTCCTTCGAGAGCAGGCGCATGGTGTCGAGCACCTCGCCGACCAGCTGCGGATCGAGCGCCGAGGTCACTTCGTCGAACAGCATGTAGTCCGGCGACATGGCGAGCGCGCGGGCGATGGCCATGCGCTGCTGCTGGCCGCCGGAGAGCTTGGATGGATAGACGTTCAGCTTCTCGGCGAGGCCGACATGGGTGAGCTTCTCGACCGCGACGGCCTGCGCCTCGGCCTTCGACTTGCCCAGCACCTTGCGCGGGGCGAGCATCACGTTCTCCAGCACCGTCAGATGGGGAAACGCGTTCCACTGCTGGAAGACAATGCCGATCTTGCGGCGCAGCTTGTTGAGGTCGGTGCCGCGGGCGTGGACGTCGGTGCCGTCGACGAGGATGCGGCCGGAATTGATCGGCTCCAGCCCGTTTATGCACATGAGCAGGGTCGACTTGCCCGAGCCGGAGCCGCCGATGACGGAGACCACCTCGCCCTTCTCGACGGTCATGGTGACGCCCTTGATCACTTCGAGCGAACCGAAGGATTTGTGGACGTCGTCGATCAGAATGGACATGGGCTTTTCTCAGTCGTTCTCGCGCCAGCGCGCCTCGAGGCGGGCGCCGAGCCGGGCGATGGGGAAGCTCATCAGGAAGTAGATCAGGCCGGCGATGGAGAGCACGAAGAGCGGCTCCTGGATGCGGGTGACGATCACCTGCGAGGAGCGCAGCAATTCGACGACGCCGATCCACCACACCATGGCGGTGTCCTTCATCACGCCCAGCGTCAGGCCGATCCAGCTCGGCAGGGCGACGCGCAGCGCGATGGGGAAGACGATGTCGGTCAGGTCCTGCCGCCAGGTCATGCCGAGCGATCGCGCGGCGCGGCGGGTGGTCGACGGCACGGCGAGGAAGCCCGAGCGCACGATCTCGGTGCAATAGGCCGACATGTAGAGCGCCAGCACCACGCAGCTGACCGTGAACGGCGCCCAGGTGATGCCGATGATGGTCTTGAACGAGTTCGCCAATACGAGCTGGATCAGCAGCGGCACCGAGCGGAACACGTCGAGCACGGCGCCGATCGGGGCGTTGATCCACCAGGGCGAGACCGCGCGGACGACGCCGAAGGCAACGCCGAGCAGCGTGCCGCCCAGCACCGCCCAGGCGGTGATCATCAGCGTGACGCCGGCGCCCTTCAGCATGAACAAGAGGTCGTTCAGCGAGAACGAGGTGTCGAGAAGCGAGGAGAACATCTGCGCGCCCTCCTCAGTAGCGGAACAGCCGCCACGCCATCAGGCGGGCCGACAGGGTGACGAACTTGGCGAGCAGATAGTAGATCACGGCCGCCAGGGCGAAATATTCGAAGGTGCGGAAGGAGCGCACGTTCAGCTCCTGCGTCACGCCGGTGAGGTCGTTGTTGAGGCCGACGATGACGCCGAGCGAGGTCATCAGGATCGCCCAGACCATCTGGTTGGTCATCGGGTAGAACACGACGCGGAACATCTGCGGCAGCACGATCAGCCGGAACGCCTGGATCTGCCCCATGCCGAGCGAGCGGGCGGCGCGGATCTGCGTCGGCGGCACGGCGCGCAGGCCGCCGCGGAAGGTCTCGGCGAGATAGCCGGCATTGTTGAAGGTGATGCCGGCCAGCAGCGCCGGAAAACTGTCGAGATGGATGCCGAGCGAGCCGAGGCCGAAATAGGCCATGTAGATCTGGAACAGGGCCGGGGTGTTGCGGGCGAGCTCGACCCAGGTCGAGGCCGCGGCCCGCAGGACGCGGTACTGCGAGCCGCCGGCCACCGCCAGCAGCACGGCGAAGAACACGCCGAGCAGCATGGAGAGCACGGCGATCTCCAGCGTCACCAGCGCCCCCCACAACATATCGGGCAGGGCGCGGAAGGCCGGCAGCCAATGGAAGGTGTAGTGCATGCCTTCGTCCGTCGCTTCGCGCGGCGCCACCCGGTGGGTGGCCGGAAATCTGCAACATCCTAGAAAATGTCAGCCGGAAGCCCCGGCCGACAAAAAGTAAGGTCCCACCCCGATGGACCTCATCCTGAGGTGCCCGGCCATAGGCCGGGCCTCGAAGGATGCTGGCCCGGGTGCACTTGAGCGAGCATCCTTCGAGGCTCGCTGCGCTCGCACCTCAGGATGAGGTCGTTCTGGCAGGGGAGGCGGTCTGGGTTGCACCCGGACCGCCTCGCTTCATCCGGTCGCGTCGCTCAGCGATAGACGCCGGGCACGGTCAGGTTCGGCGCTTCGCCGAGGCCGACCCACTTCTCGTAGAGCGCCTTGTAGCGGCCGGTGCGGACCTGCTGGTTGATGAACAGGTTGAGGTAGTTGATCAGGCCCTGCTCGTTGCGCAGCGCGATCAGCGCGACGTAGTCGATGTCGTAGGGGGCGTCGCCGCCCATCATCAGGCCCTTGTACTTGCCTTCCTTCACGATCGCCGCGGCGACGGTGGAGGTGACGACGGTGGCCTCGATCTGGCCCTGGGCCAGAGCCAGGAACACGTCGGCCTGGGTCTGGTAGCCGCGGAAGGAGCCGGTGCCCCAGGCCTTCACGTCCTTCTCCAGCGCCAGCGCCTCGAAGGTGCCGGAGACCGAGCCGGTCTTCTTGCCCTTCAGGCTGTCATAATCCTTGATGCCGAGCCCGTCCTTGGTCAGCACCACCATCTTGAAGGCGAAGTAGGGGATGGTGAAGCCGGCGGTCTTGGCGCGCTCCAGCGTGTCGGAGGTCGAGGCGACGCCGACGTCGACGCGGCCGGAGACGAGGGCCGGGATGCGGTCGGGGAACGGGGTCTCGACGATCTCCGCCTTCACGCCCAGCACCTTGGCGAGGTCGTTGCAGTAGTCGACGTCGAAGCCGATCGGGTTGTTGCTGGCGTCGCGCGATCCCATGGGCGGGAAGTCCAGCACCACGGCGCAGCGCAGCGTGCCGGAGGCGATGATGTCGTCGAGCTTGTCAGCCTGCGCAGGCATGGCAGCGGCGAGCGTCAGCGCCGCCGCGGCGAGAATGCCGATTCCCTTAGCCATAACGGCTCTCCTCTGAGGAAGGTGTTTGCTGTTAGTGGCCGGCGGCACCGCTGCGAGAAGGCGTCGTCCGGCGACGGAGAGGAGCTTCCGATTTTTGGATCCAAGTTTCAATATCCTTTTTTCAGCATCCGTGCGAATTTGTTGGGCGGTCCCGGCTCTGGCGCGGTGGCCACCGAAACTGCAAGCTGCCAAAGGACTTGCCGGCGACGAATCGGGCTCTTAAAGCCCGTCGGCCGCACAGCCGGGAGGGAGACGAGGTGAAGGTTAAGGCAACGGACATCGCGCAGATGGCGTCCGCGTCGGACGTCATCTTCGACGCGCTGCGCGAAGCCATCGCCAAGGGCGACATCGCCGAGGGCCAGACCCTTCGGCAGGACCACATCGCCCGCCTGTTCAACGTCAGCCGTATCCCGGTGCGCGAGGCGCTGACGCGTCTCGAGGAGCAGGGCCTGGTGTCGACGCAGCGCTATCGCGGCGCCGTGGTCACCACGCTCTCGACCGACGAAATCCGCGAGATCTTCGAGTTCCGTGCCCTGCTGGAGCCGGAAATCCTGCGCTATTCGGTAGAGCGCATCTCCGACGACGGTCTGGAGAATGCGAAGCGCTTCGCCGATGCGTTCTCCACGGAGCCGGATTCCTCGCATTGGGGCGAGCTCAACCGCAGCTTCCACTATTCGCTCTACGAGCCGGCGGCCCGGCCTTACTACCTGCAGACCATCAGCGCCGCGCTCGACCGCGTCGACCGCTATCTGCGCGCCCAGCTGGTGCTGACCGACGGCATGGCGCGCGCGCGCCGCGAGCACCAGGGCATATTGGAGGCCTGCATCGCCCGCGACGCCGACGAGGCCGCCCGGCTCACCCGCGAGCACATCCTCGGCGCCAGCGTCTCGCTGATCGGCTTTCTCGAGCGCACGCGGGCGAAAGAGGCGGCGGGGGGCTGAGGCTCACGCCGTGTGCGGCTCGCGTCCCGCACGCGGAAGCAGCGAGGAGATCGAGCAGCCGCACGCGTCGACCGTCTCGCGTTCCACTACCGGTACCAGCGGCAGCACGACGGTGGCGCGCAGGCCGCCATTGGCGCGGTTGTCCAGCCGGATGCTGCCGCCATGGGCGATCGCCACTGAGCGGGCCGTGGCGAGCCCCAGCCCGACGCCGCCGGTCGCCCGGTTGCGCGAGCTCTCATGGCGGTAGAACGGCTCGAACACGCGCTCCAGCTCGTCCGCCGGCAGGCCAGGGCCGTCATCGTCGACGATGACGGTGACGTGGCCGGCCTCGGCTGCCAGCCGCACGCGGGCACTGCCGCCATATTTGGCGGCGTTGCCGATGACATTGGCGAACAGGCTCTTGAGCCCGAGCCCGTCGCCGGTCACCACGACGTCGTCGCCGTCCTCGACGCTGACGTCATGGCCGAGATCGGCCAGCTCGTCGGCGATGCTGAGCACCAGCGAGCGCAGGTCGTGGCGCTCGCGCGGCCGTTCGCTCTGCACGCTGCGCACATAGGAGAGCACGGCGGCGAGCATCGCCTTCATCTCGTCGATGTCCTCGCGCGCCTTGCCGGCGAGGGTGGGCGGTGCCTCCTCCAGCCGGAAGGCGAGGCGCATCAGCGGCGTGCGCAGGTCGTGGGCGATGGCGCCCATCATCATCACGCGGTCGTCGACATAGCGGTTGAGGCGGCGCTGCATGTCGTTGAAGGCGCTGGCGGCGGCAGCGATCTCCTTCGGGCCGCTGGTGTCGATCGGCGGCGCGCCGGGATTGCGGCCGAGCTCCTCGGCGGCGGCGCCGAAGCGGCGGATCGGCTCGGCCAGCTTGTGGGCCACGAGATAGGCGCAGGGGATGGCGACGACGATGGTGCTGAGCAGCCAGAGCAGCGCCCGCTGCTTCCACAGCGCGTGCAGCGCGCCGGTCGGGCGGGCGACCAGCCAGGAGCCGTCGCCCTGGCGCAGCCCGACCTTGAACAGCCCCTGGAACAGCGCCTTCTGGCCGTCGAAGCTCGACGCCTCCAGGCTGGCGAATTTCAGGATCACGCTGCCGTCGAGCAGCCCCTTGTCCTGCCGCGGCGCATCCGGCGCGGCGCCGGCGACCTCGACACGCAGTTCCTCCGGCTTCACGCCGAGATAGGCGGCGAGCTGGTCGCGGATGGGCACGAGCGCGGGATGCTGCGGGCGCATCTCGCCGTCGTCGAAGCGGCGCAGGCTGAAATGCGTGCCGGCATCCTCGCCCTTCAGCGCGGCGGCGAACTGGGCGGCGGAATAGGTCTCCTCCGTCGGCGGCGGCACCAGCACCACCAGCGCCAGATTGATGAGCTGTACGGCGGCGACGACGATGATGAGCAGGATGCTCATCCGGGCGGCGAGCGGCGCCCGGCGCAGGACGGGGAAGGAGCGTCCCAGCCGGCCCATCATAGCTTCTGCACCGCCGGCACGAACATGTAGCCCTCGTTGCGGATGGTGCGGATGAGGTCGCTGTCGGCGCGCAGCTTGCGCCGCAGCCGGCTGACCTGCACGTCGACGGCGCGGTCGAGCGCTTCCGAATCCGGCCCGCGCGCGGCTTCCAGCAGCTGGTCGCGGGTGAGCACGCGGCGGGGGCGCTGCACGAAGCTGCGCAGCACGGCGAACTCGCCGTCGGTGAGATGCACCACCGCGCCGGCGCCGTCGCGCAGCTCATAGGCGGCGAAATCGACGGTCCAGCCGAGGAAGCGGTAGCGGGCGCGGCGGTCGGTGTCCTCGTCGGCGCCGCGCCGGCGCAGCGTCGCCCGCACCACGGCGAGCAGTTCGCGCGGGTCGCAGGGCTTGCCGAGGTAATAGTCGGCGCCGAGCTCCAGCCCGACCACGCGGTCGGTCGGCTCGTCCATGGCGCTCAGCATCACCACCGGCGGACCGGCACGGCCGGCGAGGCGCCGGCAGGCGGAGATGCCGTCCTCGCCGGGCATCAGCACGTCGAGGATGATGAGGTCGACCTCGTTAGCGGCGAGCGCGCGGTCCATGGCGCGAGTGTCGCGCGCCTCCAGCACCGAGAAGCCGTGCATGCTCAGGCTCTCGCTGACCAGGCTGCGTATGCCGGCGTCGTCGTCGACGACCAGTATGGTGGGCGTCGCCATCGCTGTCCCTTGGCTGCCAATCCCTCGATCGAGGGCCCGGCAGTCAATCGGCCATTTGTTTCCGGCGGATTTCTGGCGGTTTCCCTGAAGCTCGTCAGAACCGCAGCGCCTCGCCGGGACGGCGCGAGATGCGGTACACGCTCGCCGGCGGCAGGTTGGCGAGCGTGCGCCCGACCTTCGTTGCCCGCAGCCCGAAGCGTTCCAGCACCGCGCGCGGCACCGGGCAGGCGGGGCCGTAGGTGAACTGGTAGAAACCGCCATCCTCGCGCAGATGGGCGAAGGCGCCTTTCAGGATGCGCACCACGGCGATCTGCGGGAAGGAGAGCAGCGGCAGGCCGCTGACCACTGCGCCGGCCCTCTCGGAACCGAGCAACTCCATATTGGCGAGCTCGGCGGCGTTGATCTGCAGGACGCTCGCCTCCGGATAACGCCGCTTCAGCGTGCGGGCGAAATCGGTGCCGAGCTCGATCAGCACCAGCCGGTCCTCGGGCACGCCGCGGGCGATCAGCGCGCGGGTGAAGGCGCCGGTGCCGGCGCCGAGCTCGATCACCGGCGCATCGGCGGGGGAGATGCCGCGGGTGATGATGTCGGCAAGGCTGCGGCCGGAAGGGGCGATGGCGCCGACCCGCAGCGGATCGCCCGCCCAGTTGGCGAGGAAGGAGATCTGGTCGACGAAGCTCATGGTCGTTCGGCTCATCTTCTCGGGTCAGTGTGCCAGGACGTCCTTGGCCGGCGTGCCGGCCTCGGCGAGGGTGCCGGCGCATTTGGGCGGGAACAGCGCGCCGGCCTCGTTCAGGCGGGTCTTCTGTGCCTCGCTCAGCGCGGCGCGCAGCGTATCGATGCTGGCAAGCAGGCGCGTGGCGCGCTCGCCCGCGTCGATCACCGCGCCGGCCAGCGTGGCCGACTGGCCGAGCGCATCGCTGTCGGCGACGACGGAGACGGGCAGCTCGCGCCGCTCGGCATCCGGCCCGAGCGCCATCGCCTGCAGCGCGTCGGTGTAGTCGCGCCAGGCCTCGGACTGTGTCGGGCGGATGCCGAGGAAGGTCTCGTAGGCATCGAGCCGGCTCGCCAGCTCCAGCGGGCCGGGCAGGCGCGGGGCCTCGCAGATGGCGAGCTGCGTCTCGCCGGACTTCGGCGTGAGGTCGTCCTTGTGCACCTCGCCGGCGCGGTGGGTCTGCGTCTTGCCATCCTCGGCGGCGGGCACCGCCGTGGCGGCGAGCAGGCCGAGCAGGGTTGCCGCGATCAGGGCGGGAACGGTTTTCACGGGCGGACACCTCGGTTGCCTCGAATTGCACGAGGATTCCGATGCGCCGTTGTCCGCCATTGGTCCGAATATGTCCGTCATGTTTCCATGTGTCGTGCGATCGGCGACGGGCCATGGAAACGAACGGAAATATTCCGACGCGCGGTGGAAACCTCGGTCATGGAGAGTGCCGGCGGCCCGGTCGGCGGGCGGCGCGGCTTCCGCCCCCCAGCCGAGCGTGACGTTTCGTCGGCCGGGCTCCTCGCGCGGTGCCGCTACCAGACCATCGGCACGAAACGGTAGCGCACCCGCGCGGCATAGGCGTCGTAGCCCGGAAGGCCCGCCCGCAGGGCTTCCTCCTCATGCACCGCGCGCCAGGCGACGCCGAGGATGAAGGGCACGGCGAGCAGCAGCCCCCACCATGAGCCGAGGATCAGCGGCAGGCTGACGAAGAACAGCAGCGCGCTCGTATACATAGGGTGGCGGACATAGGCGTAGGGCCCGGTGTCGATCACCTTCTGGCCCTCCTGGATCTTCACCACCGGCGCGGCGAAGGCGTTTTCGCGAAACGTCCACCAGACGCCGGCCATGTAGAGCAGCGCGATCAGGAAGCCGACCACCTGCAGCCAGACCGGCATGGCGATGAAGCGGGTACGGCCGGCGTCCCAGGCCATGAAGACGAGCCAGGCCAGGAAGGCGAGCATGAAGGCGGTCAGCCAGACCTTGTCCCAGCCCTTCTGCTCGCGCTGCCAGGGCGCGGACATGCGCTCGCGCAACAGCGACGGACTGTATTTCCCCAGCCACAGCACCATGGCGAGACCGCCGACGGCGAACAGGACGATGAAGGCCCAGCCGCCGGGATAGTCGAGCGTCCCCGCCGGCAGCAGCACCAGCACCGCCATGAAGACGGTCCAGGCCATGAACTGGAGGAGATAGGAGATCATGGAGCGCCTCAGTCGGTCGCCGGCCGGGCGAGCCAGCCGACATAGGTGAGGTAGACCCCGGCCACGACCAGGAGGCCGAAGATCAGCCGCACCGGCACCGCCGCGCCGGCCGAGGCCGTGGCCGCGTGCTCGAACATCGTGGGCATGGCGAGCACCGCGACGGCGCGCAAGACGAGCAGCCAGCCGAAGGCCGAGATGATGATGGCGGCGAGGCTCGACCAGTAGGGGTGGAGGGCGATGATCAGCAGGCCGCCGAACAGCATCAGCCCGCCGGCGAACCAGACCAGGGCGGGATTGGAGAAGAAGGCGGCGGCGATGGTGCCCATCTCCGGCTCGCGCAGCATGACGAGGGCGGGAACGATGACGAGCCAGGGGCCGATCACGCGGGCGAAGGCGCGCGTGCGGGCCGCGGATGTCGTGGACGGGGTGGCGAGCGATGCGGTGGATGATGTGGTGGACATGGGATTGTCCTCCGTGAACGCGTTCTCATGGACGCATCTTATGAACGACAGTATATTCGATATATGCCGAATAAAGCAAATCACGGACTGACCACCGCCGAGCGCCGCTTCATCGAGGACACCGCCCGGCTGCTGGTGCCCTGGGGGGTGCCGCAGACGGCGGCGCGGCTCTACGGCTTCCTGCTCGTCAATGCCGAGCCGGTGAGCCTCGATGCCATCGCCGAGGGGCTGGAGATCAGCAAGAGCAGCGCCAGCGTCGCCGCGCGGCTGCTGGAGAAATACACGCTGGCGCATCGCCACGGCGTGCGCGGCAGCAAGCGGGCGCTCTATGGCGTGTCCGACAATTACGCGGCGATGCTGGCCGAGCAGAACCGCCTGCTCGATGCGCTGGCGGGGCTGATGCGCTCCGGCGCACGCGGCGTCCGATCGGACGGGGCACGCGATCGTCTCGCGGAAATGGCCGATTTCTATGCGGCGATACGGCAGGGCATGGAGACGACGCTGGCCCGGCTGCGGGCGAAAGAATAGCCGATCAGGCTCCTTCCGCCCGTATTCGGCTAGACCCGCAGGAACGCCAGCAGCGTTCGCACCGCGCAGGCGAAGTCCTCGATCCGCATCGCCTCGTGCGGGTTGTGGCTGCCGTTCTGGTTGCGCACGAAGATGAGGCTCGCGGGCACGCCGCGCCCGGCGAAGGTCGCCGTGTCGTGGCCGGCGCCGCTCGGCATCTCGATGGCGCGGATGCCCTCGCAGGCGGCTGCCGCCTTCAGCCCGGTGCGCTGGCCGGCGTCGAGGATGGCGGGCGTGCTGCCGGTCTTCTCGCCGAAGTCAAAGTGGACGCCGCGCCGCTGCTCGATGATGGCGGCATGGGCGAAAAGCTCGGTGTGGACGCGCTCCAGCACCGCGGGGCTCTCGCTGCGCACGTCGAGACAGAAGCCGACCTCGCCGGGCACCTTGGAGAAGGCATGCTGGGTGGGATCGGTGCCGACTTCGCCGAAGGTGATGGTGGCGCGTTTCCCGTCGCGCTCCAGCCCGTCCCAGGTCGTCTCCAGCGCCGCCACGAGGTCGGCGAAGCCGATCACCGCGTCCTGCCGATAGGCGCGCGGCACGGCGCCGGAATGGCCGTACTGGCCGAGCACGCGGCCCTTGCGGTAGCGGAACGAGCCGGCAATGCCGGTGACGAGGCCGATGGGCGCGTCCTCGCGCTCCAGCACCGGCCCCTGCTCGATATGCACCTCGATGAAGCCGTGGATGCGGGCGGGGGCGAGATAGGCCTCGCCGCGCGCCACCGCATCCGGATCGAAGCCGAGCGCCGCCATGTGCTCGCGCAACGTCAGGCCGGTGTCGGCGCGGCGCGTCTCCAGCGCCTCGACCGGCAGGATGCCGAAGGCGGCACGGCTGCCGAGATAGGAGACCGGAAACCAGGTGCTCTCCTCGGCGCGGATGACCATCACGGTGAGGTTGCGCGCGAGCCGCCGGGCTTCCGTGCGCAGCGCATGCACCACGGCGAGCCCGGCGAGCACGCCGGCGGCGCCGTCGTAATTGCCGCCATGCGGCACGCTGTCGATATGCGAGCCGATGATCCAGCCGGGGAGCGTCGGGTCCTCGCCTTCCAGCGTCAGATAGAGATTGCCGGCGGCGTCGATGGCTTTGTTCAAGCCGAGCTCGCGGCCGACGCGCCGGACCACCGCATGGGCGAACTCTTCGCCCTCGCCATAGGCGGCGCGGGTGATGCCCGGCTCATCGGTGGTGTGGGCGCGCAATTCCTCGAAGAGCCGTTCGGTGAGGGCGATGGCCCTGGTGAGCGCGCTCATGCGCCGACCCCTGCGATCGTAGGGACCGACCAGACCTCGGGATTGACGAGATGGGCCGGGCGGTGGCCGGCGAGGACGTCGTTCACCTGCGCGACGAGGGCGATCGCGGTGCGCCGGAGCGAGGCCTGCGTCGAGCCGCCGACATGCGGGGTGAGCACGACATTGTCGAAGCCGATGAGCGGCGAGGAGGGCGGCATCGGCTCGGTCTCGAACACGTCGAGCCCGGCGCCGGCAATCCGGCCCTCGCGGAGCGCTTCGATCAGGGCGACTTCGTCGATGATCGTGCCGCGAGCGGTGTTGATCAGGTAGGCCGTCTGCTTCATGCGGGCTAGCTCAGATGCACCGATCAGATGGCGCGTCTGCGCCCCGCCCGGCAGGTGCAGCGAGACGATGTCCGCGCGGGCGAGCAGTTCGTTCAGGTCGGCGACATGGGTGAGGCCGGCCGCCGTGACCGCGGGATCGTCCGGGCGGCGGGTCCAGATGATCACCTCCATGCCGAGCGCGCGGGCGAGGCGGCCGGTCTCGCGGCCGATGGCGCCGAAGCCGACGAGGCCGAAAACGGCGCCGTCGAGCTCCATCAGTCGCGCGCGGTACTTGAACGCGCCGTCGCTGGCGCGAGCGGCGCGCTCGCCGGGGCCAAGCGCCTTGGCGAGGTGGAACGCCAGCGCCAGCGCGTGCTCGGCCACCGAGCGGGCATTGGCGCCGGGCGTGTTGACCACCGGGATGCCGCGCGCGGTGGCGGCAGCGATGTCGACGTTGTCGACGCCGGCGCCGTGCACGCCGATCACCTTGAGATGCGGTGCCGCGTCCATCAGTGGCCCGTCGACGCGCGCGTCGCGGGTCAGCACGGCGCGGGCGGGGGCGATCTCCGCGAGCAGCGCCTCGGGCTCCAGCGAGGCGGCAAGCCGCGCCTCGTGGCCGGCGGCGAGGAGATGCTCGACGCCGGCGTCATGGATGCGCTGGAGGATGAGGCAGAGCGAACTCAAGATCGGGCCTTCGTCAGATGCTGCGGATGGACCCGCCGTCGACGCGCAGCGTCGAGCCGGTGACGTAGCCCGCCCTCTCGCTGGCGAGGAAAGCCACCACGTCGGCGAATTCCTGCGGCGTGCCGTAGCGCCCCATCGGAATGGTCGCGCGGGAGGCGGCCGACACCTGCTCGACGCTCTGGCCGCTGCGGGCAGCATTGGCGGCATCGAGCTGGTCGGTGCGCTGGGTGTGGATGCGGCCGGGCAGCACCGAGTTCACCGTCACGCCGTCCGCCGCCACTTCGGCGGCCAGCGTCTTGGCCCAGCCGATGATGGAGGCGCGCAGCGCGTTGGAGATGCCGAGGTTCGGGATCGGCTGGGTGACGCCGGAGGAGGCGATGTTGACGATGCGGCCGAACTTTCTCGCGCGCATGCCCGGCAGCAGGCGCGAGGTGACGAGGAAGATGGCGCTGACCATCGTCTCGAATTGCGCGCTCCACACGTCGGGCGTCACGGCAGCGACCGGTCCCGGCGGCGGGCCGCCGGAATTGTTGACGAGGATGTCGATCGTCTCGCCGTCGAGCACCTCGAGCGCCGCCAGCACCGAGGCGCGCTCGCCGAGGTCCAGCTTCTGGATGCAGGCATCGCCGCCCTCGCTGCGGATGGCGGCGGCTTCTTCCTTAAGAGAGGTTTCGTTGCGGCCGGCGAGGATGACCGCCGCGCCTTCCTTGGCCAATGTGCGGGCGATGGCGTTGCCAAGGCCCCGATTGGCGCCGAGCACCAGCGCGGTGCGGCCCTTCAGTCCGAGATCCATCGCCGATCACCCATGCAGCTTGGCGGTGAGGCGGCTCATCAGCTCGCCCAGCTCCTGATGGTCGCGGGCGGTGAGCTTCGGGCCGGGATGACGCGTGTCCGAGCAGGCAATGATGCCCCGGCGCTTCAGCACCTCCTTGCGGATGGCGAGGCCGAAGCCGAGCTGCTGCTCATGGCGCAGGATCGGCAGATAGGTGTCGAACAGGTCCTCGGCGCCCTCGACATCGCCGGCATGGAACTTCTCGACCACGCCGACCAGCATCTCGGGGTAGGCGAAGCCGGTCATGGCGCCGTCGACGCCGCGGCGCAGTTCCTGCGGCAGGTAGAGCCCGCCATTGCCGACGAGGATGGAGACGCGCCGGCCCTCGCCCTTGTCGGAGCGCTCGCGCATCTTGGTGATCTTCGGCAGGCCGGAGCCTTCCTCGTGCTTGAGCATGACGAAGTTCGGGAAGGCGTCGATCAGCCGGTGCAGCACCGCGACCGAGCTCACCGTGTTGCTGGTCTGCGGATAGTCCTGGTAGCAGACCGGGATGTCCGGCCCGAGGCGTGTGAGCACTTCCGCCCAGTAGCCGAAGACCTGGTCGTCGGTCTTCAGGAAGGGCTGCGGCGCGATCATCAGGCCGGCGGCACCGAGGTCCATCGCCTGCTTGGCGAAGCGCACGAGATTGTCCGTGCCGGGGTTGGAGGCGCCGACCACGACGGGCTTGCGGCCGTCAACACGCTTCATGACGTGCTCGAGGAAGGCGCGCGACTCCGTCGGGGAGAGCTTGGAGGCTTCGCCGAGCACGCCGAGGATGGTCATGCCGGTCACGCCGGTCTCGAAATAGAAATCGATCAGCGAATCCGTGCTGGTGAAATCGACCTCGCCCGTCTCGGTGAAAGGCGTTGGCGCGATGATGTACACGCCGCGCGTGGTCTCGTTGATCTTCTCAGCCATGGTCGTTCCTCAGATGGCGCGGAGCTTCTCGATGATGCTCAGCTTTACGTTCTCGATATGGGCGTAGAGGCCGGCACGGGCGGCCTCGCGGTCCTCCCGGCGTAGCGCATCGATGATGGAAAGATGCTCCCGGTGGCCGATCTCGAAGCGTTCGGGCACGCGGTCCATGTTGAACATGTGCGTCTTCAGCCGCAGGTCGTGGATGTGCTTGGCGAGCACCGCATTGCCGCTGCGGGCGGCTATCATGGAGTGGAAGCGGCTGTCGATCTCCCAGTCGCGCTCGGCGTTCGGCGCGGGAGCGGCGAGCAGGGCGCGGATCTCGGCCTCGACCTCGTCGAGCTCGGCGACGGGAATGCG
Source organism: Xanthobacteraceae bacterium (assembly GCA_029239875.1). Classification (GTDB taxonomy): domain Bacteria; phylum Pseudomonadota; class Alphaproteobacteria; order Rhizobiales; family Xanthobacteraceae; genus Ancylobacter. The sequence continues at coordinate 39,892 of JARBUD010000008.1, read as the reverse complement.
GCCCGTGGCGAGGCGCGCGCCTTCGGTCTCCAGGATCTGGCGCACATGCAGCGTCTCGATCAGCTCGCGGGTGGAGAACTCCTTCACCACCAGCACGCCGCCCGGCTTGCGGGTGATGAAGCCTTCGCTCTCCAGCCGGTTCAACGCATCGCGTACCGGGGTGCGGGAGATGTCGAGCGCCTCGGCGAGGCGACGCTCCTGCAGCACCGAGCCGACCGCGATCTCGCGCCGGATCAGCTGGTCCAGCAGGGCGTTGTAGGCCATCTGGCTGAGGCTTTCCTCGCGCTCCTCGGGCGGAGCGGCGACGGCCTTGCGTCGGACGGGAACGGACATTCGAAACTCTGCGGTCGGGTCTCTGCAGCAAAAATGAAGTCCGGCCGCGAGGTGGCGCGGCCGGACGGCGGGACGATCAGAAGATCGTCTTGATCGGGTCCTTGGGGGCGGGCGAGTAGCCGATCAGGGGAGTGGTGAGCTTGGCATAGGTGCCGTCGGCGATCATGTCCGCCAGCGCCTTGTTCACCGCCTTGACCAGGTTCGGCTTGCCCTTCTTGAAGGGGAAGCCCTTCTGGATGTGGCTGAGATAGTCGTCGACCATCACCAGCGGCAGCTTGGACGCCTCGATGGTGTAGGCGGCGGCGATGGAGTCGGTGATCACCGCGTCGATCTGCCCGTTCACCAGGTCTTGGATGGCATCGGATTCGGCCTTGTAGGCCTTCACCGTCGCGCCGCGCTCCTCGGCCAGCTTCTGCCAGGTGGAGGAGACCAGCACGCCGACGGTCTTGCCCTTGATGTCGGCCGGCGTCTTGATCGGCGAGCCCTTCTGGGTGACGACGCGGCCGCCCGATTCCAGCCAGCCATCGGCGAACATCACCTGCTTCTGGCGCTCGGCGGTGATGTCCATGGCGGCGGAGGCGAAGTCGTACTGGTCGGCGGCGAGGCCGACGAGCAGCGCCTCCCATTTGATGACGACCGGCTCATAGGTGAGGTTCAGTCGCCGCGCGATCTCCTTGGCGACGCGGATTTCCAGCCCGTCGAGCTGGCCGTCCGGCGTGCGCATGGAGAAGGGCGGGTAGGTGCCCTCGGTGGCGACGAGCAGCGCGCCGGGCTTGACGAGTTCGAGCTGCTGGGCGCTCGCCGGGGCGGAGAGCCCGCCGGTGACGAGGCCGCCGACGAGAGCGGCGGCAAGCACGGGAAGAAGATTCAGACGCATTGTTTTATCCCCTCTGTCGTCTGCTGGTCCTTGGTCTTCAACGGGCCGCCGGGGGCGGCACCGGTCCGCTCTTGAGAGGCGCGCGCCGCGCCGCCTTCAGGATTTCGTGCTCGCCTTCAGCGCCAGAAGCTCGGCCATGACGGTCGCGGCGAGCAGCGCCGAGATCTGCCCCGGGCCGTCATAGGGCGGGCAGAGCTCGACCACGTCGGCGCCGACGAGGTTGACGCCTTCGATCCGTCGCAGGAGGTCCAGCGCCTCGCGCGCGCTGGGGCCGCCGGCCTCCGGCGTCTCCACCGCGGGCGCATAGGCCGGGTCGACGAAGTCGAGGTCGAAGGTGAGATAGGCCTTGTGCCCGCCGGTGCGCTCGGCGATGCGGGCGGCGAGGGCCGGGATGCCCATCTCGAACATGGCGTCGGTGGTGACGACCTCGAAGCCGAGCTCGACCGACTGGCTGACGTCGTCCGGCTTGAACAGCGAGCCGCGCAGGCCGACCTGGATCGAGCGCGAGGGATCGACGATGCCTTCCTCCACCGCGCGGCGGAACGGCGTGCCGGCGCTGTAGCGCTGGCCGGCGAAGTACTTGTCCCAGGTGTCGGAGTGGGAATCGAACTGGATGAGCGCCAGCGGCCCGTGCTTGGCCGCCACCGCGCGCAGCCCCGCCAGCGTCACCGAATGATCGCCGCCTATGCCGAACGGCGTCACGCCGGCATCGACCACCGCGCGTACCGCCAGCTCCAGCCGCTCAAGCGACTCGATCTCATAGCCGGGCACGACCGCCGCATCCCCGGCATCGGCGCAGGCGAGCCGCTCGAAGACATTGACGTTCCGGTACGGGTTGATCGGCCGCAGCATGATCGACATGGCGCGCACGGCATTAGGCGCGAAGCGTGCGCCGGTGCGGAAGGGTGCGCCGGAATCCGACGGCAGGCCGATGATCGCGGCGTCGAGGCCCTTCAGCGTCGTCGCCTGCGGCAGGCGCATGAAGGTCGGCACGCCGCAGAAGCGTGGGGTTTCCAGCGAGTCGATGGGCAGGACGCTCATCTTGTCTTCCTCTTACAGCGAGCGGGCGTAGTAGCGCTCGGCACGGCCAGCCGCCTGCGAGATGAGCGAGGTCATCACCAGGTAGATGAGCGCGGTCGCGATGTAGAATTCGAAAGGGCGGAAGGTGGTGGCGATGATGGTCTGCGAGTAGAGCGTCAGCTCGACCACGGTGATGGTGGAGAGCAGCGAGGTGTTCTTCACCATGGTGATCGCCTCGTTGGTCACCGGCGGCAGGATCACCCGGAAGACCTGGGGCAGGATGATGCGGGTCATCATCTGCCAGCGGCCCATGCCGAGCGCCTGCGCCGATTCCGTCTGCCCCTTGGGGATGGCGGAGAGGCCGGCGCGCACGATCTCGGCGACATAGGCGCCGCCATTGAAGCCGAGCGCGACCACGCCGGCGACGAAGGGCGAGAGCCGAAGCCCCAGCTGCGGCAGGCCGAAATAGATGATGAAGATCTGAATCAGCGTCGGCGTGCCGCGGATGAACCAGATGTAGAATTCGCTCGCCTTGCGCAGCACGGCGAAGCGCGAGACCTTGCCGAGCGCGGCCAGGAGCCCGCAGCCCCAGCTCACCAATATGGCCAGCAGCGAGAGCACCAGCACCAGCCAGCTCGCATGCAGGAAGCCCGGCACATAGGGGGCGAAGCCTTCCCACCAGATGGCGATCTTCTCGATCATGGGGCGGCCCCTTCGGTGAGCGGCGCGGCGTGATAGGCGTCCTCGTGCAGCACGCGGTGCAGGAACTGCTGCAGACGCTCGCTCTTGGGCTGGCGCAGCACCTCGCGCGGGTGCCCGTCCTCGGCGATGACGCCCTGGTCGAAGAAGATCACCCGATTGGAGACCTCGCGGGCGAAGCCGATCTCGTGAGTGACTAGCAGCATGGTCATGCCCTCGGCGGCGAGGCTCGCCATTAGCGAGAGCACCTCGCCGACCAGTTCCGGGTCGAGCGCCGAGGTGACCTCGTCGAACAGCATGAGCCGCGGCTGCATGGCGAGCGCGCGCACGATGGCGACGCGCTGCTGCTGGCCGCCCGAGAGCTTGGAAGGATAGGCATGGCGCTTCTCGGCGAGGCCGATGCGGGCGAGCAGCGCCTCGGCCTTGTTGCGTGCCTCGGCGGGCTTCTCGCCCTTCACGCGGATCGGTGCCTCGACGACATTCTCCAGCACGGTCATGTGCGGCCAGAGATTGTAGCTCTGGAACACCATGCCGATGCGGGCGCGCAGCTCGCAGAGCTGCGCCGCGCTGGGCTGGAGGCGGGCGCCCTGCTCATAGTCGAAGTGGAAGCCGCCGAAGTCCATCGTGCCGCCGGTGGGCTTCTCCAGCACGTTGATGCAGCGCAGGAAGGTGCTCTTGCCCGAGCCCGAGGCGCCGATGATCGAGACGACCTCGCCGGCATGCACGTCGAGGGAGACGCCCTTCAGCACCTCATGGGCACCGAAGCTCTTGCGCAGGTCGCGGATGCGGATCAGCGGCTCACCGTCCATCAGGCGACCCCCGCGTTGGACGATTCCTGGACGGGGGAATAGATGTCGATCAGGCAGTCGTGCGGCGTGCGGTCCTCGCCATTGATCGGCGTGATGTCCTGCGGGCAGCAGGAGAAGGCCATGACGATGTCGTCCTCGGCCTGCAGCACGACATGGGAGCCGGGCTTCGAGGCCGGCAGCAGCCGGTCGAGCGAGCCGTCGGCGCGCACGGCGACGCACATGAACAGGTTCACCGAGGCCGGGGTGAAAGGCAGCTCGATGCCGAGCTCGGCCAGCCCTTCGTGCAGGTTGTCCGCGCAGGAACGGTGATGGCCCTCGGCGCCGAGCTGGCGGTAGAGGGCGGCATTGCAGGGGCAGAGCAGCGTGTCGTGCTTGCCCGAGGAGGTGTCCTCGACGATCGAGGCCAGCGGCTGGCGCCTGGTGCTGACTACCGGCGTGTCCTTCGTCACATGGATCGTCGAGTGGACCGAGCGGAAATGGTCCATCGAGGTGAATTCGTAGATATCCCGCTCGGCGAAGGCCCAGAAGTCGACCGCCTGGGTGCCGTGAGGGTTGGTCAGCTTGAGCCGCTGCCCCGCCTTCATCTTGACCGCCCAGCCGCGGCCGGCGGGCAGGACCAGGCTGTCGTCGAGACGGTAATCCATCGCTTCCCTCGAACCCCTGCGGATCGGCCGTCCGGTGCCCGCCGACCCGCCAAACTTGGGCTCGCTCGCGCCATCCGATCGATAACCATCTGATCTTTCTTGGTATACCCTTGGAATTCAAGTGGCATTTTTGTTCAGCCTCTGCTCAATTCCTGGGCGGAAACGCTCAAGTGGCGGGGAGACGAGGTGAGGGCGGCGGCGAGGGCTTCGGGCTGGCGCGCGGTGCCGGCCTGCTGCAAAGATCGGCCGGCACACGGTTTTCCCGCCGTCGGGAAGCGAGGAGCGCAGGAGAGCCGGCGCGCTTGGCACATATCTGGAAACGAAGCCCGCCATGCTGCGTAAAGTGACGGAAGAATGTGCATGATGACCGGGCCGGCTCCCGCCCCCCGCCTGCTCGACGCCGGGGAGAGCGGCCTTGTCGTCGAGTTCGGCGACGCCATCGATGAGACCATCAACCGGCAGGTGATCGCCCTAGCGGATGCGCTGGCGGCCCGCGAGCTCGCCGGTGTGCGCGAGGTGGTGCCGACCTATCGCTCGCTGCTGGTGCTGTTCGACCCGCTGGCGCTATCGCGCGAGAGCCTGCGCGAAGAGGTGCTGGCGCTCTGGCCGCCGCGGGCGGATGCCGGCGAGACCCAGGGCATCTGGCGCGTGCCGGTGCTCTATGGCGGCGAGCACGGCGTCGACCTCGATCATGTCGCGCACGTGCACGGCCTCACCACGCAGGAGGTGATCGACCTGCACAGCGGCGCCGACTATCGCGTCTACATGATCGGCTTCGCGCCGGGCTTCGCCTATCTCGGCGGCCTGCCGGAGGCGATCCACACCAGCCGGCGTACCGGCCCGCGGATGGGAACGCCGCCGCGTAGCGTCTCCATCGGGGGCAAGCAGACGGCCGTCTCGCCGCCGCTGTCGATTCCTTCGGCCTGGCACCTGCTCGGCCAGACGCCGGTGCGCTCCTATGATCCTGCGCGCACCGAGCGCCCGTTCCTGTTCGCGGCGGGCGACACCATCCGTTTCGTGCCCATAAGGGCGGGGGAGTATGAGCGCCTGTGCCAAGCGGCCGAGGCGGGCGAGATCGCCGCCGAATGGGAGCCGGCGTGATGCCGGTACATCTCGTCATCGACCGGCCCGGCCTGTTCTCCAGCCTGCAGGATTTCGGCCGCTTCGGTTATCAGCGCTTCGGCATCTCCGCCTCCGGCGCCATGGACAGCCTCGCCTTGCAGGCGGCGAACCTCCTCGTCGGCAATCCGCGCGGGGAAGCCGCCATCGAACTCACGATGCTCGGCCTCTCGGCGACGGTCGAAGACGGCCCGCTGCGTATGGCTCTGGCGGGCGCCGACATGCCGTTCTCCATCAACGGCGCCGCTGCCGAGGGCTGGCGCGCTTATGAGCTCGCCCCCGGCGACCGTATCGACATCGGCGTCGCCCGTGCCGGCATGCGCGGCTATCTCGCGATTGCCGGCGGCTTCGATATCGTCCCGATATTCGGCAGTCTCTCCACCCACTCCCGTTCCGCGATCGGCGGGCTGGAGGGGCGGGCCTTGCGCACCGGCGACCGGCTCCCCGTCCGCGGCGCGACAGCCGGGCCGCTATTGACGTTGGCACCTGCACATCGTCCGCGCGGCGAGGGGGCGGTCCGCGTCATGCTCGGCCCGCAGGACGACCTCTTCACCGCGAAGGGCATCGAGACCTTCCTGTCGTCCGACTACCGCGTGACCGACAAGGCCGACCGCATGGGTGCCCAGTTCGACGGGCCGGAGATCGAGCATGCCGACGGCTTCGACATCGTCTCGGACGGCATCATGAACGGCTCCGTCCAGGTGCCGGGCAACGGCCGGCCATTGGTGCTGCTGGCCGACCGCCAGACCACCGGTGGCTACCCGAAGATCGCCACCGTGATCGGCCCGGACCTCTGGCGCCTCGGCCAGGCCCGCCCCGGCGACATACTGCGCTTTGCCGCCGTCACACCCGAGGAGGCGCAGGCGGCGGCGCTGGCGCATGAGAAGGCCATCTTGGCCATGGCCGGGCAGATGACCGAGGTCGTCCGCCCCGGCGCCGCGCTCACCAGCGAATGGCTGCTGACCCACAACCTCATCGACGGCATATGCTCGGCGACCGACCCCGAGCTTTCCTTCTGACCGGAGCGTTCCCATGAAGACGATCGACCTCAACTGCGACATGGGCGAGGGCTTCGGTGTCTATTCGCTCGGCGACGACGAGGCGATGCTTGACATCGTCACCTCCGCCAACATCGCCTGCGGCTTTCACGCCGGCGACCCGCTGGTGATGGCGAAGACCCTCGCCGACGCGAAGATGCGCGGGGTCGGCTGCGGCGCGCATCCGAGCTTCATGGACCTGTGGGGCTTCGGCCGGCGGCCGATCCTCGGACAGGCGCCGGACGAGATCGAGAAGCAGCTCATCTACCAGATCGGCGCGCTGCAGGCGCTCGCCCATGCCCAGGGCATGAAGCTCGCCCATGTGAAGACGCACGGCTCGCTCGGCAACATGGCGAACGAGGACATGGAGCTGGCGCGGGCGGTGGCGCGGGCGATCAGGGCGGTGGATCCCGGCCTCATCTTCATTGTCATGCCCGGCCTGCCGACCGAGCGGGCCGGCGAGGAGGCGGGGCTGAAGGTCGCGCGCGAGATCTATGCCGACCGTGCCTATGCCGACAATGGCAACCTCGCCTCGCGCAAGCTGCCGGGCGCCGTGCTGCACGACGCGGGAGCCGCGGCCGAGCGCGTGCTGCGCATCGTCGAGAGTGGCGAGGTGGTCTCGATCAACGGCGCCCGCATCCCTGTGCGCGCCGACACGGTCTGCGTCCACGGCGACACCGCCGATGCCGTGGCCATGGCACGTGCGGTGCGGAGCCGGCTCGAAGGCGCCGGCTATGCCGTCCGGCCGATGGCGGAGTGGCTGTAGCGGGCAGCCTTCGCGGCGAGATGTTCGCCCCGGAGTTCGGTGCCGGCCCCACATTCCTTCGAGTTCCCTGCGCCACCGACACGTCGTGGCGGTGAGCCATCTTACCCAGAGTTAACGAGGCCGTTACGGCGCTGATCCAAGGATAGGAACCGTACGATCTCGAAGGAAAAACAGACGGCGCAGCATAGGCATGCGCCACCTCGTTCTTATCATGTGACGCTGACAGCCGATCCGTGAGCGTTACTTGATTGACATGAATTGTACGTAGGGACGCCGGGGCCAACTCGGGAGTCAATACGTCCTTCGACCAGCCGTCGTCGTTGAATGACTGACGGTGCGTGACGCTCATCCTCGGTGCGAAAGCCTTTGGCCGGAAGAGGGAGACGTCTCCATGACCGCATTCACCATCAACGGGCGCGCCGTTGAGATCGCGGCCGAACCCGATACGCCGCTTCTGTGGATCATCCGCGACCAGCTCAAGCTCACCGGCACGAAGTTCGGTTGCGGCATCGCGCTGTGCGGCGCCTGCACGGTCCATGTCGATGGCGAGGCCGTGCGTTCGTGCCAGACGCCGCTGCAGGACGTGGCCGGGCGGCAGGTGACGACGATCGAGGGGCTCTCCCCTGACTCCAGCCATCCCCTCCAGAAGGCCTGGATCGTCGAACAGGCGCCGCAATGCGGCTACTGCCAGTCCGGGCAGATCATGCAGGCGGCCGCGCTCCTGGCGAGCGAGCCGCGCCCGAGCCGCGAGCAGATCGTCGAGCATATGGACGGCAATCTGTGCCGGTGCGGAACCTATGACCGGATCATCAGCGCCATCGAGCGCGCCGCGCAGGAAGGCTGAGCCATGACGGTATCTTTCAAGCCTCGCGCGACCGCTCTCTCGCGGCGCAGCTTCCTCGTCAGCCTCGGCGGAGCCGGTGTCGCCGTGGCCTTCGGCGGCGTGCCGTCGCCCGCGCAGGCCTCCGCCGTCGCGGGCGCGACGTCCGGCGATTTCGCGCCCAATGCGTGGGTGACCATCGCGGCCGACGGCATGGTCAGCATCATCTCTCCCGCCTCCGAGATGGGGCAGGGGGTGATGACCTCGCTCCCGCTGCTCATCGCCGAGGACATGGACGCCGACTGGGAGAAGGTCCGCGTCGTGCATGCGCCTTCGGACGCCGAGAAATACGGCAATCCCGGCTTCTACGGCATCCAGCTTACCGGCGGCAGCGAGACGATGCGCGGCTACTACCAGCTCCTTCGCCTCGTTGGCGCGCAGACGCGCAAGGTCCTCCTGGCCGCCGCCGCCGAGCGGTTGAACGTCCCGCTCGCCGAGCTCGGCACCGAACCCGGCCGGGTCGTGCATGCCCGAAGCGGCCGCTCGCTCGGCTATGGCGAGATCGCCACGGCCCAGACGCTGCCCGATCCGCTGCCGCAGGCGACCGAGGCCGACCTGAAGCCGGCAAACCAATGGCGCTATATCGGCCGCCGCGAGGTCGATCGCGTCGACGTGCCCTCCAAGATCGACGGCACGGCCCGGTTCGGCATCGATATCGACCTGCCGGGCATGCTCCATGGCGTGGTTCTGCGGGCGCCGGTGCCCGGCGAGCGTCCGGAGAACATCGACGATGCCGCCGCGAAGGCCGTGAAGGGCGTGATCCGGATCGTCCCTCTCCCCTATGGCGTCGGCGTCATCGGCGAGAGCTACGATGCGGTACGCCGTGCCAGGGAGGTGCTGGCCGTCAGCTGGACCGCGTCCTCGCGCGTGCGCCGCTATGACAGTGCCCGTCTGGCGGAGGCCTACCGCGCCGTCGGCCGCGATCTCGCCCAGGCCGGCGTGCCGGCGCGCGCGGAGGGCGATGCGCCCGCGGCGATCGCGGGCGCATCGCGGGTGATCGCCGCCGACTATCTGACCGATCACGTCCACCACGCCACCATGGAGCCGATGAACGCCACCGCGCTCGTCACCGGTGACACGGTCGAGGTGTGGGCACCGACGCAGGGTCCCACGGCAACGCAGGGCTTCGCCGCAGAGGCGGCGGGAACGAGCCCGGACAAGGTGAAGGTTCACACCACCCTGCTCGGCGGCGGCTTCGGCCGGCGGGCCGAGGCGGACTACATCATCGACGCGGTGTCGCTGGCAAAGCAGGTCGAGGGTCGTCCGGTGAAGGTCGTCTGGAGCCGCGAGGACGACGTACGGCACGGCAAGTACCGGCCGCTCGCCGCCCAGCATGTCGAGGTGGGCCTCGACGCGGCAGGCAACATCGTCGGCTGGCGCCACCGTGTGGTGGCCGATTCCATTTTCGCCCGCACCATGCCGGACATGTTCAAGAGCGATGGCGGGCTCGACACGGTGGTCACGGACGGAACGATCTTCAACTATCGCGTTCCCGCGCATCTCGTGGAGTTCATCAGGCAGGACAATGGGCGCGACGTCGGCTTCTGGCGGGCGGTCGGCTACGGCCAGAACAATTTCGGCGTGGAATGCACGATCGACGAAGTGGCCGCAGCCAAGGGCGTCGACCCGGTGGCCTTCCGGCTCGAACTGTTGGGCGGCCAGCCGCGCGCGCAGAAGGTGATCGAAGCCGTGGCCCGGATGGCGCACTGGGAGCGGCCCCGCGAGGGCCGGGCCCTCGGGCTCGCCTATACCGATGCCTTCGGCGCGCATTGCGCCCAGGTCGCCGAGGTCTCGCTCGACCGCGAGAGCGGCGAGATCCGTGTGCACGACGTCTGGTGCGTCGTAGATCCGGGCGTCGCCGTGCAGCCTCGCAACATCGAGGCGCAAATTGTCGGCGCGATCATCTACGGCGCGAGCCACGCGCTCTACGAGCAGATCAACATCGTCAACGGCGAGGTGCAGGAGACCAATTTCGACACCTACCGCATCATGCGGATGTCGGAGATGCCGCGCATCCATGTGCAGGTGACGCCGACCCCGGAGAACAAGCCGGCCGGCATCGGCGAGGTCGGGCTGCCGCCGACCGGGCCGGCGATCGCCAACGCCGTCGCGCGCCTCACCGGCGGCATACGCCTGCGGCACTACCCGTTCCTGCCGGAAAGGGTGAAGGCGGCGCTCGCTGGCTGAGCGCTTCGCCGGCCGGCTGCGCGCCGCTACCCGGTCGCCCGTATCGGCGCGGCCGGTAATGCGCCGCCGCTGTCTCGCGGGCGGGTTCCGCCCTCCGTGGAGCTTGCCCGGGCGTTGCGCTCATAATGGCGGGGGGAACATCCCATGACGCGCTTGAAGGCCGTGCTGAACGCGCTTTCCGATTTATAGCCCGCCGCCAGCGCAATTACCCCGACGGGATCGCCGGTGTTCTGCAGCCGGTCGCAGGCCAGCAGCATCCGCCAGCGTGCCACATATTGCATCGGCGCTTCGCCCAGGCTCTCCCGGAACCGCAGCGCGAAGGTCGAGCGCGACATGCCCGCGCGCTCTCCGAGCTCCTGCAGGGTCCAGCCATGCGCGGGATCGGCATGGATCGCCCGGATCGCGGCACCCAGCTGCTTGTCGGCGAGCGCGGAGAACCAGCCGACGCCTGCACCCGCGCCGGCCTCCAGATGGACGCGCAGAGCCTGCACGAGCATCAGATGCGCGAGATGCTGCAGCACCAGGGAATTGCCGGCCTGGCCCTCGCGCAATTCCGTCATCATCTGCTCGACCGCCCAGCGCAGGGCGGCCTGTTCCGAGCGCCCGCCGATATGGACGATCAGGGGCAGCAACCCCAGCAGCATGTCGGCATGGTTGCCGCTGACGCCGAAGCGACTGCCGACGAGGAAGAGCCCCCCGCCGCCGTTCAGAGTCACCACGCCGCCGGCACGGGCGGGCGGAAAGATGTCGCCGGCGGGCGTCGCCGGCAGGTTGAGGTCGCTGCCCATGCGAAACGGCCGGCCGCTCGGCAGCACGAAACAGTCGCCGGTCTCGAGGCGCACCGGCTTGCTGGTGCCCTCCACGTCGAGCCAGCAAGCTCCCGAGACGACCGCATAGCATTTGATGAGGGTGTGCTGGTCGCCGAACTGCACCGCCCAGTCACCACCCGCGTCGAAGCCGGACGAGACATAGGCGTGGGGTTTCAGCAGGGAGAGGACGTCGGACAGAGGATCCATGGCATTCCGGACGATCAAAAAGATAGTATGGCGACTTTCATATGGATCGTCCCATCACAAAGCCGCAAGCGAACCTCACTCCCGACCGACGCGACGTTTCTCGGCTTCGAATTTTGTGGCGATCGATGTCCGACAAGCGCGCAGCTCGACGGGCAAAGCTGATCCCGTGCCACGATCAGGGTCTATCCGGATGACATCGTCGCAGGTTCGGGCTACCGTCCTTTATAAGAGATACAAACTGGCTCTGTTTCCGCGTGTCGAGGCCGCCAATGGCTCCGAGCATCTCCGAAGAACCTGACGTGGCGCGGAGTGCGGTTCCGCCTCCATCTCGGCGCGAGGAGCTCGTCGCCTTCATCGTGCTCGCCATCATCATCTGGCCGATCCTCGCCGTCGGTGTCGTCGGCGGCTACGGCTTCCTCGTCTGGATGTTCCAGCTGATCTATGGGCCGCCCGGCCCACCGGCCCATTAGGTGACGCCATGAGCGCATCCGGGCTCGACAGGCGCAAATTCCTGAGCGGACGCTTCGTCGTCGAGCATCCGGTCCGCCCACCATGGAGCCGCGAGCCGGCCATCGCCTCCGCCTGCTCGGGCTGTGGCGCCTGCGTCGAGGCGTGCCCGCAATCGATCATCGCGCTGGACGGCCGGCGGAAGCCCTTCGTCGACTTCAAAGCCGGCGAATGCACCTTCTGCGGAAGCTGTGCCGATGCGTGCCCGGAGCCGGTCTTCGACCGCGCCGTCGCGCCGTTCCCGCATATCGCGATCATCGGGCAGGCCTGCTTCGCCGGCCGCGGCATCGTCTGCGAGAGTTGCGGCGATGCCTGTCCTGAGTCGGCTATCCGTTTCCAGATGAGGCTTGGCGGCCCGGCGCTGCCGAGCCTTGCCGCGGATCGATGCACCGGCTGCGGCGCCTGCATCGCCGCCTGTCCGGCGGATGCCATCGCTGCGAGTCCTGTTGAGCCTGCAGGCATGGAGGCGGGACATGCATGACGTCCGCCACATATCCAGCGCGGTGGTGATCGCCTTCCCGCATCGCTGCGCCGAGGTCGCGGAGCGGCTGGACGCCTTGCCCGACACCGAGGTCCACTACGTCCAGGACAGCAAGATCGTGATCGTGCTGGAAGGCGCGAGCACGGGCGAGGTCGGTTCCCGCCTCGCCGCGATCGGGCTTATGGACGGTGTCCTCGCCGCCAACCTCGTCTTCGAACAGATCGACATCCAGGACGATCCCGGAGCTGTCCCATGAGCCCGTCACGCCGCGAAATCCTCAAGGCGCAGGCCGCCGGCGTCGCCGCGCTTGCCGCCAATATCAGCCTGCCGGCGACCGCCCAGCCGGTGACCGGCGGCGTCGAGGCGCTGAAGATCCAATGGTCGAAGGCGCCCTGCCGCTTCTGCGGCACCGGCTGCGGCGTCATGGTCGGCGTCAAGGAGGGGCGCGTCGTCGCCACCCATGGCGACGTGCTTGCCGAGGTCAATCGCGGCCTCAACTGCGTGAAGGGCTATTTCCTCTCCAAGATCATGTATGGCGGCGACCGCCTCACCCAGCCGCTGCTGCGCAAGAAGAACGGCGCCTATGCCAAGGACGGCGAGTTCACGCCGGTGAGCTGGGACGAGGCCTTCGACGTCATGGCCGAACAGGCCAAGCGCGTGCTCAAGGAGAAGGGGCCGACCGCCGTCGGCATGTTCGGCTCCGGGCAATGGACCATCTGGGAAGGCTACACCGCCACCAAGCTGATGCGCGCCGGCCTGCGTTCCAACAATCTCGATCCCAATGCGCGCCACTGCATGGCCTCGGCCGCCTATGCCTTCATGCGCACCTTCGGCATGGACGAGCCGATGGGCTGCTATGACGACTTCGAGGCCACGGACGCCTTCGTGCTCTGGGGCTCGAACATGGCGGAGATGCACCCGATCCTGTGGACCCGCGTCGCCGACCGGCGCCTCGGCAATCCGCATGTGAAGGTGGCGGTGCTCTCGACCTTCACCCATCGCAGCTCGGACCTCGCCGACATCCCGATCGTCTTCAAGCCGGGCACCGACCTCGCCATCCTCAACTACATCGCCAACCACATCATCACGACGGGGCGGGTCAACAAGGACTTCGTCCGCGACCACGCGGCCTTCGTGCGCGGGGCGACGGAGATCGGCTACGGGCTGCGGGACGACGACCCGCGCGAGGTCGCGTCGCGCAAGGCCGAGGACGTGGCAGCGACCGAGCCGATCGACTTCGACGCCTACGCCGCCTTCGTGAAGGACTACACGCTCGACAAGGTCTCCAAGCTCAGCGGCGTCGAGCCTGGCTTCCTGGAGCAGCTCGCCGAGCTCTATGCCGACCCGAAGCGCAAGGTGGTCTCGCTCTGGACCATGGGCTTCAACCAGCATGTGCGCGGCGTGTGGGCGAACCAGCTCGTCTACAACCTGCATCTGCTGACGGGGAAGATCTCCGAGCCGGGCAACAGCCCGTTCTCGCTCACCGGCCAGCCCTCGGCCTGCGGCACGGCGCGCGAGGTCGGAACCTTCGCGCATCGCCTGCCGGCCGACATGGTCGTGACCAATCCGAAGCATCGCGAGCATGCCGAGGAGATCTGGCGCATCCCGCACGGCATCATCCCGGAGAAGCCCGGCTATCATGCCGTCCAGCAGGACCGCATGCTCCGCGACGGCAAGCTCAATTTCTATTGGATACAGGTCAACAACAACCTCCAGGCCTCGCCGAACAACACGCACGAGGCCTATCCCGGCTACCGCAACCCGGAGAACTTCGTCGTCGTCTCCGACGCCTATCCGACGGTGACCGCCATGGCCGCCGACCTGATCCTGCCGGCGGCGATGTGGGTGGAGAAGGAGGGTGCCTACGGCAATGCCGAGCGCCGCACCCATTTCTGGCACCAGCTGGTGCAGGCGCCCGGCGAGGCGCGCTCCGACCTCTGGCAGATGATGGAGTTCTCCAAGCGCTTCACCACCGACGAGGTGTGGCCGGCGGACATCCTCGACGCCAATCCGAACTATCGCGGCAAGAGCCTGTTCGAGGTGCTGTTCAAGAACGGCAACGTCGATCGCTTCCCGGTGAGCGAGCTCAATCCGGACTATGCCAACAACGAGGCCGCGGATTTCGGTTTCTACGTGCAGAAGGGGCTGTTCGAGGAATATGCCGCCTTCGGGCGCGGCCATGGCCACGACCTCGCGCCGTTCGACACCTATCACCAGGTGCGCGGCCTGCGCTGGCCGGTGGTGGACGGCAAGGAGACGCGCTGGCGCTATCGCGAGGGGCTCGACCCCTATGTGAAGGCCGGCAAGGGCGTCGAGTTCTACGGCAATGCCGATGGCCGGGCGAAGATCATCGCCGTGCCCTACGAGCCGCCGGCCGAGGTGCCGGACGCTGAGTACGACTTCTGGCTGGTCACCGGCCGCGTGCTGGAGCACTGGCATTCCGGCTCCATGACCATGCGGGTGCCGGAGCTGTTCAAGGCCTTCCCCGGCGCACGCTGCTTCATGCATGCCGAGGATGCGCGCAAGCGCGGCCTCAACCAGGGCGCCGAGGTCCGTGTCATCTCCCGCCGCGGCGAGATGCGGACGCGGATCGAGACCCGCGGGCGCAACCGCATGCCCGAGGGCGTGGTGTTCGTTCCGTGGTTCGACGCCAGCCAGCTCATCAACAAGACGACCCTCGACGCGACCGATCCCATCTCCAAGCAGACGGATTTCAAGAAATGCGCGGTCAAGATCGTCCCCGTCTGAACGCCCTGTCGCTGCTGCTGATCGCGTTTGCAGCCTGCGCCGGCTCCTCGCTCGCCGTGTTCGGCGCCCGCTCGCAGGAGGCGGCGACGGTGACGCTGGTGCCCCGGCTCACCGGGACCGCCGACCCGATGGCGCAGAATTCGATCCCGCCGCTCGACCGCCCGGTCGTCGACGACATGCGGCGGATGCGGAACTATCCCGAGCAGCCGCCGATCATCCCGCATTCGATCGACGGCTATCAGCTCACGCTCAATGCGAACCGGTGTCTCGACTGCCACAAGCGCGAATTCACCGAGGGCTCGGGCGCGCCGATGATCAGCGTGACGCATTTCCAGGACCGCGACGGGCAGGTGCTCGCCGACGTCACGCCGCGTCGCTATTTCTGCACGGAGTGCCATGTCCAGCAGACCGACGCCCGGCCGCTGGTGCCTAACAACTTCGTCGATGCCGACGACGTCGGCCGCAACAAGTAGGCCGGCGCGATGGGGAAGCTGAAGGCTCTCATCCTCACCGCCTGGCGCCTCGTGGTGCGCTTCTGGCAGATCATCAGCCGGCCGAGCGCCTATCTTCCGCTCGGCTTCCTGACCCTCGGCGGCTTTATCTGCGGTGTCATCTTCTGGGGCGGCTTCAACACCGCGCTGGAGATCACCAACACCGAGAAATTCTGCACCTCCTGCCACGAGATGCGCGACAACGTCTATCAGGAGCTGCAGTCGACGGTGCACTTCACCAACCGCTCCGGGGTCCGCGCCACCTGTCCGGACTGCCATGTGCCGCATGACTGGACCGACAAGATCGCCCGCAAGATGCAGGCCTCCAAGGAGGTTTGGGGCAAGATCTTCGGCACCATCTCGACGCGCGAGAAGTTCCTCGACATGCGGCTGACGCTCGCCAAGCACGAATGGGCGCGGCTCGAGGCGAACGATTCCCTGGAGTGCCGCAACTGCCACTCCTCGGTCGCCATGGATTTCACCAAGCAGACCCGCCGGGCGGCCGAGATCCATGGCCGCTATCTGCTCACGGGGCAGCGCACCTGCATCGACTGCCACAAGGGTATCGCCCACCAATTGCCGGACATGACCGGCGTGGAGCCGGGCTGGAAGGAAGCGCCGGAACTCCAGGGCAAGGACCAGTCCTCCCTTCATCTGGAACACGAGTTGCGGGCCTATACCGCCTCGCTGCCCTAGCCGTTCGGTACAACGCTCAAAGGGAATATGAGGGCCGCGGCGCCGCCGCGGCCCTCGTCGCGAGCGCGCATGCGCTAATCCCCGCCCGGTAGCCGGCTTCGCCCTCTGCGCGGAAGTTTGTTCCCCGACAACGTTCGCCGCCTCGCCGCACCCTAGGAAGGGAGCAGCGCCGGCATCCGCACGGCCGAGGGAGACTCTCAATGTCCGCAAGCCACGGGGGCGCGGCCGCATGAGCGAACGCTTCACCAAATCCGCCGCCCGCAACGTCTTCTATGGCGGCTCCATCTTCTTCTTCGTGGTGTTCGTGGGCCTCACCGCCCAGAGCCACTGGCACATCGTCACCACGTCCACCGACGAGGCGACGCTTTCCGAAAGCGTCATCCGCGGCAAGCACGTGTGGGAGAAGAACTCCTGCATCAACTGCCACTCGATCCTCGGCGAGGGCGCCTATTTCGCGCCGGAGGTCGGCAATGTCTGGATCCGCTACGGCGGCAAGGACGACCCGCAGGCCGCGCGCGAAGGGCTGATCGCCTGGATGCGGTCGCAGCCCTCGGGCGTCGAGGGCCGGCGGCAGATGCCGCAGTTCCACCTGACCGACCAGGAGCTCAACGACCTCGTCGACTTCCTGGAATGGACGAGCCGCATCGACACCCAGAAGTGGCCCCCCAACGACGCCGGCTGAGCGAGGAAACCCATGAAATACGCAAGCCAACGCGTGGCGTACTGGTACTTCACCTGCGCCATGGTCCTGTTCGGGGTCCAGATCCTCGCCGGAGTGCTGGCCGGAACCGTCTATGTGCTGCCGAACGTGCTCTCCGAGCTGCTGCCCTTCAACATCATCCGGATGATCCACACCAACGCGCTGATCGTCTGGCTGCTGATGGGGTTCTTCGGCTGCGCCTATTACCTCGTGCCGGAGGAAGCCGAGCGCGACATCGAGAGCCCATTCCTCGCCTATGTCCAGCTCGGCCTCTTGATGTTCGGTGCGCTGTCGGCGGTCGCCGGCTACACGCTCGGCGTCCATGAGGGCCGCGAGTTCCTCGAGCAGCCGCTCTGGATCAAGGTCGCCATCGTCGTGGTCGCCCTGATCTTCCTCTACAACGTCTCGATGACGGTGCTGAAGGGACGCCGGACCGCGGTGACCAGCGTGCTGCTGCTCGGATTGTGGGGCATCGCCCTGTTCTGGCTGTTCGCCTTCTATGCGCCGGCAAACCTCAGCCTCGACAAGCTCTACTGGTGGTACATCGTCCATCTCTGGGTCGAGGGCGTCTGGGAGCTGGTGATGGCCTCCGTGCTCGCCTTCCTGATGATCAAGACCACCGGCGTCGACCGCGAGGTGGTCGAGAAGTGGCTCTATTCGATCGTCGGCCTCGCCCTCTTCTCAGGGCTCCTCGGCACCGGCCACCACTACTACTGGATCGGTGCGCCCGGTTACTGGCAGTGGGTCGGCTCGGTGTTCTCGGCGCTGGAGATCGCTCCCTTCTTCGCCATGGTGATCTTCGCCTTCCGGATGGTGTTCAAGGGCCGCAAGGACCATCCCAACCGCGCCGCTGTGCTGTGGTCGCTCGGCTGCACCGTGGGCGCCTTCTTCGGCGCCGGGGTGTGGGGGTTCCTGCACACCCTCTCCTTCGTGAACTACTACACGCACGGCACCCAGCTCACCGCGGCACACGGCCATCTCGCCTTCTTCGGCGCCTATGTGATGCTGAACCTCGCGCTGATCACCTATGCGATGCCGTATCTCAGGGGGAAGGCGCCCTACCACCAGGGGCTCAACATCCTGTCCTTCTGGCTGATGACAGGGGCGATGACGGTGATGACCTTCGCGCTCACCTTCGCCGGCGTCATCCAGGTCCATCTGCAGCGCGTGCTCGGCATGCCCTACATGGAGGTGCAGGACCAGATCGCGCCCTTCTACTGGCTGCGGCTCGGATCAGGCGTAGTGGTCGGCATCTCGGCGATCCTGTTCCTCTGGTCGGTGTTCGGCCCGGTCCGCGAGCGCAAGGCCCGGCCCGCAAAGGTCGCGGTCCAGCCCGCGGAATGAACCGGGACCGGGCGGCGCCGCGCCGCCCGGCTTCCCCCGCCGATCCCACGAACATCCCGGAGGCCTCCGATGCCCGCCCTTTCCGACGCCGCTGCGAAGATGGCTCCCGCGCCGCTCGACCCGCTGCCCTTCTACGCGCCCTCCGGTGCGGAATGCGCACTGTTCGAGCACGCCTATCGCAACCAGCTCCCGGTGCTGCTCAAGGGGCCGACCGGCTGCGGCAAGACCCGCTTCGTCGCCCATATGGCGGCTTGGCTCGGCCGCCCGCTCTACACCGTCTCCTGCCATGACGACCTGACCGCCGCCGACCTTACCGGCCGCCACCTGCTCAAGGGCGGCGAGACCGTGTGGGTCGACGGGCCGCTGACCCGCGCTGTGCGCGAGGGGGCGATCGTCTATCTCGACGAGGTGGTCGAGGCCCGCAAGGACGTCACCGTGGTGCTGCACCCGGTCACCGACGACCGCCGCGTGCTGCCGCTGGAGCGCACCGGCGAGTTGCTGGAAGCGCCGGCCGAGTTCATGCTCGTCGCCTCCTACAATCCTGGCTACCAGAACGTGCTGAAGACGCTGAAGCCCTCCACCCGGCAGCGCTTCGTCTCGATCCAGTTCGACTTTCCCGACCCCGAGGCCGAGGCCGCGATCGTCGCCCGCGAGAGTGGGCTCGCAAGGGACCGCTGCGTCCCGTTGGTCCGCATCGCCAACGCGCTGCGCGACCTCAAGGGCCAGGACCTGGAGGAAGGCGCCTCGACCCGCCTCTTGGTCTATGCCGCGACGCTGATCCGCGACGGCGTGAAGCCGGAGATCGCCATCGAGGCGGCACTGCTGCATCCACTCAGCGACGATCCCGAAGTGCTGAAGGCGCTGGCCCGCGTCGCCGACCTCGCCTTCGGCTGAGGAGGGCGCGATGTCGATCCTCGAGCCGGAAGAGTTCGTCGGCGAGCACTGGCACCGCCTGGTCGGCGGCGTCAGCACCTACAGGCGCCACCCTCGGGCGGCGGTGAGCCTGACTGCGATGCGGACGCGGCTCAGCGTCCTCTACCGGGCGCTGGGCGGCGATGGCGCAATCCGCATCGCCGAGAGCGCGCCCGTCGCCTCGCGCCACCGCCTCAGCCTCATCGAGCGGATCGGCCTCGGCACCGAGAAGATGAGCCTGCCGATCCTCGACGCGGCGACACTGCGCCTGCCGGGGACGATCGACGTCTTTCCCGACCGGGCGGACAACGAGGCGCTCTACGAATGGCTCGCCGCCTGGTTCGCCCATGCCGTCCCGGTCGTGGACGCCGCCGGCGACCCTCTTCGCACCGACCTGTATCGCCTGCGGGCCGCGGTCGCGACCACGCGGGCGACGCTTACCGCCTGGCCGGGGCTCGGCCGGCATTATCGGCGCCTGCGCGAAGCCACGCTCGCCGTCCGGCCGGAGCGGTCGCTGCCGCCGTACGAGGCCAGCCTCGAGGACGCGATCCGCGCCATCCTCGGCGGACGGCGCGATGCAGCGAATCCCTATCTGCGTGCCCTCGAGGATCCCGCCGTCGACCTTTCCGACGTGAGGGCGCCGCGCGGCTACCGCACGTTCCTGCCCGTGCCGCTCTTCGGCGACATCCATGGCGGAGCCGCCGCCTCCTCCCCCGACGATGACGGCGAGGCCGAGGGCCGGTCCATCTCCGTCGACGCGAAACGCCGCCGCGCCGAGAGGCGGGAGACGGACCAGAGCGACCGCGGCGATCCACTCTGCTTCCACCGCTTCGAGACCATCTTCGCCGTCGCGGAGATGGTGAACGTGAACCGCAAGGTCGATGACGATGATGAGGAAGGCGCCCGCCAGGCGGCCGACGACCTCGCCGAGCTGACCATCGGCGCGAACCGCCGCCGCAGCGCGGTGCGGCTGAAGATGGACCTCGACCTCGCGCCGGCCGAGGCCGACGGCGGCGCCCTCGCCCAGGGCATCACCTATCCGGAGTGGGACTGGAAGAAGGTGGCCTACCGGCCCGATCATTGCCGCGTATATGCCGGCCCTGCCGCCAAACACGGCGAGGACTGGGTGCCGGACACCGCCATGCAGCGCCGCATCGCCGCCGTCCGCCGCCAGTTCGAGGCGCTGCGGCCGAAGCGGCTGGTGCTGCACGGCCAGCCCGACGGCGACGATCTCGACCTCTCCGCTTTGGTTCGTGCGGTTGCCGACCGCCGGGCCAGCGGGATCGGCTCGGAACGCATCTTCACCGCGGCGCGGACGCTGGAGCGGAACCTGTCATTGGCCGTGCTGATGGACGTCTCGCTCTCGACCGATGCCTGGATCGGCGCGCACCGCGTGCTCGACGTCGAGAAGGGCGCGCTGCTGGCGTTGACCCACGGGCTCACCGCCTGCGGCGACGAGCACGCCATCTACACCTTCACCTCGCGCCGGCGCACCTCGGTGACGGTCTCGACCGTGAAGGGCTTCGAGGAGCCGCTGAACCCCACCGTCCTCCGCCGCATCACGGCGCTCAGCCCCGGGCAATATACCCGGATGGGGGCCGCGGTCCGCCATGTCGCCAAGGCGCTCGCCGAACGGCCTCAGCGGCATCGCCTACTGCTTCTCCTCACCGACGGCAAGCCGAACGACATCGACTATTATGAGGGGCGGTACGGCATCGAGGACACGCGCGCCGCGATCCGCGAGGCCCGAAAGCAGGGCCTCACCGTGTTCGGCGTGACCGTCGACGGCGAGGCGCGGGACTATTTCCCCTATCTGTTCGGCAAGGGCGGCTACGCCATCGTGCCGGATGCAGAGCGGCTGCCGACGGCGTTGCCCGCCATCTACCGCCAGCTCATCGGGTGATCCCCGGCCGGATCACGGCTTGTCCGGCGATCCGGTGACCTGGGCGGCGAGGAAGGCGGTCCAGGCCAGCGCCCAGAGCACGGCCGACATGGCCAGCAGCTCGACATAGCGGTCTGCCAGAATGGGTGCGGCCACCCTGGCCAGCGCCGCGAGGTTCACAGCCATGAGGGCGAAGCCGCACAGCGATGCGCTCGCCCGTGCGCCGGCGCCGCGGGTCGTGCTCAGGCGGGCCATGACCGCCATCGTCATCGTGCCGATCGCCCCCGCGGTGAAGACATGCAGCGCCGCGTCCGGCGGGACGAGGGAAAGCGGCTCGGCGGCGAGTGCGGCGAGGCCGGTCCCGGTGATCAGCCAGAGATATCCGGCATGGAGCGCGGCGACGTCGACCTGCCGGACCAGCCATCCGCGCCAGCGCAGCAGCCGGATCGCCTGAAACACGGCGGCGGCGCCCATCAGCACGGCCGCCGCCCGCGAGGTCGGCGCGGCGGCCCAGACCGCCAGCGCCGGGAAGATCGCGGCGAGCACGAAGACGTCGTACCGGCCATAGGGCTCGGGCACTTTTTCGGCGCCGCGGGCGGCCAGCGCATTGCGGGTGAGGCTGGGAACGAGCCGCCCGCCCACCGCCGAGATCAGCAGTGCCGCGACGGCGATGCCCGTGCGCGCCAGCGTGGCGGCGAGCTCGTGATCCTCGGCGACGAGGCGGTGCGCCACCGCGGCGAGCGCGAGCATGGGGAACAGCATCAGCCCGTGGCGGGACTGCTTGGGCGGCTTTACCCGCGCCTCGCGCAGCAGCGCCGCGGTGATGGCGAGGGGGAAGGCGGCGTCGGCGGCGAGCGCAACCGGCAAGGGCGCTGCCAGCGGCACCAATCGTCCGGCGACCCACACCGCAAAGAGAAGCGCCAGCGGCGTTCCCGAGGCCGGAAGCTTGCCGGACCAGTTCGGGGTGGCGGAAAGCAGGTAGCCGGCCATGACCGCGGGGAGGAAGCCGAACACCATCTCATGCGCATGCCAGACCATGGCCGGCATGTCCCCGACCTCCGCGACCCCGGTCAGGAACAGGAAGACCCAGAGCGGTACGGAAGCGGCGGCGAGAGCGGACGCGCCGACGAATAGGGGCCGGAACGAGGCGGCAAAGAGCCATCCGGCATTGGTGCGGGCGCGGCTGGCGGCGAGCGCGGGCGACATGGTCACACCGCCGTCGAATGGCGGCCGCCGCGGCCGAGATAGGTATCGAACTCGGCGGCGACGACGCGCGCGATCTCGTGGCGGTGCCGCCGGATCGCGATGCGATTGCCGCGCACCTCCACCCATCCCGCATTGACGAGGGGCGCGAGCCTGCGGACATCGTCTTCGAAGCCATCGACGCCCGCGCCGTGCCGCGCTGCGACCTCGGCGAGATCGACCTCGAAGGCGCAGAGCAGATCCTCGATGATTGCGGCGCGTAGCCGATCGTCCCCTTCATAGGCCTTGCCGCGTACCGTCGGCAGCTGCCCGGATTCGATGGCCCGCCGCCAGCCGTGGTTGTCAGGAGCGTTCTGCGCGAAGCCCCAGGGCGTCCGGCTGATCGAGGAGGCGCCGATGCCGATCAGCGTGGTCGCGGCATCGTCGGTGTAGCCCTGGAAATTGCGGTGCAGCCTGCGCTCATCCTGCGCCAGCGTCAGCGCATCGTCCGGCAGCGCGAAGTGGTCGATGCCGATCTCCACATAGCCGCCGCGCTCGAGGATCTCGCGGGCCAGCGCCGCCTGGCGGATGCGCTCCACGGCATCCGGCAGCGTGGCCTCGTCGATCAGCCTCTGGTGGCTCTTCATCCACGGCATGTGCGCGTAGCCGAAGATGGCGAACCGGCTGGGTTGCAGCGCCAGCACCCGTTCGGCGGTGTCGCGGATGATGTCGAGCGTCTGCAGCGGCAGGCCATACATCAGGTCGGCATTGATGGCGGTGATGCCGGCTTCCCGCAGATGGGCGAAGGAGGCTTCCACCACCGGCAACGGCTGGATGCGGGCGATCGCCTTCTGCACGGCGGCGTCGAGCGTCTGCACGCCGAGGCTCGCGCGGTTGATGCCGAGCCCGGCGAGCCGCCGTGCGCCCTCGGCGGTCACATGGCGGGGATCGAGCTCGATCGCGTGCTCCATGTCCGACCGGAAGGGGAAGCGCTCGCCGAGGTCGCGCACCAGCGCCTCGAAGCAGTCCGGCGGCAGGATGTTCGGCGTGCCGCCGCCCCAATGGATGTGCGAGACTTCCACCGGCCCGAGCCGCTCGGCGAGGAGGGCGATCTCGTCATGGATCGCCGCCGCATAGGCGCGCACCGGATCGTCGCGCAGCGCCGCCTTGGTGGTGCAGCCGCAATAATTGCAGATGGTCCGGCAGAACGGGACGTGCAGATAGAGCGAGATCGCCTCGCCGCTGTCCCGCACCTTCTCCAGCCAGCCGCCATAGGTCTCAGCCGTGACGGCCGGGGAGAAATGCGGCGCGGTCGGGTAGGAGGTGTAGCGCGGCACCATGCGGCGGGCGATGTCGATGAGGGAAGGCGTGGGGATGAAGGGCGCGTTCATGGGCTCAGCTCTCCGCCGTCCGGCCTGCGGGATGGAGCGGCCGTCCGGGTGCCGGCATCGATAGGCGGAGAAACGCCCGCCTTCGTTGCGGCGGAGCAAAGAAGACAGGATGCCGCAGGTCTAGGTTCCGGACGAGAAGGAGACCCGACCATGTCGACGGTCCTGACCGCCCCGATTATCGCCGAGACCATCCTCGACGACCTCATGAGCACCTATAAGGTGACGATCCCGCTGTTCATCCGCCGGAAGATGATGTGCATCGGCTGCCCGGTGGTGCGTCTGCACGATGTCCGCGAGGCCTGCCGCGAGCACGGCGTGCCGCTCGACGAATTCCTCAGGGAGGTGAATGCCGCCATCGCGCGGGATGCCGCGACGAGTGCGCGTGGCCGCTACGGTGCTCCCTCGGCATGACGCCGATCCCCGTTGGACGGAGATCGGCGAGATGCGGGAACGCAAGGGCGGCCGCTCAGCCGCAGCCCCCGCTGGAGGAGCCGCAGGTGCAGCCGTCGTCGTGGACATGTGCATCGGCCGGCGCCGAAGCCTGCGTCCGGCCGATCAGCACGCGCCATTCATCCGGTCCCTGCCGGCGATAGTCCCAGGTGAACAGGCCGGGCACGATCTGGCGCAACTGATGCAGAAGGCCGAGCGGGTCATGGTCGTTCACCAGTTCGAACGCCTCGCCCGGCGCGAGGAGCTCGAACTGGCGGAAGATGAGAAGATGACGCTGCGGCCTCGCAAGGGGCCGAACGTCGAGGATGACCGGCTCGGCGACGGTCGGGTTTGCCGGTTCGGCGGTGATGGTCGCTTCGGTGATCTGGGACATGTGCTCTCCTTCGCAAAGCTGCGCGGGAGAGCCCTACCGGGCCGGCGGCACCCGAACGTTGTTCCCCGACAAACTCCCTGTCACTCCGGCTTCTCTGCCAGCACGTGAAGCCCGTGCGCGTCCTTGACCACGACCTTCTTGCGACCGCTGGCCACCAGCCCCTTGGATTCCCAACCGGTCATCACCCGGCTGACCGTGTGGAGCGTGGTGCCGGTCATCTCGGCGAGATCCTGCCGGGTGACCGGGAAGTCGATGAGGATGCCCTCCTCGGTCTTCCGGCCCGCCTGCCGCACCAGCCGCAGCAGCGCATGCGCGACGCGGCGCTCGACTTCCTCGGTCGAGAGCTCGCGGATCCGCGTATGGGCGTCCTGCAGGCGCTGCCCCACGGTCTGGAGCGCGTTCATGGCGAGCACCGGGCTGCGCGCGATGAAGGCCTCCCACTGGTTCGACGGCCAGGCAAGCGCCAGGCTTTCGACGACGGCGATGGCGGTGGCCGGAAAGTCGGGACGACGCATCGCGCGGGCGATGCCGAATATGTCCCCGGGATTGACGTGCCGCACGACGACCTGCTGCCCGTCCGGCGTCGTCTGCACGACCTTCAGGCGGCCATGCAGCAGCGCGAAGAACTCGGTGGCGATCTCGCCCTGCGAGAAGGCGGCCTTTCCCTCGGGCAATTGCCGGATCGAGGCCATGGCGAGGACGGCGTCGAGATCCTCCTCCGACATGGACTGGAAGATGCTCAGATCCCGGATCAGCGAGCGGTCGAGCTTCTTCATAGGCATGGCGACGTTCCCGTTTCGCCGCGAGGGTAATCCGGAGGGGACGTCGCAGACAACCGACGCGCCGCCCGCCCCTGCGACTCCCTGCGTCACCCCTTCCGCCGACAACGTGTTTCATCTTTGCCTTTTAGCAAAAAGGCCGGTCGGGATCGGGCGTCTATTCCTCTCAACGACAAGCAAGTCATGAAAAGAGGAAGGACCGGAACATGTTTACCCGTCGTACCACTTTGTTCGGCGCCGCCATTGCCGCCCTTGTGGCGGCGGCGCCCTCTCTCGCCGAGGAGGGCCTCAGCCCGGCCCCCAAGGTTCTCGGCCAGGCGGACCAGACCGCCGGCCTCAGGCACGTGAAGGCGGAGCTCGTGCCGCCTCCCGCGGTCATGCAGCATCAGCAGGTGGACACCGGCGCGCCGAAGGTCGTCGAGTTCACCATGAAGATCGAGGAGAAGAAGATCACCGTCGACGAGGGCGTCACCTTCCAAGCGATGACCTTCAACGGCTCGATGCCGGGTCCGACCATGGTCGTCCACGAGGGCGACTACGTGCAGCTGACCCTCATCAATCCCGAAACCAACACGATGCCGCACAATATCGACTTCCACAGCGCGACGGGCGCGCTGGGCGGCGCGCAGCTCACCCTGGTGAACCCCGGCGAGCAGACGACGCTCCGCTTCAAGGCGACCCGCGCCGGCGCCTTCGTCTATCACTGCGCCCCTCCCGGCATGATCCCCTGGCACGTCGTCAGCGGCATGAGCGGCACCATCCTGGTGCTGCCGCGCGAGGGCCTGAAGGACGAGGCGGGCAGCCCGGTCACATATGACCGCGCCTACACGATCGGCGAGTTCGACCTCTACATTCCGAAGGACGAGAACGGGAAATACGTCGACTACGAGACCCCCGGCGAAGCCTATGCCGACACCGTCGAGGTGATGAAGGGCCTCATTCCCACCCACGTCGTCTTCAACGGCCGCAAGGGCGCGCTGACGGGCGAGAACGCCATGACGGCGAAGGTCGGCGAGACCGTGCTGTTCATCCACAGCTCGGCGAACCGCGACACCCGTCCCCACCTGATCGGCGGCCATGGCGACCATGTCTGGGAGCGCGGCAAGTTCCACAATCCCCCCGCCAAGGATCTCGAGACATGGTTCGTGGCCGGCGGCAGCGCGGCGGTGGCGACCTACAAGTTCCTGCAGCCGGGCATCTACGCCTATGTGAACCACAACCTGATCGAGGCGGCCGAGCTCGGTGCCACCGCCCATGTGAAGGTCTCGGGCGAATGGAGCGAGGACCTGATGAAGCAGGTCGCCGCGCCCGGGCCGATCGTCGGCCAGTGAGCCGGCCGACTGCGGCCCGGCCATTCCGGGCGGGCCGCTCCTCCTTCCGGGAGCTTAAGATGCGCAAGCGCCGCGTCGTCTTCCTCACGGTCCTCGGCCTTGCCGGCATGGCCGTGCTCCAGGGCTTCGCCCCGATGCCGGAGGATGGCAGCCTGGTCCGCATCGAGCGCGCCTCGGTGCGCTATCGCGAGCCGGGCGAGTTCATCGACGGGACGAGGCCGGTGAACGGTCCGATCGGCGAGATCGCTACCAAGAAGCCCTTCGCCATCATGAAAGGACAGGTGACGCGCGGCGACTATGACCGCTGCGTCGCCGCGAAAGGCTGCAAGGTGCTCGACAGTGCGGGGGATTCCGCCCTCCCGGTCGTGGGGATCAGCTTCTACGACGCCGTCGCCTACGCCGAATGGCTGTCGCGCGAGACCGGGCAGAACTGGCGGCTCCCCACCGACCGCGAATGGGCGCTGGCCGCCGGCTCGCGCTACCGGGACGATGCCTATACGGAGATCAGCGACCCGGCGAACCCCTCGCGGCGCTGGATCGCGACCTATGACGCGGAAGCCGCGGCCGAGCAGGCGCTCGATCCCGCGCCGAAGCCTGCCGGCACGTTCGGCGCGAACGAGCACGGCCTGCTCGACCTCTCCGGCAATGTCTGGGAATGGACGAGCACCTGCTATGTCCGCCACCGGACCGATCCGGCGACGGGTGCCGCGACCGAGGTCGAGAATTGCGGTGTCCGCATCGCCGAGGGACGCCACCGGGCCTACATGACCGGCTTCTTCCGCGACCCCAAGGCAGGTGCCTGCTCGGTCGGCATCCCGCCGGCCAATCTCGGCATGCGGCTCGTCCGCGGCGAGGGTCGTCTGCGCGAATGGTTCGGATTCTGAGGCAGCAGCGGCGGCCCGCGGATTTGCCCTGCGACAAAGAACATGGCAGGCGGCCCCGATAGGCTTTCCCTCGAACAGGAGGGATCGATGCCTTATCCGAACGATGCCGGAGCCATGGTCGACGCGCAGCGCATGCCCGGCTCTCTGGTCGGTATGCATTCCGCGCGGCCCGAACTGGAAGCCGAAATCCTCGCCGCGCTGCGCGAGGTCGATGACCCCGAGCTGGGCGTGAACATCGTCGATCTCGGCCTCGTCGTCTCCTGCGAGATCGCGCCGGGCGAGGTCTCGATCACCCTGATGATGACCACGCCGACCTGTCCGCTCGGAGGGGTGATCGCTGAGACGGCCGCGGCCGCGGTCGGCAAACGCCTAGGCTTGGACTACACGGTGCATGTGCGGGTCGAGCGTGGCGCGCGCTGGACGCCGGACCTCGCCTCGCCGGAGGTGCGCTCCCATTTCGCGCCGAAGCCGTTTCGTCCGTTAGCGGCGGCCAGGGCATGGCTCTCGCGCCTTGCAGGCGCGTCATGAACGCGTCCGGCCGGCTGCGCGTCGCGCTGGCGATCGCGGCAGGCGCATCCATCGTGGCCGGGCTCGCCGGCGGCCTCGCTCGGCTCGGCCTCGTTCCGCCGCTGTCGACCCCGGCCGAGCATCACGGGGCGCTGATGATCTGCGGCTTCTTCGGCACGCTGGTCGCCCTCGAGCGGGCGGTTGCGCAGGGCGGAACGGCGGCTTTGGCCATCCCCGCGCTCGCCGCCGCCGGCGCCGTCCTGCTCGTCCTCGGCTTCACCGGACCGGCGGCCGCCGCCTTCCTGCTGGCGGGCCTCGGCCTCTTCGCTCTCACCGCCACGGCCGCCTGCCGGGTGCCCGCCCTGTTCACCGCGGTGATGACGCTCGGCGCCGCGCTCTGGCCGCTCGGCACCGCCCGCTGGCTCGCCGGTGCGAGCGTCGCCGAGGTCGCCTATGCATGGCTCGGCTTCCTCATCCTGACCATCACCGCCGAGCGGATCGAGCTGTCCCGGCTGACGCAGCCCGGCCTGGCCGCGAAAGCCCTCCTCATCGCGATCGTGACGGTCTTCGCGGTCGCGTTGGTGGCCGGACAGCCCTGGACCGGATCCGGGCTGCTGGCGGCCTCGCTTGGTGCGCTCGCGCTTTGGCTCGCCGGCAACGACATCGCGGCATGGACCATTCGCGGTTCCGGTGCCGCGCGCTTCAGCGCGGTCTGCCTGCTGCTCGGCTATGGCTGGCTGCTGGTCGCCGCCCTGGCGCTTGCCTTGTGGCCGCCGGCGAGCTCGGCCTTCGGCCATGACGCGGCGGTCCATGCGATCGGGCTCGGCTTCGTCCTGTCGATGGTGTTCGCGCATGCGCCCATCATCCTGCCCGCCGTCGTCGGCGCCCGGGTCCGCTATGTGCCGGCGCTCTATGCACCGGTCGCGATGCTCGAATTCGCCGTCGTCGCGCGCATGGCCGGCGATGCGCTGCAATCGACTGGACTGATCGCTGCCGGCGCCTGGCTTACCCTTGTGAGCCTCCTGGCCTATGCCGCGACGCTCGCGGCGACATCGGTCGACTGGTCGCGCCCGCGCCCCTCGTGAAGCGGCGCCAGTTTGCGCTGGCACAACGTTGCCGCGGCTTCGCGCGGCTAGAACCTCCCGCAACGGGCCGCGGTGGTCCGCTTCGGAGAAAGACCATGAAGACCAGGAGCTTCGCCCTCGCCCTCATCGCCGTCGTGACGCTGGCTGGAACGGCCGCCATGGCCGCCGACCACGAGGTGAAGATGCTCAACAAGGGCGAGAAGGGCGCGATGGTGTTCGAGCCTGATCTGATCAAGGTCGCGCCCGGCGACACGGTGACGTTCAAGGCGACCGATCCCGGGCACAATGCCGAGACCATCAAGGGCATGATCCCTGACGGCGCCCAGCCCTTCGAAGGCAAGATGGGCCAGGACATCACCGTCACCTTCACCCAGCCCGGGATCTACGGCGTGAAGTGCAAGCCCCACATCGCCATGGGCATGGTGGGCCTTGTCGTCGTCGGAGACCCGGTGAATCTCGATGCCGCCAAGGCCGTGAAGACCAGCGGAGCAGCGAACAAGAAGTTCACCGCGCTCTTCGGCGGGCTCTGATCGCGCGGCGCGCTCTTATCCCCGCGGGTACAGGCAAATGACCACGCCTCAGTGGCTCTCCGGCGGCTTCCGTCCGTTCTTCCTGCTCGGCGCGCTCGCCATGGGCGGCTCGGTGCTCGCCTGGATTCCCGTCTATCTCGGCGGGCTCGATATCCCGACGGCGCTGTCGGCGCGGGACTGGCACGTCCGCACCATGCTGTTCGGCGGGGTCATGGCGATCATCGCCGGTTTCGCCCTGACCGCCGTCAGCAACTGGACCGGCCGCCCGCCGGTCGCCGGGCGCGAGCTGCTCGGGCTCGTCCTCCTGTGGCTCGCCGGGCGGGTGGCGGTATCGACCTCCGCGCTGATCGGCGCCGATGCGGCGACGGCGGTGGACCTTGCCTTCCCGCTCGCCCTGGCGGCCGTGTTCGCCCGCGAGGTCCTCGCGGCCGAGAACTACCGGAACCTGCGCGTCGTCGCCGTCGTCGCTGCGCTCGGGCTCGCCGACCTCGCCTTCCATGTCGAGGCACGCCTCACTGGGACAGCGGACTATTCGCTACGTGCGGCCGTCGCCCTCGTGCTGATCCTGGTCCTGCTGATCGGCGGACGCATCGTTCCCGCCTTCACGCGGAACTGGCTGACGGCCCGCAAGGCGGCGGCGCTGCCGGCCGCGTTCTCCCGCCTCGATATGGCCTCCATGGCGGCGTGCGGCCTCGGCCTCGCCGCCTGGACCGCGTTCCCCGACGCACGCGCCACCGCGGCTCTGCTCGGGCTCGGCGGCGTGCTCACCGCAATCCGGCTTAGCCGGTGGCACGGCCTCGCTACGCGTTCCGAGCCGCTGCTGCTCGTCCTTCACATCGGCTTTGCCACCATCCCGCTCGGCTTCATCGCGGTCGCCGCGTCGATCGTCGCTCCCGCCCTCGTCGATCCGGTCGCCGCCGTCCATGTCTGGACCGTCGGCACCTTCGGCGCCATGACCCTCGCGGTGATGACGCGCGCCAGCCGCGGCCATTCTGGCCGGCCGCTCGTCGCCGGATGGCTGGAAGTCGCGATATTCGCCCTCGTCTTCGTCGGGGCGGCTGCCCGCATCGCCGCTCCCTATGCCGGCGGGTGGATGGTGCATGGGCTTGCCTGCGCCGGGCTCGCCTGGGCCGTGGCCTATTTGCTCTTCGCGGCGGGCTACGGGCGGATGCTGCTCGCACCCGTGAGGCAGAGGTGAGGGCGGGCCGGGTCGGGCTCGCCGCCGGCGGGCATTTCGCCGTCCTGTTCGCGGTCTATCTCGTCACCGGACCGCTCCGGGCGACCTATCTCGACGGCGCCGTCGGGCCGCGGACGGGCGCGCTGGCGGAGGCCGCGGCGTTTCTCGTCGCCTCGCTGATCGCCGTGGCTGTGGTGATGCCGCGCCTGTCCCGCCACTGGTCGACTCGGGAGACGCTGGCCGTCGGTGCCGGCGCGCTGATGCTGTTCATCGGCTCCGACATCGTCGTCGCGGAAACACTGTGCGGCGTCCCGGCCACGCGCCATCTCGCCCGCTTCGGCACCGTCCCCGGCGCCATCCAGGCCGCGGCCCTGGCTTTTGCTGCCTGCGCGCCAGCCGCGTGGTGGTGGGAGGGTGATGTCCCGGCCCATCCTGAGCCGCGCCCGCAACGCCATCACAAGGCTTGGCGCGACAGGGTTCCTGCCCTGCGCCGCCGCGCCAGGGCGCGGCACATCACATAGAAGGCCGGGGTGAACAGCAGCCCGAACAGCGTCACGCCGATCATGCCGGAGAACACGGTGACGCCGAGCGACTGGCGCAGTTCCGCCCCGGCGCCCTGGGCGAGCACCAGCGGCACCACGCCAAGGATGAAGGCGAGCGAGGTCATGATGATCGGGCGCAGGCGCACGCGGGCCGCCTCCACGGCGGCGGTGGCGGGATCGGCCCCTTCCGCCTCGCGCTGGCGGGCGAACTCGACGATCAGGATGGCGTTCTTGGCCGCCAAGCCGATCAGCACCACGAAGCCGATCTGCGCGAGGATGTTGATGTCCATCGCCATGACGGCGATGCCGCTCACCGCCGCCAGCAGGCACATCGGCACGATCAGCATCACCGACAGCGGCAGCATCCAGCTCTCGTACTGTGCCGCCAGCAGCAGGAAGACGAAGACTATGGAGGCGGCGAAGACGATCAGTCCCGAGCTGCCGGCGAGCCGCTCCTGCAGCGCCAGCTCCGTCCACTCGAAGCTGTAGCCTTCGGGCAGCGCCTGCGCTGCGATCTCTTCCATCCGGTCGAGCGCGGCGCCGGTCGACGTGCCCGGTGACGCCGCGCCCTGCACCTCGCCGGCAGCGGCGAGATTGTAGCGCGGCATGCGGTAGGGGCCGGTGCGCTCCTCGAACGTCGCCACCGAGCTCAGCGGCACCATGGCGCCGGAATCGCTGCGGGTCTTGAAGCCGGCGACGACGTCGGGATCCTGCCGGAAGGCGCCGTCGGCCTGTGCCCGGACCTGGAAGGTGCGGCCCAGGAAATTGAAGTCGTTCACGTAGGAGGAGCCGAGATAGACCTCCAGCGTCTCGAACAAGCGGCTCGACGGCACGCCCAGCATCTCCGCCTTCACCCGGTCGATGTCGGCGTAGAGGTTCGGCGTCGCGGTATTGAACGGCGTGAACACGCGCACCAGCTCGGGATGCCGCGCCGCCTCGGCGACGACGGTGCGCAGCATGGCCTCCAGCTCCGCCGGCGTTCCTCCGCCCCGGTCCTGCACCATCATCTTGAAGCCGCCGGCATTGCCCATCCCGCGCACCGACGGCGGCTTGATGGGGATGAGGCGGGCCTCGGCGAGGGCGGCGGTCTGCCGCGGCACCGCCGCGATGATGGCGTCGACGCCGAGATCGCGCCCGGCCCGCTCCGCGAACGGGTCGAGGATCACGAATGCCACGCCGTTGGCGGAGGAATTGGTGAAGGTGGCGCCGTCGAGACCGGCGATGGCGACGACATGGGCGACGCCGTCCATCTCCATCAGCCGGTTCGACAGCTCGGTCATCACCGCCTCGGTGCGCGGCAGCGCCGAGCCGGGCGGAAGCTGGACCGAGGTGATGAAGTAGCCCTGGTCGACCTCGGGAATGAAGCCGCGGGGCGTGCGCTCGAGCTGCCAGCCGGTCAGCGCCAGCAGTCCCGCATAGGGGATGAGGGTGAACGCACCCAGCCGGAGCACGCGCCGGGTCAGCCCGGCATAGCCGCGGGCAAGGCCGTCGAAGCCGGCATTGAACAGCGCGAAGCCGCGCGCCACCCAGCCCAACGGCCCGCGCGGGGCGCGGTGCGCATCATGCGGGCGCAGCAGAACCGCCCCCAGCGCCGGGCTGAGGGTGAGCGAGACGAAGGCGGAGATGATGGTCGAGGCCGCGATTGTGACCGCGAACTGGCGGAAGAACTGGCCGGTGATCCCCGGCACCAGCGCCGCCGGTATGAACACCGCCGACAGCACCAGCGCGATGGCGACCAGCGCGCCGGATATCTCGTCCATCGAGCGATGGGCGGCGTCGCGCGGCGACAGGCCGTCCCGCAGGTGCCGCTCGATGTTCTCGACGACGACGATGGCGTCGTCCACCACGATGCCGATGGCGAGCACCATGCCGAGCAGCGACAGGTTGTTGAGCGAATAGCCGAGCGCGGCCATGACGGCGAAGGTGCCGATCAGCGAGATCGGGATGGCGAGCACCGGAATGATCGCCGCGCGCCAGGTCTGCAGGAACAGCACGACGACGATGACGACGAGCACCACCGCCTCGGCGAGCGTCTTGTAGACCTCGTCGACGGATTCGGCGATGAACAGCGTCGGGTTGAACGGGATATCATAGGCGACTCCCGCCGGCAGGCGCTCGCCGAGCCGGCGCATCTCTGCCGCCACGCGCTCGGCGGTCTCCAGCGCATTGGAGCCCGGCTGCTGGAACACCTGGACGGGCTGGGCCGGCCGGCCGTCGAAATTGGCACCGGCGCGGTAGGTCTGGGCGGTCAGCTCGACGCGGGCGATGTCGCGCACCCGGGTGACGCGACCGTCGGCGTCGGTGCGCACGACGATGTCCTCGAACTGCTGGGGATCGTTGAGGCGGCCGAGCGTCTCTACATTGAGCTGGAAGGCGCCCGCCGTCGGCACCGGCGGCTGGTTCACCACGCCGGCGGCGACCTGCACGTTCTGGGCACGAAGGGCCGCGACCACCTCGCCGGCGGTCAGGCTGCGGGCGGCGACCCGGTCGGGGTCGAGCCAGACCACCATCGCATAGTCGCGCGAGGACGGCATGCGCACGTCGCCGACGCCGGGCACGCGCAGCAGCGCGTCGCGTATCTGCAACGTGGCATAGTTGGCGAGATAGAGCAGGTCGCGGGAATTGTCCGGGGAGAAGAGCTGGACGACGAGCAGGATGTCCGGCGACGACTTGCGCACGGTGACGCCGAGGCGCCGCACATCCTCCGGCAGGCGCGGCTCGGCGACGGCCACACGGTTCTGCACCAGCACCTGTGCCTCGTCGACGTCGGTCCCGAGCGCGAAGGTGACGGTGATCGAGAGCTGCCCGTCGCCGGTCGCCTGCGAGGACATGTAGAGCATGTTCTCGACGCCGTTGATCTCCTGCTCGATGGGAGCGGCTACCGTGTTGCTCACCACCTCGGCGGAGGCGCCGGGATATTGCGCGTTCACCACCACCGTCGGCGGCGCGATCTCGGGATATTGCGCCAGCGGCAGGGTGAGATAGCCGGCGGCGCCGACGAGCACGATCAGGACCGACATCACGGTCGCGAAGATCGGCCGGTCGATGCAGAAATGAGCGAGGCGCATCGATCCGTCCTCAGTTCGCCGGGGCGACGCCGAGCTGCGCCGCGCGCGGCGGCGGCTCGGCCGTCCGGGCCGTGACCTTCTGGCCGGGACGCGCGCGCAGCTGCCCGCTCACGATGACCTGCTCGTCCGGGCCGACCCCGCTGCGAACGATGCGCAGCCCGTCTTCCTGGCGGGGGCCGAGCTGCACCTTGGCGGAACGGACGGTCCCGTCCGCGCCGACCGTCAGCACCGCGCGGTCGGCCTGGTCGGTCATGAGCGCCGTCTCGGGGACCATAACGGCGGGATAGGCGCCGGAGAACGGCAGCCGCGCCCGGCCGAACTGCCCCGGCACCAACGCGCCGCCGGCATTGGAGATGAGCGCACGCGCACGGATCGTGCCCGCTCCCGCCTCCAGCCTGTTATCGACGAAGTCGAGCGTGCCCCGGAAGCGCCAGTCGCGATCCGTCTGGTCGCGCAGCTCGACGGCGATGCCGCCGGCCTCGAGCGGCGGGACGCCTCCGCCCGCCGCCGTCTGGCGGTAGGCGAGCATGTCCTGCTCGCTCATGTCGAAGACGAAATAGATCGGGTCGACCGCCACCAGCGTGGTCAGCATGGCGCCGTCGGCGACGAGCGCCCCGATATCCAGCCGGCGGTTGGAGACTCGTCCCGCGAAGGGTGCGCGCACCTGCGTGAATCCGAGGTCGATCTCCGCCCGCGAGACCTCCGCCCGCGCGACGCCGCGTGCCGCATCGGCCGCCTTCTTCTGCTGGCGGCGCTGGTCGAGCGTCGCCTTGGAGGCGGCGTTCGAGGTCACCAGTTGCTCGGCGCGGCTCAGCTCGAGATCGGCGAGCTCGACCTGCGCCTCGGCGCTGGCGAACTGGGCGCGCGCCTCGTCGAGCGCGGTCCGATAGGGGCGGGGATCGATGGTGAAGAGCAATTGTCCCTGCTCCACCACGGCGCCATCCTCGAAATCGATGGAGGCGAGATGGCCCGTCACCCGCGCCCGGATCTCCACGGCCGCACTCGGCTCGAACCGTCCGGCGAACTCCCGCCGCTCGATGACCTCGCGCCGGACAGGTGGCGCAACCACCACCGTCGGCGGCGCTGCCGGCCGGGCCTGCGCGAGCGCGGGTTGGGACGCGCTCCATGGGCCGTTCCATATCGCGCCGGCGGCGGCGAGTGCCGCGCCGGCGGAAAGGCCGGCGCCGATCATGAGCTTGCGGTGACGAGACATCCGATGCCTTTCCGTCGGCGCCGTCCCGTCCGCCGTCGATCGGCGGGCTGAAGGAGGCACGAGTTTCATGTGTTGAATGGCGCAGCCGGGGCCGGCTTCGCCGCCTCGGGCCACAGGAACGACCCCGTCGCCGCCGGATGATGCGGCCTATGGCGAGGTTGGCCTCGAAGGCTCGGGAACGCAGATCGCAGACACTGCCGGCTCCTGAGCGGGCCGGGAGGCGCATTTCATACCGTCAGCGGCCGATGCGCCGGCGATGCCGGGCTGCCGCACCTTCCATGCCGAAGGAACTGCGGCTCCTGTACCCGCCCTTTTGCGAGGACCATCCATTCGCGTGTGCTCGCCTCCGACAGATCGATGCGAGGAACCGTAACGGCCGATTGTCGCGAAGTTTGCGCAGTGCAGCATGGAATTGTCGTCACTTGTCGCGGAGGACGCTCAAGCAGACGGATTCTTACATTCCAGGATCGGCATCCATTCTCGCTCGCCTGGCGGAGCGGGGAGCAGCCTGGAAGGTATCAAAATGCCGGCCAATTTGAGGTTGAATTACGAGGATCTTACTGCGAATAATCGTCGCCGCCCTCGTCAATCAGCTGGAGCCTGCCGTGCCCGCACTCCAGTCCGGAGCGATTTACTACTTTGATATCGTTCAAGATTATCCCGCGATCGGCGGCGTCGTAGAATTCTCCCGGACGCTGTTCGCCGAACTCCAGCGCCGGTACGGAGACAGGCTGAAATCGGTGCGCGAGCTTGCGCCCCAGCTTGGCTTTGCCGACGCTTCCATGCCCTATCTGCATCGCGAGCGGCTCATCGCCGAGCGCTTGGCCTGCGTCGATCCCCAGTCGACCTTCTTCTTCCCGAATTTCCAGTCGCCGGTGCCCGGCCACGCGCAGGGCGGTGGGCCGCGGGTCGTCAACGTCGTGCATGACGTGCAGTTCGCCTACCTGCCCGAGCTGTTCTCGGCCGAGCGTCTCGGCGCGCTTCATCGGACCTTCGAGGAAACGCGGGAGAACGCCGACGAGATCATCTTCATCAGCGAGGCGGCGAGACGGCAGTTCCTGCAGGTCTTTGGCGCGCCGCGCCGGCACCGGGTGATCTACAATCCCATCGATGCCGCCATTCCGGCCGCAACGAGCCGCATGACGGCGTGCGCACCGTTCCTTCTCGCCTCGATCCATTATCATCCGCACAAGAACTTCGCCGGCCTGCTCGCCTTCTTCGCGCGGCTCGCCGGGCAGGACGCCGCGCTCGAACTGGTGATCACCGGCCACGGCGGCGAGAAGATCCGGCCCTTCCTCGCTCACATTCCCGCGGCCATCCGGCCGCGCGTCCGCCATCTCGGCTATGTCGACCGCCGCCGCCTCAGTGAACTCTACCGCGATGCGCGAGCCTTCATCAGCCTCTCGCGCTTCGAGGGGTTCAACATGTCCGCGGCGGAGGCAGCGAGCCATGGCACGCCGCTGATACTTTCCGACCTTCCCGTGCATCGCGAGCTGTTCAGCGAGCAGGCGTGCTTCCTGGATCCGACCATGCCTTCGCTGGAAGCCGCCCGGGCTTTTCTGGCTGCCCGAAGCTCCGCGGCCACACCTGGTTGGAAGCTGGCGGGTGCTTGTCGGCCGGAAGCCGTCGGCGCTGCCTATGCCGAGGTGCTGGACAGGAACGTCTGCCTGGGCGTGCTGCTCCACGCTGCTCCCGCCCCTCGACGCCCGGCGACACGCCTTGCCGGAGCACGCCGGTCGATGGGGTCCGATGAGGGGGCCCGTCGTCGTGGCGCGGCGCACCTGCTCTCCGGGACGATGCTGGCCGGCGCCGTGACCGGCATGCTCATGTTCGGGATGTTGGCCGCACACGCCGATGGTGGTGCCGGCGGCGGCAAGACGGCTCGCGTGGGAACGCCGGGCAACTGGACCTACGTCTTCCTGCCTGGCCCGGCAGGAGGCGCCGGCTACAATGGGGAAAACGGCGTGTCCCCGCCGGCCGACGCGGGCTCGACCTATTTCGGCGGCGGCGGCGGCGGTGCTGGCGGCGGCGATGGCGGAACGGGCGGGTATTCCGGCTGCTATACCTCCAGCTCGTGCCCGGGCTATCTGCCGGCAGCCGGCGGCGTGGGAGGCACCGCGCTCGACCCGAACGGCGGGGATGGTGGCGATGTCACGGCAATCCAGGGCGGCGGCGGCGGCGGTGGTGGCGGCGGCTATCACGGCAACGGCTTCTCGGGCGTTCTGAGCGGAACCGATCTTACTGGCGGCGACGGCGGAAGCGGCGGGGAGGGACCCGCGGGCGTCAATGTTCTCGGCGCAGGCGGCGGAGGCGGCGCGGGCGGCTATGGCGCCCTGATCGTCGGGAACACCGCCTTGAACAATTCGTCGGACATCACCGGCGGTGCCGGTGGCGATGGCGGCAATTCGAACAGGTCAGGGTTCGGCGGTGGAGCGGGAGGCGCCGGGGGTGTCGGCGTCTACGTCTCGGATCCGGGTGTCGTGCTCACGAATACCGGTATGATGGCGGGCGGCGATGGCGGTGCCGGCGGCACCGCCCCGGCGCTGAGCGGGAATTGGGCAGGGTTCGATCCCAACGGTGCGGCAGGCGCGGGCGGCGCAGGCATCGTCGGGAGTGGCCTGACGGTGATCAATGGAGGCACCATCAGAGGGGGGTGGTCGGGCGACGGCACCACGCAGGCGGACGCCATCACCTTCACCGGCGGCGCCAACACGCTGACCTTCACGGGTCCTGTTTCCGGGCTGGACGGCGATATCGGTCTGGAGAATGGAGCGTCGTTGACCTTCGAGCAGCCCACCGACGCCGAGGTGGCGAGCGCCATTCACGGTGATGGGGCGATCAGGAAGGCGGGCGTGGGCACGCTGGTTCTGTTGGGAACCAACACCTATGAGGGCGGGACGTCGTTCGACGATGGTGTCCTGCAGGTGTCCGAAGACACCAATCTCGGCGCTGCGACGGGCGGCCTGAACTTCTTCGGCGGTACGCTGGCGACGACGGCGAGCTTCGGCACGGCGCGCACCGTGACGCTTGGCGGCCTCGGCACCTTTGCGGTGGCGAGCGGCGCGACGCTGACGCTTGCCGGCTCGATTTCCGGGGCGGGCGTGCTGGTCAAGGAAGGTTTCGGCACGCTCGTGCTGTCCGGGTCGAACGCCTATGTGGGCGGGACGTCAATCAACGACGGCCTCCTGGAGGTGTCGGCCGACGCCAATCTAGGTGCGGCCTCCGGAGGCCTGGCCTTCTCCGGAGGAATGCTGGCGACGACGGCGAGCTTCGCGTCATTGCGGGATGTGTACGTGACGACGACCGGCGGCCTCGACGTCGCCGCCGGCACCGAGCTCGATCTCGGCGGCGCCATATCCGGCCCGGGTATCCTCGCCAAGCTCGGTGGCGGCGCGCTGGCCCTGACCGGCGCCTCAAGCGTCGACTGGAGCCTCCAGGCTGGAAGCCTGACCGCCGACGCGGCCGGATTCAGCGGCGACGTCGCCGTGGGTGCCGGCACCGCCTTCACTCTGGATGCGGCCGTGGACGCCGCCTATGCCGGCACGCTGTCCGGCACGGGTGCCTTCATCAAGGCGGGCGCGGCCGCGCTGGACTACACCGGTGACGGGTCGGTCTACACCGGCACCACCACGGTCGCCGGCGGGCTGCTCTCGGTAAACGGCACGCTGGGAGGGGCCGTGAAGGTGCTCTCCGGCGGCGCGCTCGGCGGCAATGGCATTATGGGATCGGTGAGCATCGGCAGCGGCGGCATTGTCGCGCCGGGCAATTCGATCGGCACGCTGCACGTCAATGGTGACGTGACCTTCGCTGCCGGCTCGTTCTACCAGGTGGAACTCGCGGGCAACGGGTCCAGCGACCTGATCGCCGCCGCCGGCCAGGCCATCCTCGACGGCGGCACGGTCGAGCTCACTGCCATCGACCCGCAGACCAGCTATCAGGACGGCCAGAGCTACACCATCCTCACCACGCAGGGCGGGATCCGCGGCGGCTTCGAGGACGTCGTGACCGACTCGATCTTCCTCGACGTCAAGACCGAGAATGAAGGCGGCAATGTAGACGTCATCATTTCGATCAAGGGAGACGAGCCGAATCCTCCGAACCCGCCGGCCGTCTTCACCACGGTCGCGCTGACGCCGAACCAGTTCGCGACGGCGGCGGCGCTCGACACGCTGCCGCAGGCCGGGCCGGAGCTCGGGCTCTACAACGCCCTGCTGTCGCTGCCCTCGGGCAGC
>JARBUD010000046.1 GCA_029239875.1 Xanthobacteraceae bacterium | reverse complement strand
GCGCGAGACCTTCTTCGCGCTGCTCGATGCCCGCATCTTCGACCTCTATGACGACCCGATGCCGACGGTGAACGACCTCGAAGGCTATGCCGGCGAGACCTCCTCGGC
The DNA here is from genome assembly GCA_029239875.1 of Xanthobacteraceae bacterium. GTDB lineage: Bacteria > Pseudomonadota > Alphaproteobacteria > Rhizobiales > Xanthobacteraceae > Ancylobacter. The sequence continues at coordinate 30,749 of JARBUD010000046.1, read as the reverse complement.
GCTGATCAGGCTGGCGACGCTGATCCTCTCGGAAGACGCGGGAGGGATCGATTCCGCTGAGGCGGCGGGCCATGCCGGCGTCGCCTATGCGGTTACCGGCCTGCTGCGGGCCTTTCCGATCCATGCCCGGCGCGGCCAGTGCTACGTACCGCTCGACCTCTTGAGGAAGCACGGGCTGACCCGCGACGACGCGGTTTCCGGCAAGGCGACGCCGGCGCTACGGGCCGCTCTCGCCGATCTGCGGGCGCTGGCGCGGCGGCACTATGAGGCGGCGCTCGCTGCGCTCGCCGGCGTCGATCCGGTCGAGCTGCCGGCCTTCCTGCCGCTGGTGCTGGTGCCGGGCGACCTCAGGCGTATGGAGCGCCCGCACGATCCGTTCAAGGCCGTGCCGGCGGCTTCGCCGCTCAGCCGTACCTGGCGGCTGTGGCGGGGCGCCTCGATGCTGCGGAAGGCCGCCGCGGCCGCGATCTAGCTCAGTTCGACCCGCCCTTGGCGACGCGGTCGAAGGCCTGGAGCTTGGCAACCAGATCCTCGAACTGATTGAGCGGCACCATGTTCGGGCCGTCGGAGGGCGCCTTGTCGGGATCGGGATGGGTCTCGATGAACACGCCGGCGACGCCGACCGCCACCGCCGCCCGCGCCAGCACCGGCACGAATTCGCGCTGTCCGCCGGAAGAGGTGCCCTGGCCGCCCGGCTGCTGCACCGAATGGGTGGCGTCGAAGATCACCGGCGCGCCGGTCGTCTCCGCCATGATCGGCAGGGAGCGCATGTCGGTGACCAGCGTGTTGTAGCCGAAGGAGACGCCGCGCTCGGTCACCAGCACGTTCGCATTGCCGCTCTCGGTCAGCTTGGCGACGACGTTCTTCATGTCCCACGGCGCCAGGAACTGGCCCTTCTTCACGTTCACCGTCCGCCCCGTGGCGGCGGCGGCGATGAGAAGGTCGGTCTGCCGGCACAGGAAGGCCGGGATCTGGAGGACGTCCACCACCTCGGCGACCGGCGCGCACTGCTCGTGCTCATGCACGTCGGTCAGCACCGGCATGCCGAATTTCTCGCGGATCTCGGCGAAGACGGGCAGGGCGGCCTTCATGCCCATGCCGCGCTGGCCCTTGATCGAGGTGCGGTTGGCCTTGTCGAAGGAGGTCTTGAACACCACGCCGGCGCCGCGCCGGGCGGCGATCTCCTTGATCGCGGCGGCGCATTCGAGCGCGTGCTCGCGGCTCTCCATCTGGCAGGGGCCGGCGATCAGCGCCAGCGGCAGGTGGTTGCCGAAGCGGACATCACCAATGGTGACGATCGGGTTGGCGCTGACGCTCATGGAAATTCCCTGGATGGCACGCGCGGCGTCAGAGCACGCCGGCGCGCAATATGTCGTGGATGTGCAGGATGCCGACCGGCGCGTCCTCGGCGACCGCGAAGACGACGGTGACGGGCACCGGCCGGCGATTCATAACGCCCAGCACGGCGCTCGCCAGTTCCTCCGGCCGCACCACCAGCGGCGAGAGGGTCATCACCTCCTCCACCGGCCGCGGCAGCAGATCGCCGCCCATGTGCCGGCGCAAATCGCCGTCGGTGACGATGCCGACCAGCTTGCCGGCAGCATCGACGACGCCGCAGCAGCCGAAGCGCTTGCCGGTGATCTCGATCAGCGTCTCGCTCATTGGCGTGCCGAGGCGCACCAGCGGCATCTCCGTGCCCTGGTGCATGAGGTCGGCGACCTTGAGCAGCCGCGCGCCGAGCTTGCCGCCCGGATGGAAGACGCGGAAATCGGAAGCGGAGAAGCCGCGCCGCTCCAGCAGCAGCACCGCCAGCGCGTCGCCGAGCGCAAGCTGGAGCAGGGTCGAAGTGGTCGGCGCGAGGCCGTTCGGGCAGGCCTCCTCGGCGCGCGGCAGCACCAGCACGACGTCGGCGGCGCGCCCGAGCGTGCTCTCGGCGTTCGAGGTCATGGCCAGCAGCGGCACGGCGAAGCGGCGGGCATAGTGCACGACGTCGCCCAGCTCCGCCGTCTCGCCGGACCAGGAGATGGCGAGCAGCACGTCGTCCGGCGTCACCATGCCGAGGTCGCCATGGCTCGCCTCGGCGGCGTGCAGGAACAGGGCAGGGGTGCCGGTGGAGGCGAGGGTGGCGGCGATCTTGCGGCCGATATGGCCGCTCTTGCCCATGCCGGTGACGATGACACGCCCGCGCGCGCCTTCGATCAGCAACGTGGCGCGCTCGATGGCGTCGCCGAGGTCGCCGTCGATCAGCTCGCCCAGCGCGGCGAGGCCGGCGGCCTCGATCGACAGCGTGCGCCGCACGCTCTCGCGCAGCGGATCGTCCCGGCGGGTGGTGCCGGCGGCGGGGGATTTCTGCGACTGGGCGATGCCCAAGGCCGTACTCCGTGTTCGTCGGCGCACCGGCCGCCCGTGAGAAAGCCTCGTTGGGCTCCGGCGTGCCGCTCAGGGCCACGCCCGTGCGTGAATAAGCGCCAATCGGCCACGATGCAATGGAAGCCGCCCATGCGCCCGGGAACCGCGGTGGATGGTGCACGTTCTCACCTCGCCCGGTTGGGGCAGCGGGGGCGAGGCGGCAGACATGGACATGTGGCGGGGCACGGCGGGCCAGGCGCCGGACCGGGTGGCGGACCGGGCGGCGGAGGAGCCGGGATCGGCTCGCATCGATCCGGCCGAGCGGCGCAGCGACCGCCAATGGCGCCGCCTCACCCAGATCGCCATCATCGCCACCGCCATCGTCATCCTCGCCGCCGCGCTGTTCGTCGCCCGCGCGGTGCTGATACCCATCGTCGCGGCGGTCATCATCGGCAGCGTCATCGGCCCCGCCATCGAGGGGCTGGCGAAGCGCGGCGTGCCCACCGCGCTCGGCTCGCTGCTGATCGTCGTCGGCCTCATCGCCGGCCTTTACGGCGCCGCGGTGGCGCTGGCCGGGCCGGTGGCGGACTGGATGGGCCGGGCACCGGAGGTGGGCGCCATCCTCCAGCAGCGCTTCGCGGCGCTGAAGCCGAGCCTGGAGACCGTCAGCACGCTGATCGAATCGATCCAGTCCATCGGCCGCGTCGCCGAGCCGCCCATGGTGGTGGAGATCGCCAATTCGCGCATGATCGAGAGCATGGTGACGCTGGTCACGCCGGTGATCGGCGAGTTCATCCTGTTCATCGGCTCGCTGCTGTTCTTCCTGGCGGGGCGGGTGCAGATCAAGCGGCGCGTCGTGCAGGTGATGGGGCCGCGTTCGGCACGGCTCACCGCGCTGCGCGTGTTCCGCGAGATTGAGGACCGGCTCGGCGCCTATCTCGTCACCGCGACCTTCATCAATATCGGCCTCGGCCTCGCCACCACGCTGATGACCTGGGCGCTCGGCCTGCCCAACCCGCCGCTCTGGGGCGCGGCGGCCGGCGTGCTGAACTACGTCCCCTATGTCGGGCCGGCGGTGATGACGCTGATTCTGCTGATGGCCGGCATCGTCACCTTCCCCGGCCTGCTGGAGGCGATCCTGCCGGCGGCGTTCTTCCTGATGATCACCAGCATAGAGGGCCAGTTCCTCACCCCGCTCATCATCGGCCGGCGGGTGGCGCTCAATCCCTTCGCGGTGTTCCTGTCCATGGCGTTCTGGACTTGGCTGTGGGGGCCGGCGGGCACCTTCCTCTCCGTGCCGCTGCTGATCGCGGCGATGGCGCTGGCCGACGCGCTGCTGATCAAGCGGCGCCCGCAGCTTCCCGGCTGAGGTGGAGCCCCGGCGAGTTATGGCGTGGCCAGTTGCCCCGGCCTGTTGGGCCTCGGCGAGGTTAAGCCTTGGAAAGCCGGCCGGACATGCTTGACACCCGGCGGGGGCTGCCTTAACACCCGCCGCACTCGACGCGCGGCCCACTGCGGCCCGTCGTTGGGGGTGTAGCTCAGTTGGTTAGAGCGCCGGCCTGTCACGCCGGAGGTCGCGGGTTCGAGCCCCGTCACTCCCGCCAGTCTTTTCAAGGACTTGCGTCGATCTTCCCACAATCCGTGATACTTTCCGGACCGGCGCCGTGACACTTTCGACGGCCTTTTGTTCTCTTATCCGTGCCCGGCCGACCTCACGCGCCTCATCTACCTGCCGGACCGTGGCCACGTTTACGGGGTTGTAAGTCTTCTGCAGCCGGCTGGAAGCGGCGAGTGTGTTCGCCATTTTCACCGAGACGCCGCCGGGCTCGGCGCCGCCGGCGAAGGCTTCCACAGTGCCGGACCGGCGCATATCCGAAAGCAGCCGCTTCTCGTCGTCGCCGAATAGGTCGGCGCGCACCACGGCGAAATCCTTGCCGAGTTTATCCTTGGTGTATGGCCGCGGCAGATAGGAGCGCCCGCCCTTGATGGTTGGCAGGATGTGCCTTGTGCGGAAGATCGGCGCATTCTCCATGAGTTCGACGTCGAGCCAGTGGAGATAGGCCTGCAGAATCGCTTCCGCCCATTGCGAAAGCGTTCCCGCTGCTGCGCGGCCGGTCTTAGCGCGGTCCACGGCGTAAAAGCTGCCGGCGACATCTTGCCGCCGCTGGGCGGGTGTCAGCGTGCGAGTGTCGACCGGCGAGAACTGGCTATCCCAGGCGACGGCCATGCATGCAGCGAGACCACGATAATCGAGCCTCCACGCTCGTTGGACCAGTCGCTTCACTTCATGGTCGGTCCAGACGGCATCGCGGGGCGGCGGCGCGGTGTTGACGTTGGCAAGAGACGGGTCGCGCTCGAGGTCGCAATAGCCCATGACCGCCATCTTCTTCCAGAGCGCCCGCCACACCTTGATCGTACGGAAGGCCTCGGAATCCGAGACCTTTGCCGCGATCCGTGCGCGGAAGTCCTGCATGGTCTCGGGCTCGATGGTGCGAGGATCGGTGTCGCCAAATACTGGCCCGAGCCACTTCCATGCCCTTGGCCAGTCGTCGCGGCTCGCCTGTTCCGACGTCCATTTGACGCCGCGCGCTTTGCGATCCGTGGCGCGCATCGCCGAGACGCGTGAATAGCCATCGCCGACGCTGCCTACGGGGAATTCCCTCTTCGGCACCGCGATGCCGCGGCGCGCCTGATCCCAATCCCGGTTGAGCGCCAGGGCTTTCAAGCGGTCCGCATCCGTAAGGGTGCGGCCGAAGGTCACCAGATGAAATCCATGCCGCTTCATGGCGGCCGTCGGGCGCCAGCGCCACTTGCCCTGTACGAAGACCAGATACCGGATCTTGTCCGACCCCACAGGCGGCTCACAGGTTGGCAATGCGCTCACGCGCTACCTCCCTAGCGTCGCGTGCGCTGGCGGCCGTGGTCAAGCCCGAGCGGCGATCCATCCAGCCATCTATGGCCTTGAGGTCGTACATCCCCGTTGTTGGGTCCGCGGCGGGGAATCCACGGCGTTGCAGCTCCGGCAGTTTGGCGGCGAATTCCGCCGGTGTGAGGTGGAGACGTCGTGCCGCCTTGGCAGGTGGGACGTCCCGCGGCTCGACAGGGAACCGGACGGATGGGGCGCGGCCGATCATCCCTGATCTCCGGCCGCGAGCGGCATCGACAGGTGGTGGGCCGCCAATACGATCTTGCCGAGAGCCTGGACGATCTCTGCTTCGGCCATCCCGGCATCGCGCATGGTCACCGAGGCGGCATAGAGCTTCGAGGCAACGAACAGCGGATCGATGTTCCGCTGCTCCCACCACCATTCTTCGCCGAAGCGATGCTGGGCCTCTGAACTGATGGTGTGGAACCAGGCGCAGAGCGGTACGGACCACTTATGGTCAGGCTTCGTGCCTATGCCGGTGACCGGCTTGCCGTACATCGCGCTGGCATAGCGGATGTGGGCGGCCTCGCCGGCCGGCACCTTGCCACTCACAAGGCATGGCAGCTGCCGGATGATCTTCAGGTGCTCCAGATCCTCGAGCCTGGTCCGCGGCGGCTTAGGGCGGCGGCCGGATTTCGGGCGGGCGGTCTTCAGCTTGGGGCGGATGCCGGAATCGATGCGGGCGGCCATGGTCACCATCCCACCTTTCCGATCGAGTATTCCTGATCGCGCCGGCGGTTTGCCCGGGAGAGGGAACTGTTGTCGGGCTCGAAGCTGTCCGACGGAGTTGGGTACAGCGAGCCGTCTCGCCTGCGGTTCGCGATGGCGAGCAGCACATCGCCGATGCACGGCTGGCCGAGGGCCGGCCAATCCGCCAGCGTCTTGCCGCGGAGGTGATGCTCGATCTCCAATAGCGTGGGAGGATCTGGCAGCTGGGCGAGCATCTCCTTCGAGAGGAAGCACCACAGCGGCTCGACCCTGGTCAGCCCCATCAACCAAGCGAAGTGCAGCCTGGCGACCATGAGCATTCGGTTCGAGCGTGTGTCTGCATCGAACGAGAGGCGCGCGCGGGTGAAGATGTATGGCTGGTCGATCCAGAAGGGCGACCGCCACGGCGTTGCGCGATCGACGCGAATGGCTCCGCGCGGCACGACCGTCCAACCGTTCACCCTAGTGAGGCGGACCCGCTGCGGCTCAGGCATCGGAGGTCACCGTGTCGTGGCCGCCCTCCTCAAGCGCGGATAGCGCGGCGCGGGTGGCGGGGTACCGGCGCCATTGCGCTATCTCCCCGCCGGCCGTCAGGTCTATCTTGATGGAGTTGCGGCCCTGCCAGATTGCGTAGCCAGCATTCACCGCATCCTGAGCGGCTTCGGCCCAAGTCGTCCGTGCCGGGCTCCCGGCAGCGCGTCCATCCACGCGGAACTGATAGCATGCGCTCATCCGCCCGCCCCCGTCTCTCCCGGCGGCTTGGCGAGGGCGGCCAGCCACTTCTCGCCGTAGACATGGACGACGCGCGTGTCGTCCTGCTGAACGACTACGCCGCGCTTTCCCTCACGAGTGACGTAATGGCCGATGATGTCGCCGGCGAACCCGTCGTGCGCGATCTCGACATGTCCGGAAGCCGTCTCCTCCCTCGCCCGCCGCGCGATCTCCTCTGCGGTGGGTGGGGTGGCATTCAACAGGTCGGATATAGCTCGGGCGTCCTGCTCCTTCCAGACGCGGCACACTTCAATGCCGGCGCTGAGCGAGACAACGCCATAGTCACACACGCTGGCCGGGACGCCTGCGCAATGCCGCGCCTCGTAGGGGCCGAGAGTCTCTCGCGCCACCACCTCAGCGCCAGGAGCGGGAGGCTGCGGGGAGGCGGCGAGCCGTTTGGCCACCTCGGTCATGAACAGAGAGTATTCAGGGTCAAGCTGATCGCGGGCCTGTGCCCGACATTGGGCGGCGATATCCGCATTTGACCACTTAGCGAAACGTTCGCTGTCATAGGTCATTCCCCGCCTCCCGCGCTCTTGGCCGCGAGGGCGGCCGTCATACGGCGCTTGGCTGCCCAAGCGATATCCCTCCACTTAACCGGCTGGCCGGCTTCATCGAAGGTCCACCCGGTATTGCTGTGAGCATCAAATTCGAAGGCTTCAAGGGCCTGCGCCATCAGCTCATTCTTGGCTGCCACCTCCTGCTCAGCCCTCTCGGCGCGCCGCCGATTAGCATCAATCATTTGACGATCGAGCCGATGCGTCTCGCGTAGGGCGGCGAGCTGCTGCTGTAGGGTGGTGAGGGCGTCGGCGGCTTCGTTTGCTTTGCCATCATCCGCCAATGCTTGGGCCGCCTTCAGCCATTCGCTCTTGGCGTCTTCCATTTCCTCGTAGAGATTGCCCATACGAGGCGGGAACTCGCCGAGCTTCTTCTCATAGGCCAAGCGTTCGTTGTACCGGTTGAGCGCGGCGACAAATGCGGCACGAGCCGAGTGGAAACCCCGCAACCGCTCCACCAGCCCCTCGACGCTCCCCGGCTCTGGCGCGGGGGTGGGGGTCCATTCCCTGCCATCAGGGTAGACGGCAACCCCGTCGCCGCGCATGGTCACGTCGGCGTCAGCCCCCTCCTGCGCGGTGGCGGTGGCGGGTTCGAGGGCGGAGAGGATATCGGACAGGAAGCGCTCAAGCGCCCTGTTGGTCCGATACCGGATACCGTGTTCGCCCGCCAATTTTGCAACTTGGAGCCAGTCCTTGACCTTCACCGCCCCGCCGGCTGTGGCGGCCTGCATGGCGCGGTCTATGAGGCCGAGGAATTCGCCAAGGGTGGCGGTCCCGCGGACCCAAGACAATTCGAGGTGACCTGGATACTCGCCGTATTCCTTGTGAAGTTCGGCGAGGCGCACCGGATCGACATGCGCGTCAGTCTGGGTCATGGCTGGGAATCCTTCTGCGCAAGCGCGAGGCGGGTGGACGCTTGAAGCTGAGCCGCCATTGCGCAGGTGACGCGGCCATCACCTGGATAGACGGCGTGCTTCGTCCGCCAGCCGCCGTTGTGTCGCTCGAAATGCCCGGTGCCGGCATCAACGATGAGGCCGCACACGTAGCAGGGGCGGTTGAACATGTTACGAGCCATGGGCCACCCCCTCTCCCCCGGCCTTGCGCTCTTCGATCTGGAGGGCGTCGATGTTCTTCTGGTGGACGGTGAAGGTGTAGGCCGCGACCCAGGGGTTGGCGGCCCAGGAGCCGGTGCCGTTGATCCGGTCCCATAGGTTTGCGTACCAGCCGCGGCCCGAGGCGAACCACGATCCGGCGATCGCCATGGTGACGTAGTCGTCGGCCACGCGACCGCTGCGGGGCGCCACATAGGCGCCCTCCGCCCGCGCATCCTCCTCGCTGATGTCCTGCAAGCGCTGCACGCGGACGTCGGTGACGATCAGCGTCAGACGGGAAGTCCAGCGGGGCATGTGGATGCTGGGGCGCCAAGGGCCGTCGTTGTTCAAGACGTCCGGCAGCCAGTGATGGAAGTGCGCGCTGGGGCAGCGGTCATAATTGAAGCTTGGGCCAATACCTTCATCAGGGCCGTCCCACGCATCAATCTCGAAGAAATCGGGCGTCGCGCGGAAGGCTATCTGCGGGCCGTCAGACGACGATCCTGTTTGCCACGCTTCCCGCACCCAGAGACGGTCTCCTGCCCGGATGCGGATATGAGCCTCCGCAAAGTTGCGGGTGCAGGGGCGACCATCGAGACGCTGGCCCCAATTCCCGACCCTACCCCTGCGATCCGGCACACAGAAATTGCCCATCTTGTCGACGAACGGGGCAGGCTTGATCACCCGCCGCGTCTGCGTCTTCGTGCCGGCGAGCAGCGCGCGCACCATGGGCGCCTTGAAAAGCATGGGAATGTCAGCCACCGGCTTCCTCCTTCACCGGCGGGTGGACGATGTCGCCGTCCGCATCCATCAAGGGCATCGTCGGCCAGCCGCGCGCGGCGATGTTCGCTGCACGGACCCGAAGCCTGTAAGCGCCGAGAGCGCAGCGAAACGGTGCCGTCAGAACGGTGCAGACGGGCCAGATACCCCAAGCAAGACACCACGTTAGGAACGGGTGTTCACCCATGAAGGAAAGCAGATCAGCCATGGCTCACCTCGCTGGTGAGCCAGGCAAGATCGCGCTCGCGCCACGCCAGCAACTCGACCTTGGCGTGACCGACCGCTTTGGCGGCCGTCCCGGTCTGCTGCTCGACATACTCGGGGGACATCATTGCGAACTGCGTCCGGTGGCGCGTCACCTGCCGGATCGCCAGCGTCCCTTCGCGGATGTCGCGCTTGAGCGACGGGCAGTGCCGGACGCTGACGGCAGCGCATTCCTTGTGAAGCAGCGGCTCGACCTGAAGGACGTTGAGGCCGGTGGCGCCGTTAGCCCGCGGCCTGGCGTGCGAGAGCGAGACCTTGGTGCGGTTGCGCAGCGACTTGCCGCAGAGGTCGCAGCGGTCATCGGCAATGACCTCGCGCTGCCGCTGCATGTGCGGCTTGCCGAAGACCGGCTTGCCCTCGCCGCGCGCCACAGGCTGGCTGATCGCGAGGCGGTGGACATGGGGGCAGACCGCGAGGTGCGCTCCGCCCTCTTCACCCGACCAGGCGACGGTGTAGGGGACGGGCACGTCTCCATAGTGAAGCTGCTCAACCATGCGAGCCTCGCTTGGTCGCGCGCCGTTCGATCACCGACCAGATCTTCGCGGGGGTGTCGTCATCGGCACGGATGAAGAACCGGTAGGGATCGAGCCGGAAGGATTCCCACGCGTTCCGGTCGTTCGCCGCGATGGCGCCGGCTTCGACGAGCTCGTGCATGTCGATGCCGACCATGATCCGGAGGCGGTTGTGGAAGTCGTCGAGGGCGGCGGTGGTGGCCGTGTCGTGGAGCCGAAGGATCTCGACGGACCGCGCGCGCTGTGGAAGCCGGCGGATGAAGCCCCGCTCCTGGAGCGCGTCGAGCATCCGAACGATGCCCGCCTTGGACCTGAGGTGCATCGCTTCGGCCATCTCACCGAAGTTCGGAGCGGATCCGCGCTGCTTGACGTAGCCGTCGATGAACCGAAGGAGCTCGTGCTGGCGAGAGGTGAGCATGTCAGCGCACCTCCGGCATGGCGTTGTGCTCGACGCCGTCGAGGAGGCGGCCGGCGGCTTTCTTGCCGATTTTGACTGCCATTCGGCCGGCATCGCCGGGAACGGCATGGACAAGACAGGATGGCACGGGACCTAGGCTGTGGGTGTTCTTCCCGCCATCACCGTCGTTGAAGTCGGCGTGGCCGCGCCAGGATCCGGGTCGGCGAGGCGAAGCCGCACGCCATGCGGTGAAACCGCCCTGCGGCATCGGAAGCCACTCGCCCCATTGCTTGAAGAAGAAGGCGGTGCCGGCAGCGGCGCACTGGTCGCGCAGGGTGCGCGCCCAATCCGGATGCATCGGCCGGGCATGCGGGCCGCTCTCGCCGCCGACGATGACAAAGTCGAGGAACGTGCACCAGGCGCCGACCAGCGCCTGCCGCTTCAGGCCGCACTCGGCACCCGCCGCCTTGGCTTCCACGTATGAATTGTATGGGCCTCGCCACCATCCGTGGACGGGCCACATGTATGCGCTGAGATCGATCGGCCCGAGCAGCGGCTCGGCCGAGACGAAGCGGATCGCCGCCGGCGTGGCGAGCAGGTCGGGCACGCGCTCGTCGGCACGGCGCTGATCCTCGGTCGAGACGCCGAGCCAGACATTCGGGAGCGGGCGCCAAAGGTCTCCGGCGCCGGAAACCCGCCGGCAAGCGTCGACTGCGTCTTGAGCGCAGCGGCCGTCGGCGATTTCGAGGATCGCGGCGCGGATTTCGTTCTGGCGCCCGGCCGTCCGGCGGCAGGCTTCGAGATACGCCCGCATCCGCGCCGAGCGCTTGGTCAGTACCTGATAGGTGTGCTGCGGGGTGAGCGCCATGACGGCGAAGACGCGGTCGATCCACTCGTCGGGCACGCTCTCATGCAAGAGGTCTCCCATGGAGTTGACGAAGATCCGGCGCGGACGGCGCCAGCGCAGCGGCTGGGTGAGGATGTGCTCCGGCGCGAGCACGAGCTGCCCGGTCCATACGGGCTTTTCGTTCACGACGCGGGTGAGGTCCTCTGCCGGTTCTCCGGCGAATTGCCGTCCGGCATAGATGTCCTTGAAGCGATGGGCGATGCGCATCGCGTAGCAGTTGGTGCAGCCGGGCGAGACGAGTGAGCAGCCGACGATGGGATTCCACGTCGCGTCGGTCCATTCGATAGCGGAGCGGTCAGCCATGGCCTGCCCCCACCATGCCGAAGTCCTCACGCCGGCCGTCCGGCCCTATGGCGTGGAGATGATGTGGAACGCGGCGCACCTCGCGCTCTGCTTCCGCTCTCGTGTAGCGCCCGGCGCGGTTCTCATCGGTCGTGTAGCCGCAGTACTGAGGCGCATAGAAGCAGCCGTTCTTGCGCGACCAGATGCGATAGACCGGCTCATCGCCGAAGATGACGCGCTTCAGGATCTCGGCGCGGCGATAGTCATGTGTCGAGACTGCGTTCGCGAGCTCGCGCTCCAGCCGGTTTCGACGCGCCCGCCCATTGCGCTTGCGGCGAAGGGCCTCCGGCTGCTCGGCATAGATCTCATGGCATGCTTGGTTGAGGAGCGTGTGAGGCCCGGCGACGACGTACCACATGTTGTTGATGTGGTAGTACGCGACGCCGCGGATGATCCGGCCCTTTCCGTCGGTCGTCCAGACGGTGGCGCCATGCTCCAGCAGGAAGCCATCGGCGCTCTTCCGGTTGTAATCCTGTCCCCACGTCGGGCGACCGATCGCCTTGTCCGTGTGCCAGGACCTCGCATAATCGGCCTCGATGAAGGCGAGCGCGGTGATCGCCCCCGTGCTCGGCATCGGCTTGTGTCGATCAACCGACACCTCGGCGCGATCGGACAGCCATGCGATCATCGCCCGCTCTTCGAGATCGAGCCGGAGCCGGTCGATATAGTCGAGCCGCTGGCGCTTATCGAAGTCATAGCGGTGCCCGTTGACGTTCATCTTCTGCCAGGTCTCGGCCCAGCACTCGAATTCGATTGCACGGCCGCGGACCTGCAGCGATGCGCGCAGGTTCCCCTTACGTGCCAGCCGGGTGTACTTGGAAATGCAGCGGAAGTGCTTGAGGGTGTGCGGATCGTGGGCGATCGTCCAGCCGCGCTTGCGCAAAAGGCGCGCGAGGCCGTCGAAGATCTCGCTCTTGAAGGTCGGATCGTTCGGATCGTCCTGCCAAATGCCGACACGGGTGTCGTGCAGGCGCACGTCGAGCTTGCGGGTCTCAGCCACGGGCATAGCTCCGAGCGCCGCGCGCTGGCCTGAATTCCACCAACGGCGCATCTGCTTTGACGTAGAGGGGGTGGCGGGGGTGCCCGTCCTTGGTCAGCCCGAGCGCAAACCGCTCGTGATTGCCAATCCAGCCGAGGGCCGTCTCGTCCTGGCCGAGATGGGCGCCGTGGGAGCCCCAAGCGCAGACAATGATGCCGACCGGGTTGCCCCCGAACAGCACGTGGTGGAAGGCCCGCTGGTTGAAGACGCCAACCGGGTCCTGATCATGCGTAAGCGCCAGCAGCGCCTTGGGGTCGGTGGCGCGGTGGGCGAAGAGGTTGATAACTTCGAGGCGGTCATAGCCCCATTCCCGAGCGAAGCCGACGCAGCGGCGAATGGTCGGGTCGTCTTCCTCGCCGTCGGCTGTCGACGGGTTGAGCATGACGAAGACGCAGGCATTGGGCTCGCCGAGCTGCGCGCCGGCGCCGTCGACGATCGGGGTGCCGTCGTTCTCCGCCCACATATCCCACTGCGCCGGCAAGGGATGGAGACGCCACTCGCGCCAGAGGCGGTAGCGATAGGTGCCGCAAGCGGAGATCTCGGCGCCCTTGGCGACATAGGTCACGTCACCCATGGGCGACCTCCATGCCGGCGCAGATGGCGTTCACATGCCGGCGGTGGCGCGCCTCGCGGACGGCGAGGTGGCGAACGTCTGTGATCTCATGCTCGTCGTAGCCCGCCTCCAGCAGGAGGATGGCCGTCTCCGCTTCGTCGGAGAGGTCGACGGAGGATTGGGCGAGCGTGATCGCCATGGCGTCGACGATGTCAGCCATGCGGCACCTGTCCGGGATCGTCGCCATAGGGTTGGGCGTGCGGGTCGGGGAAATCGTCCTGATCGGCAAAGCGAAGGCCGAGGACGAAGGCGAGCACGACGAAGGGGAACATGAGCGTGGCGCCCATCGTCAGGGCGTACCAGAACTGTCGGTTGGCGCTGGCGACCTCGGCGGCGAGGGCAACGGATTCCATCAGACCGCTCCCGTCAGAATGCCGGACCAGAGGCCTACGGCCGCGACGAAGAGCCCGAGCGCGGCCAAGGCCGCCGCTTCATGCAGCAGGGTGCGCAGCATGGTTCTTTTCCTTCGGGGCGAATTGGGTGAGGAGGTCGCGCAACTGGCGTCGGGCATTGCGAGCTTCGGGTTCGGAGACGACGCTTACCGGCCAGCCGTCGAGGTCAACGCGCGAAGCGCCTTCGACCAGCGCACGGAGATAGGATCGGCCGGTGGTGTAGTCGTGCAGCGCGTCGCGGAGCAGCCGGCCGCGCACCTCGGGCAACGCCTGGCGGAGGTCTTGGTAGATGGTTCGTGCGAGCGGCAGTTTGGCCGTGCCGGGGGCGCGGAAGCAGCGCGGAAAGCGCTGAACGAACAGCCTGCGGGTCGCCGCAACTTCGGTCCGCCGCTTCGCGCTGAAGATGGCGCTACCCATGGCGCACCTCATCCAGCGGCATGTCACGGAACCGACGGTCGAACGCCTTCAGGTTTCGGAGCTGCTCCTGAAGGACAGCGGTCGTGTCCTGGCTTTGCGCCAGCATCGTCTCCACTTGGCTGATCACCAGGGCGAGGGGCTCTCTGGCGAGGTAGGCAGGTGTCTGCTGCAACTCGCTCGGAGCGGCGGAGGGCGCGATCACTGCGGCCTCCCGTCCCGGTAATAGGCCAGCACGTGGAGGCGGACCGCGGACGAGAGGTTGCCGTTGGAGCGGCTCGCATCGATTTCGGCAACGATGTCCGAGAGTGTTCGCTTCGAGGCCGCAGCGATATCGCGGAGAGCCGACCAGAAGGCGTCTTCCATGGAGATGCTGGTCTTGTGGCCGGCGATGACGATGGAGCGCTTGCGAACGGCCGATGGTCCGGCCACGACGGATGATGCGATCACGGCTGATCACTCCGCTGAGAGATTGCGGCACGCCGACGCTCCATGTGACGGCGGGCGCCGTCAGCGGACTTGAGAGCGCTGCGAATGCTGTGGGCGAGCTTCGGGCAGTCGGCTGCCTCGGCGTCTTCAAGCGCGGCGCGCAGCCGGAATTCGGCGGCCTTGGCGCGAATGCGCTGCTCGTTGGTGGCGGGACGGAGCTTGGCCATTTCATCGTCCTTCGAAGGGGAGGGCGGCCGGATCGACTTGGGTTTTCAGGGAGGAGCGATCCGGCCGGGCGGTGCTTGGCACCTGCCAGAGTTCAGTGGGCCGGCGCGCGATCGGCCTCGGGGCGCTGCGGCGCCTCCGGAATGGCGACGTACCTCTCGCCGCAGAACGGGCAGAAGGTCGGGATCGCGCCCATCTTGTCGCGATTGCGCTTGTCGATCTTGTCGGTCGTCAGCGCAGGGAACGTGTAACCGGGACGATCCGGCGTACCGAACGTGAAGCCGATCTGGAGCTTGCTGTTGCGCTCGGCGAGCTTCGCGTCGATCTGCTCGATGCAATCGCACATGGCGGAAATCCCATCAGCGGTTGACGTGCCCGGCGGCTAAGCGGGGGGCGGTGGCTCACCGCCGGGCACGCATCAGCAGGAGCGCTGAACGGAATAACTATGAGATTATCGCACAATTCATGTCAAGCGTGTCTGTGAGATAATCGCATAACATTTCGCATGCGGAAGGGTCTGTCGGGCGACTCGACTCCGGCAGATATGGTTAGCAAAATGAGAACATAGAGAGAACAAACAGAGGGTGAGCCGCATGTCAGCCGACGGGATCGCAGCCCGCTTCCGACTGAAAATCCGGTGCTTCAATTGCAAGGTGGATACGATGCATCGGCTCGACATGCCGGCGGTCGAGGGCGCGCCGACCTGTCTGGACGAGTTGCTGGAGAGCCAGTTCCTGGCGGAGCAGAAATTCGCTTGCAAGGCGTGCGAGATGCCGATCGGCATCATCGTCGGCGCCGCGGACGTCACGGAGCCGTCCTATGCATGACGCGCCACCAGTGAACCGCGACCGGGCAGAATGGATCGCAATCGCGGTGCTCGGGACCATCGCGAAGCAACCAGATCGACTGGTGCAGTTCCTGACACTGACCGGGATCGAGCCGGTGGCGATCAGGGCCCTTGCCGAGGATCCTCGCTTCCTCGCCGGCGTCGTCGACTATGTGGCCGAGGATCCATCCCTAGCGGCGATCATCATGTCCGAGCTGGCGCTGCATCCCGCCGATCTCAGCATGGCGCAATACGCCCTGCGCAATCCCAAGCCCCGGCCCCCGGCGCGGCCGCATCGGCTTCCCATGCCTCCCAGGAGGGTCCAATGACCAAGAAGACGTTCTATGTCGTGCAGCCGTTCGAGGCGCAGAAGCGCGGCCGGATCAAAGCCGGAATTCCGATGGAAGCGCGCGACGCCGAGGATGCCGACCGCAAGGCCAAGCGCTTCAGCCTGGTGAAGGCAGGCGCCATCGCCTTTTCGACCGAAGTCGAGACCGAGAGCGGCGATGCTGAGCCGCCGGTGCTGATCGCCAGCTATGGCGAGGTGCCGGAAGGGGTGCTGGAGGCGGGGTAGAACACCACCTCGCGGTGCGTAAGCTTTAGGGCCTGAAGGGCAGAATGTCGAACGTGGAGAAGCTGCCTATCCCGCCGTGGCAGGCGGTAAAATGATGCGGATTGGGTTGGCAAACGCGCCAAACCCTTGGTGGCGGAAATGGGCCGTGCAATTCTCTCAGCGGGTATGCGGGGAGGGTTACAATGCCAGATCGGAAAGAGGCGGAGATGAGCAAATATGAATTTGCCGTCGCCTACGATGGGACAGGCAGGCCTGAGCCTCATTCAATTGATGTGCAGACGTTGGCCCCAGCGCTGCTTGCATTCGGGCGACTTCTAAGAGAAGCCAATCATGAGATAAACGGCAAGAAGTCCATAGCCAAGGTTCTTGTGGTTTCCGATTTTGAGCACAAATGTTTTCACATAAATTTCGAATTAGTTGTTGGTATTTATGAGCAAATCAAAGCGCTTTTGGCTACAGATGAGGCAAAAAGTGCGAAGGATATTCTTGAGTGGGTGGGTCTGATCGTAGGGCCATCCGGATTATTTGGAATGTCGTTCTTCCAATATCTCAAGTGGAAGAAGGGCAGAAAAGTTGAGGTCGTCCCCCCTCTGGTTGATAGTGATAAAAGGGGAAAGATTGAGGTCAGAATCGTCGGTGACGGCAACACCGTGCAGATCGACCCGAGCATCTATCGACTTTCCGAGAACCCCACAGCGTTACGCGCTGCGCGGGACGCATTCATACCCATCGGAACCGATGGTTTTGATGAAGTAAAATTTAAAGACGGCGGGCAAATTGCTGCTGAATTTGGTGCTGAAGCGGTTAGAGATATCGTCGAGTCTTGTAATTCTGGTATCGCCGAATCAAAGGATAAAGACCCGGAAATCGAGACGGTCACTGCTTGGCTATCAGTATACTCGCCGGTATATGACGAAGATGCTGGAAAGTGGCGTTTTAGGTATGGTCGTGATGTTATATATGCAGATATAACTGAAACTGATATAGCTAAGTCCGCGATAGAGCGCGGCGGCGCGATGGTAGATGACGCTTACCAAGTGGTTCTTGAGATTTCAAGCCAGATAAACTCTGAAGGAAAGGTCCATCAAGCGAATTACAAGATATTGAGTGTTATAAAATTTGTCCCCGCGCCGCCTAAGCTCCAACAATCTGATCTGTTTGATTAGAGCGCTATTCTGTATTTTTACCCTTTGCCCCAATCGCAGCAAGGCATTGGAAAAATAGCCGCGATTAACTTGCTCCGAGAGAGTTTATTTCGAATGTTCACCTCGTTCTCGTCAACGCTAATTGCGGCCAAGTGGTCAACGAGCTTGGCATAGGTCACGCCCTTGCGCTTCAACTCGGCTTTCTGCGAGCTTGCCGCGAGGGCTAGCGGTGTCTAGATGAGCCCCTCACCACCTCACCGGCCGCGTAACATCCGTCACCAGCGCAATGATCTCGACCTTCTTCCCGTCGTCGGCGTTGAGGTCTGTATCGACCACGATCGCCTTGTAGCGAGGATCCGTGGAGCGGGGATGGAACGTGTACCCGTCCTCCCGCACCTCGATCTCCTTGACCGACCACTCGAGCATCTGCCCGTCAGCGGTTGATCGCTGAATGACCACGGCCATGCCGTTTCGCGGGACCTCGCGGATGTCCTCAAAGACGGGGCCGCTGACGCGAGAGCCGTCCGGGATCGGCGGGTCGAAGGCGTTCATCGAGTTGCCGCCCACATCGAACACGACCATTCGCGCCTGCGGATACCGCGGGTCGCGCGCGACCAGCACCTCATCGGCATCTTGGTTTTCGACGTCGTCGACCTCTTGGAAAAGGCCGGCGCTCACTTGGCCGGAAACCGGCGTCGGGATGAGCGTGGCTCTGACAGGGCGAGCCTGGTCGATAGGCGGATCGCCAGAGCTGAGCGAGGCGAAGAACGCCTCCGCCTTCTCAAGCTCTTCGGGCTGAACACGACGCAGGCCCTTCACGATCCTGTTGACCTTCGACGGGTCATCCAATCCGATCTGTCGCGCTAGCTCGGATTGGGACACGCCCGTGGCGGCGAGCTGATCCGCGATCCATTGTTGATGCTTGCTGAGGGCCATGTGCGATTTTCGCACTAAAGCCGGCACAGCGTCCTGTGCGATTGTCTCATAGTTTGCTTGACGTGATTGTGCGATTATCTCATAGTCGTGCAATGCATTGTGAACCCGCCGCATCTGTTATTGCCCGCTTAGGTGGCCTTTCGAGGGTCGCCGTCGTCTGCGATTTGCACATTTCGACGGTCCAGCGTTGGCGGATGGCCAAGGCCAAGGGCGGTACCGGCGGCGTCATCCCGGCGAAGTACATGCCTGTCCTTCTGCGCGAAGCGGCACACGCGAGCATCGACATCACCGCCAAGGACATGATCCCGTTCGAGCACAAGGTTCCTCCGTCTGCTCACGGAAATCAGTCATCGCACGTTTCGCACCAAGATACCGCCGCGAATGGCGTAGGCGAATTCTCAGGGGAGGGGCACCTTGGCTGAGCACCCGATCCCGCGCGCTTGGCGCCTGCGCATCGTCGCGGCCACCCGGGACCTTATCACCGAATGCGGCGGCGCCGAACGCAGCGCAGAGCTCCTCGGTGTTCATCCCGGGAGCGTCTACCGCTACCAACAGGACAAGGACCTGATCCCGCTTCTGTCGGCCATGGTGTTGGAGGCCGATTGCGGCCGCCCCTACGTCACAAAGGTGATGGCCGACTACAGCGGCCATGAGCTGACGCGGTCGGGCGACGATGATGGCGGCAAGCGGGTCGATATCGACGCTCGCCACACCGCCGTGATGCGCGAATTCGCCGATGTCACGCATGCTGTTGCCGACGCCCGAGCGGACGGACGCTTCTCGCCGACTGATGCCGAGCGGATCGAGCGCGAAGCCGCCGACCTCGCGCGTGCTGTCGACGAACTGCGGGAAGAGTGCGCGGAGATCAAAGCCGCGGGCGCGAGCAATGTGAGCCGGCTTCCCAAACAGGGAGGCGGGCGGTGACGAGGCGGACAACGTTCAAGACCGGTCGGCCTCGCGGCAAGCACCACTCCTTCGAGCGACCCGCCGCTCGCCGCCGGCGCGAGCGGCAGCACTTCACGAAAGACATCATCGACATGGCGGCGAACCTGCTCGCTGCGCTCTTCGCCAGGTAATCATGGGGAGGGGACATGTCGCGCTCTTACCACAAGACGGCCGACCCGAAGCCGACCCGGACCGAGATGCGGCGCAGAGAAGTGGCCGCAACGCGAGCGGCAGCCATCGCGGAATACAACTCTCTCAAGCCACACGATTATCGCCGGCCGCCGTTGGCTCGCCGCATCAGCCTCCTCACTCGCCTGCTGATCCCTCTTGAACTGAAACAGACCAAGCCCGCTGAGCGCCCCGCCGCGCCGGTGGCCGATCTCTTCGCGCGCTGATCCACAGCCGCCTCATAACTGGAGCCTCATCATGTCGGAGAACCCCGAAACCGCCACCGGCGAAGAAGCCGCGAACGTCTCCCGAGAGATGCTTAAGTCCTTCATCGAGCGCATCGAGCGCCTCGAGGAGGAAAAGAAGACCGTCTCCGACGACATCTCGGACGTCTTCGCCGAGGCGAAGGGTGCCGGGTTCGACGTGAAGGCGCTGAAGGAGATCCTGAAGATCCGGCGGCAGGACGCCGACCAGCGCGCGGAACATGAGGCGATCGTCGACCTCTATCTCCAGTCGCTCGGAATGATCGGCTGACAATCTCCAACATTGAGGGTGGCCGCGATGGAAACGACCGTCGACGCCGAAACGTGGACCCGGCTCCGCAGCATCCTGAGGGCGCGCGTGGGCGAGGAGGTCTACGCGAGCTGGTTCATCCGGCTGGAATTCGAGAGATGCGCCGACGGCATCGTCGTGCTGTCGGTCCCGACGCGTTTCCTGAAGGTCTGGATCGCACAGCACTATGAGGCGGTGCTGACCGAGATCTGGCAGACCGTCGACGCCGACGTTCGCCTCGTCATCAACGTCCGCCAGGCGAAGCTTAACCCGCCATCCCGGCCCACCCGTCCCGTTCCGCTGAGCATGCCGGCGCCACCGCTGGCGCCCGCTGCGCCGCCGGTTCATGCCGAAGACGCGCCGCTCTCATCGCCGCTCGATCCTCGGCTGACCTTCGACGCCTTCAGGCTGGGCGATTCCAACCGCCTCGCCCACGCCGCGGCCAAGAGGGTCGCAGGCGGCCCCATCATCAGCGATCCGGTGTTCAACCCGCTGTTCATTCATGGTGGCGTCGGGCTGGGAAAGACGCACCTGCTTCAAGCAGTGGCCGCCGCCGGCGAGGCAAGCGGCCGGCGCGTCCTGTACCTGACTGCCGAGCGCTTCATGTTCGGCTTCGTGGCCGCCCTGAGGAGCCAGTCAGCCCCGGTGTTCCAGGAGGCCCTGCGCGCCGCAGACATACTCATCATCGACGACGTGCAGTTCCTGCAGGGCAAGAGCGTTCTTCAGGAGTTCGCCTATACGCTCAACACCGTGATTGCGTGCCGGCGCCAGGTGGTGCTCGCCGCCGACCGCTCGCCCGCCGAGTTCGACGCGATGGACGAGCGTGCGCGATCTCGCATGGCGGGCGGGCTTGTCGTCGAGATCGCCCCGCTGGAGGAGGAGCTCAAGCTCGACATCCTGACATCCCGCCTCAGCGTGCTCGCCCGGCAGTATCCGGGTTTCAGCGTCGAGCCGGACATCCTCGGATATGTCGCCCGCCACTGCGGACACACGGGAAGGGACCTCAATGGCGCGCTCAACCGCCTGCTGGCTCACAACCAGCTGACCGGCCGTGAAATCACGCCAGAGGTAGCGGAATCGGCGCTCCGGGACCTCATCCGCACCGCCGAGCCGAAGAGGATCCGGATCGACGACATCATGCGCGCGGTGACGAAGCGCTACAGCGTCAGCCGCGCCGACATCCTCTCCCAGCGCCGCACCGCGAACGTGGTGAAACCGCGCCAGATCGCGATGTACCTCGCCAAGACGCTGACCCTTCGCTCCCTGCCGGAGATCGGCCGGCGCTTCGGCGGGCGCGACCACACCACCGTGCTGCACGCCGTGCGCAAGATCGACGGGCTGGTGACGTCCGGCGCCGATGTGGCAGCCGAGGTGAAGGCGCTGGAGGCTATGCTGCAGGAAGAAGCGGCGTGACCGGCTGGCCGTTCTCTCCCCTGTCGATGTTCGCCTACGACGTCGCCGAGATCGATCCCGCGTGGACCTTCGCCCTTCGCTCGGCCAAGGGAGAGAAGAAGTCCGCCCAGGCGCAGTACCAGACGATGTCGCTGGACGACATCAAGGCTCTGCCGGTTGGCAATCTGATAGCGCCTGGCGGCGTGTGCATCATGTGGTGCACCTGGCCGCTCGTGGCGATCGGCGCCCATGTCGAGGTGATCCGTGGTTGGGGCCTGCTGCCGGTGACCGGCGGCGGATGGACCAAGCGATACCCGTCAGGCAAGGCGCGTTGGGGCACGGGCTATGTCGCCCGGTCGCTCCACGAGCCGTACATCATCGCGCGGCTGCCCGGGTCGTCATGGAAGGGAGCCGGCTTCCCCAATCTCGTCGAGACGCTCGAAGCCGATGCGATCGACGGCGTTGCCAGGGAGCATTCCCGCAAGCCCGACGAGTTCTACGCGGCCGTTGAGAAGGCGTGGCCGGAGGCGCGGCGTGTGTCCGTCTTCTCCCGGCAGTCGCGCGCCGGCTGGGATACCTGGGGCAACGAAGCGACGAAGTTCGACGCCACGGAGGCGGCCGGATGACAGCGTGGACGTCAGATCAGGCGGTTGAAGCGAAGGAGGCGCGCCACGCGCTCGTAGGCGAGGTGCCGGTCTGCTTCATCACCGGTGTCCGCAGCGCGCAGCAGGGCAGAAATAGTGGCCTCAACCGGAGGCGTGCGCCGGCCTTCGTAGTTCGCGCGCAGGAAAGCACCGACGTCGAGCAGCGTGTGCAGCGACGTTCCGGACGTGAGCGCTATCGGCTCGGGCAGAGGTGTGTGCCAGTGCGGTGCCATCGAGCCAATAAGCGCGAAGCCGCTCACTGGTTTCATCTGACAGCAGGCTCGGCGCGAGAAGCGCAGGGCCGAGCCGTCACCTCACAACTGCCCGCGCTGACGCAGCAACAGCACGAGCCGGTCAGTTACGTCGTCTACGGCCGAGGGCTCTCCGCTCTGCCCGGCGGCGATGAGCTGATCGATGGTGGCCTCGACCTCCGGGGAGCGCGGCCCCTCGCTCGAAGCCAGAAACTCAACAGCTGCCAAGAAAGTGTCGATCGTGCGGGGTGGATCACCCTGCAACACGATCGGTCTGGCAAGTGGCAGTTGCAGCCCATGGGGCATAACGGCGAACTCCCTACCCAGCACGATACTCTATCGGACGCAGGCCCGGGCTCAAATGTGCACAAGTGCGCTTTAGTCGAGCAGGCTATCGAAAGGAGGCAATACGCGGAACTCGGCCGTCGTGGTGGTGAGGTGGTGCAGTTCCACCTCGTAGATCGCACCGGTCTCCAGCGTCAGCCAGGCGCGACCGTCGCGAGCGCTGAGAAGCGCGGCCATATTGGTCTCGACCTGCCCGCCAATGATCACCTCGCCGGCTTTTGGGCCGGTCTTTCGGCGCCTTACGGAGATCCAGTACTCAGCTTTGGCAGCTGCCATGCCGGGCGGGCGCAACATGCCCGTCCCCGTCAGTCTGCGGAGAATTTCCACCGTCGTCCCCACGCTTTAGGCGTCACCCTTGATCCAGCGGCGAACGCCCCACATGCCGTAAGGTTCCGCGAAAATTCGAAGCAAACTCGTCTGTTCTCGGTCGGGGGGCGTCCATGACGCGCGAACTGCTCCCCGACCGCCGCGCCGCCGAGAGCTTCGAGATCGAAGTGAAGGGCATCAGCTACACGGCCACGTTCGGTTATTACGACGACGGCCGCCTGGGCGAGATCTTCCTCTGTGGCCCGAAGGCCGGGACCGATGTCGAGGTGAATGCCCGAGACGCCGCGGTGGTGACGTCCATCGCTCTGCAGCACGGCGCCAGCCCCGATGTGCTGAGACACGGCCTATCGCGTGACGAGCAGGGCAGGGCGCTTTCCCCGATCGGCACGGTCCTCGACTTACTGGCAGCCGGAAAGGTTGCGGAGACAGATCCGTGATCATCCGTCGCCGCTACAACCGCAACTTCACGGTCCTACCGAATGCCGTCCTGGACGATGAGCGTCTGTCAGCGGAAGCCATGGGCGTGCTCTGCTATCTGCGCTCCCGGCCGGGGGACTGGAACGTCGAACTCGCCCATCTCTCTGAGCGCTTCAAGATCGGCCGAGACAAGACGCAGCGCGTCGTTGCCGAGCTAGTCGACGCGGGCTGGATAAAACGGGAACGGACCCGCGATCCGGTCACCCGTGCATTCAACGGCATCGACTATGTTGTGTACGACGAGCCAGCCGATACTATGGATAGCGCCTCTGACGATGCTGACGGCGTTGAGCCACAGCCTGAAAATCCGGTTGTGGCTCTCGACACACCTAAACACCACCCACAACCGGCTTTGCCGCGCGCGGCTTTTCAGGCTGTGCATATAGAAGAACCAAATACGGAAAAGAGAACAAATACCCCCATAGCCCCCAAGGGGGCGGTGGGCGAGGGGACTTCGTCAGGGGAAGCGGGATGGGAGGCCGATCCGGCCTATCTCGCCTTCCTGGCTGAGTACGGCCCCTCGCAGGCATGGCCCAAGCACCGCGGCCATCGCCAATGGCTCAAGCTGACCGAGGACGAGTGCAAGGCCGCGGTGGCAGCAATCCCGGCCTACCGCGCAGTCTGTGCCAAGGAACACCGGAAAATGACCGACCCGTCGGCCTATCTCCGCGGCACGTTCAAGAACTTCGCCGTCTCGCTGAAGCCGAGGGTGCCAGACAGCCCCGGCGTGGCAGCGCTGCGGAGGTCATTCCAGCCTAACTTCTCCGGCGGCGTAATCGTCGAGCTCGGCACACCTCAGTGGGATGCTTGGCAGTCCGTTGCCGATGAAGCCGGGCTTCCGCTGAGGGCGGAGGTTTATCCGGCGCGCCCATTTGCCGGCCGTCCGAACAAGATGACGGGAAAACGGCTTCCGAGCGAGTGGCCACCGAGCCGAGACGGGCCGGATAGGCGACAGCAAGCGGCAGGCGAACGATAGCGGCGGAGAGGGACGATGGCACGCAAGGGACGGAAGAGGAAAGAAGGGCGGCGCACCCGTTCGGGGAAGCTGTCGGAGGCCAATGCCGAGCGCGCCGTGCGTGGCCTGCGGGGCGTCATGGACGTGGCGCTCTCGCAGCCGCACCGCGCCTGGCTCGGCAAGGGGCGCCGCAGCGACCAACTGGCAGAGAACGCCCTTGGCCGCCTGCTGCTCGCCGGGAAGATCACGGAATCCGAGTATTGGGCCGGCGACCGCTGGCGCAAGCTCGTCGGCGAGTTCCACCAGGTGCTTGCCGCCCCGGTCATGCCCGGTTCGGCCATGGGGCAGATGGTTGCCGATGAAGTCGACAGCGAAAGCCGCAATCGTTCGGAGAGGTCGGGGACGGCGGCAGAGCGGGAGACGGACGAAGAACGTCGCGAACGCGTGCTCGTGCAGCACAGTGCTGCCATGAATGCCATTCGGCGGCTGTCGGACAAGCGGCAGGTATTTGCCGTCATGGAGAGCGTCGTGCTTCGCGATGCCGAGGTCGACTTCGCGCTCCTCCAGGTCTTGAAAGCAGGTCTTGGTCAGCTGGCTCGCTTGTGGCGGATGGAGCGGCCGCACGACCCGATGGAAGAGAAGCACGGGCCAAAGCCCAGGGTGCGGGCACAGCGGGCGGACCGGCCATTATGGGGGCACGAGGAAAGGGAGCTCGACATCACGTACAAATAGGTGCGCAATCCGAGGGCACCCTCTTGCGTAGATCGAGCAAATCAGTCCTAATTGCCGACGAAATTCATGATCGGAACGAAATGCGCCCGCTGCTCCCGCTGCGGGCGTTTTTTTGTGCCCGAGACGCGCTCTCATCCAAGGAACCTTCGTAACCGTCCTCCTGTTATCAGGCGCGGAACTCACGAGCCGTGAAACCGCCGGCACGACGGCGATCCTGGGCCCCTCCATGACACGCTCGCGCGCTGTTCAGTCAGGAGGAAATCCATGGCCGAGACATATTCAGCGACGACGACCGCAGCGACGGTTGAATCGTCTTCATCCGCTGTAAGCTGGGGACCAGTCATTGCGGGCGCCGTTGCGGCCTCGGCTCTGACATTCGTTTTGATGCTGGTTGGCTCCGGCATCGGGCTCACCATGGTTTCTCCGTGGGTCAACGAGAGCGCAAGCGTCACGACTTTCGCGGTCTCGACGGCCATCTGGCTTGTCGTGGTGCAGTGGCTTTCGTCGGGACTCGGCGGTTATCTGACCGGCCGCCTGCGGACGAAATGGACCGGGCCCAAAACAGGTGAGGCGATGTTCCGTGACACTGCCCATGGTTTTCTGGCCTGGGCGCTGGCCACTCTGCTGGTTGTGTCGGTTCTGGGGTCCGCTATTTCGTCGACCGTGAGCACCGGTGTTCAGGCGGCATCTACCGTCGCCTCGGGCGCCGCGCTAGGCGCTTCGGCTGGCGCGACGTCGAATGCAGGTTCCGGTGAGACGTCGAACGCGGCTGCCTATTTTGTCGACGCGTTGTTCCGTCCGAGCGATCCCGCAAAGCAGGCGGAGCCCGGACCGGAGGGCGATGCAGCGGCGGCTTCGCAGGCGTCCCGGATCCTCCTGGCGAGCGCGGCCGCTGGAGAGGTCTCGCCTGGCGACAAGGCCTATCTCGGCCAACTGGTCGCCGCACGCACGGGGCTATCGGAGGCTGACGCCACAGCGCGGGTCGATGCTGTGCTGAAGCAGGTGAACGACGCGAAGGTGAAGGCGCAGCAGGCGGCGGACACCGCGCGCAAGGCCAGCGCGACATTCGCCCTCCTTGCCGCACTTTCGATGATGGTCGGGGCGTTCATCGCTGCCGTCGCCGCTGCCATCGGCGGCTATCAGCGGGACGACGACAATCTATACGTGAGAACGCGATAAGCGCGACGTGTCGAACTGGAAAAAGAACGCCCGCTGTACAAAAAACAGCGGGCGTTTTCATAGCGCGGGGAAGCTAGACGGAGTTCTCGTCAGCCGGAGAACTTGGCGTCGTCGGTATGTTCCGGCAGGTCTTTCAACTGTTCCTTTGTCCAGCGGGTGACGGCATGGACCTCGCCGCTTTCATCGCGCATGACGTCCAGATCTTGGATCGGCAGAGCAACCGGCTTGGCACCGATTCCGAGGAAGCCGCCGACGTCCACCACCACGCTGGAATCGGGTCCGCTGCCGTGCAGATGAGAGACGGACCCGATCTTCTCGTCGTTGGGGCCATAGATGGGTGCGCTCTCGAGAACGTCGGAGGTGAGTTCCGAGGGCAGAAGGCGAACGTGATTGGCGTGGTCCATGATTGGCACTCCTAATGGTGTGCCATCTCAACCCGTCCGTGAGCAGGGCAGTTCCCGCCTGGCGGCAGGAACCTTATTCGGGATCTGGGGGATCGAGGGCGCGGATCCTGCGCCATTCTTCCTCGCTGAGTGCCGCGATCAAGACCGTGTCTACTTCATCGAGGAAGCTCTTCCACATCGGCTCCCCTTCGAACATCGCGTTCTCAGGATTGCCGGATAGACCACATAGCGCGCGAGCAGCGCGCTCCCTCGGCGACTTCTCAAGTTTGGCCATGGTGCGCCCCCACCTGACAACCCGCCGATCCTGCATCGTCGGCAGCGCGCCGCCAATAGGTCAGTCGATGGAATGCACTGCATCCATGAACGAATGGGCGACGCAGCAGCCGGCCTGGCGCGTGGTGAGGTGTCGGCGTGGCATTGCCGAGCAGGAGACCTGACGGCGTGCGACCTGGAGCTCGCCAGCGCGGCTACGACAGCAAGTGGGACAAGGCGCGCAGGGAGTTCCTGCGCACTCACGAATGGTGCTGTCGATGTGCGCTGCAGGGCAGCCGGACGAAAGCAACGATCGTCGATCACATCGTGCCGCATCGCCTTGCCGAGGCCTGCACGCCCGATGAACTGGCGAAGGCGCGAGTCCTGTTCTGGGACAAGCACAACTGGCAGCCACTCTGCGTCGCGCATCACTCAAGCTCAAAGCAGCGCGAAGAACGCGGCGATGGCGGGATGCGCGGCTGCACGGTCGACGGTCGGCCACTCGACCCGAACCACCCTTGGAACCGCAGAGGCTGAGCAGTACCCCCGGGGGGTGCTAAATCTCTAGAGCGACCGGGGCCCGGACCGCATGGGGTCAAGCATTCGCACTGCGAGCAAATTTTGGAAGGGGGGTTTCGGCCATCCCCGTAGGGGATGACGATGCAGCTTACCTCCGTTGACGGTGGTGACGGGGTTCCGCCGGAGCCAGATTGGACCTCTCAATTCGCCGATGAGCTCGACATCGCCGAAGCTCACGAGCGATGGGGCATCATCGAACGTGAGATGAAGAACGCGGCGACGTTGGCGATCGTCAACGGCCACGCGATGCAGCGCCTCGTCGAGTTCTACGTCGAGTATCGGCGGGCGGCACGGCAGATCGCCGAGCACGGAACCATCCTCAAGGCCCGCCGGACGAAGGTCCCTCAGGTCAGCCCCTACTGGACCATCATGCGCCAGGCGGATGAGCACATCCGGGTGCTCGAGGCGGAGCTCGGCATAGCGCCTGTTCGTCGCGCCAAGGCCGGAAAGGTGCAACGTGGCAAGAAAGCCCAGCGCGCCGCGGACGAGTTCCTCCGGCCGGTTTCCAAGTGACCCGACGACCGATTGGGCGAGGCAGGTCGTCGGCGGTCGAATCGTAGCGGGCGAGTTGGTCTGTCATGCCGCGGAGCGCCATCTCCGCGACATCAAGGACGGCGAGCGCCGGGGCATCTTCTGGCGACCGGAGATGGCGGCCGTCCCGCTGCGCTTCATGCCGGCGGTATTGAGCATCACCGCCGGTTCGCTGCAGGGAAAGCCGTTCCATCCGCTTCCATGGCACGTCTTCTGCGGCGGCTCGCTGTTCGGCTGGCGATTGGCTACGGGAAGGATGAGGTTTCGCCACGGTTGGTTCGAAACCGGTAAGGGGCAGGCCAAAAGTCCATTCATGGCTGCGATTGGCCTGTACCTGATGGGCTGGTACGGCATCCAGCGTTCGGAGGTCTATTCGATCGGTCAGGACCGCGCGACCGCCAACGTCCTGTTCAAGGACGCCGTGGCGATGTGCCGAGCGCCGATTCCACCCGGCGACGACGAGACCGACACCCTCGAGCAACGCGGCGAGGTCATCATCCGTGGCGAGCTCGACAACGCCTGGAAGATCGAGCATCCGGAGACGAGCTCGAAATTCCAGTCGCTGGCGAACGGCGAGGCCATCTCCGGTCCGCGGCCGGCGGCGGTGCTGGCCGACGAAATCCACGAGTTCAAGAACAACACGTCGATCGAGGTGTGGAAGGGCGCTATCGGCAAGATGCCGGGTGACGCTCTCATGCTGCTCGGCACCAACACGCCCTCGTCGACGCAGCTGGTCGGCACCGAATACTCGGAATTCTACCAGAAGGTCGCAAAAGGGGAGGTCGACGACGACGAGGCGTTCGCCTTCGTCGCACGTGTGGACAAGGCCGATAGGGAGACGGTCTTCGAGAACGAGAAGTGCTGGCCCAAGGCGCTCCCGGCGCTTGGGATCACCTTCCCGATCGAGAACGTCCGAGGCCAGGTCAAGACAGCCAAGGTCCTTCTTTCGACTTCGCTCTCGGTCAAACGCCTGTATTTCGGCATTCCGATCGGCGCGACCGAGTTCTGGATCGCCGAGGAGGCTTGGGCGGCAGTCCAGGGAAGCGTCGATCCGGACGAGTTCAGGGGATGCCCGTGCTGGCTGTCTCTCGACCTTTCGCAAAAGAACGATCTGACGGCCCTGACGGCCGTGTGGCTGAAGGACGGAAAGCTCTTCGCAAAAACTTGGTACTGGACGACGAAGAGTGGCCTGGCGGAGCGCTCGAAAGCGGACGGCGCGCCCTACGAAAGGTGGGTGATTGAGCGCCATCTCGCTGCCGTCGACGGAGCGGTCATCGACAAGTCCTTTGTTGCCGCCAAGGTCGCGGAAATCTGCGCGAGCCACGACGTCCGATGCTTGGCTTTCGATCCCGCCGGCATGGGCGTGTTCATGGAGGCGTGTGAAGAGATCGGGTTCCCCGCTTGGCTCTACGAGGGGCCGGACACGCTTCCAGGCGTTGGACTGATGCTCGTGCCGCACGGGCAGGGGACCAAGGTGCTCTTCTACAAGCAGCTCGATGAGCAGGGGAAGCCGATAGAACGGCTTTGCATGCCAAGGTCGATCGAACGCCTTGAGGATCGGGTCCTCGATGGGTCCATCGTGATCGATTCCTCACCTGTGACCTATTCGTGCGCCGCGAATGCCCATGTCGCGTCGGACGGGATGAACAATCGAGCGTTCGACAAGAAGCGATCGCGGGGGCGCATCGACGGCATGGTGACCATCGCCATGGCGACCGGCGCGGCGGGGAAGGACATCCAGACGCCGAAGGGCATCCCGGATGACTTCGAACTAACGGTGATTGGATGAGTGACCAGCAAAAAGCGGCCGTTGCGCTGGACATCGCGCTCGATGCCACCCGCCTGGCATTGGCAGCCGCTGGGGCCATTCTCGTCGGCATCGGAGGATGGCTGCACTACCCGCCACTCGGCTTCGCCGCCGGCGGGGCGATGCTCTACGCGGTTGCCGTTATCGGTGCGCTTAAGGCGAAGTCATGAGCTTGTTCTCCGGCTTGCTGGGAATTCGGGCGGAAGCGCCGGCGCCGTCGGGCACCTCGATGCCTGAAACCTGGCTGACGGATCTCTTCGGGGGTGTCGTCACGGCGACCGGGCTGCGGGTGACGGTGCGGGACGCCCTAACGGTTCCCGGCATTGCCGCCTGCATTCAGGTCCTTGCGGATGACATCGCCAAGGTTCCCTTTCTCCTGTACCGGAAGGGCGACGGCAGAAGGCGCGATCCGGCAACCAATCATCCCCTGTTCGGGCTACTCGCGTCCCGCTCAGCGCCCTGGCTGTCCAGCTATGCTTGGCGTCGCGCGATGGTGCACGCGGCGCTGTCGCGCGGCAACGCCTACAGCCGAGTTCATCGCGACGACGAGGGGCGCGTTCAACGGTTCGGCCTCATTCAACCTGGCCGGGCGACGGTCCGGTGGACCGAAGATGGAGAGCCCTTCTACGACGTGGTGTCGTTGGCCGGACCCATGCGTCAGGGGCTTTCCTATCAAGATGTCCTTCACCTCGCCTATCGCAGTTCGAACGACTTCGCAGAAAATGGCGGCGTGATCGGCGTTTCGCCGATCCAGCAGCATCGAGAGGCTATCGCTCTTGCCATCGCGGCCGAGAGGTTTGCTGCAAGGTTCTTTTCCAATGGCGCGCGTCCGAGCATCGCCATCGAGATGGAAAAGCAAATCCCGAACGATGCGGTTGCCAAGCGGCTTCGGGAGCAGATTGAGCGTGCCTATGCCGGCGTCGACAACTCTTTCAAGGTCGCGATCCTCGAGCTCGGCATGAAGCTCAAGGAGTTCTCCTTCAACAACCGTGACAGCCAGCTGATCGAGGTC
>JARBUD010000007.1 GCA_029239875.1 Xanthobacteraceae bacterium | reverse complement strand
CCGCGCTCGTCGTCAAAAATTCATCAGCCCGTCACGACTATATTCATCAATGCACACAAATAGTTGCAGCTAGACAACCCATCCGCCGACTGTATAGTCCAAGGGTGGGGATCATGGACGACAGGGGAACGGGATGGGGCCGAGCATGTGTCTGGCGGGGCGGCGGCGCATGGACGCCCGCCTGCTCGGGATCGGGGCGGTGGCCCTGCTGCTCGCGGCCTGCTCCGAACAGAACCAGTACGTCGCTCCCCCGCCGCCCAAGGTCACGGTCACCAAGCCGCTCAAGCAGGAGGTGACGCGGTATCTCGAGCTCACCGGCAACACCTCAGCCATCAACTCGGTCGATCTCGTCGCCCGCGTCGAGGGCTTCCTGATGTCGATCGACTACCAGGACGGCAAGGTGGCCAAGAAGGGCGAGCGCCTGTTCCTGATCCAGCAGGACACCTACCAGGCGGACCTCGACCAGGCGAAGGCGCAGCTCGCCTCCGCCAACGCCCAGCTCACCAACAATTCGGCGGAATATCAGCGCCAGCAGACGCTCGGCCAGCAGGACTTCTCCTCGCAGGCCACCGTCGATAAGGCCCGCGCGGCGATGGAGCAGGCGCAGGCCTCGGTCGACGCCGCCAAGGCGAACATCGAGATCGCCACCATCAATTACGGCTACACCACGGTGATCGCGCCCTTCGACGGCATCGTCACCCGCCACCTCCAGGATGTGGGCCAGCTCGTCGGCAACGGCCAGCCGACCAAGCTCGCCACCATCGTGCAGATGAACCCGATCTACGCCTATTTCAGCCTCAGCGAGAACCAGGTGCTGCGCATCAAGCAGACGCTCGCCGAGCAGGGGCGCACCATCGAGGAGGTCAAGCAGGTCGAGATCGACATTGGCCTGCAGAACGAGGGCGACGACTACCCGCACAAGGGCCAGCTCGACTACGTCTCGCCGGAAGTCGACCCGGCGACCGGCACGCTGCTCGTGCGCGGCGTGTTCAAGAACGAGACGCTGGCGCTGCTGCCCGGCCTGTTCGTGCGCGTGCGCATCCCCGTGCAGAGGATTCCCGACGCCTTCCTGGTGGAGGACACCGCCATCGGCCAGGCGCAGCAGGGCCGCTACGTGCTGGTGGTCAACAAGGACAACGTGGTCGAGCAGAAGCTCGTCACCATCGGCCAGCAGCAGGGCCAGTACCGGGTGATCGAAACCGGCCTGTCGGCCGACGACCGGGTGGTGGTCGGCGGCATCCTGCGCGCCACGCCCGGCGCCAAGGTGGAGCCGGAGGAGGTGGCGGCCAGCACCCCGGCGCCGACGAGCACGCCCGCCGCGGCGCCTGCGGACGCGCCCGCCGGCGCCCCGGCTCCGGCTGCGCCCGCTGCGGCGCCGAAGCCCGCCAACTGACCGCCGAACGCCTGAACCGGATCGAGCGAACCGAAGGCCCGTAACATGATCTCGCGCTTCTTCATCGAACGGCCGGTTCTCGCCAACGTGCTCGCGCTGGTGTTCGTGCTCATCGGCACCGTGGCGCTGATCACCCTGCCGGTGGCGCAATATCCCAACGTCGTGCCGCCGACCGTGCAGGTGACGACGCTCTATCCCGGCTCCAGCGCGCGCACCCTGGTCGACACCGTGGCGCTGCCGATCGAGCAGCAGGTCAACGGCGTCGAAGGCATGCTTTACATGCAGTCGACCAGCGCCAGCGACGGCACCTACACGCTCACCATCACCTTCGCCATCGGCACCGATCCGGACTTCGCGCAGGTGCTGGTGCAGAACCGCGTGGCGATTGCCATGGCCTCGCTGCCGGAGGCGGTGCAGATCCAGGGCGTGACGACGCAGAAGAAGTCGACCGCGGTCCTGCAGTTCGTCGCGCTCTATTCGCCGGACGACCGCTATGACAGCCTGTTCCTGGCCAATTACGGCGTCATCAACCTGCAGGACGAGATCGCCCGCCTCGACGGCGTCGGCAACGTGCAGATCCTAGGCGCCGGCCAGTACGCCATGCGCGTCTGGCTCGACCCGGACGAGCTGCAGGCGCGCGGGCTCACGCCCCAGGACGTGGCCAACGCCATCCAGCAGCAGAGCCAGGAGGTCGCCTCCGGCGTCGTCGGCATGCCGCCGGTGCCCAAGGGGCAGAACTTCCAGTACACGCTGGTGATGGACGGGCGGCTGAACGAGGCCGCCGACTACGAGAACATCATCGTCAAGGTCTCGAACGCCGATGGCGGGCGCATCACGCGCCTGCGCGACGTCGGCCGTGTCGAGCTCGGCGCGCAGACCTACAGCCAGGTCTTCACCTTCAACGGCAAGCCTTCGGCCTCGCTCGGCATCTACCCGCTGCCGGGGGCGAACGCGCTCCAGGTTGCCGGCGAGGTGAAGGTGAAGATGGAGGAACTCGCCAAGGCCTTCCCGCCCGGCCTCGCCTACGCGGTCCCGTTCGACACCACCGTCTTCGTCAACGCCTCGATCAACGAAGTGTACAAGACGCTGTTCGAGGCCGGCATCCTCGTGCTCATCGTCATCCTGGTGTTCCTGCAGGACTGGCGCGCGACGCTGGTGCCGGCGACCACCGTGCCGGTGACCATCATCGGCACCTTCGCGGCGATGGCGGCGATGGGCTTCACGGTGAACCTGTCGACCCTGTTCGCCATCGTGCTCGCCATCGGCATCGTGGTCGACGACGCCATCGTCATCGTCGAGGGCGTCGCGCGCCACATCGAGAAGGGACTGCCCGGGCGGCTCGCCGCCGAGAAGGCGATGGACGAACTCTTCGGCCCGATCATCGGCATCACCCTGGTGCTGATGTCGGTGTTCATCCCCGCCGCCTTCATGCCCGGCCTCACCGGCCAGCTCTACCAGCAGTTCGCCCTCGTCATCGCCGCCACCGCCTTCATCTCGGCGATCAATGCGATGACGCTGAAGCCGACGCAGTGCGCGCTCTGGCTGCGCCCGCCGGTGCCACCGGAGAAGCGCAACTTCTTCTATCGCGGCTTCAACGCCGTCTACGACCGCGCCGAGCACTGGTACGCCCGCCTCATCAGCCGGATGGTCCACGCCGCCGGGTTCGTCACCCTTGTCGGCCTCGTGCTCATCGGCGTGGCGATCTGGGGGCTCACCCGCGTGCCCACCGGCTTCCTGCCGACGGAGGACCAAGGCTATGTGCTGATCGGGGCGCAGCTGCCCGACGCCGCATCGCTCCAGCGCACCGAGGCGGTGATGCAGCAGATCTCGCAGATCGCCATGAAGACGCCGGGCGTGAAGAACGTCGTGGCCGTCTCCGGCGTCTCCGTGCTCGACAACAACGCCACTCTGCCCAATGGCGGCGTCGCCTATGTCATCCTTGAGGACTGGAGCGTGCGCGACAAGGTCGGGCAGGGGTTGCTCTATATCTACGAGACGCTCAACAAGGAGCTGCAACAGGTCGACCAGGCGACCACCTTCGTGCTGGTGCCGCCGGCGATCCAGGGCGTCGGCAACGCTTCCGGCTTCACCATGATGCTGGAATCGAAGAATGGCAGCTTCGATTTCGTCGAGCTGCAGGGCCTTACCCAGGCCATCGTCCAGAACGCTTCGTCCCAGTCGGCGCTGCAGCGGCTCTCCACCTCGTTCCGCGCCACCGTGCCGCAGCTCCAGCTGAACATCGACCGCATCAAGGCCGAGACGCTGGGTGTCACCGTAGGCCAGGTGTTCTCCACCGTGCAGGGCTATGTCGGCTCAAGCTACGTCACCCAGTTCAATCAGTACGGCCAGACCTTCCAGGCCTATATCCAGGCCGACGCCGATTACCGCCGCACGCCGGAGGAGATCCTCAACCTCAAGATCCGCACGCCGGACGGCACGATGGTGCCGCTCGGCACGCTGGCCACCGTGAAGCCGACGCTCGGCCCGCCGCTGATCACGCTGTACAACCTGTACCCCGCCTCCACCATCCTCGGCGCACCGGCCACCGGCTTCTCCTCCGGACAGGCGCTCGACATCATGGAGCAGATCGCCCACAGCACGCTGCCGCCGGGCATGGGCTTCGACTGGAGCGCCATGTCCTATCAGGAGAAGGTGGTCGGCAACGAGGTCTACTACGTCTTCGGCCTCGCCATCCTGCTGGTCTACTTCGTGCTCGCCGGCCAGTACGAGAGCTGGGTCCTGCCCTTCTCCGTGCTGCTCGCCGTGCCGCTCGCCTTGCTCGGCACGGTCGGCGCGCTGACCGGGCTCGGCGTCGCCAACAACCTCTACACCCAGATCGGCCTGATCCTCTTGATCGCGCTCTCGGCCAAGAACGCCATCCTCATCGTCGAATTCGCCCGCGAGAAGCGGGCGGAGGGCATGGAACTGATGGACGCGGCGGTGGAGGCGGCGCGGCTGCGCTTCCGGCCGATCCTGATGACCTCCTTCGCCTTCATCCTCGGCGTGCTGCCGCTGGTGCTGGCGACCGGCGCCGGCGCCAATTCGCGCAAGTCGATCGGCATCGCGGTATTCTCAGGCATGCTCGCCTCGACCTGTCTCGCGGTGCTGTTCGTGCCGTCCTTCTACACGGTGCTGCAGCGCTTCGAGGAATGGCGCGCGCGCCGCAAGGACGGCAAGGCGCCGGCCGCGCCGGCTGCGGGCGAGGCCGGCGGTGCGCCGAGCCCGGCGCCCTGACGCGCCGGGGACCTCGCGGGCGCCTGCAATTGCGGCAGCGCCGTGATGTTTCCCTAGGCGTTCGCCGCGGATTGGATACAGTTCCCGACCGCGACGACCACGGGCGAGGCAGGCTCGGGACCCGCGCCTGCGCGCGGCACGATTCCTGCGTTCTTCCTTGCTGTCGCGTCCCGGGGGCGCCGCGCGGCAGCGGTATCGCGCGGAGCCGATCCCGCCTGTCAGTTGGTGCCTATGACAATCTTCGCCAGCCTGCATCACGTCACGGCCTACAAGTACGACCGTCCGGTCTCGCTGGGCCCCCAGATCATCAGGCTGCGTCCCGCGCCGCACTGCCGGACCCCGGTGAAGAGCTACTCGCTCAAGGTCACGCCCTCCAACCACTTCGTGAATTGGCAGCAGGACCCGTTCGGCAACTGGATGGCGCGCTTCGTCTTCCCGGAGAAGGCGACCGAGTTCCGCATCGAGGTGGACCTCATCGCCGACATGACGGTCTACAACCCGTTCGACTTCTTCGTCGAGGAATATGCCGAGAAGCTGCCCTTCGCCTACACGCCCGAACTCGCCAAGGAGCTGATCCCCTATCTGGAGCAGGAGGAGGGCGGTCCGCTCATCGACGCCTTCGTGGAGGAGGTGCGTCCGCCCGAAGGCGCGCCGACGGTCGACTACCTCGTCGCGCTCAACCAGAAGCTCCAGCAGCGGGTCGGCTACCTCATCCGCATGGAGCCGGGCGTGCAGAAGCCGGATGAGACGCTGTCGCTCGCCGCCGGCTCCTGCCGCGATTCCGGCTGGCTGCTGGTGCAGGTGCTGCGCCGGCTCGGCCTCGCCGCCCGCTTCGTGTCAGGCTACCTCATCCAGCTCAAGCCCGACGTGAAGGCGCTGGACGGCCCGACCGGCACCGAGGTCGACTTTACCGACCTGCACGCCTGGTGCGAGGTCTATCTGCCCGGCGCCGGCTGGATCGGCCTCGACCCGACCTCCGGCCTGCTCTGCGGCGAGAGCCATCTGCCGCTCTGCGCCACGCCGAACTACGTCTCCGCCGCGCCGATCACCGGCGGCTTCAGCGCCGACGAGGGCACGAAGACCGAGTTCGAGTTCGACATGAAGGTCACGCGGGTGGCCGAGAAGCCGCGCGTCACGCTGCCCTTCTCCGACGACGCCTGGGCAGCGCTCGACGCGCTGGGCGACAAGGTCGATGCGGACCTCGCGGCGCAGGACGTACGCCTCACCATGGGCGGCGAGCCGACCTTCATCTCCATCGACGACTATCAGGGCGCCGAGTGGAACACCTCCGCCGTCGGCCCAACCAAGCGCATGCGTGCCGACGACCTGATCCGCCGGCTGCGCAAACGCTTCGCGCCCGGCGGCATGATGCATTACGGCCAGGGCAAGTGGTATCCGGGCGAGAGCCTGCCGCGCTGGACCTTCTCGCTCTACTGGCGCAAGGACGGCAAGCCGATCTGGCGCGACCCGGAGCTGATCGCCACCGAGAGCCTCGCCGGCGCCACCACCGAGGATTCGCGCGTCTTCACCGAGAACCTCGCCGAGCGGCTGGGCGTCGGCTCGAGCTTCGCCGTGCCCGCCTATGAGGACCCGGCGCACTGGATCCTCAAGGAGAATGACCTCCCAGAGAATGTCGACCCGTTCGATTCCAAGCTCGAGGACCCGGAGGCCCGCGCGCGCATCGCCCGCGTCTTCGAGCGCGGGCTGGGGCGGCCGAGCGGCTATGTGCTCCCGGTGCAGCGCTGGCAGACCCGCGCCACCCGCGGCTGGGTCAGCGAGCGCTGGCGCTTCCGGCGCGGCAAGCTGTTCCTCATGCCCGGCGATTCGCCCGTGGGTTTCCGCCTGCCGCTGGCAGCCCTGCCCTGGGTGCCGCCGGCCGCCTATCCTTATGTGAACCCGGCCGATCCGACCTCCATCGCCGGCGACCTGCCGGACGCCGAGACGCTGCACCAGCTCTACCGCCGGGTGACCACCGACGAGGAACAGCAGGAGCAGGTCGACCAGGTGCTCACCGGCTCCGGCGCCGTGCGTACCGCCATCTCCATCGAGCCGCGCAACGGCCGGCTCTGCGTGTTCATGCCGCCAACCGAGCGGCTGGAGGACTATCTGGAGCTGCTCGCCGCGATAGAGGTGACAGCGGCCGAGTTGAAGCTGCCCGTCCATATCGAAGGCTACACGCCGCCCGTCGACCCGCGCCTCAACGTCATCCGCGTCGCGCCGGATCCGGGCGTGATCGAGGTGAACGTCCATCCGGCCGCGAACTGGAAGACCTGCGTCGAGATCACCCACGACCTCTACGAGGAGGCGCGGCTCTCCCGGCTCGGCACCGAGAAGTTCATGATCGATGGTCGCCACACAGGCACCGGCGGCGGCAACCACGTGGTGGTCGGCGGCGCCACCCCGGCCGACAGCCCATTCCTGCGCCGGCCGGACCTTTTGAAGAGCCTCGTCACCTACTGGCAGCGCCACCCCTCGCTGTCTTATTTGTTCTCCGGCCTGTTCATCGGCCCGACCAGCCAGGCGCCGCGCATCGACGAGGCGCGGCACGACAGCCTCTACGAGCTCGAGATCGCCATGGCCAACGTGCCGGTGCCGGGCAAGGGGCAGGCGCCGCCGCCCTGGCTGGTTGACCGGCTGTTCCGCAACCTGCTCACCGACGTCACCGGCAATACCCACCGCTCCGAGATATGCATCGACAAGCTGTTCTCGCCGGACGGGCCGACAGGGCGGCTCGGGCTGGTCGAGTTCCGCTCCTTCGAGATGCCGCCGGACTGGCGCATGTCGCTCGCCCAGCAATTGCTGCTGCGCGCGCTCATCGCCTGGTTCTGGCGTGAGCCGCAGGAGGGCGTGCTGGCGCGCTGGGGCACGGCGCTGGCCGACCGCTTCATGCTGCCGCACTTCGTCTGGGCCGACTTCATGGACGTGCTGCACGACCTCGGCCGAGCCGGCTACCATATCGACCCGATGTGGTTCGAGGCGCAGCGCGAGTTCCGCTTCCCCTATTTCGGCCAGGTCGAGCATAGCGGGGTGACGCTGGAGCTGCGCCAGGCGCTGGAGCCGTGGCACGTGCTGGGCGAGGAGGGCGCCGTCGGTGGCACGGTGCGCTTCGTCGATTCGTCCGTCGAACGGCTTCAGGTCCGCGTCGAGGGGCTGAATCCGATCCGCCACGTCGTCGCCTGCAATGGCCGCCGCCTGCCGCTGCTGCCCACCGGTCGCTTCGGCGAATATGTCGCCGGCGTGCGCTTCAAGGCGTGGCAGCCGGCCTCGGGCCTGCACCCGACCATCCCCGTGCACGCCCCGCTTTCCTTCGACATCGTCGACCTGTGGTCGAACCGCTCGCTGGGCGGCTGCGTCTACCATGTCGCCCATCCCGGCGGGCGGAACTACGAGACTTTTCCGGTGAATTCCTACGAGGCGCAGGCCCGGCGTCTGGCGCGCTTCCAGGATTACGGCCACACTCCCGGCTACCTGTTCGTGCCGCCGGAGGAGGCGTCCGCCGAATTCCCGGCGACGCTCGACCTGCGGCGGCCGGCACGGATCTGACGCGGCGCCATAGGCGCGCGTCGAGAGGGAGCTATGGCCGCTCGCATTGAGCCGCAGGCGCTTACGCGCCGCTTCGAGGAGGAAGCGGTCGAGGCCCTGCTGGCGGGATACCAGCCGCTGCCCGGCGTCCATGACGAGCTCGTGGACGCGGAAGGACACGTGCGCCCGCACTGGAGCTCGCTGCTGGCGGCTTTGTCGGAGATGGGCGTCGACGAGGTCAATCGCCGCTTCCAGGCCACCGACCGCCACCTCTACCGCTCCGGCGTGTTCTACCGCGTCTATGACGACCCCAATGGCGGCGAGCGGCCCTGGCCGATCTCGCATTTGCCCCTCGTCATCGATGCCACCGAATGGCGCGCGCTGGAGCGCGGGCTGATCCAGCGCGCGCAGATGATGGAGGCGGTGCTGGCCGACCTCTACGGTCCGGCCAACCTCATGCGCTCGGGCGCATTGCCCGCCGCGGCGGTCGCAGGCAGCCCGGACTTCCTGCGCCCCATGGTCGGGGTCGATCCGCGCGGCGGCAGTTTCTTGAAGGTCTATGCCGCTGACATCGGCCGTGGCCCAGACGGGCGCTGGTGGGTGCTGTCCGACCGCACCCAGTCGCCCTCGGGTGCCGGCTACGCGCTGGAGAACCGCCTCGCTATCGCTCGCGCGCTGCCGGACCTCGCCCGCTCGCTCAACGTCATGCGCCTTGCCGGCTATTTCCAGGCCATGCGCGCCGGGCTGACGAAGCTCGACCGCTCGGGCGAGGGCAGGGTGGGGCTGCTCACCCCGGGCCCGCTCAACGAGACCTATTTCGAGCACGCCTATCTCGCCCGCTATCTCGGCTTCGTGCTGCTCGAAGGCGACGACCTCACTGTGCGTGACAACGTCGTCTATGTCCGCACCGTCGCCGGGCTGAAGCGCGTCGACGTCCTGCTGCGTCGCCTCGACGCCGACTATGCCGACCCGCTGGAACTGAACCCGCAGTCCCGGCTCGGCGTGCCCGGCCTGATGCAGGCGATCCGCTCCGGCGGCGTAGCGGTAGCGAACGCCATCGGCGCCGGCGTGGCCGAGGCGCCGGCGTTGATGGGCTTCCTGCCGCGCATCGGTGCCCATGTGCTCGGCGAGGAGCCGATCCTGCCCAACATCGCCACCTGGTGGTGCGGCCAGGAGGCCGAGCGCGAACGCGTGCTCGACGAGTTCGACGACCTCGTCATCGCTCCCGCCTTCCAGCGCACCTTGCCCGGCGTGCTCGACGAG
Source organism: Xanthobacteraceae bacterium (assembly GCA_029239875.1). Lineage (GTDB taxonomy): Bacteria > Pseudomonadota > Alphaproteobacteria > Rhizobiales > Xanthobacteraceae > Ancylobacter. The sequence goes on along the minus strand of JARBUD010000007.1, from coordinate 256,757 downwards.
GGCCCGGTGATCGGCGCCGACCTCGACAAGGCACGGCGCGCCGCGGTCGAGGCCGCCATCCGCACACGCGGCGTCGACATCGTCGGGCAGGAGGCGGTGCGCCTCTCCACCATGCCGGTCTGGCGCAACGGCAGGCTGGAGCCGCGCCCCTTCATCCTGCGCATCTTCGTCGCCGCCGGCGAGAATGGCTGGACGGTGATGCCCGGCGGCTTCTGCCGTGTCTCAGACAGCCAAGATGCCCGCGCCGTCACCATGCAGGGCGGCGGCCGCTCCGCCGATGTCTGGGTGCTGGACGCCGCCCCCGTCGAGCCGACGACGCTGCTGCCCTCGCCCGGCAATGTCGAGATCAAGCGCCAGACCGGCCCGCTGCCCAGCCGCGCGGCGGACAATTTCTTCTGGCTCGGCCGCTATGTGGAGCGTGCCGAGGGCACGCTGCGCCTGCTGCGCACGCTCGCCGGCCGGCTGTCCTCGACCGCCGAGGGCGGCGGCGCCTCCGTCGCCAAGCTGCTCGACCTGCTGCAGGCCTGGGGCGCGGCGCCGGACGACGTCACCCGCGCCAAGCCGGTGCGTCACGTGCTGGCGGCGATGTCGCGGCGCGACCTGCCGGGCGCGCTGCCGCACCTCATCGAAGCGGCGCGCCAGACCGCCTCGGTCATCCGCGACCGGCTCTCGCCTGACGCCTGGCGCACGCTGGCCGACCTCGCCCTGATGCTGGCCGAGCCGGTGCCGGCGGCGAGCGCCGAGCCCGACGCCTATGAGCGCACCGACCGCGCGCTGCGTTCGCTTGCCGCCTTCTCCGGCCTCGCCTCGGAGAACATGAACCGCCTCGCCGGCTGGCGCTTCCTCGATCTCGGTCGGCGCATCGAGCGCGGCATCGCCACCTGCCGCTTCGCCCGCACGCTGGGCGAGGCGCCGACCGCCGGCACGCTCGACGTGCTCCTGGAGCTCTGCGACAGCCAGATCACCTACCGCTCGCGCTATGTGATGGTGGAGAGCCGCGCGCCGGTGCTCGATCTCGTGCTGCTCGATCCGGTCAATCCGCGCTCGCTCGCCTTCCAGATTGATGCCTTGGTCCACCATCTCGACGTGCTGCCCGGCCATCTCGGCGACGAGCCCCCTCCGCCGGAGGAGCGCCTCGCCGCCCGGCTGGCCGCCTCGATGAAGGCGTTCGATGCCACCGAATTCGACGACGAGCGGCTGCACGAGGTCGAGACCCAGCTCATGGAATTGTCCAACGACATCGCCGAGCGCTACTTCATCCACCGCCAGCCGGTGGATACGCCGTGGGACCTGATGGCATGATCTACGACATCCACCAGACCACCGCCTATTCCTACGATTCCCCGGTCCCGGTAGCGCGCCACGTGCTGCGCATGGTGCCGGTCGACCGCGTCACCCAGCGCGTCGCCGCCAGCCATGTCAGCGTCGAGCCCGAGCCGGTGGAATGGACCGAGGCGCGCGACTTCTTCGGCAACCGCGTCGTGCATATCCGCATCGAGACGCCGCACACCGAGTTCAGCGTGCACACGCGGGCACGGGTGGAGGTGGAGCCGCCGGCTCCCGTAAAGGAGGCGAGCGGCCCAAGTTGGGAAGATGTCCGCGAGGCGGCCGCCGCCTGGCTCGACCTCTCGCCCGCTTCGCCGGCGCATCACCTCTTTCCGAGCCCCGCCGTGCCGCTTGCCGTACCCATTACCGAATGGGCGGCGAAGAGCTTCCCGCCCGGCGCGCCGATGCTCGCCGGCGCCATCGACCTGATGAACCGGCTGCATGCCGAGTTCACCTACGATCCGCGTGCGACCGACGTCTCCACCCCGCCGATCGAGGCGTTCGAGATGCGCGCCGGCGTGTGCCAGGACTTCGCGCACATCATGATCGCCGGGCTGCGCGGGCTCGGCCTGCCGGCGGCCTATGTTTCCGGCTTCCTGCGCACCGAGCCACCGCCGGGACAGGAGCGCCTGCAGGGGGCCGACGCCACCCATGCCTGGGTGTCGGTGTGGTGCGGCGATGAGATTGGCTGGCGGCACCTCGACCCCACCAACGCGCTGATCGTCTCGACCGACCACGTGGTGCTGGCGGTCGGCCGCGACTATGCCGACGTCGCGCCGATCGGCGGCGTGGTGCTGGGCTCGGGCGGGCAGGAGTTGCATGTCGCGGTCGACGTGATCCCCTTGCCGCTGGAGACGGCGATGGAGAAGAGGCAGGCGTAGGCTCCGCCGCGACAGGGCCCGCCGGGCGGGTTAGAGATAGGCGCTACGCCGCCCGAATCGCCATGGATGCTCCATGACCGACACCGCCCGCCCACAAGCGCCCGCCCGCGACGAGGATGACGGCTTCCTCGCCAGCCTCGCGGTGTATCTGCGCCCGCGGGTGCTCATCGTCATCCTGCTCGGCTTCTCCTCCGGGCTGCCGCTGGCGCTCTCTGGTGCGACGCTCACCATCTGGATGGCCGAGGCCAAGGTGAACCTCGCCACCATCGGCCTCTTCGCGCTGGTCGGCGTGCCCTATAATTTCAAGTTCGTCTGGGCACCGCTGGTCGACGCGCTCGACGTGCCGCTGCTCGGACGTTGGCTAGGCCGGCGGCGCGGCTGGCTGGTGTTCACGCAGCTCCTGCTGGCGGTCGCCATCGTCTGGCTCGGCTTCCAGGACCCGGTGCTTTTCCCCTGGCATGTGGCGCTCGGTGCCTTCCTCGTCGCCTGCGCCTCCGCCACGCAGGACATCGTGGTCGACGCCTTCCGCGTCGAGAGCCTGGAGACGCGCGAGCAGGCCGCCGGCATGGCCGGATACGTCGCGGCCTATCGCGTCGGCATGCTGGCCTCGGGTGCCGGCGTGGTGCTGCTGGTGGCGTGGTTCGAGGCGATCGGCGTCGCCCGCGGGGATGTGTGGGCTTATGGCTATCTCACCGCCGCGCTGATGGTCGCCGTCGGGCTGATCGCCTCGCTGCTGGCCAAGGAGCCGGAGGGCGCGCCGGTCATCAAGCACGAGGAAAACGTCCTCAAGCGCATCGGCCAGACCGCGGTCGGCGCCTTTGGCGAGTTCCTGTCGCGGCGCAGCGCCATCGCCATCCTCTTGTTCGTCGTGCTGTTCAAGTTCTGCGATGCGTTTGCCGGCGTGCTCACCGGAGCCTTCGTCATCGATATCGGCTTCGACAAGGCGGCCTATGCCGGCATCGTCAAGGGCGTCGGCTTTGCAGCGGCGCTGTTAGGCGGCTTCGCCGGCGGGCTGATCGCCCGCGTCCTGCCGCTGTCGACCAGCCTGTGGATCGCCGGTCTGCTGCAGATGGCCTCCAACCTCGCCTTCTCCTGGCAGGCCTGGATGGGCGTCGATCTCGGCGCGCTGACGCTGACCATCATCGTCGAGAACTTTACCGGCGCCATCGGCACGGTGATCTTCGTCGCCTATATCTCCGCGCTCTGCGGCGACCGCGCCCACACGGCGACGCAATACGCGCTGCTCACGGCGCTGGCCGCGGTGGGGCGCACTTTCCTCGCTTCCTCAGCGGGTTTTGTGGCGCAGGAGACCGGCTGGATGCTCTTCTTCGCGGTTACCGCGCTGGCGGCGCTGCCGGGCCTCGCCTTGCTCGCCTGGCTCCAGGCGCGGGGACATTTCCGCGAGCTGGCGGCGAAGGGGCCCTAAAAACTCGTCCGCGCCCTTATCGCCGCCGCCAGCGTACCCTCGTCGAGATAATCGAGCTCGCCGCCGACCGGCACGCCATGGGCGAGACGGGTCACCGTCACGCCGGAATCACGAAGCATTTCCGTGACGTAGTGGGCGGTGGTCTGGCCGTCGACGGTGGCGCCGAGCGCCAGCAGCACCTCCTTGACGGTGCCGTCGTGCGCCCGCTCGACCAGCGATTTGAGATTTAGATCCTCCGGCCCGATGCCGTCGAGCGGCGAGAGCGTCCCGCCGAGCACATGGTAGCGCGCGTTAATCGCCCCGGAACGCTCCAGCGCCCAGAGGTCGGAGACGTCGGCGACGACGACCAGCAGGGTGGGGTCGCGGGTCTCGTCGACGCAGATCGAGCAGGGGTCGCGCACGTCGATGTTGCCGCAGACGCGGCAGGTGGAGATCTTGCCTAGGACCTCCTCGAAGGCGCTGGCGAGCGGGCTCATCAATTGCTCGCGCTTCTTGATCAGGTGCAGCGCCGCGCGCCGCGCCGAGCGCGGCCCGAGCCCCGGCACGCGGGCGAGCAACTGGATCAGGCGTTCGATCTCGGGGCCGGCGACGGCGCGGGGCATGGCATCCTCTTTCCCGCGTTCTAGCGCAGCATGGGGAGATTCGTCATCCCGGCTCGCGCTTCGCTTGGCCGGGATGACGAAGACGGGAGCAGATCCGGTTTCGCTCGACACCGGGGGAAGGCATTGCTAACCCGGGATAAACAAAGCCGTTTGCCGCTGAGGGAGCCTGATGCCGACGACGAAAGCCGCCGCCCGTATCGTCCTGCCCATTGGGATGCTCGCTCTCTGCGCGACATCGCCGGCGCTGGCGGCGGAAGGCGCGGGGATCGACGGCGCGAGCCTGCGTCTCGCCTGGGGTCTGCCCTTCGTCGGCATGCTGCTCTCCATCGCTGTCATCCCGCTGCTGGCGGGGCACTTCTGGCATCACCATTACGGCAAGGTGGCGCTGTTCTGGGCGCTGGCCTTCCTCGTGCCGTTCGTCGGCGTGTTCGGCTCGGGCCTCGCGGTCTACGAGGTCGCGCATGCGGCGCTGCTCGAATACATCCCCTTCATCATCCTGCTGTTCACGCTGTTCACCATCTCCGGCGGCATATTGCTCACCGGCAATCTGAAGGGCTCGCCGGGCGTAAACACTGCGCTGCTTGCCATCGGCACGGTGCTGGCGAGCATTATCGGCACCACCGGCGCCTCCATGGTGCTGGTCCGCCCGCTGCTGCGCGCCAATGACGAGCGGCGCCACAACGTCCACACCGTCATCTTCTTCATTTTCCTGGTGTCGAACATTGGCGGCTCACTCACGCCGCTCGGCGATCCGCCGCTCTTCCTCGGCTTCCTCAAGGGCGTGAGCTTCTTCTGGACGACGGAACATCTCTTCCATGACACCGCGGTGATCGCCGCCATCCTGCTCGGTGTCTTCTACCTGCTCGACCGCTATTTCTACGCCCGAGAAGAGGGCCTGCCGGCGAAGGCCGATCCCACGCCGGAGACCGAGCGGCTCGGCCTGCGCGGCCGGCGCAACCTGCCGCTGCTGGTCGGCGTCATCGCCGCCATATTGATGAGCGCGCTGTGGCAGCCGGGCATCGAGTTCGACATCCTCGGCACCCATGTGCCGCTGCCCTCGATCGTGCGCGACGTGGCATTGCTCGTGCTGGCCTACGTCTCGATCCGCATCACCCCGGCATTCATCCGCGAGCGCAATGGCTTCGACTGGGAGCCGATCCGCGAGGTGGCCAAGCTCTTCGCCGCCATCTTCCTCACCATCATCCCGGTGATCGCCATATTGAAGGCGGGCTCCGAGGGCGCGCTGTCACCGCTCGTCGCCATGGTGACAGACGAGGCGGGCAACCCGTTCAACGCCGGCTATTTCTGGATGACCGGCCTGTTGTCCGGCTTCCTCGACAACGCGCCGACCTATCTCGTGTTCTTCAACCTCGCGGGCGGCGACGCGCAGGAGCTGATGACCACGCATGCGGTGACGCTGGAGGCGATCTCGGCCGGCGCGGTGTTCATGGGCGCGCTGACCTATATCGGCAACGCGCCCAACTTCATGGTGCTGGCCATCGCCAAAAGCCGCGGCGTCGCCATGCCGAGCTTCTTCGGCTACATGGCTTGGTCGGGCGTCTTCCTCTTGCCCTGCTTCGCCCTGCTGACCTGGCTCTATTTCCTCTGATCAGCTGGCCGGTCGGTCCGCCTTGAGGCCGGCGAAACGGCTGCGGAACCAGCGGTCGAGCATCGCCTTCTCGAAGCTCAGCGGTTCGCCCGAGCGGACCGCGACCGGGTCGAGCAGGTAGTTCATCGAGCGCAGCGTGTCCTGCCCGCGTGTCACCACCTTGCCGCCGCGGCGCAGCGTGTAGCGGAGCTTGATCGACGGCCAGGTGTCCTGCTGCATCACCCGCAGCTCGCCGGTGCGCGAGCGGATCGGGTTGATCTTGCCGGCGAGGTCGAGGTCGAGCACGGCGATGTCGATCTCGTAGCCAGGCGGCAGGCGCTCGCGCGCCAGCCGCTGGATGATGCGCTCCAGTCCCTGGAAGGTGAGGCGCTGGTCGACCGGTCCCCAGGACAGGTTGCCGTCCCGGTAGCTCTCCGGGTTGACGAAGGTGACCGTCGTCGCGGCCTGCGCGGCGCCGGGCAAAGCGAGCGCTGCCGCCAGCGCCAGGGCGCTGGCGGCGAGACCGGTTCTATGACGAGACATCGAAGACCTCCGCTCAGGCGAGGATCGGCGAGTGTCGCCCTATTCCGCCGCGATGGCCATACCCGGCTGGGCTGCGCGGACCTCGTCGTCGACCGCCTTCTCGAAGCGGGCGAAATTGGCCGAGAACATGCCGACCAGCTTCCGCGCGGTCATGGCGTGGTCGATGCGGGTCGGCCAGTTGCGAGCCGGGTCGAGCACGCGCGCATCGACGCCCTCGACCGCCACGGGCACGGCGAAGCCGAAATGCGGGTCGGTGCGGAATTCCACTTCGGCCAGCTCGTCGGACAGCGCCGCCTCAAGCAGGCGCCGCGTGGTCTCTATCGGGATACGGTTGCCGATGCCCGCGCGCCCGCCGATCCAGCCGGTGTTCACCAGCCAGCATTCGGTGCCGTGCTTGGCGATCTTGTCGCGCAGCAGGTTGCCGTAGACGGACGGATGGCGCGGCATGAAGGGTGCGCCGAAGCAGGTCGAGAAGGTCGCCTTGGGCTCGCTCACCCCCGCCTCGGTGCCGGCTACTTTGGCAGTGTAGCCGGAAAGGAAATGGTACATCGCCTGCGCCGGCGTCAGCCGGGCGAGCGGGGGCATGACGCCGAAGGCATCGCAGGTCAGCATGACCACGTTCTTCGGGATGCCGCCGCGCCCGTCGGCACGGGCATTGGGAATGAAGTCGAGCGGATAGGCCGAGCGAGCATTCTCGGCGAGCGAGCCGTCGTCGAAGTCGGGCGCGCGGGTCTCGCCGTCGAGCACGACATTTTCCAGCACCGTGCCGAAACGCCGGGACGCGGCGTAGATGGCGGGCTCCGCCTCGGCGGAGAGGCGGATGGTCTTGGCGTAGCAGCCGCCCTCGATGTTGAAGATGCCGCTCTCGCTCCAGCCATGTTCGTCATCGCCGATCAGCGCCCGCTCCGGATCGGCGGAGAGCGTGGTCTTGCCGGTGCCGGACAGGCCGAAGAACACGGCTGCATCGCCGTCCTTGCCCGTATTGGCGGAGCAGTGCATCGGCAGCACGCCGCGCTCGGGCAGGGTGTAGTTGAGATAGCTGAACACCGACTTCTTCATCTCGCCGGCGTAGAGCGTGCCGCCGATCAGCACGAGGCCCTGTGCGAAGTCGCAGGCGATGACGGTGGTCGAGCGCACGCCGTGCCGCTCGGGATCGGCCTTGAAGCCGGGCACGCAGATCAGCGTCAGCTGCGGCATGAAGCCGGCGAGCGTTGCTGCTTCCGGCGCGCGGAGCATGGTGCGGATGAACAGCGCGTGCCAAGCATGCTCGGTGAAGACGCGCACGCCGATGCGCTGGGCCGGATCGGCGCCGGCATCGAGATCCTGTGCGAATAGCGTGCGCCCCCCGGCATAGGCGAGGAGATCCGTCTTCAGCGTCTCGAAATTCTCGCGGGACAGGGCGTTGGCGTTGTCCCACCAGATCGTTTCCTCGGTCGCTTCCTCGCGGACGATGTAGCGATCGTCCGGGCTGCGGCCGGTATGGGGGGCGGTGACGGCGACCAGCGCTCCGTCGACCGAAAGCCTCGCCTCGCCGCGGGCGACGGCGCGCTCGCACAGCACGGGCTCGGACAGGTTCCAGAACACCCGGCCGGTGCCGGAAAGCCCGATCGCCTCGGCGCCGTGGTCTTCGTTTCGTGTGCCGGTCTGGTTCAAGGCGGCTCCCTCCTGACGCATTACAACCAGCGTCACCTTGAGAGCTCACTCGGGCAATTTGGCTGAAATTCCGGGTCCATTCTGTGACGAAAACGTGACGACGCGCCCGTCGCTACCTATCCGCGCACCTTCAATGGTCTCATCGCACCTTGATCAGATGGCGACGCTGCGTGCTTTCGCAGCGAGTTCGACCAGAACCTCGCGCATCTCCCGCGTGCTGGCGATGCGCCGGCCGAAGCCGAGACGGCGCACGCTGGTGCCGCTCATCAACTCGCACCCTTCCGGGTCGAGCCCGACGATCTTCCAGTTGCCGGGGCCGGTGCCGAGGAGGTGCATGGCGTAGAGCTGCACCGCGTCCTTGTGGTCGGCGTTCATGTGGGCAATGGCGCCTTCCTCCGCCTCCAGCACTTCGCCAGCCCCGGTGGTCTCGGTCAGCAGCGCCGTCCCTTCGACATCGACGATGCGGCCGAAGCCAGCGACGAGATGGGCGCCGTCGAGCTCGACGCGGTAGAAGGCGAAGTCGGAAAAGCCGGCGAAACCCGCTGCATCGGGATGCCGCGCGAGAAAGCGGCGGCGCGCGGTGGCGATATCGTCCGCCTCGCTGAGCCTTGCTATGCGCCCCTTCAGTCCGGCGCGGGCGCCCTGCAGTTCGTCGCCGGCCCGGTGCTCGTCGACCAGCAGCGACACCCGCGCATCGCGCGCCAGATTGCGCGTGTGGCGCGCGAGCTTCGAGAGCAGGAGCAGCGGCGCGCCGTCGGGAAGGGTCGCGAGCTGAACCAGCGAGGCATAGGGGCCGCCGTCCTCGTCGAGAGTAGCGAGGGCTACCGTTTGCGCCTCGCGAACAAGGCGCTTCACGGTGGCGACGGGATCGAAATCGTCGGAAGGCTGGGTTGTCGAAGACACGGTATTCACCTCCGCACTGCACGCCCCACAGGTGAGCGCCGACGGCAGCAGCGTCAAGCGGTGGGAATGCCGGATTGGCTATGTGCCTTGAATCGCGCTATTTTCGGTTGAATCGATTTGCGTGTCACATTATGGCCACGCCGGCACGGTTCACCGCCTCGTGTACCGCCGCCGAACAGGAAAGTGCGCAGATGCCGACCATCGCTCTCGTCGACGACGATCGCAACATCCTCACCTCCGTGTCCATCGCCCTGGAATCCGAAGGTTACCGGATCCAGACCTACACGGACGGCGCGACGGCGCTGGACGGCTTCAAGACCAACCCACCGGACCTCTGCATCTTCGACATCAAGATGCCGCGCATGGACGGCATGGAGCTGCTGCGCCGCCTGCGCCAGAAGAGCGACATGCCGGTGATCTTCCTCACCTCCAAGGACGACGAGATCGACGAGCTGTTCGGCCTGAAGATGGGCGCCGACGATTTCATCAAGAAGCCGTTCTCCCAGCGCCTGCTGGTCGAGCGGGTGAAGGCGGTGCTGCGCCGCGTCGCGCCCAAGGATGGCTCGCTGCCGCGCGAGACCGACAGCGCCAAGGTGTTGGAGCGCGGCCTTCTGCGCATGGACCCGGAGCGCCACACCTGCACCTGGAAGGGCGAGAACGTCACGCTGACCGTGACCGAGTTCCTCATCCTGCAGGCGCTCGCCACCCGCCCCGGCGTGGTGAAGAGCCGCAACGCGCTGATGGACGCGGCCTATAAGGTCGTCGACGACAATTTCGAGATGATCGAGACGCTCTATGGCGTCGGTTACCGCTTCAAGGAGTAGCGGCTCTTTGCTCGACCCCGAATCGACCCGCGCCGCGGCTGAGGACGACCGGCCGGACACGGGTCCCGAGGAGACGGCGGACGCCTCCGGCTCGGAGCGTCGCGCGGGGGTGCTCGGCGCGCTGCGCCGCGTGCGCAACTTCGTCGCCTTCAAGAGCTTCTCCAGCCTTACCCGTCGCATCGTCCTGCTGAACCTAGTCGGCATGGGCGCGCTGGTGTCGGGCATCCTCTATCTGTCCGAGTTCCGCGCCGGCCTGATCGATGCGCGGGTACAGAGCCTGCTGGTGCAGGGCGAGATCATCGCCGGCGCCATCGCCGCCTCGGCGCAGGTCGAGACCAATGCCATCACCATCGACCCAGAGCGCCTGCTTGAGCTGCAGGCCGGCGAGAGCTACGGGCCGGGCGAGGAGGGCTTCGCCCCGCTCGAATTCCCGATCAATCCCGAGCGCGTCGCGCCCGTGCTTAAGCGCCTCGTCGAGCCGACCGGCACCCGCGCCCGCATCTATGACCGCGACGGCGCGCTGCTGCTGGATTCGCGCTCGCTCTATTCGCGCGGCGAGATCCTCCGCTTCGACATGCCCGCCCCTAACGCGCCCAAACCGAACTGGATGGAGCGCGGCTGGAACGCCATGAAGATGTGGTTCGAGCGCGGCGACCTGCCGCTCTACAAGGAGCTCGGTCCCAACAACGGCAAGGGCTACCCGGAAGTCACCGCGGCGCTGCTGGGCCAGAAGTCGAGCGCCGTGCAGGTGAACGACCGCGGGCAGGTCATCGTCTCGGTGGCGGTCCCGGTGCAGCGCTTCCGCGCCATCCTCGGCGCGCTGCTGCTCTCCACCCAGGGCGGCGAGATCGACGAGGCGGTGGCGGCCGAGCGGCTCGTCATCGTGCGCGTCTTCATCGTCGCCATGGTGGTGATGGTGGTGCTTTCGCTGCTGCTCGCCAGTACCATCGCCGGACCGGTGCGCAAGCTCGCCGACGCCGCCGAAAGGGTGCGCCGGCGTACCCGCTCGCGCGTCGAGATCCCCGACTTCACCAGCCGCTCGGACGAGATCGGCCATCTCTCCGGTGCGCTCCGCGACATGACCGACGCGCTCTATTCGCGCATCGAGGCGATCGAGAGCTTCGCCGCCGACGTCTCGCACGAATTGAAGAACCCGCTCACTTCCTTGCGTTCTGCCGTGGAGACGCTGCCGCTGGCCAAGACCGATTCCTCCCGCGGCCGGTTGCTGGAGGTGATCCAGCACGACGTGAAGCGGCTGGACCGCCTCATCACCGACATCTCCGACGCCTCCCGTCTCGATGCCGAACTGCAGCGCCAGGAATCCGAGCCGGTCGACCTGATCCGACTGCTCAACACCGTCACCGGCGTCCACAACGACGTGGTGCGCGGCGACGGCGTGCATGTGACGGTCGCCTTCGAGCACGCGCCGGGGGCGAGCGGCGACTTCGTGGTGCCGGGCCATGATTCCCGGCTCGGGCAGGTGATCAACAACCTGATCGACAATGCCCGCTCCTTCACGCCGAAGGGCGGCGAGGTGCGGGTGACCTGCCGGCGTCACCGCGACGCGGTGGAGATCATCGTCGACGACGACGGGCCGGGCATTCCTCCGCATGCGCTGACCCGCATCTTCGAGCGCTTCTATACCGACCGGCCGGAGGAGCAGGGCTTCGGCCAGAACTCCGGCCTCGGCCTGTCGATCTCGCGCCAGATCGTCGAGGCGCATGGCGGGCGCGTCTGGGCGGAGAACCGCCCGTCGGAGCCGAAGAAGAGCCGGTCGAAGGCGAAGGGCAAATCTGTCGACGGGGCCGCCCCCGCAGAGAAGCCGGCCGGCGCACGCTTCATCGTCCGCCTGCCGGCAAGCTGACATGACCGACGAACCACCGCCGGCTGCTACCATCCACGCCTCCTGCGTGCGGGTGGGTGGTCGCGGCGTGCTGATCCGCGGACCGTCGGGCGCCGGGAAGTCCCATCTCGCCTTCGCGCTGATCCTCGCCGGCCGTTCCGGCCTCATGCCGCCGGCCGATCTGGTGGCGGATGACCGCGTCGTGCTGACGCGGCGCGGGAAGCGACTTTTCGCCGCCGCGCCGCACAATCTCGCCGGCCTTATCGAGATAAGGGGCGCCGGCCTCAGGCGGCTACCGCATCTTGCCGAGGCGGCGGTCGACCTTGTCGTCGATCTCGGGGCGCCGGACGCCGCCCGGCTGCCGGCGCCGGAGGCGCTGCGCACGCAGATCGAGGGAGTGGAGATCGAACGCCTGCCGGTGTTTACGGGGGGCGATCCGCTGCAGCAGGTGCTGGCGCTGCTGCTCACCGGGCCGGTCCTGAACTGAGCAAGGATGTGCGTGGCAAGCGGAGGGTGCCCACGGCAAGGTGTCGACGGTTTTTCCCCAGCGGCACTTGCCATTCGTGTGCGGTGCAACGATGATGTGCGCCCCGCGAAGGGGGCGGGCGGATCGGCGATCTTGGGCGCCCCCGCAAAAGAATGTGCAAGTCGCGCCGGATGGGCGCGCGGCGGAGCAGGATGATAGGCCTCGTACTTGTAACGCACGGACGCCTTGCCAGCGAGTTCCGCGCCGCGCTCGAACACGTGATGGGACCGCAATCCCAGATCGAGACGATCACCATCGGTCCGGATGACGACATCGAGCGCCGTCGCCTCGACATCGTCGAGGCGGTCGGTGCGGTGAACAGCGGCGAGGGGGTCGTCATCCTCACCGACATGTTCGGCGGCACGCCCTCCAACCTCGCCATCTCGGTCATGACCTCGCCCGACATCGAGGTGGTCGCCGGCATCAACCTGCCCATGCTGGTCAAGCTTGCCACCGTGCGCGCCGAAGTGCCGATGCCCGAGGCGGTGGCTCAGGCGCAGGAGGCGGGGCGCAAATACATCAACATCGCCAGCCGCGTGCTGGCAGGGAAATGACCGTGACGATGACCGCGGTCCGGCGCGAGCTCGCCATACTCAACAAGCGCGGCCTGCATGCGCGCGCCTCCGCCAAATTCGTGCAGACGGTCGAGCGCTTCAATGCCGAGGTGCGCGTCACCCGCGCCGGCGAGACGGTGGGCGGCACCTCGATCATGGGGCTGATGATGCTCGCCGCCGCCCCCGGCACCAGCATCCTCGTCGAGGCCAGCGGGCCGGAGGCGCAGGCGGCGCTGGACGCGCTGGACACACTCGTTGCCGACCGCTTCGGCGAGGGCGAATAGGCCGCCGCGCTACTGCTAGCGACTGTCACATAAAGACATCTTTATATCGTTATTGTATTCCCTCGGCCGGGCTGCTATCACCCCGGCACGCTCATCCGCGCGAGCCGCGCGCCAAGGCAGAAGGGACGCCGCACATGGCCATCGCCAGCGACTACATCGTCAGGGACATCGGCCTCGCCGATTTCGGCCGCAAGGAGATCGACCTCGCCGAGACCGAGATGCCCGGCCTGATGGCCATCCGCGCCGAATACGGCCCCTCGCAGCCGCTCAAGGGCGCGCGCATCGCCGGCTCGCTGCACATGACCATCCAGACGGCGGTGCTGATCGAGACGCTTAAAAGCCTCGGTGCCGACGTACGCTGGGTGTCGTGCAACATCTTCTCGACCCAGGACCACGCCGCGGCTGCTATCGCCGCCGCCGGCACGCCGGTCTTCGCCTTCAAGGGTGAGACGCTGGTCGAGTACTGGGACTTCACCGCCAAGCTGTTTGACTGGCACGGCGGCGGAGTTCCCAACATGATCCTCGACGATGGCGGCGACGCCACCATGCTCGTCCATCACGGCCTGCGCGCCGAGAATGGTGACACGGCGTTCCTCGACAAGGCGGAGTCCGAGGAAGAGGTGATCTTCTTCGCCCTCATCAAGAAGCTGCTGGCGGAGAAGCCGAAGGGCTGGTTCGCCGAGGTCGCCAAGTCGATCAAGGGCGTCTCCGAGGAGACCACCACAGGCGTGCACCGGCTCTACAAGCTCGCCGAGCAGGGCAAGCTGCTGTTCCCGGCGATCAACGTGAACGACAGCGTCACCAAGTCGAAATTCGACAACCTCTATGGCTGCCGTGAATCGCTGGTCGACGCCATCCGTCGCGGCACCGACGTAATGCTCGCCGGCAAGGTCGCCTTCGTCGCCGGCTTCGGCGATGTCGGCAAGGGCTCGGCCGCCTCGCTGCGCCAGGCTGGCGCACGCGTCATCGTCTCCGAGGTCGATCCGATCTGCGCCCTGCAGGCGTCGATGGAGGGCTACGAGGTGGCGACCATCGAGGACGCCTTCTCGCGCGCCGACATCTATGTCACCTGCACGGGCAACCGCGACATCATCACCGTCGACCACATGCGGCAGATGAAGGACCGGGCAATCGTCTGCAACATCGGCCACTTCGACAACGAGATCCAGGTCGCCGGCCTGAAGAACCTGAAGTGGAACAACATCAAACCGCAGGTCGACGAGATCGAGTTCCCGTCCGGCAACCGCATCATCCTGTTGTCGGAAGGCCGGCTGGTGAACCTCGGCAACGCCATGGGTCACCCGTCCTTCGTGATGTCGTCCTCCTTCTCCAACCAGACGCTCGCCCAGATCGAGCTGTGGGCGAACCCCGGCAAGTACGAGAAGAAGGTCTACACGCTGCCGAAGTTCCTCGACGAGAAGGTCGCGGCGCTGCACCTCGAGAAGCTCGGCGTGAAGCTGACCAAGCTGCGCCCCGAGCAGGCCGACTATATAGGCGTGCCGGTCGAGGGGCCGTTCAAGCCGGATCATTATCGGTACTGATCGACTCCGATGCCTAACGAGAAAGGGCGCCCTGCGGCGCCCTTTTTTGTGTCTCAGAGTTCCTTCTGCACGAACACCAGGTCGAGCCGCTGGCCGAACTTGGTGCCGATGCCCGCCATGTAGGCGCTCTGCACGAAGCCGAGCTTGGCGTGCAGCGCCAGCGAGGCCTCGTTGCCGGCGGTGATGCCGCCGATCATCACCTTCTTGCCGAGGGCGCGCGCCGGCTCGAACAGCGCCTCGACGAGCCGGCGCCCCAGCCCGCGGCCCTGCGCGTGCGCGGCCACATAGACCGAATGCTCGACGCTGATGCGGAAGCCCTCGAAGGGACGGAAATCACCGAAGCTAGCATAGCCCAGCACCTCGCCCGCCTCTTCGGCGACGATGACCGGATAGGCCTTCGCCTGCCGGTCGCGCAGCCAGCCGAGACGGCCGGAAAGATCGGTCGGTGTGTCGTTCCAGATCGCCGTCGAGTTCAGCACCGCGAAATTGTAGATGGCGAGGATGCCGGGCAGGTCGGTGTCGACGGCGTCGCGTAGCATCATGGTATTCACCTTACGCGGGCAGCCCGCTATTTTCCACGCCCGCCGCTGGCAGGACGCCTCCGCCTCCCCATATCCAACTTTCGCGGCACGGCCGCTGAGGAGGGAAGACCAAGGCAATGAGCTCGACCGATCCGTTCGATCGCGTGCGTTTCACCGTCCGGCGCGTGAGCTGGTGGCAGGTGGCGCTCGTCGTAGCTGTTGCGCTGGCGATCGGCACCGCGCTTGCCGTGGTGGCGGCGAGCGTGTTCCTCGTCGTCTTCCCCATCGTGGTGATCGCCGGGCTCGCCTACCGCCTGTTCGGCGGGCGCAAGCGCGCCGGTGCGGATGCTGGGCCGACCGTCATCGACGCCGAATATCGCGTGCTGTCGCCGGAAGAGGCGGCGCCGGCCGACGAGGAGCGCTGGGACCCCGACCGGCGCCTGCGCTGAGGCGCGGCTGCCTCACTTCTCGACGAATGCCTTTTCGATCACGAAGTCGCCCGGCTCGGTGGTCGAGCCTTCCTCGAAGCCCTTGTCCTTCAGGATCACGCGCATGTCGTCGAGCAGCTGCGGGCTGCCGCACAGCATGACGCGGTCGTCCTCCTTGCTGAGCGGCGGCAGGTCGAGGTCCTGGAATAGCTTGCCCGAGGTGATCAGGTCGGTGATGCGGCCCTGGTTGTGGAAGGGCTCACGCGTCACCGTCGGGTAGTAAACCAGCTTTTCCAGCACCAATTCGCCGAAATACTCGTTCTGCGGCAGCTCTTCCTCGATCAGCTCGCGATAGGCGAGCTCGGCGACGGTGCGCACGCCGTGGACGAGGATGACCTTCTCGTAATTCTCGTAGGTCTCCGGATCCTTGATCAGGCTGAGGAAGGGCGCGAGGCCGGTGCCGGTGGCGAGCAGATAGAGCCGGCGGCCGGGGACAAGATAGTCGACCAGCAGCGTGCCGGTCGGCTTGCGCCCGACGATGATCTCGTCGCCCACTTTCAGATGCTGCAGGCGGGAGGTCAGCGGGCCGTTCGGCACCTTGATGGAGAAGAACTCCATCGTTTCCTCGTAATTGGCGCTGGCGATGGAATAGGCGCGCAGCAACGGCTTGCCGTCGACCGGCAGGCCGATCATCACGAACTGCCCGTTCTTGAAGCGCAGCGCCGGATCGCGCGTCGTGGTGAAGGTGAACAGGTTGTCCGTCCAGTGGTGGACGGTGAGGACGCGCTCGTGATGCAGGTTGCTCATTTACAAACCGTCTAAGTGAAAACTTCCGCAACCCGGAAGTCCATTGTAATTATCCGGGTCGCGTTCTACTGCGCAAATGCCCGGCTGTCGAGGCTCGCATGCTCGGCGACCCGCACGGGTTCTCGAAATTGTCGCGGCATGCGGGCAGGATGCCCGCCCTACCGCAGGAGAGGCCCCGCATGTTCAGCCATATCATCCTCGGCGCGCGCGATCTTGCGCGGATGACCGCCTTCTATGACACCGTGCTGGCGCCGCTCGGCCTCGTGCGGGTCGATGTCGAGGGTGATGGCGGCCCGGCCGGCGCGATGTGGACCTTGCCCGGCCAGCACTGGCCGCAATTCTTTGTGCAGCTGCCGTTCAACGGCCTGCCCGCCACCTGGGGCAACGGCACGCAGGTAAGCTTTGCCGCGCCCTCACCGGCCGCGGTGGATGCCGCCTGGCGGGCACTCGTCGACAATGGCGGCGTCGACGAAGGCGAGCCGGGCCTGCGGCCGAACTACGCGCCCGACTATTACGGCGCCTATGGCCGCGACCCCGAGGGCAACAAGCTGTGCTTCGTCCACCTCGCCGAGATCGAGCACCTGACGGTGCGAGGCGGAGCGTGAGGGCGCGGCTCACCGCCCGCCGACGTCGTTGTTGCGCTTGGCCTCATACATCAGCGCATCGGCTCGCTTCACCACGGCCTCCAGCCGCTCGCCCGGCGTACTGGTGGCCATGCCGAGTGACAGACTGAGCGTCGCAGCGGAATAGAACTGGTTGTTGAGCAGCACCAGCTGGCTGATGTTCTCCATCACCGCGAGGCCACCATCCTCATCCACGCCCGGCAGCAGCACGGCGAACTCGTCACCGCCGATGCGGGCGGCGCAATTGGGCCTGTCGACCGCCTTGCTCAGCACCTCGCCGGCACGGCGCAGCAGCGTGTCGCCGGCGGCGTGGCCGAGCTGGTCGTTCACCTGCTTCAGATCGTTCAGATCGAGCATGATGACGGTGACGGGGAACGGCCCGCGGCGCTCCAGCCGGTTCAGCTCGTCGACATAGAAGGAGCGGTTGTAGAGCTTGGTCAGCACGTCGTGCTTGCCGAGATATTCGAGATAGGCCTCGGCCTTCTTGCGCGCGGTGATGTCGGTGAGCGCCACCTGGACCAGCGACCAGTCGTGCTCGTGCCCTGGCAGCACCGAGAATTGCAGGTGCACGTGCAGTTCGTCGCCGCCGAGCGTGTAGTTCACCACCTCGCGCGAGTGGAACAGCTTGCCGTTCCAAAGATCGATCAGCTGCTCGCGGAAATGGCGCTGCATGTCCTCGCGGAACACGCTCGCCGTGCTGGCGATGAGCTGGGTCTTGCTGGCGGCACCGAACATCTCCAGCGTGTGCTGGTTGACGTCGATGATGCGGATCTCGCTGATGCAGCGCTGGACGAATTCCGGGTGCACGTCGGTGAAGACGCGGAAATCGGAGATGCCGCGCAGGCGCACATCGTCCATCAGCTGCTTGATCGTCGAGAAGTCCTCGACCCACAGCGACACCGGCGAATGCTGGAACAGGCCCTGCGCGTATTCCTCGGCGCGGGCAGCCTGCCGGCGCGCCGTCTCGCGCTCGGTGACGTCCTCGGCGGAAAGCAGCACACGCTCGAGCGTCTCCTCGTGGCCGGGCAGGACGAGACCCTTGAGCTGGATGTCCAGGCGCTGGCCGCTCAGCGTGTAGTTGACCGCCTGGCTGGCGAAGCTGGTGTAGCCGTCCCAGAGCTGAGCCAGTTCCTCGATATGGGTTTTCAGCATGTCGCCGCGGAACACCTTGTCGAGATTCCCGACGAGGTGGTCGAGGCTGTCGGCTTCGAACAGGCTCAGCGTACGCTGGTTGACCTTCAGCACCTTGATGCGCTGCGAGCACTCCGCCACCCGCTCGGGGCGGCCGCGAAGATGGTCGCGCAAGGAGGAGACGCCCTGCGCCCGCCAGTGGTCGAACAGCTGCTTGACGCCGCTGAAGTCCTCCAGCCAGAGCGAGATCGGCGCCAGCTCGAACATCTCGACATGGTCGCTGGCCGAGGCCGGAGCGCCCACCTCGTCTTCCAGCTGCGGCATCCTCGTCTTACTCGGCTTCATGATGGACCACGCCAGCCCACGCTGGGGGAGTGTTCGCGACGGCACGCTGGTGGCGGCTCGGGAAAAGCGGGTTCGATAGGCAGGACGCCACTAGATAGGATAAGACCATTTAGTCCGATTTTTGATGTAACCTAAGCGAGATTCGTTGCTACCGCAAATATCATACGCCAGATGGGGCCGGGTCTCCTGATAGACGTATCCGTCGCCCGCAGGCTATATCCTTCCACTATTCCGAGTGCCCGTCGAGGCATCGTGCGCGGTGATCCATGAGCGACATTGTCTGCATCTCCCCGATCGACGGCTCCGAGCTTGCCCGCCGCCCGGCGGCCACCGAGGCGGCCCTGGCGCAGGCGCTGGAGGCCGCCCGCGCGGCGCAGCGCGAATGGCTGAAGGTGCCGATCGCGGAACGGTCTGCCTACGTGCTGCGCTTCCTCGACGCCATGCTGGCGATGAACCAGGAGATCGTGCCCGAGCTCGCCCAGCAGATGGGCCGGCCGGTGCGCTATGGCGGCGAGTTCCGCGGTTTCGAGGAGCGCGTGCGCTACGTCGTCGATATGGCGGAGGGCGCGCTCGCGCCCGTCGTCCCGCATGACGAGCGACCCGGTTTCACCCGCTACATACGCCGCGACCCGCTCGGCATCGTGCTCGTCGTGGCGCCGTGGAACTACCCCTACCTCACCGCAGTCAACACCATCGCCCCGGCGCTGATCGCCGGCAACGCGGTGCTGCTCAAGCACGCGGCGCAGACCATCCTCGTCGGCGAGCGCTTCCAGATGGCGATGGACCGCGCCGGGCTGCCGAAGGGACTGTTCGCCAACCTCGTTCTCACCCACGACCAGACCTCGCGGCTGATCGGCTCGGGCGCGGTCGACTTCGTCAACTTCACCGGCTCGGTGGAGGGCGGGCGCGCCATAGAGCGCGCGGCGGCCGGTACCTTCACCCCGCTCGGGCTGGAACTCGGCGGCAAGGACCCGGCCTATGTGCGCGCCGACGCCGATTTCGACTTTACCGTCGAGAACCTCGTCGACGGCGCCTTCTACAATTCCGGCCAGTGCTGCTGCGGCATCGAGCGCATCTATGTACATGAGAGCCTGTATGACCGCTTCGTCGACAGCTTCGTGGCGCTGACCGGCAAATATGTGCTCGGCAATCCGCTGGACGACGCCACCACGCTCGGCCCGATGGCGCAAGGCCGCTTCGCCGAGCTGATCCGCCGGCAGACGGCGGAGGCGGTGGCGAAGGGCGCCAGGGCCCATCTCGACCCCGCCGCCTTCCCCGCCAATCGCGAGGGCACGCCCTATCTCGCCCCGCAGGTGCTCACCGGCGTCGATCATTCCATGTCGGTGATGCGGGACGAGAGCTTCGGCCCGGTCGTCGGCATCATGAAGGTGAAGGACGACGCTGAGGCGCTGAGGCTCATGAATGACAGCGTCTACGGCCTCACCGCCTCGATCTGGACCGCCGACCTCGAGGCCGCCGAGCGCATCGGCGGCGAGGTCGAGACCGGCACCGTGTTCATGAACCGCTGCGACTATCTCGATCCCGGCCTCGCCTGGACCGGGGTGAAGGAGACCGGGCGCGGCGCCTCGCTGTCGCGCATCGGCTTCGAGATGCTCACGCGGCCGAAGTCCTTCCACCTGCGGCACGGGTGAACTCGCCGTAGCGGCGCGCGGCCTCGATGGCGAGGCCGGTGCCGACCGAGCCGAAGGTGTCGCCCTCGACCACCCGCGCTTGCGGCACGGCCGCTCGGATCGCCGCGCGCACATGGGCGAGCCGGGTCGAGCCGCCGGTGAGGAACAGCGCGTCGATGTCGCCTTCCTTCAGCCCTGCTTGATCGAGGCAGATGCCGACGCGCGCGGCGATGCGCTCGGCCAGTACGCGGGTATGGCTCACCAGTTCCTCGGGCGTGATGCCGACCGAAAGCCCCGCTTCCAGCCAGTTCAGGTCCACCTCGGCGCGGGCGGTCTCGGCCAGCGCGATCTTGGCCGCTTCGGCCTCCATCGCCAGCGTGTGGCCGCGCTGCTCCTCGACCACTCTGATCAGCCTCTCGACCAGTGCCGGCTTTGCCGCCTCGCGGCGGACCTCATGGAGCTCACGCACGGTCTTGGCAGTGTAGAGCCGGTTGATGCTCGACCAGGTCGACAGCTCGTGGAAATAGCCGCTCGGCACGTCGCGGCCGGGGCGCTTCATCGGGCTGCGATAGCCGAGAAGCGGCATCAGCGTGCCGAGGCTCAGGTGCCGGTCGACATCGGTACCGCCGATGCGCACGCCGTCATTGGCGAGGATATCGCCGGCGCGGTCGGGCTTGGCCCGGCGGGCAGGACCGAGCCGCACGATGGAGAAGTCCGAGGTGCCGCCGCCGATGTCGGCGATCAGCGCGATCTCCTCGCCCGTCACCCGCTGCTCATAGTCGAGCGCGGCGGCGATGGGCTCGTATTGGCTCGAGACTTCGTGGAAACCGAGCGAGGCGGCGATGGCGCGCAGCGTATCCTCGGCCTTGGCGTTCGCACTCGGATCGTCGTCGACGAAGAACACCGGCCGACCGAGCACCACTTCGTCGAGCTCGGCACCGATATCGGCCTCGGCGCGCTGCTTCACCGCGCCGATATAGTCGGCGATCACGTCGCGGAAGCCGATGGCGCGGCGGCCGATCTGCGTCTTCTCGTCGATCAGCGCGCTGCCGAGCACCGCCTTCAGGCTGCGCATCAGCCGCCCGTCCTCGCCGCCGACATAGCGGGCCATGGCGGCGCGGCCGATGGTGAGCACGCCCCGGCGGTCGTAGAACACCGCGCTCGGCACCGTGTCCTTGCCATCCTCCAGCGCCGCCAATGTCGGTGCGCCGTCGCGCCAGATTCCCAGCGTGGTGTTGGAGGTGCCGAAATCGAGGCCACAGAACGCCATGCCGAACTCCCGCGAGGTCGAGCGCCGCCGCAGCTACGCCCAAAGGGGCGCCTTCCTAGAGGCTTCGGGCCGCGGCATCAACTGACATCATGTTGACGGCGCGCGCGGCAGGGGCCACAGCTTGGCGCAGACCAGATGGGGGGACATTTCCGTGACGATGCATGACTGGACGATGAAGCACTCGATCGCCGCGGTGGTGATCCTTCTGATCGCGGTGGGCGCCTTCCTGTTCAGCTGGACCTGACGCTGCGGCGGCGAATCACCGCTTCCTTCTGGCCAATGTCACATTCAGCGCCTATCTGACGCGGGAGGGCCCCGCGCAGCGGGCCGCCGAGTGAATACCGGGAGGAGTAGCGTCCGCCGTGCTGTCCAATTCGCCGACCGACGAGAGCGCCGATCCGTCCGGCGGGCTGCACGATGCGTCTCGGCTATCCGAGGTGCTGACCCGGATCGCCAATGATCCGACGCGCGATCGCATCGCGGTGGGCGATTTCCTGAAGGCGATGCAGGAGCGCGCCTTCGGGCCGCTGATGCTGATCTTCGCGCTCCCCAATGTGCTGCCGACGCCTCCCGGCACCTCGTCGGTGCTGGGCGCGCCGCTGGTGTTCCTGGCGGCGCAGCTCGCGCTCGGCCGTGCGCCCTGGCTGCCGCCGATCATCGCCCGCCGCTCCATCGCGCGGAAGGATTTCGCCGCCTTCGTCGGCAAGGCGACTCCCTGGCTCGCCAAAGCCGAGCGCCTGCTTCGGCCGCGTCTCGGGGCGCTGGCGCATCCGCCGGCGGAATATGTCGTCGGACTGGTGTGCTTCGTTCTGGCCGTGGTGCTGGTGCTGCCCATTCCGCTCGGCAACATGATGCCGGCGCTCGCCATCTGCATCATGGCGCTGGGCATATTGGAGCGCGACGGGATCTGGATTCTCGTCGGCATGGCGATCGCGCTCGCCTCGCTCGGCGTGGTGTCCGGCGTCGTCTGGGCCTTCATAAAGGCATCGCTTTTCGTCATCCACAGCGTGCTGGGCTGACGGCCCGGTTCACCCGATGGCGCGGGCACTCTCCAGCGCACGGCTGAGCATTTCCAGGCATTCGCGGGCCTGCTCGTGGCCGGTCTCGTCGCCGTGCAAACGCAAGGCGAGGTCGCGCAGGTCGCGTATGGCGACGTCCACCGCGGTGAACAGATCGATGTCGAGCTCGGGCTCGGGCGCCGCAATGCGGGCGGGGAACGGAATGACGTTACTCATCTCAAACTGAAGGCTCATGTGCGCGAATCGCCCTAGCGGCGTTGCGAAACGATGCCCTCAATTGGTTAACGCCCCCTCCCATTACCGTGACGGCCCGCTCTCCGGAGAGAGCGGGCCGCGACAGGCGGACGCGGTGGGAGGAGGATGCCGGGTCCGCCCGGCGTCGCGTCAGCGGCGGACCTGACGCTCGGCGTTCTCGATGGCGCGCTCCGCATTGGCGGCGGCGCCGTTCGTAACGGTCACCGCGGCGTTGCGGCCTTCGACGAGTTCCGGGGCCTTGAAGCCGTGGGCGCTGGCGATGGCGGCTTTGTAGCCCGCGACTTCCGCCGGATCGCGGACTTCCGCCGCATGGGCGCCGGAGAAGGCGACGAGGGAGATGAAGGCCGACAGGATGGCGGCGGTGCTGGTCTTGGTCATTGTGGTCTCTCCTGGTTTCGACCCTCGCCCCGCTATCGGGTCCGAGGTCGGTGGATCTGGTGGCCGGCGGTGCTTGCCGGCCCGGTGTGGAAATATGTATCGCATACGACTTAATCGATGACGATGCACAATTGCGCATGACTGGCATGCGAATGATCGATAGCGATTAGATCGTGTGCGATTTTCTTAGGGGCGCTCGCGGGAGTAATCCGTATGGGGACTCTCTCGCGCGTCCACCCGCCCATGCGAGGGAGAGTGCCTTCACGACAAACTATTCCATCGACCGCCCTCATCCTGAGGTGCGAGCGGAGCGAGCCTCGAAGGATGGTCGTTACGGCGCCCCCGGACGACCATCCTTCGAGGCCGCCTGCGGCGGCACCTCAGGATGAGGTGGTGCCGGCGGACAGGCACGTCTGAATCCCTCAGTCCTTTCGCGGAGACACTCCTCCCATCGATATACATTCAATATGCAGTCAATACTTCATTGTATTGACATTGTATGCTTTCAATTCCATATATTGATGGCATTCAGGAGACGCTGCCATGCTTGCCCGGAGCCCGACTGAGACCGCCCACGACTATCCCAGGCTGTCGCCCTTCGAGTGCGGCATCCGCGGCTGTTGCCCGCGTTGCGGCCAGGGCAAGCTGTTCGATGGCTTCCTCAAGCTGGCGCCGCGCTGCGAGGTCTGCGGCCTCGATTATTCCTTCGCCGACCCGGCGGACGGCCCGGCCTTCTTCGTCATGTGCTTCGTCTGCGTGCCGTCAGTGCTGTTCGGCCTGTGGCTCGAAGTGGCGTTCCAAGCGCCCTATTGGGTGCATCTGGTGACCACGCTGCCGCTCATGCTGCTGACCTGCATTCCGCCGCTGCGGCCGCTGAAGGGGTGGCTCGTCGCCAGCCAGTACTACTACAAGGCCGAGGAAGGCCGCCTCGTCACCGTCGATCCGCCCGCTCCCGGCTCAACTCCGCGCGGCTGAGGCGCTTCCCATCTCGGCAAACCGCGCCGGCCGCACGCCGGCCGCCGCCAGATCTTCCCCGCAGGCTTCCGAGCCGAGATAGACGAGCTCCCATTCGCGCGGCTCCAGCAGCGGGTCGAGCGCGCGCAATTCCTCGTCGACCACGCCTGGATGGCAGTGGACGAGGACGCGCTCCCCCGGCCCCGCCAGCGCCGCGCGAAAGATCTCGCGATAGGGCGGCTCGGGTGTGAAGCCGTAGAGCCCGCGGAAGCTGTCATTGCTGACAATGCCCGCCTTCGCCGCCGCCTTCGCGGTGCCGGCACTTAGCGTGCCGACAATCATCGCCTTCCTGAAGCCGACGCCACGCCGGCGTGCCCAAGCCGCCGGCTCCGAGCAGTTGCGCAGCCAGGGCAGCCGTCCGGCATAGCGCGCGGTCAGCTCCGCGATGACGATGTCGCGTATGCCGGGCAGCGCATGCGCATGCTGGTGGCCATCGAGGAAGTCCGGCGGCGCGTCCCATTCATCCTCGAAGGCATCGAGCTGGGCGCGCAATTCGTCACGGATCGCCGCGCGCGGCAGCGCCCCGGCGAGCGCGCGTAGCGCCAGCGCGCCGATCTCCGGCAGCCTGCCGTCGCTCGCTAATCCCTTCGCGGGCGAGAGCGGACGCTGTCCGGTGAGGGTGAAGTGCAGGCCGATATCGGCTGGGTGCGAGCGGACGAGCGCCCGTAGCCCTTCGGCGCGCCGGCGCCAGGCAAGTATCCCTGTCATGGCCCCCGTGGCGGAGAGCCTGCCTTTTTCGATCAGGGCCTCGATGGCATCGCAGACGCCCATGCTTAAGCCGTAATCGTCAGCGCAAACTACTATGGCCTTGCGGTACTCATACACGGGTATTAGCGAGCCTAACAATTATCACAATCCGCCCATACGTCATAATGCGCTCCTGAGCAGCAGAAGTCGTCCTAAATGATTGCAAGGGTACCTGCCGCTCCGGCAGGTGCGGAAGTAAATCTGGCGTGACGTCATGACGAATTCTTACCCAAGGTCACTCCGCCTGATATCGGTCGTCGTCCCCGTCTATAACGAGGCGAGCTGCCTCGAGGCGCTGCACGCTCGGCTGAGCGCCGTGCTGAATGCCTATCCGGGCACGCAGCGCGAGTTCATCTTCGTCGACGACGGCAGCCGCGACGCCAGCTTCGATATGCTGGTGGAGTTGGGCCGCCGCGACCCCGCCGTCAAGGCGCTGCGCTTCGCCCGCAACTTCGGTAAGGAATCGGCGATGGCCGCGGGCTTGCGCGCCGCCGTGGGCGACGTCGTGGTGCTGATGGATTCCGATCTGCAGCATCCGCCCGAAGTCATCCCGCAGATGATCGAGCGCTGGCAGGATGGCGCGCAGATGGTCATCGCGGTGCGCCGCTCGCGCGCCACCGATCCGCTCGGCCGGCGCCTGTTCACTCGCGGCTTCTATCATTTCTTTCGCGCGCTCTGCGAGGTCGACATCCCGGAAGGGGCGGGCGACTTCCGCCTGTTCGACCGCCGCGTGGTCGACGCCATCAACGCCCTGCCGGAGCGCAACCGCTTCATGAAGGGCATCACCAGCTGGGTCGGCTTCCGCCAGGAGGAGATCGAGTTCGAAGTAGCCGAGCGCGCCGGCGGCGTCAGCTCATTCTCGACGCTGCGCCTGCTGCGCTACGCCATAGACGGGCTGTCCTCCTTCTCCATGGTGCCGCTGCGGGTGTGGTCGCTGGCCGGCGTCGTGCTCGCCGGCCTGTCCGGCCTCTACGGGCTCTATATCCTCGGCGAGGTGCTGGTGCTCGGCGTGCGCACGCCGGGCTTCCCGACCATCATGGTGAGCATGCTGTTCGTCTCCGGTGTGCAGCTCATCAGCCTCGGCGTCATCGGCGAATATGTCGGGCGCATCTTCACCGAGGTGAAGCACCGCCCGCTCTACCTCGTCGCCGACGAGGTCGGCTTCGCGCCTCCTGCCGCTCTTCCTCCTTCCGCCCAATCTCTTTCCGCTCATGCCGGCGACCGGCATGTCCCCTCGCTCGTGCCGGACGGTTTCGCCTCGTGAGCTCCCGCATATCCGCTTCTCCCGCGGCGGCCGAATGGCCCGCCCTCCTCATGGGGCGCGCCTGGCGCTCCGCGGTGCTCTGGCGCGTCGCCAGCATCGGCCTGTTCGCCGTCATCGCCGCCTGGATCGTGCTGAGCTTCCGCGATTACGGCATCAGCAATGACGAGCCGGTGCAGCACACCTATGGGCAGCTGCTGCTCGCCTGGTACGCCAGCGGCTTCACCGACAACCGGGCCTTCCACTACATCAACCTCTATCTCTATGGCGGACTGTTCGACCTGATCGCGGCCGGGCTCGAGCCCTATGTGCCGCTGCCGCTCTACGAGTGGCGGCATCTACTCTCCGCCGGCTTCGGCCTCGTTGGCCTCATCGGGGTGTGGCGCCTCGCTAAGCTGCTCGGCGGCGAGAAGGCGGGCATCCTCGCCGTACTCATGCTGGCCTTCACCGGCATGTATGGCGGGGCGATGTTCACTCACACCAAGGACGTGCCCTTTGCCGCCGCCATGGCGTGGAGTCTCTATTTCATCACCGCCTGGGTGGTGCAGCTGCCGGCGGCGCCGAGCTGGCGCACCGCGCTCGGGCTCGGCGTCTCCATCGGTTGCGCCCTCGGCCTGCGCGTCGGCGGCGTGTTTGCGGTGTTTTACCTCGTGCTGACCATCGCCGCCGCGACGCTGGTGTTCCGCGACATCCGCCTGCCGCTGCGGGTGCTGCCGCGCCTCGTCGCCGCCGCGGCGGTCTCCTTCGCCATCACTGCGCTCGCGTGGCCCTGGTCGATGCTGCCGCCGACCAACCTGTTCGTGGCGATGGGGGCGTTCAACAATTTCACCTTCGACCTCAGCACGCTGTTCAACGGCAAGCTGCTGCCGATCGGGCAGGTCCCACCGACCTATATGTCGGAATATCTGCTGATCAAGCTGCCGGAGATCACGCTGCTGGGCCTCGTCGCGGCGCTGGCGATGGCCGTCATCTCGGGGGTACGGATCGCGCTCGCCCATCGCGCCGCGCAGGCGACGCAGCTTCATCCGCGGCGGCTGATCGGCTATCTGCCGCTGCTGCTGGCGGTCCTCGTGCCGGTCGTCTTCACGCTCACCGACGATCCGCCGCTCTATAACGGCATCCGCCATTTCCTCTTCGTGCTGCCGCCGGTGACGGTGCTGGCCGCGCTCGGCCTGCAGGCGGCGTGGCGCCACCTGTGGCGGCGCTCGCGCGTGCTCGGCCTCGGCTTCGCCACCGCTGCGCTGGCGATTGTCACCTTTAACGCCACCACCTTCCTGCGCATGCACCCCTACGAATACGTCGCCTATAACCAGCTCGTCGGCGGCACCGAAGGCGCCTGGGGCCGTTTCGAGGGCGACTACTGGTCGACCGGCCTGCGCGAGGCAGCTCTGGCGCTGCGCCACGGTGTGGAGCAGGAGGGTCAGCCGCCCGGGCGCCATTACAAGGTCGCAGTCTGCGCCGAGGACGTACAGGTCTCGACCTATCTGGGACCGAATTTCGACATGGTCGACGATTGGGACCAGGCGGACTTCTTCTTCGCCGCCCGCAATGTCGGCTGCGACGACGCGGCGGGCCTGACCTATGCGACGGTGAGCCGGATGGGCATTCCGATCGCCATGGCGGTGGACATGCGCCTGCACCATCCCCCGGTCGCCGCGCCGCTGCCGTCCGGCAAGGGCACTCCCGGCTTCGACCTCAACGCGCCGGCGGTATCGCTGAAGGACGACGGCCCGCAGGTCGCCAAGGCGAAACCGTGAGGGATTTAAGCATGATGAGCTTGGTGCGGGGAGGCGGAGCAGAAGGCCGCTGGTCGGCGCTGGTTGCTCGCCTGCGCCATCTCCTGCTGTTTGCCGCGCTCGGCGGCATCGGCACGCTCGCCCATTACGCCGTGCTGATCTCCCTCGTGCAAAGCGGGCTCGCTGGGCCGGTGGTGGGCTCGACCGCCGGCTTCCTCGTCGGCGGCCTGACCAACTACCAGCTCAGCCGCCGCATCGTTTTCCGCTCGCATAAGCCGCACCACGAGGCGATGACCAAGTTCTTCCTCATCGCCGGCATCGGTCTCGTCATCAACGCGGCGCTGATGACGCTGCTCACCGGCCCGCTCGGCGCGCCCTATCTGCCGGCGCAGATCCTCGTCACCGGCCTGCTCGTGCTCTGGCACTACACCGGCAACGCCCTGTGGACATTCCGCGCCGGCGAGGTCTGAGGCCTCCCCATCGTGATGTGACGAACTTGACTCTCGGGCTGGAAAGAGTCGTTCTATAGAACAAAACATGAACAGTCTTGAGTGTGCCGATCATGGACAGTGTCCGCGATATCAGCGCGCTGAGGCAGATGCTCGCCGGGCTGGAGGCGGAGCGCCTGCCCGGCGCGGCCTCCTCCTTCTTCCTCGGTGCCGCCGCGCCGGACCAGGCGCAGGTCGCGCTCGCCCGTGGCGCGCTGCACGAGGTGCAGGCGAGCCATAGCGCCGACCTGTCGGCCGCCTCCGGCTTCACCCTGGCGCTGGCCTTGCGCGCAGCTGGTTCGCAGGCCCGGCCAATCCTCTGGATACGGCAGGACCTCGCCGAAGCCGAGCTCGGCCGGCCCGAAGCACTGGGCCTTGCCGCCCTTGGCCTCGACCCGGCTCGGCTCATCCTGGTGCGGGCGCCGGACACAGTCGAGGTGCTGCGCACGGCAGGCGACGCGGTGCGCTGCTCCGGCCTCGGGGCGCTCGTCATCGAGCCCTGGGGTGAGCCCAAGGCGCTGGATCTCACCGCCACCCGGCGCCTGTCGCTGCGCGCCGCTTCTTCCGGCGTGACGAGCTTCCTGCTTCGCGCCGCCGCCCGTCCCAATCCGACGGCGGTGGCGACGCGCTGGCGCGTGGCGCCGGCCGTCTCCACGCCGCTGGATGGCGACTGGGGCGCCGATGCACCCGGCAATCCCGCCTTCGTCGCCACCCTGCTGCGCCATCGCGGCGGGGAGGGCGCCCGCCCGGTCGAGGGCGGCACATGGAATCTGGAGTGGGACCATGAGACATGTTCCTTCCGCGACCTCCCCCCGCTATCTCGCGCTGTGGTTCCCGTTCCTGCCGGCCGACCGGCTGGAGCGGATCCGGCGCAGGAGAGGCGGGACGAGAGGCGGGGCGAGGTCGCCGCTTTCCGCCGCGCCGGCTGACGACCCGCTCGCGCGCGCGCCGCTGGTCTTCGTCGAGAAGGCGGAGAACGCCCTGCGCCTCGCCGCCGTCGACCGCGCGGCGCGCCAGCGCGGCCTCGCGCGCGGCCTGACGCTGGCGGATGCCCGCGCGCGCATCCCCGACCTCGCGGTGGTGGAGCATGACGTGCATGCCGACGCCGCCTTCCTGGAGGAGGTGGCGGATGATTGCGACCGCTGGACGCCGCTGGTCGCGCTCGACGCGCCGGACGGGCTGGTCCTCGACATCACCGGCTGCGCCCACCTCTTCGGCGGCGAGGCGGCGATGCGCGCGCGCCTGCTCGCCCATCTGGAGCGCCACGGCCTCGGCGCCTGCGCCGTCATCGCCGGCACGCCCGACGCCGCGCGGGCCTTGGCGCGGGCCGGGCAGGGTGGCGTCGTTTCGCCGGGCGGCGAGGCGCAGGCGGTGGCGGGGCTGCCTGTCGCCCTGCTCGGGGTGGGGGATGAGGTTGTCACCGGCCTCTCGCGTGCGGGCCTCAAGACCATCGGCGACCTCGCCGCGCGGCCCGGCACGCCGTTTGCCGCCCGTTTCGGCGAGGATCTGCTCGCCCGGCTGCGCCGCACGCTGGGACGCGAGGACGTGCGCATCGTGCCGCGCCGGCCGCTGCCGGAGGCAATCGCCGAGCGGCGCTTCCCCGAGCCCATCGCCCGCGCCGAGGACATAGAGGGCACGCTGGCGCTGCTGGTCGACGACCTTGCTCTGATGCTGGAGGCACGCGGCGAGGGCGGGCGATCCTTCGAGGCTTCCTTCTTCCGCGCCGATGGGGCGGTGCGCCGCCTGAAGGTCGAGACCGCGCGGCCCTCGCGCGATGCGCGCGCGCTCGCCCGGCTCTGGCGTGAGAAGATCGAGGCGCTGGCCGATCCCATCGATCCCGGCTTCGGCTTCGATCTCGTGCGCCTCGCCGTGCTGCGCGCCGAGGTGCTTACCCCGGCGCAGGTCAGCCTCGACGGTCGCGCGGTCGAAGAAGAGGAGGTCGCGGCGCTGGTCGATCGGCTGGCCGTGCGGCTGGGGCGCGAGCGGGTGCTGCGCTTCATGCTGCGCGACACCCATGATCCCGATCGGGCCAGCGCTCTGGTCCCCGCCGCCGATGTGCCCACCTCGTCCGTCGCACCGCCCGACGGCCTGCCGCGGCCACTGACCCTGTTCGAGCCGCCCCAGCCGGTCGAGGCCATAGCCGAGGTGCCGGACGGCCCGCCCTTGCGCTTCCGCTGGCGACGGGTGGTGCACGAGGTCGCCCGCGCCGAGGGGCCGGAGCGCATCGCCCCGGAATGGTGGCGGCAGAAGGAGGGCGCCCCCGCCGTGCCGACGCGCGACTATTTCCGCGTCGAGAACCGCGAGGGCCGTCGCTTCTGGCTGTTCCGCGCCGGCCTCTATGGCCGCGAGACGGACCAGCCGCGCTGGTTCGTGCACGGGCTGTTCCCGTGACGGCCGTCGCCGAACCCTTCTTCGCGGAGATGGTTGCCGCCTCCAACTTTTCCTTCCTGCGCGGGGCGTCGAAGGCGGAGTGGCTGGTGCTGCAATCGCTGCTTCTCGGCCATGCCGGCATCGGCATCGCCGACCGCAATACCGTGGCCGGGGTGGTGCGGGCCTATGCGGCGCTAAAGGACATCGGCGAACGTTTTGCCGGCTTCTGGAAGGCGCGGAAAGAGGGGATAAAGTCGAAGGAGGATGAGGAGGACGAGGCCACGCGCCTCCTGCGCCTATGGGCGGAGGCGGCGGCCGATGCCGGGCAGGGCGAGGCGCTGCCGCCCTTCACCCTCGTCGTCGGCGCCCGGCTCGTCTTCGCCGACGGGACGCCGGACATCGTCGCCCATGCGCAGGACCGCGATGGCTGGGGCCGGCTCTGTCGGCTGCTCACCGTCGGCAATCTGCGCGGCGCCAAGGGCGAATGCGTCCTCAAGCTCGACGACCTGCTTGCCGATGCGCGCGGCCTCTCGCTCATCCTCATGCCAATGCGCTCCATGCCGGCGAAAAAGCTGGTTGGCCTCGCTGGCGTGCTGGCGCAGCTTGGCGAGGCCGCGCCCGGCTCACTCTGGCTCGGCGCGAGCATGGCGCGCAAGGGCGACGACCGCCGCCGCCTTGCCGCGCTGAAGGCGCTCGCCGCAAAAAACCGCGTGCCGCTGCTCGCCACCAATGACGTGCTCTACCACCACCCCGCCGAGCGCGACCTGCAGGATGTGCTGACCTGTATCCGTGAGGGCGTGACCATCGAGGCCGCCGGGCGCCTCCTGGATGCCAATGCCGAGCGGCACCTCAAGCCAGCGGCCGAGATGGCGCGGCTGTTCCGCGACGCGCCCGAGGTGGTGGAAGAGACGCGTAGCTTTCTCGCCCGCATCGATTTTTCGCTTGGTCAGCTGAAATACGAATACCCCGAGGAGCCGGTGCCGCCCGGCTACACGCCGCAGGCCAAGCTTGAGGAGCTGACCTGGCAGCGCGCCGCCATCCGTTATCCCGACGGCGTGCCGGACAAGATAGTGAGCCAGCTAAAGGAAGAGCTCAAGCTCATCGGCGAGCTCGGCTACGCCTCCTATTTTCTCACCATCCGCGACATCATCGATTTCGCCGAGCGCAACCGCATCCTCTGCCAGGGGCGCGGCTCGGCGGCCAATTCGTCCGTCTGCTACGTGCTCGGCATCACCGCGGTCGACCCTTCGGAGAACGTGCTGCTGTTCAGCCGCTTCCTCTCCAGGGATCGCGGCGAGCCGCCCGACATCGACGTCGATTTCGAGCATGAGCGGCGCGAGGAGGTGATCCAGTACGTTTACAACCGCTATGGCCGGCA
This sequence comes from Xanthobacteraceae bacterium, assembly GCA_029239875.1. GTDB lineage: Bacteria > Pseudomonadota > Alphaproteobacteria > Rhizobiales > Xanthobacteraceae > Ancylobacter. The sequence continues at coordinate 224,861 of JARBUD010000007.1, read as the reverse complement.
CCGCGCCGGCATCGTCGCCACCGTCATCTCCTATCGCCCGCGCAGCGCCATACGCGATGTCGGCAAGGCGCTCGGCCTCACCGAGGACGTCACCGCCCGCCTAGCCGGCACGGTGTGGGGCAGCTGGGGCGATGACATCAAGGACAGCCAGGCGCGCGAGGCCGGGCTCGATCCTTCCAATCCTATGGTGGCCCGCGCCATCGGCCTCGCGGTGCGCCTGCTCGGCTTCCCGCGCCATCTCTCCCAGCATGTCGGCGGCTTCGTGCTGACCCAGAACCGGCTCGACGAGACGGTGCCGATCGGCAATGCGGCGATGAAGGACCGCACCTTCATCGAATGGGACAAGGACGACATCGACACGCTCGGCCTGCTCAAGGTCGACGTGCTGGCGCTCGGCATGCTCACCTGCATCCGCAAGGCGCTCGACCTGATCAATGTGGATCAGGGCACCGAATGGGGCCTCGCCGAGGTCCCGCGGGAGCAGCCGGACGTCTACGACATGCTCTGCCGCGGCGATTCCATCGGGGTGTTCCAGGTGGAGAGTCGGGCGCAGATCAACATGCTGCCGCGCCTGAAGCCGCGGAAGCTCTACGACCTCGTCATCCAGGTCGCCATCGTCCGCCCCGGTCCGATCCAGGGCAACATGGTGCATCCCTATCTGCGCCGGCGCGAGGGCAGCGAAAAGGTGACCTATCCCTCACCGGGGCCGGATTATCCGCAGGATGAGCTCTATACCGTGCTGGAGCGGACCAAAGGGGTGCCGCTGTTCCAGGAACAGGCGATGAAGCTCGCCATGGTCGCCGCCGAGTTCACGTCGGAGGAGGCGAACCAGCTGCGCCGCGCCATGGCGACCTTCCGCAATCTCGGCACTATCGGCAAGTTCCAGCATATGCTGATCGGGCGGATGGTGGCGCGCGGCTATGAGCGCGCCTTCGCCGAGCGCTGCTTCGAGCAGATCAAGGGCTTCGGCGAATATGGCTTTCCGGAGAGCCACGCTGCCTCCTTCGCCAAGCTGGTCTATATCTCCGCCTATATCAAATGCCGCCATCCGGCGGCCTTCGCCGCGGCGCTGCTGAACTCCCAGCCCATGGGCTTCTACGCCCCGGCGCAGATCGTGCGCGACGCGGCCGAGCACGGCGTCGAGATTCGCCCGCCCGACGTCAATTACAGTTCCTACGACAACACGCTGGAGCGCGACGCTCCCGGCGAGCCGCTCGCCCTGCGGCTGGGCTTGCGGCAGATCGACGGCTTCAGCGAGGATTGGTCGGAACGCCTCGTCGAGGCGCGGGCGGGCGGCTTCGTCAGGGACATCGAGATGCTGTTCCGCCGGGCCGGCCTGCCCGTCGGAGTGCTGCGCAAGCTGGCGGATGCCGACGCCTTCGGCTCGCTCGGGCTAAACCGGCGCGAGGCGGCATGGATCGTGCGCCGCCTGCCGAACGACGCGCCGCTGCCGCTCTTCGCCGCCGCGCAGACGCGCGAACTCGGCACGGACGCCGACGCGCATCTCCCGCTCATGCCGCTGCCCGAGCAGATCGCGGTCGACTACCAGACGACGCGGCTGTCGCTGAAAGGCCATCCCATGGCGATGTTGCGCGAGGTCTTCGCCGCCGAGGGCGTGGCGTCGAGCGCGCAGGTCTCGGCGCTGCGCGACGGCGCCTATGTGCGCGCGGCTGGGGTGGTGCTGGTGCGCCAGCGGCCGGGCAAGGGCAACACCGTCTTCATGACGCTGGAGGACGAGACCGGCATCGTCAACGTGCTGATCTGGGCGCGGCTGTTCGAGCGATTCCGCGCAGAGGTCATGGGCTCGCGCCTCGTCGTGGTGGAAGGGCGGGTGCAGAAGAGCAAGGAGGGCGTCGTCCATGTGATGGGCGAGCGGGTGTTCGACCGCTCCTCCGAACTGTCCCGCCTATTCGACGCCCCCGCGCGCCTGCCGCGCCCGCAAACCGATCCGGGCCAGGATGAGCGCCCGCGTTCCAGCCATATGCTGGCCGGCCGCCGCTCCGGCCACGGCCATCCGCGCCAGGTACGCATCATGCCCAAGTCGCGCGACTTCCATTGAAGGTCGGACCGGAAGTTCTCTTCCAGCCGCTGCACCTCAGGATGAGGACACTTTGACCGGGTAGGTTCTTACGCGCGCTCTGTCGCGTGCGCGGCTTTCGATGCTAGTGATCCGCCCGACAGAGCGCGACGCGCGTAAGAGATGAGGAGACCCGCCATGGTGGGCCGGTTCGACGACTGGGAGAAGGACGACAACGGTCATCTGAAGGTGTGGCCGATGCTCGCCTTCACCACCGCCCTGTTCGGGGCGGAGAAGGTGGGGCTGCGCATCGAGATCGGCACGCAACAGCCCAAGCCGGGCGAGCCGGTGCCGGCACTGCAGCTGGTGCTCGACCCCTCTCAGGTGCGCCAGCTCGCCGAGGCGCTGGCCGAGGCCGAGGCGCGCCTCGCCGACGCCCACTTCACCTCGATCGCGACATCGGGCCCGGGGAACGCCTGAGCGCGGTCGGCCGCGCGCAGATGGTCCCGCGTGGAGGCGGCTACGCGGCTTCCACCCGGCCGTTCGGCGTATAGGCGTCCACCGCCTTGGGCAAAGTGCGCGACAGCCGTCCCAGCAGTTCCTCGCGCGACAGGCCGGTCTGCTGCGACAGCGTATCAAGCACGTCGGGGCCGATGGCGTGCTCGAGGTTGCGGTCGTCGATCTCGCGGTTCTCGCCTGTGCTAACCCAGGAGTCGGCTTCGTCATGGCCGTTCTGCCGGAAGCGGTTCAGCAATTCCGAGAGCCCATCCTGCACGACATTGCCTGAGGCTGCGCTGCCCGAGGCGGCGCCACCGAACAGGCCGCCGAGGCCGCCCAGCAGGCCGCCGAGCCCCGCGCCGCCGAGTTCTGCGCCACCTTGCCCCCCGGCGTCGCCGGCGCGGCCGAACGGGTCCGCCGTGCCCGCCTGATCGGGCAGGTCAGCTTGCCCGGGCTGGCCACCCTGAGTGGCGCCCCTGATCATCTCGGCGATCTTGTCACGGTTCTGATAGCCGGCCACGGCCAGCAGCGCGAGAAGCGCCGTCATCGACGGAAATGCACGATTGTTCATCGTCGTCCCTCCCGAGGTCAGTCAAGGAACCAAATCGGGGCGAATCGGTTCCCTCGGAACCGGAGGGAACAGCACCATGGGATTCATCTGGACGATCGTCATCGGCTTCGTGGCCGGCATTATCGCGAAGCTCATCATGCCGGGCGACAACGAGCCGTCGGGATTCATCCTGACGACCATCCTCGGCATCGTCGGCGCGTTCGTCGCCACCTTCTTGGGGCAGGCGATGGGCTGGTATGGGCCGAACGAGGGAGCAGGCCTCATCGGCGCGGTGGTCGGCGCGCTCATCGTGCTGTTCGTCTACGGCGCCCTCGTGCGGCGCCGCGCCTGATCGGCAGCCGGCTCAGGCGGCGAGGTACTGCGTGTCGGCCTGGTCGAGCCGGCGGCGCAGCTGCGTCACCAAGAGCTGCTCGTCCGGCGCGCAATTGTCGTAGGTCAGCCGTTCGCCGGCCTTGATCGGCTTGAGCACGCGCGACCTCTCGGCAAGGCCGAGCGGCAGGGCGAAGCTGTCACGGGCGTCGCGCCAGCCCATCGCATAGCCGCGATAGTCGTACTCGCCGATCTTGCCGAGCGTGTCGCCGGGCTTCAGGTCGCGCTTGGCGACCGCCGCGCATTCCGCCACCGGATGGTCGAGCACCTCCATGTCCGGGCGCTTGTGCAGCACCGCGCGCACCGCCGAAAGCGGCACTTCCAGGCTGGTGAGGTGATAGGGCCGGATCAGCGCGAAGCAGGGGCCGGGCCCGACCTTGAGGTCGGCCATGCGCTCGATCACCCGCGGATGGCGCGGCTTGACAATGCAGAACACGCCGGGCGCCACCCCCTTGCCGAGGGTGAAGTCGACCACGCCCGCACGGTTGAGGATGCCGCCATCCTCCTTGGTGCAGAGCACCTGCGCCAGTACGTCCCGGTCGGCGTGCGGCCCGTGCATGCCCGGCACATCCGGCACGAGGCCGGTGGCGTTGGCGAGCGCGGTCATCTCCACCATGGTCTTGGAGCCGTCGACGAACTCCACCAGCATGCGCGGGTTCATGTTGCGCGCCTTTGCCTCCGCGGCGAATTCGTCGGGCACCGCGTCGGGCTTGAAGGCGTTGTTCTTGGCCTTGCCGGCGCAGACGATGTCGAAGCCGAGCGATTGGGCGAAGCCGATCAGCTCGATAGTGGAAGCCGGCTCATCGCCGGCGGCGCCGGTCAGCACCACGCCGGCCTTGCGCGCCTCCTCCTTGAGGAAGCGGCCGATGGTGATGTCAGCCTCGACGCTCAGCAGCACCACATGCTTGCCGTTGCGGATCGCCTCCAGCGACACGATGGTGCCGATGTTGGGGCTGCCGGTGGCATCGATGACGACATCGATATGCCCGGCCGCGCACATGGCGTGGTAGTCGTCCGTTATGGGAAGTCGGCCGGCTTCGATGGCGCGGTCGATCTGCTCGGAGGTCGAGGCGGAGACGATGTTCTCGCGGGAATGCCCGGCCATCAGCGCGGCGTCGATGGCGGCCTGCGGGTTCATCTCGACCACGGCGCCGATCCGCACGCCCGGCATGAGCGCCGCCTGCACGATGAGGTCGGTGCCCATCTGGCCCGCACCGGCGAGGCCGATCGTCACCGGCCCATGCTTGGCGGTCCACTGTTCCAGTTCGGCGGCGACGCCCGACCGCACGATCCCGTTTGCCCCGAGCATCGACTGACCTTTCCTCATGCGTTCCCGGCGTCCCTCTTGCGCGTCCGTCTTCGAGCGGACGTGTCGCGCTCTTCGGTACTCGACATTTCATCGAAGGCAAAGAGCGGGTTGTCGCAAGGGTGGCCTCAATAGGCCGCGCCGACCTCTTGCAGTACCGCTGCGGCGGTCACCTCGTCGGTGATGAACACGGTCGGGCGCAGCATGCGCAGGCCGGCGATCACCGCGCGGGTCTTGCCCGGCCCGCCGGAGGTGAGGATGCGCTCGGGCGTCGCCTGCATGGTCTCGACCGGGATCGACATGACGCGGGTGTTGATCGGGTGGTCGATCGGCCGGCCGTCCATGTCGATGAAGTTGTAGACCACATCGCCTGCCGCGCCGGCGGCGATCAGCGAGGCCCAGTCGGCGTCGGAGAAGAAGCCGAAGCGCAACGCGGTACTCTCCGCGTCCATCTCGCCGACGCTGACCACGACCGCGTCCATCTCGCGCGCCAGGGCATAGACCGCGCCGAGGCCGCAGCGCTCGATCAGCGCCTGCTTGGTCTCGACGCTGTCGACGATGGCGGGCGCTGCGATGAGGTGGCAGTCGGCCTGGAACAGTCGGGAGAGCTGCCAGGCGAACTCCGAGGGGTTGTACTGCTTGGCCTTGGTGATGCCGCCGAGCAGCGAGATCACCGACAGGTTCGACACTGTCTTCTCGTCGATGAAGCCGAGCGCGCGCATCAGCGTGCGGCCCCAGCCGAAGCCGATGGTCATGTCGGAGCGGATGAGCTCGGAGATGAACTGGCCGGTCGCCGCGCCGATGGCGCTGGTCGGGTCGGCGAGTGGGCCGGAGAGCGGGGCGACCACCGCTTCGCGCAGACCGAACGCCTTTTGCAGCCCCATCTCCAGCCGCGGCAATTCCGCGATCTCGCGGCTGAGCGAGATCTTGACCTCGTTGAGCTGCCGGGCATCGGCCAGCAGGCGCACCACGGTGACGCGGCCGATGTCGAGCGCCTCGGCGATGGCGCTCTGCGTCATGCCCTCGACATAGTACATCCAGGCCGCGCGCAGCCTCAGCCGCGCCGAGCGTCGTCCGATCGGGCTCAGCTCGCCGAGCGGCTCCGGCTCGGGCTGCCCGCCCGGCCTCGTCGTCGCGGCTCCCCCCGACATGCGCACTCTTCCCCAAATGGTGGGGCGCTGTCCTGAGAAAGCGCCGCCGTCCTCAAAATTGGCCGCCTAGACGCGGGTTGCGCCCTTTGCAAGGCGCGAACAGCGAGTTTACGCAAAAACCCGCTTGTCGTCGCGTCCTCCACGGGGCACGGTGCCCAGCCTAGGCTCCTTTGGTCCCGGCATGTCCAGCACACACGATAAACTGAAGCTCGAGGATTTCCTCTGCTTCGCCGTCTATTCGGCCAACCACGCCTTCAACCGCGTCTACAAGCCGCTGCTCGACCGGCTGGGCCTGACCTATCCGCAGTATGTCGCCATGGTCACGCTATGGGCGGAGGACGGGCTCACCGTCGGCCAGATCGGCGACCGCGTGATGCTCGAGACCAACACGCTCACGCCGCTGCTCAAGCGGCTGGAGAGCGCTGGCCTGGTGCGCCGGGTGCGCGACGCCGCCGACGAGCGGCAGGTGCGCATCAACCTCACCGAAAAGGGCCGGGCGCTGCGCCTCGATGCCGAGCGCATCCCGCGCGAGATGGGCATCTGCCTCGACCGTGACGCCGAGGCGATCGGCGAGCTCACCGGCGAACTCACCCGCGTGCGCGACAAGCTGCTCTCGCGCCTCAAGCCGTAACCGCGCTGCTTTCCGCTGCCTCCTGCAGGCCGGTCTGCCCCTCGATGAAACGGCGGTGGCGCGCGATCTCGCCGGCGAGGAAGTCGAGGAAGGCACGCACGCGCGGCGAGTGGCGCAGATCCGGATGGGTCAGCAGCCACAGGTCGGCGGCGTAGTCGTCGTTCGGCGGGCCGAGCCGCACCAGCGAGGGCCGGGCGTCGCCGATCAGGCAGGGCAGGTGGCCGATGCCGATGCCCGCCTCCACCGCCTCGGCGAGGCCGAGCACCGAGTTGATCTTGTAGGCCACCTTCTCGGGCTCGACGTTCTCCTGCACGAACTTCACCGTCTTCAGTGCGCCCAGGCTGTCGCCGAGCGACACCCAGTTGCGCCCGTCCAGCTCTTCCGGCGACACCTCGCCGGGCGTGGGGAAGTCGACGCTGCGCCCATAGAGCGCCCAGGCGATGCGGGCGACGCGGCGGCCGACGAGGTTCTCCGGCGGGTTGTCGGTGGCGCGCACGGCGACGTCCGCGTCGCGCTTGGAGAGGTTCAGCGCCTGGTTGCTCAGCACCATGTCGAGCCGCACTTCCGGGTAGCGCTCGCGGAAGGTCGCCAGCATCGGCATCAGCAGGTGGATGAGCAGCGAGTCCGGCGTGGTGACGCGCAGTTCGCCGGAGGGCGCCGGCTCGCGTCCGGCAAGCTTGCGCCCGACCGCGGTGATCTCCTCGTCCAGCCGGTTGGCGAGCGCCACCATCTCTTCGCCGGCGGGGGTGAGCGCGTAGCCAGTGCGGTGACGTTCGAACAGCACCGCGCCCAGGGCCTCCTCGATCTGCTTGAGCCGGCGGAACACGGTGGAGTGGTTCACCCCCATCGCCGCCGCGGCCGATGGCAGGCCCTTGGCGTCAGCCACGGCCTTGATCAGCCGGAAGTCGTCCCAGGCGAGATTCTTGAAAGCCTCGGCCATGCTGCTCCCCGCGTTGCCGCCTCTACGTAAGCTTTTGGTTGGAAAGGAACTTTCCTCTCGACGACCGGCGTGACCATAGCAGCAGAACCGAGATTGCGTCAACGCAATTGAATGGGCATGGCATTGCGCCGATGCCGGGTTATCTCTTGTCCCGAGACGAGCGCAGGTCGCGCTCACAGGAGAGCAGACCATGAACCGCAACGGCATCCATCACGTGACGGCGATCGCTGGCAATGCACGCCGCAACGTCGAATTCTACACCCGGACCCTTGGCCTCCGGCTGGTCAAGAAGACCGTCAACTTCGACGATCCCGGCACCTACCACTTCTATTACGGCGACGAGGCCGGTTCCCCGGGCACCATCCTCACCTTCTTCCCGTGGGACCATGTGGCGCCCGGCCGGCTCGGCATCGGCGAGACGCAGGAGACCGCGTTCCGCGTGCCGGAAGGCTCCATCGGCTACTGGACGCAGCGCTTCGTCGAGAAGGGCGTGTCGCACAGCGCGCCGGTGAAGCGCTTCAGCGAGAGCGTACTGTCGTTCAAGGACCCGCACGGTACGCGCCTCGCCCTCGTCGGCGTCCCCGGCGCGGAGAACGAGCCCGCCTGGATCGGCACCGACGTTCCCGCCGAGCACGCCATCCGCGGCTTCCACTCCGTGAACCTGCTGCTGGCCGAGGCGGCGCCCACCGGCGCCATCCTGACCGACGTGTTCGGGTTCACCGAGATCGGCCGCGAGGGCTCGCTGGTGCGCTTCAAGGCCGAGGGCACTGAGATCGGCAGCATCGTCGACATCCATGAGGCCGGCGGTTTCCTGCCCGCCCGCATGGGCGGCGGCTCGGTGCACCATATCGCCTTCCGCGCCGCGGACGATGCCGGCCAGGAGGAAATGGTGAGGAAGCTCGTGGAGAACCACGGCATCCGCACCACGGAGCAGAAGGACCGCAGCTACTTCCGGTCCGTCTACTTCCGCGAGCCCGGCCACGTGCTGTTCGAGATCGCCACGGACGTCCCCGGCTTCGCCGCGGACGAAGCGCCGGCCACGCTCGGCGAAGCCCTCAAGCTGCCGGACTTCCTCGAAGGCCGCCGTAGCCAGATCGAGGCCGTGCTGCCTGAGATCGCCTGAACTGACATGGCGCCGCCCGTCGCAGGGCGGCGCCTCCCATTTCGAAGCAGGAGGCTGCCATGACCGACACTGCGCTTTCCTTCGTGCATCGCTTCGAGCCCGGCACCGATGCCGGTGCCCGGCCGCTGCTGCTGCTTCACGGCACCGGTGGTGACGAGAACGACCTGATTCAGCTCGGCGCGATGATCGCCCCCGGCGCCGCCCTGCTGTCCCCGCGTGGAAAAGTGCTGGAAGGCGGGGCGCCGCGCTTCTTCCGCCGCCTGCGCGAAGGCGTGTTCGACGAGGCCGACGTGCGCTTCCGCGCCGGCGAGCTGGCGGGTTTTGTCGCCGAGGCACGCGTTGCCTACGGGCTTGCCGTGCCCATCGCCGTCGGCTTCTCCAACGGTGCGAACATCGCTGCCGCCACGCTGCTGACTCATCCCGAGGCACTGGCCGGCGCGGTGCTGCTGCGCGCCATGGTGCCGCTCGCCGATCCGCCGGCCGCGGATTTGTCGGGCAAGGGCGTGCTGCTGCTCTCCGGCGCGGTCGATCCCATCGTGCCGGAGGAGAACGCCACCCGGCTCGCCGCGCAATTGCGGGCCGCCGGGGCCGACGTCGACCACCGCACCTTGCCGGTCGGACACGGTCTTTCGCAGGCCGACCTCAACCTCGCGCGGCAATGGCTCGGGGCGTTGCAGCCACTCGCCGTGTGACGCCTCGGGAACCGGCGGCCCATCGGCGCATTGCCGCCACGGTGCGGGTGCATCACAATCGCACCGTGGTGGCAGGCTGGCGCGTCGGAGGGACACGAGGATGCGGTGGGAAGATTTCCGGCGCAGCGACAATGTCGAGGACCGGCGCGGGCAGGGTGGTTTCGGCGGCGGTCGCCTGCCCGGCGGGCGTGGCGGGCTCGGTATTGGCGGGCTCATCGTCGTCGCCCTGATCGCCTGGGCGACCGGCATCAACCCGGCGGTGCTGATCGGCGGGGCCGAGATCCTGCTCGGCGACGGCAATGGCGGCACCAGCCAGCAGCAGGGCGCGCCGACGCAGCGCCAGCTCAGCCCGGAGGAGAAGAAGCTCGGCGAGTTCGCCTCCGTCGTACTCGCCCAGACCGAGGACGTCTGGGTGCCGATCTTCAAGGCGCAGGGCGAGACCTACCAGGAGCCGGGCATGGTGCTGTTCTCCGGCGTCACCCGCTCGGCCTGCGGCACCGCGCAGTCGGCCGTCGGCCCGTTCTATTGCCCGCGCGACCAGAAGGTCTATCTCGACCTTTCCTTCTTCGACGAGATGAAGCGGCGCTTCCGCGCGCCGGGCGACTTCGCCGCCGCCTATGTCATCGCCCACGAGGTGGGCCACCACGTCGAGAACCAGATCGGCATCCTGCCGCAGGTGCAGCAGCGCCAGCGCCAGGCCTCGCAGGCCGAGGCGAATGCGCTCTCCGTGCGCGTCGAGCTGATGGCCGACTGCCTCGCCGGCGTGTGGGCCTATCACGCTAACGAACAGTGGCGCATCCTCGAGGAAGGCGACATCGAGGAGGCGCTGAACGCCGCCAGCGCCATCGGCGACGATCGGCTGCAGAAGCAGGCGCAGGGCTACGCCGTGCCGGACAGCTTCACCCATGGCAGCTCGGCGCAGCGGGTGAAGTGGTTCAAGCAGGGGCTGAAGTCCGGCTCAATGCAGCAGTGCAACACCTTCCAGGGCAACATCTGATGAGCACCGAGACGCCCTTCGTGCCGCTCGCCATCGCGGTGCTGACCATCTCCGACACACGCAGCTTCGCCGACGATCGTTCGGGCACCACGCTGGTCGAGCGGGTGGAGAAGGCCGGCCACAGGCTCGCCGACCGCGCCATCGTGCCGGATGACGTGGAGACGATCCGCGCCCGCGTGTCGGGCTGGATCGCCGATCCGTCGGTCGATGTCGTCATCACCACCGGCGGCACCGGCTTCACTGGGCGCGACGTCACCCCGGAAGCCATCGAGCCGCTGTTCGAGAAGCGCATGGAAGGCTTCTCGACCGTGTTCCACATGGTCTCGTTCCAAAAGATCGGCACCTCGACGTTGCAGAGCCGCGCCACCGCCGGGGTGGCGAACTCGACCTACGTCTTCTGCCTGCCTGGCTCCCCCGGCGCCTGCCGCGACGGCTGGGACGAGATCCTCGTCCATCAGCTCGACATCCGCCACAAGCCCTGCAATTTCGTCGAGATTCTGCCCCGGCTCGACGAGCACCTGAAGCGCGGCAAGCTGCGCGCTCCCGCCGGCACGCCGGCCTGACCGTTCAGCCGTCCGGCAGCAGGATCTGCGAGCGCAGCAGCACCAGCCGATTGCGTCCCACGCGGCCCAGCAGGCGCCGGGAGGTGTTTGCGCCGGCGTCATGGCCGCCGATCGCCTCGTAGAAGCGCCGGTGGATGAGCAACCCCTGCTCGGGCCGCGGCCGGCCGGTGACGGCGTGCCGCAGCACTGCCGCCGCCTCCTTGATGCGCGGCGAGACGCCGAAGCCGTCCAGCGCCAGCCGGAAGGTTGCCGCCCTCGCATCGGTGGCACCGGTGCGCTCGATCTGGTCGGTGAAGTTGCGCACCTCGCGGGTCCAGCCGTCTTGCAGCAGGCCCTTCGGCTCCAGGAAGAACAGCCAGGGTGCGCGCGCCGCCTCCGCGCCTATGCGCAGCCGCGTGCCTTCGTCGGCCGGGCCGGCGAGATATTCGCAGCCGGCGGCATCGGCGATCTCCGCCACTTCCGGCGAGCCACCGGAATCGACCAGCAGCACCTCGCGCACGATGCCGGCGGCGGCGCCCGGGACCAGCGCCGCCAGCGTCGGGATCAGCAGCCTGGCAGGTTCCTGCGTGGGTATGACGACCGAGATCACGCGCCCAGCCACCCCTTCGACGATCTTGGCTTGGAAAAGGCCCGCAGGCCTGACGGATGCAGCATTTTTCTGCCTATCGCAGCGTTTTGCGCGCGTACAGCCCGCCCGTCACAATTCGCGAAATGTTCTTGATGTGTTCTCATTGGTGGAGTAGGAATCCGCCCATGGAACGCCGATCGCCCGAACCTCTTCGCGCCGCAGGCGCCCCGCCGGCCCGTCCCGTGCCCAAGCATGCGCCCACGCACGCGCCAAAGCATGTGGGCCGGCTGGCCGAGGAACGGCGTGCGCGCCGGGAGGAGGAGCGCCGCGCCGCCGCCCGCGACCTCTCGACCATGTCGGAGATGGACGCCGCGGCTGCCGCGCCTATGCCGGACTGGATGGTCGAGGAGGAGCGCCGGCGCGGGCGCGGCGCCCTGTCCAACGCCGCCGGCCGCTTCGAACCGGCTTCGCGCGAGGCCTTCGACGACGGCTGGCAGTCGCTCGACGACCTGCCGCCCTTCCGCACCAGCGTCACGGTGGAGAAGCCGCGCACCATCATCAACCACAACGATTCGCCTGATGTCGGCTTCGACCGCTCGATCAATCCCTATCGCGGCTGCGAGCATGGCTGCATCTACTGCTTCGCGCGGCCGACCCACGCCTATCAGGGCCTTTCCGCCGGGCTCGACTTCGAGACCAGGCTGTTCGCCAAGCCGGACGCGCCGGAACTGCTGGTGAAGGAGCTCTCCAAGCCGGGCTACGAGCCGCGCACCATCGCTCTGGGCATCAACACCGACGCCTATCAGCCGATCGAGCGCGAATGGCGGCTGACCCGGCGGATTCTCGAGGTGCTCAGCGATTTCGGCCATCCAGTCGGCATCGTCACCAAGTCGGCGCTGGTGTTGCGCGACCTCGACATCATCGCGCCGATGGCCGAGCGCGGGCTGATCAAGATCGCGCTGTCCGTTACCTCGCTCGATCACAAGCTCGCCCGTACCATGGAGCCGCGCGCGGCGACGCCGCAGCGCCGCATCGACACCATCGCCAGGCTCACCGAGGCCGGCGTGCCGGCGGCGGTTCTGGTCGCGCCGGTCGTCCCGGCCGTCACCGACGCCGAGATGGAGCGCATCCTGGATGCGGCGGTGGCGGCCGGAGCGTCGGAGGCCGGCTATGTGATGCTGCGCGTGCCGCTGGAGATACGCGACCTGTTCAAGGAGTGGCTGCTGGCACATTTCCCCGACCGCTATCGTCACGTAACATCGCTCCTGAAGGAGCTGCATGGCGGCAGGGAATATGATTCCACCTTCGGCCATCGCATGACCGGCTCGGGGCCCTATGCCTGGACCATGGCACGGCGCTTCGAGATCGCGGTCGAGCGGCTCGGCCTCAACCGCCGCCATACAAGGCTGACCACCCGCCATTTCAGCCGCCCGCCGAAGCGGGGCGAGCAATTGTCGCTGTTCGGGGAGGAAACATGAGCGCCGCCACCATCGAAGACCCGACGAAGGACCCGCCGCCCGGAACGACGCCGTCCCCGTGCGAGGGCGGGGCCGGGCAGGACGAGAAGGGCGGCAAGGTCGCCGCCTTCCGCAGGCGCGCCATGCCGCCGCTGCGCCTGTCGCTCATCACCCTGGGCGTCGCCGACCTCAAGCGGGCCGTCGCCTTCTACGAGGCGCTCGGGCTGGAGCGGAAAGTGAAGGCGGCGGAAGGCGTCGCCTTCTTCGCCATGGGCGACGTGGCGCTGGCGCTCTACCCGCGCCACGAACTCGCCGCCGATGCCGGCATGGTGGCCGGCCGCGCCGGGCAGTTCGGCGGCATCACGCTCGCCTGCAACCGGGCGAGCCGCGCCGAGGTCGACGCCACGCTGATCCGTCTGGTGGCCGCCGGTGGGCGGGCGCTGAGACCGGCGCACCCGACCTCCTGGGGCGGCTATATCGGCTATGTCGCCGATCCCGACGGCCACCCCTGGGAGGTCGCCCACAATCCCGGCTTCCCGCTCGACGCCGAGGGACGGATCACCCTGCCGCAGTGAGGGGAAGGGCGGCGGCCTGTATCGCAGCCGACATCCCGGACGGCCGAAGGCCGATCCAGGATCGTGCAAACATCGGAGAACGATCCCGGCTCTCCGCTACGCTTCGGCCGGGATGACGGCGGGGCTTGAGTGGCGGCGCCTCGGCCGGAGGCGGCCGCCGCAACCGCCCATCCGCCTCAGTTCGAGCCGATGAGCGGCGCCAGCTCCTTGTCGAGGTCCTCCGGGCTGAGCGCGCCGGAGACCTTCTTGCCGTTGATGAAGAAGGTCGGCGTGGCGTCGACGCCGAGCTCGCTGCCGCGCTTGGCCACCTCGTCGACCTGGCCGGCGAGCTTGGCGTCGTTCAGGCACGCGTTGAACTGCTGCTCGCTCATACCGCCCTGCTTGGCGATGGCCATCAGCGCCTGCGCCGGGTTCTGGCTGTAGGCCCAGTTCTTCTGCGTCTCGAACAGCGTATCGGTCATCGGGTAGTACTTCCCTTCGCCGGCGCAGCGGGACAGCATGAAGGCGGCCTTGGCGACGATGTCGAGCGGGAACTCGCGCAGGATGAAGCGCACCTTGCCGGTGTCGATGTATTTCGACTTCAGCACCGGATAGGTGGTCTCGTGGAAATGCGCGCAGTGGCCGCAGGTCAGCGAGGCATATTCGACGATGGTCACCGGCGCGTCGGCCTTGCCCAGCACCTGGTCGGGCAGCGCGCCCGGCGCCATCAGCTTGGCGACGTCGGCCGACTGCGCCTGCGCGGGATGGATCAGGCCGAGGCTGCCGGTCCCGAAGGCGGCGAGGGCGGCCGTGGTGAGGGCGACGGTGCCCACTCCTTCAAGGAAGCGACGGCGGTCGATCATGGTCGGTCTCCAGGACGCGCCGGACGCTCTCGCCGGCTTTGTGGTGCTAGCGCCTACAGGCAGCGCGCGAACATGGCAACGGTGGGGCGGCGGGACGTTGCGTCACCGCTGCGTGATGCGCCGGCGGGCGTCGCGGGCGACCAGCGCCCCGAGCCGCCCCAGCGCCGCGGCGAGCGCGGGATCCTCGAAATGTCCGGCCATGCGGTCGAGCCGGCGTTCGATCTCGTCGCGCGTGGCGGCATCCGGTTCAACAAAGGCCGGCCGCGCCGCGCGCGGCCGCGGCACCGGTCCCTGGCGCAGAGCGAGGCGGCCGATGCAGCGCCAGCCGAAATAGCGGTTCACCCGCTCGATCACCACTGGTGCGTCATGCTGCAACTCGATGGCGAAGCCGCCCTCGACCCGCACATGCAGGACGCCGGGCTCGGGGCTGTCCTGCCGCGCGGGCCAGGCGAGCTTGATCGGCACTGCCCGCGCGGCCAGCGTCTCGCCGACGATCTCCGCCCAGCGGGTGACGATCTCCACCGAGGCGATGCCGCGCTGCCGGCAGCTCTCGGCGATGGTCGTGTCGATCAGGTCGGCGAGCGGGCGCGGTATCCGTGGAGCCATCTGTGTCCCATCTTGCCCGCGGCGGCGTCTGCCGCCACCTTGCGGGTGTCTCCCTGAGGATCGCATGCCAGCCGCCGCCAATCCAGCCGTCGCCGCCCCGCCGCGCAAAAGCATCCCGGACCCGGCGGCGCTGCTCGGCTGGTACGACCGCCACCGCCGCCGGCTGCCCTGGCGCGCCGAGGCGGGCCGGCGGCAGGACCCTTACCGCGTCTTCCTCTCCGAGATCATGCTGCAGCAGACCACGGTGGTGACGGTGCAGCCCTATTACGCCGCTTTTCTCAAGCGCTGGCCCGATATCGAGGTGCTGGCGGCGGCGCCGCTCGAGGAGGTGCTCTCGGCCTGGGCCGGGCTCGGCTATTACGCCCGCGCCCGCAACCTGCATGCCTGCGCCAAGGCCGTGGTGGCACGCCATGGCGGGCGCTTCCCGGCGGAGGAGGCGGCGCTGCTCGATCTGCCCGGCATCGGCCCCTATACGGCGGCGGCCATCGCTTCCATCGCCTTCGACCGCCGCGCCGCGCCGGTCGACGGCAATTGGGAGCGCGTGCTGGCGCGCCTCTTCGCGGTGGAGGAGCCGCTGCCCAAAGCGCGGGGCAAGCTGCGGGCGCTGGCGCTCACTCTTCTGCCTGCTGATCGCTACGGGGATTTCGCGCAGGCGATGATGGACCTCGGCGCCACCGTCTGCACGCCGCGCAAGCCGACCTGCGCGCTCTGCCCGTGGCGTCTCGATTGCGCCGGCTACGCGACCGGCGAGCCGGAACGCTATCCGCTCAAGGCGGCTAAGGCGGCACGCCCCACCCGCCGCGGCGTCGCCTTTCTCGCGGTGCGGGCGGACGGGGCGGTGCTGGTGCGCTCGCGCCCGGCCAGCGGCTTGTTGGGCGGCATGAGCGAGGTGCCCTCGACGCCGTGGGAGGAGGGGGGAGCGGCGAGCCCGGCCTCCCACGCGCCTCTCACAGCGCAATGGCGGGCGCTCAATGCGCCGGTCACCCATGTGTTCAGCCATTTTGCCTTGGAGCTCGACGTCTGGCGCGCCGACGTTCCGGCCGCGACCAGGGCGCCGGCCGGCCATCGCTGGGTGCGGCCGGAAGGCTTCGACACCGAAGCGTTCCCCAGCGTGATGCGCAAGCTGCTGAAATATGCGGGTTAGGCCGACGCGCCGTTGAACCCGGCGACTGCACGCACGTTATCCGCGCAATCCGCAGCGCGTGCGGAGTTCTCAGGAGACGAGACCATGGGTAGCGCGATGGACAAGGCCAAGGGCCATGCCAACGAGGCCGTAGGCAACATGAAGCAGGCGGCCGGCAAGGCCTCCGGCTCGAAGCGGATGGAAGCCGAAGGGAAGGCCCAGGAGATGAAGGGCGAAGGCCAGAAGGCCATGGGCAAGGCGAAGGACGCGGTCAAGAAGGCCGCGGATCTCTGATCCGCCAGTCGATCAACGGAAAGGCCGCCGCCAGGCGGCCTTTTTGGTTTTGCAAACCGGCTCAGTCCAGCAGCCCGATATGCCCGGGCAGCGCCGCGACCCGGTCCAGCCAGCGGCGGATGCCCGGGAAGGGCGCGAGGTCGTAGCCGCCCTGGTCCGCCGTGTGGGTGTAGGCATAGAGCGCGATGTCGGCGACGCTGAAAGCGTCTCCCGCCAGCCAGTCGGCCTTGGTGAGGCGCGCTTCCATCACGCCGAGCGCCTTGTTGCCGGCCTCCAGCAGTTGCGCCAGCCGTTCCGGCGTCGCCAGCGCCGCGCGCTCCGGATAGACGGAAAGCGCCCGCCGGACCGCGATTGCCGGCTCATGGCTGTACTGCTCGAAGAACAGCCACTCATAGGCTTTGGCGCGGTCATAGGCGTCCGCCGGGATCAGCGACGTGCCCTCGGCAAGGTGCAGCATGATGGCGTTGGATTCGGCGAGGAAGCGCCCGTCCTCGAGCTCGACCGTCGGCACCTTGCCGATGGGGTTGCGGGCGAGGAATTCCGGCGTGCGGGTCGAGCCGTCGCGCGAGGAGACGCTCACCCGCCTGACCGGGCGGCCGGTATGGGCGGCCACCAGCCGGACCTTGTAGCAATTGCCGGAATCGGCCTGCTCGTAGAGCGTGATCATGGCGCGGCGTCCTGTTGGAGCATCCTTCGAGGTTCCCCCGGATCAAGTCCGGGGTCGCACCTCAGGATGAGGTTCTTCTGAAAGGACTACCTCATCCTGAGGTGCTCGGGCATCGCCCGAGCCTCGAAGGATGCTGAAGCAGAGGCAAGTACTACTCCGCCGCCATCGCCATCTCCGAGCGCATGACGGCGCGGAGCGTGTCGATCGGCTTCAGCCCCTCGCGGGTCTCGACGTGCCAATAGGTCCAGCCATTGCAGGCTTCCAGCCCCTGCGCGATGGCGCCGGCGCGGTGGATCGAGCCGATCTGGCCGAGGCCCGGCGCCGTCTCCAGCGACAGCGTGCCGTCGGCGCGCACCAGCGCGCGCGTGCGCGCCTTGGCATCGGTCAGCAGCGTGCCGGGGGCGAGCAGCCCGCGCTCGATCAGCGCGTTGAAGGCCACGCGGGGGGCTTCACGGGCCGTCGGTGCCAAAGCGAGGGCGAGATCGGGGAGCGGCTCCACCGCGTCGATGCGCGCCTGGGCGGCGTCGGCATAGGCCGCGTCGCGCTCGATGCCGACGAAATGCCGGCCGAGGCGCTTCGCCACCGCCGCCGTGGTGCCGGAGCCGAGGAAGGGATCGAGCACCACGTCGCCCGGCTTCGACGCCGAGAGGATGGCACGGGCCAGCAGCGCCTCCGGCTTCTGCGTCGGATGCAGCTTGCGCCCGTCCTCGTCCTTCAGCCGCTCGCCGCCCGAGCAGATCGGAAACAGCCAGTCGGAGCGCATCTGCACGTCCTCGTTGGCCGCCTTCAGCGCTTCGTAATTGAAGGTGTAGCCGCGGGCATTTGGTTCGCGCGCGGCCCAGATCATCGTCTCATGCGCATTGGTGAAGCGCCGGCCGCGGAAGTTCGGCATCGGGTTGGTCTTGCGCCAGACGATGTCGTTGAGGATCCAGAAATCGAGGTCCTGCAGCAGCGCGCCGACGCGGAAGATGTTGTGATAGGAGCCGATCACCCACAGCGTGCCGGTCGGCTTGAGCACCCGGCGCACGGCCAGCAGCCAGGCGCGGGTGAAGGCGTCATAGGCCTGGAAACTCTCGAACTTGTCCCAGGCGTCGTCGACCGCGTCGACCCGGCTGTCGTCGGGACGCTTCAATTCGCCCTGGAGCTGGAGGTTATAAGGCGGGTCGGCGAACACCATGTCGACCGAGCGGGCCGGCAGCTTCGACAGCTCGGCGACGCAGTCGCCACGCAGGATGGTGTCGAGCGGAAGATCGGAAGGCAGGCCCGACGGCCGAATGACGCCGGTGCGGGACGCCCGGCGGGCCTCCCCGTTACGAACCACCTTCATGGACGGCTACCCTACTCAGGACGCAACACAACACTGTCCACAATCTCCGCCGGGCACGGTAAAGACCGGGTAAAGCGGTACAGCGAGGAGCAGTGCGTGGCCGAGATTTCCCGCGAACCGCCCGTGCCGGAAGGAAAAACCGCGCAGGCACGCTGGCATGGCGACGGGCTTCTGGCCCGCTCGATCCGCTTCGCGCTGACGGTGATGGCGCCCATCGGCGCCGGCCTCGCGGTCGGGGTCGACTTCTGGATGATCTACGCCATGGTCACCTGCATCCTGTCCTTCACGCTGGACACGGGTGGACCGGCGCTGCACCGGCTCGGCTGGATGGGCGCGGCGGGGCTGGTGGTGCTCGCCGGCACCGGGATCGGTACGCTGGTGGCCGGCGACATGCCGCTCATCGTCGTCGCCTTTGCCCTGGTCGGTGTGCTCTATGCGCTGGTGGAGAGCATCCATCCGAGCGCCGCGGCGGCGGCGCGCTTCATGTGTCTCACTTTAGCGGTGGGGGCGCTCTATGCGCCGTTGAAGGCAGTGGACGTGGCGGTGGTCGCCGCCTTCGTGCTCTATGCCTGGGCGGTGTCGCTGGCCTGGGATGCGGTCACCGGCCTGTGGCGGCCCTCGACGGCGCCGCCGCTCGCCATGGTCTTCGCCCGCATCCGCGCCACGGAGCGCGAGCGCTGGGTGTTCGCGATTGCCGTCGCCATCGCCGTGCCGCTGGCCTTCCTCACCAGCCTTACGCTCGGCCTGCATCGGCCCTATTGGGCGCTCATCGCCATCGTGCTGGTGCTCAGGGCGGATGCGCTGTCGAGCCGGCGGCTGATGGTGCAGACGCTGAGCGGCACACTGCTCGGCGTGGCGGCGGCATTCGTCTACGGCTATGTGCTGCCCTTCCACGCCGCGCTTCTGATCGGCATGGCGGTGGCGGCGCTGATCCGCTGGCCGGCGCAGCAACTGCACGGCGCACTCGGCACCGCCGCGCTCACCGCCTTCATCATGCTGCTCCTGGAACTCGTCGCCGGCAGCGTCGGCGGGGCGGCGCACGACATCGTCGAGCGGCTGATCGACGTTGCGGTCGGCTGCGCCTTCGCCATGATGGCGCTCGGCCTCGACCGCTTCGGGCAGGCGCTGCTGCGACGGGTGCTGCCGCGCTAGCTCAGGGCACCATCCACAGAATCGGCAGCAGGCCGTGCGCCTGGGCCATCTCGATGCCCTCGGCCACGGGAATGGCGGCAAGGAAGACGCAGGCGTCGATGAAGGTGCGCACCACCAGCTGCGGCCGGATCTCCAGCGTATCCACGTTCCGCCACAGCCGCAGGTCCGGCACGAAGCGCGGCACCCGCGCCTTGTAGGCGAGATAGGCCTCGCCGAACTTCTCCGCCAGGAACCGCTCCTCCTTGCGCACCACCACGGCGAAGACGAGGACGGTGACGAGCGCGCCCGCGAGTGCCGCGGTGACGCTGCCGAACTGCGCGCCGGCGCCGGCGGCGCCGATGAAGGAGAAGAAATAGAGCGGGTTGCGGCAGATCGAGTAGGGACCCATGTCGACGATCGCCGCCTTCTTGCGCCCGCCTATGTAGAGCGAGCACCAGGTGCGCCCGATGATGGCGACGAAGAGCAGCGCCAGGCCGGCCTGCTCGATCATCTCGTGCAAGCCGTGCTCGTCCGTGTCCGGCCAGATCGAATGGCCGAACAGCAGCACGCCGATGGCGGCCGCGCCGAGGGCGTAGAGCACCAGCTTGCGCGTGCTCTGCACCGCCGCGATGTCGAAGCTGGGGGTGGCGTGCGGCGTGCGAGGGGCGTCGTTCATGGGGAGGTCCGCGAGGATTGATCGCCTCTTCAACGCGTCCGTCGCGGCTTTTTTCGGGCGAGCCGGCTAAGCGTACCGCCGGATGCGCCACCGACTGGTGGCGACCTGCCGGAAATGCCGCTTTTACCGCAACATCTCGTGGATCGAGCCTTGCTGCCCACTTGAACTTGTGTTCCAGCAGCGGCACCCTCAGGCCATGAAATTCACCCGGCTGCGCCTCGTCGGCTTCAAGACCTTCGTCGAGCCGACCGAAATGCTGATCGAGCCCGGCCTCTCCGGCATCGTGGGCCCGAATGGCTGCGGCAAGTCGAACCTCGTCGAGGCGATGCGCTGGGTGATGGGCGAAAGCTCGTACAAGGCGATGCGCGCCGAGGGGATGGACGACGTCATCTTCGGCGGCACCACCACCCGCCCGGCGCGCAACACCGCCGAGGTGGTACTGGTGGTCGACAATGGCGACCGCTCCGCCCCCGCCGTCTTCAACGACGCCGACATGCTGGAGATCTCCCGCCGCATCGAGCGCGAGGCCGGCTCCTCCTACCGCATCAACGGGCGGGAGGTGCGTGCGCGCGACGTGCAGATCCTGTTCGCCGACGCCTCCTCCGGCTCGCGCTCGCCCTCCATGGTGCGGCAGGGGCAGATCGGCGAGATCGTCGGCGCCAAGCCCGCCGCCCGCCGCCGTATCCTGGAGGAGGCCGCCGGCGTCGCCGGCCTGCACGCGCGCCGGCACGAGGCGGAGATGCGGCTGCGGGCGGCGGAGACGAACCTCACGCGCCTCGAGGACGTGATCGGCCAGATCACTGGCCAGCTCGACGCACTGCGCCGGCAGTCGCGGCAGGCGGTGCGCTACCGCGCGCTCTCCGGCGACATCCGCCGCAACGAGGCGGCGCTGCTCTGGTTGCGCTGGCTAGAGGCGACCGGCGGCCTGAGCGAGGCGAGCCGCGCGCTCGACCTCGCCGTCCGCGAGGTCGCCGCCCGCACCAATGCGCAGGGCGAGGCCGCCCGCGTCGCCGCCGTCGCCGCCCATGTCATCCCCCCGCTGCGCGAGGCGGATGCCGCCGCCGCGGCCGCCCTGCAGCGCCTCACGCTGGCGCGCGGCGAGCTCGACCGCGAGGAGGCCCGCGCCGGCGCCCGCCGCGACGAACTCGACCGCCGGCTCGCCCAGCTCGGCGGCGACATGGCGCGCGAGCGAGCGCTTGCCGCCGACGCCGGCGAGATGCTCCAGCGCCTCGCCACTGAAGCCGAGGAGTTGGAGGCGGCGCAGGGAGAGGCGGCGCAGCTGGAGGAGGAGGCGGTGGCAGGCCGCGAGGGGGCCGCCGCAAAGCTTGCCGATTCCGAGCGCGACTTCACCGAGGCGACCGCCGCCAATGCCGAGCGCGCCGCCCGGCGCGGCGCGCTGGAGCGCGCTTTGCGCGAGGAGGCCGAGCGCCTCGCCCGGCTGGAGCGCGAGCTGCACCAGCTTGCCGAGCAGCAGCGTCAGGCGGAGGCGAGCGCCGGCGCCGCCCGGCTCGACGAGCGCCGCACGGCGGCGGAGACGGCGCAGCAGGCCTTCGCCCGCGCCGAGACCGCCGCCCACGAGGCCGAGACCGCCCATGTGGCGGCCCGCGCGGCGCTCGACCAGGCCCGCCGGCCTCTGGCCGAGGCCGAGCGCACCGCCCAGCGGCTCGACACCGAGGCGCGCACCCTCGCCAAGCTGCTCGACGTCGGCACGCACCGCCGCTGGCCGCCGGTGCTCGATGCCGTCCGGGTGGAGCGCGGCTATGAGACCGCGCTCGGCGCCGCCTTGGGCGACGATCTCGATGCGCCGGCCGATGCCGCCGCGCCTGTCCATTGGGCACTGGTCGAGAGCGACGGTGATGCGCCGCTTCCCGAGGGCGTCGAGCCGCTCGCCGCTTATGTCGAGGCGCCGCCCGTGCTGGCTCGCCGCCTCGCGCAGATCGGCGTGGTGCTCAAGCATGACGGCCCGCGCCTCGCGGCCCTCTTGAAGCCCGGCCAGCGGCTGGTCTCGCGCGAGGGCGACCTGTGGCGCTGGGACGGGCTGAGCGCTGCCGCCGACGCGCCGACCGCGGCGGCCCGGCGTCTCGCCGAGCGCAACCGGCTCGCCGACATCGCGGCCGAGCTGGAAGGCGCGCGGGCCGAGGTCGCCGTCCATCGCGCCGCGCTGGAGCTGGCCGAGACCGCGCTGCGCGCCGCCGGCTCCCGCGAGAATTCGGCGCGCGAGGCCCGCCGCGCCGCGCTGCGCACCATGGAGGCGGCGCGCGACGACCTCACCCGCGCCGAGCGAGCGGCTTCCGAGCAGGCCACCCGGCTCGCCGCGCTGACCGCCAATCGCGGCCGGTTGGAAGCGGATCGCGAGAAGAGTGCGGCGGACCTCGCTGACGCTCGCGACGCCGTCGCGGCGCTGCCGCCCGCCGTCGAGGGCGAGGCTCTTCTCGCCGAGGTGCGGGCCCGGGTGGCGCAGGACCGCGCCGCCCTGGCCGAGGCCCGCGCCCGGGCGGATGCGCTGGTGCGCGAGCGCGAGCAGCGGGTGCGGCGCCTGACCGCCATCGCCTCCGAGCGGACCTCCTGGGAAGCCCGCGCCGGCGGCACCGGCGAGCGGGTGGGGGCACTGGAGGCGCGTCTTGCCGAGGCTTCCACCGAGCGCGCCGCGCTCGACGACGCGCCGGTGCAGTTCGCCGCCCGCCGGCGCGCGCTGCTCGACGAGACTTCTAAGGCCGAGACGGCACGGCGCGAGACTGCCGACCGGCTCGCAGCCGCCGAGACCGCACAGGTCGAGGCGGACAAGGCGGCGCGTGCCGCTCTCGACGCTCTCGCCTCCGCCCGCGAGGAGAATGCCCGCAGCGAGGCGCGGGTGGAGGCCGGCCGGCAGCGGCGCGAGGACCTGGTGCGCGAGATCGCCGAGATGCTCGACGGCCCGCCGGAGAGCGCGCGCGAGATCGCCGGCTTCGCGCCGGAGGCTCCGATGCCCGATCTCGCCGACGTCGAGGCGGAGCTTGCCCGGCTCAAGGCCGACCGCGAGCGGCTTGGTGCCGTGAACCTGCGCGCCGAGGAGGAGCTCTCCGAGGTCGAGGGCCAGCAGAAGGGCCTCGCCGCCGAGCGCGACGACCTCACCGAGGCGATCAAGCGGCTGCGCCAGGGCATCTACGGCCTCAACCGCGAGGCGCGCGAGCGGCTGCAGGCGAGCTTCACGGTGGTCGACGGCCATTTCCGCCAGCTCTTCGCCACGCTGTTCGGCGGCGGCGAGGCACAGCTTGTGCTGACCGATTCGGAAGACCCGCTGGAAGCCGGCCTCGACATCATCGCCAAGCCGCCGGGCAAGAAGCCGCAGTCGCTCTCCCTGCTGTCGGGCGGCGAGCAGGCGCTGACCGCCATGGCGCTGATCTTCGCGGTGTTCCTCACCAATCCGGCGCCGATCTGCGTGCTGGACGAGGTTGACGCGCCGCTCGACGACGCCAATGTCGAGCGCTTCTGCAACCTGCTCGACGAGATGCGCCGCCTCACCGAGACGCGCTTCGTCACCATCACCCACAACCCGATCACCATGAGCCGGATGAACCGGCTGTTCGGCGTCACCATGGCCGAGCGCGGCGTCTCCAAGCTGGTCTCGGTCGATCTCGCCACCGCCGAGAGCTGGCGCGAGGCGAGCTGACGCCGTTCTGCCGCTGCGGCAGGTGCGCCGCGGCGATGCTCTGCCGGCGGAAATGGGGCGTTCGCCGTATTCCGGCGCGGACGCTGGCATGCCAAAACCGGACCACCGACCTTACCTTGGTGCGAAAGCGGTTCGACGGGCCTGCGACAGAGCGTCCACCTGTCTGTTTTCATGTGTCATTTCAATGACTTGAAACATGCGTTCACATCCTTGACACCCCAAAGGGCGATCACTATGGTGCGCCCGACTTCGGGGTGGGGAAATCCTTACTCGGCCGGGCTTGAGCGTGAATCATGGGCGACCGCGACAAGACGGACGGCCAGGGCGGCTCGAACCGGCCGGAAATCTCCGATGACGAGCTTTCCGGCAGGCTTCGCGGGCTGGGCAGCGAACTCGACAAGGTTCGCGCCGAACGCCGGGCCGATGAAAAGGCGGCTTCCGCGTCGCCGGACCGGACATCGACGGCGTCGGGGATGACGCTGGCGTTCCGGCTGGGGAGCGAGTTCGTCGCGGGCGTTCTGGTCGGGGCCGGCCTCGGCTGGGGTTTCGACTATTTCCTCGGCACGGCGCCGTGGGGAATGATCGTGTTCCTGCTGCTCGGCTTCGGCGCGAGCATCGTGAACATGCTCCGCGCCGCCGGTGAGACGGGCCGCAAGGCCCCGCCGAAGGGTGGGGCGTGAAGGGTTTCGGTGGCGTCGCTTCGCGGCGCCTTTAAAGACGGGGACGGGCGCCTTCCGGCGTCGCGTGATTGAGGGCAGCGACCGGCGATGGCCAGCGGAAGCGTGATCGATCCGATCCATCAGTTCCAGATCATCAAGATCGTGGATCTGGGGACGCCCGGCGGCATCCAGCTCGCCTTCACCAATTCCGCCGCCTACATGTTCGGCATCGTGGCGCTGGTGTTCTTCTTCCTCACCTTCGCCACCCGCGGGCGCACCCTCGTGCCGGGCCGGATGCAGTCGCTGGCCGAACTCTCCTACGAGTTCGTCGCGTCGACGATACGCCAGACCGCCGGCAATGAGGGAATGAAGTTCTTCCCGCTGGTGTTCTCGCTGTTCATCTTCGTGCTGGTGGCGAACTTCATCGGCATGGTGCCCTACACCTTCACGGTCACCAGCCACCTCGTTGTCACCGCCGCACTGGCGGCGATTGTCATACTTACGGTCATCATCTACGGCTTCGTCCGCCACGGCATGCACTTCCTGCATCTCTTTGTTCCGTCGGGCGTTCCCGCTTTCCTGCTGCCCTTCATGGTCGCGATCGAGGTCATCTCCTTCCTCTCGCGCCCCATCAGCCTCTCCCTCCGCCTCTTCGCCAACATGCTGGCCGGGCATATCGCCATGAAGGTGTTCGCCGGCTTCATCGTCATGATGACTGCGGGCGGCGTTGCCGGCTGGTTCGGTGCCGTCCTGCCGCTCAGCATGGTGGTGGCGCTCACCGCGCTCGAATTCCTGGTCGCCGCTCTGCAAGCCTACGTCTTCGCGGTGCTGACCTGCATCTATCTCAACGACGCGCTGCATCCGGGGCACTGATCGGCGCGTCGCGGGAATCCAGCCTTCAATTCAATCAGCGAAATTCAATAGGAGAAGACCATGGATCCGATTGCCGCCAAGTTCCTCGGCGCCGGTCTCGCTTGTCTCGGCATGGGCCTTGCCGCCATCGGCGTGGGTAACATCTTCGGCAACTTCCTCTCGGGCGCCCTGCGCAACCCGTCGGCGGCCGACGGGCAGTTCGCTCGCGCCTTCATCGGCGCGGCGCTCGCGGAAGGTCTCGGCATCTTCGCGCTGGTCGTTGCGCTGGTCCTGCTCTTCGTGGTCTGACGCCTTCCGGCGGGGCGTGCCGCGCACCGGCGCGCCCCGTTCACGTTGAGCCGACGACAGCATCATCCGAGGAAGTCTGAACCATGCCCGAGACCCAGGGTCCGGCCGGTACATTCGTCATCGCGCAGGCAGAGCCCGCGGCGCACGGCGCTGCGCCCGCTCACGAAGGCGTGGAGATCGCAGTGCCACCAGGGGAAGCGCATGGCGGGGGCTTCCCGCCTTTCGACGTCCATACCTTTCCGTCGCAGCTGATCTGGCTGGCGATCGCCTTCGGCGCGCTCTACCTGCTGATGAGCCGTATCGCGCTGCCGCGCATCGCCAACATCCTCGAAGAGCGTCACGACCGCATCGCGGACGACCTCGAGGAGGCGGGCAAGCTGAAGGCCGAGAGCGAGGCCGCCGCGCAGGCCTATGAGCAGGCGCTCGCCAGCGCCCGCAACAAGGCTCACGGCATCGCCACCGAGACGCGCGACAAGCTCGCCGCCGACAGCGAGGCCGGCCGCAAGTCGCTCGAGGCGGAGCTCTCCGCCAAGCTGGCTGCGGCGGAGACGCAGATCGCCGCCACCAAGGACGCCGCCATGGCCAATGTGCGCGGCATCGCGGTGGACGCGGCGGGTGCCATCGTCGGCAACCTGATCGGCGCCGCGCCGGCGCCGCAGGCGGTCGAGGCGGCGGTCGACACCGCCATCAAGGGCTGAGGGAGCGCACCATGGGAAGTGATACTCTCTGGGTTGCCGTCGCCTTCGTCATCTTCATGGCGATCGTCATCCGCGCGGGCGCCTTCTCCGGCATCGCTAACAAGCTCGACGCCCGCGGCGAGCGCATCCGCCAGGAGCTGGAGGAAGCGCGCAAGCTGAAGGAAGAGGCGCAGAAGCTCGTCGCCGAGTACAAGCGCCGCCAGCGCGAGGCCGAGGACGAGGCCGAGGCGATCATCACCACCGCCAAGGCGGAAGCCGAGCGTCTCGCCGGCGAGACCAAGGTCAAGCTCGAGGACATGATCGCCCGCCGCACCAAGATGGCCGAGCAGAAGATCGCCCAAGCCGAGGCGCAGGCGCTGGCCGACGTGAAGGCCGCCGCGGCGGATGCCGCGGTGAAGGCGGCCGAGACCCTGCTCGCCGCTCAGGTCGTCGGCGAGACCGCCGAGCGCGTGCTGGGTGAGGCGGTGTCGGAAGTGAAGTCGAAGCTGAACTGAGCTTCGCTCGCCGGTCCATCGCCCCTATGAGTTATGAAATGCCCGGCTTCGTGCCGGGCATTTTCGTTTTGGGACGGGGGTACGTAGAAGCGCCGTCATGGCCGGGCTTGGCTCGGCCATCCACGACTTGGCTGGGAACTGGTCCTGAAAGGAAGGCGTGGATGCCCGGATCAAGTCCGGGCACGATGGTTATCGGGATGGTGGGCGCCGCGTTGGACACGCTGGCTTATCGCCGTCATCCCGGCCACTCCGAAGCGGAGAGCCGGGATCGCTCTCCGCTGTATTTTTGCACGCGATCCCGGCTCTGCGCGGCTGCGCCGCTCCGGCCGGGATGACGGCATGAAGGGATGACGGCCGGGATCGGGAGCAGCCGTCATGGACGGGCCTGACCCGGCCATTCACGACTTTGCCCGGGGCTGTCTTCGCGGAAGAAGGCGTGGATGGCCGGGTCAGGTCGGGCCATGACGTTCCTCTGGCGGCGAGAAGGCTCTCAGCTCGTCCAGCGCCGCGGGCGGTAGAAGGTGTGCTCGCCGATCCGGTCGAGCTTGCGCATCTCGCGGATCCAGTTCGGCCGCACCGAGCGCGCGTGGTAGTGCGTCGCCCGCCCGACCTTGTCGTCCCAGACGAGGCCGTCCAGCATGTCGGCGGCGATCTCCTTGGCCTGCTTCCACAGTGCCGGCTCGGTGACCACGTCGCGGATGTTGTCGCAGGCGAAGGTGAACTGGCAGGCGAAGCGGCGATTGGCGTTCTGGTACACGGCGCGGCAGATGTCGGCCGGGTAGTAACCAGAGAAGACGCGGTTCATCACCACCTGTGCCACCGCGACTTGGCCGCGCTTGGGCTCGCCGCGGCTCTCGAAATAGACGGCTTCGGCGAGGCACTTCTCGGCCCGGTCGCGGCGCTTGCCCGAGAGGCCGAGACGCTCCCCTGGGCTCGGCCCGCGCGCGACGCGCAGGGCGTCGTCCCCGGATTTCTCGGCCGTCGTGGTGCCGCTGTCGGCGGGCGGCAGGGCGGACGGGGCGAGGTGCAGGAAGGGCTGCGGCGGCAGCGCCGCCTGGTCGAGGCCAAAGATGAAGACGTTCTGCCGGTAGAGCGGCAGGTCGGGATCGAGCTCGTAAGAGCCGTCCGGCCCATCCTCGTCCATCGCGGCGAGGGCGCCGTCGCCCGGCACGGCGATGTCGCGCCCCTCGGTGCCGAGCGCGACGGCGGGGCCGGTGTGCTCGAGCTGGGACGGATCGCCGGTCGGATCGCCGGCGGGAACCGAATAGAGTCCTTTGGCTTCGATGGCCACGTCGGGAACGTCGCCATCCTCGTAAGGATCGGTACCGGTGCCGGCGAACGCGTCCGGCGCGCCCGTGCCTGTCCCCGGCGAGGCGGTGCCGGTGCTCGGAATGCCGCTGCCGGCGAGGCTCGCCGGGGTGGTTTCGCCCGCGCCCACGAAGGGATCGGCCTCCAGCGGCTCCTCGACGGCCAGCGCCAGCCGGTCGGTCTTGGCGTCGCGGTTGATGTCGACGGCAAGGGCGGGAGCGGGCGGCGTCGGGATGGCTGAGCCGGCCAGCAACGAGGAGGAGGACGGCCAGATGAAGGTCGAGGCCTTGAGCAGGTGCAGCGGCCCGCCCAGGATGGAGAGCCGGGCGCGCTCGGTCACGCCTGGCTCATGCGCCATGCGGCCGACGATGTCCTGAAGCCCGATCGAGGTGCTGCCGCCCATTGTCGCCGCGTGACTTGCCTGCGACAGGCAAGCCCTCGCGTGTCAGGCCTTATGGTTGTCGCTCATTAACCTTGCGAGCCGGTTAATGGCGGGCGCTAGGGGCAAGAGCATGTCGCGCTTGGGGCGGGATATGGCTTCAACGTGGCGCCGCGGCGCGGCGCAGCCGGTCGGCGATGGCCTCGCCCAGCCCGTGGCGGGGCAGGGGAACGACGGCGATGCCGCGAGCTCCGCTGGCATCGAGCGCGCGCAGATGGGCGAAGAGGTTGGCCGCCGCCTCGACGAGATCGCCGGACGGGCTGAGGTCGAGACGGGCGACCGCCGCCTCCGCCCCCGGCGGCTGCGCGTGGGCGAAGGTGAGCAGCGCCTCGCCCGGCTTCACCTCGCGGGCGCCAAGCCGCACCGGGATGGCCGGCGCATAGTGCGAGGCGAGCATGCCGGGGGCGAGGGGAGCCTCGCCTGCTTCCGCTTCCGCGATCACCCGCGGGGCGGGACTGGCCAGCGGCGTACCAAGTGCTTCTTCGATCACCTCGCGCGGCAGGCCGCCGGGGCGCAGCATCACTGGCACCTCACCGGTGCAGTCGAGGATGGTCGATTCCACCCCGACCGCGCTCGCGCCCGCATCCAGGATCAGGTCGATCCGCCCGTCGAGATCGGCGAGGACATGCTCGGCGCTGGTCGGGGAGACGTGGCCGGAACGGTTGGCGCTGGGCGCGGCGATCGGCCGTCCCGCGGCCCGCAATACTGCCTGTGCCACCGGGTGCGCCGGCACGCGGATGGCGACGCTGGAGAGCCCGGCGCGGGCGAGTTCGCTGGTCGCACTTTCGATCGCCGGCACCACCAGCGTCAGCGGGCCCGGCCAGAAGCGCCGGGCCAGCGTCTCGGCGGCGGGGGTGAGACGTCCTACGAGCCGGGCGGCGTCGATGTCCGGCACATGGGCGATCAGCGGATTGAAGCTTGGCCGGCCCTTGGCCGCATAGAGGCTGGCGACCGCGTGCGGGTCGGTGGCGTCGCAGGCGAGGCCGTAGACGGTCTCGGTCGGCAGTGCGACCAGGCCGCCGGCCTGCAGCACGTGCGCGGCCTCGGCGATGCCGGCGGCGTCGGCCGCCAGCAGCTTGGTCACGCGCGGCGCAACTGTATGCTTCACCCTTGCATTCTCCCGGTCAGGCGCGCTCGGATAGGGCGTCCGGCCAAGCGGGTCAACCGCGCGAAATCCACCGTGATGTCGTCCACCCGGCTGGCCGCCGGGAGCGACGTGGCATATCGTCCACCACTTCCCTATTCTCATAAGAATGAACGCTCCCGCCGAGAGCGGCCAAGGAACGCCAATGAGCACGCTGCTGATCTCCCACGACGCCTGCCTCGAACATCTCACCCCCGCCGGCCATCCCGAGCGGCCCGACCGGGTGCGGGTGCTCAACCGCGTCTTCGAGGGTGAGCAGTTCGCGACGCTGGCGCGCGAGCAGGCGCCCATTGCCGAGCGCGAGGACATCGTGCGGGTTCATCCCGAGGACTTCGTCGCGGCGCTGGAAGAGGCGATGCCGAGCGAGGGGCTGGTGCGCATCGACGGCGACACCGTGATGTCGCCCGGCACCGGCGAGGCGATCTGGCGGGGCGTCGGCGGCTCGGTGCTGGCGGTGGACGAGGTGCTCTCGGGCCGGGCGGCCAACGCCTTCGTCTCGATGCGCCCGCCGGGCCATCATGCCGAGACCCGCACGCCGATGGGCTTCTGCCTGTTCAACAACGTCGCCATCGCCGCCCGCCACGCCCAGAAGGTGCACGGCATCGGCCGCGTCGCCATCGTCGATTTCGATGTGCACCACGGCAACGGCACGCAGGAAATCTTCTGGTCGGACCCGAGCGTGATGTACGCCTCGACCCACCAGATGCCGCTCTTCCCCGGCACCGGCTCGGTCGGCGAGCGCGGCACCACCGACAATATCGTCAACGCGCCGCTGCGCTCGGGCGACGATGGCGAGAACTTCAAGGCCGCCGTGGAGAGCCGCATCCTGCCGCGACTGGAGGCGTTCGGGCCGGAGCTGATCATCATCTCCGCCGGCTTCGACGCGCATACGCGCGACCCGCTCGCCAACATCAACCTTCTGGAAGACGACTACACCTGGGTCACCAGGAAGCTGATGGACGTTGCCGACAAGCACGCCGGCGGGCGCATCGTCTCGGTGCTGGAAGGCGGCTACGACCTCGAAGGGCTGGCGCGCTCCGCCTCCGCCCATGTCATGGCGCTGATGCGTGGCTGAGGGGTGAGACGACGCGCTCCAGCCTGTATAAGGGGCGCGACTCATGGGAGGACGCGATGACCGATCTGGCCGATGTGAACGCGCTGAGCTTCGAGAAGGCGCTGGCCGAGCTCGAGGCCATCGTCGCCAAGCTCGAGGGCGGCAGCGTCCCGCTGGAGGAATCCATCACCCTCTATGCCCGCGGCGAGGCGCTCAAGGCCCGCTGCGACGCGCTGCTGAAGGACGCCGAGGCGCGGGTGGAGAAGATCACGCTCGGCGCCGACGGCCGCCCCGCCGGCACGCAGCCGCTGGACGGCGAGTGAGCGCAGCCGGGGAATGACCGTCCGCCTGCGCGGTCATCACCTGCTCTGCCTGCTGACCTTCGTCGGCAAGGGCTACACGCCCGCCTTCACCGCCAATTACCGGCGCATCGTCGCCCGGCTGAACCAAGGCGAGGCGGTCGAGCTGGTCGGTGGCCCGGACGACATCTGCGCGCCGATGCTGGCGGAGGCCGAGAACCACTGCTTCAACGCCAGCGTGGCCGAGCGCGACGCGCAGGCGCTGGCCGACGTGGCGGCGCTCATCGGCCGGCCGCTGGCGGCAGGCATGCAGCTCGTCCTCGATGCGGACCTGCTGGCCCGCCTGCGCGGGGCCTTCGCCGCCGGCACCACGCGCGTGGCCTGCATCGGCTGCCAATGGCACGCGCTCTGCACCGACATCGCTGCCGGCAACTATGCCGGCGTGCGCCTCAGTGGCGAAGCTCAGAACACGCCGGGGATCAGCCGCGCCGTGCGGGCGCTGTAGGCGCGGTACTCGTCGCCGAAGGTGTCGAGCATCATCTGCTCCTCCCGGCCGATGCGGAAGAGGAACAGCGTGCCGAAGCCGATCAGGCCCGCCGGGCCGGCGACCCAGTTGGGAATCAGGATCAGCTGCGCCAGCGCCCACAGGAAGAAGGCCGTGTACATCGGGTGGCGCACATAGCGGTAGACGCCCCCGGTGATCAGCTTGTGGGTGTCCTTGATCTCCAGCGTCACCGACCAGTTCTTGCCGAGGTCCTTGTGGGTGCGGCGGAACAGCCAGAGCGAGAACAGGAACGCCAGCACGCCCAGCACGAACTGCACCGGGGAATAGGGATAGTTGGCGAAGTTGAGTGCCTTGGTGACGGCCCAGACCAGCGGGGTGATGCCGAGCCCGAGCGTCGAGATGGAGAGCAGCACGAATTCGCGCACGCGATCGCGGGCGTCGACGATGCGCTCGCGCTTCACCTTGCGCTCAAACGGGCGGCGGATGAGCCACCAGCTTATGACACCGACGGCCCAG
Organism: Xanthobacteraceae bacterium; assembly: GCA_029239875.1. Classification (GTDB taxonomy): domain Bacteria; phylum Pseudomonadota; class Alphaproteobacteria; order Rhizobiales; family Xanthobacteraceae; genus Ancylobacter. Next base: position 192,811 of record JARBUD010000007.1, on the reverse strand, counting down.
GCGATCTTGGCGGCGACGATAAGGTTCATGAAGCGTCCGTGGTTTCGGCGATCAGCGAGCCGTCCGGCGCGAAGCGGCCGAGAGGGCCGTCCGGCCGCGAGGTGATGTCGGCGAGCGGCAGCGGGCCGAGGATGAACATGAAGTAGTCGTAGGGAGCGTGCAGCTCGTTCGCCAGCAGGAACTGGTAGTGCAGGCGCATCAGCTGCCAGCGCAGCCTGTGCAGCTTCTCGTCACTCAGCATGTCCTTGAGGTTGGCGTTGCGCAGCTGCGGCGGGCACAGCTCATTGTCCTCGAACTGGGTGCGGCGCAGCGTGACCGGGTGGAACTTGTAGAAATTGATGACGTCGTGCCGCGCCTGGTACTCGACCCAGTAGAGCCCGGGCGTGCGGGCGACGCGCGCGGCCTGCCGGCGCACCTTGCCGCCGTGCCGGTGCAAGGCGAGCTTGGGGATGGTAGCACCGCAGGTGAGCAGACAGAGCCGGGTCGGCCCGCTGGTGAGGCCGGGGTCGCGATCGAGCGCGCGCTCCAGCACGCCGAGCACCAGCGTGGCGCCGAGGCTGTGGCCGACGAGAACGATCTCGTCATATTTGCCGGAGTTCACCGCATCGATGATGACCTGGGCGAAGCTGTCGAGCCGCTCGTCCAGCTCCGGCGTGCGGTCGTTGAGGTATTCGCGCGCGAGGTCCCAGTCGTCCAGCGCCTGGTGCAGGCGCCAGTCGCGTCCCGGCCGGTGGAACAGGCCGAAGAAGACCGCGATGCCGACGACCAGCCCGATGGTCCACGCCGCGAGCGAAGGCACGGCATAGCTGGCGGCGAAGCCGGCGAGCCCGCCGGCCAGCAGCCCGCCGAGGATGAACACGAGAAGGATGATATAGGGATAGAAGAAGAACATCCCGTAGCGGACGCTGGCGCGGAAATAGGCCCGCATCGCGCCGCCGAACAGGAAGCTTGTCAGCCCGCCGACGCCCTTCCACAGCCGGATCGGATCGGGGCGCGCGTCCAGCGCCGCGACGATGTCCTCCCAGCGCAGGATGCGGTAGTCGGTACGCGTGGCCCAGTTTGGCGCGCGGGTCTTGACGGTCCAGCCGGCATAAGGCTTGTCGCCGCCGTCGAGCCGGTCGGTCACGTCGACGTCGACCGACCATAATTCGCCGAACAGCTTCGCCTGATGGGCGAAACGGCCATGGTGATAGGTCATGTCGGTCGGGTCATGGCCCGGCAGGAAGATCGCCAGCCGCCGCCATTCCCGGCGCGGGTCGGCGGAGGGGGAGGCCTGCGCGTCGTCGGTCACGATGTTCTCTGCCACTGCCATGCGGCGTTTCTAATGGAAGCGGGGCCTCTAGGCCAATCCTCGGGCGAGATTGCGTCATCATCTCCACATTCTGTTGTGGCCGGTAGTAGGGTGCCGCCGATGCCGGCGCGCGTTGCACCGCGTGCGACCTTTGTGTATGCCGTACGGCTTCGCCCCGGGGCATGATCCTTGCTCTCTTCTCTGTCCCATTGGCGGAAGTGCATTCGGAGCCGTTCTTGACCCGTCCCTCGACGCCGCTTCTCGACATGATCCGCGAGCCTGCCGATCTGCGTCGGTTGCCCGAGGAACAGCTTGCCCAGCTCGCCGCCGAGCTGCGCGAAGAGATGATCGACGCCGTCTCGGTCACCGGCGGGCATCTCGGTGCCGGCCTCGGCGTGGTCGAGCTCACCGTGGCGCTGCACCACGTCTTCGACACGCCCAATGACCGGCTGATCTGGGACGTCGGCCACCAGGCCTATCCGCACAAGATCCTCACCGGCCGGCGCGATCGCATCCGCACGCTGCGCCAGGGCGGCGGCCTCTCCGGCTTCACCAACCGCGCCGAGAGCGAATACGATCCTTTCGGCGCCGGACATTCTTCGACCTCCATTTCCGCTGGCCTCGGAATGGCGGTGGCGAGCGATCTCGCCGGCACCCAGCGCAACGTGGTGTGCGTCATCGGCGACGGCGCCATGTCGGCGGGCATGGCCTATGAGGCGATGAACAATGCCGGGGCAATGGATTCCCGGTTGATCGTCATCCTCAACGACAACGACATGTCGATCGCGCCGCCGGTGGGCGCCATGTCGGCCTATCTCGCCCGGCTAATCTCCGGCCCGACCTACCGCACGTTGCGTGAGACTGCCAAGCAGCTCACCCGCGGCCTGCCACGTTTCCTCGGCAAGAAGGCGGCGCAGGCGGAAGAGTTCGCCCGCGGCTTCTGGACCGGCGGCACGCTGTTCGAGGAACTCGGCTTCTACTATGTCGGGCCGATCGACGGGCACAATCTTGACCACCTCCTGCCCGTACTGCGCAATGTGCGCGACGCCGAGACCGGCCCGGTGCTGGTGCATGTCGTCACCCAGAAGGGCAAGGGCTACCCGCCGGCCGAAGAGTCGGCGGACAAGTATCACGGCGTGCAGCGCTTCGACGTCGCCACCGGCGCGCAGAAGAAGGCGGCCTCCAATGCCCCGACCTATACCAGCGTCTTCGCCGAGAGCCTGATTGACGAGGCGCGACGCGACGAGCGCGTCGTCGCCGTCACCGCCGCCATGCCGGCGGGCACCGGGCTCGACCTGTTCGGGCAGGCTTTCCCGGAGCGCACCTTCGACGTCGGCATCGCCGAGCAGCACGCGGTGACCTTCGCCGCCGGGCTCGCGACCGAGGGGTTCAAGCCGTTCTGCGCGATCTACTCGACCTTCCTGCAGCGCGCCTACGACCAGATCGTGCATGATGTGGCGATCCAGCGCCTGCCCGTGCGCTTCGCGCTCGACCGCGCCGGGCTGGTCGGCGCCGACGGTGCCACCCACGTCGGCGCCTTCGACATCCCGATGCTGGCGACGTTGCCCGGCATGGTGGTGATGGCCGCCGCCGACGAGGCGGAACTTGTGCATATGGTCGCCACCGCCGCGGCCTATGACGAAGGCCCCATCGCCTTCCGCTATCCCCGCGGCGAGGGCGTCGGCGTCGAGCGGCCGGAGCATGGCGTACCTTTGGAGATCGGCCGCGGACGCATCGTGCGCGAAGGCTCCAAGGTGGCGCTGCTGTCGCTCGGCACGCGCCTTTCCGCCTGCCTTGCTGCGGCCGAGCAACTCGCCGGCTTCGGCCTCTCCACCACGGTCGCGGATGCGCGCTTCGCCAAGCCGATCGATCGTGAATTGGTGCTGCGGCTCGCCCGCGAGCACGAGGTGCTGCTCATCGTCGAGGAGGGCGCGACCGGCGGCTTCGGCAGCCATGTGCTGACGCTGCTCGCCGAGGCGGGGGCGCTGGACCGTGGGCTGAAGGTGCGCAGTCTCGCGCTGCCGGATCGCTTCATCGAGCAGGATACGCCGGCCGCCCAGCTCACCGAGGCCAGTCTCGACACCGATGGCATCGTGCGTGGCGTGTTCGCGGCGCTGGGCCGTGCGGACGAGATCGCCCCGACCCTGCTGCGCGGCTGAGCTGTCGTGTCCCGTGACCGCGCCGACCGCGTGCTGGTGGCGCGTGGCCTCTTCGACAGCCGCGCCCGGGCGCAGGCAGCGATCGCCGCCGGGCTGGTCAGCGTCGGTGGAAAGCAGATCGCCAAGCCATCCGAGATGATCGCGGCGGATGCGGCAATCGAGGCGCGCGAGGCCTATGAGTGGGTGTCCCGTGCGGGCCTCAAGCTCGAGGCGGCGCTCGACGCCGCCGGGCTCGACGTGAAGGGCCTCGATGCGCTCGACGTCGGCTCGTCGACCGGCGGCTTCACCGAGGTTCTGCTGGCGCGCGGCGCGGCCCGCGTCCATGCGGTCGATGTCGGCCGCGAGCAGCTTCACGCCCGCCTGCGCGCCGATCCCAGGGTGGTCTCGCTGGAGGCGACCGACATACGCGACGTCGCCTCGGGGGCGCTGCCGCCGGCCGGCATCGTCACCATCGACGTCTCCTTCATCTCGCTGGAGCAGGTGCTGCCGGCTGTGCTCGACCATGCCGCGCCGGGCGCCCGCCTCGTCGCGCTGGTCAAGCCGCAATTCGAGGTCGGCCGCGACAAGCTTTCCAAGGGCGGTATCGTGAAGGATGCCGCGGCCCGCGCCGAGGCGGTGGCGCGCATCGAGGCGCGCCTGGAGGGACTCGACTGGCGGGTGATGCACCGTCTGTCCTCGCCGATCCCCGGCGGCGACGGCAATGAGGAGTTCCTATTGGTGGCGGCGCGGGCGGGATAGGCCGCCCGCGCCGGTATTCTCGGCTCGGCTGCGCTCCTCAGGCGGGGCGGCGGGCCTCGCTGTTGGCGACCAGCGCCCCGGCGACCTTCTCCGAGACGTAGCCAAAGGCGGCGCCGGCGATCATCGACAGGATGATGGTCACCAGCGGATTGCCGAGGCTCGCCGCGGTGAGGTTGGCGAGGCCGTCCGCCGCCAGCAGGGCGTAGCCGGCGGTGGCGGCGAAGCCGTAGACCAGCGCCGGAATGGCGGCGAAGGCCGGCATGTTGGCGAGCAGGATCATCACCAGCACGCCGACGCCGACGCAGATGCCGGCCCAGACCGGCAGGCCGAGGCTTTCGCCAAGTCCGCCGCGGCTGACCGCGAGCAGCGTCAGCCACGCCATGACCGCGCCGGCGATGTTCGCCAGCACGGTCGCCTTGAACCCGGCCTCCTTGCCTCCGCAGTGGAAGAAGCAGGCCCAGGCGATGAAGGCGGCCCAAATCTGCAGGCCGCCGGCGAGAGGTCCGAGGAAGAGCCAGGTGGCGACGCCCCCCAGGACGCCGACACTGATCGCGAGTGCCGAGATAAGCGACATTTCATCCCCCATTGCGTGTGCTTCAGGACTTATTATTATGTGCACTTGCTAAGTAAATGAGGCTGTCCATTTGAAAAATAGGAATCAGCCTCGGTTAAAATACATCGATTCGATGTGTCTGATAGGACGTTGTTGGGTAAGTGATAAATTGACGCACATGAATATCTCTTCAATACATTATATTACATGGTTCATGTCAGCGGCGTGCCGCAAATGAATGCTCCTGTCACGCTCCGCCTCGACCATATGGGCCACCGCGGCGATGCCGTCGCCGACACGCCGGAAGGGCTGGTCTATGTGCCGCTGGCCCTGCCGGGCGAGACGGTGGAGGCCGAGCGCCAGCATGATCGCGGACAGCTCGTCTCGGTGATCGAGCCGAGCCCGCAGCGGATCGAGCCGATCTGCCGGCATTTCGGCGTCTGCGGCGGTTGCGCCCTGCAGCACTGGGCCGCCGAGCCTTATCAGGAGTGGAAGCGTGGCCTCGTTGTCGACGCGCTGGCGCGTGCCGGGCTGCGGCCGGAGGTGGCGCCGCTCATTCCCGCGCATGGCGAGGGGCGCCGGCGCGCCACCTTCCACGCCCGCGGCACCGGCGGCGCCGCGCGCTCCGGCCGCGGCCTGCTGGCGGTGGGCTTCGCCGGCCGGCGCAGCCACGCCATCGTCGCCATCGACGCCTGCCCGATCCTGGCGCCCGGCCTCGACGGCGCGCTGCCGGCCGCCTGGGCGGTGGCGCAGGTGCTGGCGCCGGTCGCCAAGCCGCTCGACATCCAGGTCACCGCGACCGAGACAGGGCTCGACATGGATGTGCGGGGCAGTGGCCCGCTGAAGCCCGACCGCATCGCCGCCCTGGCCGAGGTGGCCGGCAAGCATCGCATGGCGCGGCTCACCCGCCATGGCGAGCTGGTGCTGCAACGCGAGCCGCCGCTGCTCACCATGGGACGGGCGAGGGTGCCGCTGCCGGCGGGGTCCTTCCTGCAGGCGACGGCCGCCGGCGAGGCAACGCTCGCCTCGCTGGTGATGGAGACGACGCAGAAGGCGGGGCGGATCGCCGACCTGTTCTCCGGCGTCGGCACTTTCGGCCTGCGCCTCGCCGAACGGGCGCGGGTAGCGGCCTACGAATATTCCGCGCCGGCCATCGAGGCGCTGCTGAAGGCCGTGCGCGGATCCCAGGGGCTGAAGCCCGTGACCGCCGAGGCGCGCGACCTGTTCCGCCGTCCGCTGCTGCCGCTGGAGCTGAAGGCGTTCGACGCCGTCGTGTTCGATCCGCCGCGCCAGGGTGCGGAGGCGCAGGCGCGGCAGCTGGCGGCGAGCAAGGTGCCGCTGGTGGTGGGCGTGTCCTGCGATCCGGTGACCTTTGCCCGCGATGCGCAGATCCTCGTCGAGGGCGGCTACCGGCTGGAGCGCGTCATGCCCGTCGACCAGTTCCTCTATTCGGCCCATGTGGAACTGGTCGGCGTGTTCCGGCGGTAACCAAGCCCGCACCATCTGGCGTCGATGACAAGCAATCCGCTGGCATCCATGTCAGGAGCGGGCGAGGATAGGTCCTCGCCTTGTTCTAGGGAGTGAACCATGAGGGTTCTGTTTTTCGCCTCGGCCATTGCTCTGGTCGTGGGGGCGACCTGCGCGCGTGCCGAAACCATGCACATGCATTCCGCCGGCGGGCCGACGCCGCAGTCGCTCGCCGCCAGCGCCAAGGTGCCGTCGACCTCGGCCTTCATCAACACCGCCGCGGCGGCGAACCAGTTCGAGATCGCGTCGAGCCGGCTGGCGCTGCTGAAGACTTTCAACCCGAAGATCCGCGCCTTCGCCGCCAAGATGGTCGAGGACCACACCCTCATCGGCACGAATTTCGTCGCCGCGTTCGGCAAGGCCGATACCGGCATCACTCCGCCGCCCGGCATCGGCAATGATCTCGGGGCGATCATGGCGAAGCTGCGCAACACCTATGGTCCGGTCTTCGAGGCCGAGTACGTCGCCGCCCAGACCAAGGGCCATCAGGCGGCGGTCGGGCTGTTCGCGGGCTATGCCAAGGGCGGCGCCAATCCGGTGATGAAGGCGTTTGCCAAAGCGACGCTGCCCACCATCGAGATGCATCTCGCCATGTGCTACGAGCTCGCCTCGGCGCTGAAGAAGTAGCCGCGGTCTCCGCGAAAGGGCGAGGGGGGCGACGTCCCCTCAATTCCCCCAGCGCTCCATCCACATGCGCTCGCCGACCGAGCAGGAGACGCGCTGCTCGCCGGCGGCCTTGTGCACCAGCTGCGGCTTCGGCGGCACTACGCCGGCGATCTCCATGACCAGCTTGGTCTTGATCGCGTCGGCGAATTCATGCGTGCCGTGCACCGGGATGACGAAGGCGCCGGGCCCGCCGATGACGCAGTCCTCGTAATAGACGTCGAGCTGGCCGATATCGAGCATGGAGCCGGCCGGCTCCTTCAGCATGAGCGGCAGGCCGTTGATCGTGATGCCGCGCCCGACCACGGAATCGCGCGTGGCGTCGACCAGCGGCCCCTGGTTGTTGGTGCCGTCGCCGGAGATGTCGATGACGCGGCGCAGGCCCTTGATGGCGTTGTGCTCGATCAGGCCGGCGCTGTACTCCATCGCTCCAGAGATGGAGGTGCGGTAGACGCGGCGCAGCGGCGCGTTCCGGATCGCCGCGGCGAAGCGCTGGGCGTCGGCCGGCCCGCCGATGAAGGTCCAGTCGACCACCAGCTTCTGCTCGTCCATGCCGGCCCATTCGACATAGGCGATGGCGACGCGGCCATTGGGGCCGAGCTTGAGCGCATTGAGGAATTCCGGCGAGGTCACCGCCTTCACATAGCCGTCGCGCTGCAGGGCCAGCTCATCGAGGTCCATCGAGTAGGAAACGTCGACGGCCAGCACCAGCTCGACGTCGACCTGGTCCTCCGCCCGGGCGTCGGCGATCGCCAGCGGACCAAGGAGCAGCGCAAACGCAGCCAGCCATACACGCACGCACGACATCGCGACCTCCGTCGGTGACGGGACCTCGACGTGTCAGAGACGCGTCACAATCATGGTGGCATGGGCGGCCGGAGGCCAGAAGTCGAAATTGCAGGCAGGCGAACGTTCGCAATGCCATTCGCGTGAGCGGGCGCTACCCACGTAGCGCCCGTCGGTAACCTGATCACACGTCCAGCGTTTCGGTGCCGGTGATCTCGATGCCGAAGCCGGCCACGCCGACATAGGTGCGGGCGCGGGAGGCGAGCAGGCGAATCGACGAGATGCCGAGGTCGCGCAAGATCTGGGCACCGAGGCCCACTTCGCGCCAGTTCTGGTCGCGCAGCTTGGAGCTCTCCAGCTTCTCTTCGCCGCCGACGCTGGAGACCGGCACGCCGGTGGTGCCGTCGCGCAGATAGACCAGCACGCCGCGTCCCTCCGCCTTGATGCGCTCCAGCGAGGCGCGGATCGCCTTGCCACCGGTGAACACGTCGCCGATCGGGTCGGCGCGGTGCAGGCGCACCAGCACGTCGCGCCCGTCGCCGATCTTCCCATGCACCAGGGCGATGTGGTTCACCGGCTCGAAGGGCGTGACATAGGAGATGCCGTGCATCTCGCCGACCACGGTCGGGGCGGCGAATTCGGCGGTGCGGGTCACCAGCTTCTCGCGCAATTGGCGATAGGCGATGAGGTCGGCCACCGAGACGCGGGTGAGCTTGTGGGTACTGGCGAACTCGGTGACCTTCGGCCCGCGCATCACCGTGCCGTCGTCATTGACCAGTTCGCAGATGACGCCGACCGGCTCGACATTGGCGAGGCGGCACAGGTCCACCGCCGCCTCGGTATGGCCGGAGCGCATGAGCACGCCGCCTTCCTTGGCGATCAGCGGGAAGATGTGGCCGGGGCGCACGAAATCGACGGCGCCGGCATTGGAATTGGCGAGCGCGCGCACGGTGGCGGTGCGGTCGTCGGCGGAGATGCCGGTGGTGGTGCCGTGGCGATAGTCGACCGAGATGGTGAAGGCGGTGGCGTGCGGGGCGTCGTTGTCGCTCACCATCGGAGAGAGGCGCAGCCGCTTGGCGTGCTCGGCCGTGATCGGCGCGCAGACGATGCCGGAGGTGTGGCGGACGATGAAGGCGAGCTTCTCGGCCGTGGCGAATTGCGCGGCGAGAATGAGGTCACCCTCGTTCTCGCGGTCGTCGTCGTCGGTGACGACGAGCATATCGCCGCGGGCGAAGGCTTCGATCGCCGCTTCCACGCGGGCCTGCAGATTGTCGCTCATATATGCCACCTCGACGCTATCGAGCCCGAGAAAGTCGTTCGGCGTCACCGCCCCGCCGGTGGCGGCGGCGATGCGCGCCCCCGCCTCGCGGGAGACCCAGGCCCGGTCTTCGTTGCACAGCGCGGTGATGCTGGCCGGCGACAGGCCGACCGCGCGCGCGAAGGCGCTACGGGTCGTTCCGGTCGTGGCGAGCCAGTCCGCGAGTTTCATGAGGGGAGTATAGGCCGCCCCGAATTAGGCGGCAATGAAAGATGGACAATCTTTCAGTAATACTGAAATCGCCTCCGCCCTGCGGGCTGCGGCCGGGATGACGGCGATTGGTCGCCTATCGCGGGAACGGCCACACCGGCGGCGTGCCGACCTGGCCGCGATGGCGCAGCAGGTGGTCGGCCAGCACGCAGGCGACCATGGCCTCGCCGACCGGCACGGCACGGATGCCGACGCAGGGGTCGTGCCGGCCCTTGGTGACGATCTCCGCGTCCTCGCCGTGCCGCGTCACCGTGCGGCGCGGGGTGAGGATGGAGGAGGTTGGTTTGACCGCGAAGCGCGCCACCACCGGCTGGCCGGTGGAGATGCCCCCGAGGATGCCGCCGGCATGGTTGGCGAGGAAGACCGGGCGGCCGTCGTTGCCCATGCGCATCTCGTCGGCATTGACCTCGCCGGTGAGCGCGGCGCTCGCAAAGCCCTCGCCGATCTCGACGCCCTTCACGGCGTTGATGCTCATCAGCGCGCTCGCGAGGTCGGCGTCGAGCTTGCCGTAGATCGGCGCGCCGAGGCCGGGCGGCACGCCCTCGGCCACCACCTCGATGACCGCGCCGACCGAGGAACCGGACTTGCGGATGCCGTCGAGATAATCAGCCATGCGCTCGGCCGCCTTCGCATCCGGGCAGAAGAACGGGTTGCGGCCGATCTCGGCGTCGTCCCAGTTCGCCCGGTCGATGCCGATCTCGCCCATCTGCACCAGCGCGCCGGTGATGATGACGCCCGGGAGCACCTTGGCGGCGATGGCGCCGGCGGCGACGCGCACCGCGGTCTCGCGCGCCGAGGAGCGTCCGCCGCCGCGATGGTCGCGCAGGCCGTATTTCACGTCATAGGCGTAGTCGGCATGGCCCGGCCGGTAGCTCTCGGATATCGCCGCATAGTCCTTAGAGCGCTGGTCGACGTTCTCGATCAGGAAGGCGATGGGCGTGCCGGTGCTCACCAGCGCTCCATCTGCCTCCTCCAGCGTGCCGGAGAGGATGCGCACCTCGTCCGGCTCGCGCCGCTGAGTGGTGAAGCGCGACTGTCCGGGCCGGCGCCTGTCCAGCGCGCCCTGCACGTCTTCCAGTTTGAAGCGGATGCCGGGGGGGCAGCCGTCGATCACCCCGCCTATGGCCGGCCCGTGGCTCTCGCCGAAGGTGGTGACCCGGAAAAGCTGGCCGAAACTGTTGAAGGACATCGCTGATCGCCGGCGGCAGGAGGGACGGCAGAAGGGTTTGCGGCGCTTCTAGGCGCCTGTGCGGCGGGCGTCAAACATCCGCTCTCCCGCGACGTTTCGGCCCTGCCCATGGAGAAAGCCGGCATTCGTGCTACATAATGCCGACACGAGGCTTCCTCCATTACCCCATGCCACTGTTTGAAATCGCTGTCGTTGTTCTGCTCGTCCTGTTCAACGGCGTTCTCGCCATGGCCGAGCTTTCCGTCGTTTCCGCCCGCCCGGCGCGCCTGCGCGCCATGGCCGACAATGGCGTCCGCGGCGCCCGCATAGCGCTGGCGCTGGCCGCCGATCCCGGCCGTTTCCTCTCCACCGTGCAGATCGGCATCACGCTGATCGGCATCATCGCCGGCGCCTTCTCCGGCGCCACGCTGGGCGACATGCTGGGCGACTGGCTGCAGGCGCAGGGGCTTTCCCCCGCCCTCGCCCAGGGCCTCGGCTACACGCTGGTGGTGGCGGCGATCACCTATATCTCGCTGATCATCGGCGAACTCATCCCCAAGCGCCTCGCGCTGCAGAGCCCGGAGAAGCTGGCGAGCTTCATCGCGCCGAGCATGATGCTGCTCTCGCGCATCGCCGCGCCGGCGGTGTGGCTGCTCGACATCTCCTCGCGCGCGGTGCTGCACCTGCTCGGCGAGCACGGCAAGGGCGACGACAGCAACGTCACCGACGAGGAGATCCGCGCCATCGTCGCCGAGGCCGAGACCGCCGGCGTCATCGATCCCGACGAGCGGCGCATGATCGCCGGCGTGATGCGGCTCGCCGACCGGCCGGTGCGGGCGGTGATGACGCCGCGTACCGATGTCGACTGGATCGACCTCACCGATGATCCCGACCTGGTGCGCCAGACCATCCGCGAGACCCGCCACACCCGCATGCCGGCCTGCGAGGGTACGCCGGAGGAGAGCGTCGGCGTCATCGACATACGCGACCTGCTTGAAGCCTATCTCAACGGCGAGACGCCTGACCCGCGCCAGTTCGTCAAGCCGGCCGCCGTGCTGGTGGAGACCGCCGGCGCGCTCGACGCGATGAAGGTGCTGCGCCATGCGGAATCGCCGCTGGCGCTGGTGGTCGACGAATATGGCTCGATGGTCGGCATCCTCACCCCGGCCGACCTGCTCGACGCCATCGCCGGCTCGGTGGTGCTGGACGAGGCCGGGCAGGCCAAGCCCGACATGGTGGAGCGCGCCGACGGCTCCTATCTCGTCGCCGGCTCGACGCCGATCGACGAATTGTCGGACGGGCTGGGCATCCGCATCCCGCACGATGCCGGCTTCCACACCGCGGCTGGCTTCGTGCTGCATGAGCTGAAGGCGCTGCCGCAGGAGGGCGCGGCCTTCGAGGCGCTGGGCTGGCGGTTCGAGGTGGTCGACATGGACGGACGCCGCGTCGACAAGCTGCTGGTCAGCCGCGCGGTGGCGCCACGTCGGCGCGCGCCGCTCTTGGGATGATCAGCGCGTCGTTTCGCTGATCGCGGCCGGGCCGACGGTGCCGGCTGCGGCGCCGTAGCGCGTGCCGACGCCGACCACCACGGTGACGATGGCCACGGCGAGCGCCGCGGCGATAAGGCCGTATTCGAGACCGGTGCCGTGCGAGCGGCGGGCGACGGCGGCGCGCCGGCGCGGCGCCAGCTCCCGTCCGATCAGGTCCCTGTCCACCATTTCTCTCATGGCTCTACTCTGCTTGCGCTCATCCGCCGATATCTGTCTCGGGACAGATTTTGTTGTGCGGATACCCTGCGCCGCAGACCTTGCGCGGGCGTTAAAGCAAGCCTTGAGGGAGCGGACGGGGCGCGGACTCTTGGTCCGTGGTTAATGTTTGCCGGCGCGAAGTGGTTAATGTTTCGAAGCCGCGGATACCGCTATTCGCCCCGCGGCTTGGCGCGGCGGGTGGGCTCGGCGCGGGCGGGATCCTCGGGCCAGGGATGCTTGGGATAGCGCCCGCGCATGTCGGCGCGCACGTCGCGCCAGGAGCCGTTCCAGAAGGCCGGCAGGTCGCGGGTGAGCTGGATCGGCCGGTGCGCCGGGGAGAGCAGCGCGAGCACCAGCGGCACCCGTCCGCCGGCGATGGCGGGGTGGGTGGTGAGACCGAACAGTTCCTGCACGCGCACGTTCAAGGTCGGCCCACCTTCGGCGGCATAGTCGATGGGCAGGCGCGAGCCGGTCGGCACCTCGAAATGCGTCGGCGCCTCCTGTTCCATGCGGCGGGCGAGCTCCCAGGGCAGCAGGCCTGAGAGCGCGCGGCCGAGCAGATCGGCGTCGATCTGGCCGAGCGCGGTGACGCCGTCGAGCTGCGGCGCCAGCCAGTCCTCGGCCGTCTCCGCGAGCACGGGCCACGACAGGTCCGGCCAGACATCCGGCGCGCTGGCATTGAGGAAGCGGGCGCGGTCGAGCCACTGGCGCTGGTGATCCGACCATGAGAGCCGCTCCAGCCCGCGCGCGGCGGCGGCGCGGGCGAGTGCGTGGGCAGTCTCCGGCCCCGGCTTCAGCGCGGCGGTGCGCTCGGCGAGGACGAGGCTGCCGAGCCGGCGGACATGGCGGGCGCGCAGCGCGCCGGAGGCGGCGTCGAAACCGGTCTCGACGCCCTCGGTGATCGCCTCGCCGAACTCGGCCTCGATCTCGGCTTCGGTCAGTTCGGCGGCGAGCAGGATGCGGGCCTCGTCCGCCGTGCCGGTGAGTTCGGCGACGGCGAGGTAGCGCGCGCGGGCGAGCGGGGAAGCCGGGTCGAGCGCCGCGCCGCGCCCGTTCGCCAGCACGAAGCGCCGCCCGTCGCCGCGCCCGCGGGCGACGCGGTCGGGGAAGGCGAGGGCGAGCAGAATTGCGGGCTGTGGTAGCGGGAGAGTGACTTGAACCCCCGACACCAACCTTTCGGCCTCGCGAGCCCAGCGTTCCGCCAGCCTCCGCGCCTCCTCGGCGCGGCGGGAGCGGTCGCGCCTCAGATCGTCGATCCGGTGGAGAAGGTCCGGTGCGTCGCCACCCAGCCCGCGCTCGGAGACAATCGCCGCGATCAGCGCGGTTTGTTCTCCCGCCCCACGCCTGGCGCCCTCGATCACCATGCGGGCGAGGCGCGGCTCCAGCGGCAGGCGGGACATGGCGCGTCCGAGCTCCGTCACCTGGCCGTCCGCATCGAACGCGGCGAGCGCGGCGAGCAGCGCCTTCGCTTCCTTCACCGCCGGCTCGGGCGGCGGGTCGAGGAAGGCGAGGGAGGCGGGATCGCGCACGCCCCACACGGCGAGGTCGAGCACAAGACGCGAGAGGTCGGCGGCGAGGATTTCCGGCGTCGCATAGGCCGGCAGGCTCGCGGTCTCCGGCTCGTTCCAGAGGCGCAGGCACACGCCCGGCTCGGTGCGGCCCGCGCGTCCGCGCCGCTGGTCGGCGGCCGCGCGGGAGACGCGCACGGTCTCCAACCGGGTCAGCCCGACGCCGGGCTCGAAGCGGGGCACGCGGGCGAGGCCGCTGTCGACCACGATGCGCACGCCCTCGATGGTCAGGCTGGTCTCGGCGATGGAGGTGGCGAGCACCACCTTGCGCCGGCCCGGCGGGGCGGGGGCGATGGCGCAGTCCTGCTCGCGCGGATCGAGCGCGCCATAGAGCGGGTCTATGTCGACGGCCGGATCGCGAACCGCCTCGCGCAAGGCCCGCTCGGTGCGGCGGATTTCGGCGGCGCCGGGCAGGAAGGCGAGCACCGAGCCGGTCTCGGAGTTCAGCGCGCGCAGCACGGCGTCCGTCATCTGCCGGTCGATGGGCGCGCGCGGATCGCGGCCGAGATAGCGGGTCTCGACGGGGAAGGCGCGCCCTAAGCTCTCGATCACCGGCGCTTCGCCGAGCAGCTTTGCCACGCGGGCGCCGTCGAGCGTGGCGGACATCACCAGGATGCGCAGGTCCTCGCGCAGCGCGCCTTGCGCATCCATGGCGAGGGCGAGGCCGAGGTCGGCGTCGAGGCTGCGCTCATGGAACTCGTCGAACAGCACGGCGGCGACGTCCGACAGTTCGGGGTCGTCCAGCATCATGCGGGTGAAGATGCCCTCGGTGATCACCTCGATGCGGGTGCTGCGCCCGACCTTCGAGCCGAAGCGGGCGCGGTAGCCGAGCGTCTGGCCGGCGCTCTCGCCGAGCGTCGACGCCATGCGCTCGGCGGCGGCGCGGGCAGCGATGCGGCGTGGCTCCAGCACGAGAAGCTTGCGGCCGGCGACCCAAGGCTCGTCCAGCAAAGCGAGCGGCACGCGCGTGGTCTTGCCCGCGCCGGGCGGGGCTACCAGCACGGCGGAGGCGTGCTCGCGTAGCGCCGCGGTCAGTGCCGGCAGCGCGTCGTCGATGGGCAGGGGCGTGGAGAAGGAGACCGGCATCGTGCGATGGCTATACAGCCGGTTGCCGATGGCTGGAACAACCCTGAGAGCGTCGCACGATACGGCGTCATCCTGAGGTGCCGCCGCGCAGGCGGCCTCGAAGGATGGTCGTCACAGCGCGCCCGGACGAGCATCCTTCGAGGCCCGGCCGCTGGCCGGGCACCTCAGGATGACGTGCATCGCAGTGGGAAGACGATCCCGGTGCCTGTGGCAATTCCGGGATGACGATCGAACTCTATCACGACGTCATCCCCGGGCTTGCCCCCGGGGATCCGCGCCTTATCTTCCTGGGGCAAAGACGTGGATGGCCGGGTCAAGCCCGGCCATGACGATATGCGGGTGGGACACGACGGAGGGGCGCCCGCCTCAGAAGATGGCATCCAACGTCCGGCCGATCTTCTCGACGATCTCGCCCATCTGGCTCTCGCTGACGATGAGCGGCGGGCTGACGGCGAAGGTGTCGCCAGCGGTGCGCACCATCATGCCCTCGTCGTGGAACAGCCGCTCCATGCCCTCATAGGCGCGGCGGCCGACGCCGTCGGCGCGCGATTCGAAGTCGATGGCGCCGACGAGGCCGACGGTGCGGATGTCGAGCACGCCGGGCTTCGAACGCAGCGAGTGGAAGGCGTCGGCCCAGACCGGCTCCAGCGCACGCGCGCGCTCGAACAGGCCCTCGTCGCGATAGACGTCGAGCGTGGCGAGCGAGGCGGCGCAGGCGAGGGGATGCGCCGAATAGGTGTAGCCGTGGAACAGGTCGATGACCGGATCGTCGCTCTTCACGAAGGTGTCGTAGATGTGCTTGCGCACCAGCACGCCGCCCATCGGCACCGCGCCGGAGGTCACCCCTTTCGCGAAAGTGATCATGTCTGGCACCACGCCGTAGCGCTCGGCGGCAAAGGCGTAGCCGAGGCGGCCGAAGCCGGTGATGACCTCGTCGAAGATCAAGAGGATGCCGTACTTGTCGCAAATCTCGCGCAGCTTCTTGAGATAGCCCTGCGGCGCCGGGATGGCGCCGGTGGAGCCGGCCATCGGCTCGACGATCACCGCGGCGATGGTCGAGGCGTCGTGTAGGGCGACGAGGCTCTCCAGCGCGTCGGCGCGCTCGGCGCCCCACTCCGGCTCGCCCTTGGAGAAGGCCTGCTTCTCGCGGTTATAGGTGTGCGGCAGGTGGTCGACGCCGGGCAGCAGCGAGCCGAACATCTTGCGGTTGGGCGAGATGCCGCCGACCGAGATGCCGCCGAAGCCGACGCCGTGATAGCCGCGCTCGCGGCCGATCAGGCGGGTGCGTGTCGCATTGCCCTTGGTGGCGTGATAGGCGAGGGCGATCTTCAGCGCGGTGTCGCCGGCCTCCGAGCCCGAATTGCACAGGAAGACGTGGTCGAGGTCGCCGGGCGCCAGCGCGGCGATGCGGGCCGAGACCGCGAAGGCCTTGGGGTGGCCGTACTGGAAGGGCGGGGCGAAGTCCATCTCCGCCGCCTGGCTCTGGATCGCCTCGACGATGGGATCGCGGTTGTGGCCGGCATTGGCGCACCACAGGCCGGCGGTCGCGTCGAGCACCGCCCGGCCCTCCGGTGTGTAGTAGTGCATGTCCTTCGAGCGCGACAGCAGGCGGGGCCGCGCCTTGAACGCCCGGTTGGGCGTGAAGGGCATGAAGAACGCCTCAAGGTCGTTCGGGCTGGCATTGGCATTCGCGCCGAAATCGTAAGCGACAGACATGATGAGCTCCGGTCGGGCGGTGGGCGGGGACAGCCGCGCTTTTTTAGTCATGTATAATGCGTGGGCAGCGGGCGCTCACGAGAAATAATGATGATGTGATCACTTTCCTTTCTGTCTCGCCCGCCGGCTTGACCGCGGGGCCCTTCGCGGCCATCAACTCGCCGCAAGGCGTGCTACAGTCACCTTGCGTCATGCATTCCCTTTCCCCTGGAGGCTCAAGGGCCTCCGGCCGGGCCGGCATTACGATTGGATTGCGAGTGCCCGAGAGCACGATAGCTGAGACGCCTGCCGCCGGCTCGCCGGCGGAGGGGCCGGCCGGCGTCACGCCCGAGGCGGTACGGCGGGCGCTGTCGCGTGTGCTCGATTCGGAAGAGCTGCGCTCCTCGCCGCAGCTCGCCAACATATTGCGCTTCGTCGTCGAGGTGACGCTGGACGGCCGCAGCGAGGCGATCAAGGGCTACACCATCGCCGTCGAGGCGCTGGGCCGCGACGCCTCCTTCGACCCGCAGGCCGACCCGATCGTCCGCGTCGAGGCGACAAGGCTGCGCCGGGCGCTGGAGCGCTATTACGCCGGCGCCGGCGCGGGCGACGAGATCGAGATCGTCGTACCGCGCGGCAGCTATGTGCCGCAGTTCCTGCCGCGCGGCGCCGTCCCGGCGGAGGATCGGGAGGCCGACGTCGCCTCCGCGATCGGAGTCGCCGCCGAAGAGCCCCGGGAGGTGCCGTCACCCGGCCGCGCTGCCCCGGCCGCCCCGCAGTGGCGGCTGCGCTGGGGCACCGCGTTGGCGCTGGCCGCGCTCGTGCTCCTTGTGCTCGCCACCGGTGCGGTGTTGGAGGGAGCCGATCCGCTCGGCCTGCGCGCCCTCATCACCGGCGCCGCCTGGCAGCCGCTCGAGCGCACCAACCGGCTCGGCATCCCGATGGTCGAGGTGCGCGACTTCGACGCCACCGGCGGCGTGCCGCTGCCGCCCAGCGAGATCGCCGGCAGCGCCGGCGCGGTCAGCAGCGGCGACTTCACCGCCCGCGCCATCGAGGTGCGGGTGCGCGACGCGCTGGCGCGCTTCGACCTGCTCGACGTGCTGGCGAGCCCCGACGCCCGGCCGGCGCTGAGCTGCGGCGCGGAGGGCGTCTCGCCCTATTCGGTCTTCGCCCTCGCTGGCCTCGTGGAGAACCATGACGACGGCAGCATCTCCGTGCTGCTGCGGCTCTCCGACCTGTGCGACGGCACCATCGTGTGGTCGCGCGAATTCGACAGCCTGAGGCGCGGCAGCGATGCCACCGCCTCCGAGGTGGCGCTGGTGCGCGACATCATGGCCGCCATCGCCGAGCCTTACGGCATCATCCAGGCCCGTGCCCGTGCCCGTGTCACCGCCGCCGGCGGAACGGCTGCCGCCGGTCCCTATGGCTGCGTGCTGATGGCCTATTCCTACTGGCGCTCCTACCTGCCGGCCGAGCACCGGCAGGCGCGCGAATGCCTGGAGAAGGCGGTGGCGGCCGATCCCACCTTCGCCCTCGGCAATGCGCTGCTGGCGGAACTCTATCTCGACGAATTGCGCAACGGCGTGAACCCGCAGCCCGGCACGCCGGCCGTGAATCGCGCGCTCGCCGCCGCCGAGCAGGCTGTCGAGCTCGCCCCGACCAGCGCCTATGCCCAGCGCGTACTGATGGACGTGCACTTCTTCCGCGGCGAGCGTGGTGCCGCCATCGCGGCCGGCGAGGCGGCGCTGGCGCTGAACCCCTACGATGTCGACGTGCTCGCCGATTTCGGCGGCCGGCTGGCGGCGCTGGGCGAGATCGAGCGCGGCGAGGCGATGCTGGCCAAGGCGGCGCAGGCCGCGCCCGGCCTGCCGCCCTGGGTCGACTATCACCGCGTCATCGCCGCCTATCTCAGGAACGACGCGCCGGCCGCGGCGGCAGCTGCCGACCAGCTGATGGGGGAGGGCTACGCCCCCGGCCTGCTCGCCCGCGCCTTGGCGAGCCATCTCGCCGGCGAGGACGAGGCGGCGCGCGCCGATGTGCGCAAGCTGGTCGCCCTCGTGCCGGACTGGGGCAGCGAGCCCGACGTCATGATCGCCCGTTTCTTCCCCGATCCGGCGGTGGCACGGCGGGTGCGCTCCGACCTCGCCGCCGTCGGCCTGCCGATCCGCAACTCCGCCGCCGTGGCCAACTGAGCGCACCCCGCGCTTGTTGCGCGCCGGCGTGAAGATCGCGTGGCGCCGATGGCCGTAAGCGGCTATGAGCGTTGGTGTCCCTCCAGCCGGACGCACCCATGTCGGACTGCTTCGATCTCGCCATCGTCGGTGCGGGCGTCGTCGGGCTCGGCCATGCCATTGCGGCCCGGCGGCGCGGGCTGCGAACGGTCGTGATCGACCGCGACGCGCAGGCCAACGGCGCCTCGGTGCGCAATTTCGGCTTCGTCACCGTCACCGGCCAGCAGCGGGGGACGTGCTGGCAGCGCGCCATGCGCTCGCGCGACATCTGGGCCGAGATCGCCCCGGCCGCCGGCATCGAGGTGGTCCACCAGGGTCTGCTGGTCGCCGTGCGCCGGCCCGAGGCGGTGGCGGTGCTAGATGCCTTCATGGCGACCGAGATGGGCGAGAACTGCGCGCTGCTCTCGCCCGACGAGGCCCGCGCCCGCCTGCCAGCGTTGACCGGCGGGATCGAAGGCGCGCTGTGGAGCCCGCACGACATGCGGGTGGAATCGCGCCAGGCCATCCCGAGGCTCGCCGCCTGGCTCGCCGGCGAGGGCATCGAATTCCGCCGCGAGACGGCGGTGACGGGCGTCGAGCCGGGCCGCGTGCATACTTCTTCCGGCACGGTGCAGGCCTCCCGCATCGTGGTGGCGCCGGGCGACGATTTCCACACCCTGTTCGAGGACCGCTTCAGGCTTTACGGCCTCACCCGCTGCAAGCTGCACATGCTGCGCGTCAGCGACCGCGCCCTTGGCCGGCTGCCCGGCTCGGTGATGACCGACCTCTCGCTCGGCCGCTATCTCGGCTATGCCGAGCTGCCCGAGGCCGAGCCGCTGAAGCGTATCCTCGAAGCCGAGCAGGCCGAGCACCTCAGGCACGGCATCCACCTCATCGTGGTGCAGTCGGCGGACGGCTCGCTGGTGGTGGGCGACAGCCATCATTACGCGGCGACGCCCGATCCCTTCGCGCCCGATTTCGTCGACGAGCTGATCCTCGACGAATACGCCGCTTTGTTCGGGCACCGGCCGCAGGTGTCGGAGCGCTGGATCGGCACCTATGCCTCCGCGCCCGACCGCCTCGCCTTCATCGACCGGCCGCATGAGCATATCCGCCTCGTGGTGGTGACCAGCGGCACCGGCGCCTCCACCGGATTTGCCATCGCCGAGGAGGCGGTGGCCGAGCTGTTCGACTGAGGGTTTGTCACAGAACCACCTCATCCTGAGGTGCCGACCGCAGGTCGGCCTCGAAGGATGTCCATCTGGAACCGCATCCTTCGAGGCTCGCTGCGCTCGCACCTCAGGATGAGGTCGTTAAGGGGAAGCTACGATGCTCAAGGCGCTCATCCTCGACTGGGCCGGCACGGCGGTCGATTTCGGCTCGCGCGCGCCGATGGGCGCCTTCGTCGAGGCGTTCTCCCGCTTCGGCGTCACCATCTCGATCCCCGAGGCGCGCGGGCCGATGGGCCTGCCCAAGCGCGACCATGTGGCGGCGCTGCTGGCGAGCCCGGAGATTTCCGCCCGCTGGCAGAAGGCGCATGGCGCGGCGCCGACCGAGGCCGATGTCGACGCGGTGCTCGCCGTGTTCGAGCCGCTGAACGTCGAGGTGATCCCGCGCCATGCCGATCTGATCCCCGGCATTCTGGAGGTGATTGCCGAGGCCCGCGGGCGCGGCATGAAGATCGGCTCCACCACAGGCTATACCCGCCCGATCATGGAGAGACTGATGCCGCTCGCCGCCGCGGCGGGCTACGCGCCGGACAATGTGGTGTGCGCCGGCGACCTCGCCGCGGGGCGGCCGTCGCCGCTGATGATGTACCGCACCTTCGCCGATATTGGCGTGTGGCCGCCCTCTGCCTGCGTGAAGCTCGACGACACCGAGCCCGGCATCGCCGAGGGGCTGGCCGCCGGCACCTGGACCGTCGGCCTCGCGCTCTCCGGCAACAGCGCCGGTTTCTCGCGCGAGGAGCTGGAAGCGCTGTCGAGCGAGGAACTGGCGGCGGTGCGGGCGCAGGCGGCCGAGAAGCTGTTCCGCGTCGGCGCGCATTTCGTCATCGACAGCGTGGCCGACCTACTGCCGGTGCTGGATGCCATTGAGGCGCGGCTGGCGGCGGGGATGCGGCCGTGAGCGACCTTGGCGCGGCTGGCGGCGGGCGGTGGGGATGCGGGCATAGGGCCGCCTTCCCGCGCGGAGAACTGCCGGTAACCAAATCCTAAGATTGTCGTTCGTAAATTTACAACCTAAAGTTATAATTGCCCGCTGTTTTAGCCGGGGCGGACAGGGTCATGACGGGCAGCGCATCCCATTCCGAGGAGTGCAACAAGGCGCAATGCGCCGCGCGGCGCCGGGCCCGGCGGCAGGCCTACCGGCGCCGCTGCGATATCTGGATCGCCTGCATCAGCGCGGTGCTGAGCGTTGCCCTGATCCTTCTCGTCGTGCTGCTGATGTCGTTCATCGAATTCCAGTCGCGCCTCGCCAATTCGCGTTCCGACATCCGCGCCTCCGAGCTCGTGAACCGGCTGCTGGAGAGCTACGAGAACCAGGATGCGCTGGAGACCTATCGCGAGCTCGCCGCCGAGTTCGCCGCCAAGCGCCAGGAAGCCAATGCCCTCGTCGCCGAGCGCGGATATCGCATAGACCGCATCTGCTCGCTGTTCTGTCCGGCATTGCGGATGGTGGACGCCGCCGCCGATCCTGCCGAATCCGCCGCCGAGACCGGCCGCGCCCGCGGCCGGGTCGACCAATGCCGCTTCTTCCTCGCCAAGATTCCGTTCGAGGGCACGGCGAGCGCGGCGGGAAGGGTCCTGCGCCTGCCGCCGCCGCTGGCGACCGACCAGTTGCGGAGCGCCGAGAACCGGTCGCTTCGCAGCCTCGGGGAAACCATCATGGCCAACTTCCTGACCGCGGTCGGCAACCAGAACGACGGCATCGTGGCCTATGGCCCGCGCCTGCAGGACCAACTGCTCAGGATCGCTGAGGCCAACCGGCATCTGGCGGTCGAGCTCAAACCGGAACTCCAGCGGTTGGAACATGAAAGCGCGTTCCAGTGCCAGCGTGTCGAGGCGCGCGGAGCCGGTCGGGACACCTCGTTCTGCTCCAGCGAATGGCGTGGCAGGAGCGTGACCGAAAGCTTCGCCGAATATGACGGTGCGGACCTATGCGGCCGCCCGGCCCGCGAGAACCCGCGCGAGGCCGCGCCCTGCCCGCAATGTGCCGGCAATCAGCCTCCCGCCACCCCTGCCGGTTCCGGCGAGGGGACAGACCCGTCCGCCATCGCCGGCGGCCAGATCGTCCAGAGCACCGGCAGGGCGGTGGAAGACACCGAACTGAGCTGGGAGTTCCTGACCCATTTCCGTCTCTACTACGACCTGACGGGCGGCATCGCGCAGCGCCTGATCCTCAGCCCGCCGGACTATCTGGCGCAGTGGCTGCTGCTGTTCGGCGGCGCGCTGGGCGCGATGCTCAACATATTATTCAAGCATCTGGCGCCCGGCCGCAGCAACAGATGGACCGATCTCGTCGTCGAGCCGGTTCAGGGCATGGCCTGCGCCATCATCGTCTTCATTTTGTTCCGCTCGGGATTCGTCGTCATTTCCGGCCAGAACGAGAGCAACGACACCGCGACGCTAAGCTCGTACTTCGTCGCCTTCATCGCCATCGGCGCGGGAATGCTGTCGGAGCAGGCCCTCTCGCCTTCCGGAACGCCGCCGCGGCGCTGTTCGGGCGGGTCGAGCTGAGCGGCGCCGAGCGCTGGGCGCCGGGATTGCGCGCCGCGCTCTCCAGCCCGTCGGCCGCTCCCGCGGATGTGCGAAGCCTCGCCCGACGCATCCAGGAGACGGAGGAGGTCGTCGATAAATGGGTCCGGCTGGCCGAGCCGGTGCCCAGCCACATGCAGAAGCGGATCACCATCGCGCTCGGCGTCGAGGCGGCCAAGCTGTTCACCGACGTGAAGCCGCAGCGCGTGACGCCGCCGGGCGGCGAACTGGCCGGATCGGGCGGGAGGGGCACGACTTCCGGCGACGAGGCAGGCGAGGCGCGGCCGCCGGGGGCGCCGGGCAATGCCGGCGGAGCGGGCGAGCCCGAGGGCGGCTGAGGCCGCCCACATAAGCGCCCCGGCCGCGCCGGCGGCCCTTCAGCCAGCGGATGACCTGCGGCTAGCGGATGACCTGGCCCGGGACCGGCCCATAGGGCGTGGCGCATGTGCAGGGCGCGCCGGGCATGCCGCCAGGAATGATGCACAGCCCCGCCGAGGTGGCGCAGCGCATCGGTGCCATGCCCTGCGCCGGGTAGCCGGACGCCATGCCGGGAGGCGGCCCGTATTGCGGAAAGGGCGGGACGAACATGGGCGGCGGCGGGCCGCCATAATATTGCGCGTGGGCTTGGCCGGCGACGAGGAGGACCAGACCTGCAAGAAGCAGCGGACGGCGCATGAAGCATCCCTCACACATTCCATAAGTTGTATCATACAACCTTAAATGTTCCGATGCCATGCCTGCCTCGCCATGGCTCCCTCCACATGCCTCCCTTGCCCGGTTCCCCCCCATCCTCTAAACCCCGCGCCGTAATTCCCGAAGGAACGGCGCCCGATGGCCAAGGACAAACCCACCAAGCTCAAGGCGCGCATGCCGCGCGGCTTCGCCGACCGCGGGCCGGGCGAGCTCGGCGCGACGCGCGAGATGCTGGAGACCATCCGCAAGGTCTACGAGCTCTACGGCTTCGAGGCGCTGGAGACGCCCTTCATCGAATACACCGACGCGCTCGGCAAATTCCTGCCCGACCAGGACCGGCCGAACGAGGGCGTGTTCTCCTTCCAGGACGACGACGAGCAGTGGCTGAGCCTGCGCTACGACCTCACCGCGCCGCTCGCCCGCCACGTCGCGGAGAATTTCGACCGCGTGCCGAAGCCCTTTCGCTCCTACCGGGCCGGCTGGGTTTTTCGCAACGAGAAGCCCGGCCCCGGCCGCTTCCGCCAGTTCATGCAGTTCGACGCCGACACGGTGGGCGCCCCGACCGTCGCGGCCGACGCCGAGATCTGCATGATGGCTGCCGACACGCTGGAGGCGCTGGGCATCAGGCGCGGCGACTACGTCATCAAGGTCAACAACCGCAAGGTGCTCGACGGCGTGCTGGAGGCGATCGGCCTCGGCGGCGATGAGAATGCCGGCCGGCGGCTGACGGTGCTGCGCGCCATCGACAAGCTGGACAAGATTGGAGTCAGCGGCGTCCAGGAATTGCTCGGGAAAGGTCGACTAGATGTTTCGGGAGATTTCACGGACGGCGCCAATCTTGAGGGCAAGCAAATACTGCAAATAATTAAGACCATGCTTGTCGGAACGCCCGCGCCTATAAACCAAGATCCTGTTACGATTTCTGAAGTCGATTGGCTTGAGCAGCTCCGACGCGATTACGCTGACAACCCAACCGCTTCGGCAGGCGCCGAAGAACTGAAATCCATAGCTGAGCTTTGTCGGGCCGCCGGATATAGCGAGGATCGCATCCGCATCGACCCCTCCGTCGTTCGCGGCCTCGAATATTACACCGGCCCGGTCTTCGAGGCCGAGCTGACCTTCGAGGTGAAGGACGAGAAGGGCCGCCCGGTGCGCTTCGGCTCGGTGGGAGGCGGCGGGCGCTATGACGGGCTGGTCGGCCGCTTCCGCGGCGAACAGGTGCCGGCGACCGGCTTCTCCATCGGCGTCTCGCGCCTCGCCTCGGCGCTCTCCTATCTCAAGACCGAGGACAGGCCGGAATTCGGCCCGGTCGTCGTCGTGGTCATGGATCGCGACGAGACCGCCCATTACATGGGTCTCGTCGCCAGGCTGCGGGCCGCGAAAATCCGCGCCGAGATGTATCTCGGCAACCCGAAGAATCTCGGCAACCAGTTCAAATATGCCGACCGCCGCAACGCGCCCTGCGTCGTCATCCAGGGGTCAGACGAGCGCGCTAGTGGACAGGTGCAGATCAAGGACCTGATCGAGGGCGCCAAGGCCGCCGCCGCCATCACCGACAATGCCGAATGGCGCGAGAGCCGTCCGGCGCAGTTCTCCTGCCCCGAGGCCAAGCTGGTGGCGAAGGTGCGCGAGGTGCTCGACCATCACGGCGTGCCGCACGGCGACCGGCTGGGCTGAGGCGGCGCCCTCAGAACCCGTGCAGCGGGCCTTCGACGGAGATCTCGACGCCCTCCAGAGTGCTCTTGCGGTGCGGCGCCGCGGGCGGTGCGAGGTCGGGCTCGATCTCGCTCTTGAAGGCTTTCAGCACGTCGCGCTGGGCGGTGATGGTCTTCGCCTCGATGCGCAGGCGGAAATCGGCGGGGTTCAGCCCGTGGGCCACGAGCCAGTCGCTCAGTTGCTTGACGGCGCCTTTCATCGTTTCTGTCCTCGAACTCCGTGCACGGCGGCGGGTGAGATAGGTGCCTGTCGGGCGGCGCGCCAGAGGGGCCACGATGAGGCGCGGCAACCATGTCATCTCGCGTGCATGGACCCCGCCGGCCCCCTTTGCTAGAAGCGCGCAACCCATCCGAACACCGGACCCGCCGCATGCCCGCCGACTTCAGCCACGCCGAGGAACTGCTCGCGCTCTATGCGCGCGCCGGCTTCGCGCGCGTCGAGCCGCCGGTGCTCCAGCCGGCCGACGCCTTCCTCGACCTGTCGGGCGAGGAGATGCGGCGCACCATGTTCCTCACCACCGATCCGGAAGGGCGTGAGCTTTGCCTGCGGCCGGACCTGACGCTGCCCGTGTGCCGGCTCTATATCGCCGACGGCGCGACGCAGCCGCGCGACTTCGCCTATCTCGGCAAGGTGTTCCGCTCGGATGCGCCGGAAGGCGAGGTGCTGCAGGCGGGGGTGGAATCCTTCGGCCGGCCCGACCGCGAGGCGGCGGATGCCGAATTGCTGGCGCTCGGCCTCGAGACCGCGGCGCTGTGGGGCGTGTTCGAGCCGACCATCCGGCTCGGCGATGCCGGCCTCTTCGCCACGCTGCTCGACGCGCTGAACCTGCCGCCCGGCTGGCGGCGGCGCCTGATCAAGGACTTCGCCCGCTCCGGCGACCTCGGTGCCGACCTCGCCACGCTCAAACAGCGCCCGGAAGGCGGCGGCGTCGCCGCCCATGCCGGCGTGCTCTCGGCGCTGGCGGGCTCGGACCCGGCCGCGGCGCATGCGCTGGTGACGGACCTGCTCTCCATCGCCGGCATTTCGACCGTGGGCGGGCGCAGCGTTTCGGAGATCGCCGAACGCTTCCTCGAACAGGCAGCGCCGGGCGACGCGGAAGGGCTGTCGGCGGAGAAGGTGGCGGTGATCGAGCGCTACCTCTCCATCCAGGGCAACCCGGACGTCGCCGCGGCGGCGCTGCGCAGGCTCGCCGGCGAGGCCGGGCTCGACCTCGACGCGGCGCTGGACGCCTTCGAGGTGCGCACCAATTTCATCGCCGCGCAGGGCATCGAGGTGGAGCGGCTCTCCTTCGCCGCCGCCTTCGGCCGGCCGCTCGACTATTATTCCGGCATGGTGTTCGAGCTGCATGAGAACGGCTCGCGCGCGCCTCTCGTTGCCGGCGGGCGCTATGACGGGCTGCTCGCCCGGCTCGGCGCCGGCGTGCCGATCCCGGCGGTCGGCTTCGCCGTCTGGCTGGAACGGCTCGACGCCGTGGAGGCCCGCCAATGAGCTCCCTGATCGTCGCGCTGCCCTCCAAGGGCCGGCTGCAGGAGAACGCCGCCGCCTTCTTCGCCCGCGCCGGCATGACGCTGACGCAGGCGCGCGGCGCCCGCGAATATCGCGGCGCGCTGTCGGGCGTGGAGGGCGTCGAGGTGGCCTATCTCTCGGCCTCCGAGATCGCCAGCCAGCTCGCCGCCGGCGCGGTGCATCTCGGCGTCACCGGCGAGGACCTGGTGCGCGAGAGCATCCCCGACGCCGATTCCAAGGTGCTGCTGGTGGAGGGGCTTGGCTTCGGCTACGCCAATGTCGTGGTCGCCGTGCCGCAGGCCTGGATCGACGTGCGCACCATGCGCGACCTCGATGACGTGGCGACGCATTTCCACGCCACGCGCGGGCGGCGCGTGCGGGTGGCGACGAAGTATCTGAACCTGACGCGTGCCTTCTTCGCCCGTCACGGCATCGTCGACTACCGCATCGTCGAGAGCCTGGGCGCCACCGAGGGCACGCCGGCGGCGGGCACGGCGGAGCTGATCGTCGACATCACCACCACCGGCTCGACCTTGGCTGCGAACGCGCTGAAGGTGATCGACGACGGCGTGATGCTGCGCTCGGAGGCCAACCTCGTCGCCTCGCTCGGCGCCGACTGGACGCCGGAGGCAAAGGCGGCGGCGCGGGCGTTGCTCGACCGCATCACCGCGGCCAAGCGCGCCGCGACCATGCGCGAGGTAAAGACGCGCTTTGCCGCCTGCGACAGCACGGTGGTGCTGGAGGCGGTGCGCCGCTTCAACGCCACCGCGCCTTTCGGCGCGCCGACCTCGTCCGGCATGGTGACGCTGCACTGCCCGCCGGACACGCTGCACGGTCTCGCGGTCTATCTGCGCGAGAAGGGCGCGGCGACGGTGTCGGTCGGCCCGCTGGACTATGTGTTCGCGGCCGAGAACCCGCTCTACGAGAAGCTGGAAGAGAAGATCGGGTAAGGGCTTTCCCTCTTTTGCGACGTCATGCCCGGACTTGGTCCGGGCATCCACGCCTTGGGGCCGGGTGCCGCGGAAAGTCGTGGATCCCCGGACCAAGCCCGGGGATGACGGCGCATTGTTTCACGGATCGTCATCAGGATTGGCGGGCGATCCCGGCTCTCCGCTTCGCTTCGGCCGGGATGACGTCGAATGGGGACGTCTCAGCCCCGCGCGGCCTGTGACTCGCCATCCTCGACCTCGCCCGCGAAGGCGGCCGCCTCGCCCATGGCGTGGCCGAACAGGATGAGGCAGGGACCGCTCGCCCCGTCCGCTACCGCCTGCTCCAGCGCCTGCGCCAGCGTGCCGACGGTGGCCGGCACCTGCCGCTCCTCCGGCCGCGTGGCGGAGAACACCGCGATGGCGGGCGTCGCCGGATCGAGGCCAGCGGCCATGGCCTTTCCGGCCAACTCGCCCCAGGTGCGCTGGGGCATGTAGACGACGGTGGTGGCGGCAGGATCGGCCAGCGCGCCCCAGTCGAGGTCAACAGGCAGCTTGCCGTCGCGGGCATGGGCGGTGATGAATTGCAGCCGCCGCGCATGGTCGCGATGGGTGAGCGAGACGGCGAGCCGGCTCGACGCGCCCTGCGCCGCCGAGATGCCCGGCACCACCTCGACGGGGATGCCGGCATTGCGGGCGGCGGAAATCTCCTCGCCCGCGCGGCCGAACACCATCGGGTCGCCGCCCTTGAGGCGAACGACGCGCTTGCCCTGCTTGGCCAACGAGACCATCAGCGCGTTGATGTCGTCCTGCTTGCAGGAGGGCTTGTAGCCGGTCTTGCCGACCAGCATCTTCCGCGCCTCGCGGCGGGCGACGTCGAGCACCGCCGGGGCGACGAGGTCGTCATAGAGCACGACGTCGGCCGATTGCAGCACGCGCACGGCCTTGAGGGTGAGCAGCTCCGGGTCGCCGGGTCCGGCGCCGACCAGGGTGACCGAGCCGCGCGAGGCCTCGCCACGCTCGCTCTCGGCGCGGGCGAGAAGGCCATCGCGCAGGGCTGGGGTGGGCTCGGCTTCCGGCGTCTCCAGCGCAGCCTCGGTGAAGCGCTCCCAGAAGCGGCGGCGGCCGTGATGGCTGAGCGAGAGCGCGGCGACCGAGGCGCGCCAGTGGCGCGCGCCCTCAGCCCAGCGCTTGAAGCCCTGCGGGATCACCGCCTCGATCTTGGCCCGCACCGCCTGGCCGAACACCGGCGCGGCGCCATCGGTCGAGATACCGACGACGAGCGGCGAGCGGTTGACGATGGCACCGAAGGCGAAGTCGCAGAAAGCCGGCTTGTCGACGACATTGACCGGCACGCCCGCCGCGCGGGCGGCGGCGGCGAAGCGTTCTCCCTCCGCATCGTCCTCGATGGCGCCGATGGCGAGAGCCGCGCCGGCGAGGTCGGCCGCGGTCCAGTCGCGGGCGACGAGCCGCACCGTCCCGCCGGGCGGATCGGCGGCGAGCGCCAGCAAATCCTCGCAGGGCTCGGTGGCAAAGATCTCGACCTCGGCGCCGGCGGCGGAGAGAAGCTCCGCCTTCCAGCTCGCCGCCTCCGAGCCGCCGGCCAGCACGATGCGGCGCCCGGCCAGCGCGAAGAATACCGGCAGCCGGGCGAGCGGCGCCATCCGCGCAGAGGCTTGCTCTGCGTTGCGCTCGGTAGGGGGGCGGAAGGCGTCGTCAGTCATCGGCGAAATCGGTCGTCCTGTTCAGTCGCCACTTATCACATGGATTGGCCGTTCATTGAAGTCAATAAACGGCGAATTCGTGGAAATCAGTGACTCTTCTCGGAGAGCTTGTCCGTCCAAGCAAGAACCACGCCGGACAGCACGAAGACGACGTGGATGATGACCAGCCACATCAGCTGCTTCTCGTCCACGCCGCGGTCGAGATTCATGAACGCCTTGAGCAGCGCGATGGCGGAGATGGCGACGATGGAGGCGAGCAGCTTCTGCTTCAGCCCGGCGAAATCGACCTTGGTCATCCACTCCGGCCAGTCGGCATGGCCTTCGGCGTCGATCTTGGAGACGAAGTTCTCGTAGCCGGAGAAGATGACGATGATAACCAGGCTGCCGGTGAAGGTGAGGTCGATCAGCGCGAGGATGCCGAGGATGGTGTCGCTCTCGTCGAACTGCGTCGCGTGGGTGACGAAGTGGAACAGCTCGTTGCCGAACTTGAACAGCAGCACGAGCAGCGCGATCACCAGGCCGATATAGAACGGCGCCATGATCCAGCGGCTGATGAAGATGAAGCGTTCGATGAGCTTTTCCATGCGCCGCGATGTTCCCTCTCGCTGATGCGAGATGGGTGCCATGGATGAAGCCGATAGGGAAGGGGGAAGGCGCGGAGAGGGAGCCGACCCGAGGCTCAGGACCCGTCCTGCGCGATGGCCTTCGTCTCCGCTTCGGCTGGTTGCCCGCCCTCCTGCTCGGCCGTGCGCTTGAGGCGGCTGAGCATGGAGGCGGCATAGGCGGCATAGGGGCCGATCCAGCGCTCGTGAATGGCGTGGATCGGCAGGGCGTCGAGGTGGTTCCAGCGCTCGCGCCCGCGCCGCTCGACCGCGATCAGCCCGGCCTCCTCCAATACTTTCAGATGCTGCATCACCGTGCAGCGGTCGAGCTCGGGCATGGCCTCGCACAGCATGCCGGTGGTGCGCGGCCCGGCTTTCAGCGCGTCGAGCAGGCGCCGGCGGGCGCGGTGGCCGAGGGCCTTGAACAGGGCGTCGTCAGCGTTGTCGATTGACATGTTGTGTTTTTATAACATATCGTCGTGCGGCGATAGAGGGAGAAGCCGTAATGGAACCGGAATTCACCGTCGGCGGCCGCATCGCCAAGCCCGTGCACGAGGTGTTCGAGGCCGTGGTCAATCCGGACAAGCTCTCGCATTTCTTCACCACCGGCGGCGCCAAGGGGCGGCTGGCGCCCGGCGCGGTGGTCACCTGGGATTTCCACGATTTCCCCGGCGCCTACCCGGTGCATGTGGTGGAGGTCGAGCAGGACCGGCGGATCGTGCTGCGCTGGAACGCGGCGCCAGGCTCGGCGGAGCCTGACGCCTCCGGTGCGCGGCGCACCACGGTGACGATGACCTTCGAACCGCTGGAGGACGGGCGCACGCTGGTGCGCATCAGCGAGAGCGGCTGGAGCCCGACGCCGGAAGGCCTCAAGGCTTCCTACGGCAATTGCGAGGGCTGGACCGGCATGCTCTGCGCCATGAAGCTCTGGCTGGAGCGCGGTATCAATCTGCGCGAGGGCTTCTACAAATGAAAATCCCCGGGGCGGGTGCCCCGGGGATCCGCAAGTTCGTTCGTCAGGCCGCGACGCCCGTGCCGATCGGGCAGGAGACGCCGGTGCCGCCGAGGCCGCAATAGCCGCCCGGGTTCTTGGCGAGGTACTGCTGGTGGTAGTCCTCGGCGAAGTAGAAGGTCGGGGCGTCGACGATCTCGGTGGTGATCGCCGGGAAGCCCTTGGCCTTCAGCACGGCCTCATAGGCGGTCTTGCTCGCCTCCGCCGCCGCGCGCTGCTCGGGGGAGGTGACATAGATGCCGGAGCGATAGGTCGTGCCGACATCGTTGCCCTGCCGCATGCCCTGCGTCGGGTCGTGGCTCTCCCAGAACAGCTTCAGCAGCTGCTCGTAGCTCACCTTGGCCGGATCGTAGACCACCAGCACCGCCTCGGCATGGCCGGTGCGGCCGGTGCAGGTCTCCTCATAGGTCGGGTTCGGCGTGATGCCGTTGATGTAGCCGACGGCGGTCACATGGACGCCGGGCGTCTGCCAGAACTTGCGCTCGGCGCCCCAGAAGCAGCCCAGCGCGAAGATGGCGGTCTGGAAACCCTCGGGGTAAGGACCCTTGAGCGCGCGGCCGGAGACGAAATGGCTGGTGGCCGTGGGCAGCGCGGAGGCGCGGCCGGGCAGCGCCTCTTCCGGGGTCGGAAGGTCGAGACTCTTCTTGAAGAAGAACATGGGGGAACATCCCTTCTTATTTGGATGTCCCCAATATGGGGATTGTCGGGCGTTTGCGCGAGGGCGGGCGCTACTCGCCCTTCTTGTGGCCGATCAGCATGAGCAGGAGGCCGAGGACGCCGAGCACGACGAAGAGCGGCGCGTTGAGCACCGGCACGGCGGCGGTCTCCCACACGGCGGGGGAGACGCTGGTCTCGACGAAACCCTGGAAGCGCGCCAGCGAGTCCGGGCTGGTGGCGAGCCAGGTGACGCCGAGCGGCGTGGTGACGATCTCCGAAGAGGCGATGGAGCGCACGCCGTCCAGCACCAGCGCGACGAAGCCGCCGGCAAGGATCCACAGCCCGACGAAGCGGAAGAGAAAACGGATCATGCGCTGCCTGTCTCCTGACCGCCGCGTCAGCGGCGTGCTTCGTCTTAGACGCCATCGCGGAATGGCCGCAAGGCCGGCGTGCCCGATGCCGTCATCCCGGACGCCTCGCGGGCGATCCGGGAGCGTCTTCAGACGGAGAGCGATCCCGGCTCTCGTCGCACTCGGCCGGGCGGCGTGTGGTTCCAACGCGGCCAGCCGCGACATCCGGCCGCCGGCCCGCGCCTCCGTGAAGACCCTTAGCCTTGACCTTTATCAAGGTCGCCGCGCCCCGGCGGCGCGAATGCTCGGCCCGACAGGATGGAGTCGTTCCAGATCATGCCGATCGGCAGATTCTGCGGAACGTGGAGGGTCGCATGAGGCAAGAGATCAGCGCCGACGGTCCGGGCGCACCGGGCACCAGGGAGCCGGATGACGGCGGCAAGCACATGAGCTTCGGCGAGGGCGGCCTCGCCGTCGTCTTCGCCTTGTTGACGCTGGCCTGCCTCGTCGTCGCGGCGAAGGCGACGGACGGCGCCTATGCCTTCCACGCCTATCTCTCGGCCCTGGCGAGCTTGGCGACGGTGTTCGTCATCCTCAACCGCTACACCGACCGGCCGGCGACGCTGCCGCCGCTCGAGATCGACGGCAAGCCGAACTACAATTTCGGCCCGGTGAAGTTCTGCACCATCGCCGCCGTGTTCTGGGGCATCGCCGGCTTCCTGATCGGCGTGATCATCGCCTTCCAGCTCGCCTTCCCGGCGCTGAACTTCGACCTGCCCTGGACCGCCTTCGGCCGGCTGCGCCCGCTCCATACCTCCGCGGTGATCTTCGCCTTCGGCGGCAACGTGCTGATCGGTACGTCCTTCTACGTCGTGCAGCGCACCTGCCGCGCCCGGCTCGCCGGATACCTCGCGCCCTGGTTCGTCGTGCTCGGCTACAACTTCTTCATCGTCATCGCCGGCACCGGCTATCTGCTCGGCATCACCCAGGGCAAGGAATACGCCGAGCCGGAATGGTACGCCGACCTGTGGCTGACCATCGTCTGGGTGGCCTACCTCATGGTCTTCCTCGCCACCATCTGGCGGCGCAAGGAGCCCCACATCTACGTGGCGAACTGGTTCTACCTCGCCTTCATCGTCACCATCGCCATGCTGCACCTCGGCAACAATGCCAGCATCCCGGTGTCGGTGTTCTCGCCCAAGTCCTACATCGTGTGGGCGGGCGTGCAGGACGCGATGGTGCAGTGGTGGTACGGCCACAACGCGGTGGGCTTCTTCCTCACCGCCGGCTTCCTCGCCATCATGTACTACTTCATCCCGAAGCGCGCCGAGCGGCCGGTCTACAGCTACCGGCTGTCGATCATCCATTTCTGGGCGATCATCTTCCTCTACATCTGGGCCGGCCCGCACCACCTGCACTACACCGCGCTGCCGGACTGGGCGCAGACGCTCGGCATGACCTTCTCGATCATGCTGTGGATGCCCTCCTGGGGCGGCATGATCAACGGCCTGATGACGCTCTCCGGCGCCTGGGACAAGCTCAGGACCGACCCGGTGCTGCGCATGATGGTGGTGTCGGTCGCCTTCTACGGCATGGCCACCTTCGAAGGCCCGCTGATGTCGGTGAAGGCGGTGAACTCGCTCTCGCACTACACCGACTGGACCATCGGCCACGTCCATGCCGGCGCGCTGGGCTGGGTCGCCTACATCTCCTTCGGCGCCGTCTACTGCCTGGTGCCGTGGCTGTGGAACAAGCGCGAGCTGTATTCGCTCAAGTTGGTCAACTGGCACTTCTGGATATCGACCATCGGCATCGTCTTCTACATCTCGGCGATGTGGGTGGCGGGCATCCTCCAGGGCCTGATGTGGCGCGCCTACACCTCGCTCGGCTTCCTCGAATATTCCTTCATCGAGACCGTCGACGCGATGCACCCCTTCTACATCATCCGTGCGGTGGGCGGCGTGCTGTTCCTGATCGGCGCCCTGCTGATGGCCTTCAACATCTACATGACGATCCGCGAGCCCGAGGCGGCGGCCGCCGATACCGGCGTGCGCAATCCCGCCCTTCTGCCGGCGGAGTGAGGACGAACCATGGCTGACGCCGCCGCACCCCACGCGCCCAAGAAGTCGATCTGGGCCAAGCACGCCTTCTTCGAGAAGAACTCGATCTGGCTGCTGATCGGCATCCTCATCGTGGTCGCCATAGGCGGCCTCGTCGAGATCGTGCCGCTGTTCTACCTGAAGAGCACCATCGAGAAGGTCTCGGGCGTCAGGCCCTACACCCCGCTGGAGCTCGCCGGGCGCAACATCTACGTCCGCGAGGGCTGCTACAACTGCCACTCGCAGATGATCCGCCCGCTGCGCGACGAGGTCGAGCGCTACGGCCACTACTCGCTTGCGGCCGAGAGCATGTACGACCGCCCCTTCCAGTGGGGCTCCAAGCGCACCGGGCCGGACCTCGCCCGCGTCGGCAACAAATATTCCGACGAGTGGCAGCGCCAGCATCTCGCCGATCCGCGCTCGGTGGTGCCGGGCTCGATCATGCCGGGCTACCCCTTCCTGGCGCAGGACCGGCTGAAGGCCGGGGACATCGCCAGCGACCTCGAGGTCAACGCCGCGCTCGGCGTGCCCTATTCGGACGAGATGATCGAGAGCGCGCTCGCCGACCTGCGTACCCAGGCCGACCCAAACGCCGACGCCGAGGCGCTGCAGAAGCGCTACCCGGGCGCGCAGCAGCGCGACTTCGACGGGAACCCGGCGGAGCTGACCGAGGCCGACGCGCTGATCGCTTACCTCCAGGCGCTCGGCACCATGGTCGACTTCAAGCTCTACGACGACAAGGCGAACATACGCTGAGCGCAATGAGGGCAATGAGATGAACGAGACCTACCGCGCCTTCGCCGAGTTCGCCCAGACCTGGGGCCTGCTCTACTTCGTCGGCATCTTTGCCTGCGTGCTCGCCTACGCGCTCTCGCCGAAGCGCAGACGAGAATTCGAGCACGCCGCCCGCCTGCCTCTGAGCGAGGACTGACCATGGCCGACACGCACAAACATGAAGTCGACGCCGTCACCGGCATCTCGACCACCGGCCATGAATGGGACGGCATCCGCGAGCTGAACAATCCGCTGCCGCGCTGGTGGCTGTGGGTGTTCTACCTCACCATTCTCTGGTCGGTGCTGTACTGGATCGCCTATCCGGCCTGGCCGCTGGTGACCAGCTATACCTATGGCGTGCTCGGCTGGAAGTCGCGCGAGGCGATCCAGACCGACCTCGCCGACCTGCGCGCCCAGCGCGCGGCCTTCGGCGACAAGCTCGCCGCCGCCTCGCTCGAGGAGATCGAGCAGACCCCCGAGCTGCTGGCCTTTGCGCGCGCTCAGGGGAGGGCGGCCTTCGGCGACAATTGCGCGCCCTGCCACGGTGCCGGCGGCGCGGGCGCCAAGGGCTATCCGAACCTCAATGACGACGACTGGCTGTGGGGCGGCTCGCTGGAGCAGATCCAGCAGACCATCCTGCACGGTGCCCGTTCGGCCGACGCCGAGGCGCATGTCGGCGATATGCCGGCCTTCGGCCGCGACGGCATGCTGCAGCGGCCCGAGATCGTGGCGGCGGCGGACTATGTGCGCTCGCTCTCGAACCTGGCCGTTCCGGCCGGCGTGACGCCTGACCTCGCCAAGGGCAAGGAGGTGTTCGAGGCCAATTGTGCCGCCTGCCACGGTGCGGACGGCAAGGGCAATCCGGAGCTCGGCGCGCCGAACCTCACCGACGGCATCTGGCTGTTCGGCTCCGACCGCGACAGCGTGATCGCCTCCATCACCAATGGCCGCGCCGGCTTGATGCCGGCCTGGTCGGGCCGTCTCGACCCGACGACGATCAAGGCCCTCACCGTCTATGTGCATTCGCTGGGGGGCGGAAAATAGCGAAGCGCAGAGATGGTCGAGGCGATGCGGCGGGATGCAGGACGGAGATCACTCCGCGCGTCCCGCCGTCAGCGTTTCGATGAGCTCGCAATGTGACGGGGCGTCCCAGCGGCGTCCCGCCACATAAGCATTTTCCCGCTCGGCAAGGCCCGGATGAACCCCGGCGCGGGGCAGGATTAGAACTACCCGAAACAGGTTTCGGGCAGCGACATGAACGTGGCGACCAAGTCGGAAAACTTCGCGGCGGACGCGGACGACGACCTCCCGCTCTACGAGGCGCGGCGCAAGATCTACCCGATCGCCGTGCGCGGCACCTTTCGGCGCATCAAGTGGACGCTGCTGCTCGTCACGCTCGGGATCTACTACCTGCTGCCCTTCGTGCGCTGGGACCGCGGGCCGAACGCTCCCTCGCAGGCGGTGCTCGTCGACCTCGTCAACGGGCGTTTCTACTTCTTCTTCATCGAGATCTGGCCGCAGGAGATCTACTACGTCACCGGTCTCCTGATCCTCGCCGCGCTGGTGCTGTTCCTGATGAACGCAGTGGCCGGGCGCATCTGGTGCGGCTATCTGTGCCCGCAGACCGTGTGGACCGACCTGTTCCAGGTCATCGAGCGCCTGGTCGAGGGCGACCCGCGCCAGCGCCGCGAGAAGCTCAAGAACGCCTCCAGGGTCCAGCGCGCCTTCGAGGCCGCGGCCAAGCACTTCCTCTGGCTGATGGTGGCGTGGTGGACCGGCGGCGCCTGGGTGCTCTACTTCGCCGACGCGCCGACCCTGACCATGCAGCTCCTCAAGGGCGAGGGGCCGATGGTCGCCTATCTTTGGATCGGCATTCTCACCTTCACCACCTATGTGCTCGCTGGCCACCTGCGCGAGCAGGTGTGCACCTATATGTGCCCCTGGCCGCGCATCCAGGCGGCGCTGACGGATGAGTACGCCTTCAACGTCACCTATCGCTATGACCGCGGCGAGCCGCGCGGCTCGCTGAAGAAGACCGAGGCGCTGAAGCTAGAGGGCCTGCCTGCGGGCGACTGCATCGACTGCCGGCAATGCGTCGCCGCCTGCCCGACCGGCGTCGACATCCGCCTCGGCAGCCAGCTCGCCTGTATCCAGTGCGGCCTGTGCATCGACGCCTGCGATACGGTGATGGAGAAGATCGGCCGGCCGACGCGGCTGATCGCCTACGACACCGAGATGAACGTGCAGCGGCGCATCAAGGGCCTGCCGCCGGTGACCAAGGTGTTCCGCGCCCGCACCGTGCTCTACGCCGCGCTGATCGCCGTCGTCGGCGGCATCATGGTGGCGGCGCTGGCGATGCGCGGCTCGGAGGGGCTCTCGGCCATCCACGACCGCAACCCGCTCTTCGTGCAGCTCTCCGACGGCTCGATCCGCAACGCCTACACGCTGCGCATCGTCAACAAGCAGCCCATGCCGCGCCGCTTCGCGCTCTCGGTCGAGGGCGTGCCGGAGGCGCAGCTGGAGGTCGTCGGCGGTCTCTCCGAGGTCGAGAACGGCCGGCCGGTGGTCGAGGTCGGCCCAGACCAGACCTATGAGCTGCGGGCGCTGGTCTCCACCCACGCCAAGCTACCTTTGGGCGCCTCGCTGCCCGTCACCTTCAAGATCACCGACGTGGCCGGCGGCGAGACCTCGATCGCGCCCGACCACTTCAAGGGTCCCTGAGAACGGAGAACCGCCATGGCCTCGCGCGCCACCCCGCTCGACGGCAACGCTGGTCGGCCCATCACCGGCCGGTTCGTGCTCCTCTGCTTCGTCGGCTTCTTCGGCGTGATCTTCGTCGCCAATTTCTTCCTGGTGCGCGCCGCGGTGACCAGCTTCGGCGGGGTCGAGACGGAAAGCGCGTACAAGGCCGGGCTTGCCTTCCGCCAGGAGAGCGAGGCCGCCGTCGCGCAGGCGGCGCGGCACTGGCAGGTCTCCGCCCATATCGGCGAAGGCCGCGTCGAGGTGAGCGCGCAGGACGCCACGGGACGGCCCGTCA
Organism: Xanthobacteraceae bacterium; assembly: GCA_029239875.1. Taxonomy (GTDB): domain Bacteria; phylum Pseudomonadota; class Alphaproteobacteria; order Rhizobiales; family Xanthobacteraceae; genus Ancylobacter. Next base: position 155,240 of record JARBUD010000007.1, on the reverse strand, counting down.
CCGGCGCCGAGGCGGTGGTGCGCTTCCATCATCCCACCGACCGGCGTTACGACGTCGTGCTCGATCCGGCCCCCACCGGCGCCGGCCGTTGGCGCGCCGACGAGCATGTCCCGGCGGGCCAGTGGGACCTCGTGATCGAGCTGAACCGGGACGGCGAGCGGCTGTTCCGTTCCACCAATCGGGTGATCGTCAGGTGAGTGATGGCGATGGGCGCTCAGGTCATTGATCTTCCCGCCATGGGCGCCGCCACGGTAGAGGAGCCCGCGCAGGACTATTCGCTGTTCCTGCACCGCGACCCGGCCGGGCAGGCGGAGATGGCCTTCGCCATCGAGGGCGTCGACTGCGCTGCCTGCATCGACGAGATTGAGGACGCCGCCGAGGCCGCGCCGGGCGTGGTCCGCGCCCGCCTGAACTACACCACCCATCGTCTCACCGTCTGCTGGGACGCGAAGGCCGTGCCGCAGCCGGCCGCGGTGATGGCGGCGCTGGTGCGTGCCGGCTACCGCGCCTATCCCTTCGAGGCCGACCGACTGGAGGCGATCGAGCACGCCACCTCGCGGCATCTGCTGCGGTGCCTGGCGGTCGCCGGCTTCGCCATGATGAACATCATGCTGCTGTCGGTGTCGGTGTGGTCGGGCAACGTGACCGACATCACGCCGGAAACGCGCGACCTCTTCCACTGGCTCTCGGCGGTTATCGCCCTGCCGGCGGCGGCCTATGCCGGCCAGCCTTTCTTCCAGAGCGCCTTCCGCACCTTGAAGGCCCGCTCGCTCAACATGGACGTGCCGATCTCTCTCGGCGTCACGCTGGCGCTCGGCGTCTCCGTGTTCGAGACGCTGAACCATGCCGAGCACGCCTATTTCGACTCGGCGGTGATGCTGCTGTTCTTCCTGCTCACCGGCCGCTATCTCGACCACGCCATGCGCCGCAAGACGCGGGCGGAGGCGGGCAACCTCGCGGCGCTCAAGGCCACCACCGCCAACCGCATTGAAGCCGACGGCACGCTCGTCACCGTACCCGCCGCGGCGGTGAAGCCGGGCGACGAGGTGATGCTGCGCGCCGGCGAGAGGGTGCCGGTGGACGGCGTGGTGCTGTCTGGCACCGCCGCAGTCGATGAGAGCCTCGTCACCGGCGAGACGCTGCCGCGCAGGGTCGCGCCCGGTGAGGCGGTGCATGCCGGCAGCCTGATCCATGACGGCACGCTGCGCCTGCGCACCACGGCGGTGGGCGAGGACACCTTCATCGACGAGATCGAGCGGCTGCTCGACAAGGCCTCGACAGCGCGCGGGCGCTATGTCCGCCTCGCCGACCGGGCCGCGCGGCTCTACGCGCCGGTGGTGCACGCCACCGCGCTGCTGTCGCTCATCGGCTGGCTGCTTGCTGGCGCTTCCGTGCATCAGGCGGTGCTGATCGCGGTGGCGGTGCTGATCATCACCTGCCCCTGCGCCCTAGCACTCGCCGTGCCGGCGGTGCAGGTGGTCGCGGCCGGCACGCTGATGCGTCACGGCATATTGCTGAATTCCGGCGATGCCTTCGAGCGGCTGGCCGAGGTCGACACCGTCGCCTTCGACAAGACCGGCACGCTGACGCTGCCCGAGCCGCGGCTTGCCGCCAACCGGGACGTGCCGCCGGGCCTGATGAACGCGGCCGCGCGCCTCGCCTTGGCCAGCACCCATCCGCTGGCCCGCGCCATCGCCGCCGCGCACCCCGATGCGATCCCGGTCGAGGGCGCGCGCGAGGTCAGCGGCGCCGGCGTCGAGGCGATCATCGACGGCCTGCCGGCGCGGCTCGGCAGCCCTTCCTTCTGCGACTGCGAGGGGCTGGCGGCGCAGCGCGCGGAACAGGAGCCCGACGCCTCGCTGGTTGCCGTCCGGCTCGGCCACCAGAGTGCGGTGCTGGAGGTGCGGCAGGCGCTACGCACTGATGCGGTCGCCGTCGTCGAGGAGCTGCAGCGGGAAGGCCGGCACGTCGCGCTGCTTTCGGGCGACCGCACCGCGGCGGTGGCGCCGGTGGTGCGGACGCTCGGCATCGCCGACTGGTGGGCGGAGCTGCGCCCGGCCGGCAAGATCGCGGTGCTGGAAAGCTTCGAGGCGCGCGGGCGCGTGCTGATGGTGGGCGACGGGCTCAACGACGCGCCCTCGCTCGCGGCCGCCCATGTCTCGCTGTCGCCGATCACCGCCGCCGACGTGACGCGGGCGCAGGCCGACGCGGTGTTCCTCGGCGAGAAGCTCGCCCCGGTCGCCACCGCGCTGCATGTCGCCGCCAGGGCGCGCCACCTGATGCAGCAGAACCTGACCATCGCCGTGGTCTACAATCTGATCGCCGTGCCGCTCGCCATCGGCGGCTTCGTGACGCCGCTCGTCGCCGCGCTCGCCATGTCCGGCTCCTCGGTGATCGTCACGCTGAACGCGCTGCGCGCCCGCACTGGTGTGCCGGCTGCGAAGGAGGCCCCATGACCGTGCTGCTCTATCTGGTGCCGGCGGCGCTGTGCCTTGGCCTGCTCGGCCTCGCCGCCTTCCTGTGGTCGCTGCGTGCCGGGCAATATGACGACATGGACGGCGCCGCCGTGCGCGTGCTCCAGGATGACGATCTCGCCGATCCGCGGGGCCGCCGATGAGCGCGAGCGACTATTACGACGAGGCCGCAGCCCGCGCGGGCCGTCTCGGCTGCGCCTGCCCGGAGGATGGGCCGCGCGCGCTGCGCCGCCCGCTCGGCACGGTTCGGCTCGCCGGCGGCTTCGCGCTGGTGGTGCTCGCGCAGGCGTTGACGCTCGGCGCGCTGCCGCTGGCGGGGGCCATGCTGGCGCCGCGCCCTGAACTGGGGGCGCTGCCGCTCGCCGCCTTCCTCGCCGGGGCGGCGCTGGCCAGCCTGCCGGCCAGCTTCCTGCTCGACGCCTTCGGCCGCCGCGCCGGCTTCGCGCTCGGGGCGAGCCTCGGCGTCGCCGGCGGTCTCATCGCCGCCTATGGGCTGATGCTCGCCGCCTTCCTGCTGCTGGTGCTCGGCGCGGCGTGGCTGGGCGCGGCGCAGGGCTTCGGCATGTTCTACCGCCACGCCGCCGCCTTCGGCGCGGGAGCGGGCGGGCAGGGCGCGGCGGTGGCGCGACTGCTCGGCGCCGGCGTGCTCGCCGGCCTCGCCGGGCCGCTGCTCGCCGGCGCGGCGGAGGCGGCGTTCTCGCCCTACACCTTCGCCGGCACGCTGGTGCTGGCCGCCATCGCCCAGCTCGGCGCGCTCGCCTTCGCGGTGACCCTGCCGGAGGCGCGCTTCTCCCATGCCGAACTGACCGTTGCGGCGATGCAGGACGCGGCGCCCGCCAAGCCTCTGGCGTGGAAGGTCGTCTTCCTTCCGACCCTGCTGGCAGCGGCGGCCTGGGGCGCGATGACCGCCACCATGGCCGGCGCGCCGCTGTCGCTCGCCGGCTGCGGGGTCGGCGTGCCGCTGATCTCCGGCGTCGTAGCCTGGCACGTGGTGGCGATGTACGCCCCGGCGCTCTCTGGCGGGGTGCTGGCCGCGCGCCTTGGGGCGGAAAGGCTGGTGCTCGCCGCCACCGCGCTGTGCCTCATCTCGGCGGTCGTGGCGGCGCATGCGGGAAGCGTGGCCGCAATCACCGCTGCTTTCCTCGCGGTCGGCGCCGGCTGGTCGCTGGCGACCCTCGCCGCGACGCTGATGCTGCACGCCAAGGGCACACCCTCGCGCCTCCAGCTCGCCGCGCATGACGGCGCGCTGCTCGTGGCGGCGCTGCTCGGCACGTTCCTCTGAATCTGACCTATGGGAATGCAATTGACGGCTGTCGATTTTTATGTAAGTGATCGTTCACTGACATAAATCGAGTCGGGAGATGGGGCATGTTCACGCGGCTTATGGCGGCACGGCGATTCGCCCCGCTGTTCTGGTGCCAGTTCTTCGCGGCGTTCAACGACAACTTCGTGAAGAACGCGATGGCGCTGCTGATCCTCTACGGCATCGCCCATGAGAACGGCGCCGCGCTGGTGACGCTCGCCGGCGCCGTGTTCATCCTGCCCTTCTTCCTGTTCTCCAGCCTCGGCGGCCAGCTCGCCGACCGCTACGACAAGTCGCTGATCGCCCGGCGGGTGAAGTTCGCCGAAATCTGGATCGTGCTGATCGCCAGCGCCGGCTTCGTGCTGCAATCGGTGCCGACGCTGTTCTTCGGCTTGTTCATGATGGGCACGCTGAGCGCGCTGTTCGGGCCGGTGAAATACGGCATCCTGCCCGACCACCTCGCCAAGGAGGAGCTGGTCGCCGGCAATGCGCTGATCGAGACCGCCACCTTCGCCGCCATCCTCGCCGGCACGGTGGGCGGGGCCATCGCCATCACCCATACCGGCGACTGGTCGGTGGCCTTCTTCACGTTCGCCTTCGCCGTCGTCGCCTGGCTGTGCGCGCGGGCCATTCCCCGCACCCTGCCCGGCGCACCGGACCTGAAGATCGATGCCAATATCTGGCGCAGCACCATGCAACTGCTCGGCGAGATCAAGGCTCGCCCGCCGATCTGGCGCGCGGCGCTGATCGTCTCCTGGTTCTGGCTGGTCGGCGCGGTGGTGCTGGCGCTGCTGCCCACTTTGGTGAAGGAGAACATCGGCGGCACGGAGGGCGTAGTGACGCTGTTCCTGCTGCTCTTCACCGTCGGCGTCGCCATCGGCTCGACGCTGGCCGCGCGCCTCTCGGAAGGGCGCATCATGCTGGCGCTGGTGCCGGCCGCCGGCCTGCTGATGGGCGTGTTCGCGCTCTATCTCGCCGTGCTGATGGGCGCGCAGACGCCGGCCGCGACGCCGATCGGCTGGCACGAGCTGCTGTTCTCCTATACGGGCCTGCATGCCGCCATCGGCCTGATCGGCCTTGCCGCCGCGGGCGGCGCCTTCGTGGTGCCGACCTTCGCCTATCTGCAGGCCGAGGCCGGCGAGGACCGGCGCGCCCGCGTCGTTGCCGGCAACAATGTGCTGAACGCCGCCTTCATGGTGGCGGGCGCCGTGATCATCGCCGGGCTGCAGCTCGCCGGTCTGAAGGCGCCGGCGCTGATCGCCATCGTCGGCGTCGCCTGCCTCGTGGTGGCGGTGATGGCCGGGCGCGCCTTCCAGGGGCAGGTGCTGCGCGACCTGATCAAGGTCGTGTTCCGCGTGCTGTTCCGCGTCGAGGTGACGGGAGCCGAGCATCTGAAGGCAGCCGGTCCCGGCTCGGTCATCGCCATCAACCATGTCAGCTTCCTCGACGCGCCGCTGATCATGGCGCTGCTCGACAACGACCCGGTCTTCGCGGTGGATTCCGGCATCGCCCAGAAATGGTGGGTGAAGCCCTTCCTCAAGCTGGTGCGCGCCTTCCCGCTCGATCCCACGCGGCCGCTGGCGACGCGCGAGCTGATCCGCCTCGTGCAGCAGGGCGAGCAGCTGGTGATCTTCCCCGAGGGGCGCATCACCGTCACCGGCTCGATCATGAAGATCTATGACGGCTCGGCCCTCGTCGCCGACAAGTCCGATGCGCCGGTGGTGCCGGTGCGCATCGAGGGGTTGGAGCAGACCTATTTCTCCCGCCTGACCCCGGACCAGACACGCAAGCGCCTGTTCCCCAAGGTACGCGTGACCATCCTGCCGCCGCGCAAGCTCAAGGTCGATCCGGAGCTGTTCGGCCGCAAGCGGCGGCGCGCCGCCGGCGCGGCGCTCTACGACGTGATGAGCGATCTGGTCTTCGAGACCAGCCACACCGGCGTGACCGTCTACCAGGCGGTGGAGGAGGCGGCGGTCCGCCTCGGCAAGGGCCGCGTCGTAGTCGAGGATCCGCTCGGCACTGTCCTGACCTATCGCAAGCTGCTGCTGGGCGCGAAGATCCTCGGCGATAAACTGGCTAAGGAAACGGTGCCGGGCGAGAAGGTCGGCGTGCTGCTGCCCAACGCCGCCGGCATCTCCGTGGTGCTGATGGGCCTGTCGCGCCACGGCCGGGTGCCGGTGATGCTCAACTACACCGCCGGCGCGGCCAATCTCGTCGCCGCCTGCAAAGCGGCGGAGGTGAAGACCATCGTCGCCGCCCGCGCCTTCGTCGAGAAGGCGCGGCTGGAGGCCGAGATCGCCGAGCTCGGGAAGCATGTTCGCGTGCTGATGACCGAGGACATTCGCGCCGGCGTCACCACCATGGACAAGGTCGCGGCCATGCTGCCGAGCGCCGCGCCCAAGCCCGCGAGCCCGGACGACCCGGCCTTCATCCTGTTCACCTCCGGCTCGGAGGGCTCGCCCAAGGGCGTCGTGCTCTCCCACCGCAACATCCTGACCAATGTGGCGCAGGTGGCGGCACGCATCGACTTCTCGCCGGCGGACATCATGTTCAACGTGTTGCCGGTGTTCCATTCCTTCGGGCTCACCGGCGGGCTGATGCTGCCGCTGGTCTCGGGGCTGAAGTGCTACCTCTACCCCTCGCCGCTGCATTACCGGGTCATCCCGGAGCTGGTCTACGCGACGAACGCCACCGCCATCGTCGGCACCGACACCTTCCTCATGGGCTATGCCCGCACCGCCAACCCCTACGATTTCCGCTCGCTGCGCTTCGTGGTGGCCGGCGCCGAGCCGGTGAAAGCGGAGACGCGGCGGGTGTGGATGGAGAAGTTCGGCCACCGCATCCTCGAAGGCTATGGCGTGACCGAATGCTCGCCGGTGCTGGCGGTGAACACGCCGATGTTCAACCGTGCCGGCACGGTCGGGCGCATGCTGCCGGGCATCCACCACCGGCTGGAGCCGGTCACCGGCATCGACGAGGGCGGAAGGCTGCAGGTGCGCGGGCCGAACGTGATGCTCGGCTATCTGCGCGCGGAGAAGCCGGGCGTGATCGAGCCGCCGGAGATGGGCTGGTACGACACCGGCGATATCGTCGCCCTCGACGAGGACGGCTTCGTCGCCATACGCGGCCGGGTGAAGCGCTTCGCCAAGATAGCCGGCGAAATGATCTCTCTTGCCGCCATCGATTCCATGGTCTCGGCGCTGCGGCCGGATGCCGAGCACGTCGCCGTGGCGGTGCCGGACGCACGGCGCGGCGAGCGCATCATCCTACTGACCACTGCGGCCGACCTCACCCGTGCGGCGCTGCAGGCGCATGGCCGCGAGCTCGGCGTGACCGAGCTGATGATCCCGGCCGAGATCCTGCCAATGGAGGAGCTGCCGCTGCTCGGCTCCGGCAAGGTCGACTTCACCAAGGCGCGGGTGATCGCGCTCGAGGCCATCGCCGCGCGCGGCATGGTGCCGGCCGGGGACAGCGCATGAACACCCCGGCGCGGGTTCCCCCGCGCGTCCGCCGCGGGCGCGACGGGACGGACACACGCGCGCGCATCGAGGCGGTGGCGCTGGAGCTGTTCGCGCAGAAGGGCGTGGCCGGCACCTCGGTGCGCGACATCGCCCAGGGCGTAGGGGTGAGCGAGGGCGCGCTCTATCGGCACTTTCCCTCCAAGGAGGAGCTGGCGCGCGAGCTCTTCCTCTCCCGCTACGCCGCGCTGGCGGGAGATATCTGCGCTGTGGACGCGGGGGAGACGGATCTGCGCGCCAAGATATCCGCTGTGGTCGGCCTCGCCTGCCGGCTGTTCGACGCCGAGCCGGCGCTGTTCGCCTATCTGCTCATCCACCAGCACGAACATCTCGGCTCGGTGCCCGACGGGCCGGAGGCGAATGTGGTGGAAGCGGTGGCGCATCTGCTGCGCGGCGCGGGGCTGAGCTCCGAGCGGGCGACGCTCACCGCCGCCATGGCGCTCGGCTGCGTGGTGCAGCCGGCGGTGTTCGCGCTCTACGGCCGGATCGAGGGCCCGCTGACGGCGCAGGCCGAGGCGATTTCCGCGGCGGTGATGGGGATCGTGGAAGGGGCGGGGAAGCGCTGAATGCCGTCATGCCCGGCCTTGGGCCGGGCATCCACGACTTGGGGGCGGGTGCCTGCGGGAAGCCGTGGATGGCCGGGCCAAGTCCTTGCTTGAAACATCGTCATCCCGGACGGTCCGTAGGACCGATCCGGGATCGTAAACAGAATGGAGAGCGATCCCGGCTCTCGCTTCGCTCGGCCGGGATGACGACTGCAGGGGCGGGAGGCCCCCGCCCTCAGAACAGCTTCAGCCCCGGCGGTATCGGCAGGCCGGCGGTGAGCGCCTGGGTCTTCTCCTGCACCACGCGCTCGCCCTTGCTGAAGGCTTCCTTGTGGGCGGCGACGATGAGGTCCTCGAGGATCTCCGCCTCGTCGGGGTTGAGCAGGCTCGGGTCGATGCGGATGCCGCGCATCGCGCCCTTGGCGGAGAGGGTCACCTTGACCAGATCGCCGCCGGCCGCGCCCTCGACCTCGGTGGCTTCCAGGTCGGCGTGCAGCTGCTCCATGCGCGCCTGCATCTCCTTCATCTTGGACATCATGCCGAGAAGGTCTTTCATGCGGGGCTCCTCACTTTAGAACTCGATTTCGTCGTCCGGACCCGGCTCGTCGCGCGCGGCCATGGCCTCGTAGTCGTCCGGCGAGGCCGCGGGCGGCACGTCGTCGGGGATCTGCGTGCGCACATCGACGATTGAGGCGCCGGGGAAGCGGGCGAGCGCGGCCGCCACCAGCGGGTCGGCGCGCACGCCGGTCATCATCGCGTCGCGGGCGGATTTCGCCTGCTCGGCCAGCGTCGGCTCGCCCTCCTCGCGCGACAGGGCGACCAGCCAGCGCCGGCCGGTCCATTCGCCGAGCTTGCCCTGCAGTTCCTGGATCAGGTTCGGCGAGCCGCCGGCGACGAGCGCCACCTCCAGCTTGCCGTCCTCGAAGGCGACGAGGCGCACGTTGTTTTCCAACGCGAATTTCATCCGCAGGTCGCGCTTCTGCGACGCCAGCGCCACCAGTTCCTCGAAGGTGGCGATGGCCATGCCCGGCGCCGGCTGCGGCGCGACGGCGGGTGAGGGAGCGGGGCTCGGGGTGCCGCGCGCGGCGACGGAGAGATGGCTCGCCGCGCTGGGTGCAGCCGCGGGAGCCGGGGCTGGGGAGAACGCGCGGGGGGCGGTCGCCAGCATCGCCGAGCCGCCACCGGAGGGAGCGGCTCCGCCGCCACCACTGCCGCTACCGCCGCCATTGCCAGCGGGACGCCCGGCCGGCTCGCTCGACCCCTCGCGCAGGCGGCGCAGCGCCTCGTCCGGGGTGGGCAGGTCAGCCGCATAGGCGAGGCGCACCAGCACCATCTCCGCCGCCTGCATGGGCTTCGCCGCCTGCTGCACCTCGGAAAGGCCCTTGGTGAGCATCTGCCAGGCCCGCGCCAGCACCCGCATGGACAGCGCTTTGGCGAAATCGCGCCCGCGCACCCGCTCGGCCTCGACCAGTGCCGGGTCGTCCGCGGTCTCGGGGATGATCTTCAGCTTGGTGACGAGATGGGTGAACTCGGCCAGATCCGCGATCACCACCGCCGGGTCGGCGCCGGAATCATACTGCTCGCGCAGCTCGGTCAGCGCCTGCGCCACGTCGCCCTTCATCAGCGCCTCGAACAGGTCGATGACCCGCCCGCGATCCGCCAGCCCGAGCAGCGCGCGCACCTGCTCGCCATGCACCATGCCGCCCGCATGAGCGATGGCCTGGTCGAGCAGCGAGAGCGCATCGCGCACCGAGCCTTCCGCCGCGCGGGCGACGAGGCTCAGCGCCTCCGTGTCGATGCCCACGCCTTCCGCGTCGCAGATGGCGCGCAGGTGCCGCGCCAGCGCGCCGGCCTCGACGCGGCGCAAATCGAAGCGCTGCGTGCGCGAGAGCACGGTGACCGGCACCTTGCGGATTTCGGTGGTGGCGAAGATGAACTTCACATGCTCCGGCGGCTCCTCCAGCGTCTTCAGCAGCCCGTTGAAGGCCGCCGTGGAGAGCATGTGGACTTCGTCGATGATGAACACCTTGTAGCGCGCCAGCACCGGCTTGTAGCGCGCCGCCTCGATGATCTCGCGTATGTCGCCGATGCCGGTGTTGGAGGCGGCGTCCATCTCCTGCACGTCGACGTGCCGGCTCTCGATGATGTCGCGGCAGTGGCGGCCGAGCGTGGGCATGTCGAGCGTCGGCGCACCGCCGCCCGCGGGGCCGTCGGCCGGTTCGTAATTGAGCGCGCGGGCGAGGATGCGGGCGGTGGTGGTCTTCCCCACCCCGCGCACGCCGGTGAGGATATAGGCCTGCGCGATGCGCCCGGAGGTGAATGCGTTGGAGAGCGTGCGGACCATCGCCTCCTGGCCGATCAGGTCGGCGAAGGTCTGCGGCCGGTATTTGCGCGCGAGCACGCGATAGGGCGCGGCCGCCGCACCGGAGGTGGGGGCCGGCGCGTGCCCGAGGTCGAAACCGAACCCGACGCCTTCGTCGGGCGCGTGGGTGAGGTCGGGCGTGTCGGGGCGGTCGGCGCTCATGACGTCCTTCATAGCATCGACCGGCGACGATGAGGCAACGCCCCTGTGCCGCAGCCGGGGAAAATCCGGGGGATGGGGTTGCGGGTGTCGCCATCGGAAGCCGAGGCACGCCGTGGCCTCGCTTCGGGTGGCAGGCATTGGGACGGCCTGTCCACTGCGTGCCGTCATGCCCGGACTTGATCCGGGCATCCACGACTTGGGACCGGGTGCCGGCGGAAAGGCGTGGATGGCCGGATCAAGTCCGGGCATGACGTTGCTTTGGTTGATGACGTCCACCGGCACGCCCCGCCTTGCGGAGCGGCGTGCGTCATCGGCCAAAAGTCGGGATGAGGTGGGAGGCTGGACAGAGACCCGATCCGGGCTCGTTGGGGCTGCTTCCTTCCGGACCTGACCCGGTTGGCGAGTGGCTCGTCCACCGCCAACCTCCCGCCGCCTATATCGGTCAGATGAGCCGGGGATGCAAGGGGGCCTACACCCCGCGCTGCCCGTGCCTTCAGCGCCTCGCGAGGCCCTCGATCAGCCCATAGGCCGCCTTCGCCCGCTCGCCGTTCGGGTAGCCGCGATTGGCGAGGACGACGAGGCCGGTGCGCTGCGCGGGGAGCATTACCGCATAGGCGCCGAAGCCCGCCGTCGAGCCGGTCTTGTTGATGAACACGTCCCTCTGCGGCGCCAGGGGCGGGATGAGCCGGGTGATGGGCTGCGCCTTCGTCGCCATGTTCATCGAATTGCCGGCGAGCAGCCGGTCGAGCCCGAGCGGCCATGGGTACTGCTCCCACACCATGTCCTGCACATAGCTGGCGGTCTCGAAATAGCCGGTGCGGGTGAGGGCCAACGCGCGGGAAAGCTCGGGCGGGATGTCGACGGTGCCGAGATGCGCGTCGAGGAAGCGCAGCATGTCGCGGGCGCAGGACTTCACCCCATAGGCCTCGGCGTCGAGCAGGCCGGGGGTGACGCGCACCGGCTTGTCGGCGCGGTTGTAGCCCATGGCGTAGCGCGCCCTGGCGCTCGCCGGCACGTCGATATAGGTGGCCTTCAGCCCGAGCATGGGGAACAGCGTGCCCTGCGCCGCCTCGGCGTAGCTGGTGCCGAGCGCGCGCGCGGTGACGCGGCCGAGCATGCCGATGCTGATGTTGGAATAGGAGCGGCGCGTCTGCGGCGGCGCGGCCGGCTTCCACGCGGCGAGCCAGTCCATCAGCGCGGCGTCGGTGGTCACGCCGTCCGGCACCTGCAGCGGCATGCCGCCGGTGGCGTGGGTGGCGAGATCGATGGGCGTGAGCGCGCCGAAGGCGGTGCCCTTGAAGCGCGGCAGCACCTCGGCGAGCGGCCTGTCGAGCGCGAGGCGCCCGCGTCCCGCGGCGAGCGCGGCCAGCGCGACGTTGAAGGTCTTCGACACCGAGCCGAGTTCGAACAGCGTGTCCGGATCGACAGGCCTGCCGTCCTTGCGGGCGGTGAGGCCGGCGGCGAAGAACTCGTGCCGGCCGTCGCGCGAGAGGCCGACGACGAGGCCGGGAATATCGTGCGCCTTCATCAGCGGCGGGAAGATCGCGGCGGCGCGGCGCTGGAAGTCGCCTTCCGCGGCGCGCGCCAGCGAGGAGAGTGGCAAGGCGGCGCCGAGCGCCAGCAGCGCGCGGCGGGAGATATCCGTCATCGTCGTCTCCTGGATCAGCCGGCGAACTTGTCGGTGGCGCGGATGAGCCGGTCGAGGATGCCGGGCTCGTCATAGGCGTGGCCGGCGCCCTCGATCAGGTGGAACTCGGCATCGGGCCACACCTTGTGCAGCTCCCAGGCGTAGCGCGCCGGGCAGGGCATGTCGTAGCGGCCATGGATGATGGCGCCGGGAATGCCCTTGAGCCTGTGCGCGTCGCGCAACAACTGGCGGTTCTCCAGCCAGGCGTCGTGGAAGAAATAGTGGTTCTCGATGCGGGCGAAGGCCAGCGCATAGTGCCCGTCGGCGAAGGCGGTCGAGAGCTCGGGGCTCGGCAGCAGGGTGATGGTTTCGCCCTCCCAGGTGGACCACGCGCGGGCGGCGGCGAGCTTCGCCGCCTCGTCCTCGCCGGTGAGCAGCGCGCGATAGGCGCGCACCGGGTCGGCGCGCTCCTCCGCCGTCTTGAGGGGCGCGAGGAAGCGCTCCCATTTATCGGGGAACATCTCCGACACGCCGAAGCGGTAGTACCAGTCGAGCTCGCCCCTGGTGACGGTGTAGACGCCGCGCAGGATCAATTCGGAGACCCGTTCCGGGTGGGTCTCCGCATAGGCGAGCGCCAGCGTCGAGCCCCAGGAACCGCCGAACACCTGCCATTTCTGGTGGCCGAATTTCTCGCGCAGCCGCTCGATATCGGCGACGAGGTGCCAGGTCGTGTTGGCCTCCAGGCTGGCATAGGGCGTCGAGCGGCCGCAGCCGCGCTGGTCGAACAGGGTCACGTCGTAGCGGGCGGGATCGAAGAGCTGGCGGTGCGAAGCCGAGAAGCCGCCGCCGGGGCCTCCGTGCAGGAAGACGACGGGCTTGGCGCCCTTGGCGCCCGAGCGCTCGTAATAGATCGAATGCCCGTCGCCGACATCGAGCATGCCGCTCTCATAGGGCTCGATCGGCGGGTAGAGCGTGCGCAGCGCGGGGATCGGGGCGGTGTCGGGCATGGCGGGAGCCTTCGGGAGGAGAATCGCTCCCGCCAGTCTAGAAGGCCGCGCGGCGTAATTGCGACAGGCGGTGCCTCACGACACCCGCGCGCCGCGCAGGCTTGGCAGGAACCAGGCGAGCAGGCCGAACGCCGGCAGATAGGCGCAGACATGGTAGACCGCGTCGATGCCGTGGCTGTCGGCGAACACGCCGAGCGCCGCCGCTGCGAGCCCGCCGAGGCCGAACACCAGCCCGTAGAAGAAGCCGCCGATCAGCCCGATGCGGTGCGGCATCAATTCGATCGCGTAGACCAGGATGGCGGCAAACGCGCTCGACATGATCAGGTTGATGACCACGGTGAGGATGCCGGTCCACACCAGCCCGACATGCGGCAGCAATAGCGAGAAGGGCAGGGCGCCGAGGATGGAGAACCAGATGATCTTGTTGCGCCCGATGCGGTCGCCGAGCATGCCGCCGAACACCACGCCCGCCGCCGCCGAGACGAGGAACAGGAACAGCATCATCTGCGAAGTCTGCACCGAGAGGTCGAACTTCTCGATCAGATAGAAGGTGTAGAAGGAGGTGAAACTCGCCGTGTAGGCGGTCTTGGAGAGCAGCAGCAGGATCAGGATCGTCAGCGGGAAGGCGACGCGCCAGCCGGTCGGCGTGCCCGGGCGGGGCGCGTCGTGCGCATGCGCCTTGTGCGCGGCGGGGACGGCGAGCGCGCGGTGCGAGGCGGTCCAGGCGATCAGCGGCATCGCCATCAGTGCGGCGATAGAGAACCAGGCGAGGCTGGGCTGGCCGTTCGGCACGATGATGAAGGCCGCGAGCAGCGGCCCGATGGCGCTGCCGGTCTGGCCGCCGACCTGGAACAACCCTTGCGCGAAGCCGTGCCGCCCACCCGAGGCCTTGCGCGCCATACGCGTCGCCTCGGGGTGGAAGATCGACGAGCCGATGCCGACGCAGGCCGCCGCCACCAGCAGCAGCGGGTAGCTGCCGGCATAGGCGAGGCCGATCAGGCCGACGAGGGTGAAGCCCATGCCCGCGACCATGGAATAGGGCAGCGGATGGCGGTCGGTGTAGAGCCCGACGAGCGGCTGCAGCAGCGAGGCAGAGATCTGGAAGGTCAGCGTGATGATGCCGATCTGGCCGAAATCGAGAGCGTAGGCATCCTTGATGATCGGATAGACTGCCGGGATCAGCGACTGGATCATGTCGTTGAGGAAATGCGTCACGCTGAGCGCGAGCAGCACGGGCATGGCGGCGCGACGGACGGCGTCGGCCGGAACGTTCACGGACATGGGATTCGCTTCAGGCTCGATCTGCACGCCGGCGGCCACGCCGTGCGCCCTCCTTCACTAGGCCAAAGGCCGGTCGTCGGCAATTTGATTGCAGGGGATTTGGAAAATGGGGTGGCTTGCGGGGAGCGTCATTCTATTGAGCGCCCTCATCCTGAGGTGCCGCCGCAGGCGGCCTCGAAGGATGGTCGCCTGAGCGCACCTGGACGAGCATCCTTCGAGGCCCGGCTGACGCCAGGCACCTCAGGATGAGGAGCTCCTTTCAGTATCGCCGTCATCCCGTCCGGAGCGTAGCGGAGGGCCGGGATCGCTCTCCATCTTGATAGCGGTCCCGGATCGGCCTGTGGCCGTCCGGGATGACGCTTCATTGAGGGAAGCCGCCGCTCCACTCATCGCTCCCCGCATGCCGGAACATCGACATGGCGCGCGCCGGGCGGGGCGGCTATAGGTGGGCAACCCGCATCCCGGCCGACCCGCGAGGCTCCCTGCGCAGCTTCCGGCACGGCCCCAAAAGCACGGCGATCCGGCAGATGAGCGACGATCCCCCTTTCCAGCTCGATCCGCAGCTGGAGGCCGACAGTTTCCCGGTGCTCGACCTTCCGCTCGCCACCGTAAGACTGGTGGACGATGCGCGCTTCCCCTGGCTGGTCCTGGTGCCGCGCCGGGCGGGCCTCGCCGATCTGATCGATCTCGAAGGCGAAGCGCGCCTCGCGCTCACCGGCGAGATCGACCGCGTGGCGCGGGCGCTCAAGGAATTGACCGGCTGCGACAAGCTCAACGTCGCCGCGCTCGGCAACATGGTGCGCCAGCTGCACGTCCACGTCATCGCCCGCTTCACCACCGACGCGGCCTGGCCGAAGCCGGTCTGGGGCGTCGGCGAGCGCCAGGGCTATGCGGCGCCGCAGGCCATGCTGCTGGTGGCGCGGCTGCGCAGCGCGCTGGGCGAGGCGTGATGGCGACGGGGACGGTGACCGACCTTCTGGGGCCGTGGCCGCATCTCGGCTACACCGGCGCGCGGCTCGACCGCGCCAGCGAGCGGCGCGGGGAAAGCGAGGCGTTTCTCGCCGACCCGCGGGCGCGCGCCTGCCTCATCGCCGGCGAGAGCATCGTGCTGAAACGTCGCCCGGGCATGGAAGATGGCCCTGGTGCCTTCGAGGCGCTGTTCGCGCTGGAGGAGGCGGCCGCGCTCGGCGGGCGCCCCAACGAGGCGTGCCTGCTCGGCCTCGACGAGGGCACGCCGCATTTCGTGCTGCCGCTGCACGCCGCCGCCCTCGCCATGCTGACGGAGCGGGCGGACCTGTTCGTCATCGACCTGCGCTCGATCGCAGTGCAGGGACTGGTGAGCGCCGAGGAGATCGGCGAGCTCGCCACCGCCAAGGCGATGCTGGCCTGGCACGCGCGGCGCACCTTCTGCTCCAATTGCGGGGAGAAGCTCATTGTTGCCGAGGCCGGCTGGCGGCGCGAATGCCCGAATTGCGGCGCGCAGCATTTCCCGCGCACCGACCCGGTGGTGATCATGCTCACCGTCGACGGCGACCATTGCCTGCTCGGCCGCTCGCCGCGCTTCGCGCCCGGCATGTGGTCGTGCCTCGCCGGCTTCGTCGAGCCGGGCGAGACCTTCGAGCAGGCGGTGCGGCGCGAGACGCTGGAGGAGGCGGGCATCCGCACCGGCGAGGTGCGCTACCTCGCCTCGCAGCCCTGGCCGTTCCCGATGTCGGTGATGATCGGCACGCATGCGCAGGCGACCTCGCGCGAGATCACCATCGACGCGAACGAACTGGAGGGCGCGCGCTGGTTCCACCGCGACGAGGCGGCGCTGCTGCTGACGCGTACCCATCCCGACGGCCTGACCGCCCCGCCGCAGATGGCGATCGCGCATCATCTAATCAGGGCGTTCGTGGAAGGGCGCGACCCGCCGAAGGGGTGACGCTTAGTCCCGCGTCCACGGCCGGAAGTGCTTGGAAAGCTTCAGCCCCTGCGCCTGGTAGTTGGAGCCCAGTCCCTCGCCATAGAGCGTGCGCGGCAGTTCCAGCATGCGCTCATAGACCAGGCGGCCGACGATCTGGCCGTCTTCCAGGATGAACGGCACCTCGCGCGAGCGCACCTCCAGCACCGCGCGGGCACCTGAGCCGCCCGCCGCGCTGTGGCCGAAGCCCGGGTCGAAGAAGCCGGCATAGTGCACACGGAACTCGCCGACCAGCGGGTCGAACGGCACCATCTCCGCCGCATGGCTCGGCGGCACGTGGACCGCTTCCTTGGAGGCGAGGATGTAGAAGGCGTCGGGATCGAGCACCAGCTCGCGCCGGCCGCGGGTGACGAGCGGCTCCCAATAGTCCTCGACCTCGCAGGCGGCGCGCCTGTCGACGTCTATGAGCCCGGTATGGCGCTTGGCGCGGAAGCCGAGCAGGCCGCCGAAACCTTCGCCGGAGAGGTCGACGCTGACCGCTATTCCGGCGCCGGCGACGTCCGGGCGGGGCGTGTCGACCAGCTTCTCGGCGGCGTCGAGGGCACGCAGCTCGTCTTCCTCCAGCCTTGCGTCGCCGCGGCGGAAGCGGATCTGCGACAGGCGCGAGCCACGCCGCACGAGGATCGGGAAGGTGCGCGGGCTGATCTCAAGATAGAGCTTGCCCTCATAGCCGAGCGGCACGATGTCGAAGGCGCGCGAGCGGTCGGCGATGACGCGGGTGAACACGTCGAGCCGGCCGGTGGAGCTCTTCGGGTTGGTCGAGGCGGCGATGTCGGCGGGCAGCGCCAGTGCCTCCTCCAGCTCGACGAGATAGACGCAGCCGGTCTCCAGAACCTCGCCGGAGGTGAGGTCGAGCTGGTGCAAGGCGAGGCGATCGAGCCGCTCGGCCACCGTCTCGGACGGGCCGGGCAGGAAGCTCGCGCGGATGCGCCAGGCGGTCGGGCCGAGGCGCAGATCGAGGCTCGCCGGCTGCACCTGGTCGGCGTCGAAGGGGCGGGCCATGCGGATGGCGCCGTGCTCGGCCAGGGTCTCGATGACATGGCCGGGCAGGATACCTTCGCCCGCAAGTCCCGAAGCTGCCACGCCAGAATCCGCCAACGCCGTTTCTCCGATGGGTTGTTCCGTTCGGTTTAACGGACGCGCCCCTTGACGCCAAGCCGGGCACGGGAGTAATCCCGCCTTACGTGGTCCTTTGAGCCGGCCGGCTTGCCGCCACGCTAAACAAGGTTGCTAAAAGGTCGGGGCCGCGCAGCGTCTGCGCGTGGGCGTCCCCGGCTATCGCGAGAGACCGGAGCGCCGCCAGATGACCGCCGAAACCAAGCTCACCCCCGCCG
Organism: Xanthobacteraceae bacterium; assembly: GCA_029239875.1. Lineage (GTDB taxonomy): Bacteria > Pseudomonadota > Alphaproteobacteria > Rhizobiales > Xanthobacteraceae > Ancylobacter. The sequence continues at coordinate 137,664 of JARBUD010000007.1, read as the reverse complement.
AGATCGCCCAGTTGCGCCCCGACACGCGCCTCGTGCAGGGCGGCATATTGCGCTCGCCCTTCGGCGAGACCTCGGAGGCGCTCTTCCTGACGCAGGGCTATGTCTACGACACCGCCGAGCAGGCGGAGGCGCGCTTTAAGGGCGACGATCCCGGCTTCATCTACACGCGTTATTCCAACCCGACGGCGGCGATGTTCGAGACCCGCCTCGCGCTCTTGGAGGGCGCCGAGGTCGCCCGCGCCACGGCCTCGGGCATGGCGGCGGTGACGGCCTCGCTGCTGTGCCAGCTCAAGACCGGCGATCACGTCGTGGCGGCGCGCGCGCTGTTCGGCTCCTGCCGCTATGTGGTGGAGGAACTGCTGCCGCGCTTCGGCGTCACCTCGACGCTGGTCGACGGCACCGACATCGACGCCTGGAAGGCGGCGGTGCAGCCGGAGACCAAGGTGTTCTTCCTGGAGAGCCCGACCAACCCGACGCTGGAGCTAGTCGACATCGCGGCGGTGGCGCAGGTGTCGAAGGCGGCAGGCGCCTGCCTGATCGTCGACAACGTGTTCGCGACGCCGATGCTGCAGAGCCCGCTGGCGCTCGGCGCCGACGTCGTCGTCTATTCCGCCACCAAACATATCGATGGGCAGGGGCGCTGCCTCGCCGGCGTGGTGCTGTGCTCGGAGAAATTCCTCAACGATCACCTGCAGACCTTCCTGCGCCAAACCGGCCCGTCGGTGTCGCCCTTCAATGCCTGGGTGATGCTCAAGGGCCTCGAGACGCTGCCGCTGCGTGTCGAGCGCTCGCAGGCGAGCGCCGCGACCCTGGCCGACCGCGTCGCGAGCCTGCCCGGCGTCATCAAGGTGATCTATCCGTACCGCGCCGACCACCCGCAATACGAGCTGGCGAAGCGCCAGATGCGCGGCGGCGGCACGCTCGTCACCTTCGAGGTCGAGGGCGGCAAGGCCGGCGCCTTCCGCTTCCTCAACGGGCTGCGGATCGCGCGCATCTCCAACAATCTCGGCGACGCCAAGAGCCTGATCACCCATCCGGCGACGACCACGCACCAGCGCTTCACGCCGGAGGCGCGGGCGCAGATGGGCATTTCCGACGGCATGGTGCGGCTCTCGGTCGGGCTGGAGCATGTCGACGACCTGACCGACGACGTCGCCCACGCGCTGAAGGGGTGAGGGTGGGTCAGCACCAACGCTCTCGTGAATCGTCACCGCCTTGCCCTTCACGGGCAAAAGCCTTTCACTAGCGTGCCTTGGGCGAAGCAGAGCACAGGGAGGCGCCGGATGTACCGGGCGACGACGAGGGGCGTGCAGGTGACGGTGAGCCCGCGCTTCGCGCCGGAGCGATCCGATCCGGAGCGCGCCCAGTTCTTCTGGGCCTACACGGTCGAGATCGTCAATCTCGGCCCGGAAACGGTGCAGCTGAAATCGCGCCACTGGCTGATCACCGACGCGCTCGGCCGGGTGCAGGAAGTGCGCGGCGCCGGCGTCGTCGGCGAGCAGCCGGTGCTGCCGCCGGGCGCGCATTTCGAGTACACTAGCGGCGTGCCGCTGCCGACCTCCACCGGCATCATGGAGGGCAGCTACAACCTCATCACCGAGAGCGGCGAGATTTTCGACGCCGAGGTGCCCGCCTTCTCGCTCGACATGCCCGGGGAATTGAGGACGTTGAACTGAGGCTCCTTAGCCCTGGAGGACCCTCATCCTGAGGTGCCCGGCGTCTCGCCGGGCCTCGAAGGATGTTCGCCCGCGCGCCCGGCAACGACCATCCTTCGAGGCTCGCTGCGCTCGCACCTCAGGATGAGGGTGTGTTTGTGGAGGTGCTCCCTCCCTGCGCCGTCATCCCGGCCGGAGGCGTAGCCGGAGAGCCGGGATCGCAAGCCGGTTGTCGGCCCCGATCCCGGATCGGCCTGCGGCCGTCCGGGATGACGGTTGCAGACAGGTTTCGTCCGGGATGACGATCGAAGGACAGGCTTCCTCGGGGATGAAGGCGAAGGAGCGCAAGCGTAGCTTCCGGCGCCCCGGCGAAGCAGCTATGGTGGCGCGTGCCTCCGATCCCCGCGCCGCCAAGGCCTCCCGCGAGCGTCCCGTGCCGAACGGTTCCGTGATCCCGTGATCGACTTCCGCCCGATCGCCGCCATCCTCGGCGTTCTGCTCGCCATCCTCGGCACGACGATGATGATCCCCGCCCTGGTGGACCTCATCGCCGGGGAACGCGACTTCGTGGTCTATGCCGCCGCCGCCGTCATCACCGCCTTCGTCGGCCTGTCGCTGTGGCTGGCGGGACGCTCCAGCGAGGTGGAGAAGCTGGATCTGCGGCAGGCCTTCGTGCTGACCACGGCGAGCTGGCTGCTGCTCTCGGCCTTTGCTGCCATCCCCTTCATGTGGGCGCAGACCGACCTCTCCTTCACCGACGCCTATTTCGAGGCGATGTCTGGGCTGACCACCACCGGCGCCACCGTGGTCACCAATCTCGACACGCGCCCGCCCGGCGTCCTCATCTGGCGCGCCTTCCTGCACTGGTACGGCGGCATCGGCATCATCGTCATGGCGATGGCGCTGCTGCCGATGATGCAGATCGGCGGCATGCAGCTCTTTCGCGCGGAATCCTCCGACAAGTCGGAGAAGATGCTGCCGCGCGCGACGCAGATGGCCAAGAGCATCCTCGGCACCTACCTGCTGCTCTCCTTCGCCTGCGCGGTGACCTACGCCTTCCTCGGCATGAGCGTGTTCGACGCCATCGCCCACGCCATGTCGACCATCTCGACCGGCGGCTTCTCCACCCATGACGCCTCGATCGGCTACTTCAAGAGCCCGGCGATCGACTATGCGGCGATCTTCTTCATGCTGGCCGGCTCGCTGCCCTTCGTGCTCTATCTGCGCGTGCTGGCGGGCGATTTCAGCCGGCTGTTGGCCAATACTGAGGTGCGGCTGTTCCTCTCCCTCGTCCTGCTGTTCACGCTGGTCTCGACCGTGCAGCAGGTGCGCGGGGGCATAGCGGTGGGGGAGACGGCGCTGCGGCAGGCGCTGTTCAACGTGGTGTCGATCATGTCCACCACCGGCTTCGTCGCGGTGGACTTCACCCATTGGGGACCGCCGACCGACGCGCTCTATTTCATCCTGCTGTTCCTCGGCGCCTGCACCGGCTCGACCGCCGGCGGCATGAAGAGCTTCCGCATCGCCATCCTCGGCTCGGCGCTGGGCCAGCACCTCAAGCGCATCATCTATCCGAGCGGGGTGTTCCCCGTGCTCTATGGCGGCAAGCCGATCAGCGACGAGGTGGTGGCTTCGGTGCTGTCCTTCGCCTTCCTCTACCTCGCCAGCTTCATGGTCATCGGCATGGTGATCAACGCGGTCGGCTTCGACATGATCAGCGCCTTCTCGCTGTCGATCACCGCCATCGCCAATGTGGGGCCGGGGCTGGGGCCGGTGGTGGGGCCATCGCAGAACTTCTCCGCCCTGCCCGAGCACGTGATCTGGCTGCTCTCCTTCGGCATGGTGGTCGGGCGCCTTGAGCTGTTCACCGTGCTGGTGCTGTTCCTGCCGAGCTTCTGGCGGCGCTGACCATCCGATCCACGAAAATCCGCTGGAGCGGCGGCACGCCCCGTTGGGCGGTGCAGCATTCCCCTCTATGCTGCCGCCTCAAAGCAAAACGGGGACCTTCCATGCTGGCCGGACGGACGACGACCGAGGAACTTCTCGCCCATCTGGTCGCGTTCGATACGACGAGCCGGAACTCCAATCTGGACCTCATCGCCTTCGTGCGCGACTACCTCTCGGCTCATGGCGTCGACAGCGTCACTGTGCCGAACGAGGCGGGTGACAAGGCGAGCCTGTTCGCCACCATCGGCCCCGCCGGGATCGGCGGCGTGTGCCTCTCCGGCCATTCCGACGTGGTGCCGGTCGACGGCCAGCCCTGGACCGCCGACCCGTTCACCCTGACGCCCAGGGACGACCGGCTCTATGGGCGCGGCTCCTGCGACATGAAGGGTTTTGTCGCCACCTGCCTCGCCATGCTGCCGGAGATGACGGCGGCGAAGCTCAGGACGCCGCTCCACCTGCTGGTCTCCTATGACGAGGAGGTCGGCTGCACCGGCGTGGTGCCGGCGGTACGGAAACTGGGCGTGGACCTGCCGCTGCCCCGCGCGTGCATCGTCGGCGAGCCGACCTCGATGCGGGTGGTCGACGCGCACAAGTCCGGCGTCGCCTATGTGACGACGGTGACCGGGCGCGAGGCGCATTCCTCCATGCCGCAACTCGGCGCCAACGCCATCTTCGCCGCCGCCGAGCTGGTGGGCGAGCTCGACCGCTACCGCGAGGAGCTGATCGCCGCCGGCGACCGGTCCGGGCGCTTCGACCCACCGAATACGACGCTGCAGGTGACGGTGATCGACGGAGGCACGGCGGGCAACATCGTGCCGCGCCGCTGCGCCATACGCTGGAACCTGCGCGGCCTGCCGGGCTTCGACGAGAATGCGCTTCTCGATCGGTTCGAGCGGTTCGGCCGCGAGGTGGTGCTGCCGAAGCTGCGCGCCACGGCACCGGAGGCCGAGATCACCACCGACTTCATCTACAAGGTGCCGCCGCTCAGCCCGCAGACCGGCTCGGAGGCGGAGACGCTGGCGCTGCGGCTCGCCGGACAGAACCGCACCTACACGGTCGCCTACGGCACCGAGGGCGGGCATTTCCAGGAGCAGGGCATCCCGACCATCGTCTGCGGCCCCGGCTCGATCGACCAGGCGCACAAGCCGGACGAGTACATCGAGGTCGCACAGCTCAGGGCCTGCGAGCGGTTCCTGAAGGGGCTGATCGGGGAGTGTGTGTAAAGACACCCTCATCCTTCGAGGCGCGCTGCGCGAGCACCTCAGGATGAGGACGTTCCATCGGAGAGAGAAACGTGGATGGCCGGGACGAGCCCGGCCATGACGTCGTGCAGGCGGGAAGGCGCGACTACGCCTCGGCGCCCTTGTCCTCAGGCCCCACGACCTCCTCGGCCTTGAAGCCGTAGGAGCGGCCGCAGAACTCGCAGGTCACCGTGACCTTGCCGTCCTCGACCAGGCTCTCGCGCTCCTCGCGCGAGAAGCCGGCCAGCACGTTCATCACCCGCTCGCGCGAGCAGGAGCATTTGGCGACCACGCCCTCGGTCTCGAACACGCGCACGCCGCGCTCGTGGAACAGGCGGAACAGCAGGCGCTCGCTCGACAGCTCGGCGTCGACCAGCTCGACATCCTCCAGCGTGCCGACCAGCGACTGCACCTCGACCCAGGCATCGTCCTCGATCGTCTCCGGGATTTCCGTGCCCTCCGGCGCGTCGCCTGGATGCAGGTCGGCGGGGCGGATGCGCCCGCCCTCCGTCGGCAGGAACTGCACCATCAGCCCGCCGGCGCGCCACGACGAGGCCGCGCCGCCCGGGCGCACCTCCTCGGCGACCGCGAGGCGCACGCGGGTCGGGATCTGCTCGGACTGGGCGAAATACTGGTGCGCCGCGGCTTCCAGCCCGCCGCCCTCCAGGGCGACGACGCCCTGGTAGCGGTTGACCGAGAGCCCCTGGTCGATGGTCATGGCGAGGTGGCCATGGCCGAGCAGGGCGCCGCTGTCGAAGCTGGTGCCGGCGGCCTCGATGGCGGCCACCTTCTCGGCGTCGAAGCGGGCATAGGCGCGCACGTCCTGCGGCGCGGTGAAGTCCACCACGAGCAGGTCGACCGGCCCGTCGGTGCGGGTCTGCAGGATGAAGCGGCCGGTGATCTTGAGCGTCGAGCCCAGCAGCACGGTGAGCGCCACCGCCTCGCCGAGCAGACGCTTGACCAGGGCGGGATAGTCGTGATGGGCGAGCACCGCGTCGAGGCTGGTGCCCAGGCGCACGACGCGCCCGCGCACGTCGAGCCCGTCGACGTGGAAAGGGGTGACGCGGTCGTCCACCGCATCGGCGGCAGGCGAGCGGCTATGGGATTCAGGATGTGGTGTCATGTCGGCTCCGTCCGCGCCCATATAGGTGCGCCCCGCGCCGGATGCGAGGGGCGCGTCCGCTGGCCATCATCCCGGACGGCCGCCGGCCGATCCGGGACCGCATTGTAAATCGGAGAGCGATTCCGGCTCTCGCTGCACTCGGCCGGGATGATGCTTTTGGCCTATGCCGCCGCGCCCGATGCCCCTGGAAAGGCGGGCGGCTACGCCGCCGCGCCTTCGAGGCACCAGGCGAGGATGCCCTTCTGCGCGTGCAGGCGGTTCTCCGCCTCGTCGAACACCACCGACTGCGGGCCGTCCATCACCTCGTCAGTGACTTCCTCACCGCGATGGGCGGGCAGGCAGTGCATGAAGATGGCTCCGGGCGCAGCCCGGCGCATCAGCGCGCCGTTGACCTGGTAAGGGCGCAGCAGGTTGTGCCGGCGCTCATACTCGGCGTCACCCATCGACACCCAGGTATCGGTGACGACGCAGTCGGCGCCTTCGACCGCCGCATCGGCATCGTTGCCGAAGCGTACGCGAGCGCCGTTGCTGCGCGCCCAGTCGATGAGCGCCGGGCGCGGGGCGAGCTCGGGCGGGGTGGCGACATTGAGCGCGAAGTCGAAGCGCTGCGCCGCATGTATCCAGGAGGCGAGCACGTTGTTGGCGTCGCCGGTCCAGGCGACGGTACGGCCGGCGATCGGCCCCTTGTGCTCCTCGAAGGTCATCACGTCCGCCATGATCTGGCAGGGATGGCTCTCGCGCGTCAGCCCGTTGATCACCGGCACGGTGGCGTGGGCGGCGAGCTCCTCCAGCGCGCGGTGATCGAGGATACGGATCATGATGGCGTCGACATAGCGGGAGAGCACCTTCGCCGTGTCGGCGATGGTCTCGCCGCGGCCGAGCTGCATCTCCGCACCGGTGAGCATGATGGTCTCGCCGCCGAGCTGGCGCATGGCGACGTCGAAGGAGATGCGGGTTCGGGTCGAGGGCTGGTCGAACACCATCGCCAGCACCTTGCCGGCGAAGGGCTTCTCGGCAGCGATCTCGTGGCGGCGGCTCTTGAGGTCGTGCGACAGGCGCATCAGCGCCCGCAGCTCGTCCGGCGGCAGGGTGTCGAGGTCGAGGAAATGCTTCACCGCGCCGTTGCCGGCAGCCCCGTTGTTCGCGCTCATGCTGCCGCTCCCTTCACGGCATCGGCCTTCAGGCCCTGTTCGATCTTCGTGCAGGCGGCGTCGAGCTTGTCGAACGCCGCATCGATCTCCTGTTCGCCGATGTTGAGCGGCGGCAGCAGGCGGACCACGTTCTCCGCCGCGGAGGGCGCGAGCATGTGCTCGTCGCGCATGGCGTTGATGAGGTCGCCGTTCGGCACCAGCGTGCGCAGGCCGATGAGCAGGCCCTCGCCACGCACCTCGGCGATCACCGCCGGGTGGCGGTCCTTCAGCTCGGCGAGCTTCTGGCGGAGGCGGGCGCTGGTGGCCTGCACCTTCTCCAAGAAGCCCTCGGCCAGCACCACGTCGAGCACGGCATTGGCGACGCTCATGGCGAGCGGGTTGCCGCCATAGGTCGAGCCGTGCGTGCCGGCGGTCATGCCCTTGGCCGCCTCTTCCGCAGCGAGGCAGGCGCCGACCGGGAAGCCGCCGCCGATGCCCTTGGCGATGGCCATGATGTCCGGGGTGATGCCGGCCCATTCATGCGCGAACAGCTTGCCGGTGCGGCCGACGCCGGACTGCACCTCGTCAAGCACCAGCAGGAGGCCGTGCTCGTCGCAGAGCTGGCGCAGCGCGCGCAGGAACGACCACGAGGGGGAGCGCACGCCGCCCTCACCCTGCACCGGCTCGACGAGGATGGCGCCGGTCTCCGGCCCGATGGCGGCTTTGACCGCCTCGAGATCGCCGAAGGGCACCTGGTCGAAGCCGGGCATGGCCGGGCCGAAGCCCTCGAGGTACTTCTCGTTGCCGCCGGCGGCGATGGTCGCCAGCGTGCGGCCGTGGAAGGCGCCCTCGAAGGTGATGATGTGGTTGCGCTCGGGATGGCCGCTGACGAACTGGTAGCGGCGCGCCATCTTGATGGCGCACTCCAGCGCTTCCGCACCCGAATTGGTGAAGAACATGGTGTCGGCGAAGGTCGCCTCGATCAGGCGCTGGGCGAGGCGCTCGCCGCCCTCGATGCGGAACAGGTTGGACAGGTGCCACAGCTTGCCGGCCTGCTCGGTCAGCGCCGCCACGAGATGGGGGTGAGCATGGCCGAGCACGTTCACCGCGATGCCGGCGGTGAAGTCGAGATATCGCTGCCCGTCCTTGGTGAACAGCCAGGCGCCTTCGCCCCGCTCGAAGACCAGGTCGATGCGATTATAGGTCGGCAGGATGGGGGTGATCACGCGCCCCTCCCTCTCTCAGCTCCCGGCGATTGCGCCGGCCCCAAAACGAAACGTGCCGCCCTTGCGGGGGCGGCACCCGATGACGCCGGATTTTATAGGAGTGGGACGCACGGTCAATATTGCCGCGCCCGGCAGCAGCGATTTGCCGCCAGGCGCGGATGGATCGGCGGCCTATTCCTGCTCGGCCTCGAACATCCACAGCTCGAAGGTCGGCTGCGGCCGGCCGGCATGGTCGGTCATGCCGAGGAAGGCCGGGATGCGACGCTGCTGCTCGGCGCTGAGCGAGGCGACCAGCGGCTTGGCGGCGGCGATGACCGACTTGAGGTCGTTCGCACGGGCGACTTCCGCGTCGGCGAGGCGCTCCAGCACGTCGAGGAAGTCCTGCGCCGGATCGGCCTTGACGCGCTGGGCGGCGCGCTCGGAGGCGTTCTTCGACGCCTGCCGGATCGCCGCCTCGACCGGAGCCCAGAGCTTCTCCTGCTCGGGGGTGAGGCGGATGACCGTCTTCAGCGCGATGAGCCGGGCGTCAAGCGCCGCCTGGGCGTCGTCGTCGGTGTAGAGGTCGACCATGGGCGGGGGCGCATCATTGGCCTGCGGCGCCGCAGGCGCCTGGGCCAGGGCGGGCGCGGCGAGCAGCGCCGTGGCGACGACCGCCATCGGGGCGAGGGCGGAAAGGCGGGCGAGAATGCGTGTCATGTCTTGTCTCCGCTCAGGCCTGTTTCACTGCCAGCCGCCATCGGGAAGGCGGCCATGGTACGGCGTGTCGCGGCAATGGCCCCAGGGCCCGCGCCACCAGCCGGGCGGGCAGCCATTGCCGTAATAGACCGGCGCGCCGGGCGGGGGGGCATAGCCGCCGCCGGGCAGGGGGCCGTAATAAGGCGTGTCGCGGCAGCCGCCCCACGGCCCGCGCCACGCGCCGATGCCGCAACCCTGGGCGACCGGGGTCGCCAGCGTGCCCGTCTCGGGCAGGGAGGGAGCGATCGGAGCGGCAGAAGCGGGCAGGGCAAGGAAGGCGGAGGCGAGCACGCCGAACGCGGCGGCGGCGAAGGCGGTGGTAGCGAAGGTTTGGCGGACCGGCGCCGGTCGGGCGGCGGCATTCAGAGGCGGTATCATGGACGTCTCCATCGCGGGGGTAGACGAAGCGAGGCCATGGATGCATGGCGCGCCGATGCCGACAATGCCCCGAAGGGGTCAGGCGCCCATTTCAGAGTTGTTCCAACCGCGCCGGCGACGCCGTGGAAGACGGCGCCGACTCAAGTCCTTGATCCGACTCATGTCCTTTGCCGAGTGTTGCAACGCGGACTCTAGCTGGGGAAAACGATCGTTTCGGACGTGAACCTACTCGCCGCGAGTCTACGCATATTGTAGCCTCACCCCAGTCAGATACGACATCTCGTGCGGCGGCATTCCCAAAGGTGGCGTTTGCGGCGTTTAGCCGGCCAAGTTCGCTTGGCCGGAAGGGTGGGGGATTCCGCCTCCCGGTCGGCACGCGAAGGAGGCACACGATGAACTGGACGGACGAGCGCGTCGAGCTGCTCAAGAAACTCTGGTCGGATGGGCTCTCGGCGAGCCAGATCGCGGCCGAACTCGGCGGCGTCACCCGCAACGCCGTGATCGGCAAGGTCCACCGGCTCGGCCTTTCCGGCCGCGCCAAGGCGCTGGCGCCCTCCGCGCCGCGTCCGCGCAAGCCGCGCCCGGCGTCGAATGGCGCTGCCCATGCGCGCCCCATGGTGCACGGCAACACCGCGCTGGCGCCGGTGATCCGCCCGGTGATCGAGCCGGAGCCGGAGGAGATCGCGGACCCGATCGCCAACGTGATCCCGATGGCCGATCGCTGCACCATCCTCGACCTCACCGAGTTTACCTGCCGCTGGCCGGTGGGCGAGCCCGGCAAGGCCGACTTCTTCTACTGCGGCAGCCGCACTAAGACCGGCCTGCCCTATTGCGCCTATCACTCCCGCATCGCCTACCAGCCGGTGCAGAACCGCGACCGCCGGCGCGCGGCGCGCTGAAGAGGCGCATGAAGACGATGGTGCCGGCACGGCCGGCGCCATAATTGGGACCAACTTTACCGGCCCGGTCGTGCCATGCTGTTTCGCGCGACACAAACTCTACGGCGCAAGACCCCGGCCGAGGCCGAGCCCGGCCATTTCCGGCTGCGCCTGAAGGCCGAAGAGATCACCGTCCAGCTCCGCCGCAACCCGCGCGCCCGCCGCTATACGCTGCGGGTGCGGGCGGCGACGCGCGACGTGGTGCTCACCATCCCCGCCCGCGGCACGCTGCGCGAAGCCTATGATTTCGCCCAGCGCCATGCCGGCTGGGTGGAGATACGCCTCGCCCGGCTGCCGGAGGTGGTGGCCTTCGAGCCGGGCGCGGTGATTCCGCTGCGCGGCGAGCCGCACCGCATTGTCCATCGCCGCGGCGAGCGCGGCACGGTGTGGGCCGGCGCCGAGGACGGCGAGCCGGTGCTCTATGTGGCGGGCGAGAAGGCGCATGTCTGCCGCCGCGTCGCCGATCATCTCAAGCGCGAGGCGCGCAAGGATCTGGTGGCGGCCTCGCACCGCCATGCGGCGACGCTGGGCGTCTCCATCGCCCGCGTGACGCTGCGCGACACGGCGAGCCGCTGGGGCTCGTGTTCCGGCACCGGGGCGCTGTCCTTTTCCTGGCGGCTGATCCTCGCCCCGCCCTCCGTGCTCGACTATCTCGCCGCCCATGAGGTGGCGCACCGGCGCGAGATGAACCACGGCCCGCGCTTCTGGGCGACGGTGGACCGCCTCTTCCCCGACCGCCACGCCGCCGAGCTCTGGCTGAAGCGCCACGGCGCGGGGCTGCACAGGTACGGGGTGGAGTAATCGCCAGGCGTCATCCAAAGAGAACACCCTCATCCTGAGGTGCTCGCGCAGCGAGCCTCGAAGGATGGTCGGCAGAACGCGCCCGGACGAGCATCCTTCGAGGCCCGGCGAAACGCCGGGACCTCAGGATGAGGTCGCTTTGGGAGAGGGGGATCGATATCGGCACGCGATCCCGGCTCTCGCTGCGCTGCGGCCGGAATGACGTCTTCCGGCCTTCAGGAGCGGACGAACTCACCCCCGCCCGAACAGCTTGTCGAGCAGCCAATTGTCGAGGCTGGGGGCGGCGGTCGGCGGCGGGCGCTGCGGGCCGCCGGTGACCACCGGATCCTCCGGCACCTCGCCGGGCGGCAGCGCGCCGGGGCCACCGGGCAGGTCCATGCCGGCGCCGGGAAGGGCGACGACGGGTATGTCCTTGTGCGCCGCCTTCATCACCTGGCTCCAGATCTCCACCGGCAGGCCGGAGCCGCCGGCCTTCTTGGTCGGCGAGGAATCGTCGTTGCCGAGCCAGACGCCGGCGACGAAGCGGCCGGTGTAGCCCATGAACCAGGCGTCGCGGTAATCCTGGCTGGTGCCGGTCTTGCCCGCCGCCGGCCAACCCGGCAGGTCCGCGCGGCGGGCGGTGCCGACCCGCAGCACGTCCTGCATCATCCGGTTCATCATGGCGACATGCGGCGGCGCCATCACCATGCCGCGGCTCTCCTGCGCATAGGAGAACAGCACCTTGCCGGACTTGTCGCGCACCTGCGCGATGACGTGCGGGGGGACGCCGACGCCGCCATTGGCGAAGGGCGCATAGGCGGCCGCCATTTCCAGCACCGATACTTCCGAGGTGCCGAGCGCGATGGAGGCGTTGGGCTCCAGCTTGGAGTTGATGCCGAGGCGATGGGCGGTCTTCACCACCTCGTCCGGGCCCACCTCCAGCGCAAGCCGCACCGCCACCGTATTGAGCGAGAAGGCGAGCGCCGTCTTCAGGTCGACCGCGCCGCGATATTCCCTGGAGAAGTTCTCCGGCCGCCAGCCCTTGATCGAAATCGGGGCGTCCTCGCGCACCGTCTCCGGGGTGAGGCCGCGCTCCATAGCGGTGAGATACACGAAGGGCTTGAAGGAGGAGCCGGGCTGACGCCGGGCGGTGACCGCGCGGTTGTACTGGCTCTCCTCATAGGAGCGTCCGCCCACGAGCGCACGTACGCCGCCCTCGGTGTCCATCACCACGAGCGCACCCTGGTCGACGCCGAGCTTCTTGCCGTTCTTCGCCAGCGCGTCCTTCAGCGCCTTGTCTGCGGCAGCCTGCAGCGTGGGATCAAGCGTGGTCTGGACGGTGAGGTCCGTGGTGATCGGGCCGACGATGGATTTCAGTTGCTCCATCACCCAGTCGGCGACATAGCCGAAGCTGTCCGGCCCCTGCGACTTCGCCAGCGTCGCCGGGCGGGCGAGCGCGGTCTGGCGCATCTGCGCGGTGATGAAGCCTTCGTCCTGCATCGCCGCCAGCACCACCTCGGCGCGCGCCTGCGCACCTTCCAGGTTGCGGGTGGGGGCGAGCGCCGAGGGCGACTTGACGAGGCCGGCGAGCATGGCGGCCTCCGACAGCGTCACCTGCCGCGCCGACTTGCCGAAATAGCGTTGCGCTGCCGCCTCGACGCCATAGGCGCCGGCGCCGAAATAGACGCGGTTCATGTAGAGCTCGAGCAGCTCGTTCTTGGAGTATTTCGTCTCCAGCCAGATCGAGAGGATGAGCTCCTGCACTTTTCGCGAGAGCGTGCGCTCCTGGGTGAGGAACAGGTTCTTGGCGAGCTGCTGGGTCAGCGTCGAGCCGCCCTCGCGCACCCGGCCCGAGGTGAGGTTCACGAAGACCGCGCGCACCAGGCCGAGCGGGTCGAGCCCGTAATGCTGGTAGAAGCGCCGGTCCTCGATGGCGACGAAAGCCTGCGGCAGATAGGGCGGCAGCGCCCGCAGCGGCACGTTCGTGCCGCCCATCTCGCCGCGCGTTGCGATGGCCTTGCCGTCGGCGCCCTGGATGATGACGGTGGGCGGCCGGTCGGGGATGGCGAGGTTCTGGATCGGCGGAAGCTGGCTCGCCTCATAGAAGATCAGCCCGGCGAGGCCGATGACGCCCCATATGCCCAGCACCACCGTCCAGTAGACGAGGCGGCCGAAGCCGCCGCGCTTGGGCGAGCGGCGGCGTCTGCCGGAAGTACGGCCGCTACCGCGGCTGCCTCCGTCGGATTCCGAGCGCGAGGAGGGCTTCTTGGCGCGCGATGAGGCACGCTCGCGCGCCATCACGGTCGGGCGGTCGTCGGCATTCAGGCGCATGTCGCCGAAGCCGCCGGATGCTCCCAGCATCGGCTCGCGCCGTTCCCTCTCGCCACGCCGTCCGAACATGAATCCCCGCCCCGCAGGGCACCCCGTAACTGCCGGTAAACGAACCCTAAATCAGGGCTTTTAAGGGGGCGTTAAGGGGAGAGATTGGGGCGGGAGAGGGGCATCGGCGGCGGTTTTCCAGAGCCGCGGTGAGGCGAGGCCCCGTGGTCGAAGCCTTACTTGGATCCCGGTACATCCTCATCCTGAGGTGTGAGCGCAGCGAGCCTCGAAGGATGGTCGTGAGAGTGCGCCCGGACGAGCATCCTTCGAGGCCCGGCCGGACGCCGGGCACCTCAGGATGAGGGTCGGGGGGCGGAGAGCAAGTATCAGGCTGATCCTCAGTTTGTCCCGCCCGGAATCCGCATCCTCACCCCTTCAGCAATTGCTGCGCCTCGTCGAGCGCGCGCCCGCAGGCGGCGGCGTCGCCGGACTGGTCGGCGGCCTTGGCGCGGCTCATGGCGGCGCTGACCTGCTGCGACGAGGACGCGCCGCCCTGCGCGGCGGTGCCGCCGCCGGAGGTCTGCGAGCGGACGTCCGCCGGGGAGGCCGCCTTGTCGCCGACGGTCGCGTTCATGCCGGCGGTGCCGCCGGTGCCGGGTGTCTCGCCGGCCTTCGGCACACCGGGATTGGGCGCGCTGGTCATGGCGTCGGTGGATTTGGTGGGGCCCGAGCCGGCGTCGCTGGTGGAGAGCGATTTCTCCATCGCGGCGATGCGCTCGGTGCAGGGACCGGCATAGGCGCTGGCGCTGATGCTAGCCAGCGCCGCGCCGAGGATGATGGCGGTGGTCTTCATGGTCTCCTCCTTGCCGTTGCATCGGCAAGAGGAGAACGACTGCCGGAAGTGGACGTTCCGTTGCGGTAATGGGTGGGCGTTGCGCGAGTGCGCCAAACGCCGGCGGCTCAGAACGCCTGATAGACGAAGGGCACGATCGGCAGCCCCACGCGGTAGAGGTAATAGTGCAGGGTGATGCCGACGAACAAGCCGAGCGCGGCGTAGATCAGCGCTTCCTTCATCGAGGATAACCTTCTTCTTCGGCGACCCGGAGAACCACCGGCGCCACGGCCTGCGCCAATGCACGCCCACCGCTCGGCGACAGATGCGTGCGGTCGACGAAATCATCCGCCGTCAGCTTGCCGACGATCACCGCATGCGCGCCGGCGGCCTCGACGACGGTTACGGCATCGGCACGCGACGCGTCCATTTTCTTTCTCTCCTCCTCCGACAAGCGGGAAAGATAGAAGGGCGATTCTCCGGTGATGGCGAAAATGGTCTTCTTCGCCATGTCGGGCAAAATGAGGTCTTCTACCTGGGCTGGCGCCAGCCAGCGCCCGCCATTCGCGATCCGGCGAACCACCTCCATGTCGGCGTCAGGCATGCTGTAGCGGTGGGGGAAGGGTGCTGCCTCCGAGTCTGGACGATAGCGCCGTGCCATCCAGGGGTCGTCATAAGTGAGGCGCGTCCAAGTGGTAAAGAAGCAGCAATAGCCGAGCGTCGTCCAGAGGTCGTCAGTGTGGAACAGCCGGTTTGTCCAGGCCCTAATAAGTAGTTCCTGGCGCTCCTGCTGGTCTTCAGGCGTGAGGGAGGGCGCCATCTTCTCGTCGGCACTCCGCGGTAGCAGACCGGCCACGAGCGCGTCGTAATAGAAGTTGCGGTAGAACGGATGACCGTCCGGTCTGAAGCCGTTGGGAAGATTGGCGATGAAGATGACCGGTTTGCCCTGCTCCAGCAGCAGGCGCGCCGCGGTATAGCCATAGCCCGGAACCCAGCCGCCATTGGCCGCCAGGTTGAGCACGGTGAACTTGTCGCCCAGCAACTGCGACAGCTCGGCGCTCCACTCGGTGCCGGTGTGCTGTCCCACGCCTCTCAGGATCGAGTTCCCACCGATGATCACCATCGTGCGACCTTTGACGAAGCGGGACAGGGTCAGAGCCTCGATATGCGCCGCGGTCGGATGGAATAGCGTCTCTGGCATCAGGTCGCGCGGGAAGCGGCGGAACGGCTCGAAGGGAATGGCGTAGGGAAGCGCCGCCCCCGTAACGGCCAGACCGCTGAAACCGATGAGGAAGCCGGTCAGGAACGCGATCATTCTTCTCATGGCAGGCGTCTCATGGCAGCGGCACCGTGGAAAGAAGGGAGGCCAGCATCTCCATGGACCTACCGAGCGGATAGAAGAACGGCAGCCATCCGACGAACACGAAGATCATAGTGGCGGCCCAGCCGACGAGGGCGACGGGATATCGGACGAGAGCCGACATCCGGCTAAAGCGCTCGCCGCAATAGACGAACAACGCCGTCGTCAACGCCACCCCGATGCCGTGATAGATGCCCCAGACCGCGAAGTTCCATCCGGCTCCGTGCCACAGCCCGCACAGGGCAAACGCGACGATGGCGTTAAAAAGGCGACGCAGCACCGGGACGCGGCCGCCGCCGAGCGGGATGTAGATATAGTCGCGGATCCAAGTGCTCAGGGAAATGTGCCAGCGCCGCCAGAACTCGATGGGCGACGTCGCGATATAGGGCCAGTTGAAGTTCTCAGGCAGGCGAATGCCCATCATGCGCGCGAAGCCGATGGCCATGTCGCTGTAGCCGCTGAAGTCCAGCAGGATTCTGAACCCGATGGCGAGGAACATCAGCCATCGATCTCCGACCGGCAATACGGTGAACTGGGCGTCGAAGGCGGTGATCCAGATGGTCATGTTGTCGGCGACGACTTTCTTGAGAAAGCCGATCGCCACGCGGACGGCGCCCCAGATGACGTCGTCCGCATCCGCCCGTCGGCCGATCGCATGCTCGACCGAGGGAAGAAACTGCTCGTAGCGCTTCAGTGGTCCCGCGACTACCGACGGCCAGAAGATGCCGAACAAGGTGAACTTGAATGGGCTTCGGATCGTTTTCTGACCGTGCATCACATCGACAAGATAATGCACGAACTCGAAGACAAAAAAGCTGATGGCAAGCGGTGGAGTTGCCGGAAGAAGCCGGCTGCGGGCAAATTCTTTTGCCATCTCGGCATAGTCGGCCGAGAAGATACCTATCAGGCTGGTGCTGAGGAAGATCGTGTACTTATAGAAGATAAGGGCGGCTGCATTGGCGACGATAGCCGATACTATGACCCATTTCTTGCCCGTCAGCGCCGCCGCATAGGTGATGACGCCGAGTATGATCACCGGCAGGACGCCAGAAGGACCGGCAAAATGACCGTGAAAGACGATCGAGCCGGCAAGTAGAATTATGTATCTCAGGATGGGATACGGTGCCAGGTAGAACGACGTAAAGAAGATAGCCGCAAAGACGACAAACCAATAGCTCGTGAAAATCATCTAGCGGAGTCTCACGAGGAAGCAGTCCGTCGGCGCGCGTCAGCCGAAGTTCGACGTGCGGCGCTGTCTGGCTTGGGTCTCCCGAGCGGCCCCAGTCCAGTAGGTGAAAGGCCGCTCGGCCAAGTCATGTCAAGACTCGATCTATCGTGGAGCCCACTGGTTGTCGCCAAGCATAGGCAGAAATCGGCATTGAGTATGACTTCGTTCTTACGAATGAAAGGTGTGCCAGTACCTGAATCGGTCGTGACGCTGGCCGCTGGCCAAGCCGAAAATACTGGTACTCTCACGTTGCTGCGCCCGCCCAGAATCCGCATCCGCGACGGAAGTTAGCCTTCAATGCAGCAGAATTCAGCTTATTTTCATATGGAGTTCAGAGGTGCTCTAGTAAATAGGATGGTAGCACGGCGCCTCTACGCCGCGTTCGCCTCGTCGTCGGCGTCCAGTACCTGCAGCAGCGCGCGGCGGATGGCGGAGTGGCGGGCGGCGCCGATGATCTTCGCGCCCATCAGGTCGGTGACGTAGAAGACGTCCACCGCCCGCTCGCCGAAGGTGGCGATATGGGCCGAGGCGATGTTGAGGTTCAGCCGCGACAGCGTCTGCGTCAGCCCGTAGAGCAGGCCCGGCCGGTCGAGGCCGGAAACCTCGACCACGGTGTGGCGGTTGGACCAGGAATTGTTCAGCGTCACCTCGGGCTCGACGGTGAAGGCGCGCGGGCGTTTGGGGATGCGCTTGGCGACGATCTCCGGCAGGCGGATCTCGCCGGACAGCGACTTCTGGATCGCCGCGGCGATGCGCTCGGTGCGGCGCAGCTCGTCGGAATCCTGCTCGAAGGCGCGGGTCAGCGAGATGGTGTCTAGCGCGCGCCCGTCCGTCGTCGTGCTGATCTGCGCGTCGACGATGTGGGCCCCGGCGCTGGCGCAGGCGCCGGCGATGACGGCGAGCAGTTTGGGATGGTCGGGGGCGAAGACGGTGAGCTCGGTGACGCCGCGCCCCGCATCGGTATGGGCGGCGGTGGCGAGCGCACGGCCTTCCGCCTCGGCGGCGCGGATGAAGCGGGCATGCTCCGCCTGTTGCTCGCGGTCGGTCTGCAACCAGTATGTCTGGTAGTGGCGGGCGAGATAGGCCTCGACCTCCTCCGGCGCCCAGTCGGACAGGGCGGCCCGGAACTCGGCCTGGGCGCGGGCGACGCGCTGGTTGCGGTTGCTCTCGGAGAAGCCGCCGGTGATGACCGGCTCGGTCTCGTAATAGAGCGTACGCAGCAGCTGGGACTTCCAGTTGTTCCACACGCCCGGGCCGACGGCGCGGATGTCTGCCGTGGTGAGGATGAGCAGCAGCTTCATCCGCTCCAGGTTCTGCACCACCGCGGCGAAGTTTTCGATGGTCTTGCGGTCGGAGAGGTCGCGCGACTGGGCGATGGTGGACATGGTGAGGTGCTGCTCGATCAGCCACGCCACCGTGTCGGTATCGACCGGGCTCAGGCCGAAGCGCGGGCACAGCTTGCGGGCGACGCGGGCGCCGGCGATCGAGTGGTCCTCCGGCCGGCCCTTGGCGATGTCGTGCAGGAACACCGCGACATAGAGCAGGGTGCGGTTCTTGATCTGCTGCACCAGCTCGTTGGCGAGGCCGAGATCCGGCCGGTCGCCGCGCTCGATCTGCCCGAGCACGCCGATGGAGCGGATGAGATGCTCGTCCACCGTGTAGGAGTGGTACATGTTGAACTGCATCATCGCCACGACGCGGCCGAATTCCGGGATGAAGCGGCCGAGCACGCCGGTCTCGTTCATCCGCCGCAGCACGATCTCCGGCGCCTCGCGCGAGCACAGGATCTCGAGGAAGAGCTTGTTCGCCTCGGGGGTTTCGCGCACCCGCTGGTCGATCAGCTTGAGCGAACGGGTGGCGAGGCGCATCGCGTCCGGATGGAAGGCGAGGCCGTGCTTGCCGGCGAGCTGGAAGATGCGGATCAGGTTGATGGGATCGCGGCCGAAGGCGCTGGCGTCGGCGACGTTGATGCGGTCGTTGTCGACGATGAAGTCGGCGCTTTCCTTCAGCGTGCGGCGCGGCGAGCGGCGCAGCCGGGCGATCACCCGGTTCAGCCGCGGCACCGGCTTGTCGTGCCGTTCCTCCAGCGCCGCCGAGACGATGGCGGTGAGGTCGCCGACGTCCTTGGCCACCAGGAAGTAGTGCTTCATGAAGCGCTCGACATCCTTCAGGCCGGGATGGGCGGTGTAGCCGAGCCGCTCGGCCATCTCGCGCTGCAGGTCGAAGGAGAGGCGCTCCTCGGCCTTGCCGGCGAGGAAGTGCAGATGGCAGCGTACCGACCAGAGGAAGTCCTCGCAGCGGCGGAACACCGCCGCCTCCTCTGGCGTGAACACGCCCTTGGCGACAAGGTCGCGGGTCTCGTGCACGCGGTAGACGTATTTGGCGATCCAGAACAGCGTGTGCAGGTCGCGCAGGCCGCCCTTGCCGTCCTTGACGTTCGGTTCGACGACGTAGCGCGACTGGCCCGCGCGCTTCAGCCGCTCCTCGCGCTCGGCCAGCTTGGCGGCGACGAACTCGACGGCGGTGCCCTGCACCACTTCCTTGTCGAAGCGGACGGTCAGTTCCTCGAACAGGCTCTTCTCGCCGAGCAGCAGCCGCGCTTCCAGCAGCGCGGTGCGGATGGTCATGTCCGCGCGCGCCTGGCGGATGCACTCGTCGACCGAGCGCGTGGCGTGGCCGACCTTCAGCCCCATGTCCCACAGCACGTAGAGGATCGCCTCGGCGACGCTCTCGCCCCAGGCGGTCTGCTTGTAGGGCAGGAGGAACAGGATGTCGGTGTCCGAGCCCGGCGCCATCAGCCCGCGGCCATAGCCGCCGACGGCGACGATCGCCATGCGCTCGGCGGTGGAGGGGTTGTCGGAGCGGTAGAGGAACTTCACCGCCAGCTCGTGGACGAGGCCGATGATCTCGTCCTGCAGGCGAGAGAGCCGCTCGGCGCAGCGCCGGCCGGAACCTTCCTCCATCAGCCAGCGCTCGGCGGTCTTGTGCCCCTGCTGGTAGGCAAGCTTGAGCCGCCGGGCCATCTGTCCGCGCAGCTCGATCTCGCGGCCCGCCTTGCCGTCGTCGAGCACCTGCCGGGCGAGGGCGGAAAGCTCCTCGCGCATGGCGTCGATATCGAACAGTTCCTTGAAGGGATGGTCGGTGCGGCGGCGTCGGCGGGTATCGGTCATGGGCAAGCCTGGCTGGTCGGATACCGCTTTAGCCGATCCGGCCGGCGCCGTCATCGTGCGCCGCATAGGGATGGGCTAAGGAGGGCTTCAAAAGCAACATGCCCGGCACTAGGCCGGGCATGCGCTCCTGACGTCTCCGGGGACCCGGGGCGTCGCTAGGCGGGGGCCGCTGCGCGGCCGAACCGGTAGTCTCGGGTCAGCGCCTTAGTTGGTCTTGGCGCCGGCGTCCGAGGTCTCGCTGCGCATCTGCTCAAGCGACTTGAATTCCGGCGCCGTGTTCAGCTCCTCCTTGGTGAGGGCGACGACGATCTTCTGGCCGTCGTCGGTCGGCGTCGGGGTGAGCGAGTCGAAGGACACCGCGACCGGCTTGGCGCCGATGCCGAGGAAGCCGCCGACGTCGATCACCGCGGCGATGACGCTGCCGTCGCGCTCCAGCACGAGGTCGCTGATCGAGCCGAGCTTCTCGTCGGTCGAGGTGACGACGGCGGTGCCGATCAGGTCGGAGCCGAGCCACTGGCCCGAGCTCTGGGTGCTGACGAACTTCGGCGTCGAGGGCGCGGGCTTCGCCGCCGCGGTGTCACCGGAAGGTGGCGTGGCCGGGGTCGCGCTCGGAGCCGTGGTGTTCGGCATCTCGGAAGCCGGGGCCTGCGGCGTGCCGGCATCCGGCGCGGTCGGGCTGGCCGCCGGCGGGGTGGTGGATTCCGGAGCCGGGCTCTGGCTGAATGCGACCGCCGGGGCGAGCGCCAAGGCAGCGGCGGCGGTCAGGGTCGCAAGCTTGCTGGTCATCGTCTTCTCCCGTAGGTGATTCACTGACCTGATGTCGTGATTTGCGATCTCAATGATCGGCTGCGGAAGAAACGCCGGAGGTTATATTTGGTTCCTTCGCGCAGAGGATTTGATCCCGCGAGGGATGATCTGAACCGTGGCGATCTGATCTATTCAGTTCAGGCTGTTGATGATCGACGCATCCGCCACGCAGACGGTAAGTTCTTCCGTCGCCAGGTTGGATTTCGTCACACCGATGGCCGAGAGACACCCCTTGGGGGTCCGCATTACCCGCGGCGGGCTGACAGGCGCCGGCACCGCGCTGTCCACCACCGGACGGGTGGCGACGCCGGCCGGGGCCACGGCGGCCGGCGCACCGGCCGGGCCGATGTCCAGCCGCGGGCCCTTGGCGGCGCGATTAACCACCGGCGCGCGCAAGGTGGCAGGCGGACCCATCATCTCGATGGCTACGGGGTGAGGGGTGATGCGGGCGATGGCGCCGGCGCTGAGCGCGCCTGCCGTGACCGGCACCATGAGGGCCGCGCCGGTCGCGAAGCCGAGCAGATAGGCGGAACCTTTGAAGACGGTACTGACGAGGCCAGCCATGGTCTTTCCCCTTCCCGGCCGACGCTCGAACGGACGTGAGCATACCTGCCTGACGAAGGTGCGTACCGCCCCTCCCGCCGGATCTCTTCCGCGAGCGAATGTTCTTTTGAAAAATGACGGCCACAGTTCAGCCGCCCACTCGCATGGTTAACGTGTGGAAGGGGTTCTGGTTCCCTTGCGTGATCACGTTTTCGCGCGTAGCGCCGGAGGCGCCGGGTAGCTAGCGGCCGGCGGTCAGGTGGTGCTCGGGCACGGTGACGTGGCAGATGAGGCCGGCCGGGGCAAAATCGAGGTCGACCTCCCCGTCGAGCGCGCGCGCGAGGTTGCGCTCGATGACCAGCGAGCCGAAGCCGCGCCCGCTCGGGACGGTGACCGGCGGGCCGCCGCTCTCGCGCCAGGAGAGCTCGAAGCCGCCGCCGGCTTCCGCCATGCGGCGCGCCCAGGTGATGTCGACATGGCCGCTCGGCACCGAGAGCGCGCCGTATTTGGCGGCGTTGGTGGAGAGCTCGTGCAAGGCGAGGCCGATGTTCTGCGCCGCCTCAGGCTTGAGGAAGATGTTCGGCCCGGTGACGCTGACCTGGCTGTTCTCGCGGTCGATGTGATGGCCAAGCTGCGAGCGCACCATGTCGATCAGCGCCGCGCCGTGCCAGCTCTCCTGCACCAGCAGGTCGTGCGAGCGCGACAGCGCCTGCAGGCGGGCGCTGAAAATCTCGACGAAGTCGTCGATCGAGCCGGCATGGCGGGCGGTCTGGCGCGCCATCGCCTGGATCACCGCAAGCAGGTTCTTCGAGCGGTGGGTCAGCTCGCGCATAAGAAGGCGCAGATGCTGTTCGTTCTCCTTGCGCTCGGTGACGTCGACCACGGCACCGGTCAGGCCGACGGTGGCGCCGGAGAGGTCGCGCAACGGCTCGATATGGATGTCGTACCAGAACCGGCCGCCGTCCTCGCTCACCTCGGTCTCGCCCTTGCGGGCGGCGGAGGCGGAGAGGGATTCGCGCTTGATGAGCGCGATCGGCTGCGACTGCGCCTCGCCGAGCAGGTCGGCGTCGGTGGAGCCCAGCACCTGCTCGACCGGATAGCCGAACAGCGGCTTCGACACCGAGGTGTAACGGAGGTCGCGGTCCTGGGTGAAGATGGCGACCTTCGAGCCGCGCAACGCCATCTCGTAGCGCTGCAGGGCGGTGGCGAGCTCAAGCGTCAGGCGGCGCTGCTCGCTCGCCACATGGCCGGGCGAGGGCATGCTGACCAGCGACCGGAAATTGATCCACAGCGCGGTCGCGCCGACGGCGCTGAGCGCGGCGATGCCCATCCGCACCGCCGATTGCAGCCAGTCCGGGCTCATGCGGCTGCCGTTGAAGATCGCCAGCAGCATCAGCAGCGCGAACATGCTGACCAGCGCGATGAGCAGCGCCGTGAGCAGCCGCGTGCGGCCGGAGAAGTCCGGCCGCAGCCGCAGCAGGCGCAACAGTCCCACCGCGATGGCGAGCGACGACAGGATGGTCACCCATCGCGCGGCATCGTCGATGAGATCGAGCGTGATCGGGGACATCGGCGGGATCAGGCGGTCGCGCGCTGCTCCCGGGGACGCGCCCGACGCTCGAAGAACAACGCCTGGCTGATGACGGCCGCGACCGTCGAGGGCTGGAAGGGCTTCGCGATCAGGAAGGCCGGCTCCGGCCGCACGCCAGTGAGGAAGCGCTCGGGATAGGCGGTGATGAAGATCACCGGCACCTCGACCTTGGCGATCAGCTCGTTCACGGCGTCGAGGCCGGAGGAGCCGTCGGCGAGCTGGATGTCAGCGAGGATCAGGCCTGGCGCCTTGCGGCGGGCGAGCTCGACCGCCTCGGTATGGGTGCGGGCTATGCCGGTGACGCGATGGCCGAGGCTCTCCACGAGGCCTTCCAGGTCCAGCGCGATGAAGGGCTCGTCCTCGATGATCAGGACGTCGGTGGCGATCTCGGCCGCCAACTCGCGCCCGGCATCCTCGACGAGGTTGCGCAGGGTAGGCACCTCGATCTCAAGGATATCCGCGGCGTCCTCTTCGCTGAAGCCTTCGAGCGAGACCAGCAGGAAGGCCTGACGGACCACCGGGGTGATGTGGCCGAGGCGGTGCTCGCCTTGGATCGCCGCCGGTGGCTGGTCGACCTTGGCGTTCAACGCCACCGAATCCCAAAGGCGGGTCAGGAGGCGGTAGAGGGCGACGCGGGGATCGGCGTCACGGTCCAAGATGGCAGGATCGGCGATGAGTGTTTCGAGCATCGCCGTTACATAGGCGTCGCCGGCGGACTGGCTGCCGCTGAGCGCGCGCGCATAGCGGCGCAGGAACGGCAGGTGCTGCGCGACAAGTTGAGAAGTGCTCACACGCGTCTCCCCGAATTCTGCATAAGTGAAGCGGTCGTTAACGCCCCGTGAGTCATTCGGTTCCAGAGTAGGCATGAAAAATCTGACAAAATTCGCATCAGTTCCGGAACCGCCGCGCCCTCCGGCCGTTATGAGTGGGCATGAAGCGACGGAGCCGTCCTCACCTCTTTCATATTCCTGGGGGCTCAATGTCGGGAAAGAAGACTATGAACGACGATCAGTCTGAGGGCCAGTCCGTGACCGCGGACTCCCTCCCACATACGCCGATTCGGGGAGACCGGGCGACGGCGCTCGGAAGCGACATCCAGGCCAAGATCGGCCAGCATCTGCGTGCCATGTATGACGATGTGGTCCGTCAGGGCGTGCCCGATCGCTTCATGGACCTGCTGTCGCAACTCGACAAGAACGCGGGACCGAAGACGTCCGAGGACGGAGGGTCTCGGTGAGCCAATTTGATCCGGCGCTACGCGACGAGATCATCGCCGCGATACCGAACCTGCGTGCCTTCGCCATTTCGCTCAGCGGCAGTGTCGACCGCGCCGACGATCTGGTGCAGGAGACGCTGCTGCGTGCCTTCGCGAACATCTCCAGCTTCCGGCCGGGCACCAACCTGCCGGCCTGGCTGTTCACCATCCTGCGCAACCTGTTCCGCTCGGAATACCGCAAGCGGCGGCGCGAGGTGCCGGATTCCGACGGCGCCTTCGCAGCGACGCTGACCACCAATCCGGACCAGGCGACGCATCTCGACTTCGAGGATTTCCGCACGGCGCTGGACAAGCTGCCGCCGGACCAGCGCGAGGCGCTGGTGCTGGTGGGGGCCTCGGGCTTCTCCTACGAGGAAGCGGCCGATATTTGCCAGTGCGCCGTCGGCACCATCAAGAGCCGGGTGAACCGCGCGCGCAAGCGGCTGGGCGAACTGCTCGCCATCGAGGATGCCGAGGATTTCGGCCCCGACAAGACCACCCGCGCCGTGCTCGCCGCCGAGCGCGCCTGAGCCTTCCTTCTGCCGACATCGACCTTCCATCGCCCGTCGCAAACGAGAACGCCCCCGGTGTGACCGGGGGCGTTCTACATCGCCGGTGTGAGCGGCGAGGTCCGGTTCACGGAACCGGGCCGGAGCGGCCGCGCAGCAACCCCACGACGGCCGATACCAGGAACAGGATGATGGCGACGAAGAAGATGATCTTGGCGATCTCGATGGCGGTGCCGGCGATGCCGCCGAAACCCAGCACCGCTGCGATCAGCGCGATCACGAGAAAGGTGAGCGCCCAACCCAGCATGGTTGCCTCCACTGCTACGGTGCGGCACGCCGGAGCGCACCTGCGTTGCCGGAACAACCGCTGAGCCGGCATAGGGTTCCCGAAGGAGGGTGAACCCTCACGGCTCACCCCTCAGCAACCTCATCCTGAGGAGCGAGCGCAGCGAGCCTCGAAGGATGGTCGGTTGAGTGTACCCGGAGGGAGTCTCCTTCGAGGCCCGGCCTGCGGCCGGGCACCTCAGGATGGGGGTCATCAGCGGGTGGGGGCAGAAAAGCCCGAACATCGGAGAGCGATCCGGGCTCTCGCTGTGCTCGGCCGGGATGACGACGCGGGTGGGCGGGGAACCGCCTTCAGATCCGCGCCGACAGCTCCGGAGCGATGGCGCGGGCCTCGGCGATCAGCGCGGTGACGATGGGGGTCAGCGGCTCGCGGTCGAGCACGACGAGGCCCATCTGGTGCAGCACCTCCGGCCCCTCGATCGGGATCGAGCGGATATTCTCGGGGAAGGCGAAGACGTCCGCCAGCGTATTGGCGACGACGCTCGCCCATTTGCCGGTGCGCACATGCGAGAGCAGGGCGAGCGTCGAGTTCGCCTCCAGCATCGGCACCACGGCGTGGCCGGCCTCGGTGAGCTGCTTGTCGACGATGCGGCGGTTCTGCATGTCGGGGGTGAGCAGGCAGAGCGGCACCTGGCCGATCTCCTCCCACGTCACCTTGGCGCGGTCGCCGAGCGGGGCGTCGACGGCGGTGAGGAAGCGGTAGCCCTCCTGATAGAGCGGCACCGTCTTCACCCGGCCGAGCGGGTCGTTGTCGAGATAGGTGACGCCGGCATCGGCCTCGAGGTTCTCGATCAGCCGCAATATCTCGTTGGAGGAGGCCGACATCAGGGTGAAGCGCACGTCGCCATGCTTCTCGTGGAAGGGCGTGGTGAGCTCGGAGAGCATTGGCATCGCGGTCGGGATGCCGGCGATGCGCAGATGGCCGCTGAGGCCCTTGCGCATGCCGGCGATCTCCTGGCGCATGGCGCGCACGTCGCCGATCACCCGCCGCGCCCATTGCAGCGCGCGCTCGCCCTCCGGCGTGAAGCCGATGAAGCGCGAGCCGCGCTCGACGAGGCGCACGCCGAGCTGCTCCTCGAGCTGCTTGAGGCCGGCGGAAAGCGTGGGCTGGGTGACGCCGCAGGACTCGGCGGCACGGCCGAAATGGCGCTCCTTGGCGAGGGCGAGCAGAAGTTCGAAACGGTCGATCACGCGGGACGCTTCCTGACGCGGTACGGCGGGTACGATAGAAGGATTCTATCAGACTATCAGAGAAGCTCGCCGCTGCGAATTGGAGTGATGTGAGACTAAGAAGCGCGTGGGGGCTGCTCTCCAGGCCGTCGTCTCCGCCACGTCGAACCGTCATCCCGGGACGGCCTTCAGGCCGATCCGGGATCGTGACCCGATTGGAGAGCAATCCCGGCTCTGCGGCTTCGCCTCCGGCCGGAATGACGACGAGAGAACGGCTCGGATGATGTTGGCGGGCGGAGGCCTACTCCGCCGCGCCCCTGAGGCCGAGCATGGGCAGCGTGTCGGGCAGCTCCGGCTCGGCCACCGGGATCGCCTCGCCCTCGAACTCCAGCTGCTCGATGCGCGCGCCGCGCTTGGCGATCTTGTCGGCGGAGGTCAGCGCCTGCGCCACATCCTCGTTCACCTGGCCGAAATGCTTCTGCAGATTGCCGACCCGGTCGCGCAGGCGGATCACGTCGGCGACCAGCTTGCCGCATTCGGCGCGGATGAGATCGGCCTGCTCGCGCATGCGCGCATCCTTGCAGATGGCCTGCACCACCTGCACCGCCAGCATCAGCAGAGAGGGCGAGACGATCACCACGCGGGCGCGGAACGCCTGCTGGATCACCTCGTCGAAATGCTCGTGCAGCTCGGCATAGACCGACTCCGAGGGCACGAACATCAGCGCGATGTCCTGCGTCTCGCCGCTGACGAGGTAGCGCTCGGCGATGTCCTTCACATGCTTGCCGACGTCGCCCTTGAGCCGGGTCTGAGCCTGCTTGCGTGCGTCGTCGGTCTGCGCCTCGCGGAAGGCGGTCACCGCCTCCAGCGGGAACTTGGAATCGACCAGCAGCGGGCGCTTGTCGCCGGGCAGGAAGATGGCGCAGTCCGCGCGCCGTCCATTCGCAAGAGTGTGCTGGAAGGCGAAGCTGTCGCGTGGCAGGCCGTCCGAGACCAGCGCCTGCAGGCGCCCCTCGCCGAAGGCGCCGCGCGCCTGCTTGTTCGACAGCGTCTCGCGCAGGCTCATCACCTGCCCGGACAATTCGCCGAGGCTGAGGCGCGCCTGATCGACCAGCGCGAGCCGCTCGTTCAGCTTGGTGAGGTTCTCATGCGTCGCCTCGGCGGAACGAGCGAGGCTCTCGCCCATGCGGTGGGTGGTGGCGTCCAGCCGCTCGGCGACGGCGCGGGCGAGTTCGCCCTGGCGCTGGGCCAGCACCTCGGCCATGGACTGCACCCGCCCGACCGTCTCGGCCTGGGTGCGGGCGAGCTCGACGAGGCGGGTCTCCAATTCGTCGGCGCGGCGGGCCTGCTCGTCGGCCTCCAGTGCGCTCTGGCGGGCATTGCGCGAGACCGCGCGCAGCACTAGGACCAGCATGAGGAAGCCGAGCGCCGCCGCGCCGGCAAGCGCCTGCGCCAGCGTCACCGGATGCGTGCCGACGACGAAGAGGACCTGATCCATCGCGCCCTTCTAGCAGATTCGAGCGGAGCCGCGAACGTAAAGTGAACATATCCCCCGCCGGCGCCTCCGCTCCGTTGACCGGCGCACGGTCAGCGCTTATCTCCACGGCATGTCCATACGTCCTCTTGTCATCATCCCCGATTCCCGGCTGCGGCTGATCTCCGACCCCATCGTGCGGGTCGATGCGCGGGTGCGCGCCATCGTCGAGGACATGTTCGAGACCATGTACGACGCCCCCGGCATCGGGCTGGCGGCGATCCAGGTCGGCATCCCCGAGCGCATCGTCACCGTGGATGTCGCCGAGCGCGAGGATGGGAGCGCCGAGGGCGAGGAACCCAAGAAGAACCCGCTCGCGCTGATCAACCCGGAGATCATCTCTTCGTCCGAGGAGATCTCGGTCTATTCGGAAGGCTGCCTGTCGATTCCGGAATATTACGCCGACGTCGAGCGGCCTGCGCGGGTGAAGGTCCGCTACATGGACCTCAACGGCGAGACGCAGGAGATCGACGCCGACGACCTGCTCGCCACCTGCGTGCAGCACGAGATCGACCACCTCAACGGCGTCTTGTTCATCGACCACATCTCCAAGCTCAAGCGCGACCGGGTGATGACCAAGTTCACCAAGCTCGCCAAGCAGAAGGAACGCGACGAGGCCTGAGCCCCGGCGCGCTTCGCCTCATTGCCTGCCGCATTCGGGAGTTCTCATGCGCATCGTCTTCATGGGCACGCCCGACTTCGCGGTCTCGACGCTCGCCGAAATCGTCGGCGGCGGGCACGAGGTGGTGGCTGCCTATACGCGCGCGCCGGCGGCGTCCGGGCGGCGCGGGCTGGAGCTGGTGCCCTCGCCGGTGCACCGCGCGGCCGAGAAGCTCGGCGTGCCCGTGCTGACGCCCTCCACTCTGCGCACGGAAGAGGCTGCCGAGACCTTCGCCGCGCATGAAGCCGACGTCGCCGTGGTGGTCGCCTATGGCCGCATCCTGCCGCAGGTGATCCTCGACGCGCCGAAGCTCGGCTGCCTGAACCTGCACGCCTCGCTGCTGCCGCGCTGGCGCGGCGCCGCACCGATCCAGCGCGCCATCATGGCCGGCGACGCCGAGAGTGGCGTCGCGGTGATGAAGATGGAAGCCGGGCTCGACACCGGCCCGGTCGGCCTGGTCGAGCGCGTCGCCATCGGCGCGGACATGACGGCGGGCGAGTTGCACGACCGGCTGATGATCGTCGGCGGCGACCTGATGGGAAGGGCGCTGGCGGCGCTGGAGCGCGGCGGGTTGAACTTCACGCCGCAGCCGGAAGCCGGCGTCACCTACGCCGCCAAGATCGAGAAGGGTGAGACCCGCATCGACTGGTCGAAGCCGGCGAAGCAGGTGCATGACCATATTCGCGGGCTGTCGCCCTTTCCCGGCGCCTGGTTCGAGTTCGGGGGCGTGCGGGTGAAGGTGCTGCGTTCGACGCTTGCCGCCGGCGCGGGCCGGCCGGGCGAGGTGATCGACGACCAGCTGACCATTGCCTGCGGGGACGGCGCGGTGCGGCTCGTCGAGGTGCAGAAGGCCGGCAGCAAGGCGATGGGCGCGGGCGACTTCCTGCGCGGCAATGAACTCACCAAGGGGACGGTGCTGGCATGACGACGATAAGGCGTGTCGAGGAAGCCGACCATGCGGCTTGGCTGCCGCTCTGGCAGGGTTATCTCACCTTCTACGAAGCGGAACTGCCGGAGGCGGTGACGCGCACCACCTGGCAGCGCCTGCTCGATTCCGCCGAGCCGATGCACGGCGCGCTCGCTTTCGACGAAGAAGGCCGCGCCGTGGGCCTCGCCCACTGGCTGTTCCACCGCTCGACCTGGAGCGAGGGCAATTCCTGCTATCTGAACGACCTGTTCGTTGATCCCGGCCTGCGCGGCAAGGGCGTCGGCCGAGCGCTGATCGACCACGTCCATGCCGATGCCGCGGCCAAGGGCGCGCCGAAGGTCTACTGGCTGACGCACGAGACCAACACGACGGCGCAGCGGCTCTACAATGCGGTCGCCGAGCGGACGGGATTCATCCAGTACCGGAAGATGACGGGCTGCTGAGCGGGCGGCCTATTTCCACGAACAAACCTCATCCTGAGGCGCGAGCGCAGCGAGCCTCGAAGGATGCTCGTTGCAGCGCGCCCCGATGAGCATCCTTCGAGGCTCGGCCGTTGGCCGGGCACCTCAGGATGAGGGTGTTCGGTAGGTAGGCGGCAAAGCCCAAGCCGTCATCCCGGACGGCCGTTAGGCCGATCCGGGATCGCGTAGGAATTGGGGAGCGATCCCGGCTCTCCGCTGCGCTTCGGCCGGGATGACGTCAGTAGAATGTGGTCCGTCATGGCCGGGCTTGGCCCGGTCATGACGCCTGTCTATCGGCAAGTCGTGGATCCCCGGGCCAAGCCCGGGGATGACGGCGTTCTGGCGGTGCGCGATCCTGGCTCTACGGCTTTGCCTTCGGCCGGGATGACGTCTTGGTCAGGACGACCGGCTCGACCTTCACTTCCCCGGCTGCGGCACGACGCGGAGGTACGGCTTTAGCGTCTTCCAGCCTTCGGGAAACTTCTCCTTCGCCGCCTCGTCGCTCACCGAGGGGACGATGATGACGTCGTCGCCGTTCTTCCAGTTCGCCGGGGTGGCGACGGAATGGGTGGCGGTGAGCTGGAGCGAGTCGATCACCCGCAGGATTTCGTCGAAGTTACGGCCCGCGCTCGCCGGATAGGTGAGGGAAAGCTTCAGCTTCTTGTCCGGCCCGACGATGAACACCGAGCGCACCGTCATGGTGTCGGAGGCGTTCGGGTGGATCATGTCGTAGAGGTCGGAGACCTTGCGGTCGGGATCGGCGATCAGCGGGAAGTTCGGCGCATAGCCCTGTGTCTCGGCGATGTCCCCCGACCACTTCGCATGGGCGTCGAGCGGATCGACGGAGAGGCCGATCACCTTGACGTTGCGGCGGTCGAACTCAGGCTTGAGGCGCGCCACCTGGCCGAGCTCGGTGGTGCAGACGGGGGTGAAGTTCTTCGGATGCGAGAACAGCACGCCCCAGGAGCTGCCGAGCCACTCGTGGAAGCGGATCGGACCTTCGGTGGTCTCGGCTTCGAAATCGGGGACGACGTCTCCAAGGCGGATGGTCATGGCGGCCTCTAGCTGGCTAAATACAGAGTAATTCTGTCTTTGCATTATAATGCGCAGAACTCTCCGTAGGAAGCGCGATCGTGCTACTTAGGTAACGTAGGGAACCCGCGGCGGGCGCGGGCGTTAGTGCTGCGGGTCAGGCCGCGCCGTCCGTGCGCTGGGTCGGGCCGGGGCCAAGGCCGCGTATCAGGGGCACCTGACGGCCAAGTTCTGGAGAGGACATCATGCTCAGGATCGTTGCTATTTCCGCCGTCGCGCTCAGCCTCGCAGCCTGCACCACCACGCAGCAGCGCACGGCGGGCGGTGCCCTGATCGGTGCCGGTACCGGCGCGGTGATCGGCGGCATCGCCGGCGGCGGAACGGGCGCGGCGTGGGGCGCGGGCGCCGGCGCCGTGGCCGGTGGCGTGATCGGCGCCGCGACCTCGCCCGGCGACTGCTACGCCTATGACCGCTGGGGCCGCCGCGTCGCGGTGCGCTGCTGACGCCGCGGGACTTCCGGGAAACGCCAACCCGGTCTGACGCCCTGCGTCTGATGTACCAAGTCTAGGGATTTGGGGGCGGCCCGCCGGGGCCGTCCCTTTTGACGTTGCGCGCGCTCGCGGACCGCCTGCGCTACTGGCTGGCCCACAGCACGCGGGCGATCCAGGCGATCTCGCCTTCCTGGAACAAGCGGTCGGGATGCTCCGGGTTGAGCGAGCGCAGCTCGACCGTCTTGGCCGTGCGGCGCTTGAGTTCCTTGGCCATCACCTCGCCCTCGCGGGTCTTGACGATCACCCGGTCGCCGCGCCGCGTGACCGCCGCCGGCGAGACGACGACGATGTCGCCGTCGCGGTAGAGCGGCAGCATGGAATCGCCGGCGATCTCCAGCGCATAGGCGTGCTCGTCGCCGACATTGGGGAACTCGATCTGGTCCCAGGCGCCGCCGACCGGGAAGCCGGCATCGTCGAAATAGCCGCCGCCGCCGGCCTGCGCGAAGCCGATGAGCGGGATCGCCCGCCGCGTGCCGCCGCCGATCAGCGCCATGAAGTCGTCGAGGCTGGTGCCGGTGGCGGCGAGGATCTTGGCGATGCTTTCGGTGGAAGGCCAGCGCGCGCGCCCGTCCGGCTGCTCGCGCTTGGAGCGGTTGAAGGTGGTGGGGTCCAGCCCCGCCCGCTTGGCGAGCGCGGAGGCGCTCAGCCCGTGGCGCTCCGCCAGCTGGTCGACGGCCCGCCAGATCTGGGCGTGGGTCAGCATGGGAGCTCCGCGAATCGGAATTTTATCAGCAGCATAGGAATTATACCCTATCACGACCGAAGTCCAGTCGGCTCTGGACAGGCCGGCCGCGCCACCTAGGATGCCCGCCCCGTCCAACGCAGGAGTCGCGCATGCTGGCAAGGAACGAAGAGCGCGAGGCCATGCAGGCGCTGCTGGCGAGCACGGCGCGCCATGCGAGCGCCTTCCGTGCCGCCGACCCGCT
This sequence comes from Xanthobacteraceae bacterium, assembly GCA_029239875.1. GTDB lineage: Bacteria > Pseudomonadota > Alphaproteobacteria > Rhizobiales > Xanthobacteraceae > Ancylobacter. Next base: position 105,289 of record JARBUD010000007.1, on the reverse strand, counting down.
CCGTCACGCGCCGGCCTTCACCTATGAAGAGGCGGTCGCCGCCTTCGACGGTGCGCTGAGCGAGGAGGGCGAGGCGGCGGGCGAAGTGCTCGACGATCTCGTCCGCCGCGCCGGACCGGGCCTGAGCGCGACCACCGGGCCGCGCTTCTTCGGCTGGGTGATCGGCGGCTCGCACCCGGTGGGCGTCGTCGCCGACTGGCTGACCGCCGCTTGGGGCCAGAACGCCGCCAATCATGTCGCCGCCCCCGCGGCGGCGGCGGCCGAGACGGTGGCGGCACGCTGGCTGCTCGATGTGCTGCGCCTGCCGGAGGAGGCGTCCGTGGGCTTCGTCACCGGCGCCACCATGGCCAATTTCGTCGGTCTCGCCGCCGCGCGTGGTGAGGTGCTGCGCCGCGTCGGCTGGGACATCGAGGAGAACGGGCTCGCCGGCGCGCCGCCGGTGCGCGTCGTCATCGGCGACGACGCCCACGCCAGCGTCTTCTCCGCCCTGCAATATCTCGGCTTCGGCCGCTCAAACCTCATTCGCGTCGCCACTGACGGGCAGGGCGTTATGCGCGCCGATGCCTTCGAGCGGGCGCTGCCGGAGAGCGGCCCACTCATCGTGGTGACGCAGGCCGGGCAGATCAACACCGGCGCCATCGACCCGCATGCGGAGATCGTCCCGCCCGCCAAGGCGCGGGGCGCCTGGGTGCATGTCGACGGTGCCTTCGGCCTGTGGGCGCGTGCCTGCCCCGACACGGCCGACCTCGCGGCCGGCGTGGAACTGGCGGATTCCTGGGCGACGGACGGCCATAAATGGCTGCAGACGCCCTATGATTGTGGCTACGCCATCGTGCGCGACGCCGAGGCGCATCGCCGGGCGATGACGATCGCCGCGAGCTATTTGCCGCCGGTGAGCGGCGCCGAGCGCGACCCTTCCCACTACGTGCCCGAGCTGTCGCGGCGCGCCCGCGGCTTCGCCACCTGGGCGATGCTGCGCCATCTCGGCCGTGCCGGCGTCGCGGCGATGGTCGCGGCCAATTGCAAGCAGGCCCGGCTGATGGCCGAACTGCTGCGCGCCGAGCCCGGCATCGCCGTGCTCAATGACGTGGTGCTGAACCAGGTGCTGGTGCGCTTCGGTGAGGACGAAGCCGACGAGGCCGGCGACGCACTCACGCTCGCCGCCATTGCCGCCATCCAGGCGGAGGGCACCTGCTTCGCCGGGGGCTCGAAATGGCGCGGGCACTGGGCGATGCGCATCTCGATCAGCAATGCCGCGACCACGCAGGAGGACATTTACCTCTCGGCGCAAGCGATCATCGGTTGCTGGCGCTCCGTTGCCAGTTCGGCCGCGCGCGGCTAGAGCCTGAGGGCGCGGGCGGGCCGCGCCGACAGGCGAGCGATGACGACGCACGACATCATCTACAAGATCGCGCCGCGGGCGCTCTGGCAGGCGGCGGAAGCGGCCGGGCGCTTCGAGGGCGCGCCGGTCGACGTGGCGGACGGCTTCATCCATTTCTCCACGAGCGTCCAGGTCGCCGAGACCGCTGCGAAGCACTTCACCGGGCAGGACGATCTTCTCCTAGTGGCGATACGCACGGAGCGGCTCGATCCGGCGCTGCTGCGCTACGAGCCCTCGCGCGGCGGCGACCTGTTTCCGCATCTCTACGGCCCGCTCGACCTCGGCGCGGTCGCGTGGGTGCGCGAGCTGCCGCTCGGCCCGCATGGCCGTCACCTCTTTCCTGCCTTCGAGGGCTGATCGTGAGCGCGCTGTTCGATCTCGCTCTGCCCTTCGCCCGGCTGATGGACCCGGAGAATGCGCACCGCCTCGCCATACGTGCGCTCGGCTGCCTGCCGCTGCGCGCGCCCGAGCCGGACGATGCGCGGCTGAAGGTCGAGGCGTTCGGACTGAGCTTCCCGAACCCCGTGGGGCTGGCGGCGGGCTTCGACAAGGAGGCCGAAGTGCCGGACGCCATGCTCGGCGCCGGCTTCGGCTTCGTCGAGGTCGGCACGATCACGCCGCACCCGCAGCCCGGCAATCCGCGCCCGCGCAATTTCCGCCTCACCGAGGACCGCGCGGTGATCAACCGCTACGGCTTCAATTCCGGCGGCCACGGCCCGGCCAAGGGGCGGCTGGTGGCGAGAAAAGGGCGGCCGGGCATCGTCGGGGTAAATGTCGGGGCGAACAAGGAGACGGTGGACCGTGCCGCCGATTATGTGGCGGGGATCGCCGCTTTCGCCGGGCTGGCCGATTATTTTACAGCCAACGTCTCCTCGCCCAACACGCCGGGGCTGCGCGACCTGCAGGAGGAGAAGGCGCTCGACGATCTGCTCGCCCGCACCATCGAGGCGCGCGACCGCCATGCGCCGGGCGTGCCGCTGCTGCTGAAGATCGCGCCCGACCTCGCGTTGCCGCATCTCGACGGGGTGGTCGAGGTGACGCGCCGGCGGCGGATCGACGGGCTGATCGTCTCCAACACCACCATCTCCCGCCCCGCCGGCCTGCGCTCGCCGCAGAAAGGCGAGACCGGCGGGCTCTCTGGCCGGCCGCTCTTCGCGCTCTCGACCCGCATGCTGGCCGAGACTTATGTCCGCGTCGACGGCGCCTTCCCGATCGTCGGCGTCGGCGGCATCGACAGCGCCGAGACGGCACTCGCCAAGATCGAGGCCGGCGCCGGCCTGATCCAGCTCTATTCCGGGCTGGTCTATGAGGGGCTCGGGCTGGTGCCGCGCCTCAAGGCTGGCATCCTCGCCCGACTGGCGAAGGAGCACGCGACGCTCAATGAGCTCACCGGCCGACGGGCGCGGCAGATCGTGGCGGAGCCGTTTCCGGGCTAGCGCCAGAGATACAGGTCGGTGAACGTCCAGTCGTCGTTGTCGAGATAAGCGAGGACGTCGGCGGTCGTGACGGGATTGCCGATCCCGAGTGCCTTGTGCGGGAAGTCGTCGATCCGCGTGGCGAAGGCATCCCGGTCGAAGGCCGGCTTGCGGATGCGCCAGACTTCGACGCTGGCGCAATGGACTCGCCGCCAGATGTCCATCGGCGTGCGCGAGATGATCAGTTCGTCATAGCCTTGGGTGTCCGACTTCCAGAGCAGCCGGTCCTGCGCGCCGGGGTTCAGGCTTTGCCTCATCCATCGGTCGGTGGCGACGGAGCCGACCTTGGTGACGGCGAAGGAGCGGTTGCGCATGGCGTCGTCCGCCAGCGAGTAGTTGCCGATGTTTTCCACGTCCCGGAAAAACTCGGCTTCGCCGTCCGCATCCGAGAGCGCGACATTGAACAGCTCCGCCCGGGTGCCGGCCGCGCGGCCGAGATTGTACCGCAGCGCCTGGAAATTTCCCGGATCCGGCTCGACGCAAACGAAGCGGTCGATGTTGGAAAAACGATAGGCGCACTGACGAGAGAACAGGCCGACATTCGCACCGATATCGACCAGCGTATAACGTTGGCTGGGATCCATGTGGTCGGCATAGAAATCGACCATATCGCGAGACCATCCGCCAGCTTGAACGACCGTCGGGAAGATCGTCCCGTCGTGCGGCAGGAGCATCGTCTCGCCCCTTGGCCCAAAGTCGCCGTCGGCGGTGATCTCGACCAGCGTGCCGCGCCGGGCGAAGAACGGGTTGCCCGCGAGCAGCCCGACATCCGGCGGCAGTGGCGTCTCGGCCGCCTTCCGCGCCCTCGTCTCCGCCAGGTCGTAGAGCGGGTTGCGAAAGAGGCTCTCCGAATAGCGGTTGTAGCTCAGCGCCGGCGCGCGCCAGTCCGCCGGCACCGCGCCGAACCTGGCGAGGATCAGCCCGTCGCCGCTGAAGGATTCGTGCACATCGTGCTCGGCGAGGACGGTGGCGCCCAGCGCCCGCAGTGCGCCGAGGCAGCGCTGGTGGGTCAGCGGATCGCCGGTGATGTAGTCCACATGCGTCGAGACGATCAGCCAGCCGAGGCGGCCGGCGGCGGCGAGTGGGGCGCAGCTCTCGATCACCGCGAGCTCCGCGCCCTGGGTGTCGCAATGCAGCAGGTCGAGGCGATCGATACCGTGCGCCGCCATCAGGTCCGGCACGCTGACGCAGGGCAGGTCGATCGTGCCGGCGCGCTCGGTCGGGAACGGCGCCGGCGGGGCGGAGCGGCCGCCTACGAAGGCGTTCACGAAGGTCGGCTCGCACCCGTTGAGGCGGGCATTGGCGCGGCCGACCTCGATATGGACGGGATCAGGCTCGACGACGACGCTGCGCCGCCGCGAGGCGCCGTGCTGGAACCAGACCGAATAGAAGCTCCAATAGCCGCCTAGCTCCAGCATGGAGGCGTCGTCCGGCAGGTGTTTGACGACTTCGGCGAACAGCACCTCCTCCTGCGGCTCGTGCACGCCGCCGCAGCGCTGGATCAGCTCCTGCATCCAGTCGCCGTAATAGCCGCCGGCGACGACCCTGATGCCGTTGTGCATGATCTGCACGCGAGTGCCGTCCGCCTCCTCGACCACCGCGCCGGCATTGGGCGCCCGCGGCAGGACGTCGGCATCGCGGCAGCGCGTGGCGATGAGGATGCGCTCCTCCAGCGTGCGCACCTTCGGCACGGTGGCTTCCAGCGCGTGCGGGTCGTGGCCGTCGACCTGAGCCGTGGCGCTCAAGGGTTCGAACGCCGCCGGAGGCGGCGCGGCCCGCTCCGCGGGTTCGCCGGAGAACAGCCTGCGCGCGAAGCTCGTGAGTTTCCCCGCCATGATCATCCGTCCCCTTACGCGAAAGTCCGCCGCTCCAGCACCGGGAGGCGCAGAGCCAGGAATATGCCGCGGCCGGCCATGAAGCAGAGGTAAGCCAGCCACAATCCGGTGTTGCCGAGCGGCAAGGTGAGCCACCAGGCGAGGAAGAACAGCGCCACGGCCGGCACCATGAGGTTGCGCATGTCGCGCGCCCAGGTCGAGCCGGAATAGATGCCGTCATAGGCGAAGGCGGCGACGCCTAGCAGCGGCGTCGCCGCCGCCAGCGGCAGGAACTCGCGGCCGACGAGGCGCACATCGGGGTTGGCCGAGAGCAGGTCGATCAGCCCGCCACCGCCGAACAGCAGGAGCAGGCTCGCCGGCGCGGCGAAGCCGAAGCCCCAGAGCAGCACCATGCGCACGGCACGGCGGAAGCCCGGCCGGTCGCGTGCGCCGATGCTCTGGCCGCAGATCTGCTCGGCAGCGGTGGCGAAGCCGTCGAGGAAGAACGCGCTCACCATGACGATGTTGTAGAGCACGGCGTTGGCGGCGAGCGTCACGTCGTCCTGCCGCGCGCCCTGCGCGGTGAAGAACACCAGCACCAGCATGAGCAGGCCGGTGCGGATCATGATGTCGCTGTTGACCGCCACCGTCTCGATCAGCCGCGCCCTGTCGAGCACCGTGCGCCAGGGTACCCGCCAGTCGCGCCCGAGCAGCCGGGCGGCGATGCCCAGGCCGAACAGCGTGCCCACCATCTCCGCCAGCACGTTGGCGGTGGCGGCGCCGGCGATGCCGAAATCCCAGTAGAGGACGAGGAGCACGGTGGCGGCGGCGTTCACGCCGGCGATGAGGATCTGCAGGCCGAGGCCGATATCGGTGCGGGCGATGCCGACCAGCCAGCCGAGCACGGCGAAATTGCCGATGGCGAAGGGCGCCGAGAGGATGCGCACCGAGAAATACAGCGCCGCCGCCTCGTGCACGCCCTCGCTGGCGCCCATGGCGAGGAAGGCGACATGGGCGAGCGGTAGGTGCACGATGATCAGGGCGATGCCGATGGCGGCGGAGATCAGCAGCGCGCGGATGAGCACGGCGCGCAGCTCCACCGTCTCGCCGCGCCCGAGCGCCTGCGCGGTCAGCCCCGCCGTGCCCATGCGCAGCGAGCCGAAGATCCAGAACACGAAGTCGAACAGCAGCGCACCGACCGCCACCGCGCCGAGCAGCACCGCGTCGCCCAGCCGGCCGATGGCGCCGGTGGCGACCAGCCCCAGCAGCGGCGTCGTCATCTGCGCCAGCGTCGCCGGCAGGGCGATGGCGAGGAAGCGCCGGGAAGTGACCTCCACCCGGCCCGCGGCGGCGAGCGCCACGAGGGTCAGCGCCCCCGGCTCGCCAGGCGCGTGATCAGCCAGAGCGGGATGACGATCGCCGCGCCGAGCAGGAAGTAGCGCCACAGCCGCTCGACCGTGTCGAAGCCGAAATTGAACAGATGGCGGACGAGGCTCTCGAGGCTCGAGAGGATGTTCATCGGATCGAGCCCGAGCGCCGAGAGGATGACGCCGACCACGACCGACAGCGCGATGAGGCGCAGCAGCACCCAGAAGGGCGAGCCGCCCATCCAGCGGGCGAACTGGTTATCGGCCATGAGAATCAGGCTCCCGGATTACGCTTCCTCGGCAGGTTGCTGCTTCCCTAGCACGAGGGAGGGCCGGCGGGGAGCGCGTCCTTCATCGCCAATCATCCGCTCCAGCGTCTCCAGCCGGTCGGCCTCGCCGGGCGGCTTGTCCCAGCGCAGCCGGGCGATGCGGGGGAAGCGCATGGCAAGGCCCGAGCGGTGGCGGGTGGAGCGGGCGAGGCCCTCGAAGGCCACCTCCAGCACCAGCCCTTCGGTGGCCGTGTGCACCACCTCCCGCACCGGACCGAAGCGGTTGACGGTGTTGCGGCGCACGAAGCGGTCGATCTCCATCAGCTCGGCATCGGTGAAGCCGAAATAGGCCTTGCCCACCGGCACCAGTTCGCCCTCGCCGGACGTCGCGCCGGTCCAGACGCCGAACGTGTAGTCGGAATAGAAGGAGGATCGCTTGCCGTGGCCGCGCTGGGCATACATCAGCACGGCGTCGACGCTGTGCGGGTCGCGCTTCCACTTCCACCACGGACCCTTGGGGCGGCCGGGGACATAGAAGCTGTCGGCGCGCTTGAGCATGACGCCTTCGACCGCCTCGGCATCGTCGCCGGCGCCATGCGAGGCCGGATCGGCGCGGGCGGCCGCGAGATCGTCCCAGCTTTCGAAGGACACGATGGGCGAGAGGTCGATCCGCCCGTCCTGCGGATGGGCGGCGATCAAGGCTTCCAGCCGGGCGCGGCGGGCGTCGAAGGGCAGGTCCCGTAGATCCTCTCCCGCCTCGAACAGCAGGTCGTAGGCGCGGATATGGGCGGGGAACTCCATGATCAGCTTCGGCGAGACGACCTTACGGTTGAGCCGCTGCTGCAGCACGTTGAAGGACTGCACGCGGCCCTCGCTCAGGATCAGCAATTCGCCGTCCACCGCCCCGTCGAAGGCGAGTGCGCCGGCAAGGTCGGGGAAGGCCCCGGAGATGTCCTCGCCGGTGCGGCTGTAGAGCCGGGTGACGTGGCGCCCGTCCGCGCCGGCGCCCCGCGCCGCCTGGATGCGGATGCCGTCCCATTTCCATTCGGCGCGGAACTGGGCGGGGTCGAGGTTTTCGAAGTCCGTGTCCTCCAGCGGATGCGACAGCATCACCGGGCGGAACGGCGCGGGATCGTCGGTCTCCGGCCGTTCGCCGCGGCCCTCCGCCCAGGCGAAGAGCGCCTCATAGGGCGGTTCCAGCCCCGGCCAGACCAGCTCGATCTCGTCCGGCGTGCGTTCCCCCAGCGCCGCCACGGCGGTCTTGGCGAGGCGGGCGGAGACGCCGATGCGCAGGCCGCCGGTGATGAGCTTGAGCAGCGCCCAGCGGCCGGTCTCGTCCAGCCGGTCGAGCAGGCTCGCGAGCACGGCGGGCAGCTCGGCTTTTCCCATATGGGTGAAGGCGTGGACGATGGCCGAGAGCGGCGGCGGCTCAGTGTGGTTGAGCCCGTGCGGCGCCGGCCACATCAGCGCCACCGTCTCGGAGAGGTCGCCGACATAGTCGTAGGACAGCGCGAACAGCACCGGGTCGGTGCGCTCGGAGATGAGCTGGCGGATCAGCCCCGGCTTGGCATTGCGAAAGGACAGCGCGCCGGTGAGCGCGGCGAGAGCGAAGCCGCGCTCGGGATCGGGCGTGTGGGCGAAATAATCGGCGATGAGCCGGATCTTGCCATTCCGGCGCGGCTCATAGGCGAGGCGGTCGAGCAAAGCGGCGAAGCGGTTCACGGCTGCGCCTCCGGAGTTTCCGGGGCGGCCGTGTCAGGCGCTGCGGTGGTCTCCGCTTCCTCCTCGCCATAGCCGACCATATGTAGCGGACGCGCGCGCAGGCCGGCCAGCAGCGCCCAGTGGACAAGGGCGTCCTCCTGGCCGTGAGTGACCCACAATTCCTCGCAGCCGGTGGCGAGGATGGCGTCCTGCAAATCGTCCCAGTCGGCGTGATCCGAGATGATCAGCGGCAGCTCGACGCCGTTCTGCCGGGCGCGGGCGCGGATGCGCATCCAGCCCGAGGCGAAGGCGGTGACCGGATCGGGGAAGCGGCGCGACCACACATCGGTCATCGCGCTGGGCGGGCAGATGACGACCGAGCCGGCGAGCTCGGCCGGCTTCACCTCGCGGGCGAGGCGAATGTCGCCGAGCGGAATGCCTTGCGATTGATAGTACCCGGTCAGCCGCTCCATCGCGCCGTGGATGAGGATGGGCCTGTCGTGCCCGGCGGCGCGAAGCAGCGCCATCACACGCTGCGCCTTGCCGAGCGCATAGGCGCCGACGAGATGCGCCCGCTCGGGGAACAAGGCGAGCGAGTCCGTGAGCTTGGCGGTCTCCTCAGTCGGGTCGGGATGGCGGAACACCGGCAGGCCGAAGGTCGCTTCCGAGATGAAGATGGTGCAGCGGATCGGCTCGAACGGCAGGGCGGTCGGGTCGGCGCCCGGCTTGTAGTCGCCCGAGGCCACGATGGTGCAGCCCTTGTGGTCGAGCGCAATCTGCGCGCTGCCCAGGATGTGGCCGGCGGGATGGAAGGTGACGCCGACGCCGTTCAACTCGACGCGTTTCCCATATTCCGCCGCCTGCGTCGCGCCGGCGAAGCCCTCACCATAGCGGATCGCCATGATGTCGAGTGTCTGGCGCGTCGCCATCACCGCGCCGTGGCCGGCACGCGCATGATCGGAATGGCCGTGGGTGATGAGCGCGCGCGGCACCAGCCGCGTCGGGTCGATGAAGAAATCGCCGGCGGGGGAATAGAGGCCCTGCGGCGTGGAATGGAGAAGCTCTTCCGGGCGCATCGCGGAACCTATATAGGGCGGCGCGCCCGATTTTTCGCGAGAGGCACTCGCGGCGGCCACGTCAGAGAACCACCCGCATGAGTGCAGGCAGGCTCATCCTCTCCTCCGGCGACCCGACGGTCGATCGCCGGATCGAGTGGGCGCGCGCGCTGATAGAAGAGGGCAACCCGGCCGATGCGGCCGCGTTGCTGGGCGAGGCGATGGAGCGGGCGGGCGCCTATGCTCCGGGCTGGTTCCTGCTCGGCGAGGCGCGGGAAGGGGCCGGTGACACCGCGCAGGCGCGCCATGCCTTCGAGCAGGCACTCGCCCTCGACCCCGAGGACATGCTCGGCGCGACGCTGCGCCTCGCGCGGCTCGAAGGCGAGGTGGCGAACATGAGCGAGGCCTATGTGCGCGTTCTGTTCGACCAGTATGCCGGCCGCTTCGATGCGGCCCTGGCGCGGCTGGACTATCGCGGCCCGGAGCTGATTGACGACGCGCTCGCCGCCGCGTGCGGTGCCCTCGGCCGGTCCTATGCCTTTGCGCGCGGACTCGACCTCGGCTGCGGCACCGGGCTGGTGGCCGCGCGCCTCTCCGATCACGTCGGGGCGCTGGAAGGCGTCGACCTGTCGCCCAACATGATCGCCGAGGCGACGAAGCGCGGGGTTTATGAGCGACTGGTGGCCGGCGAGATGGTCGCCTTTCTCGCCGGACGGCCGGCAGAGGACACCGACCTGATCTTCGCCGGCGACGCCTTCTGCTATCTTGCTGACCTCCACCCCATCCTGACGGAAAGCCGCCGCGTGCTGGAGCCTGGCGGGCTGATCGCCTTCACCGTCGAGACCCATGCGGGTGAGGGTATCCTGCTGCGCGACACGCTGCGCTACGCACATGCGGAAGCCTATGTGCGCGAGGCGCTGGCGGAGGCCGGGCTGGCGGTCGTCTCCTGCGAGGCGGAATCGACGCGGAAGGAGAAGGAGCAGCCGGTGCCGGGGCTGGTGGTGGTGGCATTGCGGGCGGACTGAGTCCACCAAGCATCCTTCGAGGCTCGCCTTCGGCTCGCACCTCAGGATGAGGTTGCTTTGGGATCTGAAGAAGGTCCCTCATGCTGAGGTGCCGGCCGTCAGGCCGGCCTCGAAGCACGCAGGCCGGGAAAAAAGGGGGACGCGCGCTCCCCCTCGCAATTCGCCGGCGAGGCATTAGCTTCTCGCGGTGCCGATGGATGCCGCCCGCGACGACCAACTCCCCGAGCCGTTCCGAAGCTGGTTCGCCGGCCGCGGCTGGGCGCCGCGCGCGCATCAACTCGAACTGCTGGCCAAGGCGCGGGAGGGGCGCTCCACCCTGCTGATCGCCCCGACCGGTGCCGGCAAGACGCTGGCCGGCTTCCTGCCGAGCCTGGTCGAGCTTTCCGGACGCCCCCGCGCCCGCAACAGCGTACGCCCGCCCGGCGTGCACACGCTCTACATCTCGCCGCTCAAGGCGCTGGCGGTCGATGTCGCCCGCAATCTGGAGCGGCCGGCCGAAGAGATGGCGCTGCCCATCCGTATCGAGACCCGCACAGGCGATACGCCGGCGTCGCGCCGGCAGCGCCAGCGCCGGGACCCGCCGGACATTCTGCTGACCACGCCCGAGCAGATCGCGCTGCTGCTGGCCTCGGCCGATGCCGAGCATTTGTTCGGCGATCTCCGCCGCGTCGTGCTGGACGAGTTGCACGCGCTCGCCGGCTCCAAGCGCGGCGATCTGCTCTCGCTCGGCCTCGCGCGCCTGCGCAAAATTGCCCCGCAGGCGCAGACGGTCGGGTTGTCCGCCACCGTCGCCGACCCGGAGACGCTGCGCCGCTGGCTGGTGCCGCAGACGGGCGAAAACGAGATGGGTGACCTCGTCATTGCCGAAGCCGGCGCGGCCCCCAGCCTCTCGATGCTGGACAGCGTCGCCCAGGTGCCCTGGGCCGGCCATACGGCGCGCCATTCGCTCAAGGAAATCTACGCCCTCATCAAGGCCAACACGACGACGCTGGTCTTCGTCAATACCCGCATGCAGGCCGAGCTGCTGTTCCAGGAGCTGTGGCGCATCAACGATGCCAATTTACCGATCGCCCTGCATCACGGTTCGCTCGACGTCTCGCAGCGCCGCCGCGTCGAGGCGGCGATGGGCGAGGGCCGGCTGAAGGCGGTGGTCTGCACCTCCTCGCTCGATCTCGGCATCGACTGGGGCGCGGTCGACCTCGTCATCAATGTCGGCGCGCCGAAAGGCTCCTCGCGGCTGATGCAGCGCATCGGCCGGGCCAATCACCGCCTCGACGAGCCGAGCCGCGCCGTGCTCGTGCCCGCCAACCGCTTCGAGGTGCTGGAATGCCGGGCGGCGTTGGAAGCGGTGCGGGCGGGGGCGCAGGACAGCGCGGTGGAGCGTTCCGGCGCGCTCGACGTGCTCGCGCAGCACGTGCTCGGCATGGCCTGCGCCGGTCCCTTCGCCTCCGATGAGCTCTATGGCGAGGTGACATCTGCCGAGCCCTATGCGGGACTTTCGCGCACCGATTTCGACGATGTTGTCGCGTTTGTCGCCACTGGTGGCTATGCACTGCGTGCCTATGAGCGCTTCGCCCGCATCCGGCAGATGAAGGACGGCCGCTGGCGCGTGACTAACCCTATGGTGGCGCAGCAATATCGGCTGAACGTCGGCACCATCGTCGAGGCGACGATGCTGAAAGTGCGCCTCGCCAGCGCGAAATCCCGCTATGGCGGGCGGGTGCTGGGCGAGGTTGAGGAATATTTTGCCGAACAGCTAAGTCCCGGCGACACCTTCGTCTTCGCCGGAGAGGTGCTGGAGTTCCTCTCCATCGTCGAGGATGAGGTGCGCGCGACGCGCACCAGCGCCGCCGAGCCCAAAGTTCCCTCCTATGAAGGCGGCAAATTCCCGCTCTCCACGTTCCTCGCCTCGCGGGTGCGGGCGCTGCTGGCCGAGCCGGCCCGCTGGTCGACCCTGCCGGGACAGGTGCATGAATGGCTCGACCTGCAGAAGCTGCGCTCGCGCCTGCCGGGGCGGGCGGACCTGCTGGTGGAGACATTTCCGCGCGGCGGGCGGCATTATCTCGTCGCCTATCCCTTCGAGGGGCGGCTCGCCCACCAGACGCTCGGCATGCTGCTGACGCGCCGGCTCGACCGCGCGCGGCTGCGCCCGCTCGGCTTCGTGGCCAACGACTATGCGCTCGCCATCTACGGCATCTCCGACATGTCGCTGGCGATCGAGCAGGGGCGGCTCGATCTCGATGCTCTATTCGATGCCGACATGCTCGGCGATGATCTTGAGGACTGGCTGGCGGAATCGGCGCTGATGAAGCGGACCTTCCGCAAATGCGCGGTGATTGCCGGGCTGATCGAGCGGCGCTTTCCGGGCAAGGAAAAGAACTCCCGGCAGGTGACGATGTCCACCGACCTCGTCTATGACGTGCTGCGCCGGCACGAGCCCGGCCATGTCCTGCTGCGCGCCGCGCGGCAGGACGCGGCCACCGGGCTTCTGGACATTCGCCGCCTCTCCGACATGCTCACGCGCATAAGGGGGCGAATCGACCACATCGCCCTGCCGCGCGTCTCCCCGCTCGCCGTGCCGGTGATGCTGGAGATCGGGCGGGAGATGGTGGCGGGCGAGGCGCATGAGGCGCTGCTCGCCGAGGCCGAGGACGAACTGGTCAGGGAGGCGATGGACGGTGTCGATATCGCATGGGATGGCGCTGGAGGAGACGGGCGAGGCTGAGGACGGCCTCGTCATCGCCGGCGCGCGCCTCGTGCTCGATCCCGCCGGCGCCCTCTGGTGGCCGGCCGAGCGCATGCTCATTGTCGCCGATTTGCATCTGGAGAAAGGCTCCTCCTTCGCCGCCCGCGGCGTGCCGCTGCCGCCCTATGACACAAGGGCGACACTCGCTTTGCTGGCGCAGGTGGTCGAGCGCCGCCGCCCGCGCAGCATCGTCGCGCTGGGCGACAGCTTCCACGACCGCCGCGGCGCCGATCGCCTGGGCGAGGAGGAGCGGGCGGGCATCGCCGCGCTGATGCGCGGACGGGAGATGATCTGGGTCGCCGGCAACCACGATCCCGATCCCATGCCGGGCCTCGGCGGCCTCCATGTCGACGAACTGCGCGCCGGCCCGCTCACGCTCCGCCACGAGCCTTCGGGCGACGGCGCGGGCGAGGTCGCCGGGCATTTCCATCCCGTGGCGCGCCTAATGGTGCGCGGGCGGGGATTGCGCCGGCGCTGCTTCGCCACCGATGGCGCCCGCCTCGTCATGCCGGCGCTCGGTGCCTATGCCGGCGGGCTGAACATCCGCGACGCCGCGCTGGCGCGGCTGTTCCCCGGTGCCTATGCGGCGCACCTGGTCGGCGGCGCCCGCATCTACCGCATCGCCCACCACGCCTGCCTGCCGGATCGCGCGGGCTGAAAAAGCCTAGGGAACCCCGTCATCCCCCGGCTTGGCCCGGGGATCCACGACTTTCTGACCCCAAAGACGTGGATGGCCGGGACAAGCCCAGCCATGACGTCGTTCGGATGGAAAGGTGTGTGGAGAGTCAACGCGAGGCCGTCTTGCGCGGGACGTCGTCCCAGCTCACCGCCGGCGTGTCGTTGGCCTTGGCGTCGACCATCAGCGGCGCCCAGCTCTCCACCGTGCTGCGCAGCGTCGCCAGCGTCCTGGCGTCGACCTTGGCGGCGACCTCGTCGCGCTTCAGCGCCGCCTCGCCGTCGCCGCGGGCGGCGGCCAGCGCGAACCAGCGCCAGGCCTCGGCCGGATTGGCGGTGACGCCGAAGCCGCGGGCATAGAGCACGGCGAGATTGTACTGGCTGTCGCGCACGCCGCGCTCGGCGGCGAGGGTGAACCACGTCACGGCGGTGCGGTAGTCGGGCTGGCCGGCGCCGCCGGAGGCGAGCATCACGCCGAGATTGTGCATGGCGGCGACGTTGCCGGCATTGGCCGCCTGCTCATAGAGCTGGCGCGCCTTGGCGACGTCGCGCGGCACGCCGTCCATGCCCTTCTCGTAGACGGTACCGAGCCGGTAGGCCGCGGGGATCGAGCCGTTCTTCGCCGCATAGGCGAGCCATTCGGCGGCGCGCGCCGGGCTCGGCGGCACGCCCTCGCCATCGGTGAAGCGGCGGGCGATCTCGAAGGCGGCGGCGGGATCGCCGGCGAGCGCCGCCGCACGCAGCGCCTGGCTGGCGATGCCGCCCGGCAGCTCGGTCGGCAGCGACATGCTGGACGGACCGATCGGCGCCGGCGCCGGCGGGGCGGCCTCCGGAGCGGCGGCCGGCGGCTCGGCGGGGGCCTGTGCCGGCGGCTGCGCGCGCGGCGCGCTCTTGCCGACCGAGCCGGTGATGTCCTCGGGGGCCGGCAGGCTGCCGGGCGGGGTGGGCTTGGCGGCGGAGGGTAGCTTGGCGGTGTTGGACACGGCCGGCGCAGCGGCGCGCAGCTGTTGCTCGCGCATCTGCGCCAGGAAATGCCAGGAACCGTAGGCCAGCGCCGAACCGCACAGACCGATCAGCAGCATGGCGCGGATGCGCGCCAGCCAGCGGGTCGGCTGACGGCGGTTGCGCTCGGTGATGTGGCTGCGCAGCTCCGGCGTGCCGGCGCCGGCCGGCAGGGTGGCGCGCCGCGCCTGGGCGATGAAGGCGGCGCGGTTCGGGGCGCCGGGCGCCGTGGCAGGACCGACCGGGCGCGCCACGTTCGGCACTGTCGGGGCGGCAGCGCGCGCGGCGGCGTTGGCTGCCGCCTGCGCGTCGAGGTCGACGGGACGGAAATCGAATTCGTCGTCGAGCGGGGTGGCAGCCCCTGTCTCGGGTGCGGCAACGGCTTCGGGAGCCGGCACGGTTTCCCCGCGCAGCGAGGCGGCCTCGGCGGAGCGGCTCAGCTCTTCCAGCGCGGCGCGCATGAGCTGCGGCTCGAACGGCTTGGGGATCGACGCCGGCGGCGGCGAGAAATTGGCTTCCGGCACCGCCGGGGCGGCTGCCTCGACCGGCGCCGCGACGGCGGTAGGCATGGACGCCGAAGCCATGGACGCTGCCGGAGGGGCTTCGCGCTCGGCTTCCAGCGCCGCGATCTCGCGTTTGATCCGCGCCGTGCCGCCATTCGGGCTGCCGCCCGCCGGCGGACGGGGACGCGAGCCGGTGGCGAGGAAGGTGGCGCGGGTCTCCTCCATCTGGATGAACAGGTCGTTGACCGCGCGCTCGATGCTGGCGAGCTGGCCGGCGATCTCCGCCCCTGCCACCGCCTTCTCGATCTTCTGCGTCAGCTCGGAGATCTGCCGGCCCAGCACGTCGAGGCGCAGATTCTCTTCCGGCCTCTCGATCCGCTCCATGCGGTCGGCGAGACCGCGCAGCATCGCCTCCAGCCCCGGCGGCATCTCGTGCCGGGCGCTGGCAAGGCTCGACTGGATGGAATCGAGTCGGGCGATGAGGTCGTTCAGCGGCAGGACCGGCGCCGGCTGGCTGGCGATGCGGTCGGCCAGCGTGTCGAGGCGCCGCTCCAGCGAGCCGACGGCCGAGCGGATCGCCCGGTCCTCGTTGGCTGCCATCTCCGACACCTTGGTGGCGAGCAGCGACACCTGCTCGGCCAGGAGGCGCACGGAATCGGCGGAAAGCGAGCGCGCGAGCAGGTCGCGGATCTCGGTCGCCTGCGCCTGAAGGCGGGCGATGGTCGCCCCGTCGACCGCCTTGGCGTTGACGATGTCGAGCTTGCGCTCGAGCGTGTCGATGCGGCCGAGCAGCAGCGCCGGATGCTCGGGGAGCTTCAGGCCGCCGATCATGTCGCGCAGCGCGAGCAGGGTGGCGCGCAGGTCCTCGTCGCGCGTGCCGGAGCGCTCGACGCGGTCGGCGAGCTGCTGGACGACGCGTTGCAATTCGTCGACGGCGCGACGCGGCGCCAGCGTGCCGAGCGACTGGCGCATGTCGCCGAGTTCGCCCTGCAGCGCCGAGAGCGCGTCGTTGATCGGCGAGCGCGGCGGCACCGATGGGGCCAGCGGCGCGATCGGCGGCGCAACCGGGTGCGAGGACGGCACGGGCGACGGCGGCACGGGATTCGCGCGGGTGGGGAAGGGGCCGCCGGCGAAGGGATCGCGGATGAAGCGGTCGCGGAGGGTATCGCGCGCCACGTTCTCCCGCAGGGAGGAAGCCGGCGCACGGGGTGGCTCGGAGGCCGGCAGGGTGCGGCGACGGGCGATCTCGCCGTCGAGCTCGTGCTGGCGGGCGGCGATCTCGGCGACCGCGATCTCCACCGGGTCGGCCGCGCGGGCTACCGGAGCAGCCGGAGCATAGGCCGGTGCCTCGGCGCGCGCGGGCATCACGTTCAGCGCTTCCAGCCGCTCGTTGAGTTCGCGAATGGTCGATTCGAGGCGGTCGTCGGCCTTCACCGGCGCGGGGGGCGGCGGCGGCTCGGCCGGGGCAGCGGCGGAGCCGCCGAGCTGCTCGATCTGGCCGGAAAGCTGCTCGATGCGGCGCTGCAGGTCGGCGACGCTGCCGACCGGGTCCGGAGTTCCGGGCGCGGGCGTGCCGGCGGTCATGGTGCCGAAGAGCTGGCTCTTCAGCCATTCCTCCAGAGGCATGCCGGCCCGCTGCGCCGCCTCGCTCATGGCTCGCCAGGCTTCCGGAGCGATCTGCCCGGCCGTCGAAGGGGCCCCTTGCCTCACCTTGTTCTCCGTCGCGTCGGGCACCGGCGTGGCGAGAATCGCCGCAGCGGCGCTGGAGGCTGCTGACGCAACTGTTTCGATTCTTGGTAAATGCTGCGTTAATTCGCTACCGCCATTAAGCTTTTGTCCGGGCTTCGGCCGGCGGGGAGCCGCCCCGGAAAGTCCGGCGCGGAGCCGCCGACATCCCCTGCGTGCAGCTAACTCCCGCTGACATCGCGTCCGACGTCTGCCGCCGTCAAGCTTGCCTCCCCTCGCGGCACCTCGCGCCATGTCGACACAAGCCTATGAAAGACAATGCTTTCTTCCGTCATTTAACAGTAAGTTGCCCTAACGTAGGGTGTGACTTTCTCCCCTAGCGGCAACCTCTCTGCGACAGTACGGCAACATCGCTGACGCGCTGTCCTGCCCCTTACCCGGAGTTGCCGACATGGATTTCACCTCCTTCGAGGCCGAACGCACCGCAGACACGCATGCCGCCCCCTCGGGCGAGAATGCCTTTTTTACCATTGGCGACCTCGCCCGCGAGTTCGGCGTCACGCTGCGCGCGCTGCGCTTCTATGAGGACAAGGGCCTCCTCGCCCCCCGCCGCGAAGGCCTGACCCGGCTCTACAGCCCGGCCGAGCGCTCGCGCCTCGCCATCATCCTGAAGGGCAAGAAGCTCGGCTTCACCCTCGCCGAGATCAAGGCGATGGTCGCGTTGCGCGAAGGCACCGCTCCGGCTGGCGGCCTCGCCCTGACCCGCGAGAAATGCGTCGAGCAACTCGCTCTGCTTGAGACCCAGAAGACTGAGATCGAGGAAGCGATCGGCGAGCTTCGCCAGATGGTCGCCGCCTTCTCCTCGCGCTCGGCCGCCTGAACTTTCCCAACCTCTTCCTCCCCTGACGACCGACCGGCGGCGCCCCTTGCGGGCGCCGCCGGCTTTTGGGGGGCTGCGTTAAAGGGACGGGTGCTCTAGCGTGAGGAGAGATTCGCATGCCGAGTGCCCGCCATGTCCCGCTCCATCGACTATTACTTCTCGATCGCCAGCCCCTGGGCCTTCATCGGCCATCCGCTCTTCCTCGACATCGCGCGGCGCCACGGCGCGCGGATCAATTTCCGCCCGGTTTTCCTCGGTGAATTGTTCGCCGATACCGGCGGGCTGCCGCTCCCCCGGCGCCATCCAGCGCGCCAGCGCTACCGCCTCGTCGAATTGAAGCGTTGGCGCGAGGCGCGCGGCCTCGACTTCCATCTCAGCCCGGCGCATTGGCCGCTCGACCCGGCCGCCGCCGACAGGCTGGTCATCGCCGCGCAGATCGCCGGCCATGACGTGGCGCCGCTGGTGTCGCGGCTCTCCTCCGGCGTCTGGCAGCGGCAGGAGAACATGGCCGACCCGGTGGCGCTCGGCGCGGCGCTGGCCGAGCTCGGCCTGCCGGAGAGCCTGCTGGAAGAAGCGGCGGGCGACCGCACCGCGGTCATCTACAAGGCCAATCACGACGCCGCCGTCGAGGCCGACGTGTTCGGTTCGCCGGCCTATGTGCTCGACGGCGAGGTTTTCTGGGGGCAGGATCGGATCGAGATGCTCGACCGGGCATTGTCGAGCGGGCGCGCGCCGTTCACCCCGTGAGGCCGCGCCTTCCAGAGGAGGGCCGGATATGCGGCTGACCCTGATCGGCGCGGGCCTCGCCCTCGCCATGCTTCACCCCGCGCAGGCGCAAACGCCTCCGAAGACACCGCCGAACGGTCCGCAGGAGGCCGCGCGATTCACCATGCAGCCCGTCGAGGGCGGGCTGATGAAGCTCGACACCACGACCGGGGCGATGTCGTTCTGCTCGGCCAAGGCCGGCGGCGCGGCCGCGGGAGCCTGGATCTGCGAGGCGGTGCCGGAGGATCGCGCGGCGCTGGAGGCGGAGATTTCCCGGCTGCAGCGGCGCGTCGCCGGATTGGAGAAGGGCCGCGCCGGGACGGGCACCGGCGGCACGGGGACCGGCGTACCGGACATCATGGCGCCGCCCTCCGCCGAAGCGCCGAAGGATGCGCCCAAAGGCGAGCCTCTCGGCCCGCCCGACGCAGCGAAGCCGGCGCCGAAAGGCGACCAAGAACTCTCCGACGAGGCGCGCAAGCGGCTCGACCAGGCGATGGACATGGTCGAGCAGGTGTTCCGCCGCTTCTTCGACATGGTCGACCGGCTGCGCCGCGAGGAGGGCGGGCACGACCAGAACCTCTGACGCCTTCAGCAGGCAGACACGAAGGCGTGGGAGCGCGCTAGTGCCTGGTCGGCGAGCGAGCCGGGAAACCCGATGAAGACGTGGCAGCCGCCGGGATAGATGGCGAGCTCGGCCGGATTGCCCGCCGCCAGCCAGCGCGGAGCCATGAACAGCGTGTCGTCCAGCAGCGCGTCGCGGGTGCCGATGGTGAACAGTGCCGGCGGCAGGCCCTTCAGGTCGGCCTGCAGCGGCGAGATGTCGGGCAAGGCGATATCGCCGCCCTCGCGCAGATAGTGGCCGACGAAGACGTTGATGTCCCGCGTGTTGAGCACCAGCGGCTCGTCGCCCCATTGCTGCGCGCTCGGCGTGAGGCCGAGATCATAGGCGCCGGCGGTGAGGTTGGCGGCGCGGAACGGGGTGAGCCCGTGCTTGTCGCGCAGCCGCAGCAGGGTCGAGACGGAGAGGTTCGCCCCCGCCGATTCGCCGCCTATGGCGAAGCGGTCGGTGCCGAAGCGGGTCGCCCCCTCGCGCACCAGCCATAGTGCGGCGGCCTCGCAATCGTCCGGGCCGGCGGGCCACGGCTCTTCCGGCGCGAGGCGATACTCCACGGAGACCACGGCAAAGCCGGTGCGCTCGACGAAGCGGTGGTTGAGCCCGTCGTTCTCGCGGGCCGAGCCGAGGCACCAGCCGCCGCCATGGATGTGCAGGTAGACGCCCTTGGGCGGCGTCGGCGGAGTGAGGATGCGCAGCGGCACCGGGCCGTGCGGGCCGTCGATCTCGATTACCTGCGCATAGGGGCTCTCGGGCGCCAGGGGGAACGGGCCCTTGCCCTCCAGCCGCAGCTTGCGCAGCACCGCCATGGGGAACACCCACCGATCCGGTATCGCCCCCAGCGCCTTGACGATGCCGGCATTGATCGCCCGCGTGTCCGGCGTGATCGCGGCCTCCTCGAACAAAGCGGGATCGACCACGAGCGGGGCGGCGGAGAAGGTACGGGTTTCGGGCAGCGGAGAGGACATAAGGCAGCGACGCTCCAAGTGGCGTGGGGTGGGCCTGTCATCGGGGGCTGATCCGTCCTATCCAAACCCAGCCGGGTCCATTCGTCCAGCGCCGACCCGGCGACAGGAGAGTGCCAATGGCCAGGATCAGCCGCGGCGACTTGCGGGAAAGCACGGTGACGCGGCGCTTCACGGCGGTGCTCGCCGTTGAGACGACGGGTCGCGGATTCACCGACATCACCGACGCGGTGGCGGATTTCCTTACCGCCGCCGGCGCAAGCGAGGGCGAGGTCTCGGTGTTCTGCCGGCACACCTCGGCTTCGCTCACCATCCAGGAGAACGCCGACCCGGACGTGCGGGTCGACCTGTTGACCGCGCTCGACCGCTTGGCGCCGGAGGATGCGGGCTGGGTGCACGACATGGAGGGGCCGGACGACATGCCGGCGCATGTGAAGGCGATGCTGAGCGACATCAGCCTGAGCCTGCCGGTCATGGGCAGGCGCATGGCGCTCGGCACCTGGCAGGGCCTCTATCTGATCGAGCACCGGGCGCGCCCGCACCGGCGCGAATTGGTTGTGGCCTTTGTCGGCGAGGCCTACTAAAGGTCGTCGCGGGACGCTGTGCGGCCCGTCGCGGTCCGGCCGGACGACTTGCGGCAGCGGTTCCGCCGCACCATGATCGCGGAGCGGCATGCGGCGAGCGCATGTTCGCGCGGGGAGAGGGCCGCCGCAGGTGGATACGACGACGAGTTTCCGGCTGGTGATCGCCGACGATCATCCGCTGTTCCGGGGCGCGCTGCGCGAGGCCGTCTCCCGTCAGTTCCCGCAGGCGGAGCTGTTCGAGGCCGGCGGCTTAGAGGACCTTCAGGCGCTGCTGGAGCGCGAGGGCGACCTCGATCTCATCCTGCTCGACCTCACCATGCCCGGCGTTCGCGGCTTCTCCGGCCTGATGTACCTGCGGGCGCAATATCCCGGCATTCCGGTGGTGGTGGTCTCGGCCAACGAGGAAGCCGGCGTCATCCGCAACTGCATGGAGTTCGGTGCCTCCGGCTTCATCCCCAAGACCAGCGCGGTCGAGACCTTGCGCGAGGCGATCGCCGCCGTGCTGGAAGGCCAGACCTGGACGCCGCCCGAGGTCGACCTCACCGGCGGCGCCGACAAGGAGACACAGGCTTTGGTTGCCCGCCTCGCCACCCTGACGCCCCAGCAGGTGCGGGTGCTGATGATGCTGTCCGAGGGGCTGCTCAACAAGCAGATCGCCTATGAGCTCGGCGTCTCCGAGGCGACGGTGAAGGCGCATGTCTCGGCGATCCTGCAGAAGCTCGGGGTGGAGAGCCGCACCCAGGCGGTGATCGCCGCCTCGAAGATCGAAGGCGGCACCTGGTCCCAGACGGCAGGCTGAGCCCCGCTACTCCGCGGCCGCCCGCGTGGCGCGGCAGGCGGCGAGCAGCGCGCGCAGCGCGGCCGGGCGCACCGGTTTGTTCAGCACTTCCATCTCGGTGGCGCGGGCGGTGTCGCGCACGCGCTTCGAGCGGTCGGCGGTGACCAGCACCGCCGGCAGCGAGCCACCGAGCTTCCAGCGCAGCTGCTTGGCGGCGTCGATGCCGTCACCCTTGTCGAGATGGTAGTCGACCAGCAGCACGTCGGGCGGCGCGCGGTGCTCGCGCAGCATGGCGAGCGCCTCGGTGAGGCCCGGCGCTTTGAGCACCTCGCAGCCCCAGCCGGTGAGCAGGGTCTCCATGCCGTCGAGGATCGCCGGGTCGTTGTCGATGCACAGCACGCTCAGCCCCTGCAGCGTCGCCACCGGGGCGGCCGGGCGCGGCGAGGGCTGGCCGCGCGCCGGCATGGCCGGGGCGGCCGGCAATTCGACGGTGAACACGCTGCCCTTGCCAGAGGCCGAGGAGAGCGAGATCGGGTGGTCGAGCACGCGGGCGATGCGCTCGACGATGGAGAGGCCGAGGCCAAGGCCCCGCGCGGCCTTGGCGCCTTCGTCGAGCCGCTGGAACTCCTTGAAGATCAGCTTTTGCTTGCCCGACGGCACGCCGACGCCGGTGTCGAGCACCTGCACCCGCAGCTTGCCACGGCGACGGCGCACGCCGATCAGCACGCCGCCCTTGTGGGTGTACTTGATGGCGTTGGAGACAAGGTTCTGCAGGAGCCGGCGCAGCAGCCGCCGGTCCGAGCGCACCGCTGCCGAGCTCGGCACGAAGGTGAGCTCCAGGCCCTTCTCCTTCGCCATCGGCGCGAATTCGAGCTCGAGCTGCTGGAAGATCTCGTCGAGCCGGAACGGCGCGATGTCGGGCTTCAGCGCCCCCGCATCGAGGCGGGAGATATCGAGCAGGGCTGCGAGGATCTCCTCGACCGCCTCCAGCGAGGCGTCGACATTGCGGGCGAGGCGGGTCTCCTCCCCGGTCTCGGAACGCTCCACGAGGCTGGTGGCGTAGAGCCGCGCGGCATTGAGCGGCTGCAGGATGTCGTGGCTGGCGGCGGCGAGGAAGCGGGTCTTGGAGATGTTCGCCTCTTCCGCCTCGGACTTGGCCTGGGCGAGCTGGGTGTTGAGCTTCTCCAGCGCCTTGGTGCGCTCGCGCACGCGCCGCTCCAGCGTCTCGTTGGCGCGCTCCAGCGCCTCGGCAGCTTCAACCGAAGGCGTGATGTCGGTGAATGTCACCACCACGCCGCCATCCGGCATGGTGTTGACGCGCACTTCCATGACCACGCCGCGCGGGGCGAGGCGCTCCTGGAAGACGACGTTGCGCCTTGCGTAGCGGTCGAGCTTCTCGCGCACGATCTCTTCGACCGGGCCAGGGCCGAACTGGCCACCGGTGGCGTTGAAGCGGATGATCTGGTCGATGCCGACGCCGATGCGCAGGATTTCCGGCGGCAGTTCGAGCATTTCGCCGAACTGGCGGTTCCAGGTGATCAACCGGAGGTCGCGGTCGAACACCGCGATGCCCTGGCGCACATGGTCGAGCGCGGTCTGCAAGATTTCGCGGTTGTACTGGATGGCGGCGGAGGCGTCGTCGAGCAGCTTGAGCGCCGCCTTGGTGGAGACGGTGCGCTTCCTCAGCATCAGCGACAGAACGAGCCGCGAAGAGGCGGCGCCGATGGCCGAGGCGAGCAGGTGCTCGGCATAGCGGATGAGCTGGAAATCGGCCTCGCGCGAGGGCTCCAGCGAGATACCGCGCATGGCCGAGATGCTCTCGAAGGAGGCGCGGGTGCGCTCCTCGCCGAGATAGCGCGCCACGGTGGCGACGAGCTCGCCCACGGTGACCGGCGAGCGCCAGAGCCGGAAGCTCGGCGCGGAAGGTGCGTGGTCCGCCTCGACGAAGACACTCGCCTGCAGCCGCTCGATCGGCGTCGGCTTGCGCATCAGCGAGACGGCGAGGAAGACCAGCACGTTGATGGTGAGGCTCCACAGCACGCCGTGCACCAGCGGGCTCGCCTGCACGCCGAGCAGCATCTGCGGGCGCAGCATGGAAAGGCCGAACGGTCCATTCTGCAGGAGGGTGTGGGTGAACAGCCCGGCATCGACCAGGCTCGGCAGCAGCAGCGTATAGGCCCAGAGCGCGATGCCGGCGGCAATGCCGGCGAGCGCGCCGAGCGCCGTACCGCGCCGCCAGACGAGGCCGAGCAGCAGCGCCGGCCCGAACTGCGCCACGGCGGCGAAGGAGAGCAGGCCGATCTGCGCCAGTTGCGCCTCGCCGGTGACGCGGTAATAGAGATAGGCCAGCAGCAATATGGCGAAGATGGCGATGCGCCGGACCGTGAGCAGCCGGCGGCCCATGTCGGCGTGGCCGTCGGGCAGTCCGTCCACGCCGACATCCGGCGGGCCGTCGGCGACGGTGCGGGCGGTCTCGCCCGCCTCGCGCAGGCGGCGCCCGCGCACCATCAGCGGCATGAAGATGTCGTTCGACACCATGACGGCGAGCGCCACCGTCTCGACGATCACCATGGCGGTCGCCGCCGACAGGCCGCCGACGAAGGCGACGAGCGACATGACGTGGGAGCCGGCCGAGAGCGGCAGGGTCACCACATACATGTCGCCGTCGATGAAGCCGGGCGGGAAGGCGACGAGGCCGGCAATGGCGATCGGGATGACGAAGATGTTGATCAGCACCAGGTAGAGCGGGAACAGCCAGGAGGCGGTGCGGATCTCCTGCTCGGAGGTGTTCTCGACCACGGCGACGTGGAACTGGCGCGGCAGCAGCAGGATGGCGAGCGCCGAGAGCAGCGTCATGGCGGCCCAGCTGCCGACTGTGCTGCCTTGCGTCAGCACCGGCAGCACGCCCTTCTCGGCCGCCTGGTCGAGCAGGTCGAAGGGGCCGGAAAACATGCCGAAGACGACGAACAGGCCGACTGCCAGGAAGCTGACCAGCTTGACGATGGATTCCGTTGCTACCGCCAGCATCAGCCCTTCCTGGTGCTCGGTGGCGTCGATGTGGCGGGTGCCGAACAGCACCGCGAACACCGCCATCGCCACTGCGATGGTGAGGGCGAGGTCGCCGACTACCGGATAGGGCAGGCCGAGCCCCTCGAAATCGCCGAGCATGGCGAGCAGCGAGGCCGACACCGCTTTGAGCTGCAGCGCGATGTAGGGCAGCGAGCCGACGATGGCGACGCAGGCGACCAGTGCCGCCACGCCCTGGCTCTTGCCGTAGCGGGCGGCGACGAAGTCGGCGATGGAGGTGATGTTCTGCCCTTTGGCGAGCCGCACCATGCGCAGCAGGAACGGCGTGCCGAGAGCGAAGACGAGGATCGGCCCGACATAGATGGTGAGGAAGTTCACGCCCTGCGTGGTGGCGAGGCCGACCGAGCCGAAGAAGGTCCAGGAGGTGCAGTAGACTGCCAGGGACAGCGAGTAGATGTAGGGCCGCCCGCGGCGCCGCCCGCGGGGCAGGCGCCGGTCGCCGAAGCTCGCCACGGCAAAGAGGAAGCCGATATAGACGAGCGCGACGGCGATAATGGTCCATGCCTGAAGCATGCAATCCCCGGGCGAAATCTTCGCGCCCTTTATGCGCTGGCGCGGCCCGGCTCGGCAAGCACGCGGCCTCAGGCGCGGCGCGAAGGGTTGCCCGACTCACCCGCGCGGATCACAGTAAGGTTCGCGGGGCGGATGGAACCGGGGGTTGTCATGAGCAAAGTGCTGACGGAATTCCGCGAATTCGCGGTGAAGGGCAACGTCGTCGATCTCGCCATCGGCGTGATCATCGGCGCCGCATTCGGCCAGATCGTCACCTCGGTCGTCTCCGACCTGTTCATGCCTGTCGTCGGCGCGATCTTCGGCGGCCTCGACTTCTCCAACTACTTCGTCGGCCTGTCGTCGCAGGTCACGGCGAACAACCTGACCGCCGCCCGCGAGCAGGGCGCGGTGTTCGCCTATGGGCACTTCCTGACGGTGGTGATCAATTTCCTCGTCGTCGCCTGGATCCTGTTCCTGGTGGTGAAGGGCATCAACCGGCTGCGCCGCAACGCCGCCGCCGAGCCGCCGCCGCCCGCGCGGCCGACCAAGGAAGAGGTGCTGCTCACCGAGATCCGCGACCTGCTGGCGAAGAAGGTGTGAGGCTCGTAGGGCCCGCTTGTTCCCGCGGGACCTCATCCTGAGGTGCCCGGCGCCAGCCGGGCCTCGAAGGATGCTCGTTCGGGGTGCGAGGTGCCGACCATCCTTCGAGGCTCGCTGTGCTCGCACCTCAGGATGAGGGTCAGTTGCGGATCAGGCGCGCCTCCCATCCGCTTGGACGCCCAGGCGACATTGGCTATAAGCGCTGCCAACCCCTTGGAGATGCGCTGAGCCGATGGTCGCGTTCACCCGCCTTGCCATACCCGACGTCGTGCTGGTCCAGCCGGTGCGGCATGGCGACGGGCGCGGCTATTTCTGTGAGACCTACAAGAAGCCGGAATTTGACGCCTTCGGCATCGATCTCGCCTTCGTGCAGGATAATGAATCGCTCTCCCGCCAGGTCGGCGTGGTACGCGGCCTGCACTTCCAGACCCCGCCCATGGCACAGGCGAAGCTGGTACGGGCGCTGCGCGGGGCGATCTACGACGTCGCCGTCGACATCCGGAAGGGCTCGCCGAGCTACGGCAGATGGGTGGCGGCGACGCTGACGGCCGAGGAGGGCAACCAGCTCTTCATCCCGCACGGCTTCGCCCACGGCTTCTGTACACTCGAGCCGGACACGCTGATCGCCTATAAGGTCGACGCGCCCTATTCGCGTCCGCACGATGCCGGCATCGCCTGGGACGACCCCGACCTCGCCATCGACTGGCCGCTCAAAGCCGACGCGGTGGTGCTGTCCGACAAGGACCGCGTGCAGCCGCGCCTGCGCGACTATGACAGCCCCTTCATCTACGCCCCCGAGACGGTGCAGG
Source organism: Xanthobacteraceae bacterium (assembly GCA_029239875.1). Taxonomy (GTDB): domain Bacteria; phylum Pseudomonadota; class Alphaproteobacteria; order Rhizobiales; family Xanthobacteraceae; genus Ancylobacter. The sequence continues at coordinate 79,017 of JARBUD010000007.1, read as the reverse complement.
CCTGACCATGACCAGCATCGCCCAGCGCGTCCTCGTCACCGGTGGCGCCGGCTTCATCGGCTCGGCGGTGGTGCGCCGTCTGGTGCGCCAGGGCCGGCAGGTGCTGACCTATGACAAGCTGACCTATGCCGGCAACATCGCTTCGCTCGCCGAGGTGCACAACCTGCCCGGACACAGCTTCCTTCAGGCCGACATCTGCGACGGGCGTGCCTTCCGCGAAGCGCTGGAGAGCTTCCGTCCTGACCTGGTGATGCACCTCGCCGCCGAATCCCATGTCGACCGCTCGATCGACGGGCCGGGCGACTTCATCGCCACCAACATCGTCGGCACCTACACGCTGCTGGAGGAAGCACTGCGCTACTGGCGCGCGCTCGATGCCGCTGCACAGAAGCGTTTCCGCTTCCACCACATCTCTACCGACGAGGTGTTCGGCACGCTGGGGGAGGACGGGCTGTTCCGCGAGGACACGCCCTATCAGCCCAACTCTCCCTATTCCGCCTCCAAGGCGGCGTCCGACCATCTGGTGCGAGCCTGGTTCCACACCTATGACCTGCCGGTGGTGATGTCGAACTGCTCGAACAATTACGGGCCGTACCATTTCCCCGAGAAGCTGATCCCGCTCACCATCCTCAATGCGCTGGAAGGGGCGCCGCTGCCGGTCTACGGCAAGGGCGAGAATGTGCGCGACTGGCTCTATGTCGAGGACCATGCGGCGGCGCTGGAGTTGATCGCCACGCGGGGGCGGCTGGGCGAGAGCTACAATGTCGGTGGCTCGAATGAGCGGCGCAACATCGACGTGGTGCGCGCCATCTGCGCCATCATGGATCGCGTCATGCCGGATGCGAAGATCGGCCCGCGCGAGGGATTGATCCGCTTCGTCACCGACCGGCCCGGCCATGACGCGCGCTACGCCATCGACGCCTCCAAGCTGAAGGGCGAGCTCGGCTGGGTGCCGGAGCATGATTTCGAGAGCGGCATCGAGAAGACGGTGCGCTGGTATCTCGACAACGCCGCCTGGTGGGAGCCGCTGAAGGCGCGCTACGACCGGGCGCGCATCGGGCTCGCCAAATGACGCGCGTACTGCTGCTGGGGGCGGGCGGGCAGGTCGGCCGCGAGATCGCGGCGCTGGCGCCGGGGCGGGTGGAGAGCCTGACCGCACTCGACCATGCCGGGCTCGACATCACCGATGCCGCCGCGCTGAAGGCGGCGCTGGAGCAGTACCGGCCGCAGGTGGTGATCAACGCCGCCGCCTACACCGCCGTCGACAAGGCGGAGAGCGAGCCGGAGAAGACGAACCTGATCAACGCGACGGCGCCCGGCCTGATCGCGCAGGCCTGCGCCAGCCATGGCGCGGGGCTGATCCACATCTCGACCGATTACGTTTTCGACGGCACCAAGACAGGCGCCTATGTGGAGAGCGACCCCGTCGCGCCGCTCGGTGTCTATGGTGCCTCCAAGGAGGCGGGCGAGCGGGCGGTGCGGGAGGCTCTCGACCGCCATCTCATTGTGCGCACCTCCTGGGTCTATGGCGTCCACGGCGCCAATTTCCTCAAGACCATGCTGCGGCTGGCGGAGACGCGCGACCGGCTGACCGTGGTCGCCGACCAGACCGGCTGCCCGACCGCCACCCGCGACATCGCCGAGGGGCTGCTGACGGCGGCGATGCAGCTTGCCACCGGCGACGTGAAGCCCGGCACCTACCATATCGCCGGCACCGGCGTCACCACCTGGCACGGCTTCGCCAGCGTCATCGTCGAGCGCGCCGCGCGCCACACCGGCCGGCATATCGAGGTCGCGCCGATCGCCACCGCTGACTATCCCACCCCGGCGCGCCGTCCGGCCAATTCCGAATTGTCGAGCGCCCTCTTCGCCCGCACGGTGGGCTATGAGGCCGCGCCGTGGCAGCTTCGCGTGGCCGAGGTGGTCGACGCGCTGCTCGGCCCCGCCCGCACGCAAGAGGCACCATGAAGGGCATCATCCTCGCCGGCGGCTCCGGCACGCGGCTCCACCCGATCACGCTGGTCGTGTCGAAGCAGCTGCTGCCGGTCTACGACAAGCCGATGATCTACTATCCCCTGACCACGCTGATGATGGCGGGGATCCGGGAAATCCTGATCATCACCACGCCGCATGACAGCGGGCTGTTCCAGAAGCTGCTGGGCGACGGCTCGCAGTTCGGGCTGAGCCTCTCCTATGCGGTGCAGGAGAGCCCGCGCGGCCTGGCCGACGCCTTCATCGTCGGGCGCGACTTCGTCGGCGACGAGCGCGTGGCGCTGGTGCTGGGCGACAATCTGTTCTTCGGCCACGGCCTGCCGGAGCTGCTCGGCGCGGCGGTGGCGCGCGAGACGGGCGCCACCGTGTTCGGCTACCCGGTGAAGGATCCCGAGCGCTACGGCGTGGTCGAGATGACCGCGGACGGCAAGGTGACCTCGATCGAGGAGAAGCCCTTGAGGCCGAAGTCCAACCTTGCGGTGACCGGGCTCTATTTCTACGACAATCGGGTGGTGGAGATCGCTGCCAACCTCAAGCCCTCGGCGCGCGGCGAGATCGAGATCACCGACGTCAACCGCGCCTACATGGAATGGGGCGAGCTCAGCGTGCAGCTCATGGGCCGCGGCTTCGCCTGGCTCGACACCGGCACGCCGGATTCGCTGCTGGAGGCGGCGCAGTTCGTGCAGATCCTCGAGACGCGGCAGGGCCTGCGCATCGCCGCGCCGGAGGAGGTCGCCTTCCGCGCCGGCTTCATCGATGCCGCCCAGCTGCGGAGGCTCGGCGAGGCGCAGAGGAAGTCCAATTACGGCGCCTATCTGCTGAGGCTCGCCGAGGACGGCTTCTGAGGCCGACACCCCAATGCACCTCATCCTGAGGCGCTCCGCGCCGCGGAGCCTCGAAGGATGGTCGTCATAGCGCGCCCGGGCAGGCATCCTTCGAGGTCCGGCCTTCGGCCGTGCACCTCAGGATGAGGTTCGTGCGGAAGGAGCGCGACTCGTACGGGCAGGGGACCGAGTGTACGGCCTGCCGCCTCATTGAAACCATCGCGGGCATTCATCCTCGCCTCACGTCTTTTCATGAATGCCGCCCGCCCGCTCGGTTATAGACTGACGGGCGATATCCTTTCCCGTCAGGTCCTTACATGCCCGCCTCGCTCGCGCCCTCCTTCACGCCGTCCCCGCTCATCGACCATGTCCGCCCGCAGGCGCTTGCTTTGCCGGAGAGCGGCATTGTCGAGGTGTTCAACTATGGCCGCACGCGCGAGGGGTTGATCCCGCTCTGGGCCGGCGAGGGCGACCTGCCGACGCCCTCCTTCATCGCTGAGGCGGCGACGCGCTCGCTGGCGGCGGGCGAGACCTTCTACACTTGGCAGCGCGGCATCCCGGACCTGCGGGCCGCCATCGCGAGCTATATGACCCGGCTTTACGGCGTGCCCGAGAATCCCGAGCGCTACTACGTCACCGGCTCGGGCATGCACGCGGTGCAGATCGCGCTGGCGCTCACCGTCTCGGCCGGCGAGGAGGTGATCATCCCCTCGCCGGAATGGCCGAACATCGCCGCCGCCGCCGAGGCGGCCGGCGCGCGGCCGGTCTACGTGCCGTTCTCCTTCGACGCGGGGCGCGGCTTCTGGCTCGACCTCGACCGGCTGGAGAGCGCCGTCACCCCGCGCACCCGGGCGATCTTCATCAACACGCCGGCCAACCCGACCGGCTACGTGGCTTCGCTCGACGAACTGCGCGGGGTGCTCGACATCGCCCGCCGGCACGGGCTGTGGATCATCGCCGACGAGATCTATGGCCGCTTCTACTACGCCGCCGGCGAGGGCGGACTGGCGCCGTCCTTCCACTCCATCATGGAGCCGGAGGAGCGCATCCTCTTCGTCCAGACCTTCTCCAAGAACTGGGCGATGACCGGCTGGCGCGTCGGCTGGCTGGAGGCGCATCCCTCGCTCGGCGACGTGATCGAGAACCTGGTCCAGTACTCGAACTCGGGTGTCGCCGCCTTCATGCAGCGGGCGGGCGTCGCCGCGCTCGAGCGCGGCGAGAGCTTCGTCGTCCACCAGATCGAACGGGCGAGGCGCGGGCGCGACATCGTCGCCGAGGGGCTCGCCTCCTCCAACCGCGTGCGCTTCGCCCAGCCGGACGGCGCCTTCTACATGTTCTTCGGCGTCGAGGGCGAGGACGACACGCGCCAGCTCGCACTCAAGCTGGTGGACGAAGCCAATATCGGCCTCGCACCCGGCACCGCCTTCGGCCCCGGCGGCGAGGACTATATCCGGCTATGCTTCGCCCGCGGCGAGGCGCAGGTGGCGGAAGCGACCGACCGGCTGGTGCGCTGGCTCAAGAGGTGACGCGAGGCAAACACGTCATCTGATACCTTGAAGAAGACGCGTCGGCGACGCAGACTGTTTGTATGCGCGAATTCAGTTCTCCTCCCGGGCCGCTTCCGCCGCCGACCGTGTCGGAAGCGCGACTGCTGTCGGTGCTCGACACCGCGGCGGACGGAATCATCGTCATCGACGAGCACGCGCGCATCCTCATCTTCAACAAGGCCTGCGAGAAGATGTTCGGCATCGCGGCCGCCGAGGCGATCGGGCAGAACGTCAAGATCGTCATGCCGATCGAGTATGCGCGGGAGCACGACGAGTATCTCGGCAGCTACATCCGCACCGGCGTGAAGAAGATCATCGGCATCGGCCGCGAGGTGCGCGGGCGCCATGCCGACGGCACCATCTTCCCGCTGGAACTGTCGGTCGGCGAGGCGGCGACGCCGGACGGACGCCAGTTCATCGGCATCCTGCGCGACCTGCGCCCGCGCAAGGAGAGCGAGCAGCGCCTCGCCGACCTGCAGAGCGAGCTCGTCCATCTCGCCCGCGTCTCGGCCATCGACGAGATGGGCGCGGCCATCGCCCATGAGCTCAACCAGCCCCTCACGGCGCTGATGCTCTATCTGCAGGCGATCCGTCGGGCCCACGCCAAGGGCGTCGACATCGTCAAGGTCGTGGGGGAGATTCTCGACAAGGCGGCGGGCGAGGCCGAGCGCGCCGGCCACATCATCCAGCGCATGCGCCAGTTCGTCGAGAAGCGCGAGCCGGAGCGGCACGTGCGCGAACTCGACCCGCTGATCGACGAGGCGATCGACCTCACCCTGCTCGGCCAGCGCCACCGCATCCGCATCGACCGCAAGCAGGGCACCAACCTGCCGCCGGTCTCGGTCGACCCCGTGCAGGTGCAGCAGATCGTGGTCAATCTGGTGCGCAACGCCATAGAGGCGGCCGCCGGCATGACCGATCCGGCGATCCATATCCGCACCCGCAGTGCCGACGGCACGGTGGTGCTGGAGGTGCAGGACAACGGACCGGGCATCGCGCCGGAAGCACTGCCGAAGCTGTTCGAGGCCTTCGCCAGTTCAAAACGTCGCGGCATGGGTCTTGGCCTTGCGATTTCGCGGACGATCGCCCAGAACCACGGGGGGGACCTTCTGGTGGATCCGGGCGGCAACGGCAAGGGCGCGTGTTTTTCGCTGGTCCTGCCGGCGGCTGCCGCGCCGGCGGACGTGGGGTGAGGAGCAGGCGATGGCGCAGCTGGGTGAGGTCTTCATCGTCGACGACGATTCCGCGGTGCGCGACGCGCTCTCGCTGGTGCTCAGTCTCGAAGGCTATCACGTGCGCAGCTTCTCGGACGGCGCCGCCTTCCTCTCGGTAGCGCGTGCCCATGTGCCGGCCTGCATCGTGCTCGACGTGCACATGCCCGGCCGCTCCGGCCTCGACATCCTGAAAGAACTGGAGGCGGACCGCTATCCGGCGCCGATCTTCATCATCTCCGGCCAGGGCGACATCCCGATGGCGGTCGACGCCATCCGCCACGGCGCGCTCGACTTCATCGAGAAGCCGTTCGACGCCGACACGGTGGTCGAGCGCGTACGTGACGCCATCGACGCGCACAGCCGGCGCGGCTCCTCGGAGCCGGGCGACCTGCTGACGGCGCATTTCCCCGGCCACGAGATGCTGACCCCGCGCGAGCGCGAGGTACTGGTGCAGATCGCCTCCGGCGCCTCCAACAAGGAAGCGGGACGCAAGCTTGGCATCTCGCCGCGCACCATCGAGGTGCATCGCGCCCGCATCATGGAGAAGCTCGGCGCCAAGAACGCCGCCGACCTGGTGCGCATCGTGCTCAAGGACATGCGGGCTTGAGGCTGCGAGCTTAAGGCGTGCGGGCCTGAGCGGCAGGAGCCTCTACGCATCCCTACGAATTGCTGACGGGGCGGGTCTTTCCCACTTTCGGGAATAAACCGTGGGAGAGAAGTCTTTGCGCGTCCATGTAGTGGAGGATGACGCCGGGGTGAGCGATTCGCTCTCCCTCATCCTCGGCAATGTCGGTCACAAGGTTGTTGCCTATCCCGATGCGGAAAGCCTGTTCAAGGCGCCGCCGCCGGAGGGACGGGACGCCGTGATCGTGGATCTCAGCCTGCCGGGCATTCCCGGCGCGCAATTGGTGCGTTGGCTGCTCAACCTCGCCACCCCGCCGCGCGTGATGGTGATCACCGGCCAGTCGCAGAGCTTCATCGATCATCAGCTGCGCGGGTTGCAGCCCACCTGGCTGGTGCGCAAGCCGCTCGACGCCGACACCATCACCCGCGTCCTGCCGGCCGAGTAGTCCGGCCGCTCCGGAAAGTCACTTACGCAGCCCACCGAACTGTGCGACCGCCGCCGGCCCCCTAAGGTCGCTTCACACAGAAGGTGGAGCGCCAGATGCGACAGATCGTCGAAGAACGCACCGGAAGCCCGACGCGCCCGCCGTCCTATGGCGAGCCGCACTCTCCCGGCATGCGCGTCGCCGCCCATGTCACCGTGCTGCACGAGGGCGATCCGGCCCGGCGCATCATGGAGGTGGTCGAGGGGGCGGTAATGCTCACCAAGCTGCTGCCCGACGGGCGCCGCCAAGTGGTCGAGCTGCTCGGGCCGGGCGACGTGTTTGGCCTCGCCCATGACGACGCCTATGCCTGCTCGGCCGAGACGCTGACGCCGGCGACCATCGCCACCCATGAGCGCGGTGCGCTGGAGCGGGATCCCGTTCTCGCCAGCCGGCTGCTGCGCCGCTTCGAGGCGCAGCTCTGCGTCATGCATTCCCACGCGCTGGTGCTCGGCCGCATGTCGGCGCTGGAGCGGGTCGCCTTCTTCCTGCTGCGCCTCATGCCCGAGGGCATGGTCGGCGGCACGCTGCACCTCTCCATGACCCGGCAGGAGATCGCCGATTTCCTCGGTCTGACGCTGGAGACGGTGAGCCGGGCCTTCTCCGAATTGAAGCGGCGCGGCCTGGTGGCATTGCAGCGCGCCGACGAGGTGCGCATACAGGACCGCGGAAGCATGCGCCGGCTCGCCGGCGCACTCTGAACGGACCGCCGCCGGCTCGCCGGCGCGCTCTGACGCGGAGAATTCCCGGCTGCGTATCGCCGGCTTCGTGCGACGACCAATCCCTTCCATCGCCTCGACGCCCCGCTCGCGCGGGGCGTTTTTCTTTTGCATCGCCATCCGCTCACACCGCTGCCGAATGGCGCGCAGCCGACTGCTGCAGCCGCGCGTCGAGGGCGGCGGCGGCAAGGCGCACGAAGGGGCGCCCGGTGGCGGTCATGGCGACGTGCTGCCCTTCTATGGTCACGAGCCCGTCGGCGGCGAGGCTGGCGAGATGCGGCGCCGCCTCGGCGAATGTGGGTGTGTCGAGGTCGACCTGCAGGTCGCACATCAGCCGCTCGATATAGGCGCCGCGGGCGATGTCCTCGGGCGTGAAGGCGATGCCGCGCACGGTGGCGAAGCGGCCGGCGTCGATGGCGCGCATATAGGAGGCGGCGTCCGGCGCGTTCTGGGTGAAGCCCTGCGGGAAACGGCTGATGGAGGAGGCGCCGAGGCCGATCAGCGCGTCGGCCGCGTCGACCGTGTAGCCCTGGAAGTTGCGGTGCAGGCGTCCCGCCGCCGCGGCGCGGGCCAGCGGGTCGTTCGGGCGGGCGAAATGATCGAGCCCGACGGCGGCATAGCCGTTGGCGAGCAGCACCTCGCGCGCGGCCTCCGCCTGCTCCAGCCGCTCGGCGGCGCCGGGGAGGTCCTTCTCGTCGATCATCTTCTGGTTCGGCCGCATCCACGGCACGTGGGCATAGCCGAACAGAGCGAGCCGCTCCGGCGCGAGCAGGGTGGCGAGACGCGCGGTGCGGCGCACGTCGCGCTCGGTCTGGTGGGGCAGGCCGTACATCAGGTCGAGATTGACCGAGGTGACGCCGGCCTCGCGGAGCAGGCGGACGGCGCGCTCCACCGTGCCGAAGGGCTGCACCCGGCCGATGGCGCGCTGCACATGGGCGCTGAAATCCTGCACGCCGAGGCTCACCCGGTCGACGCCGATAGCGGCGAGCGAGTCGGCGATCCCCTCGTCGACCTCGCGCGGGTCGAGCTCGAAGGCGTGCTCGGCGAGCCGGTCGAGATCGAAGGCTTCGCTGATTCGGTCATAGAGCCGCCGCAGCGCCTCGCCGCCGAGAAGGCTCGGCGTGCCGCCGCCCCAGGCGATGTGGGTGACGGTGCGCCCGCCGGCATGGGCGGCGACGAGTTCGATCTCCCGCTCCAGCCGCTCCACATAGGCCGTCACCGGCTCCGGCCGGCGCGTCGCCTTGGTGGTGCAGCCGCAATAGAAGCAGAGCGCCGGGCAGAAGGGCACGTGCAGATAGAGCGAGAGGTTCGCCCCGGTGCCGAGCGCGGAGAGCCACGCGGCATGATTCTGCGCGCCGATGTCGTCGGTGAAGTGCGGCGCCGTCGGGTACGAAGTGTAGCGGGGAACCGCCCGCTCTGCGTGCAGCAGGGTTGAACTATGCATGCTGATTGTTTGACCCGGAACGCCATTCGGCGCATTGATCCGGCGCAAACCTCCGGCCGCGATCTGCCCACTTGCCGGCCATGCACCTGCCGGTCCGCCTATGCCCCTGCCGCCTTTCCTGACGCGCCTCACCCCCACGCGCCGCCTCGCCTGGCTTGCCGCCACGCTGGTCATTGCTTTCGCCGGCGGCGGCTTCTTCGCCTGGCTCGCCATGCCGGCGGGCTGGCTGTCGGGGGCGCTGGTGGCGACCGGTGTCGCCGCCCTGGCGGGGGCGCCGGTCGGGGTCGAGCGGAACATCCGCCTCGCCACCTACATCCTGCTCGGCACCTCCATGGGCTCGGCGGTGACGCCGGAGACCCTGCACGGCATCACCACCTGGCCGGTGACGATGCTGGTGCTGATCGTCTCGGTGCCGGTGATGATGGTGGCGGTGGTGTTCTATCTGGAGCGCTTCGCCGGCTGGGACCGCCGCAGCGCCTTCTTCGCCGCCGCGCCGGGCGCTCTCTCCACCGTGCTGGTGATGGCGGAGACCTCGGGCGCCGACACCCGGCGCGTGGTGTTCGGCCAGTCGATCCGGCTGTTCATCCTGGTCACGCTGCTGCCGCCGACGCTCGGCGGCTTCGGTCACCAGCCGGCGGGAACGCTGCCGATCACCCCGGTGGTGCCGGATATCGCGACCGCGCTGCTATCGATCGGCGTCGGCATCGCCGGTGCCTTCATCGCCGAGCGTATCCGCTTCCCCGGCGGCGCGATGGTCGGCGCGATGCTGTCGAGCGCGCTGGTGCACGGCTTCGGCCTGATCGAAGGCCGATTGCCCGACATCTTCCTGATCATCGGCTTCGTGGTGCTGGGGGCCAATACCGGCAGCCGCTTCGCCGGCACCAAGCTGCAGACGCTGCGCCATTTCCTGGTGGATTCGATGGCGGCGCTGCTGATCGCCACTTTGGTGGCGCTCGCCTTCGCCTTCCTCGGCTCCTGGCTCGCCGGCGAGCCGTTCAGCAAGGTGCTGCTGGCCTATGTGCCAGGCGCGCTGGAGGCGATGACCATCATGGCCTTCGTGCTGGGCCTCGACCCGGCCTTCGTGGCCGCGCACCACCTCACCCGCTTCCTCGGGCTCGCTTTGGCGATCCCGCTGGTGACGCGGATATTCTTTGGCCGGGCGGCGATCCCGTCCGAGAATGTCGAGATCGACCAGACCGAGCCGAAGGACTGAAGGCTATTCCGCGGCCGATCTATTCCGCTGCTTCCGCGCGGACGACGAAGGGCAGGCCGAGCCGGCTCCACACATCCACCAGCGCATGTGCCAGCTGGGCGACAAGCGCGTCGTCGTGGAACGGGCCGGGCGTGATGCGCAGCCGCTCGCTGCCGCGCGGCACGGTGGGATAGTTGATCGGCTGGATATAGATGCTGTGATCGGCGAGCAGCATGTCGCTCGCCGCCTTGCACGCCTCGGCATCGCCGACCATGACCGGCACGATGTGGGTATCGGTGACGATCTGCGGCAGGCCGGCGAGATCGAGCGCGCGCTTGACCTTGGCGACCTGCGCCTGCTGGCGGGCGCGCTCGGTGCCGGACGCCTTGAGGTGGCGCACCGAGGCGGCAGCCGCCGCGGCGACGGCCGGCGGCAGGGCGGTGGTGAAGATGAAGCCCGGCGCATAGGAGCGCACCGCATCGACGATGGCGCGCCTCGCGGTGATGTAGCCGCCAACCACGCCGAACGCCTTGCCGAGAGTGCCTTCGATGACGTCGACCCGGTGCATCACCCCGTCGCGCTCGGCGACGCCGGCGCCACGCGGGCCGTACATGCCGACCGCGTGCACCTCGTCGAGATAGGTCATGGCATTGTAGCGCTCGGCGAGGTCGCAGATCGCGCTGATCGGCGCCACGTCGCCGTCCATCGAATAGACGCTCTCGAACACGATGAGCTTTGGCCGGTCGCCGGCGGCCTTCAACAGCTCCTCGAGATGGGCGAGGTCGTTGTGGCGGAAGATCTGCTTGTCGCGGCCGGCCTGGCGTACGCCCTCGATCATCGAATTGTGGTTCAGCGCGTCCGACAGCACGAGGCAGTCGGGGATCAGCTTGGCCAGCGTCGAGATGCCGGTCTGGTTGGAGACGTAGCCGGAGGTGAAGACCAGCGCCGCGTCCTTGCCGTGCAGGTCGGCGAGCTCGGCCTCCAGTTCGACGATGGCATGGCTGTTGCCGGAGATGTTGCGGGTGCCGCCGGCGCCGGCGCCGGCCTGCCGGGCCGTGGCGCACATCGCCTCGACCACGGTCTCGTGACAGCCCATGCCGAGATAGTCGTTGGAGCACCAGATGACGATGTCGCGCGCGCCCTGCGGCGAGTGCCAGACGGCATGCGGGAAGCGGGCGCTGTCGCGTTCGATCTCGGCGAAGGTGCGATAGCGGCGCTCATCCTTGAGCGTGTCGACGGCAGTCTGGAAGAAGCGGGCGTAGTCCATGGTGCATCCCAATTCGGCGCATCCCAACCGGGCCGCTGTCCGCAAGGACAGGAGCGCTCTTCGGGCAACATGAACTTTGGAGCGGTTCCGATCAACCCGCGAAAACCCGGACGCGGCGATCGGGCGCGCCTATTGGAAAAGCCGTTGCCTCACGTCTGCGCGAGCGTGCGTACCTCAGCGAGGGTCAAAGGCAGCGTCTGGCGGCCGTCGAAATAGACGAAGCGCAGGCGCTGGCGGCGCGAGACCATCTGCGCCGGCAGCGGATCGTAGCGGAAGCTGCCGCCGCCCAGATGCGGCATCACCGCGCCGACATCGGTGACCTCGTCGGTCTCGACGCGCAAAAGGCTGACGCGGGTTCCGTCCGTCGTGATGGCGTCGAACGGGACGTTGGCGAGGCGCAGGAAGGAGGTGGGGTCGGAGGCGCCGGCAAAGCCTTCGACGAAGGCCTTCTCGACGAGGTCGAGGTCGGGCTCGGCGTGATCGTGATCCTCCGCTTCCGGGGGATGCGGCAGATGCGGCGTCTGCCACTGCGCTGCGGGGCGCGGCGAGTGGCCATGGTTCGGAGCGGGATGGTGAGCGTGCGAATGGGAATGCGAGTGGCTGTGGCCACCCGCTCCATGGTGGTGGTGATCGTGGCCGCTGTGCATGGCTAGAAGCTCACCGGCTTGTCGATCATGTGCTTGTGGCTGCCGAGCTTGCCATGCGCCACCATCGAGCCGAGCGCCTCGACCACGACGCGCAGGCCAAACAAGGCGGTGATGTCCGAGGTATCGTACGGCGGCGAGACCTCGACCACTTCCAGACCGCACAGGCCCTCGGCGGCCACCAGCCCCAGGATCTTCAGCGCTTCGCGAGGCAGGAAGCCGCCGGGCTCCGGCCAGCCGGTGCCGGGTACGAAGCCGCAATCGATCGAGTCCACGTCGAAGGAGATGTAGACCGCGTCGGCGTCCTTCCAGGCGAGTTCGAGCGCGATCTCGGCGGTCTTCTCCAGCCCGATCTTCTCGATGTCGTCGATGGTGAGCACATTGGTGCCGCGCTTCCTCGCCTCCTGCACGCCGTAGCGCGGGACCTGCCAGCCACCGATGCCGAGCTGCACGAGGTTCTTCGGCGAGACGTTGGGCAGGTTCGTCGCCCAGTACCAGGGCGTCGTGTGCATGCGCTCATCGAGATCCTTCTCCTGGATGTCGATGTGGCGGTCGAAATGGATGATGCCGATGCGCTTGGAGGTGCATTCGGCGATGCCGCGCACGCAGGGGAAGCCGATGGAATGATCGCCGCCGAGCATGATCGGCAGCGCGCCCGACGAGAAGACGTGGGAAACGCCCTTGGAGATCTGGTCGAAGCTCTTCTCGAGGTTGGCGGGAATGGTGAACACGTCGCCGGCGTCGCACAGCGTCATCTGCTCGCGCAGGTCGATGCCGAGCTCGTAGTTGTAGGGCGTGTAGAGCGCCGAGATGCGGCGGATGCCCTGCGGCCCGAAGCGGGTGCCGGGGCGATAGGTCGTTCCCGAGTCAAAGGGGATGCCGAGCACGGCGGCGTCGTAGCGGCCGACGTCGCGCACATTCTCGACATAGGGAGCCTTGAGGAAGGTATTGATGCCCGCGAAGTGCGGAAGCTCGCCGCGCGCGAAGGTCGGGATCGACTTGTCGGTGATGGAATCGGCACCGGGCAAGCCCATGTCGAGCGCCCATTGCTGCTCCTTGCGCCAGCCGTTCTCGGAGAGCTTCTCCTCGGCTTCGAGCGCGCGCCAGCCCTGCATCTCCCTGATCTCGAAGTTGGGATGATGCCGGCGCAGACGCGAAGGGGCGGGGCGCAGGCCCGCGACACGGGTGGAACGCTGGGGGGCGGTAGGTTCGGGGAAATGACGCATCGTCTGTCTCCTCATCGCCGAAAGACCTGAGGCGGCCTTTGGGAGGAGACCCCGGGCGGACAAGCCGGAGGGTCTTCGCCGCGAACGCCGCCGCGCGAGCCTCCCGGGCTTTTGTCCCGCCGTGGACCCGGCGATGTCATTCCGCCGCCGGGCTGCCCCTCTCGGACCAGCCGCACCAACAGGCGCCGGAACCCTAGGGACATTTGCATCGAAGGATAGATCGGCTCCCGGCGTACCGGAAGCCCGGAATTGCGGCAGATGCCGAGGGCCGGCGCCGAAGTTTTCGGCGGCTGCCCCATATCGTCATCCCGGCCGAAGCGAAGCGGAGAGCCGGGATCGCTCTCCATCCAGCACGCGATCCCGGATCGGCCTGTCGGCCGTCCGGGATGACGCTCAAAAGGGCGGGCGCTCAGATCACGCCGGTCAGCAGGCCGACGCCGGCCACCGCGACCACGGCGCCGAGCGCCTGGGTCAGGCGCGGCGCGTTGGCGCCGGCCTTGCCGATGGCGATTCCGGCACCGATGCCCGCGACGTGCAGCAGCGCGGTCGCCAGCATGAAGCCGGCGGCATAGGTGAGCGCGGAGGCGTCGGCCGGCATCTCGGCGCCGTGGGCATGGCCGTGGAAGACGGCGAAGAAGCCGACCAGCGCCATCGCCGCGCCGAGCGGCCAGTTCTTCCAGCCCAGCGCCACGGCGCCGCCGAGCACGATCACCGAGGCGGCGATGCCGATCTCGACATAGGGAACCTCGACGCCATACATGCCGAGCGCGCCGCCGGCTGCCATCAGCGCCACGAAGGTCGCCGGCACCGCCCACAGCGCGCGCCCGCCGAGATTGGCGGCGAAAATGCCGACGGCGACCATGGCCAGCACATGATCAAGGCCGCCGATCGGGTGCCAGAAGCCGTGCGCGAAGCCGACCGCCTCGCCATGGCCGGGATGGGCGAAGGCGAGGCTCGGGCTGAGCGCGAGCAGGGCGGCGAGCGCACCGCGGGTGGCGTGACGGCGGACGCCGGACGGGACGAAGTTGGACATGACGATCCCTCGTGGAAAAGGCAGGCCGCCTTCGGGAGACCCCGGTGCGTACGTCTGCGTAGGATGATTTGGCACGGCGAGCATAGGTCGGGGGGCGACCCGGTCAATCCGCTTCACGCCCCCGGCCACAGTCCATGCAGTGGCCGTGCCAAGGCCGCCTATTCGCGGCTATTTGGTGCCGAAGATGCGGTCGCCGGCGTCGCCTATGCCGGGCACGATGTAGCCGTGGTCGTTGAGGTGGCTGTCGACCGCCGCGGCATAGACGGGCACGTCGGGATGCGCCTCGTGCATCACCTTCAGCCCTTCCGGCGCGGCGATGAGGCAGACGAACTTGATTGACTGGCAGCCTGCCGCCTTCACTTCCGCCACCGCCGCCGCCGCCGAGTTGCCGGTCGCCAGCATCGGGTCGAGCACGATGGCGGTGCGCTCGGAGATATCGCGCGGCAGCTTGAGATAGTACTCGACCGCCTGCAGAGAGACCGGGTCGCGGTAGAGCCCGACATGGCCGACGCGCGCCGCCGGCAGGATCTCTAGCATGCCTTCGAGGATGCCGCCGCCGGCGCGCAGCACCGAGACGAGGCAGAGCTTCTTCCCCGCCAGGATCGGCGCCTGCATAGTCGCCAGCGGCGTCTCGATCTCGATCAGTTCGGTCGGCATGTCGCGCGTCACCTCATAGGCGAGCAGCATGCTGATCTCGCGTAGCAGCAGCCGGAACTCGTTGGCCGGGGTGCGCGAGCGGCGCATCAGGGTCAGCTTGTGCTGGATCAGCGGGTGGTCGACGACGATGGTGGTCGGTGGCAGGGCAATGTCGGTCAGCACGGTGGGCGCGTTCATGGGCTCGCTCTGGATTATGTGGCGCAGCTCGCGTGAGGCGGGCCGTCGCGTCTCCCTTGAGGGCAGGATAGCGCGAAACGCGATACAAGAAACGGACCATTTCGTCCGATTTTTGGTCTCGATCCGGCTCGCCCCCTTGCGGAAGCCGGGGTTTCGCGCTCACATCTGTTGCTTCCGTTGTCCGGCGTCGCGCCGGACGGAGAAGCGAGCTGATCATGTCCGTCAATGCCAATGCAGGCGGTCGTTCCCGCAACCATATCGTCCTCACCTCCCACGGGGCGCCGACCGGCGTCGCCGCTGACGCGCCCAGCCTGAACTGGGGGGCGCCCACGCCCGCCGAGCGCGGACCCGTCGTCGCCACCCTCACCGATCCGAAGCGCCGCAACGCCATCGGCGCCCATGCCGGCGGCTATTCGGTCTATCGCGCGCTCGCCATCGCCGCCGGGGCGCTGCCGGCCGATTTCCGCGCTGACCTCACCAACACCGCGCCCTCCGACACCATCGGCCCGCACCCGCAATGGGGTGACCCGAAGGCTATTGTCTCGCTAGATCCCTATGGCCACATGGCGGGCGAGGTGTTCGCCGGCGAGATAGCGGCCGGGCTCGACGTGCGCCCGACCATCGCCATCACCCGCGCCCATATCGACATGCCGGAGATCCGTGATGCGATCCGCGCCGGGCGGCTGGCCATCGACGGCGACATCATCGGCCCGAAGGGCGACGTGCGTGTCACCAAGGCGGCGATCGAGCCGGTCTGGTACCTGCCGGGCATTGCCGAGCGCTTCGGCGTCTCCGAGGGCGCGCTGCGACGCGCGCTGTTCGAGCATACGGGCGGCATGTTCCCCGAACTGGTGACGCGCGGCGACCTCAAGGTGTTCCTGCCGCCCATCGGCGGTATGACGCTGTACATGTTCGGGGACCCCTCGCGGATCGGCGATGGCGTCACCCCGCTCGCCTGCCGGGTGCATGACGAGTGCAACGGCTCGGACGTGTTCTCCTCCGACATCTGCACCTGCCGACCCTATCTCGCCCATGGCATCGAGATCTGCGTGTTTCAAGCGCACCGAATGCGTCGCCGGCGTGCAGGACATGCGCTTCCAGGAGCTGATGCCGGACGTGTTCCACTGGCTCGGCATCAGGCGCATCGACCGTTTCGCCTCGATGAGCGACATGAAGTTCAACGCGCTGGCGCGCGCCGGCATCGAGGTCGGCGAGCGGGTGCCTATCCCCGACGAGCTGATCCCCTCCGACGCGCGCGTCGAGATGGAGGCGAAGGTCTCTGCTGGCTATTACGGTGTCGGCTTCCAGAGCCAGTTCGACGAGACGCAGGGGCGGGCGCTGGAGGAGTAGGCCCCCGACTTCCTTCCGCTTCCGTACAACCTCATCCTGAGGTGCCCGGCAACGCCGGGCCTCGAAGGATAGTCATCGCAGAGCCGCCCAGGAGGGGCATCCTTCGAGGCTCGCTGCGCTCGCACCTCAGGATGAGATGCATTGAAGAAAGTAGTTGCATGACCCCGCCCGAACTCGTCGCCCTGCGCTCGCCCGCCGCGGTGCGCGCCCGCTGCCATCAGGTGCTGGACTATGTGAAGGCCGGGCACTCGCCGCACTTCACCGTCGACGAGGCGGCGCTGGACGGGGTGGCGGACTATGTCGCGCAGGTGACGCGGCAGGCCTATCCGACTCTGGACATCCCCTATCACAGCCGCTGGCGGCACTTTGATGCCGGCGGCGTCGACCGCTGGGCGCCGCTGGAAGGCAGGCTCGAAGGCGTCGAGGCGGCTGAGCGCGCCCGGGTGATGATCGACCTCGCGGTGGTCAGCGTGCTGCTCGACGCCGGCGCCGGAGACGCCTGGCGCTACCGCGAAGAGACGACGGGCTTGACCGTCACCCGCTCGGAAGGCCTCGCCGTGGCGAGCCTGCGCATGTTCGAGGCGGGCGGCTTTTCCTCCGACCCGAAGACGCCGCTGCGCGCCGATGCAAAAGCGCTGATAAGCCTCGACGCGGCGACGCTCGCCAAGCACTTCCAAGTGTCGGACGACAACCCGCTGGTCGGCGTGCCCGGCCGGGTGGCACTCATCAACCGGCTCGGCAATGCGCTCGCCGCGCGGCCCGACCTGTTCGGCGCCGAGGTTCCGCGGCCGGGCGGGCTCTATGACGCGCTCGTCGCACAGGCGAGGATCGGCCGGCTGCCGGCGCCCGCCATCCTTGGCGCGTTGCTCGACGGGCTCTCCACCATCTGGCCGTCGGGGCTCGACGTCGAGGGCGTCGCCTTGGGCGATGTCGGTCGCCATCCGGCGGTGCGGGTCGCCGACCTCTCCGACCAGCTGGTGCCGTTCCACAAGCTGTCGCAGTGGCTGACCTATTCGCTGCTGGAGCCGTTCGAGGCGGCGGGCCTCGCCGTCACCGAGCTCGACGAGCTGACTGCGCTGCCGGAATACCGCAATGGCGGGCTGCTGGTGGATCTCGAAGTGATCGTGCCGCGCCAGCCCATCGACCCCGCGCAGAAGCACCCGGTGTCGTCCGAGCTGGTGGTGGAATGGCGTGCGCTCACCGTGGCGCTGATGGACCTGCTCGCCGGCCGGGTGCGCGAGCGGCTGGGGCTCGACGCGTCGCAGTTTCCGCTCGCCAAACTGCTGCAGGGCGGCACTTGGAGCGCCGGGCGCCGCATCGCCGCCGAGCGCCGCCCGCCCGCCGGACCGCCGGCGATCGCCATCGACGCGGACGGGACGGTATTCTGAGGGAGGACAGCGAAGCGCCCTCATCCTGACGTGCCCGGCGTCAGCCGGGCCTCGAAGGATGCTCATCCGGGTGCGCGTAAACGACCATCCTTCGAGGCTCCCCCGGATCAAGTACGGGGGTCGTACCTCAGGATGAGGTGGTACGGGTCACGATGAGAATTGCGGGCCTCAATCCAGCCTTGCCCCTGAAGCCTTGACGATCGGCGCCCATTTGGCGAGTTCCTTCTTCACGTGCTCGCCCAGTTCCTCAGGCGTCGAGCCGACGGAGACGGCGCTGAAATCGGCCAGGCGCGCCTGCACCTTGGGCGTCGTCAGCGCCTTGCTGGCGGCCTGGTTCAACTTCGCCACGATGGAAGGCGGCGTGCCGGCCGGGGCGAACAGCGCGTTCCAGCTATAGGTCTCGTAGCCCGGCAGCGTCTCGGCCACCGCCGGCAGGTCGGGGAAGGACGACGCGCGCTCCAGCGTCGTCACGCCGAGCGCCTTCAGCTTGCCGCTCCTTATGTAGCCTGAGGCGGTCGGCAGATTGTCGAAGATGATCGGCACCTGGCCGGAGATGACGTCGACCAGCGCGGGGCCGGCGCCCTGATAGGGGATGTGCTGCATGTCGACGCCGACCATGGTCTTGAACAGTTCGCCCGACAGATGGCCGGGCGTGCCGTTGCCGGCGGAGGCGTAGGAGTACTTGCCGGGATTGGCCTTGAGCAGGGCGACGAGTTCCTCGACCGTGTTCGCCGGGAAGCTCGGGTGCACCACCAGCGCGTTCGGCACGATGACGAGCAGCGACACCGGGGCGAAGCTCTTCACCGGGTCGAAGGGCAGGTTGCGGTAGAGCGCCGGGTTGAGCGCGTGGGTCGACACCGTGCCCATCATCACGGCGTAGCCGTCCGGCGGCTGCTTGGCGAGATGGGCGGTGCCGAGGCTGCCACCGCCGCCGCCGCGGTTCTCGACGATGACGGGCTGGCCGAGCTCGGCGCTCATGGCTTCGGCGATCAGCCGGCCGACGAGGTCGGTCGAGCCGCCGGCCGGGAAGGGGATGTCGAGCGTGACCGGCCGGGTCGGGTAGTCCTGCGCCAGGGCCGGCTGCGCTGTTCCTGACGACAGGATGAGAAGTGCGGCGACGACCGCGGCGACGAACGAGCGATGCATGATGGAGCCCCCCAGCTCGCGCCATCATGAGGCCGGAGGGGCGGCAGGGCTATATCGTCGCTCTCACTGAAACGACGTCATCCTGAGGTGCCCGGCCATCGGCCGGGCCTCGAAGGATGCTCGTTTTGGCCCCCCCCGGCTTTCCATCCTTCGAGGCTTCCCCGGACAAATCCGGGGAAGCACCTCAGGATGACGTCGCACTATGGGGAGGTCTTTCGAGCGGACGGTCAATCCAGCTGCGCGCCGGTCGCCTTCACGATCGGCGCCCATTTGGCGATTTCCTTCTTCACGTGCTCGCCGAGCTCTTCCGGCGTCGAGCCGACCGGCGTGGCGCTGAAATCGTTGAAGCGCGCCTGCACCTTGGGATCGGTCAGCGCCTTGTTGGCGGCGGCGTTGAGCTTGGCCACCACTTCCGGCGGCGTGCCGGCCGGGGCGAACAGCGCGTTCCAGGTATAGGTCTCGTAGCCGGGCACGACCTCGGCGATCGCCGGCAGGTCGGGGAAGGAGGGCGCGCGCTTGGCGGTGGTCACGCCCAGTGCCCTCAGCTTGCCGCTCTTGATGTGGCCGGAGGAGGAGGGGAGGTTGTCGAACATGATCGGGACCTGGCCGGAGATCACGTCGATCAGCGCCGGGCCCGCCCCCTGATAGGGGATGTGCTGCATGTCGACGCCGGCGAGGCTCTTGAACAGCTCGCCCGAGAGGTGCAGCGGGGTGCCGTTGCCGGAGGAGGCGTATGAGTATTTCCCGGGATTGGCCTTGAGCAGGGCGATCAGCTCTTCGGTGGTCTTGGCGGGGAACTCCGGGTTCACCACCAGCACGTTCGGCACGATGGCGAGCAGCGAGATCGGCGCGAAGCTCTTCACCGGGTCATACGGCATCTTCTTGTAGAGCGCCGGGTTGAGCGCATGGGTGGCGACCGTGCCCATGAGGATGGTGTAGCCGTCGGGTGTCGCCTTGGCGACCTGTGCGGCGCCGAGATTGCCACCCGCGCCGCCCTTGTTCTCCACCACGACCGGCTGGCCGAGCTCGACGCTCATGCGTTCGGCGATCAGCCGGCCGACGAGGTCGGTAGAGCCGCCGGCGGGGAAGGGGATGACCAGGGTGATCGGCCGGGTCGGGAAATCCTGTGCCGCGGCGCCCCCTATGGCGAGGACGGCGGTGACGGCGGCGGCGAAGAGCGAACGGAGCATTTGAGGCGACCTCCCTTGGTGTAATGCGCGGTGCGGGTACAGCCGGACCTCTCGCGGATCCCGTGCTGCCTTTCCGTGCCCACATTGCGGTATAGGGCGCCGCCGCTCAATCTCCATCGGTGTTCGACCATGGGCGGAGACATATTGGATGTAATCCCGCCAGAGATCGTATCCAATCTGTGCAGCTTAAGCATACGATGCCCAATTGATGGGCGCTTTGGCGGCCCGCGCGTGGCCCATCGAGCCGAAGCGTGCAACCCGACGGCGCGCCGCCATCTTTTGCGCAACTGGCATATCGCTTGCGTTAGTCTGATTTCGATTTGCAGCAGCCGGGAGCCGTGCCGACGACATGAGCAAGGGCGCCGACATCGAGCTCATCCAGGTCACCAAGCGCTACGGGGCGGCGCTGGCGGTCGACGCGGTGTCGCTGAAGGTGCCCGCCGGCACCTATTGCTGCCTGCTCGGCCCGTCCGGCTGCGGCAAGACCACGACGCTGCGCATGATCGCCGGCCATGAGAGCATCACCGAAGGTGATATCCGCCTCGGCGCCAGCGTGGTCTCCGACCTGCCGCCGGCCAAGCGGGGCACGGCGATGATGTTCCAGAGCTACGCGCTCTTCCCGCATCTCGACATCGTCGACAACGTCGCCTTCTCGCTGAAGATGAAGGGCGTCGACAAGACCACCCGCCGGGCGAAGGCGCTGGAGATGCTGAAGCTCGTGCAGATGGACCATCTCGCCGAGCGCCGGCCCGCCCAGCTCTCCGGCGGCCAGCAGCAGCGCGTGGCGCTGGCCCGCGCGCTGATCACTGATCCGCAGGCGCTGCTGCTCGACGAGCCGCTCTCGGCGCTCGACCCGTTCCTCAAGATCAAGGTGCGGCAGGAGCTGAAGAAGCTGCAGCTGCAGCTCGGCATCTCCTTCATCCACGTCACCCACAGCCAGGAGGAGGCGATGGCGCTCTCCGACCTGGTGGTGGTGATGAATGGCGGCCGCATCGAGCAGGCGGCGACGCCGCGCGAAGTGTTCAACCGGCCGGCCACCGCCTTCGTCGCCCGCTTCATGGGCGACCACAACGTGATCGCCGGCCGCGTCACCGAGGCGGGACCCGCGACGGTCATCTTCGAGGTGCCGGGCGGCGCCTCCTTCAAGGCGCCGGGCGCGCCGGGGCTGGAGCCGGGCGCGCCGGTGGAGATCGCCGTCCGCACCGACCGGGTGAAGCTCGGCGCCGGTCTGGAGCCCGGCTGCGGGCTGACCGGGCTGGTGCAGAACATCGAGTACCACGGCCAGAAGGTGCAGGTGGCGCTCGCCGCGCCCGGCATCGACGAATTCTCGGTGCAGGTGCCGGAGACCGCCTTCTTCGCCGCACCGCTCAATGTGGGCGACGCCGTGCCGCTGACCTGGACGCCGCAGGACGTCCACATCCTCGAAGCCTCGCCCTCGGCCTGATCCGGAACTTAAGCCGTTCGACTGATGCCATCGCCGACCAACGCTCGGGAGACTGCAATGAGCAAGAACACCACCGACCGCTCCGTCCCCCGCAAGGGGCTCACCCGCCGCAGCCTGCTCAAGGGCGCCGCGGCCCTCAGCGGCGTCGCCGCCGGCTCGGGCGCGGTCACCGGCTTCCCCACCATCTGGGCGCA
Source organism: Xanthobacteraceae bacterium (assembly GCA_029239875.1). Classification (GTDB taxonomy): domain Bacteria; phylum Pseudomonadota; class Alphaproteobacteria; order Rhizobiales; family Xanthobacteraceae; genus Ancylobacter. The sequence goes on along the minus strand of JARBUD010000007.1, from coordinate 57,263 downwards.
GAACCCGATCACGCTGCGCCAGTTCGGCACCGGCGTGTCGAACCTCAACGCCATCGCCGAGAAGTGCAAGGCGGACCTCGGCATCACCCTGCAGATGACGGCGCTGGATTCGGACGCCGTGTCCCAGCGCGTCGTCACGCAGGCCAACAGCTTCGACATCGCCGACATCGAATACTGGATCTGCAAGAAGGTGTTCGCCGCAGGCACGCTGCAGCCGATGGATGTGAAGAAGATCAAGTATTACGACCAGATCGTGCCGATCTTCACCACCGGCAAGCTCACCCCGGAATCGAAGATCGCGCAGGGCACCGCCCCGAGCACGGTCGGCTTCGTCGAAGGGCCGGACTCCAAGAAGTTCGCCAAGGAGCCGACCCAGTGGATGACGCTCATCCCGACCATCTACAACGCCGACACGCTGGGCATCCGCCCCGACCTCGTCGGCCGGCCGATCAAGAACTGGAAGGACATCCTCGATCCGGCCTTCAAGGGCAAGACCTCGATCCTGAACATCCCGTCCATCGGCATCATGGACGCGGCGATGATCTGCGAGAGCGCCGGGCTGATCAAATATGCCGACAAGGGTAACATGACGAAGCAGGAGATCGACTTCACCATCGACTTCCTGATCAAGACCAAGAAGGCCGGCCAGTTCCGCGCCTTCTGGAAGACCTTCGACGAGAGCGTGAACCTCATGGCCTCGGGCGAGGTGGTGATTCAGTCCATGTGGTCGCCGGCGGTGGCGGCGGTGCGCTCCAAGGGCATTCCCTGCGTCTACCAGCCGCTGGAAGAAGGCTACCGCGCCTGGGGCGGCGGCCTCGGCATGGCCAAGCATCTGAAGGGCGCGCAGCTCGACGCGGCCTATGAGTACATCAACTGGTACCTGTCCGGCTGGGTCGGCGCCTATCTCAACCGGCAGGGCTACTACTCGGCCGTGCTTTCCACCGCCGAGAAGAACATGACGCCGGACGAATGGGCGTTCTGGATGCTCGGCCAGCCCGCCAAGACCGACATCCTCTCGCCGGAGGGTAAGGTGATGTACACGGCCGGCGCGGTGCGCGACGGCGGCTCGTTCGAGCAGCGCATGGGCGCGGTGGCCTGCTGGAACTCGGTGATGGACGAGGACCGCTACATGGTCCGCCGCTGGAACGAGTTCATCGCGGCGTGAGGCCATGAATGCGGCGGGCGCCTGCGTGCTTCGAGGCTCGCTGGCGCTCGCACCTCAGCATGACGAGCGACAAGGAGCGACGTCATTCTGAGGTGCCCGGGCGCAGCCCGGGCCTCGAAGGATGGTCATCGCGCCGACCGTCGACCTCCCGTGCCTTCGATCGCGATCCGGAAAGACAGCATGACCCTCTCGCGCATCGCACCCTATCTCCAGGCGACGCCGCTCACGGCCATACTGGCGGCGTTCCTCGTGCTGCCGATCGCCACCATCGTCATGGTGAGCTTCTGGGACTACGATTCCATCCAGATCTTCCCGGCCTTCGTCTTCACCAATTACGAGGAGACGATCACCTCGTCGGTGACCTGGAACACCTATCTCAACACGCTGAAATACACCGTCATCGTCTGGGCGGTGACGCTGCTGATCGGCTTCTGGGTCGCCTACTACCTCGCCTTCCACATCCGTTCGGCGACGACGCAGATGGTGCTGTTCCTGGTCTGCACCATCCCGTTCCTGACCTCGAACATCATCCGCATGATCTCTTGGATCCCGTTCCTCGGGCGCAACGGGCTGCTCAACCAGACGCTGATGACCATGGGCGTCATTGACCAGCCCCTCGAATTCCTGCTGTTTTCCGACTTCGCGGTGGTGCTGGCGATGGTGCACCTCTACACGCTGTTCATGGTCACCCCGATCTTCAACACGCTGATGCGCATCGACCGTGCGCTGATCGAGGCCGCGCGCGACGCCGGCGCCAATGCCTGGCAAATCCTCACCAACGTCATCATTCCGCTGGCCAAGCCCGGCATCGCCATCGGCTCGATCTTCGTCGTGACGCTGGTGATGGGCGACTTCATCACCGTGCGCTTCATGTCCGGCGGCCAGTCAGCTTCGGTCGGCCTCATGATGGCGAACCAGATCGCGCTGCTGCAATACCCCGCGGCGGCGGCGAACGCGGTGATCCTGCTCGTGCTCGTGCTGCTGCTGGTCGGCGGCATCCTGCGCATCGTCAACATCCGCAAGGAGCTGTGAGATGGAGGCGGGGCGGGCGCACGAGGCGAGCATCCTTCGAGGCCAGGGCTATGCCCGGGCACCTCAGGATGAGGTGGTTCGGGATGAGGGAGACATTCCTCATGCTGAGGTGCGAGCGGCAGCGAGCCTCGAAGCACGCAGAACCTCCGGGAGGGCCAACCCATGAACTCGGAAAACCGCGGCCCCGGCTTCTATGTGCTCACCGCCTTCTTCGTGCTGTTCGTGCTGTTCCTCTACGGGCCGCTGACGACGATCTTCATCCTGTCCTTCCAGGGGCCGAATGGCGGGCTCACCTTCCCGATGAACGGAGTGTCGCTGCGCTGGTTTCAGAACCTCTTGTTCGAGCAGCAGGCGGTGGGCGATTTCGGCGGCGCCTTCACCCGCTCGCTCGTGCTTGGCCTGATGACCATGATCACTACCGTGGTGGTGTCGCTGCTGGCGGGCCTCGCTTTTCGCCGCCGCTTCCTCGGCTCGGGGCCGCTGTTCTACTTGACCATCGCCAGCCTGATCGTGCCCTCGATCCTGATCTCGCTTGGAATCGGCCTCGCCTTCAACGTGTTCGGGCTGGAGACGGCCTGGTACTCCTCGGCCTTCGGCGCGCACCTGACCTGGACGCTGCCCTTTGGCCTCCTGATCATGTTCGCCGTGTTCAACCGCTTCAATCCGGCCTATGAGGAGGCCGCGCGCGATCTCGGCGCCTCGTCCTGGCAGACCTTCGCCCATGTGGTGCTGCCGATCATTCTGCCGAGCCTGATCGGCGTCGGCCTGTTCGGCTTCACCCTCTCCTACGACGAGTTCGCCCGCACGCTGATGACCTCGGGCACCTTCAACACGCTGCCGCTGGAGATCTACGGCATGACCACCAATGTCACGACCCCAGTGCTCTATGCGCTCGGAACGGTGACGACGGTGTTTTCCATGGGCGTGATCATCCTAGCTCTCGTGACCATCGCGGTGCTGCGCAAGCGGCGGGCACGGCGCATCGCCGGCTGATCTGACCCTGCGGAAAGCTTCGGCCCGGCAGGGGCTTGCGACAAAAATCCTTGCCGGAATCAGTAGGGAACCCGATACTTCGTGGCTGGTTGGTGTCCAGAATAAGTCGCGTGGCCGGCACGAGCCGGCCCCGAGCAAGCGGCATGGACGTGACGGGAGAAACGCCATGAACATCTGCACCACGGACCGCACCATCTGCGATCTCTTGAAGGAAGTGGCCAAGGACGACCGCAAGCACGCGCTGACGATCAAGCTGCGCAGCGGCGACATGGTCACCGCCTACGGGCCGATCGAGGTGGCGGACCGCTTCATGCTTTGCCGGCTGCACGACAATAATTACGACGGCAGCCAGCTCATCGCGCTGGACACCATCGAGTTCATCCGCTGACCTGCAGGCGCATCGCCTGACGCAGCGCGCCAGTTGCGCGGTGGGCGCCCGACGGCTAGCGTGCCGCCGAATGGTAGCATCCGGTGGCCGGGGATGAGTACGCAGGACACGCCCGAAGCGCGGCGGAAGATCGTTCGGCTTTATCTGCTGCTGGCGCTGCCGGCCTTCGCCTTCTGCTATGTGCTGGCGGCGATACAGGGCGCCGACGGGCGGCTCTCCGCCCTGCTCGGCGCCATCGCGCTCGCCGGCTGCCTTGTTTGCGCCGGCGCTTATCACCTGCTCGGGCCTTCGTCGAAGCAACTGCTCTATGTCGCCGCCGGCGCGCTGGCGCTCGTCACCTTCTTCATGGCGCGCTAGGCGCCAACAGGAATGGCGGCGGACTCTTCTCCGCCGTACCAGCAGAGAAAAGCTCTCACCTTCAATAGAAGACACCAGATCACCCGATGCTTGCCGATTGACCATGGCGACGGAAGCTGGATAGCCTGAAGCACTGGCGAAAACTCTGGGTCAGCATGACGGAAACTACCAATTCCGAACTATCGGCAACGGCCGCGCCGCGGGTTCAGCACATCGTCATGGACCCCGGCACGCTTCCCCAGAAGGAGGCGATCGCGCTGTGGCAGGAGAGCCTCGGCGTCTTCTACGACGTGCGCCTGCGCAACAAGGCCGACCGCTTCAGCTTCCGCGCCGACGCCTTCCATCTCGGCGAGATCCTGCTGACCGGCTATAGCTGTGTGCCGCAGAGCTTCGACCGCACCCGCGGCCGGATCGGCCGCGACGGACTCGACCACATCACGTTGCAGGTTTGCCTGCGGGGCAGCCACGGCCGCCGCGACGGCGGGTCTGCCGACCAGGCCAATGCGGGCGATTTCATCATCGCCGACCTCGCGCAGGCACAGGCGACCGCGACGACGGATCACGACAGTCTCAGCCTGACCATACCGCGGCGGCTGCTGGCGCCGCTGCTGAAGACGCCGGACGAGCATAATCTGCGCCGCATTCCCGGCAATGCGCCGCTCGCCGCGCTGCTGCGCAACCATCTCACCGGCCTTTATGCCGGCGCCGGAGAGATGACCCTGGAGGAGGCGGAGGCGGTCGTCCGCCCGACCATCGAGCTCGCCGCCGCGGCGCTCAACGCCTCGATCGGTGAGGAGAGTGCGGCGTCGGTCCAACTCGCCCTGACCCGGCAGATCGGCCGCTATATAGACAAGCATCTGCTCGACACGTCGCTGACCGGCGAGAGTATCGCGGCGGCGTTCGGCATCTCGACGCGCAAGCTCTACTACCTGTTCGAGGCGCATGGCGGCGTGGCCGCCTATGTCACGCGCGGCAGGCTCCAGCTTGCGCGGGCGATGCTCGCCGATCCCGCCCAGCAGGGCCGCAGCATCGCTGAGATCGCCGAGCTCCACGGCTTCGCCTATCGCACCAATTTCGTCCGGGCCTTCCGCCGCGAGTTCGGCGTCACGCCGCGCGAGGTGCGGGCACATGCGGCCGAGGGGCGCCGTCTGTTCGAACGGCCGGATGATGACACCACCATGTGGCACTGGGTCCGCCAGCTCAAGTGAAAACGGCCCGGCGCGCCGCCCTTCGCCGGCAAGGTAAACGATTCGAAAATTGAACCGGAGTTCAGCTTCGCTCTCCACAGTGTAGTTTCGGGATTTGCACTGCCGGATACGGATTCGGCGCCCCGGGATACATTTGCTTCTGCTGCGTCTCATTTCCTTGCATGTGTAATGATGCCTCACCCAAAGTCGCCCCGCCGCGGGGATTGCCTCTCCGCGACGCAATGGCGTTTCGGGGATGTGTCTATGACGCGGGTGAAGCTGGGTATCTCGAGCGGTCGGGCCACGGAGGCGGGGGACGGGTGCTCACGACGGGCACGTCGTCACGCAGCACTGCTGGCGACCACCGCTGTCATCGCGTTGGCCTATGCGTCGCCGGTGAGCGCGCAGACGCTCTGGACCGGAACCAACTCGAACAACTGGTTCGATCCCGGCAACTGGAGCGCCGGCCTGCCCAACAACGTCACCGATGCCGAGGTCGACAACATCGCCATCAACGCGCCGGCGGTGTTCGCCATCGGCGCCAATGCGCGCGACCTCACCATCGGCAACAGCGCTGTCGGCACGCTGGTGGTGCAGGGTGCCGGCGTGCTGCTGACCACCAACGGCTATATCGGCCGGGGCCTCGGCTCTACCGGTACAGTGACCGTGACCGACGCCGAATCGACCTGGGCCAACACCGGCAATTTTTATGTCGGTGACCAGGGCAGCGGCAGCTTGATGATCGCCAATGGTGGCCAGGTCACCAGCAACGATACCTTCGTCGGCAATGTCGGCTCGGGCCTTGTGACGGTCACCGGCACCGATTCCACCTGGACGGTCACCGATCCGCTGGTCGTCGGCAATTTCGGCAGCGGTACGGTCAATGTCGATACCGGCGGAACCGTGGAGACCGAGCGGGTGACGGTCGGCGCCGCCAACGGCTCCGCGGGCTTCCTCGACATCAGCGGCGGCACGACGAGCTGGATCGCCTCCAGTGAGTTCATCGTCGGCGAGGGCGGCAGCGGCACGGTGACGGTCTCCGGCGGCGCCACCGTGGAGTCGCAGACGCTCGTCCTGGGCTTTGGCGCTACCGGGCTGGGGCAGGTCACCCTCACCGGTCCGGGCACGACCTGGACCACGACGGCCAGCACCGGCATCGGCTCCGACGGCGTCGGCCATCTGCGCATCGAGGACGGGGCGGCGCTGAGCACCGTCGGCCTGTCGCTTTCCACCGGCTCCGGTACCGTCACCGGCGAGGGATCGAGCCTGACGGCGAGCGGTGCCGTCTTCGTCGGCGCCAGCGGCGAGAGCACGCTGACGGTGGCGGACCGCGCCAGCGTGACCAGCGACGGCGCGACGATCGCGCTGCTCGGCATCGGTACCGCGAACGTGACGAGCGGCGCCAACTGGACGAGCAGCTCGACCTTCACCGTCGGCCACTCCGGTCTCGGCACGCTCAACGTCACCGATGGCGGCACGGTGAACACGCTGGATTCGCTGCTCGGCCGCTTCAGTGCCGGCGTCGGCATCCTGAACGTCGACGGCGAAGGCTCGAGCTTCATCAACACCGCGAACATGGGCATCGGCAACGAGGGCACCGGCGCGCTGTCGGTCACGGCCGGCGGCACGGTGGAGGCGCAGAGCGTCCTTCTGGGCATGGAAGCGAACGCGGGCGGCAGCGTCTCCGTGACCGGTGCGGGCTCGTCGCTCACCAGCAGCGAATTCCTCTTCGTCGGCCTCGAAGGCAATGGCGCGATGTTCGTCGAGGACGGCGGGCAAGTGAACTCGGTGGTGGCGGGTATCGGCGCCTCGGCCGGCGGCATCGGCGAGGCGACGGTTTCCGGCGCCACCTGGCTGAACAGCAGCGATCTCTTCATCGGTGCCGACGGCACCGGCGTGCTCACCATCACCGATGGCGGCCGGGTCGAGGTCGGCGGCGCGGTGGAGATCGCCGCGGGGGCGGGTTCCTCGGGCACGCTGAACATCGGCGCGGGCGAGGGGCTGGCCGCTGCCGCTCCGGGCACGCTCGCGGCGGGTGAGATCGTCTTCGGACCGGGCACCGGCGCCATCGTCTTCAACCACACCTCGACGAACTACCAGTTCGCCGCCGGCATGACCGGCACCGGAACGATCGACCTGTTCTCGGGCACCACGGTGCTGACCGGCAATTCGAGCGGCTTCACCGGCGCGACGACGCTCCATGCCGGCGCGCTGGCGGTGAACGGCGTCCTCGGCGGCACGCTGGACGTCCTCGCCGGGCGCCTGCAGGGCATGGGCACGGTCGGCTCGACGACCATCGCCGGCGGCGCCGTGGTGGCGCCCGGCAACTCCATCGGCACGCTCAACGTTGCCGGCAACGCGACTTTCGCAGCCGGCAGCATCTACGAGGTCGAGCTCGACCCGAACAGCAGCAATGGCGACCTGGTCCACGCCACCGGCACCGTCGTCCTCGAGGGCGGCACGGTCGAGCATATCGGTCTTACCGGCGCCTACAGCCCTCTGCGGACCTACACCATCGTCACTGCCGATGGCGGCGTGGACGGCGAGTTCGCGGCGGTGAATTCCGACTTCGCCTTCCTCGACCCGACGCTGAGCTACGATCCCAACAACGTCTATCTCACGCTCATCCGCAACGATGTCGACTTCGGCGCCGTCGGCCTCACGCCGAACCAGATCGCCACCGGTTATGGCGCGGAGAGCCTCGGCCTCGGCGATCCGGTCCATGACGCGCTGCTCGGCCTGTCGGCGGGGCAGGCGCGCGGCGCCTTCGACCTGCTGTCGGGCGAGATCCATGCCTCGGCCAAGAGTGTGCTGATCGACGACAGCCGCTTCGTCCGCGAGGCGGCGATCGACCGCGTCCGCGCGGCGCTCGGTGGCGTCGGTGCCTCGGCCGCTCCGGTGATGGCCTATGGCGAGGGCGGGCCGCAGGCCGTCGCTCCGACCACAGACCGCTTCGCCATATGGGGTCAGGGCTTCGGCTCCTGGGGCCAGATCGACGGCGACGGCAATGCGGCGCAGATCAACAGCTCGACCGGCGGCTTCTTCCTCGGCGCCGATATGCCGGTGTTCGAGACCTGGCGGCTCGGCGTCATCGCCGGCTATAGCCGGACGAATTTCGACGTGGACGCCCGCGCCTCCTCTGGCAGTAGCGACAACTACCCGCTCGGCGTCTATGCCGGCACGCAGTGGGGCAATCTCGGCTTCCGCTCGGGCCTCGCCTATACTTGGCACGAGATCGACACCAGCCGCTCCGTCGCCTTCCCCGGCTTCAGCGAGAGCCTGACGAGCAGCTATGACGCCTCGACCTTCCAGGCCTTCGGCGAGCTCGGCTACCGCATCGACATGCAGGCAGTGGCGTTCGAGCCCTTCGCCAACGTGGCCTATGTGAGCTTCGACAGTGACGGCTTCACCGAGCAGTGGGGCGCGGCGGCGCTCTATGCCGGCGGCCAGACGACGGACACGACCTTCACCACCCTCGGCCTGCGCGTCGCGGCCGGGCTCGGCCTCGCCGGCGCGGACGTGACGCTGCGCGGCACGCTGGGCTGGCGCCACGCCTTCGGCGACGTCACCCCGCTCTCCACGCAGGCTTTCGCCGGCGGCGATCCCTTCACCATCGCCGGCGTGCCGATCGCGGAAAATGCCGCCGTCGTCGAGGCGGGGCTGGACTGGAACCTGACGCCGCAGGCGACGCTGGGCGTCGCCTATAACGGCCAGCTCGCCTCCGATGCCCAGCAGAACGGCTTCACCGCGCGACTGACGGTCGAGTTCTGACGCAGGCGGCGTCCTCCAGAAGCGCTCGGCCTATGCCGAGCGCTTCTGGTTGTAGACGTCGAGGCAGACGGCGCCGAGCAGGACGAGGCCCTTGATCACCTGCTGGTAGTCGATGCCGATACCCAGGATCGACATGCCGTTGTTCATCACGCCCATGATCAGCGCGCCGATCACCGCGCCGCCGACGCGGCCCACCCCGCCATAGGCGGAGGCGCCGCCGATGAAGCAGGCGGCGATGACGTCGAGCTCGAAGCCGAGCCCGGCCTTCGGCGTCGCCGTGTTCAGCCGCGCGGCGAAGACAAGGCCGGCGAGCGCCGCCAGCACGCCCATGTTGACGAAGGTGAGGAAGGTCAGCCGCTCGGTCTTGATGCCGGAGAGCTTGGCCGCCTTCTCATTGCCGCCGACCGCGTAGATCTGCCGGCCGATCGTGGTGCGGGTGGTGACGAAGGCATAGAGCGCGATCAGCGCCGTCATGATGACGAGCACGTTCGGCAGCCCGCGATGCGAGGCGATCAGATAGGCGAAATAGACGATCACCGCGAAGAACAGCAGGTTCTTCGCCAGGAAGAAGCCGTAGGGCTCGGTCTCGACGTGATGCGCCTCCTGCCGGGCGCGGCTGCGGAAATTCTGCCAGACCAGCACCAGCGCCAGCACCGCGCCGATGGCAAGCGAGGTGGGATAGAGCGCCCCGGCGTCCGGCACCAGCTCCGGGATGAAGCCGGAGGAGAGCTTCTGGAAGGCCGGCGGGAACGGCCCGACCGACTGGCCGGCGAGGATGGCGAGCGCCAGCCCCTTGAACACCAGCATGCCCGCCAGCGTGACGATGAAGGAGGGGATCTTGAAATAGGCCACCCAATAGCCCTGCGCCGCCCCGATCAGCCCGCCGAGCGCCAGGCAGATGAGGACGGCGAGGATGGAGGGCATGCCGAACTTCACCATCAGCACCGCCGCCACCGCGCCGATGAACCCCGCCACCGAGCCGACCGAAAGGTCGATATGGCCGGTGACGATGACCAGCAGCATGCCCAGCGCCATGATGACGATGTAGCTGTTCTGCAGCACGAGGTTGGTGAGGTTGAGCGGGCGCAGCAGCGTGCCGTCGGTCACCACCTGGAAGAAGATCATGATGGCGAAGAGCGAGATCAGCATCCCGTATTCGCGCAGATTGTTCTTCACGAAGCCCGCGTGACGCGGCTTGTCCTTCAGCGCGGTGTCACTCATCGGCGGTCTCCCTTACCGGCAGTCTTTCATGGCCGATCTCCCTCGGGCGATCCGCCTTGCGCATGATGGTGCGCATGATCTTTTCCTGTGTCGCCTCGGCGGCGGAAAATTCGCCGACGAAGGCGCCCTCGTTCATCACGCAGATGCGGTCGCAGATGCCGAGCAGTTCCGGCATCTCGGACGAGATGACCACAACGCCTTTGCCGGCGTCGGCCAGCTCGTTGATGATGCAGTAGATCTCGTACTTCGCGCCGACATCGATGCCGCGCGTGGGCTCGTCGAGGATCAGCACCTTCGGGTCGGTGAACAGCCATTTCGACAGCACCACCTTCTGCTGGTTGCCGCCGGAGAGCTTACCGGCCTCCTGATAGACGCTGTGGCTGCGGATGCGCATGCGGCCGCGATAGTCGGAGGCGACGGCGAGCTCCTTCACGTCGTCGATCACCTGCGCCGAGGACACGGCGGCGAGGTTCGCCAGCGTGACGTTCTTGCGCATGTCCTCGGCGAGCAGCAGGCCGAGTTGCTTGCGGTCCTCGGTGACATAGGCGAGGCCGGCGTCGATGGCGCGGCGCACGGTCGACAGGTCCGCCTCCTGCCCCTCGATCTCGGCGCGGCCGGCGATCTTCTGGCCCCAGGAGCGGCCGAAGATGCTCATGGCGAATTCGGTGCGCCCGGCGCCCATGAGGCCGGCGATGCCGACGATCTCGCCGCGCCGGACCTCGAAGTCGATGCCCTTGATCACCTGCCGCTCGGCATGGAGTGGGTGGTGGACCGACCAGTCGGCGACCTTGAAGATCGTCTCGCCGATCTTGGGATGGTCGCGCTTCGGGAAGCGGTGCTCGAGGTCGCGGTCCACCATCTTGCGGATGATACGGTCTTCTTCCACCGCGCCCTCGTGGCAGTCCATGGTGTCGACGGTGCGCCCGTCGCGCAGCACGGTGATGCGGTCGGCGACCTTCGAGACCTCATTCAGCTTGTGCGAGATGAGGATGGAGGAGATGCCCTGCGCGCGGAATTCGAGCAGCAGGTCGAGCAGCGCCGCGCTGTCCTTCTCCGAGAGGCTGGCGGTCGGCTCGTCGAGGATGAGCAGGCGCACCTTCTTCGACAGCGCCTTGGCGATCTCGACGAGCTGCTGCTTGCCGACGCCGATATTGGTGACGAGCGTGTCCGGCTTCTCGTCGAGGCCGACCTTGGCGAGCAACTCGCGGGTGCGCCTGTGCACGGCGCCGCGATCGATGACGCCGAAGCGCGCCGGCGGGTTGGCGATGAAGATGTTTTCCGCGATCGACATCAGCGGGATCAGCGCCAGCTCCTGATGGATGATGATGATGCCGAGCGCCTCGGAATCGATGATGTCGCGGAAGCGCCGTTCCTCGCCATCGAACATGATCGAGCCGTCATAGGAGCCGTGTGGATAGACCCCGCTCAGCACCTTCATCAGTGTCGACTTGCCCGCGCCGTTCTCGCCGACGAGGGCGTGGATCTCGCCCGGCTCGACCTCGAACGAGACGTCGCTCAGCGCCTTCACCCCGGTGAAGTGCTTGCTGATGCCCCGCATTTCCAGAAGTGCGCTCATGGTGCGCTCCGCGTTCCGCACGATGACCGCGCCGGCTCGGGGCCGGCGCGGGTCGCAACCAGCGTTCGCCTCAGTTGATCTGGCCCGGCTTGTAGTAGCCCGAGCCGACCAGCACCTTCTCCCAGTTGCCCTTGTCGACGACCACCGGCTTCAGGAGATAGGACGGCACGACCTTCACGCCGTTATTGTAGGTCTTGGTGTCGTTGACGGTGACTTCCTTGCCGCTCAGCGAGGCGTCGACCATGTCGGCGGTGACCTTGGCGAGGTCGCGCGTGTCCTTGAAAATGGTCGAATACTGCTCGCCGGCGAGGATCGATTTCATGGATGGCACTTCCGCATCCTGCCCGGTCACCACCGCCATCTTCATGCCGCCCGATCCGTAGCCCACGCCCTTGAGCGAGGAGAGGATGCCGATGGACAGCCCGTCATAGGGCGAGAGCACGCCGTCGACGCGCTTGTCGGTGTAGTAGGCGCTGAGCAGGTTATCCATGCGCGCCTGGGCGGTGGCGCCGTCCCAGCGCAGCGTCGAGGCCTTGTCCATGCCCATCTGGCCGGAAGCCACCTTCAGCGTGCCGTTGTCGATCAGCGGCTTCAGCACCGACATGGCGCCGTCGTAGAAGAAATAGGCGTTGTTGTCGTCCGGCGAGCCGCCGAACAGCTCGATGTTGAAAGGGCCCTTGTTCTCGGGATAGCCGAGGCCCTTCAGCAGCGACTGCGCCTGCAGCACGCCGACCTGGAAATTGTCGAAGGTCGCGTAATAGTCGACGTTCGGCGTGTCGCGGATCAGCCGGTCATAGGCGATGACCTTGATGCCCTGGGCCTGCGCCTGCTTCAGCACGTCGGAAAGCGTCGTGCCGTCGATCGAGGCGATGACCAGGACCTTCGCGCCCTTGGTCACCATGTTCTCGATCTGCGACAGCTGGTTGGGGATGTCGTCCTCGGCATATTGCAGGTCGGTGCCGTAGCCGCGCTCCTTGAGCACCTTCACCATGTTGTCGCCGTCGGCGATCCAGCGGGCGGAGGACTTGGTCGGCATGGCGATGCCCACCGTGCCCTTGTCCTGGGCCGAGGCGGGGATCGCGAAGGAGAGGGCGAGGGCGCCCAGCGCGAAGGCGGAAAGCGTAGTCGTCAGGCGTTTCATGTCGAACTCCCTTGGGGTTTCGGTGGCCGCGTTTCGCGTGCCGTTTTCTTGGCGGGCGGGACTGCGGGGTGCAGGTCTGCCGCATGAGGGGATCGGGTCCAGGCGCCTCCCATCCGCACGCGCGGCTCGGCGCGCCCGCGCACGCCGATGTCGAGGAGGAAGGTCTTGCCGTGATGGGGATCGGCGGCGCGTGCCACCTCGTCCATGTTCTCGAAGGCGGAGGTGACGAGCACGCGGTCGAAGTCCGGGCCGACAAAGACCGGGCAGCTCACCTGGCGCGCCGGTACGGTGACGCTGCGGACGTGCTCGCCCTCCGGCGTATAGGCCTCAAGCCGCGCGCCGCCCCAGATGGCGCACCAGACAAGGCCCTCGGCATCGGTCACCGCGCCGTCGAATCCGCCAGCGCCGGCATGGAGGCGCAGCACGGATGGGGGCTCCAGCGGCAGGCCGGTAGTCGGGTCGAGCCGCACCCGGTAGAGCCGGTCCGCCGCGGTGTCGGCGAAATAGCCGAACGCGCCGTCGGGCGAGAAGCAGATGGCGTTCGGGATGGTGATGCCGGGGAAAAGCGGCACCGCCGCGCCGTCGCGATAAGCATAGATTGTCCCGCCTTCCCGCTCGGCATGGCGGCCCATGGTGCTGATCCAGAAGGTACCGCTCGGATGCACGCGTCCGTCATTCGAGCGGGTGCCTGGATTATCCGCCTCGACCTCCGTGACGGGCTCCAGCCGCCCGCCGGCGATGTCGCGCAGCACCAGCCCGGTCTCGGTCAGCAGCAATTGCCGGCGGTCGTCGACCATGGCCAGCGCGCTCGCCATGAAGGGCAAATCATGGACGGTGACGCGGCCGCCGGCGAGCGGCACCTCGTAGAGGCGGCGTTCGAGGATGTCGAACCACCAGGCGGTGTCGCGCGCCGCGTCATAGCTCGGCCCCTCGCCGAGATGGCAGCGCTCCTCGCACAGCACTGCGACCGGCAGCATTTCCAGCGCCGGCTCCGTGGCGAGGGACGTCTGCGCGCTAGTGGTTGTCACGCGGCATCCCCTTGGTCTGGGCGATGCGCTGGTAGCGCACGGCCGGTTCCAGCACGGCACCGGTCTCGAGCTGGCCGACCAAAGCGCGCTGGATCTCCTGCCAGGGCGTCTGGTGGGCGGGATAGTGGTAGCCGCCCTCGGCGGCGAGCTCCTGCCGGCGGCGCTCCAGTTCCTCCTCCGGCACCAGCATGTCGGCGCTGTTGCGCTTCAGGTCGATGCGCACCCGGTCGCCGGTGCGCAGCAAGGCGAGGCCGCCGCCGGCGGCGGCTTCCGGCGAGGCGTTGAGGATTGAGGGCGAGCCGGAGGTGCCGGACTGGCGCCCGTCGCCGATGCAGGGCAGCGAATGGATGCCCGCCTTGATGAGGTAATCGGGCGCGCGCATGTTCACCACTTCCGCCGCGCCGGGATAGCCGACGGGACCGGCGCCGCGCATGAACAGTACCGTCATCTCGTCGACGGCGAGCGCCGGATCGTCGATGCGCGCGTGATAGTCCTCCGGCCCGTCGAACACGACGGCGCGCCCTTCGAAAGCCTCCGGGTCAGCGGGATTGGACAGGTAGCGCTCGCGGAACTCGGGCGAGATAACGCTCATCTTCATGATGGCGGAGGAGAAGAGATTGCCGCGCAGCACGCGGAAGCCCGCCTTCTCCTTCAGCGGCCGGTCATAAGGCCGGATGACGTCCTCATCGACGATGGCGGCGCCGCGGCAGTTCTCGCCGATGCTGCGGCCATTGGCGGTCATGGCGTCCTCATGCACGAGGCCCTGCGCCATGAGCTGGTTCACCACCGCGGGGACGCCGCCGGCCCGGTAATAGTCCTCACCGAGATAGGCGCCGGCGGGCTGGAGATTGACCAGCAGCGGCACGTCCTCGCCATGCGCCTGCCAGTCGTCGATGGAGAGCTCGACGCCGACATGGCGGGCCAGCGCGTTCAGGTGCACCGGCGCATTGGTCGAGCCGCCGATGGCGGAACAGACCCGGATGGCGTTGAGGAAGGCCTCGCGGGTGAGGATGTCGGAGGGCTTCAGGTCCTCATGCACCATATCGACGATGCGCAGGCCGGTGCGGTAGGCGGCCTCCTGCCGGTCGCGATAGGGCGCGGGGATGGCCGCCGCGCCGGGAAGCTGCATGCCCAGCGCCTCGGCCAGCGAGTTCATGGTGGTCGCCGTGCCCATGGTGTTGCAGTAGCCGGTCGACGGGGCGGAGGAGGCGACGAGCTTCACGAAGCCCTGATAGTCGATCTCGCCGGTGGCGAGCAGCTCGCGCGCCTTCCACACGATGGTGCCCGAGCCCGTACGTTCGCCCTTGTACCAGCCGTTCAGCATCGGCCCGACCGAGAGGGCGATGGCCGGGATGTTCACGGTCGCCGCTGCCATCAGGCAGGCGGGCGTGGTCTTGTCGCAGCCAATGGTCAGCACTACGCCGTCGAGCGGATAGCCGTAGAGCACCTCGACGAGACCAAGATAGGCGAGGTTGCGGTCGAGCCCGGCGGTCGGGCGCTTGCCGGTCTCCTGGATGGGATGGACCGGGAACTCGATGGCGATGCCGCCGGCCTCGCGTATGCCCTCGCGCACCCGCTTGGCGAGTTCGAGGTGGTGGCGGTTGCAGGGGGACAGGTCCGAGCCGGTCTGGGCGATGCCGATGATCGGCCGCCCGCTCTGAAGCTCCTCCTGGCTGAGGCCATAATTGAGGTAGCGCTCGAGATAGAGCGCGGTCATGTCGGCATTGGCCGGGTTGTCGAACCAGGCTCGGGAGCGGAGCGTCCGGTCGGTGTTCTGTGTCTTTCCGTGCATGGCGGCGCTCCTCATTTAGACGGTCGAAAATCGGTAGAGCGAGACGTGGCGGTAGGTCTCGCCGGGGTCGAGGCGGGCCGAGGGGAAGTCGGGCCGGTTCGGCGTGTCCGGCCACGCCTGCGGTTCGAGGCAGAAGGCGTCGGACTGGCGGTGCAGTCGGCCGAACTTCCCCTCAGCCGTGCCGTCGAGGAAGTTGCCGGAGTAGAATTGTAGGCCCGGCTGGTCGGTCAGTAGTTCCATGACGCGGCCGGAAGCGGGGTGTGCGACCCGGGCGGCGAGGCGCGGCTCCGCGGTCCGCCCGTCGGCGAGGAAGAAATTGTGGTCGTAGCCGCGCCCGAGTCGAAGTTGCTCGTGCGCCTGCCGGATCCGCGCACCGATCGGCTGGGGTGTGCGGAAATCGAAGGGCGTGCCGGCGACCGGCATGGGGTCGCCGACCGGGATCGCCGCGGCGTCGATCGGCAGATAGGCGTCGGCGTGCAGGGTCAGCTCATGGCCGAGCACCTCGCCGCCCGTCTCGACGCCGGCGAGGTTGAAGAAGCCGTGATGGGTGAGGTTGACGAGCGTCGGCCGGTTCGTCGTCGCTTCGAAGGCAATGGACAATTCGCGGAGGCCGGTCAGAGCGTAGGTGACGCGGACATCGAGCGCGCCGAGGAAACCCTGGTCGCCGTCGGGACTGGCGAGGCCGAGCGTCACGGAGGGGACGGACCCGTCGGCCAGCGCCTCGACGCTCCAGAGCCGGCGATCGAAGCCGTCCGGGCCGCCATGCAGCGCGTTGGCGCCATTATTGGCGGGCACGTGGCAGGGGACGCCGTCCAGCGTGAAACGGCCGCCCGCGATGCGGTTGGCATAGCGTCCTATCGCGGCGCCGAAATAGCGCCGATGCGCCTCATAGGGGGCGAGTTCGTCATGGCCGAGCACGATGTCGGCGACGCGCCCCTCGCGGTCGGGCACATGCAGCGCCTGGACCGCCGCGCCATAGGTGATGACCGCGACCTCGAAGCCCGCTTCGCCGACGAGGCGGAAGCGCTCGACGGTCCGCCCGTCGGACAGGGTGCCGAAGGGCTCGCGGAGGAGGCGGGAGGTAGCGGCCGGGGCGTGCATGGTCAATACTCGAACGGTTCGGCGATGGAGCGCCGGCCGAGCAGGAAGGCATCGGCGACAAGGGCCAGCGGGGCGAGATCGACATCCGATTGCCCGCCGCGAACCAGCTCGACGAAGCGCGCGTAGATGCCGCGATATTCGGCCTCCTTCTCGTCCACGAGGACGGCGCCGTCATGGACGAGCCGCGCGCCGCCGGAGGAGAGGACGAGCAGGCCCGCATCGGTCTCGATGCGGATGTCCCAGGTCTGCGGGCCGGTCTGCAGGAAGTCGAGCTCGGCCCGGATCGGAACGCCGGCGGCGTCGGACAGGTCGAGTTCGGCGGCGATGGGCGCCTCGCGATTGGCCGGGAAGGCGAGGTGCGCCTTGGTCAGGAACACCGGGCGCGGCAGGATGCGGGTGAGGATGGACAGGGCGTTGATGGCGGGGTCGAACACGCCGAGCCCGCCCGGCTCCCAGATCCATTCCTGCCCCGGATGCCAGACGCGGACATCCTCCTTCCACTCGATCGTCACCGAGCGGACCGAGTGCTTGGCGAGGAGGGCGCGCGCCGGTTCCACGGTGGGCGCGAAGCGCGAGTGCCAGGTGGCGAACAGCGTCCTGCCGGACGCCTCGGCAGCGGCGACGAGGGGGACGAGCTCGCTCACCGTGGCGCTGGGCGGTTTTTCCAGCAGCACATGCTTGCCGGCAGCCAGCGCCGCTTCGGCCTGCGCACGGCGTACCTGCGGCGGCGTGCAGAGCGCCACCGCGTCGATGTCGGCCCCATCCGCCAGCAATTCGTCGAGCGTGGCAAAATGCGTGACACCCTCCAGCGCCGCGTTGCGGCTGGCCACCGCCGCCAGCTCGATCCCCTCCGTCGCCGCGATGGCGGGGATGTGCTGGTCGCGGGCGATCTTGCCGAGGCCGACGATGGCGAGGCGGATGGGAGCCATGCTCAGCGCCCCCAGCTCAGCACGAGCGGATCGAGCCTTCGGGCGATCTCGATCAGCCCGGCGCGGGTGGCCGGATGCATCACTGGGAGCGGCGCGCGCAGCGTCTCATGGGCGATGACGCCCCCCTCCCGCATCAGCGCCTTGCAGGCGGCGAGGCCGCATTGCCGGTTCTCGTAATTGATCAGCGGCAGCCAGCGCATATAGGCGTCGACCGCCGCCTCGCGGTCCCCGGCGACATAAGGATCGATGATCTGGCGGATGCCGTCCGGATAGCCGCCGCCGGTCATGGCGCCGGTCGCGCCGGCGTCGAGGTCGGCCATCAGCGTGATGGCCTCCTCGCCGTCCCATGGGCCGATGATGGCATCGCCGCCGGCCTCGATCAGCGCCCGCAGCTTGGCGGCGGCCTGCGGCACCTCGATCTTGAAATAGGCGAGGTTGCCGATCTCCTTCGCCATCTTGGCGAGGAATGGCACGGAGAGCGGGGTACCGGCGACGGGGGCGTCCTGCACCATGATCGGGATGTCGATGGCATCCGAGACCGCGCGGTAGAAATCGTAGATCGCGGCTTCCGGCACGCGGAAGGTGGCGCCGTGATAGGGCGGCATGATCATCACCATCGCCGCACCCATTTCCTGCGCGCGGCGCGAGCGCTCGGCGCAGATATGGGTGGCGAAATGGGTGGTGGTGACGATGACCGGCACCCGCCCGCCGACGTGCTCCAGCACCGTCCTCATTATGAGGTCACGCTCGTCATCGGTCAGCACGAACTGCTCGGAGAAATTGGCGAGGATGCACAGGCCGTGTGAGCCGGCGTCGATCATGAAATCGACGGCGCGTTTCTGGCCGTCGAGGTCGAGCCGGCCATCGGCATCGAACACCGTCGGCGCGACGGGGAAGACGCCCTTGTAGGGACCGGCGGCGGAAATGGTCGTCATCGGGAACTCTCAGTGATTGTCGCGGGCGACCGGTGATCCGGAACGCCCGACCAGGAAATCGAAATCGGCGCCGCGGTCGGCCTGCAGCACATGGTCGATGTAAAGGCGCTGATAGCCACGTTCCGCATGCGGCACCGGTGGCACCCAGGCGGCGCGGCGGGCGGCGAGCTCTGCCTCGTCGACATGCAGGTGCAGCGAGCGGGCGGGGACGTCGAGGGTGATCAGGTCGCCATTTCGCACCAAAGCGAGCGGGCCGCCGGCGGTCGCCTCCGGGGCGACGTGCAGCACGACGGTGCCATAGGCGGTGCCGGACATGCGTGCGTCGGAGATGCGGATCATGTCGCGCACGCCCTGGCGCAAGAGCTTAGCGGGGAGGGGCATGTTACCGACCTCGGCCATCCCCGGATAACCCTTCGGACCGCAATTTTTCAGCACCATGATGCAGCTCTCGTCGATGTCGAGCGCCTCGTCGTTCACCGCGTGGTGCATCTCCTCGACGCTCTCGAACACCACGGCGCGGCCGGTGTGCTGCATCAGTTCGGGCGAGGCGGCCGAGGGCTTGATGACGGCCCCGTCGGGCGCGAGGTTGCCGGTGAGGATGGCGATGCCGGCCTCGGCCTTGAAGGGCGCGTCGAAGGGGGTGATGACCTCCGCGTTCCAGCATTGGGCGGCTGCCACGTTCTCCCAGATGCTGCTGCCATTCACCGTGCGCGCGTCCTTGTGGAGCAGTTCGCGCTCGCCGAGCGCACGCAGCACGGCGGGCAGGCCGCCGGCATAGTAGAAGTCCTCCATCAGGAAGCGGCCGGAGGGCATGAGGTCGACGAGGCAGTGAATGTTCCGGCCGAGCCGGTCGAAATCGGCCAGCGTGAGCTCGATGCCGACGCGGCCGGCGATGGCCAGCAGATGCACCACCGCATTGGTCGAGCCGCCGATGGCCGCCAGCGTACGGATGGCGTTCTCGAAAGCCTGCCGCGTCAAGATGTCGGAGGGCTTCAAATCTTCCCGCACCATCTCGACGATGCGCCGGCCGGCCATCCGCGCGAGCAGGTTGCGCCTTGCATCAGCGGCGGGGATGGCGGCGTTCTCCGGCAGGCCGATGCCTAGCGCCTCCACCATCGAGGCCATAGTCGAAGCGGTGCCCATCGTCATGCAGCTCCCGGCCGAGCGGTTCATGCCCGCCTCCGCCTCGTGGAACTCGGCCAGCGTGATCTCGCCGGCGCGCAACTGCTCGCTCATCGAGATGATGTTGGTGCCCGAGCCGATGACCTGGCCGCGATAGACGCCGCGCAATTGCGACCCGCCGGAGACGCCGATGGCCGGCAGGTCGGCGGAGGCCGCGCCCATGAGCAGGGCCGGGGTGGTCTTGTCGCAACCCATGAGCAGCACCACTCCGTCGAGCGGGTGGGCGCGGATGGCCTCCTCCACATCCATCGAGGCCAGGTTGCGGAACAGCATGGCGGTGGGGCGCATCGTCACCTCGCCGAGCGAGGAGACGGGGAATTCCAGCGGATAGCCGCCGGCATCCAGCACGCCGCGCCGCACATGCTCGGCGAGATCGCGGAAATGGCCGTTGCAGGGGGTCAGCTCGGACCAGGTGTTGCAGATGCCGATCACCGGGCGGCCGTCGAAGCGGTCCTGCGGCTGGCCGGAATTCTTCAGGAAGGAGCGGTAGTAGAAGCCCATCTTGTCCTGCCGGCCGAACCATTGCTGGCTGCGCAGGGTCTTCCCGTCCTTGCTCGATCCGTCGTCGCTCATAAAGGCACCTGTCAGCCCGTTGCGCCCTGGCGGCGCAGGCCGTTGAAGATCACGTTCGTCATCGCCGCGGCCGCAGCCTCCGCGTCCTTGTCGGCGATGGTCTCGACGATGCGCTCATGCGCGGCGACGGCGATGTCGTGCTCGCGCGCATCGACCGGGGCGGAGAGCACGAAGGAGGCGCGCAGCGCCGCTTCGATCACCGCGCCGATGGAGCGCATGAAGGGATTGCCGGAGGCGGTGGCGACGGCGACATGGAGGGCGAGATCGGCCTCGGCGAAGCCGCTCGAGGCGCCGGGCTCGTCTCCCATCCGGGCGACCGCCCGGCGCATCACCTCGAGGTCGGCTTCCGTGCGCCGCTCGGCGGCCAGCGCCGCGGCGCGCGGTTCGACGGCGAGGCGGATCTCGGCGAGGTCGCGCAGGAACTGCTTGTTGATGCCCGCGTCGAGGTGCCAGGCGAGCACGTCGGGGTCGAACATGTTCCAGGCCGCCCGCTCGCGCACCACCGTGCCCACCCGCGACTTGGTCGAGAGCAGGCCCTTGGCCACCAGCGTCTTCACGCTCTCGCGCAGCACCGGCCGCGAGACGCCGAAGATCAGCGTCAGTTCGGCATCGCCGGGAAGCTTCGCGCCCTCGCCATAGCGTCCGGCGATGATGTCGATGCCGATGGTGCGCGCGACTTCGGCATGGTTGGAATGGGCGCGCCGGGCGGGAATGACGATGATCTGCGACGTCACGGCTGGGCAACTCCGGCTGGCCGCAGGCGCGAGCGGCGCGCCATGTGGAGCGTGATCTGCTGGAAGGCGATGAAGGTGAAGAGCAGGAACCCGGTGGCGATCTTCGCCCACCAGCTCGACAGCGAGCCGTCGAAGCTGATGTAGGTCTGGATCAGCCCCTGGATCAGCACGCCGAGGAAGGAGCCGAAGACGAAGCCATAGCCGCCCGACAGCAGCGTGCCGCCGATCACCACCGCCGCGATGGCGTCGAGCTCGACGCCGACCGCCGAGAGAGAATAGCCGCTCGACGTGTAGAGCGAGAAGACGATGCCCGACAGCCCGGCGAGCACGCTGGAGAGCGTGTAGATGAGCACGGTGGTGCGGGCGACGTTGATACCCATCAGCCCCGTGGCGGTGCGCGAGCCGCCGAGCGCATAGACATTGGCGCCGAAGCGGGTGAGGTGCAGCAGCGCCATGCCGGCGGCGACGATGGCGAGCATGACCATCGCCGGAACGGTGAACCGCGCTCCGCCGCCAAGCCGGATGGCGTGGTCGGAGAGGTTCGAATAGAGGTCGGCGGTGATCGGGATCGAGTCCGTCGACATGAGGAAGCTCAGCCCGCGTGCCAGGAACATGCCGGCCAGCGTGACGATGAAGGGCGGCAGCTCGAAATACTGGATGGTCGCGCCCATCGCCGCCCCGAAGGCGGCGCAGAGCAGAAGGATGACGAGGAAGGCGGCAAACGGCGGCACGCCCCAGCGCTCGATGGCCAGCGCCAGGAAGACGGTGGTGAAGCCGATCACCGAGCCGACCGACAGATCGATGCCGCCGGAGATGATGACGAAGGTCATCCCCACCGCGACGATGCCGAGGAAGGCATTATCGGTGAGCAGGTTCATCACCACCCGCAGCGAGGCGAAGTTCGGATAGGCGAGCGAGCAGATCAGGAAGCCGGCGAGGAACACCGCGGTGGTGGCGAAGACCGGCATGAGGCGGCTGAGCGAACGGGTCACTTGCGCCTCCTCACGACCGGCTTCGGTTGAGGAGCACGCCGAGGCCGGCAAAATGGCCGGCGACGCGCGGCGACTGGGCGAGCAGCACGGCGAGCACCACCACCGCCTTGACGACGAGGTTGGTCTCGGGCGGGAAGCCGGAGAGCAGGATGCCGGTGTTCATCGCCTGGATGATGAGCGCGCCCACGACCGCCAGCACCACGCTGAAGCGCCCGCCGAACAGCGAGGTGCCACCGATGACGACGGCGAGGATGGCGTCGAGCTCCAGCCAGAGGCCGGCATTGTTGGCGTCGGCGCCGAGGATATCGGCGGCGGCGACGATGCCGGCGAGTGCTGCGCACAGCCCACTCCACATGTAGACCGCCACCGTGATGAGCTTCGTGCCGATGCCGGCCAGCGCGCTGGCGCGCGGATTGCCGCCGGTCGCCTCGATCATCAGACCGAGCGCCGTGCCGCGCACGATGAGGAGCGTGAGCGCCAGCATGCCGAAGGTCAGCACCACGGGCGTCGGCAGGCCGAGCACCGAGCCGCTCCCGCCGAGGAAGGCGAGGTCGGGCGAAGAGAAGGTGACGATGCGCCCCTCGGTGATGAGCTGGGCGATGCCGCGCCCCGCCACCATCAGGATCAGCGTCGCCACGATGGGCTGGATGCCGAGCACGGCGACGAGCAGCCCGTTCCACAGGCCGCACAGGAGGCCCGCGCCAAGCGCGGCGGCGAGAACGACGGGCAGCGTATGGCTGTCGGCGAGGCTGGCAGCGATGGCGCCGCAGATCGCCATCACCGCGCCGACCGACAGGTCGATCCCACGCATGGCGATGACCAGCACCATGCCGATGGAGAGCAGCGCCACCGGCGCGCCCCGGTTCAGCACGTCGATGACGCTGCCGAAGACGCGCCCGTCGCGTATGTGGAAATCGAAGAACTGCGGCGAGACCATCCAGTTCGCCAGCAGGACGAGGATGAGCGCGGCGACCTGCGAGGTGCCGATGCGCGGCAGGCGAAGCGCCATTCCCACCTCCCTCACATCGGCGCCGCAGCGGCCGGCGCGGACGCATCGGCGGCGATGGCAGCGAGGATCGCGGGCACGTCGACCTCGTCCCCGGTGAGGCGGGCGACATGGGCGCGGTCGCGCAGCACGACGACCTCGTCGGCATAGGTGACGATCTCCTCGAGCTCGGAGGAGACGACGAGCAGGGCCATCCCCTCGGCGCAGAGGTCGCGGATCAGGCCTATGATCTCGGCATGGGCGCCGACATCGATGCCGCGCGTCGGCTCGTCGAGGATGAGCAGGCGCGGGGCGGTGGCGAGCCAGCGGGCAAGCAGAACCTTCTGCTGGTTGCCGCCGGAGAGCAGCCCGACGGGACGCTCCGGGTCGGGCGGGCGGATGTCGAGCAGGCGGATGAACTTGGCCGTCATCTCGTCCTGCTCGCGGCGCGGCAGCGGCTTCATCGGGCCACGCTTTGCCTGTAGCGCCAGCACGATGTTCTCCCGCACGGTGAGGTCGGCGACGACGCCCTCGGTCTTGCGCTCCTCCGGGCAGTAGCCGAAGCCGAGGCGCATCGCCTCGCGCGGCGAGGAGATGGCGACGCGCCTGCCGTCCACCTCGGCGCTGCCGCAATCGGCACGCTCCGCGCCGAAGACGAGGCGGACGGTCTCGGTGCGGCCCGAGCCGAGCAGGCCGGCGAGGCCGACCACATGGCCGGCGCGAAGCGTCAGGTCGAAGGGGGCGACATAGCCGGTCTTGCCGAAGTCCTCGAAGACGGCGACGGGCGCGGCCTCGGCTAGCGCCGTGCGGGGAGGGCGCTGGGCGGTGGCGGCGCTCAATTCGCGCCCGAGCATCATGCGCACGAGGTCGATGCGCGGCAGCTCGGCGATCGGCGCGGTGCCGGCGAGGCGGCCATTACGCAGCACGGTGATGCGGTCGCAGATCGCATAGACCTGGTCGAGGAAGTGGGTGACGAAGACGATGCCGATGCCGCGGGCCTTGAGCTGGCGCATCACGGTGAACAGCACCTCGACCTCATGCGCGTCGAGGCTGGCGGTGGGCTCGTCGAGGATGAGCATGCGGGCCGACTGGTCGACCGCGCGGGCGATGGCGACGATGTGCTGGATGGCGACCGAATAGGTCTCCA
This sequence comes from Xanthobacteraceae bacterium, assembly GCA_029239875.1. Lineage (GTDB taxonomy): Bacteria > Pseudomonadota > Alphaproteobacteria > Rhizobiales > Xanthobacteraceae > Ancylobacter. Next base: position 33,034 of record JARBUD010000007.1, on the reverse strand, counting down.
GCGGCGCCGCGACGTCGATGGACAGGCCGAACTCGGCGAGCAGCGCGTCGGCGCGCCGGCGCATCTCGCCCTCGCGGACGAAGCCGAACCGGGTCGGCTGGCGGCCGAGGAAGAGGTTCTTCGCCACCGACAGGTTCGGCGCCAGATTGACCTCCTGGTAGACGGTGGCGATACCGAGCCTGGTCGCCTCGCCGGCGGAGCGCGGGGCGATCTCGGCGCCCTCCAGCCGCATGGTGCCGGCGTCGCGGGCGACGACGCCGGTCATCGCCTTGATCAGCGTCGACTTGCCCGCGCCGTTCTCGCCGAGCAGCGCATGGATCTCGCCGCGGCGCAGGGTGAAGTCGACCTTGTCCAGCGCGACGAAGCCGGCGAAGGATTTCGAGAAGCCGGTGAGTTCGAGCAGGGTGGAGCCGTCGGTCGGATGCATGGCGGTCTCGGAAGCAGCGGCAGGATTCCGTGGCGGGCCGGCGGGAGGGAGGCCGGCCCGCCACGGCGGGACAGGTGCCGTGGGCGAATGGCCCGCGGCGTGCCCGCTCAGTAGCCGAGGCCCTTCTTGGAATCGTAGATCGCCTGCGGGTTGTCGGCGGCCGTGTAGAGCTTGGATTCGGTCTGGATCCACTTCGGCGGCACGGTGCCCTTCGCCTTGTAGGCGATGATGGCGTCGAAGGCCGGGCCAGCCATGTTCGGGGTGAGCTCCACCGTGGTGTTGGCCTCGCCCGCCGCCATGGCCTTGAAGATGTCCGGCACGGCGTCGATGGAGACGGTCAGCACGTCGGAGCCGGGCTTGAGGCCGGCTTCCTTCATCGCCTGGATGGCGCCAACCATCATGTCGTCATTGTGGGCGTAGACCGCGCAGATGTTCTTGCCGCCGCCCTCGGCCTTGATGAAGCTCTCCATCACCTCCTTGCCCTTGGCACGGGTGAAATCGCCGGTCTGGCTGCGCACGATCTTCACGTTCGGCGCGGAGGCGATGCCTTCCTCGAAGCCCTTCTTGCGGTTGGCGGCGACGCTGGCGCCGACCGTGCCCTGCAGTTCGACGACGTTGCAGGGCTTGGCGCCGACCGTCTTCACCAGCCATTCGCCGGCGACGCGGCCCTCATGCACGCTGTCGGAGGTGACGGCGGTGAGATAGAGGTCCTTGCCCGAGGGGTCGATGTCGCGGTCGAGCAGGACGACCGGGATGTTGGCCTCCTTGGCCTCCTTCAGCACCGAATCCCAGCCGGTGGAGACGACCGGCGCGAGGAAGATCGCGTCCACTCCCTGGGCGATGAAGGAGCGGATCGCCTTGATCTGGTTCTCCTGCTTCTGCTGCGCGTCGGCGATCTTGAAATTGATGTTCCGCTTCTTGGCCTCGGCCTTGGAGACGGTGGTCTCGGCGGCGCGCCAGCCCGATTCCGAGCCGATCTGCGAGAAGCCGATGGTGAGGTCCGCGGCATGGACGCCAGCGGAGACGAGCGCGCCGGAGAAGGCGGTCGCGAGCAACAAAGCCTTGAAATTCATTGGCGTTTCTCCCGTGGGGTGCTGCCGTCGCGCCACTGGCGAGCGCTTTCCGGCCGGCAATTTATGCCACAGGGAGATGGGCCTGAATAGTCATACTGTTTGACTATTAGATCAGATGAAGAGCGGGGCGCTCACGCGCCTTGCCCGCGGATTGCCACCGCCCATGAGCCACGGGCGGCGACGTCATAGATGATCGCGGATCGCGCGGGCCGATCTAGGCGCCCATCTCGCTGGATGCCGCTTCCATATCCATCCACACCGCCTCGAAGACATGGCCATCGGGATCCTCGAAAGCGCGGCCGTACATGAATCCCATGTCCTGGCGTTCCCGCACATCCGCCTTGCCGCCCGCGCAAGCGGCGGCCTCCGTGATGGCGTCGACCTCTGCGCGGCTGTCGCGCGAGAGCGCGATGAGGGCGCCGACGGTGTCCCGGCTGTTGGCGACCGCTTTCGGCGCGAAGGTCTTGAAGAAGTCGAGCGTCAGCAGCTGAAAGGTGATGGCGTCCGACCAGACCATCGAGGCTGCATTACCGTCGCTGAACTGCTGGTTCTTCGTGCAGCCGATCGCTTCGTAGAAACGGGTTGCGGCATCGAGGTCGTTCACCGGCAGGTTCACAAAAATCATCTTGGACATTCTTCTCTCCTCACGAGCTATCGGCGAGTTCCCGTCACAGGAATTCCTGGACGAACGTTTCATTGGGGTGGATGCACACGAGCTCCAACCTGCCGGCACCGACATTCTCGAACCGGTGCGGGACATGGGCGGCGGCCACGATGATGTCGCCGGGAAAAGCCCTGGTCTTCTCGTTCCCGACCGTGAATTCGGCTTCTCCCTTCTTCACGACCCAGGTCTCCGGATAGGGGTGCACATGCAGCGCGACGCCACGGCCGGGGTCCGCGTCGACCAGGAAGATCGACACCTGGCTTCCGTAATCGCGCCCTTCGAAGCGGACGGTGCGGCTTGCGCCCGGCAGGGGGTCTTGATGGCGAAGGACTGCGAGCATCGGATTCTCCTTCGTGGTCGGCGGAAAAGTATCTTCACGAGAAGATATATCTCATCGAGCTACCTTCGTGTCAAGCTATCTATCTTCTCGTCGAGATATATCGCACTGTGCCGACGCGGCGGCTTTCCGACCGGTCGATGGAGGTGCGCACCCATGATAGATGTGGCGACAGAGCATGACGGGCAGGCCATAGCCGACCATGTCGACCGGCTCCGCGCGCAATGGGCGCGCGAGCTTCCCGATCTCGACACGGAGCCCATGTCGATCCTTGGTCGAGCCAAGCGGCTGTCGAATCTCGTGAGCCCCAGTATCGAAGCGACCTTCGCCGCGTTCGACCTCGATCGTGGAGAGTTCGACGTGATCGCAACGCTGCGTCGCTCCGGCCCGCCCTACCGGCTGACGCCGACCGAGCTCTACACGTCGCTGATGCTCTCCTCCGGCGGCCTCACGCATCGCCTCGATCGTCTCGAGAAGGCGGGCCTGATCCGACGTGAGAAGGCGCCGCGCGACGGGCGCAGCGTGCACGTCGTCCTGACCCGGGAGGGTATCGTCCGGGCCGAAGAGGCCTTTCGGGCCGATATGGCGAATGAGCTGAAGTTTCTGGAACCTCTCAGCGCAGGGGAACGGCAAATGCTCGCGGCTTTGTTGCGCAAGCTGATCGCCAGCATCGACGGCGACTCGTGACGTTTCACACGCGGCCGCTGAAATCCCCTGCGCGCCGTTGAGTATCTGTTCCGGCCGCCCTCACTCCAGCGACCTTGCGACGAGCGCCCGAACATAGGTTTCCAGCGCTGTCGGACCACGCCAAGGGCGATCAGCTAGGTCGAATCCACTGTAGACGCCGACCTCGGAACCAGACATCGGCTCCGAACTGATCTTTGATCAAAAGTTTCCACTCTGCGGAATCGTATTTCCGTAGAGAGGAAATCGGTTGACAAGGCGGAGCTATGGCTCTTAGCCTAAAAATGAAAATGGGTTTTCGCTACATGGAAAACGAAGACAAGTCGGGCAGCGACGACAAGTCTGGCAGCGTGCGCTCGGTGGCCCGTGCGCTCGCCCTGCTATCGGCCCTGGACCGAAAGGGCAGAAACCTCTCCGAGATGGCCGCCGCGGCGAACATCAGCGTGAGCACGGCGTCGCGACTGCTCGGGACGCTGGTGGCTCACGGCTTTGCCGCTCAGGGAAGCAACAACCGGTATGTGCCGGGGCTGGCCCTGACGACCCTGCTGCACCAGACGGATCGGTGGGCTCCTCTGCGGATGCTCGCAGCGGAATCGACTAGCGGCCTGTGCTCCGAACTGGACGAGACGTCTGCCTTCTTCGTGCAGTTGGGAGATGACCGCCTCTGCATCGATTCAGCCGAGTCCAGCCAGCTGGTCCGGCGTGTCCGGCTGACCGGCGAGCGGGGCAAGATCTACCGCGGCGCCGCCGGCAAGGTGCTCTTGGCCTTCAGCACGGACGAGGACGTCGACGACATTCTCGGAGACTTGCAGAGTTTCGATATTCCCGGTCAGGGGAGCCGGACCGTCGAGGAATTGAAGGCGGAATTGGCGCTGACCCGGACGCAGGGTTACGGGTTCAGCCATCATGAATCCACCGGCGGTTCCTGGGCCGTGGCGGCTCCCGTCTTCATTCGGGGCAAGCTGGTCGGCGCCCTTGCCGCCGTCATCCCCGATCACCGTTTCGGCCAGGAGCGTCTGGCCGCCGTGATCGAGGCGACCAAGCGTGTCGCCGCCGAGTTTTCCGAAACATCCTAGAAACTTACGGAAGTAGCGATATGGCACGAATTGCCGAGATCGACAGAATCGATATCACGGACATCCTCAACAAGGTCGCATACATCCTCGACTCCAAAGAATACGACCGGATGGGCGAGGTTTTTGCTGACGACATTCAGTTCAGCAATCCGGGGCGCCTCACCGCCAATGGGCTGGAAGAGCTGCAGGCCGCGTTCAGGAATTTTCCGGCTCCGTCCCTCAGCCACCACATTACCAACCTGCTACTGTCTGACGGCGAGAATGGAACCATCAAGGCGCTATGCAAGGCGCTGTCCCAGCGGGCGGACAAGTCGATGGCCGCCGCCGAGTACACCGACATCCTGAAAAGGACGCCCATGGGCTGGAGGATCGCCTCCCGCACCATCAAGCCGCTGTAGTCAATCGGATTTTGACCCTTGCGGTGTCGTCGCGCTGGCGACGCTGGCCGAGATTGAGACGGGCAGAAATGTCGAAATATGACGTGATCATCGTAGGTGCCGGCCATAGCGGGCTGGTGGCGGGTTTCTATCTCGCGCGGGCGGGACTGAAGGTGCTGATGCTGGAGCGGAGCTATCAGGTCGGTGGCACCTGCATCACCGAGGAGGTATTCCCGGGCTATCGCGGCAGCAGCATCGCCAATTCCTGCCACAGCCTCGATCCGCGTATCGCCGGCGACATGGAGCTGGCAAAGCACGGGCTGAGGCTGACCCATCCTGCGCTCAACTCGCTGACGCTGTTTTCCAACGGCGATGCGCTGGTCATGTGGCCGGAGCGCGAGCGCCGCCGGGCAGAGATGGAGCGGCTTGCCGCGCCCGGCGACATGCAGGGCTTCGCCGACGTCATGCAGTTCTACCAGGACGTGGCGAGGAAGATGGGCGTGTCGTTCTACGACCCCGCGCCTTCGCTGGAAGAGGTTGCGGCGCGCTTCAAGGAGCCGGCCGACAAGGAGGCCTTCAACCTCGTGATGTTCGGCAGCGTCAGCGACGTGCTGGACCGCCACCTGAAATCGCCCTGGCTGAAGGCGTTTCTGGCCGGCACCGCAATGGCGACCAATCTCGTCGGCCCCCGCACGCCGGGTAGCGGCTACATATTGCTGCAGCGGCCGCTGCAGGAAGAAACGATGCGCCGCGGCGGTGTGGTCTTCGAGAGCAACGAGCTGATGATGAAGAACGCGTCGCCGATCGGCGGCGTGGGTGCGGTCACGAAGGCCATGGCCCGGGCCAATGAGAGCTTGGGCGTCGAGATCCGCCTTGAATCGCCGGTGCGCGAGCTTCTCTGCGACGACGGCAAGGTGAAGGGCGTCGTGCTGGAGAGCGGCGAGGAGATCGAGGCTCCGCGCGTGCTGGCGAACATCAACCCGAAGACGGTGTTGACCAAGCTGGTGCCGGCGAACCAGCTTCCGCAGGACATCGAGGAGCGGGCCAGGAAGCTGACCATGCATGGCTCCTCCTCCAAGGTGCACCTGGCGCTCAAGGGAACGCCGCGCTTCAACCGCGCCGAGACCGACGAGGAGAACGCCCAGTTTCTCGGCACGAACTTCCGCGTGGTCCCCAGCATCGACGTGCTTCAGGAGAGCTACAACGAAGCCGTCATGGGCCGCTGGTCGCCGCATGTGACGATCTCGGGCGTGGTGTCGTCGGCCGCGGATCCCGACATGACCCCGCCCGGCTGCCACTTCATGAGCCTGAGCGTGCGCGGCACACCCTATCATCTGGCCGAGGGAAGCTGGAACGACCAGCGCGAGGCGCTCGGCAATGCCGTCGTCGAGACGCTCAGCCGGAACATTGGCAACATCAAGGACATCATAGACGGCATCAGCGTCTACACGCCCGTCGATCTCGAGCGAAACTACGGCATGGCCGAGGGCAACGGCGCCCATGGCGACATCGTGCCCGGACGCATCTTCGACGCACGCCCCATGCCGGGATGCTCGAACTACACGACCCCGATCGAGGGTCTTTTCATGTGCGGCGTGGGCAATTGGCCCGGCAACTTCATGAGCGGACTGACCGGCTACAACGCCAGCCGGAAGATGCTCGGCGAATTCCACCCGGCCCACTGACCGGCCGTCTTAGGGACCTGCGGGGCGAGACAGAGAGTATAAAGGAATCAAATATGTATCACGGAAAAGCCATTCGGAACGGTGAGCCGTCCGGCCTGCGGTCGGCGACCAATACGGGCGATGTCTGGTCCGACATCCTGCTCAATGCCGGCAATGCGCGGGTGATCAACATCATGTTCCCGCCGGGAGCCCGCACCCACTGGCATACCCATGAAGGCGGGCAGTTCATCTACACGATTTCCGGCGAGGGCTGGATCCAGGAGCGCGGCGGCGAGCGCGTGATCCTCAATCCGGGCGATGTCGTCTGGACCGAGCCCGGCGTCGAGCACTGGCACGGCGCCAGCGAGACCGGCCTCGTCACCCAGATCGCCCTGCATTTCGGCAACGTCGATTGGCAGGGCGCCGTGACCGACGAGGAGTACGGCGCCTAGTAGAACCGCGCGAAAGCACCAGCAGGGGAACGGAGTAGACCAATGAATGACAAGAAACCTTCTTCTTATCTTTCGATGACTAGGCTTCGTCTGTGTGGACTTTCGGTCGCACTGGTGCTCGGCGCGACCCATGGCGCGCTGGCGCAGCAGGCGGGCGATATCCGTCGATTCGCGGGCGAGAGTATTTCATTTGCCGGCTACTCAAGTGCGTTCAACGACAAATGGGCAGCGAGCTTCGGGAAGTTCTTCACCGAGCGCACCGGCATAACCATCAACTGGATCCCCTCCAGCCCGTCGAAGAACATCACCCGCATCCGTGCCTCCGGCGGCAACCCGGACATCGACGTGATGCTGATGGATTCCGCGAACCTTGCCCGCGGCATGCAGGAGGGCGTCGTCGGCACGGTGGATCCGGCCAAGATCCCCAACATGCAGAAGGTGCCGGAGAGCCTGAAGATCGCGTCGGGCATCCCAAGCATGGCGTACCGCTATGGCAATTGCTACCGGACCGACAAGTTCGAACAGCTGGGACTGGGCGCGCCAAACGGCATCGATATCTGGTCAAATCCGGGGCTGGCGGGCCGCGTGATGTTCCCATCGACGACGGCGGCGCAGTGGCTGATCACGGCGCCGGCCATCGCGATGTCGGCGGGCGGGAACTACCGCAATGTGTCCGCCACCATCGAGAAACTGTCGTCCAAGGTGAAGGCCTACGGTTTCTTCAACTCGTCTGGCGACATGGACGCGGCGATGTCGGCGGGTGACGTGTGGCTGACCGTCGGCAACAACCAGGGCCGGTGCCTCGCGCTGAAGAAGCAGGGTATCCCGGTCGCCTATGCCAATTGGCGCATCAACGCGAACGGCAAGGACTATTCCGACCTGATCAACCCGGACAACCTCGTTCTTGTGGCCAACTCACCGAAGAAGGAGCTCGTCGAACTGATGATGAACGAGTTCCTGTCGGACGAGGCCGCCAAGGCATCGCTTCCGCTTTTCATGTTCATCGCCGGCACGCCGCCGACCTCCTATGCGATCGACGCCGTGATGGCCGCCGATCCGTCGGCTGCCGAATGGATCATCAAGGATCCGTCCCAGCTTTTCCTTCCGGACTACCCGGCTTTCCTCGCGAACCTGCGGGAATGGACCACGCAATGGGCGGGCATCCTTCGCTGACGCCTTGAACGGCAACGGGCAGCCCCTCGACGCCGCTGTCCGTTGCCGGCTCCGATCGTGAAGAGCCGTAGACGCACGCCACCCGAACGTTTTGGCGACCCCACTAACAAGCGCATCCGACGAGGGCGTGGCAATGAGTAGACTCGAGATCGACTCCCTCAAGATCGCCTATGGCGGTTGGGTCGCGATCGACGACCTCAACCTGACGATCGAGAAGGGGGAATTGGTGTCCCTGCTCGGACCTTCGGGATCCGGCAAGACCTCGCTGCTGCGCGCCATCGGTGGCTATCTGAAGCCGGCGGGCGGATCGATGCGGATCGACGGCAAGGATATCACGGCCATCCCTCCCCAGTTCCGCGACATCGGCATGGTGTTCCAGAACTTCGTGCTCTTCCCGCATATGAGCACTGTCGAGAACGTCGAGTTCGGTTTGCGAACCCGGGGCGTCTCCAAAACGGAGCGCCGCAAGCGCGCCATCGAGGCTCTCGCGATGGTGCAGATGGACACCTATCTCGAGCGCTACCCGTTCGAGCTGAGCGGCGGTCAACAGCAGCGCGTGGCGTTGGCGCGCGCGATCGTCATCCGCCCGACGATGCTGCTGCTCGACGAGCCGATGGGCGCGCTCGACACCAAGCTGCGCGAGCGGGCGCAGGAAGAGATCCGGGCGCTGCAACAAGAGCTGCAGCTCACCACGGTTCTGGTGACCCATGATCAGCGCGAGGCCATGGCGATGTCCGACCGGATTATCGTCATGCGCAACGGATCGATCGTCGATGCGGGCGATCCCTGGCGGCTCTACCACGCGCCGAAGACGGCCTTCACCGCCGAATTCCTCGGCACCACCAACCTGCTGCCGGTCGAAGTGCTGACGCGCGACGGCAACAGGGCGCGGGTCCGGATGACGCAGACCGGCCACGAGTTCGAGGTGGAGGGCAGCCTGCCGGGCGCCAATGCCGGCTATGTGTCGCTGCGCCCGGAAGACATCACCTGCACATCCCGATCCGAACCGGGTGCGCTGCCGGCAAAGGTGGTGAAGCGCATGTTCTACGGCGTGAACACCCATTTGCGGCTGGACACCCCGGGTCTGGGTTCCCTGCTCGCAGTGCAGCACCGACAGGCCGTGTTCGAGGAGGGCGCCGAACTCTTCGTCAGCTTCCAGCCGCAGGATGCGCGCCTGCTGCCGGCGGATTTGCCGGAGGATCGGCGATGATCCCCAGCACGTCGTCCCTGTTCAGGCTGGGGATCATCCCGCTCGCCCTGTTCTTCGCCGTGTTCTTCGCCTACCCGGTGCTGCATTTCCTCTGGGGCAGCCTGGTCGTCGACACGGGCGGAACGCCCTCCCTGTCGCTTCGCAATTTTACCGACGCGTTGGGTTCGGCCGCCGTTCTCCGGTCGTTGTCGACCACGCTCGCACTGAGCATCGTGACCGGCGTCGTCTCCCTGCTCCTCGGCTATCTCCTGGCCTTCCAGGTCGTGCGCCGGAACGCCGTGGTGGGCAGGATCATCTTCGTGGCGGCCATCGCCTCGCTGTTCACCAGCACCATCGCCCGCGCCCTGGGCTGGCGCGTGTTGCTGGGGTTCGAGGGGCCGATCAACGATGCGATGATCGCCGTCGGCCTCATCTCGCAGCCGCTGCAACTCATCAACAACTTCACCGCGGTCGCGATCGGGATGATCCACATCCAGGTCCCGGTGGTGATGGTCGGCCTGATTCCGGTCATCGAGGCTTTGCCGCGCGATTTCGAGCGGGCAGCGATCGGACTCGGGGCCTCGCGCTGGAAGACCTTCCTGACCGTTCACCTGCCGATGACCTGGATCAACGCCGTGCCCGTCGGGCTGATCGCGATCATGGCGACGGCCGCCTATTTCACCACGCCGGTCCTGCTCGGCGGTGGGCGCGTGGACGTGATCGCGATCCAGATCCAGCAGGCGTCGCAGGTGCTTTTCGACTTCGGTTATGCCGCGGCGCTGTCCGTGATGCTGGTGGTGATGATCAGCGCCGTCGCGATCCTCATCCTTCTCCTCAGCCACTGGCGTCGCAGCGTGCGAGCGAGGGGTTCGTCATGAAGAACGTCATCTCGCGTCTTGTGGATACGGTGCTCTGCGGGGCGATGCATGCGCTGACCGTGCTTGCCGTGGCCTTCCTGGTGATGCCGCTGCTCGTGGTCGTGATCGTCTCGTTCAATTCGACCACGGTGATCTTTCCGCCGAGAGACTGGTCGCTGGTCTCCTACATGCAGATTCCCCAGGTGGCCGTCGACACGTTCCTCCGAAGCCTTGCACTCGGCATCGGCTGTGCAACCCTGTCGGCGCTGCTCTGCGTGCCGGCGGCGATTGCCATGGTGAAGAGCAACCTGCGCGGCAAGGCGGTGATCGAGACGGCCCTGCGCAGCCCGCTGCAATTTCCCGCGATCATTCTGGGCGTTGCGATCCTTCAATATTTCTACTTCTGGCAGGGCGCCCTTTCACTTCCGCTGGTCGGCACATTCGCTGGACTGTTGATCGCCCACACGATCTACACCTTCCCCTTCGTGCTCGTTCCGACGATCGCCCGCCTCTCGGCGCTGAGCGGTCAGTATGACGAGGCGGCGGCCGGACTTGGCGCCGGCTCGCTGACCACGCTGACGCGGGTGATCATTCCGCTGATGCGGCCCGGCATCGTCGCCGGGATGTTCATGAGCTTCATCATGTCCTTCGAGGATGTCGCGGTGACGATGTTCCTCGCAGGGTCGAAGATGACGACCTTCCCTGTCTATCTGTTCGGCAGCGCCGAGGTCTCGAACACGCCCGGCCTCTATGCCGCGGCCAGCCTTGGATCGCTGACCGCGCTCGCCCTCGTGATGCTGATCGAACGGTTCATCGGCATCCGGACCGTCCTCAGCAAAGGCTGACGCAACCTCCATGCGGGCACGTCGGTGGCCCGCACATCGATCAATCCAAGTCAGGCCACTGCACCGGATCCGCTCCGGCAGAGTTTGGCCCAAGGAGAACTGACCCATGAGCAACCGAGATGTCGCCGACCCGAACACCGCCGAGGCGAACGGCGTGCCGACCCGGAGAATCCTCGTCACCAATGCGACCATCCTGACTATGGACGATGCCGAGACCACGGCTGGCTCGCTATTGATCGAAGATGGCCGGATCGTCGCGGTTAACCCCTCCGCGGAGCAGGCCGGGGGTGCCGCGATCGTGGACATGGGCGGAAGGACCGTGGTCCCCGGCCTGATCGATGCCCACACCCATATGGAAATGATCGCCTATGGCTGGAACATCGCCGTGGACGTCAAGCCGCCGGCGGTGAAGTCCATCGACGATATGGTCGAGCGTCTCGCCGCGAAGGCGGCCACCTTGCCGCCGGGGAAATGGATTCTCGGCCAGGGGATGCACTATCAGAACCAGCATCTGGCCGAAGGCCGCTATCCCAACCGCTGGGATCTCGACCGCGTCAGCACGGAACATCCGGTGGTGGTCCGTTTCAGCTTCCACATCAACATCTTCAACTCCAAGGCCCTGGAGGTTCTCGGCGTCGACGAGAACACTCCTGATTCCGACGGCGGCTATCTCGAACGCACCGCCGAGGGCGTTCCAACCGGCGTGTCCAACGACATGTGGCACGCGCTGAACGCTCCCGATTGGCCCTACGAGGAGGTCGGCCCCGCTCTGGCCGCCGCCCAGGCCAGCTTCCTTGCCAACGGCGTCACGGCGATCACCGAGTTCACTTTGTTCCGCGGCGGTGTCGACGCCTATCTGGAAATGGAGCGGCGCAAGGATCTAAAGATCCGCGTTGCGCTCTATCCCAAGGTGCCGTCCGTCTGCCCTCTGGAGGACGCTCTATCCGGACTCATCGGCGAGCGTTTCGCCGGGGCGGACCGCAGCCGGCTGATGCTGGGCGGGATGAAGATGTTCATCGATGGCGGCCTGACCTCCCGTGCGGCCGCGATGTACGAACCCTACTGGGGCAGCGACCTGAAGGGCGACCTCTCCTTCGAGCCCGGGGAGTTCTCGGAGATCGTCGGCAAGCTGCATGGGGCGGGCTATCAGATCTGCGTCCATGCGATCGGCGATCTGGCGCAGGACGTCGTGCTCGACGCCTATGCCGCCTTGTCCGAGCGCAAGGCGGCGAACGGCGCAGCTCACCGGATCGAGCACGCCGGCAACTGCCTGTGGACGGACGAGCGTGCCGGGCGGTTTGCGGAACTGGGCGTGCTGCCGGTGCCGCAACCGCCGTTCATCTACACGACGGCTCCGGGCTACCGTAAGAATCTGGGCCCGGTGCGCGGCGCCGACGTCTTCCCGATGCGTCGGATGATTGTGGACCAGCATTTCGCGATTCCCGGCAACTCGGATGCGATCGGCATTCACCCCAAGCAGCATGTGCCCATGTTCGGCATCTGGGCCATGGTCACGCGCGAAATGAACAATGGCGAGACGCTGACGGACGGCGAGAACCTCGACGTCATGACCTCGTTGCGGATGTACACCCGCTTCGCCGCGCGCTCGATCGGACGCGAGCATGAGATCGGCTCGCTCGAGCTGGGCAAGTTCGCCGATTTCGTCGTCTTCGACGACAATCCGCTGACGGTCCGCCCCGAGATGCTGCGCGACATGATGCCGAACCAGACATGGATCGGCGGCGAACTGGTGTTCGCGCGTGACGGAAATAAGGTCGGGGCTGCAAAGGACGCGCGCGTGCGCGCCTGAAGCATGCGGGTGCCGGCGGTCGCCGCAGCTGTTCGAGTGGACCGCTGCGGCGTTGCTGGGCCGCCGCTCCGCGCCCGACCACCGGCATCGACTGCGGCAAGACCGTATGGCGCCGCATGGCGCCGGCAACTGTGCCGATGCCATGCCACCTCGCCGAGCATTATCTGATCTGCAGCCTGAGGGCCCGCAATGACTGACGCCACCAAGGTCTCGCCCCATCCCGCATGTCGTTCCGGCGCGCAGCCGCGCGACTGGTTGTGCACCGCCGTCCAGCGCATCGAGGCGGACATCAACCGTTCCGCCGACACGCACCTCATCCGCGTTCCGCTGCCCGCGCTGCCCGGGATCACGCTCTATCTGAAGGACGAGTCGAGCCACCCGACTGGAAGTCTCAAGCACCGGCTCGCGCGCTCGCTCTTTCTCTATGCGCTGTGCAATGGCTGGATCGGGCCGCAGACCCTCATCGTCGAAGCGTCCAGTGGCTCGACCGCCGTATCGGAAGCCTATTTCGCGCGCCTCATCGGCCTCGATTTCGTGGCGGTGATGCCCCGGACCACGTCGCCGGAGAAGATCGCGGCCATCGAGTTCCAGGGTGGCCGCTGCCACCTCGTCGAGGATCCCAAGACCGTCTATGGCGAGGCTGCCGAGCTCGCCCGCAAGACAGGTGGCTTCTATATCGACCAGTTCACCTTCGCCGAACGCGCGACGGACTGGCGCGGCAACAACAACATCGCTGAATCCATCTTCAGCCAGATGTCGCAGGAGCCGGATCCGGTACCCAGCTGGATCGTGACGGGCGCGGGAACCGGCGGCACCTCGGCAACGATCGGGCGCTATATCCGCTATCAGCGCCACTCCACCCGGCTTTGCGTCGCCGATCCTTCGGGATCGGTGTTCCATCGGCACTACGAGGATCGATCGGTCCTGGAGGTGGAGCACTGCCGCTCCATCATCGAGGGCATCGGCCGACCGCGTGTCGAGCCTTCGTTCATTCCGGAGGTGGTCGACCGGATGATCACCGTTTCCGACGCGTTGTCGGTGGCCGCCATGCGCGTCATCAGCGCCATGATCGGCCGTCGCTGCGGAGGATCGACGGGGACCAGCGTCTATGCCGCCCTGCGGTTGGCGCAGGAGATGGCGGCGGCAGGGGAAACCGGGTCGATCGTTTCCATCCTGTGTGATTCCGGCGAGCGCTATGCCTCGACGCTCTATGACGACGCGTGGCTCGCCGCACGCGACATCGCCATCGCGAACCCCATGGCGCAACTGGAGGATTTCCTGCAGGGGCGAGGGGACCTTCCCCTCTGAAACCCCTTTCTCGGACGGCACTTGAACGCCGGCTATTCCTTCAGCCGCAGGGTGAAGGCGGAGAAGAACTGGTCGGCGAGCTTGCGCGAGGTGGCCTGTACGAGGCGGCTGCCGAGTGAGGCGAGCTTGCCGCCGATCTCGGCCTTGGCGTGATAGCTGAGCACCGTCTCGTCGCCCTCATCGACCAATATTACCTGCGAGCCGCCCTTCGCGAAGCCGGCGACGCCGCCATTGCCCTGGCCGACGATGCGACAACCGCCCGGCGCCTCGATGTCCTGCAGCTCGACCGTGCCGGCGAAGTTCGCGGAGACCGGGCCGATCTTGACCTGCACCTTGGCGGCGAAGCTGGTCGGCGAGGTCTGCTCCAGTTCCTTGCAGCCGGGGATGCAGGCCTTCAGTGTCTCGACGTCGAACAAGGCCGACCAGACCTTTTCGCGCGGGGCCGCAATGCGATGTTCGCCGATGATGTCCATGAGTTCCCTCGGAGCGCGCCATCAGACGGCGCAATACCGTTCCTGAATGGCCTTGTCGGCCAGCAGCGCGTGCGCCGCGCTGCGGTGGACGACCTCGCCCTGGTCGATGATCAAGGCGCGGTCGGCCAGCCGCAGCGCCCATTCGACGTTCTGTTCGACGAGCAGCAGTGTCACTCCCTGATCGCGTAAGCGGCGGAAGAGCGTGCCCGTTTCCTCGACGAGCACGGGCATGATGCCCTCCGACGGCTCGTCCAGCAGGATCATCCTCGGCCTGGCGATCATGGCGCGGGCGATGGCGAGCATCTGCTGCTCGCCGCCGGACATCGTGACGGCCTCCTGTCCGAGCCGCTCCTTGAGGCGCGGGAAGCTCTCGGCGATCTCGTCGATGGCCTTGCGCTCGTCGATGGCGCCGCTATGGGCGACGAGGCCGAGCTGCAAGTTCTCGCGCACCGAGAGGCCCGGTACGATCCGGCGCTCCTCCGGGACATAGGCCAGTCCGAGCCCGAAGCGGGCATGAGCCGGCAAGGTCAGCAGCGGCGTGCCGGCAAAGCGCACGGAACCCGTCGTCTTTGCAATAAGGCCCATGACGGAGCGGATAGTCGTCGTCTTGCCGGCGCCGTTGCGGCCGACCAGGGCGACGATCTCTCCGGGTTCGACCGAGAACGAGATCCCGTGCAGGACATGGCTCGCACCATACCAAGCGTTCAGCCCTTCGATCTCAAGCATAGCCATCATTCTGCCCCAGATAGACGCGGCGAACTTCGGGATCGGCCTGGATATGCTGCGGGCTGCCATCGGCGATGAGCCGGCCGTGGTGCAGCACGAGGATGCGGTCGGAAAGACCGAGGATCATCTTCATCTTGTGCTCGACGAGCAGGATGGTGCGCTCGCGCGCCAGCTTCTCCAGCAGCGCGACCATTCCCTTCGTCTCTTCCGGTCCCATGCCGGCCGTCGGCTCGTCGAGCAGCAGAAGCTCCGGCTCGGCGACCAGAGCGATCGCGATCTCCAGCGCGCGCTGCTGGCCGTGGGCCAGGAACTTGGCCGTGTCGGCGCGCCGGCTGGCGAGGCCGACGACGGCGAGAGCGGCGTCGGCCCTCTCGTCGAGTTCGGTGAGAGCGGCGCGGGCGCGCCAGATGTCGTAGCGCGCGTGGAAGGCCTGTGCCGCGACGCGCACGTTTTCATGCACCGACAGGTCCGGAAAGATGTTGGTGATCTGGTAGGAGCGCGCGATGCCGAGATGGGCGAAGCGGTGCTGCGCCATGCGGGTGATGTCGCGGCCCTTGAAGCGGATCACGCCGGTCGACGGGGCCAGGACACCGGAGAGCAGGTTGAAGAACGTGCTCTTGCCGGCCCCGTTCGGGCCGATGATCGCCGTGACCTTGTTGGGCTCGAAGGCGGTGGTCACGCTCTCCAGCGCAACGAAGCCGCCGAAGCGTCGGCCGATATTCTCGACCGCGAGCAGAGGAGCGCTCATCGCCTCGCCTCCCATGCCAGGGCCGTTCCCCAGATTCCCTTCGGCAGGAACAGCACGAATAGGATGAAGACGGTGCCGACCACGATCTGCCAGTGCGAGGTCCAGAGCGAGACGACATCCTCCATCAGCAGGAAGGCGAGCGCGCCGACGAAGGGGCCGAAGAAGCTGCCGGCCCCGCCGAGCAGCGTCATCATCACGATCATGCCCGAGGTCTGGTAGTGCAGTATGTCGAGCGGCACGATGGCGAGGTGCAGCGCCAGGAGCGTGCCGGCCAGCGCACAGATCAGTCCGGACAGGGTGAAGGCGATCAGCTTGCTGCGCTCGACGTGGTAGCCGCAGGCCCGTGCGCGCGTCTCGTTCTCGCGGATCGCTTCGATGACGGCGCCGAAGGGCGAATTCAGGATACGCGAGACGAACCACAGCGCCGCGGCCGCGAAGACCATGAGCACGTAGTATTTCGTCACCGGATCGAGGAAGTCGACCGTCCAGCCGAAGAGATCGAGCTGGCCGACGGTGAAGCCGCGCAGCCCGTTTTCGCCGCCGGTCCAGGAAGCGGCCTGCAGCGCCGTGTAGTAGACGAGCTGCGACAAAGCGAGCGTCACCATCGAGAAGTAGATGCCGCGCGTGCGGATCGAGAGAATTCCGATGACGAAGGCAAGCAGCCCGCCGGCAACGACTCCGAGCGCCAGTGCCGCATACCAGGACGCGCCGAACTGGGCGATGGCGATGCCGGTGACATAGGCGCCGGCGCCGAAGAAGGCGGCGTGGCCGAAGGAGAGAAGCCCCGTATAGCCGAACAGCAGATTGTAGCCGACGGCGAGCAGGCCATAGATCAGCACGTTCGTGGCGAGCGCCATGGACGGCAGCACCCAGGGCAGGAGGCAGAGCGCGAGGATCGAGAGCGGCACCCGCCAGAGGATCAGGCGCGCGCGCCAGCCGCGGCGGTTGGTCGGGCGGGTCGCAACGGCAGCGACGGAGGAGGTCGAGGCGGTCATCGCAATCTCCTCACGCCCGTCCCGGCTTGCCGAAGAGCCCCTGCGGCCGGACCAGCAGCACGAGCGCCATCAGCGCGAACATCACGATCGTCGCCATTTCCGGGGCGAACAGCGCCGTCATGCTGATCGCCACCCCGACGAGCAGCCCCGCCACGATCGCGCCGACCAAGGAGCCCATGCCGCCGATCACGGTGACGACGAAGGCCTCGGCCAGCACGAGCGAGCCCATCTCCGGATTGACGTTGCGCATCGGCGCGGCGAGCACGCCACCGAGCGCGGTAAGGCCGACGCCGAGGCCGAAGACCAGCAGCCACACCCTGGAGATGTCGACGCCGAGCACACGCATGATCTGCGGGTCCTGGGCGCCAGCCCGGACGATCAGGCCGAACTTCGTCTTCTCCAGCACGAGCCAGAGCAGGAGCAGGAGGAGCGCGACCACCGCGATGACGAACAGGCGGTAGATCGGGAAGAAGCCGATGCCGAGGTCGGCGACGCCGGCGAGTTGCGGCGGCGTCTGGAAGGGAATGCCGTCGCTGCCGAAGACGATGCGCACCGCCTCGACCAGCACATAGCCGAGCCCGAATGTCAGAAGCAGCGGATCGTCGACGGAACGCCCGTAGAGCGGGCGGATGAGCAGGTACTCAATCGCCATGCCGAAGATGCCGACGGCGAGGGGCGCGACGAGGAGCCCCCACCAGAAGCTGCCGGTGAGCGAGGCGACCCACAGGCCGGCATAGGCGCCGACCATGAAGAGTGCGCCATGGGCGAAGTTCACGACGCCCAGCATCCCGAAGATGATCGACAGGCCGAGCGCGACCATGATCAGGATCGCGCCGAGCGCGATCCCCGAAAATAGCTGCATGGCGATGAGTTCGGCGTCCATCATGAGGACTCCATCACGCGGGGCGGGACGGCTTCAGGCGGGAAAGCCGAGTTCGGTGCAACTGCGCAGCGCCGCTTCCGAGCCCGGTTCGATCGCCAGGATCTCGAACAGATCGGCCTCGTTCTTCATGTCGGCCTTCTTCTTCGATTTGAGCACCAGCACCGACTGCACCGACTGGTGATCGCATTTGCGATAGTGCTGCGGGCCCTTGGCGACGTCGTAGGTCAGCGCCTCCAGCGCGGCGATCACCTTGTCCGTGTCCGGGCCGCCGGCCTTCTCCATGGCGAGCAGCAGTGCGGAAACGCCGGTGAAGCCATAGGCGCCGTAATCCGTCGGATAGGCGCCGCCATTGGCGGCCTTGAAGGCGTCGTTGAAGGCCTTGGCCGAGGGAATGGTCTCCTCCAGTCGCCAATAGTAGTTGGCCCCGCCGATCACGCCCTCGAAGGCCTCGGCGCCGATGGCGAGGCGCTGGTTGTTCAGCAGCACCGGCACGACGATCTGTGCCTGCCGGTTCATGCCGAAATCCACCGCCTGCTTGATGGCATTGGCCTGGTCGCGGCCGAAATTGCAGATGCAGAGGATATCGGGCCGCATCGAGCGCAGCCGCGGCATGAAGGTCGAGTAGTCGGCGGCGCCGAATGGATGCAGGATTTCGCCGACGCTCACCGCGCCCAGCGCGGCCTGTGCACGCTTGAAACCGCGGAGCATCTCGTGGCCATAGGCGTAGTCCGCGACGAGGTAGGCGACCTTCGTGCCGGGCTTGAAGGTCTGCTTGGCGACCGCCGCCGTGGTCATGTGCGGGTTCAGCGCCTCGTGGAAGGTGAAGCGGCTGAAGTCCTTGACCTCGTTGATGGTGTCGGACTGGCTGATCGAGACATAGATCACGCCGCGGGCGCGCGTGACCTCGTTGACCGCGAGCTGGACGGCGCTCGAGAGCGCGCCGACGATGGCATGGACCTTGTCCTTCTCGATAAGCTCCAGCGTACGTGTCGCGGCCTCGCCGGCATTGAGCTTGTCGTCGCGCACGAGCAGCTCGACCTTGCGGCCGGCGACGCCGCCCCTGTCGTTGACCAGCTTGACCGCGAGCTCGGCGCTCTTGACCTGGTCCTTCGCTTCGGCGGCGAAGGGACCGGTCAGTGGCGTCGGGAAACCGATGCGGATGGTCTCGGCCTGCGCCCGGGCGACCCATGGCATGGCGATCACCGCCGTGCCGGTGGCGAAGCCCGCGAGCACATCGCGACGGGAAGCGGATGGAATTCCGGTTCTGCTCTTCATCTCGTTTCCTCCGTCATCATCTGTTTTTGTCGTTGTCAGATTTTCCCGAGCGCCCTCAGCAGGCGCGTTGGCGTCATCGGGATCTGCGCGATCGAGGCGCGGAACGGTGAGAGTGCGTCGTTGACGGCGTTGAGTGCGGCAGCCGAGGCTGCGGCGGTGCCGGCCTCGCCGCAGCCCTTGGCGCCGAGTGCGGTGTCGGCGGTGAGAGTCTCGACATGGCCGATCTCGATGTCGGGCATTTCGCACGCCATCGGCACCAGATAGTCCGCGAGGGAGCCGTTGGTGAGCTGGCCGTTGCCGTCGTAGCGACATTCCTCGAAGAACGCGGCTCCGAGACCCTGGACCACGCCGCCGCGCACCTGCTCGTCGACCAGCAGCGGGTTGATGATGCGTCCGCAATCCTCGACGACCCAATGCTTCAGGATGTGCACGAAGCCGGTCTCCGTATCGAGCTCGACATGGCAGCCCTGGATGCCGTTGGTGAAGGCGAAGGGATAACCCTGCGGCGCATAGTGATGCGCGACCGAGAGCTGGGCGCTGGTGCCCGGCGGCAGCGTGTCCGAGCGGAAATAGGCGATGCGTGCGATCTCGGCGAGGCTGATGCGCTCGGCCCCCGTCATGAGATCGACGATGACGCCATCGCGCATATCGAGTTCGAAGGTCTTCGCCTGCAGGACCGTGGCGGCGAGGGACAGGACGTTCTCGCGCAGCTTCCGCGCGGCCTGCAGCGCGGTCTCGCCGCCGATGCCCGCGCCGCGGCAGGCCCAGGTGGCGCCGCCATGCGGTGTCACCTCGGTGTCGCCGGTGATCACCCGCACGCGCTCGCGCGGCAGGCCGAGCTGATCGGCTACGATCTGGCCGATGATCGTTTCCGTGCCCTGGCCCTGTTCGGTCACCGAGATCAGGCAACGGACCTCGCCCGAGGGCGTGACCTTCACGATGGCGCCGTCCTGAGCCGATATGCGGGCGCCGCCGATGCCGTAGAAGGCCGGGCTCGGATTGGATATCTCGACGAAGCTGGCGATGCCGATGCCGCGATGAATGCCGCTGGCGCGCAGCTCGGCCTGCTCGGCGCGCAGCCGCTCGTAATCCATCATCACCGTAAGACGCTTCAGGCATTTCTCATGCGAAAGCGCCTCGAACCTGTAGCCGGTGGGCGAGGCGTGGGGATAGGCGTCGTCGGGAATGAGGTTCTTCTCGCGCATCGCCACCGGATCGAGGCCGGCCCTGGCGGCGGCCATGTCGACCAATCGCTCGGTGACCGCGCAGGCGATGGGGTGACCGACGGCGCGGTACTGGCTGGTCTGCACCTTGTTCTGGAAGACGGCGGAGAGTTCGGCGCGGTAGTCGCGGAAGCGATAGGGCGCGCCCATCAGCCTCACGACCTGGTTGCCCTCGACGGCGCTGGTGCGTGGATAGGACGAGAAGGCGCCGATCGCGGTGACGTCGTCGACATCCATCGCCAGGATCGTGCCGGCCGCGTCGAGAGCTATCCGGGCGCGGACGCGGTGGTCGCGCGCATGGATGTCGGAGATGAAGGATTCCATGCGGTCGGCGACGAACTTGACCGGCCGTCCGGCAAGGACGCTCAGCCCGACCACCGCCATGTCCTCGTGATAGACATGCAGCTTCATGCCGAAGGAGCCACCGACGTCGGGCGCGACCACGCGCACGCTCGCCTCGGGAATACCGTAATGACGCGAATAGAGGTCCTGGAACTGGTACGGGGTCTGCGTCGCGTGGTGGACGGTGAGGCGACCCTCGCTGGCGTCCCAATCGGCGAGGATGGCGCGTGGCTCCAATGTCACGGCGGTGTGGCGACCGAAGTGGAACTCCTCCTCCACGACATAAGCGGCAGCCGCGAAGGCCGCATCGACGTCGCCGCTGTCGAGCTTCAGGCCGAAGCAGAGATTGTCGTCCAGGCCGGCCGCGGCACGATCGCTGTCTGGCTCCAGCGCCGCATCGACATCGACCACCGGCGGCAGTTCCTCGAAATCGATGAGGATGGCTTCCACCGCGTCCTCGGCTTGGGCGCGCGTGTCGGCGACCACCGCGACCACCGCCTGGCCGGCCCACAGCACTTCATCCAGCGGCAGCGGGAATTGCGGTGGCGACTTCATCCCGCGGAAATGATCGAGCGTGCCGGTCCAGGGTTTGCAGAGCTTCGCCAGGTCCGCGCCGGTGGCGATGAGGCGCACGCCTGGCATGGCCTGCGCCGCACTCAAGTCGATCGCACTGATGCGAGCATGGGCATAGGGGCTGCGCAGGAAGGCGGCGTGGAGCATGCGCGGCAGGACGAGATCGGTGACGTAGCGGCCGCGCCCGGCGAGCAGGCGTTTGGCATTCGGTCGGGAGACCGAGCGGCCGATATAGGAATTCGGACGGTCGAGGGCTCCGAGAGGAGCGTTCATGCCGGCTCCTCCGCGAAAGCCGCAGCAACTTCTCCGGCAGCGCGGCGGCGGGCCACCGTCTCGATCGCGTCGACGATCGCCTCATAGCCGGTGCAGCGGCAGTAATTGCCGGAGAGGGCGTCGCGGATTTCCGCGCGGCTCGGCTGCGGATTGCGCGCCAGCAGCGCTTGGGCGGTGACCAGCATGCCGGGGGTGCAGAAGCCGCATTGCAATGCGTTACGGTCATGAAAGGCGCACTGCAGATCGGCGATCGCGGTTTTTGCGGTCAGCCCTTCGATCGTTTCGATTGCGCTGCCTTCGGCCTGCACGGCGAATAGGAGGCAGGCATGGACCGGTGCGCCGTCGAGCATGACGAGGCAGGCGCCGCAGACGCCCATCTCGCAGCCTGTATGGGTGCCGGTGAGCTCGAGGCCGCGGCGCAGGAGGTCGGCCAGCGTCTCGCGCGGCTCGGCGAAGCACGTCAGCGTCTCGCCGTTGACCATGAGACTGAGGGGGCGAAGCGTGGTCATGCCGCCTCCGCCAGGGAGCCGAGCAGCCGGCCGAGCAGAACGCGCGCCAGATGCAGCCGCATGGCGGCGGGCACCTGCTCGTCGTCGGGCGGATCGAGGTCCTCCGCAAGCGCGGCCTGCGCCGACCTTATCGTCTCGCTGTCGAGGCGCCGTCCGACGAGGGATGCCTCCGCCGCGCGAGCCCGGACTGGGGTCGCGCCGACCGCAAGGAAGGCGATGCGTGCGGACGACGTTTCCGCGCCCGACATGGTCAGCATCGTCCCGCAGCCGACGATCGCGTAATCGCCGCGCCGCCGTGCCAGCTCGTCGAAAGCGCAGCGGTGCTCGGGGCCTGCGGCCGGGATGTGGAATGCAACCAGAAGCTCTCCAGGCTCTAGGGCCGTCTGGTAGAGATCGAGGAAGAAGCTGTCGGCCGGGACGCGGCGGGTTCCCTCCGTCCCGGCGATTTCCATCTCGGCCCCCATGGCGAGCATCATCGCCGGAAATTCCGAAGCCGGATCGGCCAGGGCGACGCTGCCGCCCAGCGTGCCGCGATTGCGGATCGCGGGATGGGCCACGTGGGGAGCGGCCAGGGCAAGCAGAGGCGCGTGAGCCGCGATCAATGGGTCGTCGTGAGCCTCGACATGGCGCGTCAGCGCGCCGAGACGCAGCCAGCCATCCTCGAGCGAGATGCCGCGCAGCGCGTCGATATGGGCGATGTCGACGAGGCGCTCGGGCGCCTGCAGGCGCAGGGCGAGAGCCGGAACCAGGCTCTGGCCGCCGGCAATGTAGCTGGCCTCTCCTCCGGCCACGGCGAAGACCGTGAGCGCCTCGGTGATGGTGGCCGGCCGAAAATAGCTGAAGGCTCGGGCTTTCAAGGCGCCGAACTCCGTTGCTGCGTTCCCCGTCCAGATTTGTAACCATCTGGTCTCAAAATGAATGCATGACACCCGGAGGTGGTCAAGCAGAAATGACCATCTGGTCTCAAATTTTCGTCGTCAAACCAATGCGTTATATTCAGATGAATATAGCAATATCGACAAAGTCGGGATTGGGCCGCGGTCCCCTGCGGCGCTAACCGTCTGGGCGGCATCGGCAAAGTCGCGGGGCGCGAACTTTTCGGCGCCGATCCGAACTATGCCGGAAGGCGGGCGCGATCGTGCTGGTCAAGATGACCGGATGGTCGCAAATTCGACGCCGAGTCGGCGCGGCATCATCCTCGGCCGCACGGGAGTACATATGGCGATAACCGAAGGGAGGGAAACGCGGCCGCGGCGGCGCAACATGCGCGCGGCGGACAGGGAGCAGGCGATCGTGAGCGAGGCCATCCGCTTCTTCGCCGAGCACGGCTTCGAGGGCCAGACACGCGAGCTTGCCAAGCGAATGGGCATCACCCATTCGGCGATCTACCGGCATTTCCCGAGCAAGGAGGCGCTGATCGAGCGCGTCTATGAGCAGGTCTATCTCAGCCGCTGGCAGCCGGGCTGGGGGCCGCTGATCAAGGACCGCTCACGCCCGCTCGAATCCCGGCTGGACCAGTTCTACCGCGAGTATGTCGCCCAGGTTTTCGACCATGACTGGGTCCGGATTTTCGTCTTCTCGGGCCTGCGTTCCTTTGACATCACCGGCCGCTATCTCGACATCGTGCGGCGCGAGGTGATCGAGCCCGCCTGCGCCGAACTGCGTCACGAGCTCGGCCTGCCGGACGTCGCGATTCTGCCTTTGGCGGAACGCGAGACCGAGATGTTCTGGGGCCTGCACGGACGCATCTTCTACATCGCGATCCGGCGTTTCGTGTATCAGACCGCGACGCCGTCCGATCTCGGGGACATCGTGGGGGACGCCGTCCGGGGCTTCTTCATCGGGGCCCGCCAGATTTCGCGGGAGCTTGTCGTGCAAGGCGACGGCCACTCGGCTGAGAAGGCATCCGGGACATCCTGACCGGCACCGAATGGCCGCTTCTGGCGCGGGGCTGCGCTACCGCACGTTCCGACCCTCCAGGCCCTCATTTGAGGGCTTCCCATACAGGGAACGGGTCAGGCAGGTCTTTCAGCTCGGTCGGATCGAACAGCGTCGGCCGCAGAGGTCCGACGAGGCAGTCGTCGAGTGCGGCGCGGATCGCCGCCTCGTCCATGTTCACGCCGATGAAGACGAGCTCCTGCCGGCGGTCGCCATAGCCCGGCGTCCAGTGCGAGCGCAGCCAGCTGCGCCAATCCGGCTGCGTCGGCCAGTGCTCATGCGGGATCGACGCCCACCACTGGCCGATCGAGCCGGTGCGGCAGATGGCGCCAGCGAGCGACATCTCGCCCACCCGCCGAGGCCGCGTCGCCAGCCAGAACAGGCCCTTGGCGCGCACGAGGCCGGACCAGGTCTTCGCCAGGAAGGCGTTGAACTTCTCCGGATGGAAAGGACGGCGGGCGCGATAGACGAAGCTGGAGACGCCGTACTCTTCCGTCTCCGGCACGTGGTCGCGAAAACCGTTCAGTTCCTTGAACCAGGTCGGGTGTTCATGCGCCCGCTCGAAATCGAAGCGGCCGGTGCCGAGAATGTCCTTCAGCGGCACGTTGGTGTGGTCGGTCTCGACGATCCGCGCATCGGGATTGAGCGCCTTCACCACCGCGCGCACCTCGCGACGCCGATCAGGCGCGACATCCGAGACCTTGTTGAGCACGACGACGTCGGCGAATTCGATCTGGTCGGTCAGGAGGTCGACCAGCGTGCGCTCGTCGCCGTCGCCCGCCGTCTCGCCGCGGTCGCGCAGGAAGTCGCGGCTGCCGAAATCCTTCAGCAGATTGGCTGCGTCGACCACCGTCACCATGGTGTCGAGCCGCGCCACGTCGGAAAGCGAGAAACCCTCCTCGTCGCGGAACTCGAAGGTGGCGGCGACGGGCAGCGGCTCGGCGATGCCGGTGGATTCGATCAGGAGGTAGTCGAACCGTCCTTCCCCGGCGAGACGCCTCACTTCGACGAGCAGGTCGTCGCGCAGCGTGCAGCAGATGCAGCCATTGGTCATCTCCACCAGCTTCTCCTCGGTCTGGGAGAGGTTGGCTCCGCTGGAGCGGACCAGCTCGGCGTCGATGTTCACCTCCGACATGTCGTTGACGATGACGGCGACACGCATCCCTTCACGGTTGGCCAGCACATGGTTGAGCAGGGTGGTCTTGCCGGCGCCGAGGAAGCCGGAGAGCACCGTTACCGGAAGGCGTGAACCAGACATGAATGCGCGCTCCGCTTGCATATTGATATAATGTATCATTTGCACGGAGAGGCGCGAGTGATCAAGCCCTGCCATCCATATCTGGAACATACGCATCCAGATATTGACGCCACAGCGTGATCCGGCGCTAAATGTGGATGTCACGGTCCCTCGAATCGCGAGATGAGAGGGCTAAGAGGGAAGCCGGTGTGATGCCGGCGCTGCCCCCGCAACTGTAAGCGGCGAGCCGATATCCAGCCCTGCATCCCGCAGGGGGTCACTGGGGCATCAGCCTTGGGAAGACGGATGAAGGCACGGACCCGCGAGCCAGGAGACCTGCCGCGACATCGATGAAACGTCCTCGGGCGGGGTGTCCCGGTGGAACGCTGTGGTCGTGCGCCGGCTTGCTCCCGCGTTCACGCTCCATGCCGTCTCCGCTCGGCCCTTGCCCCCATGCAGCGGGGTTTGCAGCCGATGTCTTCTCTCGAAACCGCCCGCCCGCTCATCCGGGCTCCCCTGCCGGCCGCGCCTGTCGGGGCCGTCGCCGCCACGCCCGGCTATCAGGTGATCCGCCGCAACGGCGCGGTAACGCCTTTCGACGCCTCGAAAATTTCCGTCGCGCTGACCAAGGCGTTCCTTGCCGTGGAAGGCTCCAGCGCCGCCGCCTCGCGCCGCGTGCACGACATCGTGGCGGGCCTGACCGGCCAGATCGTCGCCGGGCTGACCCGCCGCGTCGATGCCGGGCGGACCTTCCATATCGAGGACGTGCAGGACCAGGTGGAACTCGCCCTAATGCGCGGCGAGCACCATAAGGTCGCCCGCGCCTATGTGCTCTACCGCGAGGAAAGGGCCCGCGAGCGTGCCGCCACGCTGGTGGCGAAAACGGTGACATTTTCGCTCCATGTGGTGGCATCCGGTGGCGAGAGGGTGCCTCTCGACGAGGCACGCCTCGCCACCCTTGTCGAGGAGGCGACATCCGGCCTCGCCGACGTCTCGACGCCGGCGATCCTGAACGAGACCCGCCGCAACCTCTATGACGGCATCAGCGCCGACGAGCTGGCGCTCGCGCCCATCCTCGCCGCCCGCACGCTGATCGAGACCGAGCCGAACTATTCGCGCGTCTCCGCCCGGCTGCTGCTCGACAAGCTGCGCCGCGAGGCGCTCACCTTCCTCGTCGGTCAGCCCGAACAGGCGACGCAGGCCGAGATGGCGGCCCGTTATGGAGAGTATTTCCTCGCCTATGTGAAGCGCGGCATCGAGGAAGAGCTGGTCGACCCGGAGCTTGCCCGCTTCGATCTCGAACGGATCGCCGCCGCGCTGCTGCCCGAGCGCGACCTCCAGTTCGACTATCTTGGCCTGCAGACGCTCTACGACCGCTATTTCCTGCACGCCCGCGGCACCCGTTTCGAGCTGCCGCAGGCCTTCTTCATGCGGGTCGCCATGGGATTGGCTCTACGCGAGGTCGACCGCGAGGTGCGTGCCATCGAGTTCTACCGGCTGTTGTCCTCCTTCGACTTCATGGCCTCGACGCCGACCCTGTTCAACGCCGGCACGCTGCGCCCGCAGCTCTCCTCCTGCTTCCTCACCACGGTGCCGGATGATCTCGACGGCATCTTCAAGTCGATCAAGGACAACGCCCTGCTGGCCAAATATTCCGGCGGGCTCGGCAATGACTGGACCCGCGTGCGGGGCCTGGGCGCCCATATCAAGGGCACGAACGGCGAGAGCCAGGGCGTGGTGCCGTTCCTCAAGGTCGCCAACGACACGGCCATCGCGGTGAACCAGGGCGGCAAGCGCAAGGGCGCAGTCTGTGCCTATCTCGAGACCTGGCACATCGACCTCGAGGAGTTCCTCGACCTGCGCAAGAACACCGGCGACGACCGCCGCCGCACCCACGACATGAACACGGCCAACTGGGTGCCGGACCTGTTCATGCAGCGGGTCGAGGCGGACGGACCGTGGACGCTGTTCTCGCCCGACGAGACGCCGGACCTCCACGATCTCTACGGCCCCGCCTTCAAGACTGCCTACGAGGCCTATGAGGCGAAGGCCGCGCGCGGGGAGCTGAAGGTCTTCAGGCAGCTACGCGCCATCGACCTGTGGCGGCGCATGCTCACCATGCTGTTCGAGACCGGCCATCCGTGGGTCACCTTCAAGGACCCCTGCAATCTGCGCTCGCCGCAGCGGCACATCGGCGTGGTGCATTCCTCGAACCTGTGCACCGAGATCACGCTGAACACGTCGAATGACGAAGTGGCGGTGTGCAATCTCGGCTCGGTCAACCTCCTGGCGCACGTCACGCCGGACGGCCTCGACCATGAGCACCTCGCCCGCACCGTGAAGACGGCGATGCGCATGCTCGACAACGTCATCGACATCAATTTCTACACCATCCCGGAAGCGCGCCGCTCGAACCTGCGCCACCGCCCGGTCGGCCTCGGCATCATGGGCTTCCAGGATGCGCTGCAGGCCCTGCGCATCCCCTATGGCTCGGAGGAGGCGGTACGCTTCGCCGACGAGAGTATGGAGGCGGTGAGCTTCCATGCCATCGCGGCCTCCAGCGACCTCGCCGCCGAGCGCGGGAGCTATCCGAGCTTCGCAGGCTCGCTGTGGTCGAAGGGCATCCTTCCCATCGACAGCATCGAGCTGCTGGCGGACGCGCGGGGCAGCCTCGAACTGGATCGCTCGACGACGCTCGACTGGGAAGGGCTGCGCGCCAGGGTGAAGACCACCGGCATGCGCAATTCCAACACCATGGCGATCGCGCCCACGGCGACCATCTCCAACATCTGCGGCGTGTCGCAATCGATCGAGCCCGCCTACCAGAACCTCTTCGTCAAATCGAACATGTCCGGCGACTTCACTGTGGTGAACGCGTTCCTCGTCCGCGACCTCAAGGCGCGCGGCCTGTGGGACGAGGTGATGGTCTCCGATCTCAAATATTACGACGGCAGCGTCGGCCAGATCGACCGCGTTCCCGAGGAGCTGAAGGCGCTCTACGCCACCGCCTTCGAGATCGAGCCATCCTGGCTGATCGAGGCGGCGGCGCGGCGGCAGAAATGGATCGACCAGTCGCAGTCGCTGAACCTCTACGTCGCCAACCCCTCGGGCCGGAAGCTCGACGAGACCTATCGGCTGGCGTGGAAGCGCGGGCTGAAGACCACCTACTACCTGCGCTCGCGCTCGGCCACCCATGTCGAGAAATCGACGCTGAAGGGCACGGACGGCAAGCTGAACGCCGTCTCCGCCGTGCTCGCGGCCGCTCCCATCGCCGTGCCGGAGAACGCCTTCGGGCCGGCCTGCGCTATCGACGATCCCGATTGCGAAGCCTGCCAGTGAGTAGCGAAGAAGGAGACAACAACATGCTCGACTGGTCCGAAACCAAGCCCGCCCCCGCGCCCATCCATCCCGCCTTCGGCCCGCCAGCCGGTGACGCCACCGGTCTCGGCGCCATCGAGCGCGGCGCCGCCCGCGTCACGGTCGACGAGAAGCGGATGATCAACGCCCGCGCCGACGTGAACCAACTCCTGCCGCTCAAGTACAAATGGGCGTGGGAGAAATACCTTTCCGGCTGCAACAATCACTGGATGCCGACCGAAGTCTCGATGCAGGCCGACATTGCCCTGTGGAAGTCGAAGGACGGGCTGACAGAGGACGAGCGGCGCATGCTGAAGCGCAATCTCGGCTTCTTCGCCGCCTCGGAGAGCCTGGTCGCCAACAACATCGTGCTGGCGATCTATCGCCACCTCACCAATCCGGAATGCCGGCAATATCTGCTGCGCCAGGCCTTCGAGGAGGCGGTGCACACCCACACCTTCCAGTACATCGTGGAAAGCCTCGGCCTCGACGAGGGCGAACTCTTCAACATGTACCGCGAGGTGCCCTCGATCACCGACAAGGCGGCCTGGGCGCTCAAGCACACGCAGAGCCTCGACGACCCGGCCTTCCAGACCGGCACGCCGGAGGCCGACCAGTCCTTCCTGCGCGACCTCGTCGCCTTCTACGTCGTGTTCGAGGGGATGTGGTTCTACACCGGCTTCGCGCAGATCCTCTCGCTCGGCCGGCGCAACAAGATGGTCGGCATCGCCGAGCAGTACCAGTACATCCTGCGCGACGAGAGCATCCATCTGAACTTCGGCATCGACGTGATCAACCAGATCCGGCACGAGAACCCGCACCTCTGGACGCCCGCCTTCCAGGACGAGGTGCGCGCCATGCTGAAGGACGCCGCCGAGCTGGAAGCCGCCTATGGGCGGGACACCATGCCGAGGGGCTTCCTCGGGCTGAATGCGGGCTTGTGCGAGCAGTACATGCACTTCATCGCCAACCGCCGCTGCGCCCAGCTCGGTCTCTCGCCGGTCTTCGCGGAAGCCGACAACCCGTTCCCGTGGATGAGCGAGGCGATGGATCTCAAGAAGGAGAAGAACTTCTTCGAGACCCGCGTCATCGAATACCAGAACGGCGGGGCGCTGGCCTGGGATTGAGGCGGCGGGCGACGATGGAGGCGGCGCGGCCCCTGGCCTCGCAAGGCTAGGGGGCAGCCGGCAGGCAATTGCCTCCGGCCGCGCTTCATCTGGCGCAAACGTCAGGCGGCGACTAGCCTCGGGCGCGAAGAACTTCGGGCGTTTCGGTCATGGTCGCCACGGTATCGAGGCCACCCTCAGAGGGTGACCTCCTGAGCGATGCCCTTCTGCTTGGCCAGCTCGACCACCTTGGCGGCGACGGCGAGGTCCTGCAGGCCGACGCCGGTGCCGTCGAAGATCGTGACTTCGGCGTCGCCGCGGCCGGCGTCGTCGCCCGTCACTACCGAGCCGAGCTGGCGGATGGCGCTCTCGGCGATCAGCCCCTTGGCGATGGCGTGCTGGTATTCGCCGATGCTCACCGACTGCGCGATCTCGTCGGTGAACAGCCGCGCCCGCGCGACGAGGCCGGGATCCAGCTCCTGCTTGCCCTTGGTGTCGGTGCCCATCGCGGCGATGTGGGTGGGGCCCTTCACATGATGGTCCATCAGCAGCGGACCGAAGGAGGAGGTGATCGAGATGATCACGTCAGCCTCCTTGCCGAGCCGCTCCAGCTCCACCGCCTCGAAGGGCAGGCCGAGCTCGGCGGCGGTGTCCGACAGGCGGCCCAGCATCTCCGGATGCGGGTTCCAGCCGATCACCTTCTCGAACGGGTGCACGCGGGCGGCGGCCCGCATCTGGAACGCCGACTGGTGGCCGGCGCCGATCATGCCGAGCACCCTGGCGCCCTTGGGCGCGAGGTACTTGATCGACACCGCGCTCGCCGCCGCCGTGCGCAGCGCGGTGAGCAGGTTGCCGCCCACTGCCGCGCTGACGCGACCGCTGTCGGGGTCGAACAGGAACACCGTCGACTGGTGGTTGATCAGGCCGCGCTCCTGATTGTGCGGCCAGTAGCCGCCGGCCTTGAGGCCGAGCGCCAGGCCGGCGGCATCGAAGCCGCCCTTGAAGCCGTAGAGCGCGTCCGCGTGTCCGATGGCCTCGCGCACCACGGGGAAGTTGTAGGCTTGGCGGCGCGCCATCGCGGCGAACACCGCCTCGATGGCCTCAAACGCCGCCTCGGGGGTCATCAGGCCGGCAATGTCCTTTTCGGCGACGACGTACATCAATAGCCCTTCCCGCGCGCCGAGACCGGCCACACCACCTCGACCTTGCCGTTGCGCACGCCGACATACCAGTCATGGACGTTGCAGGTCGGGTCGCAGTGGCCCGGCACCAGCCGCAGCTTCTCGTTGACCTTGAGCACGTGATCCTTGTCCTCGATCACGCCGTGCTCGTCCGAGCACTTGATGTACTTCACGTCGTCGCGGCCATAGACGAAGGGCAGGCCGGAATCGACCGACTGCGCCTTGAGGCCGGCGTCGCACACGGCGAGATGCGGCTTGGCATGGCTCATCACCGAGGTGAGGATGAACAGCGCGTTCTCCCACTCGCCCTTGTCGATGCGCTTGCCGTCCTTGTCGTGGATGCGGCCGTAATCGGCGTCCATGAAGGCGTAGGAGCCGCATTGCAGCTCGTTGTAGATGTGGGAGTTGGACTCGAAATAATAGGAGCCGGTGCCGCCGCCGGAGACGAATTCCGGCTTCAGCCCCTCGGCTTCGAGCGCGGCGACCGCTTCCTTCACCTGGGCGATGGCGGCGTCGAGCTTCTCCTTGCGCGCCTCATAGCTGTCGATGTGCTGCATCGCGCCCTGATAGGCCTGGATGCCCTTGAAGGTGAGGTTCGGTGCCGCCGCGGCGGCCTTGGCGATCTCCACCACGGCCTCCTTGGTGGTGACGCCGCAGCGCCCGGCGCCGCAATCGATCTCCACGAAGATGCCGAGCTCGGTGCCGTGCTTGACCCCCGCCGCCGAGATGTCGGCGACGTTCTTCACGTCGTCCACGCACACGGTGACGGTAGCGCCGAACTTGGGCAGACGGGCGAGGCGGTCGATCTTGGCCGCGTCACGCACCTCGTTGGTGACGAGGATGTCCTTGATGCCGCCGCGCGCGAAGACCTCCGCCTCCGCCACCTTCTGGCAGCACACGCCGACCGAGCCGCCGAGCGCCTCCTGCAGCTTCTGCACGTCGACGGACTTGTGCATCTTGCCGTGGCTGCGATGGCGCATGCCGTGCGCCTTGGCGTAGTCGCCCATCTTGCGGATGTTGCGCTCCAGCGCATCGAGATCGAGGATCAGGCACGGGGTCTGGATGTCCGCCTCGCTCATGCCGGGAACGGCAGGAATGTCGTAGCCGACCTCGTAGCCGGAAAAGTCCGGAGAGATGTCCGTCTTGACGTTCATGGGTGCCTCCTCAGTTCCAAGGTCATGAATTCCGGGATCACGTATTCCAGGGCAGCTTGTCGAGATCGACGTTGCCGCCGGTGATGATCACGCCGACCCGCTTGCCGGCGAAGACCTCGGGGTTCTTGATGATCGTCGCCAGCGGCACCGCGCTGGACGGCTCCATGACGATCTTCATGCGCTTCCAGATCAGCTTCATCGCGTCGACGATCTCTTCCTCGGTCGCCGTGAGGATGTCGGTGACGTGGTTGTGCACGAAGTGCCAGGTGAGCTCCTTCAGCGGCACCTTCAAGCCATCAGCCACGGTGTCCGGGGCGTCGTCGGCGATGATGTGGCCGGCGCGGAAGCTGCGGGCGGCGTCGTCGGCGTTCAGCGGTTCGGCGGCGTAGATCTGGATAGCGGGCGCGAGGTTCGACAGCGTCAGGCAGGTGCCCGACACCATGCCGCCTCCGCCGATCGGCGCGATCACCGCGTCGAGGTCCGCGACCTGTTCGATCAGTTCGGCGGAGCAGGTCGCCTGTCCGGCGATCACGCGCGGGTCGTTGTAGGGATGGACGAACTCGGCCCCGCTCTCGGCGACCACCTCCGCGAACACCGCTTCGCGCGAGGAGGTCGAGGGCTCGCACTCGACCACCCGGCCGCCATAGCCGCGCACGGCGTCCTTCTTGGCCTGCGGCGCCGTCCGCGGCATCACCACGGTGCAGGGAATGCCGCGGCGGCCGGCGGCGTAGCTCAGGCAGGTGCCGTGATTGCCGCTCGAATGGGTGGCGACGCCCTTGGCCGCCTGCGCGTCCGACAGGCCGAACACCGCATTCGATGCGCCACGCGCCTTGAAGGCACCGGCCTTCTGGAAGCTCTCGCACTTGAAGAACAGTTCCGCACCCGTCAGCTCGTTCAGCATGCGGGAGGTCAGAACCGGGGTGCGGTGGATATGAGGCTCGATGCGCCCACGCGCCGCAAGCATGTCCTCAAGGGTAGGGATGTACATGGCTCGGCTTTCTCAGTCTCACGCATCCGGCGCGACGGTATGATTTGCGAGCATCTCCAGCGCCTTGACCAGCGCCGAATGGTCCCACGCCGCCCCGCCATTGGCGGCGCAGGCGCT
>JARBUD010000066.1 GCA_029239875.1 Xanthobacteraceae bacterium | reverse complement strand
CGATGCGGCTCTGGGGCGGGTCGGCCTTGCGGAGCGGCACAACCAGCCTTGGCACACGCTGTCCGGCGGCGAACGCCAGCGCGTCCACATCGCGCGCGCGCTGGCGCAGGAGCCGCGCGAGCTGATCCTTGACGAGCCGACCAACCACCTCGACATCCAGCACCAGCTCGCCATTCTCGCCCTGGTCCGCCGCCTCGGCCTGACCTGCGTGGTCGCGCTGCACGACCTTAATCTGGCGTCGCTGTTCTGCGACCGGATCGGCGTGCTGGCCGGCGGCAAGCTGGTGGCTTTCGGGACGCCGGGCGAAGTACTGACGCCGGGCCTCATCGCCGAGGTATTCGGCGTCAAGGTGGTGATCCGCGAAAGCGTCGGCGGGCGCCACCACATCGAATACGTCATCGAACACGAATCGGGAGGCCGCGCGTGAAGGCCGAGGATCTGCAGGGGGCGGTGACCGCGCATTGGAGCGCTCGCGCGCCCGTCTTCGACGGCGTCGCCTCGCATGTCGCGCAGCGCGATCTGTGGCGGGAAGTGCTGGAGACGGCCTTTCAGGCGCAGTCGCCGAGCGATGTCGTCGACCTTGGCTGCGGCACCGGCGCCTGCGCGATCATCGCGGCTTCGCTCGGCCACAATGTGCGGGCCTTCGATGCTTCGCCGGAGATGATCGCCGCCGCGCGCCGGGCGGCAGATATCGAGAGCGTGGATCTCTCCTTCGAGGTGGCCCTCATCCACGAGGTTCCCTTGCCGGGGGACTGCGCCGACATCGTGACGCTACGCAACGTGCTGTGGACGCTGGAGCAGCCGATGCAGGCGCTGCGCGTGGCGCGCCGGCTGCTGCGGCCGGGTGGGCGTATCGTGGTCTCGGACGGGTTGTGGTCGGTCGCGCCGCAATATCGCGCGACCTATGCCCCGGAGGTGGCCGCCAGACTGCCGTTGCATGACGGTCTCACCCAAGCTCAGGCCGAGCGCATGCTCGACGAGACTGGCTTCACCGCGCCAGAGAGCTGGCAGCATCTCTTCCCGACCTCGCCCTATCCCGGGGACGTGCCGGTTTTCGTGCTGAGCGCGGTAAAATAATAGTGCGGGGTTCGGGGGTGATAGGCACCGGAAGCAGATGTTGACATGGCCGCCAATAGCGGACGGCAATTCAGGATGCCACAGCAACGGGACGGTCGGTGCCCCGAGCACGTCGGGGGTCATGACCGCCTTCGGCGTTCCATGCGTGATCAGCCTGTCGGTATGCACGGCGAGGATCTCGTCGCAGTGTCGCCGACGATCCAAAGGCCGTGACATTGGGCGTCAACCGTATCGAGTCACCGCCGCGCATCTCCAGAGAGGGCACCTTCGAGCTTCGTATCCACATTGGTACCCGTGGCACGATACTGCGAGAAGTTGTGCCAGAGGTCGATGTTGATGGAGGGGTGCCACAGATACACGAGGGCCACCACCTGCCCGGTGTGACGCACAGATCGGCCGCTCGGCTTCGTCGCTATCGCCGCGGCCAAATTATGGAGCTCATCAGTCCACGAGCACTAGCACTAGCAACGCATACCTTCAGAGTTGCCGATAATCGGCCGGATCTGGAAAATCCCAAGCAAAGCGCATTCTGCGGTCAGCAACGCTATCCCCTCGATGGCAGCGAGAGGCAGAATGTCGAGCCACTGCTGTCGCTGGCGGCCAGCGTGAGATCGCCGCCGTGCTGTCGGGCGATCTCTCGTGAAATGTAGAGGCCCAAACCGGAGCCGCTCGCCGGTTGGCCTGCAGCGCGATAGTATTTCATGAATATCAACTCGCGGTCGCCGGGCGCTACGCCAGTGCCCTGATCGGTCACATGTACAAAAGCCAAGCCCCGATCCGTCGACAACCGTACCGTCACGGGACTGGGCGCAGTGGAGTACTTCATGGCATTCTGAATCAGGTTCTGAACCGCGATCTCCAGTAGATTTCGGTCGTCTTTCACCGTCACTTCACAGCTGCCAATAAGAATGACACGTTCGGCAGTGTCATCATCGAGCCCGGCTTTCGCGGTGCGCAATATCTCGTCCAAATCAACGATCTCGGTCGTGGGAAAAGCTTTCCGCTCGCTATTGAGTCGGTCACGGGCCAAGACGTTTTCGATCAGTAATGACATCCTTTTGACCATCTGGCGGATTCGGGTGGTGCGCACGCTGATGTTGTCGGCACTTTGACCGGAAGACAGATTGTCCGCAGCGGCTGAGATCACGGCCAGGGGGCCGCGAAATTCATGCGACACCACCGCTACGAAGTTCCGTTGCTGAGCCAGGGCATCGTTGACGGCGTCCAGAGACTGCCTGAGCTTGAGCTCGAGCAGATGGCGTCGGTCCACTTCGGCGTTGAGCGCGGTGTTTCTTTCCGCAAGTTCCGCGGTCCTTTCTCGCACCTTCATGGCCAGCTGGCGTTCAGCCAGTTTCGACACTGCGATGGTACGATCCTTCTCTGCGTTCAGACTAAGCTCGGCAAATCGCGCGCGTTGCGCGACGGCGGCGCTCGGCAAAACAAGGTGGATCAAGGTCCCGATGGCCATGAACCTGGCCAGGAGCGAGCGGACAAAATTCAGCGCGGCGATCGACCTCGGCGATCCTCTCGCCAACGAGCAGAAATGGCAGAAGAATTATCTTGTTGGCACTTCTCCGAGCGGGAAGTCGGTCGCCGATGAGAAACACCGCGTTAAGCGCAACCTCAAGGCACCTATCTGGGCCGACAAGCTGCCGGCATCTGAAAACTGAGTCCACTCTGGCTAGCGGATGAGGTGCTCCCCGAATTTGGGCCAGTGGGAGCTGGAAAAACGTGGAGCAGGACACTCAGCGCCAGTAGTAGACTGGCTTGCTACCCAGTTGGGGACATTCAGCCTTGGTTCCAACTCGGTCTTCCGCGACGTCGCAGTCGATCCCAAAAGCTGACACTGGATGATTGTCCGGCAGCTGACGTTCGCTCTGCGCAAGACTTAGCAACAGCACCCCATGATCGCCGGCCACGGCCCAACTCTCTACCAGAGCGGGCTGCCCAGCACGCGACGGCTCGAGCTGATCTCGGCCACGCTGCACCGCAGCGGCGCCGTCGCCATGCATTACCGGCGCGCCCGCTAATCCGGAGCAACCTCTTCGCGCTCAGCTTGCGCGCCGCAGGAAGCCTTCTTGCTGCGCAACACGGCATGCCACCCAATTCAGTCGTTGAAATCCAGTCAGATATCTCAAAGGCATCCGTGCGCCAGAAGCTGGCGTCAACTCTTTACTGAAAACCAGGCATCCCCCAATCCCATCGGGACGAGCTATTGCCGTCGGTAATCTTTAGCCGCAGCTTTATGAGAACGAAGCCATGCGCCTTGAAGCGCACCCCGGCGGCTGTGGCATCTGGGCTCCCAGCCTATTAAGAAGGCGTTCCACATATTTTCCGACGGCTCGCCTTCGACGCCTGACGATACTGCGAGATAGGCGGAAACAGCCGTGCCCTTCATGACGACGAATCCGGCGCTCGCCCGCTCCCTGGCCGAACGGGATTACGACAGGCCAACGCCGGTGCAGTTTGCCGTGCTGGCGCCCGAGGCGTCAGGTCGCGACCTCCTGGTGTCTGCCCAGACTGGTTCCGGCAAGACAGTCGCCTATGGTCTCGCCATGGCCGAGACGCTGCTGGGCGTCTCGGAGAGATTTGCGGCCGCGACCGTGCCGCAGGCGCTGGTGGTGGCTCCCACGCGCGAATTGGCGCTGCAGGTCCAGCGCGAGTTCGCCTGGCTCTACGCGGCGACTGGAGCCCGTATCGTCTCCTGCGTCGGCGGTATGGATCCGCGCCAGGAGCAGCGGCTGCTGAACCAGGGCGCCCATGTTGTCGTCGGCACGCCCGGCCGCCTGCGCGATCATCTCGAGCGCGGGCGGCTCGACCTCTCGACGCTGAAAGTCGCGGTTCTTGACGAGGCCGACGAGATGCTCGACCTCGGCTTCCGCGAGGATCTTGAATTCATCCTCGACGCCACCCCGCCGGAGCGGCGCAGCCTGCTGTTCTCCGCCACCATGCCGCGCGGCATCATCGCGCTCGCCAAGCGCTATCAGCGCGATGCGCTGCGCATCGAGGTGGCGAGCGCGGAAGGCGGCCATGCCGATATCGAGTACCGTACCATCCGCGTCGCCCCGACCGAGGTCGAGCATGCGGTGGTCAACCTGCTGCGCTTCTACGACACGCCGAGCGCCATCGTGTTCTGCAATACGCGCGAGGCGGTGCGGCGGCTGCATGCCGGGCTGCAGGAGCGGCAATTCTCCGCCGTGGCGCTGTCCGGCGAGCTGAGCCAGAGCGAGCGCAACCATGCTTTGCAGGCGCTGCGCGACGGGCGCGCGCGGGTCTGCGTCGCCACCGACGTGGCCGCACGCGGCATCGATCTGCCGAATCTCGGCCTGGTCATCCATGCCGATCTGCCCAACGATGCCGAGAGCCTCCAGCACCGCAGCGGTCGTACCGGGCGCGCGGGCCGCAAGGGCGTGAGCGCGCTGCTGGTGCCCCCGTTCCGTCGTCGCCGGACCGAGGATCTGATGCGGAGCCTCGGTATTGTGCCCGCCTGGTCGGGCCCGCCCACCGCCGAGGACATCCGCAAGCTCGACCATGAGCGCATGCTGCGCGACGCCCTGATCACCGACGAGGCGAATGAGGAAGACGTCGCCGCTGGCACCACCCTGCTCGCCGCCCATTCGCCCGAGCATCTGGCCGCCGCGCTGGTGCGCCTCTATCGCGCCGGCCTGCCGGCCCCGGAGGAGGTCGCCGACCCCGGCGAGCCGCGTGCCGCGCGCGATCGCGCGGCCGACCGCGAGTTCGGCGGAACGTCAGGAGCTGGCAGTGTCTGGTTCCGCCTCAACGTCGGGCGTCGCAACAATGCCGATCCGAAATGGCTGCTGCCGCTGATCTGTCGCCGCGGCAACGTCACTCGCAAGGATATCGGCGTCATCCGCATATTCGATGAGGAAACGGCCTTCGAGGTCGGCCTCGCCGCCGCTGACCGCTTCAGCAAGGTGGCCAGCAAGGTGGACGGCGACGACATAATCATCGAGCGGTTGCCCGGTCCACCGGCGGACCATTCGACGCGTCCCGCCCGCGGGAAGCCGATGCGCGGCCTGCCGCCATCTGAGAAGCCCTCCCGCGGCAAGAAGTTTCGCAATGGTCCCGCGCCGGGGAAATCTGCCGATGGCAGAGCGGAGCACGGCAAGGCCTCGTTCGAGAAGCCGCGCGAGGGCAAGCCATTGGGTCAAGCCAAAAGCGAACGCCAGCAGAAAAGCCGGCGTCCGAACGCGTTCGAGGGGAAGCCAAAAGGAAAGCCGACGCGACGCTCCTGACGGGGTGCCGGGTGCCACTCTTGGGATCGGACCGTGAACGGGAGCTCAAAGAATGGACAGGGCCGATGACATGGCACATCTGGTCATGCGGAAAAGATTGCTGGCCAAGCGGCAAGCGCCAGAAGCGGATATTGGGCGTGGAACGAGAAACAGTCTCCATCAGGATGATGGCCGAGAGACTCGAATTGGTTGCCCAGTAGCTCCAAGTTTCGCGCGGTATCATACGGATTCCGCCGTTGAGGCAGCTCAGCAGCAGCCCGCCTGGCGAAGGATGGACAGGTTCACTGCTTCAGCCCGAGATCGATGCGGAAGAGCCGGAACCGGCCAGCGTGTCTTTGACGTCCCGGCATTGAACAGCGCGACGCGATTCCCAACGGCCGGCATGACGATCAGATCGACAGCACCTCGCAGGCGCTGCACTACCTCACTCTGCGCACGGCGAAGGAGTGGCCCTGCGGAAATGAAATCTTGTCCCAGTTTAGGCAGGCCAGATTGTCATAGAAGGGCGGACATGGAAGTCTGAATTTAAGCAGTCGTCGTGGGTTGCAAAGGTCTCGGATTGCAGTGAGCGCAGGCGCACAGGATCTTAAGCACTTCGCCGACGTTTCTCAGACCGGCAGCGCCGCGGCTGGGTCATTCGTTGGATAGCGACACGAGAGTAAACTTCTGTCGTTTCCTGTCGGACATAACTTGCCGCGAAAAAGGATGGCGATCCTGATGAGTTATCACGATTTGGCTGCGCCCCAACAGAGGCATCCAGCCACATCCGAGGCAGGTACTTTACTGGGATGTACGTCTATGTGCGCCAGCCTCGCTGGGCCGCAGCGAGTAACATTTCCCGCACTTAAATCCGACTTGGGTCGACATGCTCATGCCGAACTGAGCAAGATACTATCCCCAATGCGATGAACCATTAAGTCCCCTGCTTGGCAATGCGGCTGGCATTCCGAGTCTTCCGTTCGGAAGATTTTGCCATTTGTGTCTTGGACGAACCGTTCGCCAGAAGATCTATGTCGATGCGGACATAGTCGCTGCGATAGATGATGTCGGCCACATAGATCGCGATATCGTGCGAATCTACGATGATGCAGCGGCACATCGCCGTGGGTGTACCCAGGGCGATCTTGAGCAGGTCGGCGACCTCCGGATCGGCGCCGCCGATGGTGATCGACTGGCGGGCCGACTTCACCTCGACCTGATCGAGTTCGGCGAGGATGGGCAGGGCCGGCCGGGTCTCGAACGCCGCGCGATCGAGATCATAGATATGGCTTGCGAGCCGGAGGTTCACGATGCCGTAGGGCTCGTCGTCCCTGAACTGGACGCTGCGCAGGAAGACGTAGCTATCCGCAAGCTTGCCGTCTCCGGCGGCGAGGATCGGCTGGGAGGTTGGCGTCGGCGCGGCGATGAGCCGGGGCACGTTGCCCTTCAGCGATTCGGCGAGCGAGTGCCAGTCCGTGGCGAGCTTCAACCAGCGTTTGTCGGTCTTGTTGTCGAGGATGAAGGTTCCCCGCCCCTGACGGCAGTAGAGCAGCCCCTCCTTGCGCAGTATGTCGACGGCTTGCCGCACGGTGACGCGCGCGACCTGGAACTCGACCTCGAGCTGTTCGAGGGTCGGGATCTTCGCACCCGGCAGCCACTGGCGCGCCTCGATGCGTTGCCGCATGACCTCGGCGACCTGGAGATAAAGCGGCACCCGGCTGCGGTCGTAGGTACGTTGCAGGTTCAAGGGAGCATTCATACTGGATTTCATGTATTCTGGGGCGTGGCCGGCGCATTCGCCGCCGCCCGGGGAAATGGCGGAACTCGTTCCTTTCTTTCTAACTATCATACTGAAGATAGAATGTTAACCTGACATATTGCAGGCCGGTTGCGCCGGCAAAGCGTCAGGCGGCAAGATTCCGCGGCGGGGGATGGACTCCGGTCGGTTCCGCGCGGTC
The DNA here is from genome assembly GCA_029239875.1 of Xanthobacteraceae bacterium. Taxonomy (GTDB): domain Bacteria; phylum Pseudomonadota; class Alphaproteobacteria; order Rhizobiales; family Xanthobacteraceae; genus Ancylobacter. The sequence goes on along the minus strand of JARBUD010000066.1, from coordinate 447 downwards.
GCGCAATCGCTGACGGACAGCATCACTTCCACCGATTTCCATCTCGTAGCGGCTTCGGCCTTTGAACGCCTTCGGGGCTGTGCTTCCGGCCGTTCGCGGGCGACGGGGTACCGCTCCTCGATCGACGTTGCCGGCAGGAGTATATCGGCCCGCCATGCGGTTCGGGGAAAGACGCCGGCTTCTCGAAAAATTATTGTCTTACTAAAGATAGGATAATAGCATGATGAACGATTGAGCCTCGGGCTCCCGCCGGGTTGCTGCGGCAGTGCGGTGCGACGTGTCGGGGAGTGCCGCTTTGTTCGTCCATGTGTCGTTGAAGGTCCCGCCATGCGCATCAGCATTTTGAGAGAGAGCTCTGTTTTGGAGCCACGGGTCGCCGCGTCGCCCGACACGGTTAAGCGGTATGTGGGTTTGGGTGCGGAGGTCGTCGTTGCGTCGGGCGCCGGT
>JARBUD010000045.1 GCA_029239875.1 Xanthobacteraceae bacterium | reverse complement strand
AGGAAGACGGGAAGCGCAAAGGGAACCGATGGTCTGGCGGATGAGCCTCATCCGCAGCCGACCGGCAACCTCCGGAGCACCCCGCCCGAAAGATCGTTCGCGATCAGGGCAGGTCTCCTGGCTCGCGGGTCAACGCTGGCTCTGTCCAGCCTTCCCAACCCGTACGGGGTCAGTGGACGATGGACAGAGGGCTCGCCGCTTACAGTTGCGGGGGCAGCTTCGGCCTTGGCGCAGGGCGCCGCACCGAGTTCCCTCTTAGCTCCGGGCGCGCGCACCCGGAGAACCCTGATCACCGTGATCGATAGTCGCCCCACGCGTGGCGTCAACCTTCTTTCTGCACGTCGCGGGACCCGTGCCATCTGACTTCACGGCGAGCATAGCCAATATGATACATTATATCAATTGGTCGCGGAGCGCGGGCAGATCCGGATTTGGGCTTTCCGACCATCTCGGCGCCCCAGGACCGACGACATGGATATCAACTGCAGTGAGATGGTCGAGGGCGTCTGGTTCGAGGCGAAGGACCGCGAGATATCCGATATCCTCCTGCGCGTCGCATCGGGCGACCGCACCAAGTCAGAACGGCTCGGCTATGGCGACGCGGAGTGCGCGTCACCTCCCATTACGAGGTACTCCGCAAGATTTTCGACCGTGATGAGCGCGAGCCTTTTCCCATCCTCTTCGACCACTAGTGCGTCGTGATCGCCGTGAAACATCGTTCTGGCGATGCAGAAGATGGGATCGTCGGGACTGCATCGCAGCAGTTCCGGCGCCAGCGGGGCTGCCCTCTCGCCCGGCAAGCACGAGCAGATCAGCTCTCGCGTCGATATGATCCGTTCGGCCCTGCCGCAGGACCGCACCAGCAGAACGGCATCGAGGCCGCAGAAGATGAGCAGGCGGGCGACGGACTCGAGAGGCTCGTCGGCCGCCACCTCGACGAGGGGGCAGCCGACTTTGCTCAGGACGTCGCCGACCGTCGGTGAGGTCGGCAAATCACAGCATTCCCGTCACGAGACCCACGCCGATCAGGCAGACGAGGGCACCGACGGCGCGGGTCCAGTCCCGACCATGGGCATCCGTGATGCGCGCGATGGCGAGGCCGAGCCCCAGGCCGGCAATGTGGAGAAGGGTCGTCCCGATCATGAAGCCGATGCCGTATTCCAGGCCCCCGGCGTTCTCCGGAATCTCGGCACCGTGCGCGTAGCCATGGAAGATGGCGAAGAAGCCGACGAGGCCCACGGCAAGCGCGAGCGGCGCCTTGATCCGAAGCGCAACCGCCGCGCCGAGCACGACGACCGACAGCGCGATACCGAGTTCGACGAAGGGTATCTCGATTCCCATCACTCCGACGGCTCCGCCGAGCGCCATGACGCTTACGAAGGCGGCCGGCACGGCCCAGATCGCCCGTCCGCCAAGTTGCCAGGCAAGGATGCCGACCGTGACCATGGCGAGGATGTGATCCAACCCGGTGAGAGGGTGCATGAAGCCATGCACGAAGCCGTGGGCATCGGCGCCCCCCGTGTGCGCGAGGGCGAGTGTCGGGCTGAGTGCAGCGGCAGCGAGTGCCGTGGCGAAGGCCGCTGCACGAGGAAAACGGATAGCCATAGGTCTGCTCCTGAGACGAGGTGTCGGATCAACAGATGCGGGGAAGCTGGTCGCCGACCAGCATGTCTACGATGCGCTCTCCGCCGAAGCGGGTCTGCATGACGACCCGGCCGGGCCGGCCGTCGGTCACCACGCCGATCTGCGCCGCGTCGCGGCCGAGCGGATGCGCACGCAGGACGCACAGTGCCGCCTCGGCCTGATCGGGCGGCACGACGGCGACGATCTTGCCCTCATTGGCGAGATAGAGCGGGTCAAGGCCGAGAATCTCGCAGAAACCTTGCACATCGCTGCGGATCGGCGTGTCGAGTTCGCGGATGCGTACGCCGACGCCGCTCGCCGACGCCAATTCGTTGAGCACGGCCGCGACGCCGCCACGGGTGGCATCACGCAGGGTGCGCACGCCGGGCGCGGCGGTGACGAGCATGTCGATCAGGTCATGCAGCGCCGCGCAGTCGCTTTCGATTTCCGCCTGGAGCGCGAGATCGCCGCGTGCGTTCAATATCGCCGCGCCATGGTCGCCGAGCTGGCCGTTGACCAGAACGACGTCGCCCGGCCGCGCGCGGCCTATGCCCACATCCATGCCGGTCCGCACCACGCCGATGCCGGTGGTGGTGATGAAAAGCTTGTCGCAGGCACCGCGCGCCACGACCTTGGTGTCGCCGGTGACGATGGGCACGCCCGCCGCATGGGCCGCGTCGGCCATGGAGCGCGCCACCGCCCGCAAGGTTTCGAGGGGCAGGCCTTCCTCGATGATGACCGCGCAGGACAGGGCTATGGGCTTGGCGGCACCGACGGCGAGGTCGTTGATCGTGCCGCAGACCGCAAGCTTGCCGATGTCACCGCCGGGGAAGAACAGCGGATCCACGACGAACCCGTCGGTGGTGAAGGCAAGCCGGTCGCCTTTCGCCGTCAGTGCGGCAAGGTCGAAGCGGGCCTGGTCCTCGGGAGCACCGGTGGTGCCGTTGAAGGTGTCGATGAACACCTCGTCGATGAGGTCGCGCATGGCGCTGCCCCCGCCGCCATGGGCCAGCGTGACGGTTTTCGGCAGGGCGCGACGTGGCGCGCGGAGCGGCAGCGGGAAGACCGGGTTCATGCCGCGCCCTCCAGCTGAGGCTGGCGCATGCCACCGTACTGATAATAAGCGGCGCAGGAGCCTTCCGAGGACACCATCAGGGCCCCGAGCGGGGTTTCCGGCGTGCAGGCGGTGCCGAACATCGGACACGCCCACGGCTTCAGCTGCCCGGTCAGCACTTCGCCGCAGCGGCAGGAATCGGGATCGGCGACCTGAATCTCCGGCATGGCGAAGCGCCGCTCGGCATCGAACGAGGCGTAGGCCTCGCGCAGCCGCACGCCGGAATGCGCGATGGAGCCCAGTCCGCGCCATTCGAAGGTCGGGCGCAGTTCGTAGACCTCTTCCACCGCGCCCATCGCGCGGGGATTGCCCGCGTCCGGCACCACCCGCGCATATTGGTTTTCGATGGCCGCCCGCCCCTCGTCGAGCTGGCGCAGCACCATCAGCAGCGATTGCAGCAGATCGATCGGCTCAAAACCGGCCACAACCATCGGCTTGGCAAACTCCTCGGCGATGAAGCGGTAGGGTTCGGTGCCGATGACCATCGAGACGTGCCCCGGCCCGATGAAGCCGTCTATGCCGAGATCGGGCATCTCCAGGAGCGCCCGCAGGGTCGGAATGATGGTGATGTGGTTGCAGAAGATCGAGAAATTGCCGATGCCCTCGCGCGCCGCCCGCATTACGGTGAGGGCGGTCGACGGCATGGTCGTCTCGAAACCGAGGCCGAAGAACACCACCTCGCGGTCCGGGTTCCGCCGGGCGAGTGCCAGCGCGTCCAGCGGCGAATAGACCATGCGCACATCGGCGCCGTCCGCCTTGGCCACGAGCAGGCTCTTGCGCGAGCCGGGCACGCGCATGGCGTCGCCGAAGGTGGCGAAGATGACTTCCGGTCGCTCGGCGATGGTCACGCAGTCGTCGACGCGCCCCATGGGCAGCACGCAGACCGGACAGCCCGGACCATGCACGAACTCGATGATATCAGGCAGCAAGCCCTCGAGCCCGTAGCGGAAGATGGCATGGGTATGCCCGCCGCACACTTCCATGATCGAGAAGGGCCGGTCGCGGCCGCGCTCCATACGGGCGGCGAGAGTCTCGATCTCGCGGATCAGGCCGCGCGCCAAGGCGGGGTCGCGGAATTCATCGACGTAACGCATGACGGGGCTCCCGATCACTGCGCGCGGGGCGCGTGGGATGAATGGAAGGGTTCGACGCTGCCGGTGCGCATCGCCTCGATCTCGCCCTCGGCCTCGCCGATCTCGGTGAGTACCTTGAGCGTGGCGGCGGCCTCCTCCTCGTCGATGACGCTCATCGCGAAGCCGACATGGACCAGCACCCACGCGCCGACCAGCGCATCGAGGCTCCCGCCGGGTTCTGCAACGCAGACCACGTCGACGGTACGCCGCACGCCGGAGACATCGACGCTGGCGAGCATGGCGTCCTCGTCGACGATGGCGACGATGCGACCAGGAATTCCGAGACACATGACGATTTCTCCCTAGTGACTGCGGCCGAAAGTGCTGTCGCGGGCAATGCCGTAACGGTCGAGCTTTGCGCGCAGCCCGACACGGGACAGGCCGAGTTCTTCGGCTGCGCGGCTCTTGTTCCAGCGGCAGCGCAGCAGCGTTTCCATCAGGATCAAGGCTTCCATCCGCTCGATGCGGTCCTTGAGCGGACCGGTGTCCCGGATGGCAAGATCGGACGGTGCGGCATTGGCGGCGGAGGCGGAGGCTCCACGCAGCACATGAGGCGACAGGAGGTCGGCTCCCAGGAGTTCGCCGCCGCCCAGCACCAGCATGCGCGTGAGCTCGTTCTGCAATTCGCGCACGTTACCCGGCCAGTCATAGGCCTCGATGCAGGCCAGCGCTTCCTCGGTAAAGCCCTTGGTGCGCTTGCCATGCGTGCCCGACAGGCCGTCGAGGATGCGCAAGGCGAGCACCGGCAGGTCGCCCCGGCGCTCGCGCAGCGGCGGCAGCGTCAGCACCATGGCGGACAGCCGGTAATACAGGTCCTCGCGGAAGCGGCCGGCCTTCACCTCTCCGGCGAGATCGCGATGCGTGGCGGCGACCACGCGCACATCGACGCGTTTGGCCTCGTTCGCGCCGACGGGACGGATCTCGCCCTCCTGCAGGAACCGCAGCAGCTTGACCTGGAAGGCGGGCGAGACGTCGCCGATCTCGTCGAGCAGGATGGTGCCGCCGTCGGCCTGGTCGAGCAGGCCGATGCGGTTGGCATGGGCGCCGGTGAAGGAGCCCTTCCGGTGGCCGAACAGTTCCGATTCCAGCAGTTCATCCGGGATGGCCCCGCAGTTCACCGCGAAGAACGGCCGCTCCGAGCGCAGGCTCGAATAATGGATGGCACGGGCCAGCAATTCCTTGCCGGTGCCGGTCTCGCCGAGCACCAATACCGGGATGTCGAAGGCCGCGACCTGCGCAGCCCGGCGGCAGACCTCGTTCAGCGGGCTGCCGGGCGCACGCACCAGCGCGTCGAAATGATAGCTGCGCAGCACGCGCTCGTGCTGTTCGGCGAAGCGGACTTCGGCCGCAGGCACGGCGAGCTTGAGCTCGAGCGAAAGCCGGTCGTATTCGCGCTGGAGATGGTAGAGCCGTGCGGCTCCCTGCGCCGCCAGAAGCAGTTGGTCGGGGTGCCAGGGCTTGGTGATGAACTGGTAGATCCCGGCCTCGTTGATGGCGCCGATCATGTCCTGCGGATCGGTGTAGCCGGTCACGATGATGCGCACGACGTCCGGCCAGCGCCGGCGGATCTCGGTGAGCAGGTCGACCCCCGAACGCTCGGGCATGCGCTGATCGCAGAAGATGACCTGGATCCACTCCTTCTCGAGAACCTCCAGCGCGCCGGAAGCACCCAGGGCGGTGTGGACCTCGAAATCCTCGCCGAGCACGCGCGCGATCACTTCGGCCGAACGCGGCTCGTCGTCGACGACGAGGATGCCGGGAAGCGTCTGGCTCACGGGAGTGCCTCCGCGGCGGCGCGAAGGGATTTGGCCCGGCTCTCCGCGTCCGCCGCGAGGCCGTCGAGCCGCCGGCGCCGAACGTCGCCCAGCCAGTCGAGCCAGGCGGCGAGGCCGCTGCCCCCCGCCTTGGCGCTGGCATGGATGATCGGCGCGACGGGATTGATCCGCGCGATGTTGCGCTCCATCGCGGCGATGTCGATGTCGAGATGAGGCAGCAGATCGATCTTGGTGAGCAGAACGAGGTCGGCGGATTGGAAGATGTCGGGATATTTCAGCGGCTTGTCTTCGCCTTCGGTAACCGAGAGCAGCGTCACCCGCACCTCCTCGCCGAGATCGAAGGCGGCGGGGCAGACGAGGTTGCCGACATTCTCGATGAACAGCAGGCCGCCCGGCGGCAGGGGCAGTTCGTCCAGCGCATGCCCGACCATGTGCGCGTCGAGATGGCAGCCCTTGCCGGTGTTGATCTGCACGGCGGGAGTGCCGGTGGCGCGGATGCGCTCGGCGTCGTTGGCGGTCTGCTGGTCGCCCTCGATCACCGCGGCCGGCGCGCGCGCACCGAGGGCGCGCAATGTCTCGACCAGCAGCGTCGTCTTCCCGGCACCCGGCCCCGCCAGAAGATTGAGCGCGACGATGCCGCCGGCGTTCAGGCGGGCACGGTTCTGCGCAGCATAGGCGTCATTCTTGGCGAGGATGCCGCGCTCGATCTCGACCAGGCGCGTGGCGTCGGTCCCGGAGGCTTCGCCGTGATGATGATGATGCCCCTCATCATGGGCGTGGGAATGATCGTGGGCATCTCCATGACCATGATCATAGGACTGAGCGTGGCCGTGCGCATGGTGGCGATGCTCGCCATGAGCGCCGGATATCGTGACCTCGTCGGGTCCGCAGCCGCATGAGACGCACATCAAACCACCTCCAGATCCTTGATCCGCATGTCGGTGCCGCCATTCGGCCGCAGCCTCTCCCCTCCGCAGTCGGGACAGGGTGACAGGCGGTCGGCCAGGCCCACCGTCGCGCCGCAGTCGAAGCACCAGGCGGTGCCGGGCTCACTGAGGATTTCCAGTTCCGCGCTCTCGGCCAGCGAGCCACGCATCACCACGTCGAAGCCAAAGCGCAGCGCCTCGATCTCCACGCCCGCGAACGCGCCAACCGCCAGCCGCACCTTGGTGACCCTGGCGAAGCCGTGGTCGCGGGCGGCGTCGCGCAACGAATCCAGCAAGCTTTCGCACAGCGCCATCTCATGCATGGCGGGCCTCCTCCATGGCGCCGAAGCGCAGCCTCACCGGCACGCAGGGATTGACGCAGGAGACGGCGAGGCGTGCCAGCATCGGCGTCTGCGCTCCCATCGGCAAGGCGGCGAGCATACGCCCGAGCAGGCCGCCTTCCGCCAGATTCCAGGCGCTCGGCGAGAGGATGCGGTAGTCCGTGACGATGCCGCCGACGACGCGGGCGCGGTGGGCAAGCAGGCCGCGGGCGGCACGGGCAAGGCCTATGCCCGCTCCGGGCGAGCGCGGATGGTCTCCGGGAGAGGCGCGGCCGGCGTCGACGCAGGCCAGCAGGTCGAGCAGGCGGGCCAGCATGCGCACGAACAAGCTCATGCCCTCGCGCGCCACCAGCTCGGCGAGCATCGGCGTGCCCCGCCATCGGTCGGCGGCCGTGGTCTCGCGTGGCACGGTCGGGGCGCCCGCCGCGAGCGCCGCGACCACCTCTGCCAGTTCTGGCGTGGGCAGTTCGGCCCGGCCCCAGGCAGGATCGAGCGTGGCGCGCAGTTGGGCCAGCAGGCGGGCGGTGACGCTCGCGCCGCCGCCCAGCCATCGGTCGAGCGTGCGCGCCGTACCGCCGGCAAGGTCGATCTCGATGCCGAGCAGGCGCGAGCGAAGCGCGCCCATCGCATCGGCCGAGCCCCCTGCGAGGCCTTTCAATGCGTCGCGATCCGGGGCGCCGTCGAGCATTGCCGGCCAGTCGCAGAGAACGGCCACCGCATGGTCGCGCAGCCGTTCCTGCCGGGACAGCGCACCGCCCTCGACATCGCCGGACGACAGGCCGAGCGCCCCGCGTGCCGCCTCGGCATGGGCGCTGGCGCAGAGATTGAAGACGCGCGGTATCAGCAGTGCCGCCTCCTCCGCGCGGCGGCCGACGAGCCAGCCGGCGGCATCCGCTCGCCCGGCGGTCGTCACGCGCCAGGCTGGGTGCGCCTGGTCGGCATCCAGCGCGATATCGAGCGTCCCGATCATGACCCGGCCGCCTCCCGCGACGCGGTACCGTCGGAAGCGAGCCCGGCACCGAAGATCAGCGCGCGCCGCGTCGGCGCTTCGGGCTTGCCCGAGGCGTCGGGGCTTCCCTCCCCGACTCCGGACTCCGCTAGCTCCGGCGTACTGCGCTCGGCCTGTTCCCGCGTCCGGCGTATCTCGCCGGAGCGATCGCCTTCCTCGCGGATGGCCGGATCGAACAGCGCGGCGAGCGCGGCACGGGCGGTCTCGGTCGCCTGCAGCATCGAGGTGAAGTCGAACATCGGCGAGAACAGCGAGCACGCCTTGTAGGGACCGGTCTCGGGCCGGTTCGCGCCGACGAATTCGTAATGGCCCGAAGGAAAGGCGATGAACTCCTTCGCTCCCGGCACCACCGCCGACCAGTCCTCCTCCGGCCCGGGCGCCAGCACGATGTTCATGAACCACGGGGTGATGAGGATGCCGAGCACACGGCCCTCATGGGCATGGAAGCCGACGGCCTTCACCTCCAGCGTCTCGTTGAGCAGCGGGACGCCGCGCATCTGGCCGACATGGATTTCCTTGAACGCCGCCTCGAAGCGCCTCGGCAGATCGGCGGCCAGCGCGGCCAGAAGCTGCTCCCCGCCACTCCGCTCCGTCGGGGCTGCGAGGGGCGAGACCGCGAGGGGCGAGACCGCGAGAGGCGAGGCCTGCGGCGCGGGAAGCGCTTCGCCGTCATGGTCGATCACCATGAACTGGTCGCGCGCGCCGTCGCATTTCGGGCAGCGCCAGTCCTCGGGCAAATCCGCGAACGCGGTGCCGGCAGGCACCTGCCAGTCGTCGCACCCCTCCGCCGGATCGTAGACATGCCAGCAGATCTTGCATTCGAGCACGGAGCCGGGCGCGAGGCGGGCGGTGTCGCCGAGGAAGGAGCCTTCGAAGCGCTTGGTCAGCATGATCGGCTCCTAGCGCAGCGCGGCGAGAATATCGGCGAGGCGGATCGCGGAATCGGCGATGTCCTCCGGTGCGGCGCAGGCGACCTCCGGTACGTCCGTAACCTCGAAGGTGTCGAGGATCAGCGTATCGGCGGAATTGTAGTAGCGCACCCGCCAGACCCCGGCGGTCGCGGTGGCGTCGATGCGGCAATTGCCGTAGCCGCGCGACAGGATGGTGATGCCGCCGCGCCCCAGGCAGGCCTCGATCAGGCCGAGATCGTCCGGCGTGTGCGGCAGCAGGCTGAGATTGACCACATGCGGCATCATGCCGGGCCGGTGCTCGCGGCTCTTGTGCACGATCTCGGTGAGGATGGCGGGTGCGTTGACCACGCCCGGCCTCGGCTTGCTCGCATAGTCGAGGTCGACCGGCCATTCGCGCGGAAAGGCGCGCACCAGCGCCCCGCGCGGAAAGGCGGCGATCTCGATGCGCTCGCGCAGGACGGGCGCCCTGCCCGCCGCCGTCGAGGTTCCGCGCACGCGCCACACCCCAGCGCAGGTCGCTTCCTGGATCTCCACGCGCTCGCCCGGCGCCTCGACCACGATGGCCACTTCGCCTTCGCCGAGGGTCTCGTCGAGAAGCGCCCGGTTCGCGGCGTCCAGCTGGCCCAGCGCGACGGAGGTCGAGCCCTGCGCGGTCCACGCCTCCAGCGCCGCGCGGATCGCCTCCAGCGCGGCGAAGGCGGGCTCGAAGCGCGCGGGATCGTCGATCTCCGGCAGATGCGGCTCGTAGATCCGCATGCCGGACGGCATGGCGAGATAGGCAAGGCCATCCGCGTCCTCGTCCGGCTGGGTGCCGGGGCCGTATCCGATCGGCGGGACGGTGGCGAAAGGGATCGACGACATGATGCGCCTCAATGGCTGGTGGCGGCGGGGCCGGCGATGACGGCGGACAGGCGCTCGATGAACTCGTCCCAATCGCGCATGCGCGACAGCGAGCCGAGCGGGCGGCCGCCGCGCATAACCACGATGGCGGGCAAGGCGATGCCGAGCTGTTCGCGTAGCCGCTTCTCATAGGCCGGGCCCGCCACGGCGCCGCCTATCGTGGAGCCCCCGCCGAGCACGCCGACGAGCTCCGGTAGCACCACGGCGATGTCCGGCGTCTCCATGTGCGCCTTGCCGTGGGCGGGCAGGAACAGCAGGCTGTCGCCCGGCGGCAGCCCGGCGACGGCGGCTTCCTCGCTGTCGAGATAGGGAAAGCCATGCGCGCTGGTCAGCCGGGCCACCAGCGGGTGGAGCGTTTCGGATGTCATGCTTCGGGCTCCGAGCGTGATGGAAGGAGCGGGGCAAGGTGAGCCGGCAAGGTCGGCTCACGCCCGATCAGGTCGGCAAAGGCATGCTCGATGTCGGCGGCCTGCCCGTTCATCGCTGCCGCGACCGCATCGAGGGCCTGCGCGATGAGGCGGGCCTCCTGCGCGTCGAGCAGCCGCCGGCCGGTCCCGAGGAAGGTGAGGACATGGTCGCCGGGCTGCGCCTCCGGCAGCAGCGACAGGTCGACGAGGTGAACCTCCCCTCCCGCCCGGCACCGCGCGGCGAGGCCGTCCATGCTGATGATCTCCATCGGGATGCCCAGGCACATGGCCGCGCTCCTAGCGCCAGCCGGCGAGAACGCGGCCGTCGCCGATGCGACAGGCGTCCTCCGCAGCCGGCCGGCCCGCCTCGTATTCCTCGCGGCTGACGGCGGGCGGCGTGAAGCCCTCCGCGGAACGGCGCGGCGTCGCCACGATGCCGAACTCGCCGGCGAGCAGATCGAGCACCATGGCGAGCGCGGGCTCCACCTGCGCGGCAATGGCGGGGGTGAGGCCGCCGCCATAGTCGTCGAGCCGTTCGGGCTGGACGCCCACGAGGCGCAGCCGTTCCGGTGCGCAGCCGCGGAACCTGAGCAGGGCCAGCACTTCCTGGAAGCCGGTCTGGTGCAGGCTCACCTTGCGGGTGCCGAGCACGGCCGGCACCTCGTCGTCGCGGAGCTGCTTCAGCGTGGCGGGCGGCAGGCCGTAGTCGATGGCATCGACGATGATGACAGCATCGGCCTCTTCCAGATAGGGCAGCAGATAGAGGCCCTGCGTGCCGCCATCGAGCGCGGTGACGTGCTCGGGCAGCTCGTAGCGCGCATGCAGCTCCTCGACGACGCGGACGCCGAAGCCCTCGTCCGCCCACAATATGTTGCCGATGCCGAGCACAAGAATGCGTTCGTCGCCCATGCGACGTCCTCCCCCCGGTGCGTTTTCCCTAGGCGTCCATTCACTGAGCGGTCTGCTGCCGCTCTGTTTCGAATGTTTCTTAAATCAAGTCCTGTGCCAAATCGCCGAAAATTCGTAATTCATTGAAATAACATCATAAATTATGACATCGCCAAAAGGCGTGCGGCCCGCGCTGCAAACTTATCATCCAATTATTGGACGATATGGAAGGATTCTGTCCAGACGCATAAAAATGGGCGCGGCCGAAGCCGCGCCCAATACGGCCATGTCCCCACATGGCCGGCACCGGTCGAAACCGGGACCTCGTCGCCCGGCAGCTAGTCCGGGTCGTCATCCTTGAAGGTTCGCATCCCGGAGATCATGGTCGACACCATGGACTGGCGGGACATGATGTCCTCGCGGATGGCGGCGTAGACGTGGATGATCACGAAGATCAGGATCGCCCACATGCCGAGATGGTGCCAGGTGTGCACCGCCATGCTGCCGCCCATCAGCGGGATCACCCAGCCGAACAGATGATCCTGCCAGCTGCCGGGACCGGCGCCCTCCGAATAGAGCGCGAAGCCGGTGACGATCATGAACACCGAGCCGATGCCGATCGCGAAGAACATGGCGAACTGCGCGAGCGGGTTGTGGCCGATGTACTTCTTCGGCCGGTTCTTCAGGAACAGGTACCACTTGGCCTCGTCGATCAACCCGTTCCAGAAGGAGCGGCGCCAGAAGGGCAGCACGAAGAGCTGCCGCGCGTGGTGGTTGCCGACAAAGGCCCAGTAGATGCGGAAGATGAAGCCGACGGCGAAGACGTAGCCGGCAGCGAAGTGCAGGAAGCGGATCGTTCCCATCACGTAATGCGTGCTCGCTTCGCCCGACATGGTCGGCAGGGGCGAGCCGATCAGATAGCCGGTGACGGCGAGCACGGTGATGGAAAGCGCGTTGGTCCAGTGCCAGAGGCGCACCGGCGCTTCATAGACATAGACCGCGGTGACGCGGCTGGGTTTCTCAGCGGCTATATCCGCCGGCGTGTGGTCGAGGCTGGCCATGTCTCATCCCCCTCAGCGCACCGTCACGCGCGCCATCTCCTCGCCATCCGGCGCGATGACGTGCGTCGAGCAGGCAAGGCACGGATCGAAGGAATGCAGCGTGCGCAGGATTTCGACCGGCTCCTCCGGGCGTTCCATCGGCGTGTTCATCAGCGAGGCCTCGAAGGCGCCGATATTGCCCTGCGGGTCGCGCGGGCCGCCATTCCAGGTGGTGGGCACCACGCACTGGTAGTTCTCGATGCGCCCGTCCCTGATCTTGATCCAGTGCGCATTGCCGCCGCGCGGCGCCGCCACGGTGCCCACCCCCTTGGCCTCCTTCGGCCAGGTCGCCGGATCCCATTTGTCGACATTGGCGGTCGAGCTGTCGCCGGCCTTGATGTTGCCGATCAGCCGCTCGAAATCGTCCAGCATCATCTTGGCGCAGTAGTGCGCCTCCAGCGCGCGGGCGAGCGTGCGCCCGATCGTGGAGGGCAGCGCCTGCTTCGGCGTGAGGCTGGTGCCGGCGAGCGAGTTGAACCGTCCCACCGCATCGGTGATCTGGTCCCGCACGAAGGTGACGTTGTGGCCCCAGGCGAGGATGTAGCGCGACAACGGCCCAACCTCGACGGCATGGCCGCGCCAGCGCGGCGCCTTGATCCACGAATATTTCGCCGCCTCGTCGAGCTCGCGGATATCGGTCTTGGTGCCGACCGTCTTCGGGCCGAGCTGAAACTTCGGCTCGGTGATGCCGTCCCACGGATGCAGGCCCTTGGTCTCGTCGCCATAGCTGTACCAGCTATGCGCCACGAACTCCTGAACCTGCTCGGGATCACGCGGGTCGATGGGATGAACCTCGTCCCAATTGCCGTTGAGGATCACGCCGCCGGGAAGCTGGTCCGTCTTCTTGTCGCCGGGCACCAGTTCGTAGTCGCCGTAGTCCATGACGTTGGTGGCCGAGAGCCCGCCGCCATGCAGCCAGTCCTTGTAGAAAGAGGCGATGGCGATGACGTCCGGGACGTAGACATTCTTCGAGAACTCGTAGGCCTCGATCAGGCGCTGGTGGACGAAGTTCAGCCGCTCCATGTTCAGGGGAGCGCCGGCCGACATGTTGCCTTCCATGTTGATGGCGCAGGGCACGCCGCCCACCATGTAGTTCGGATGCGGGTTCTTGCCGCCGAACACGGTGTGGACCTTGACGATCTCCTTCTGGAAGTCGAGCGCCTCCAGATAATGCGCCACCGCCATCAGGTCCGCCTCGGGCGGCAGCTTGTAGGCCGGGTTGTCCCAGTAGCCGTTCTTGAACAGGCCGAGCTGGCCGCTCTCGACGAATTTCTTCAGCCGGTTCTGGATGTCGCGGAAATAGCCGGGGCTCGACATCGGATGGTCCGGCCCGACCATCTGCTGAAGCTGCGAGGTCGCCTTCGGGTCCGCCTTCAGCGCATTGACCGGGTTCACCCAGTCGAGCGCATGCAGGTGATAGAAGTGCACGACATGGTCGTGCCACTGCAGCACCTTGGCCATGATCTCGCGGATCAGGTGGGCGTTGTAGGGGATCTTGATGTCGAGCGCGTCTTCAACCGCGCGCACCGAGGCGAGCGCGTGGCAGCCGGTGCACACGCCGCAGATGCGCTCGACGAAGGCCCAGGCATCGCGCGGATCGCGGCCCTTCAGGATGACTTCGAGCCCGCGCCACATCGTGCCGGTGGAGACGGCGTTGCGGATGACGTTGTTGGAATCGACGTTCACCTCGCAGCGCATGTGGCCTTCGATGCGGGTGACCGGATCGACCACGATGCGCTTGCCGGTGGTGTCGAGGCTGAAGCCGTTCGGCGTCTGGATGGTCATGCCGCGTCTCCCGTGTGGCTGGAACCGCCGGAGCCGATATCGCCCTTGTGCTGGGCGCGCTTGAGCGCGCTGACGGCGGCATGTACTGCCACCGCGCCGCCGACGACGCCGGCGGCGGCGAGACCCACCCGGTCGGCGTTCGATTCAACGCCGAAACCGACGCCATGCAGGTCGGACAGGCGGGCATACCAGGAGCCCTTGTCCCAGAAGCCGTCCTCCGAGCAGCCGATGCAGCCGTGGCCGGCCTGGATCGGGAAGGACGTGCCCTCGTTCCAGCGCACGGTGGAACAGGCATTGTAGGTGGTCGGTCCCTTGCAGCCGACCTTGTACAGGCAGTAGCCCTTGCGCGCGCCCTCGTCGTCGAAGGCCTCGACGAACTGGCCGGCGTCGAAATGCGGCCGGCGGTAGCATTTGTCGTGGATGCGCTGGGAGTAGAACATCTTCGGCCGGCCCTGCCGGTCGAGCTCGGGAATGCGGTCGAAGGTCAGCATGTAGGTGATGACGCCGGTCATCACCTCGGCGATGGGCGGGCAGCCGGGCACCTTGATGATCGGCTTGTCGGTGATGACCTCGTGCACCGGCGTCGCGCGGGTCGGGTTCGGGCGGGCGGCCTGCACGCAGCCATGCGAGGCGCAGGAGCCCCAGGAGATGACCGCCTTGGCGTCCTTCGCCACCATGCGCAGCTGGTCGAGGAAGGGCTTGCCGCCGACGATGCAGAACATGCCGTCTTCGTTCAACGGCGGGTTGCCCTCCACCGCGAGGATGTAATTGCCTTTGTACTTCTCCATCACCTCGTGGAGGATCGCTTCCGCCTGATGGCCGGCGGAGGCCATCAGCGTGTCGTCGTAGTCGAGCGAGATCATCGACAGAACGACATCCTTGGCCAGCGGATGGGCCGAGCGGATGAAGCTCTCCGAGCAGCAGGTGCATTCCAGCCCATGCAGCCACAGCACCGGCGTGCGGGGCTTGGTCTCCATGGCATGGGCGATCTGCGGCACGAATTCCGGCCCCAGACCCAGCGCCGCGGCGGTGAGCGAGCAGTATTTCAGGAATGAGCGGCGGGTGATGCCCTGCCGCCGCATCACCTCGTAGAATGTTTCGAGCCCTTGCATGCGACCTCCCTCCAATTGTCGAAGGCCGGGCGCGTCGAGGCGGCCGGCTGGGGACAGTGTTCAGCAACGCCCGTGCCACCGTGAAATTTTGAACGATATCAATCTATTGAGCGATTTTCGGTGCGGCACCGCCGGAAGCCGGACATGCGCTTTCCAACGCTGGCGGAAAGCTGCTTACCGGTACCTCAGCCCGGCAGGAGCCGTGCCGCCGCGACGGCGGCCTGGCCGAAGGCAAGCCCGCCATCGTTGGCCGGCACCTGCTCGGGGACGAGGATGTCGACGCCGCCGCCTTCAAGACGGCGCAGGACGGCCTCCAGCAGCAGCGCGTTCTGGAACACGCCGCCGGAGAGCGCGACCGTTCTCGTCCCGTGCTGCCCGGCGAGGGAAAGGGCGAGGCCGGCGAAGACATCCGCCACCCCCTCGTGGAATCGCCGGGCGATGAGCGCCGGTGCGAGGCCCGCCATGCGGTCGGCACACGCCGCCCGCCACATCGGCGCCGGATCGATCGCGAGGAGATCGCCCGCCTTCTCCGTGGCGAAGGAATAGGGCGGCTGTCCGTCCGGCGCCGCTTCCGCCGCCGCCTGCAGCGCCATCGCCGCCTCGCCCTCGAAGCCGAGCTGGGGCGGCGCGAGGCCGAGCAGCGCGGCCACGGCGTCGAACAGTCGCCCGGCGGAGCTCGCCAGCGGCGCGTTGATGCCGCGCGCGATCATGGCCCGCAGCGTGGCGACGGGAAAACCCTCGAACAGATCGGCCGGCAGAGCCTCCGGCCCGAGCGCGGCATCGAGATGGGCGAGCAGGACGCGCCACGGCTCGCGGCTGGCGGCGTCCCCTCCGGCCAGCGGGATCGGCTTGATATGGGCGAGGCGCCGGCTTGTCCGATAATCGCAGAGCAGGATCTCCGCCCCCCAGATAAGGCCGTCCTCGCCCAGCCCCAGCCCGTCCAGAGCGATGCCGATCACCTTGCCGGCGTCCAACGGCCAGCCATGCTCGGCCATGGCGGTGGCGATATGGGCATGATGATGCTGGACGGCGATCATCGGCAGACCACGCTCGGCCGCCAGCGCCGCGCCGAACCGGCTCGGACGGTAGCCGGGATGCAGATCGACGGCGATGGCGGCGGGCTCGTGGGCGAACAAGGCGGCGTGGTCCGCGATGGCGCTCTCGAACTCGTCCTGGGTCGCCGGCTCCTCCAAATCGCCGAGATGATGGGAGAGCAGCGCCTTGCCACCGAGGGTGAGACACACGGCGCTCTTCAGATCGCCGCCCAGCGCAAGCACGGGCGGCGCGTTCGCGAAGCCGGCCGGCAGGTCGCGCGGGACAGGCGCCAGCCCACGCCCGCGCCGCATCACCTGCACGCGGCCGGCGGCGACCTGCACGACGCTGTCGTCGAGCCGCCGCGCGATGGGACGGTCATGGGTGAGGAAGTCGTCGACGATGCCCGCCAGGCCGGAGAAGGCATCGGCGTCACGAAATATCTGCGGCTCGCTGGAGCGGTTGCCGCTCGTCATGACCAGCGGCCGGCTCATGGCTTCCATGAGCCGGTGATGCAGCGGCGTATAGGGCAGCATCACGCCGAGCCGGTTCTGGCGGGGGGCGACCGAGGGCGCGATCGCGGCATCCTCGCGCATCCGCAGCAGCACGATGGGAGCGGAAGGGCGGCCGAGGGCGGCATGCTCGGCCTCGCTCGCCTCGCAAAGCGCCTCCAGCATGGCGCGATCGCGGACCATGACCGCCAGCGGCTTGGAGGGGCGGCACTTGCGGGCGCGCAGCTCCGCGACACTCGCCTCGTTGGTGGCGTCGCAGGCTATGTGGAAGCCGCCAATGCCCTTGATGGCGAGGATCCGGCCGTGGCGCAGCCGGGCGGCCGCGGCCAGGATGGGATCGTCGTCGCCGTCCAGCACGAGGCGAGGCCCGCAGGCGGGACAGGCGATGGGCTGGGCGTGGAAACGCCGGTCGGCAGGGTTGTCGTACTCCGCCCGGCAGTCGGAGCACATGGCGAAGCCGCGCATCGTGGTGGTGGCGCGGTCATAGGGCAGCCCCTCGACGATGGAGAAGCGTGGCCCGCAATCGGTGCAGTTGGTGAAGGCGTAGCGATGACGGCGGGCGGCGGGATCGCGCATTTCCGCAAGGCAGGCCGGGCAGGTCGCGATGTCCGCCACCACGCCGACGGACACCGTGCCCGGAGCGCTCGCGGCTATGGCAAAGCCGTGCCCAGCGAAAGGCGCGGCAAGCTCGCGGCTGACGCTGTCGACCTGTGCGAGCGGCGGGGCTTCCGCCGTCAGCGCATGGACCAGCGCCTCCAGCGCCGCCTGCTCGCCCGAGGCGGCGATGACGACGGCATCGCCGCGATTGCTGACCTCGCCATCGATCCCGAAACGCTGTGCCAGCCGCCACACGAAGGGACGAAAACCCACGCCCTGCACGACGCCGCGGACGATGATCTCCTCGGTGGGCATGTGTCGCTCAATGCACCGTGCAGACCATGCAGGGATCGAAGGAGCGCACGATGTGCTGCACCGCCACCGGCGTCGTCTCGCCCTGCCGGATCGGGGCGCCGACCAGCGCGACTTCCAGCGGCCCCGGCACTCCCGCCGCGTCGCGCGGGGAGAAATTCCACGTCGTCGGCGCGATGATCTGATAGCCGGCGATGCGGCCATTCTCCACCCGCAGCCAGTGGCCCAGCGCGCCGCGTGCGGCCTCGGTGAGGCCCGCCGCGCGGCCGTAGCCCGGCATGGTTCCCTGTGCGCACCATTGTTCGCCGGGCCGCAGGTCACGGACCCAGCTTTCCATGGCGATCAAGGTTCGCGCGGTCTCCAGCAGCCGCGCCACCACCCGCGCCTGCACGCTGCCACCAACTCGCTGCACCATGTCGCGGATCAGCGGATGGCCGTCGACGATCTGCCGGGCGACGGCGCCGGTCTCGAACGGAAGGCCGTCGAGCCGGGGCGCCTTGCACCAGCTGTAGCCGGTCTCGTCCTCGGCATCGGGAAAGGTCGAGCCCTCGAATGGATGATGCGGCCGCGTGCGGCCCTCCATCCGCGCATTGGTGTGATCCTCGGCGATGGCAGAGGTGTCCACGCCCCCCAGCTCCTCGTCGGTGAAGATGCCGCGTGCATAGAGCGGGCCTTCCGCGCCGGGATAGGCGCCATAGCTGAGATAACGGTCATAGGCGCGGCCGAGCCGATCGAGCTCGAGGTCGGCGGCGACCTCGAGGAACAGCCGGAAATCGCCCTCCGGCCCCGTCGCGCGCCAGCGCTCGAGCTCGGCGACGGAGGCAAGCTCGGCGACGCGCTCCAGCTTCGCGCCGAAGAGCCGCTCCTCCAGCGCGCCGCGCACCGCGCTGAGCGTCGCCGTTAGCCGCATCTTGTCGCGTGAATCCGCGCCGCGCGTGACGCCGCCGGGCTGGATCGCCAGCGTGTGCGGCCAGCGTCCGCCGAGCAGGCCGAGAATGTGCAGCAGCGTCGTACGGGTCTCCAGGGCCTTGCGCACCGCCATGCCCTGCGCCGCCTTGAAGCGCGCCTCGACGCGAGGAAACCATGGCCGGTCGGCATAGAGGGCGCGGGCGAAGTCCGGCATGAAGAAGACGTGGAAATGGCTGAGATGGTCCGCGACGTTCTCGGTCGCGACCATCAGATTGGTCGCCACCCGGCCATTGTCGGTCGCCTCCAGCCCCTGCACGCCGGCCAGCGCCAGCGCGGCCGCATGCGACTGGGACACCGAGCAGATGCCGCAGATGCGCGGGGCGATCACCAGCGCGTCGCGCGGGTCACGGCCTTCCAATATGCGCTCGAAGCCGCGGAACAGCGGCGAGGACACGAAGGCGGCCTCGACCCTCCCCTGCGCCGCCTCCAACCGCACCTCCAGGTCGCCCTCGACGCGGTTGAACGGGCCGACGACGAGGCGCGTCGTGCCTTCCGGCGCGCTGTTCCCGCTCATCGCCGCTTGATGTCGCGCACGGCCGGCGGCACCACCACATGGTCGCTGGTCGCGTTCAGCCGCAGCCGCTCCGGTGTCGCCGCCTTCGCCAGCGAGGACAGTGCGACGAACCAGGCCTTCGGCATGTCGGTGGGCAGGCCGACGGGGATGCCGGCGATTTTCGGCGTCTCGACGAAGGCGTGCCCCGGCTCCTCGAATTCCGGCGCGGTGCAGTTGATGCAGGCATAGCCGCCGCGCGTGCAGGAGCCCTCCCCGTTCCACAGCCGCGTGTTGCAGTCACCGTGGGCCTGCGTGCCGAGGCAGCCGAGATGCTCCATCATGCAGCCGAGATCGGACATCTTCTCCGCGCTCGCCTTGTACTCGTAGTACTCGTTGCGCGGGCAACCGTGATGGACAAGGTGGTCGGCATAGAAGCGCGGCCGCCGGTAGACGTCGAGTTCGCCCGCTTCCAGCAGCCCGGCGGCGAGCAGCATCAGCGTCTCCGTCACCCAGTTCGGGTGCGTCGGACAGCCGGCGACGTTGATGACCGGCATGCCGGAACGCGAGCGATACGCCGCGCCCAGCGCCCCGCCCTCGCGACGTCCGTCATATTGCAGCCCGCAGGCATCGGTCGGATTGATGCCGGCGGCGGTGACGCCGCCATAGGCGGCGCAGGTGCCTACAGCGACGACGTTGTGCGCTACGGCGGCCAGACGGCGCACCCATTCGATGGTCGGGATGCCGGTGCCGGCGAGGATATGAAAGCGCCCACTATTGTTCGGCCCCCGCAGCATGGCGCCTTCCACGCAAAGGGCGTCGAGCCGGATCTCGCCGGCGAGCACCCGCTCGAACAGGGCCAGCGCCTCCGCGCCGGTCTCTTCCGACAGCGTCGGGTGCCAGAGCATTCTGATGTCGGCGCTTTCCAGTGTGGTCGCGAGGTCGGGCGCCTCGGCGCACAGCATCGACATGGTGCAGCCGCCGCACCCGCCGGACTGGATCCACAGCACGTTGAAGCCATCGGACATCAGCCTACCCTCCCTGCGCCGACGGCAGGGTCAGCGTCATGACCGCCCCGCCCTCGGGATGGTTCCCCGCCTCCAGCGTGCCGCCATGCTCCTGCACGATGCGGTAGCTTATCGACAGGCCAAGCCCGGTGCCCTTGCCCACCGGCTTGGTGGTGAAGAACGGATCGAAGATGCGCGAGGCAATGTCGGCAGCGATGCCCGGCCCGGTGTCGCGCAGGCTCAGCACAATATGCCCGTCCGTCGCGCGGCCCGCTATGTCGAGCCGGCGGCGCGGCTGGCCCTCCATGGAATCGAGCGCATTCTGCACCAGGTTCATCATCACCTGGTGGATTTGCCCGGAATGGCCGATGGCGGCGAGTTCGTCCGGGATGTCGATCTGCGCCTCGATCTCCGGCGCCTGCCCCTTGACCACCCAGTCGAGCGCCGAGCGCACGAGGGGGGCGACGTCGAAGGCATCGGCCGACTGGCGCTGCTCCGAGGAGAAGCGCCGCAGGTCGGCGACGATGTCGCGCACGCGCTCGGCGCCTTCCAGCATGCCGTCCAGCGTGCCGCCGATATTGGCGAGTGTGGTGTCGATCTTCAGCTCCGCGCGTAGCGTCGCCAGCGCCGGGGCGGGCGTGCCGGCATGCACCGCGGCGAGATAGGCGGTCAGCCGGTCGCTGTAGCGCTGCAGCGTGTGGGCATTGCCATAGACGAAGGAGATCGGGTTGTTCAGCTCATGGGCGACGCCGGCGACGAGGCGGCCGAGCGAGGCCATCTTCTCGGAATGGATGAGCTGCTGCTGGGCCTGCTTCAGCCGGTCATGCGCGGAGGCGAGGTCGCTATACGCCTTGCGCAGTTCGCCGATCGGCCGGCCGACCAGCACGATGCCGACCGGCCGCCCGCGCGCATCGAAGCGCACCGCGCCGTTCACCGAGACCGGAAGCCCGCCGGCGGGCGTGGAGAAGGCCAGCTCGCGGTCGCTGATGCGCTCGCGCCGGTCGATGATGGTGCGGATGTCCTCGAACGAAGTGGGCGAATCCGCCGCCAGCAATTCGCGCAGATGGAGCCGGCTCAGGTCGCTCAGCGGGCGCTGGAAGGCGCGCTCGGCGGCGAGGTTCACCTGCTCGATCCGGCCGGTCAGGTCGCAGGCGATCAGCACGTCGGTCATGGACGACATCAGCCCGGCGATGAAGGTCTGCACCTCCTCGAGTTCGGCGTTCTTCTGCTCCAGCGCGACCTGCTGCGCGACCAGTTCGGCATAGGTCTCGTCCATCTTCTGGATGACGGCGATCCATGCCTCGTCCGTCTGGCCGACGAACGGCGCGATCGGCCCCCCATTCGGCAGAGCCGCGGCCTGATCTTTTTGCGCGCCCTTTGATTGTTCGGACATGCCATCTTCAACGTCGGTATCGACGCGACACTAGAACGAGCCCGCAGGGTTCGGCAACGCCGGCAGGCGACACCAGCTTCTGATCATTGGCAGAGGCAGGAGGCCGAACGCACAGAGGCCGCGCCGATACAACCCACGCCGACGCAATCGGTACGCCCAAAAGGCTCCGAACTGACGGCCATGTCGAGCCTGCCAGAGCCCGCTCTTGGCGCTGGGAGATTCCGTCTGCGCCAAGACGGTTCGAGGATCACGCCGGCAAGGTCATGCTCATCACGATCCAGGCTTCGCGTGATTGATCGCCGCTTGGGACAGCACGCTATCGGCAGCAGCTCGTAGGAGCCGCTTCGACATTTCTTCGTCATTGACGGAGCGCGCGAGCAGGACGGCCCCCACCATGGTGGAGAGAACAGCCATGGCCTTGCTTTCGGCTCCATCGCCATCAGCGTCGCCAATCCAGCCGCCCATCAATGCGAGATACTCTTTGATCCCGGCCTCGAAAGAGGCGCGCACATCCGGGCCGTGCCGGGCCGCATCCGCACCGAGCGCAACGACCGGGCAGCCGATCGACCTTTCCGCACAGTGAGCTTCGCTGAGATAAATATCGACCACAGCAGACAACGGATCATCGGGCCTGGAAGCGGCGGCAGCGGCCCAGTGGCCCAAAGCCTCCTGCAGGGCGCGCCGGGAAGCCTGCGCCGTCAGGTCATCCTTGGATTCGAACTGCTTGTAGAAGGCGCCCTGCGTGAGGCCGGCTCCGGCCATCAGGTCCTTCAGGCCGATGCCGTCGAAGCCATGCTCCCGAAACAGGCGGCTCGCCACGTTGATCACCGCCTGCCGGTTTTCCTCTGCCTGAACGCGACTGACCCGCATCGTCGACTCCATAATTTAGATTGCGTTAGACTTCTATATTCGATATAGCGTTCGAATGCAATCTAAATTGGCAAGGCCGACGGCATGAAAAAGAAAACCGCTCTTGTGCTGGCAGGTGTCCTGATCGCGGGCCTCGGTGGCGCCGCATATGTCGCGCTGTCGGCTCCGCAGCACGCCGCGGCCGTAAGCGATCCAAGGCTGGGAGCTCCGATCGTCAAAGTGGCAACCGCGGCGCCTGTGAAAGGTGTCGAGCGAGCCTTTACCGGCCTCATCGAGGCGAGGGTACAGAGCAATCTCGGCTTCCGGGTACCCGGCAAGATCGTCGAGCGACTTGTCGATGTCGGGCAGCAGGTCAAGGCTGGCCAGCCCTTGATGCGGATCGACGACACCGATCTGCGTCTCGCCCTGACTGCCAAGCGCAACGCCGTTGCCGCTGCCCGCGCGGTCATGGTTCAAGCGAGCGCGGATGAGAAGCGTTACGCCGCTCTCGTCAAGGGTGGGCTTGCGGCGACTCCCCAGCGCTACGAGCAGGCCAAGGCGACGCTGGACACGGCACAGGCGCAGCTCGCCGCGGCGGAAGCGGAAGCGGACGTCGCGGAGAACGAGGCGACATATTCCACACTGAATGCGGGCGCAGACGGCACCGTCGTTGCAACGCTCGGCGAGCCGGGACAGGTGGTCGCGGCCGGCCAGACTGTGGTTCAGCTGGCGCATGCCGGGCCGCGCGAAGCCGTCGTCGCGCTTCCGGAGACGATCCGTCCCGCCTTGGGTTCGCAGGCAAAAGCCAGCGTCTATGGCAGTAACGGTGAGCCGAGCCAGGCGCATCTGCGGCAGATTTCCGATGCCGCCGACGTCCAGACGCGGACCTACGAGGCGCGCTACGTGCTCGACGGCGATGCGGCATCGGCGCCGCTCGGTTCGACCGTGACGATCACGATCGCCAACGGCATGAGGCAATCGGAGGTCTCCGTCCCCGTCGGCGCACTGCTGGACGATGGCCTTCGAACGGGTGTCTGGGTGGTCGAGCGCACATCGTCGACCGTGCGCTTCGCTCCCGTCCAGATCAAACGGCTCGGCGGAGAAAGCGCGACCGTCACCGGCCTTGAGCTTGGACAGGAAGTCGTGGCGCTGGGCGCGCATCTGCTGAATGACGGCGCACCCGTCAGAACGGCCGGCCGGATCGCGGGAGCCGACCGATGAGCTTCAATCTGTCCGCGATCGCCGTTCGCGAACGGGCCGTTACCCTGTTCTTCATCGTTCTGCTGGCTGCCGCGGGTGTCTACGCCTTCGTCAAGCTCGGGAGGGCGGAAGATCCATCCTTCACCATCAAGACGCTGACGGTCACCGTGGCCTGGCCGGGCGCCACCGCACGCGAGATGCAGGATCTCGTCGCCGAGCCGCTGGAGAAGCGCATACAGGAACTGAGCTGGTATGACCGGGTCGAGACCATAGCGCGCCCCGGCTTCGCCTTCCTCACGGTCACGCTTAAGGACAGCACGCCGCCCTCGGCCGTCGAGGAGGAATTCTACCAGGCGCGCAAGAAACTCGGCGACGAAGCGCGCAACCTGCCGCCCGGCGTGCTCGGCCCGTTCGTCAACGATGAGTTCTCGGATGTGAGCTTTGCCCTCTACGCCCTGAAGGCCAAGGGCATGCCGATGCGCGAACTGGCGCGGCAGGCCGAGGTGATCCGGCAGGACCTTCTGCACGTGCCCGGCGTCAAGAAGATCAACATCCTTGGCGAACGTCCCGAGCAGATCTTCGTGGAGTTCTCATACGCCAAGCTCGCGACACTCGGCGTGTCGGCCCAGGATATCGCCGGCGCGCTTCAACGCCAGAACACCGTCACACCGGCGGGCTCGATCGATACGCGCGGCCCCCAGGTCTTCATCCGCTTCGACGGAGCCTATGACGGCATCGAGGCGATCGCCGATACGCCGATCGTCGCCGGCGGACGGACGCTCAAGCTCTCCGACGTCGCCGAGGTGCGTCGCGGCTATCAGGACCCCGAGACCTACATCATCCGCCATGACGGCGAGCCCGCCATCATGCTGGCGGCGGTGATGCAGCAGGGATGGAACGGACTGGAACTCGGCAAGGCGCTCGAAGCCCGCTCCAGCGCGATCGCCGATACCCTGCCGCTCGGGATGACGCTCGCCAAGGTCAGCGACCAGGCCGTGAACATCGACGCGGCCGTCGGCGAGTTCATGATGAAATTCGCCATGGCGCTCGGGGTCGTCCTCTTCGTCAGCCTGGTCAGCCTAGGCTGGCGCGTCGGCATCGTCGTCGCGCTCGCGGTGCCGCTGACGCTCGCCGTCGTCTTCCTCATCATGCTGGAGACCGGCCGCTTCTTCGACCGCATCACGCTGGGCGCGCTGATCCTGGCGCTCGGCCTGCTCGTCGACGACGCCATCATCGCCATCGAGGTGATGGTGGTGAAGATGGAAGAGGGCATGGACCGCATCAAGGCAGCGGCCTACGCCTGGAGCCATACGGCGGCTCCCATGCTGTCGGGCACGCTGGTGACCATCATCGGCCTGATGCCCGTCGGCTTCGCCGCCTCCAGCGCGGGCGAATATGCCGGCAATATCTTCTGGGTCGTCGGCTTCGCGCTGATCGTGTCCTGGGTCGTCGCCGTGGTCTTCACCCCCTATCTCGGCGTCAGGATGCTGCCGGCGATCAAGCCGATCGAGGGTGGCCATCACGCGATCTACGATACGCCGAACTATCGGCGCCTGCGCCGCGTGATCCAATTCACCGTGCGCCATAAATTCATGACCTGCGCGGTGGTGGGCGTCGCCATGGTTCTCTCCGTCGTCGGAATGGGAGCGGTCAAACAGCAGTTCTTCCCGACCTCGGATCGGCCGGAGGTGCTGGTCGAGGTGCGCATGCCGGAAGGCACCAGCATCGAGACCACGACGGCGGCGGTAGAAAAAGTCGAGCACTGGCTGAAGGAGCGTCCCGAGGCGAAGATCGTCACGAGCTATATCGGCCAGGGCGCTCCGCGCTTCTTCTTCGCCATGGCGCCGGAACTGCCCGATCCGTCCTTCGCCAAGATCGTGGTGCTGACGCCCAATGCCGAGGCACGCGAGGCGCTGAAACATGAGCTCCGTGCGGCCATCGCGGAGGGGTTGGTTCCCGAAGCCTTCGTCCGGGTCACGCAGTTGGTCTTCGGACCCTATACGCCGTTCCCGGTCGAGTTCCGCATCATGGGTCCCGATCCGGCGGAGCTGTACCGCATCTCCGAGAAAGCCCTCGGCATCATGACCGGCATTCCGGACGTCCGACAGGCCAACAGGGACTGGGGCAACCGCGCACCCGTCCTGCGCTTTGTTCCCGACCAGGACCGGCTCAACCTGATCGGCCTGTCGCCCGCCGAGGCCGCCCAACAGATGCAGCTGCTGCTGACCGGCATTCCCGTCACGCAGGTCCGGGAGAACATCCGCAACGTGCCCGTCGTGGCGCGCAGTGCCGGCGACAATCGGCTCGATCCGGCGCGGCTGGCCGACTTCTCATTGATGAGCCGCGACGGCCGCCAGGTTCCGCTCGACCAGGTCGGCCGCTCCGAAATCCGGTCGGAGGAGCCCATCCTGAAACGTCGCGACCGCACGCCGATCATCACGGTCCGCGCCGATATCAACGAGGCGACGCAACCGCCGGAGGTCTCCCAGCAGGTGATGAAGGCGCTGCAGCCGCTGATCGCGTCGCTGCCGGTCGGCTACCGCATCGAGATGGCCGGGAACATCGAGGAATCCCTCAAGGCCAATGTCGCACTGGTCAAGATATTCCCCATGATGATCGCCGCGATGCTCATCGTCATCATCCTGCAGGTCCGCAGCCTCTCGACGATGACGATGGTGATGCTGACCGCGCCGCTAGGCCTTGCCGGCGTCGTTCCGACCTTGCTCCTCTTCAATCAGCCCTTCGGCTTCAATGCCATTCTCGGGCTGATAGGGCTGGCCGGGATCCTGATGCGCAATACCCTGATCCTGACGGAGCAGATCAAGGAAAACCAGGCCGCCGGGCTCGACGATTATCATGCGGTCATCGAAGCGACCGTGCAGCGGACGCGGCCCGTCATCCTCACCGCACTGGCCGCCGTGCTCGCCTTCATCCCCCTCACGCATTCGGTGTTCTGGGGGTCCATGGCCTACACGCTTATCGGCGGCACGGCCGTCGGCACGGTGCTGATCCTCCTGTTCCTCCCCGCGCTGTACGCCGCCTGGTTCCGCATCAAGCCGGCCGCGGAGCAGGGCCAGGACGTGATGGTGGAAGCGCAGCGCGAGCAGGCAACCCGCTCCTCGATGGACGATCTGTCGACCCGCCCCGTCCAATGCGCGCAATAATCCGCAAAGGCCACGCCATGGTTGAGTTCGGATCGCCACCGCGTCGCGCAATACTCTTCGCCGCACTCGGGGGCATCGCGCGTGCCCCCCAAGAGACGTAATCGCAGACGACTTTCCGAGGCAGAATACAACAGGCCCTAAATGCCGGACGCATAGGAGTGGACGCGCTTCAACACGTTCAGGAACACCTTTATTCGCTGGCTGATCGGCCGCGCGGTCGAGAAAATGGCGCAGCCCTCATGCTGGTAGATCGGCCCGCTCTCCTCGATCATCAGGTTGAACCTGTTCCTTATGAGGTCCCCGTAATGGGTCGGCAGCAGCCCCTGATAGAAGCCCGTTGCGACCATGGCGGCGACGGAATCGAGGCCTGCCGCGTCCGGGCCACGGATGTACCGCCCGGACTGAATGGCTCTCTCCACATAGGGATGCGGGCGATAGACCAACGGCAACCGGGGGATTTTCGACACCTCCGCGGATTGCGCGACGTAGATCCGGTGTACTTCGCGATAGAGCGGCACATGGAAGAAGTCGCGATCGTCCGTATACTTGCCGCGAATGACGAGATCGACGCGACCGTCATTCAATGACTGCGCCAGTTCGGTGAACGTCATCACCAGGATCTGCGGCTCCACGCCTGGCGCGAGGCTGCGCATCGCCGTGAGCGCCTCGGGCAGCTTGCAGTCCGGATGGGTCAGCGTGTGCTCGCCGATCCCGATCGCGAGCCGTCCCGACAGGACGCCGTGGACGGCGTCGATCTCGGGGCGGATGCGCCCGAGCGCCTGAAAGGCGGCCGATGCCAGGTCGAGCGCGACCTCGCCTTCCGGCGTCAGGCGAAACCCACTGCGCCCTCTCTCGCACAGCTTGACGCCGAGCCGGGCCTCGACATCCCGGACGTGCCGGCTGATCGAGGGCTTTGACATTGCGAGCCTTTTCTCGGCCGCCGCGAAACCACCCGCCTGCGCCACGGCGCAGAACACCCGCAGCGACCGCAAATCCCGTTCGTCGAAATCAAGCTTCAACATGCGCAATACATATCAAAAAACGAAACGGTGGTCACAAAAAAATCGCTTTTCGCCATGTGACGAGGGTCCTAATGTCGGGAGGCTCATAAGAATATCCGCGCAGATCTTCTGGCTGGCCCCGACTCCGGAGCTATTCATGAAGCTCACGCACAAGCAAAATCAGGACTTCAGCGATGGCCCACACCCGAATCCGCAAGTTCAACACGAAAGAGACCTACCCCGAGCAGAACATCGACAACGATCTCTGCCAGGCCGTCATCGCACGCGGAACCACCGTCTACCTGCGCGGCCAGATCGGGCAGAACCTCGACACGTCCGAATGTGTGAGCGTCGGCGACGTCGCCGGCCAGACCGAGCAGGCGATGAAGAACATCGACATGCTGCTGAAGGAGTGCGGCAGCCAGCTGGATCACATCACCAAGCTGGTGATCTACATCTCCGATCCCCGCTACCGCGAGGACGTGTACCGCGTGGTCGGCCGCTGGCTCAAGGGCGTCTTCCCGGTCTCGACCGGCATCGTCGTCACGGCCTTCGCGCGCACGGAATATCTTGTCGAGGTGGACGCGACGGCGGTCATCCCGGACTGAGCTCGGCTCTCTTTCTTTAGCCCGCCAATACGCTCCGCAGGCAAACCTGCGGAGTCACTTCCAATAAAATCAACCTTCCAGAAATTAAGGGTATCGACGATGACAACACGTTTTCTGGTCGCAGCCGCCATTGGACTTATGGCGTCGCTTGCAACTCTTCCGGCCGCCGCTGACGCGCTGGACGACATCATCGCCCGCAAGACGATCCGGATCGCCGTCCCGACCGACTATCCCCCGTTCGGCTCCGTTGGCGCCGACATGCAGCCGCGCGGCATGGACATCGACGTCGCCAACCTGATCGGCGAAAAGCTGGGCGTGAAGGTCGAGCTGGTCCCGGTCACCGCGCCGAACCGCGTCGCCTTCCTCCAGTCGGGCAAGACCGACCTCACCATCTCCTCGCTCGGCAAGACCGAGGAACGCGCGAAGGTCATCGATTTCAGCATCGCGTACTCGCCCTTCTTCGATGCCATATTCGGCAAGAAGGAGCCCCCGGTGAAGGAATATGCCGACCTCTCGGGCAAGAAGATTTCGGTGACGCGCGGCTCCATGCAGGACAAGGAACTCGCGGACCTCGCGCCGAAGGCGGTCGTTCAGCGCTTCGAGGACAACAACAGCACCATCGCGGCGTTCATGTCCGGTCAGGTCGAGATGTTCGCGTCGGGCACCCCCG
Organism: Xanthobacteraceae bacterium; assembly: GCA_029239875.1. GTDB lineage: Bacteria > Pseudomonadota > Alphaproteobacteria > Rhizobiales > Xanthobacteraceae > Ancylobacter. The sequence goes on along the minus strand of JARBUD010000045.1, from coordinate 3,523 downwards.
TCGCAGCGGCCATCAAGCGCCGCAATCCGGATCTCGACCTCGAGCTGAAGATCGTGCTTGCGAACTCCCCTTGCTATGTGGGCGTCGTGAAGGGCGAGACCCGCCTGCTCGACAAGGTCAACGAGATTATCCGCGAGGCCAAGGCCAAGGGCGAGATCGACAAGCTGTCCGTGAAGTGGCTCGGCGCCCCCGCCGGCGAGCTTCCCGAGTGACGAACCGTCACTGCTGATACCCGGCACAGGCGGTCCGCGATGAGTCTCGCTCCCCAGACCCCCTCACTCCACCTGTCGGAGTGGGCCATAGGCGTGACCGCCGCCGGTATTCCCGATCGCATCCGCCAGATCGTGACGTCGTGCGTGATCGACACCATCGGCGTCGCCATCGCCGGCGTGCGCACCCCGGTGGCGGGCACCGCCCGCCACTTCGCGGCACGCAACCATCCTCCCGGACGCGCGGAAATCTGGGGGACGAAGGACAGGGTGTCGGCCCTCGCGGCAGCGTTCTGCAACGCGACCGCCGCCCACGCGCTCGATTTCGACGACAATTGCTATGCCGGCTTCGTTCATGGCTCGGCCGTCATCGTCCCCGCCGCTTTCGCGCTCGCGCAGGAGACCGGCGCGACGGGCGCCGAGCTGATCACGGCGATCACCGCCGGCGCGGAATGCGAGTACGCCGTCGGCGCTGCCGCCGGCCAGGAACTCTACGACAAGGGATGGTGGACCACCGGCCTCCTCGGGCCCATCGGCGCAGGCGTTGCCGCCGGTCATCTCCTGAGGCTCGACCCGCGGCAGATGCGGTCCTGTATCGGGCTTGCTGTCACTGCCGCGGGCGGTGCCAAGACCTGCTTCGGCAACGACGCCAAGGCGCTCGGCGCCGGACAGGCCGCCGAGAGCGGCGTCCGCTGGGCCACTCTGGCGGCTTTTGGCGCCAGCGGCTCGGACGAGCCCTTCACCGCGCCGAACGGCTTTGCCGCCCTCCATGTCGGCGGCGCCTTCAACACCGCCGCCTTCGCCGATCTCGGCCGCAAATGGCGCCTTGAGACCCCCGGCATCGACATCAAGAAGTTTCCGATCTGCCTGTCGTCCCATGCGGCGGTGGATGTCGTGGCCGAGATCAGGGCGCGAGAAGGTTTTTCGCCGGACGATGTCGAGGAAGTCCTGTGCGACGTTCCTCCCGTCGTCGCGGCCAATCTGAAGTACGGCTCGCCCGCCACCGCGCGCGAGGCGCAGTTCTCCATGGAGTTCGCGATCGCCGCGACCCTGTGCTTCGGCGCACCGGGGCTCGAGCAGCTGAACATGGACGTTCTCGAGAGCCCCGCCATGCAGGCGATGATGCCGCGCGTGCGCATGGCAGTCGGCCCGATGTGGGACGCGGAACGGCGCGCGGCGGCCCCGGAGGGAGCCTCCGTCGCCATTTCCCTCAAGGATGGCCGCCATTATTCCGGCTATCAGTCCCACGCGCTGGGAACCGCCTTCAATCCCGTGCCCGCCGCGCAGTTGCGGGAGAAGTTCCTGCGCTGCGCGGAACCCGCGCTTGGTGAGCCCGCCGCGCAGCGGCTTCTGAAGGTTCTCGAAGGCCTGGACACGGACGTTCCGGTCCGTGACCTCCTGAACGCCGCCCTCTGACACGCCCAACGATGCGGAAGCCTATTGAATGAGCCTTTCATCGTTCATCGATGTCCTCCATAGCTGGCCGAGCCTGCTCAACGGTCTGGTCATGACCGTCGTGCTCACGCTCATCTCGTGCCTGCTGGGAGTGATCCTCGGCACGCTGTGCGCCTGGGCGAGCCTGAAGGGGCCGAAGCCACTTCGCTGGTTCATCCGCGCTTACGTCGAGTTCTTCCGCAACACGCCGTTCCTGGGCCAGATCTTCTTCATCTTCTTCGGGCTGCCCGCGCTCGGCCTGCGGATGGACCCGTTCACGGCGGCGCTGGTCGCCCTCACGATCAACCTCACGGCCTATGCCTGCGAGATCATCCGCGCCGGCATCGAGGCGACGCCCGCCGGCCAGTTCGAGGCGGCGAGCAGCCTCGGGCTGAAGCCGGCGCAGGTCTTCTTCCTCGTCATCATCCCGCCGGCATTCCAGCGGGTCTGGCCGGCGATGACCAGCCAGCTCGTCATCATGCTGCTGGCCTCGGCGCTGTGCAGCCAGATCTCGGTCGCCGAGCTTTCCTATGAAGCCAACATGATCGCCAGCCGGACCTTCCGGAATTTCGAGGCCTACATCGTCGTCACGATCATGTACCTCGCGCTCGCCGTCCTGTTCCGCGAATTGCTGACCTGGGTCGGCCGCCGCTTCGTCTTCGGCGAATTTGCCACGGCGGGTCAGCGATGAACGAGTTCTCGACCTGGGACGTCTTCCGCAACCTGCTCGCCGCGGTTCCGTGGACGATCTACCTCTCGCTCATCGCATTCGCGGGCGGCGCCGTCGTCAGTCTCATCCTGCTCAGCCTTCGGCTCGCCTTTCCGCGCGCCGCCGGCACGCCGGTGCGTCTCTACGTCCAGGTGTTTCAGGGAACGCCGTTGCTGATGCAACTCTTCCTTGTCTACTTCGGACTGGCACTGATGGGCATCCAGACGACGCCCCTGCTTGCTGCGAGCCTCTGCCTCTCGGTCTACAGCAGCGCCTATCTCACCGAGACCTGGTATGGCTGCGTCCTTGCGGTGCCGAAGGGGCAGTGGGAGGCCTCCTCCAGCCTCGGCCTCCGGCAGTGGCAGCAGATGCTCCTGATCATCCTGCCGCAAGCCCTGCGTCTGTCCGTCCCGCCGACGGTCGGGCTCATGGTGCAGATCGTCAAGAATACCTCGCTCGCCTCCATCGTCGGTTTCGTCGAGCTGACCCGCGCGAGCCAGATCATCGCCAACGCGACCTTCGAGCCGTTCCTGGCCTACGGCGCCGTGGCATTCATCTACTTCGTCATCTGCTTCTCGATCTCGCTGTGCGGCAGACATCTCGAGAAGAGGATCAAGATCTGATCGGGCGGGGTGCGCGAACGCGCCTGCCGACAGCCGCCCGATCGAACCGCAAAGGCTCACGCTCCAACATGTCGAACCTCGCCTCGTCCGCCGCGCTCACGCAGGCCGCTCCCTCCTCCGTCCCATCCGAGACCGCCGTCGAACTCGCCGGGGTGCACAAATGGTACGGCGAGTTCCATGTGCTGAAGGACATCAACCTGCGGGTGCTGCGCGGCGAGCGCATCGTCATCTGCGGCCCGTCGGGGTCGGGAAAGTCCACCATGATCCGCTGCATCAACCGGCTGGAGGAGCACCAGCAGGGCTCCATCGTGGTCGACGGCATCGAACTGACCAACGACCTCAAGCGCATCGACGAGATCCGCCGCGAGGTCGGCATGTGCTTCCAGCACTTCAACTTGTTCCCGCATCTGACCGTGCTGGAGAACCTCACCCTGGCGCCGATCTGGGTACGCAAGACGCCCAGGAAGGAGGCGGAAGAGCTCGCCATGCACTTCCTGCGCAAGGTGAAGATCCCCGAGCAGGCCAACAAGTACCCGGGCCAGCTCTCC
>JARBUD010000044.1 GCA_029239875.1 Xanthobacteraceae bacterium | reverse complement strand
TCCAGCTTGGAGCGGTCGGCGACCAGGATGACCTGGCGGGCATTGTCGATGATGGCGCGGGCGACCTGCACCTCGCGATAGTCGAAATCGAGCAGCGTGCCGTCCTCCTCGATCGCCGAGGCGCCGATGACGGCATAGTCGACGCGGAACTGGCGGATGAAATCGACCGCCGAGGAGCCGATGACGGCGCCGTCGGCATGGCGTACCGGCCCGCCGGCCATGATCAGCTCGATCTTGGGATGGCGGTAGAGCAGGGTGGCGACGTTGAGGTTGTTGGTGATGACCAGCAGGTCCTCGTGGTCGGCCAGCGCGCGGGCCACCTCCTCGGTGGTGGTGCCGATGTTGATGAACAGCGAGGCGCGGTTCGGCACCATGTGGGCGGCCGCCTCGGCGATGGCGCGCTTGGCGCCCTGCGCCATGGCGCGGCGGGCCTCATAAGCGAGGTTCTCGACGCCGGAGGCCACCACCGCGCCGCCATGCACGCGCGACATCAGCCGGCGCACGCACAGGTCGTTGAGGTCCTTGCGGATGGTCTGCGGCGAGACCTCGAAGCGGCCGGCGAGGTCCTCGACGCTCACGCGCCCCTGCGCACGGGCGAGCACGAGGATGTCCTGCTGGCGTGAGGAGATGTTCATGTCGTCTTGGCCGGTTCTTCCCGAATTGATCTGTCGTTCTGACGGGCGATTCATCTGCCGCCCTTGCGGTCATCAATCCTGCACAATGGAACGGCTCGCGGCAAACGCCCGCTTAGGTGCGCTGCAGCAGCAGCGCTGAGCCGAGCCCGCCTGCCGCGGCGATGGCGGCGAGGCCGCGCGCGCCTTCCGGCTGCGCCTTCAGCTCGTGGAACAGCCGCACCGCGAGGATGGCGCCGGACGCGCCTATGGGGTGGCCGCGCGCCAACGCGCCGCCGCCGAGATTGATGCCGGCGGGATCGAGGTCGAGAGTGTCGATGTTCGCCAGAGCCTGGGCGGCAAAGGCTTCCATCAGTTCGATGATGGCGGGCGTGCCCTGGTGGCGGGCGAGCAGGCGCTCGACGGCGGGAACCAATGCCATAGCCGGCTGCTCGGGTGCGCCGCCGACGGAGAGGCCGTCGAGGATGGCGATGCCACCGGCGGCTACCCGGCGTTCCGAGACGACCAGCACCACTGCAGTCGCATCGGCCTCCACCGCGACGCCGGTAGCGTCGATGGCGGTCTCGCCGTCGCCCGCCAGCACCGGCGCGCGGGCGCAGAGCTTTGGGGTCAGTTCGCGCGTGAAGGCGTCATGGTTGAGCCCGGCGACGGGTACGATCTCCGCCTTCAGCCGCTCGCGGGCGGCGAGGGCCTTTGCGTGGCTGTGGATCGCGAAGGCATTCTGCCTTTGCCGGGAGATGCCCCGCTCACGGGCCAGCTCGGCAACGGCCTCGATCATGTCCGGATCGCGTTCGGGGAAGGGCGCGAAGGGCGGGCGCTCGTAGAAGGCCGGCTCCTCGTCCGGAGCCTTCGGACGACGGGCGCGCAGCGGCGCCCGGCTCCAGCTCTCGACCCCGCCGGCCAGCACGACATCCGCCGCACCGGCCTCGACGAGGCGGGTCGCAAGGATGATGGCGTCGAGACCGGAGCAGCATTGCGTGTCGAGCGTGAGCGCCGGCACGCCGTCCGGCAGGCCGGCGGCCAGCGCGGCGAGGCGGGCGACATTGCCGCCGCCGGAGAGCGCGTTGCCGAGGATGACGTGGTTGACCGCCTCAGGCACGACGCCGGCGTCATCGAGGCAGGCCCGCAGCACCGGCGCGGCGAGGTCGTGCGCCTCGACCGTGTTGAACGCGCCGCGCCGGGGCGCCACGGCGGTGCGGCGGGCGTTGGCGATGAAGGCGCGGCTCACCGCTTCAGCCTCTCGGCCGCGATGGCCTCCAGCGCCCGGAGGTCCGCCTTGCCGCCGGAGGTGCGCGGCCAGTCGTCGAGCGTGAGGAAGCGGCGCGGGATCTTCGCTGCCGGCAGCAGCGCGCGGCAGGCGGCGCGCAGGGCCGGCTCGTCGACATGCCCGCGCAGCACGGCGACCAGCTCGACGCCGCGCAGCGGGTCGGGCAGGCCGAACACCGCCGCCTCCTCGATACCGGATAGGCTGGAGAGCACCGCCTCCACCTCCTCGGGATAGACGTTGAGCCCGGAGGTGACGAGCATGCGCTTCTCGCGCCCGTGCAGATAGAGGAAGCCGTCCTCGTCGAGCCGCCCATGGTCTCCGATGCTGAGGAAATCGCCCTCGCGCCGCGTCTCGGGCGCGCTGCCGCAGGCGTAGTCGTCGAACAACATGGAGCTGCCGACCCAGATGGCGCCGGCCTCGCCCACCGGCAGGTCGCGTCCCTCGACATCGCGGATGCGCAAGGAGACGCCATGGGCGGCGCGGCCGACCGAACCGGCGGGCACCTTCTCGTCCGGATGGCCGATGGTGATGAAGCTCGTCTCCGAGGCACCGTAGAATTCGGCGATCCCGGCATTCGGGAAGAGCGCCTCCGTTGCCGCCCGCGTCTCCGCTCGCCATTTGGCGCCGCTGATCATGAGGATGCGCAGGCTCGGGAAGGCGTCGCCGCCGGCCGCCTCGACGAGCATCTGCAACTGCGTCGGCGTGGCGTAGAGCGCGGTGACGCCATGCCGGGCGACGAGGCGCAGCGCGCGGCGCGGGTGGAACTGGTGCATCATCACCGCGGTAGCGCCGATGTGCAGCGCATGCACGACGCCATAGAGATGCAGCGAGGCGGCGAGCCCGCCGGGCGCCATGATCACGTCGCGCTCGCTCAATCCGAACTCGACGGCGCTGACCTCGAAGCTGTCGATCCAGGAGCGGTGGCTGCGGCGATAGCCCTTCGGCACGCCGGTAGAGCCGGAGGTGAAGCCGACATAGAACGGTGCCTCGGGCGAGGGAGGCGCAGGGAAGGGGGCCGCCGGCGTCTCGGGCGCCGTCTCCAGCGTCAGCGCAGGCGCCAGCGCCGCGTCGATGGCGGCGCGGTAGGGTGCCGGCCAGGCGGGATCGTAGACAAGCGCCTGCCGGCCTGAGACCGCGCAGGCCAGGAAAGTTTCCACCAGTGCGGGCGCATTGCCTATGGCAAGCGCGATGCCGGCGCCCGACGCCGTGCACTGCGCCAGCCATGCCGCCAGCCCGCCGATGCGGGCGGCAAGCGCGGCGCGGGAGATCGTCTCGTCCTCGCAGATGAGCGCGGGGCGTGACGGCTCGGCGGCGGCGAGCGCCTCGAGCCTCGCGCCGATGGTCCGTGCCATCGGCTCAGGCGTTGCGCGAGAGCAGCGCCTCCGGCATGCCGCGCGCCACGGTCTGGGCGATCAGCGCCACCAGCACCGCCTTGATCGCGTCGCCGGGGATGAAGACGAGGCAGGCGAGCGTCGCCTCGCGCAGCGTCAGCCCGCCCACCAGCGACATGCCGGCGATGCCGAAGGCGTACATCACCACGATGCCGCCGACGACGGCGGCGATCAGCGCGGCGGGGAAGACCGGCGCCCTGCGCAGTACCTGCATCAGCCAGCCGGCGGTGAAGGCGACGGCGATCCAGCCGAAGATGAAGCCGACCGAGGGCGTGAAGAACACGCCGAGCCCGCCGCGCCCGCCCGCCAGCAGCGGCGCGCCGAGCGCCACCACGAACAGCAGCAGCACGATGGAGAGCGCCCCGCGCCAGGCGCCGAGCATCACGCCCGCCAGCATCGCGCCCATGCTCTGGGCGGTGATGGGCACGCCGCCGGCGACCGGCAGGTCGAAGCGCGGCAGCAGGCCGAGCACGGCGAAGATCGCCGCATAGAGGGCGATCTGGACGAGGCTGCGGTCTTTCATCGGCGATCTCCTCGCGGGGCGCCGCCGCGCGCGGCCAGCGCCTCGGCGGTATGATGCGACATTCTCAAGGTCTGGATACAGAAAGGCGCGAGCAGGCGCCAGCCGCCGCGCTTTCCCGTGCGGGCGCGGTAGGATTCGTTCAGCGCCTCCCACAGCGCGAAGAGCAGCGGTACGAAGCGGATCATCATCGCCACGGCCAGCGCCACAGCGCGCGGCGCCACGCCGATCAGGGCGAGCGGGCGCAGCAGCGGCTCGACAGCGTCCATCATCGCGTCCATGCGGGTGGTCATGGTCACGGCATTGGCGAGCAGCACCATGGCGAGGATGCGCAGGAGGATGACGACGCCGAGCGCGACGTCGCCGCGCCACCAGTGAAAGGCGAGCAGGATGAGGAAGAGCGGCCACATCGGCCGCAGCAGCGCGATCTGCGTCAGCGCCGCCCGCCCGAGCGAGACGTAGAGGGCGAGCACCGCGGCGACGAGGCCGGTCATCAGCGGCAGATTGTCGGAAGGTGCGACGGCGAGGCTGACGAGAGCGAGCGCGATCAGCTTCCAGCCGGCGGGAATGCCGTGCAGCCAGGTCCGCTCGGGCAGGTAGAGGGAGATCATCCGCCCGCCTCCACGAAGGCGCGGTAGGCGGCGATCACCGCCTCGGGCGTGCCGTCCATCGCCACCTTGCCCTCGTGCAGCCAGATTACGCGCTCGTAGCCGGCGAAGGCGTCGAGCTCGTGCGCGATGAGGAGCACCTGCTGCGGCAGGCCGGCGATTAGCGCCTCCAGCCGGCGGCGGGTGGGGAGGTCGAGGCTGGAGAAGGGCTCGTCCAGCACCAGCACGGCAGGCTGCATCACCAGCACGGCGATGATGCAGAGGAACTGCTTCTCGCCCTCAGAAAGCGCATGCACCGGCCGCTGGGCCCAGTGGTCGCGGCCGAAGCGGGCAAGCGCCGGGATCGCTTCCTTCGCGGCTTCGCGGCGCGGCATTCCCGTCTGCTCCAGGCTGAAGGCGACCTCCTCGGCCACCGTCGGGAAGATGATCTGGTGGTCGGGATTCTGGAAGATGAAGCCGACCTTGCGCGGCAGCTCGGCGGCCTTCTCCTTCGCGTCGAGGCCGTGCACGACGACCCGGCCCTTGTCGGCGGTCAGCAGGCCGTTGAGGAGGCGGATGAGCGAGCTTTTGCCTGAGCCGTTATTGCCGATGAGACCGATGCGGCGCTCGGGGAGATCCAGCGACACGTCGTCCAGTACCACCCGCCCTCCGCGGGTGAGGGTGACGTGGTCGAGGGATATCAGCGGGGCATTCGGCACGGGCGGCGTCCGGCGACAGGGAGGATCGGCGGCGGATCGTCGCCGCAGCGCCTTATCGGGTCAGGACGGCCGCCTGTCGATAGGGCGGTGCGCATGTGCGTTCACGGGCGCTCCGCCCCCGCGGCGCGCCCAAGGACGGCCAGCGTGAACTTGCGGAACCGCGCAAAAGCCGCCGGCCCGTCGCCGGCCCGCGCCCGGATGACCACGCCCTCATAGCCGTCGATCACATGGGCCGCGGCTTCCACCGGATCGAGCGCGGCGTCGACCTCGCCCGCCCGCTGGGCCTCGGCGATGAGGGCGGCGAGGTCCTGCTCCCATGCCGCGAAAACCTCGCTCAGCCGGCCGCGCAACTCGGCGCCGAGGCCTGGGGCCGCCTGGGCCAGAACGCCGTAGAGACACCCGGCCGCGTTCGCCTCGGATGTCGTGTCCCGCTCGAGCTGCACGAGATGGCGCTCGATGCGCGCCATCGGGCTCAGGCGGGCGTCGGCGAACAGTTCCTGCCGCTGCTGGCGATACTGGTCGGCATAGGCGGCGAGGACCGCGGCGGCGAAATCCTCCTTGCTGGCGAAGAAATGGTAGAAGGAACCCTTGGGCACCGCGACCGATGCCAGCAGCGGGCCGATGCCGGTGCCTTCATAGCCCTGTTCCAGCATCGCCTTCCGGCCGGCCGCGACGATCCTGTCGCGTGTGGAAATCTTGCCATTCATCGCTAGACGACCGGTCTACTCCAATCTATGTATGTGCGGGATCGGAACACAGCGAGGCAGCCATGTCCATCATGCGCACGCGTTCGGCCGGCCTCGTCGTGGTGCTCGTCGCCACGCTGCTGTGGAGCTCCGTCGGCCTTCTCGTCCGGATGGCCGAGCTCGATGCCTGGTCGATCGTCCTCTGGCGTTCGCTGTTCGCCGCGCTGGCTCTCGGACCGTTCTGGCTGATCGCCAGCCGCAACAAGGCGGAGAGCGTGCGGGCCACCTTCTCGAAGGCGGGCCTCCTCACCGTCGGGCTCGCGATCGCCGGCAACGTCTCCTATATCGGCGCGCTGCAGCTCACCTCGGTGGCGACGGTCATGACCATCTATGCCGCGCTGCCCTTCGTCACCGCGGCCATGGGCCTCGTCGCGCTACGCGAGCCGCTGACCCGGCGTTTCGGCGCCGCCGCCGCACTGGCGACCACCGGCATCGTCATCACCGCCGGCGCGGCGATCTCGACGACGGAAATCGCCGGCATCGCCGTCTCCCTCTTCATGACGGCGAGCTGGGCCGGGCTGCTGGTGCAGGCGAAGAAGCACCCCGCGCTCGACCTCACTCTGGTGAGCCTCGTCTCGGCGGTCGGGGCGGCGCTCATCGCCCTGCCGCTCGCCCCCGTCGGCCTGCCCTCAATGGATTCCCTGCTGGTCTGCGCCCTGCTGGGCGTCCTCACCTCCGGCCTCGCCAATGTGCTGACGCTGATGGGTGGGCGCAGCATCCGCTCGGGCGAGACCGGCCTCCTGATGCTTCTCGACGTGGTGCTGTCGCCGCTCTGGGTCTGGCTCGCCTTCGGCGAACAGGTCGGGGGAGCCGCGCTCCTCGGCGGCGCCCTGGTGGTCGCTGCCGTTGCCGCCTACCTGGTCGCCGACGTGCCGCGCCGGACGGCCCGCTGCCCGGCCGCCTGAGAGGTCCGGGCAGCTACCGGTTTACAGCATCTCCAGCGAGCGCTTGCGGCTCGGCGGGGGGAAGGCCGCGTCGAGCGCGGCGAGGTCGTCATTGTCCAGCTTGATGTCGCGCGCGCCGGCGTTCTCGCGCATGTGCTCGGGACGCGAGGCCTTGGGGATGACGATGTTGTTCGGGCTGCGCAGTACCCAGGCGAGCGCCACCTGGAAGGGCTTGGCGCCATGCTTGGCGGCGATCTCGGCGAGCACGCCGGAGGTCTTGATGCGGCCCTGCTCGATCGGGCTGTAGGCCATGAGCGGGATTTCCTGCTCCTCCAGCCAGGGCAGGAGGTCATATTCCGGCCCGCGTCGCGTGAGGTTGTAGAGCACCTGGTTGACCGCGCAGCCCTCGCCGCCGGGGGTCTCGTAGAGCTCGTTCATGTCGTCGGTGTCGAAGTTCGACACGCCCCAGTGGCGGATCTTGCCCTGGCTCTTGAGATGCTCGAAGCCGATGATGGTCTCGGCCAGCGGTACGCCGCCGCGCCAGTGCAGCAGATAGAGATCGAGGTGATCGGTCTTCAGCCGCTTCAGGCTGCGCTCGCAGGCGGCGACGACGCCGGCGCGGCTGGCATTGTGCGGATAGACCTTGGAGACCAGGAACACCTTGTCGCGAAGCCCCGCGAGGGCGTCGCCGAGGAAGGTCTCGCAGGCGCCCTCGCCATACATCTCGGCGGTGTCGACCAGCGTCAGGCCCAGCTCGACGCCGAGGCGGACCGATTCGGTCTCCTCCTTCCGCGCGGCGGGGCGCTCGCCCATCATCCATGTGCCGATGCCGAGAGCGGGAACCCGCGTCCCGCCGGGAAGAACCACTCTGCTCATCGTCGACCTCCACAGCTTGATGAGGCGGATTGCCATTCCCGGCGCCCCGGCGCAAGCGGCGCGCACGGGGCCATGCTATTCTCGGCGCACGCACGCCAGAATACCGCCCAGAACACTGCCATCGCCGGAGCCCATGTCCGCGACGCCGCTCAGCCGCCCGACCACCGATGCCGCTCCGCCGGAGGCGCCCGAGCCGGGGCTCGCCATCGGCCTGTCGGCGGTGATCGTCGCGGTGACCGGCGACGATCCGAAGGTGCTGACCATCCGCCATGGCGACGGGCGCGAGTCGTTGCCCTCCGGCCCGCTGGAGCGCGGCCACCGCACGCTGGAAGTGGGGCTGCGGAGCTGGGTCGAGCGGCAGACGCTGCAGGAGCTCGGCTATGTCGAGCAGCTCTACACCTTCGGCGACCGCGACCGCGGAGAGGACGGCGCCCGCGCGCTCTCGCTCGCCTATCTCGCTTTGGTGCGCGAGGCCCGCCCGGCCGGCGACACGGAGGCCGCCTGGCAGAGCTGGTACCGCTATTTCCCCTGGGAAGACTGGCGCGGCGGACGGCCAGTGGTGCTCGACAGCCTGGAACACGGCCTGCGCGCCTGGGCGGCGGGGGCGGCGAGCTCGCGCATGGGCGAGATCCGCGCTGAGCGCATCGCGCTGTGCTTCGGCGGCATGGGCGGGAACGAGGCGGGCTGGAACGAGGAGCGGGTGCTGGAGCGCTACGAGCTGCTCTACGAGGCCGGCCTCGTCGCTGAGGCGCTGCGCGAGCGCGGCTCCGAGCGCGCGGCACCGGGCCCTTCCGGCGTCGAGATGCGCGAGGACCACCGGCGCATGCTGGCGCTCGCCATCGCCCGGTTGCGCGGCAAGATCAAATACCGGCCTGTGGTGTTCGAGGTGATGCCGCCGAGCTTCACGCTCGGCCAGCTTCAGCGTACCGTGGAGGCGCTCTCCGGCGCGCGGCTGCACAAGCAGAATTTCCGCCGGCTGGTGGAGCAGCAGCGCCTGGTCGAGGAGACCGGCGAGACCACCGCCGAGACCGGCGGCCGGCCGGCGCGCCTCGTGCGCTTCCGCCGCGAGGTGCTGCTGGAGCGTCCCGCGCCGGGCGTGCGCCTGCCGGGCGGATTCGGGCGGCGGTGACTACTCCCGCCCGTCCAGCCATTTCGACATGACGACGCGCGGGGCGATCTCGAAGCCGAGCTTCTCGTAGAAGGCGACCACGCTTGTGTTGGTCTCGCGCACCAGGAGTTGCACCTTCACCACGCCGCGCGCCTTCAGCCATTCCTCGCCCGCCGCGACGATCTGGGCGCCGATGCCCTTGCCTTGCAGCGCCGGGGCGACCGCGACGTAATAGAGCCAGCCGCGGTGGCCGTCATGGCCGACCATCGCGGTCGCCACGATGCGTCCCGTTTGGCGGCCGCCCTCTCGCGCCACCAGCACGTCGGACGCCTCACGGCCGAGGGCGAAGCGGAAATCGGCGGCGGGGTCGTTATAGGGCACGGTCAGCCCGCATTCCCGCCACAGGCTGGCGACGGCTTCTTCCTCGTCGGCGAGGGCGGGCTCGAACGTCAAATCCATGATCTCAAACGGCTCCTGGGTGCTGGCCGGATTCGGAGCCGCAGAAATCGCCATGCTCTTTGTGACAGCCTGTTGACAGGGACTTATACTCAGTCCTAGCATAACCTCGAAATGCCGGGCTCGTAGCCCGGTCTTCTTTGGCCTTAGATATACTCAAAAAGAGCATAAGGGAGGATGCGATGCTGGACCTGAACGTCGCCGCCCGCGCGGAAACCACCGAGGACTACGCCCCCGACCTGGCCCCGGCCGCGGCGCCCGTCATGCCGCTGGCCCATCTCTATGAGCGCGTGTCGAAGCACGTCACCCCGGCCGAATGGCCGCTGATCGTGCGCGACGTCGAGGCCATCGAGCGGCTGAAGAAGCAGCACAACGCCGTGGTGCTCGGCCACAACTACCAGGCGCCGGAGATCTTCAACACGGTGGCCGACATCGTCGGCGACAGCCTCGCGCTCGCCCGCGAAGCGGTGACGGTCGATGCCGACGTCATCGTCATGGCCGGCGTCCACTTCATGGCTGAGACGGCCAAGCTGCTGAACCCCTCCAAGACCGTACTGATGCCGGACATGGAGGCGGGCTGCTCGCTCGCCGAGTCCATCACCGCAGAGGATATTCGCCTGCTGCGCCGGCATTATCCCGGCGTGCCGGTGGTCACCTATGTCAACACCTCGGCCGAAGTGAAGGCCGAGAGCGACTATTGCTGCACCTCCGGCAACGCCGTGAAGGTGGTGCGCGCCGTCGCGAAGGAATGGGGCGTCAACCGCATCCTCATGCTGCCGGACGAGTACCTCGCCCGCAACGTGCAGAAGGAAGTGCCGGAGATCGAGCTGATCGCCTGGAAGGGCCATTGCGAGGTGCATGAGCGCTTCACCCCGCAGGACATCCGCGACCTGCGCGAGAACCACCCCGGCGTCGTCGTGCTGGCGCATCCCGAATGCCCGCCGGAAGTGGTGGCGGCGGCCGACTATGCCGGCTCCACGGCCGGCATGGCCGACTATGTGCGGGACGAGAAGCCGGCACGGGTGGTGCTGATCACCGAATGCTCCATGGCCGACAATGTCGCGGTGAACCATCCCGACGTCGAGTTCGTGCGGCCCTGCAATCTGTGCCCGCATATGCGCCGCATCACCCTGCCGAACATCCGCCGCGCGCTGGAGACCATGGGCCATCAGGTCGAGATCGATCCGGCCGTGGCCGACCGCGCCCGCCTTGCCGTCGAGCGCATGCTCGCCATCCGCTGAAGGCCGGAGACCTGCGTTGAGCCATTCGCCTGAGAACATCGTCGTGGTCGGCGGCGGCGTCGCCGGCCTCGCCACCGCGCTGCGGCTCGCGCCCATGAAGGTGACGCTCGTCGTCGCCTCGCCGCTCGGCAGTGATGCTGCCACGGGATGGGCGCAGGGCGGCATCGCTGCGGCGCTGGGCGCCGACGACAGGCCTGACCTGCACGCCATCGACACGCTGACCGCCGGCGCGGGCCTGTCTGAGCCGCATGTCGCCCGCCGCGTCGCGGCCGCGGCGCCGGAGGCTATCGACTGGCTGGTCGGGTTCGGCACACCCTTCGACCGCAATGCCAATGGCAGCCTCGCCCTCGGGCTGGAGGCCGCGCATTCGCGCCGGCGCATCGTCCATGCTGATGGCGACGGCACCGGCCGCGTGGTGCTGGAGACGCTGGCGAAGGCCGCGCGTGCCTGCCCCTCCATCCAGGTGATCGAGGGCGTGCGCGCCACCGAGCTGCTGCTCACTGAGGACCGCGTCGCCGGCGTCGCGGTGCGCGACCGCGAGGGCCGGGTGACGGCGCTCGCCGCCCGCGCGGTGGTGCTGGCGACCGGCGGGCTGGGCGGGCTCTATGCGTCGACCACCAACCCGCTCGGCGCGGTCGGCTCCGGGCTCGCGCTCGCCGCGAGGGCCGGCGCCGCCTTGCGCGACATGGAGTTCGTGCAGTTCCACCCGACGGCCATGGCGGTGGGTGCCGACCCGATGCCGCTCGCCACCGAGGCGCTGCGCGGGGAGGGGGCGAAGCTGTTCAACGAGCGCGGCGAGCGCTTCATGGCCGAGGTGCCGGGGCAGGAGCTGGCGCCGCGCGACGTCGTCGCCCGGGCCATCTTCGCGCAGATCGCACAGGGACATGGCGTGGTTCTGGACGCGCGGCTGAAGGACGTCGAGCGCCGCTTCCCCGGCGTGGTGGCGCTGTGCCGCGCCAACGGGCTCGACCCGGCGCGCGCGCCGATCCCGGTGCGGCCGGCGGCGCATTACCATATGGGCGGGATCAAGGTGGATGATGCCGGCCGCTCGACCGTGTCGGGCCTGTGGGCCTGCGGTGAGGTCGCCTCGACCGGGCTGCACGGCGCCAACCGCCTCGCCAGCAACTCGCTGCTGGAGGCGCTCGCCTATGCGCAGTGGATCGCGGCCGATATTGCGGGTGAGGAGGCGGCGCGCTCCGTCGTTCCGGCGCCCGCAAGCCCACGCGCGCCGTCGCCGGCGCGGGCCGAGATCCGCGCGTTGATGGACCTCAAGGTCGGCGTGGTGCGCGACGCTTCGAGCCTGGAAACCGCCGCGCGCCGGCTCGGCGAGCTGGCCGATGCGCAGGACGACGACCTCTCGCTGGTCGCGCTGATGGTGACGGAAGCCGCGCTGCGGCGCGAGGAGAGCCGGGGCGGGCATTTCCGCGTCGACCATCCCGTGCCGGCGACGCTCGCCCAGCACTCCGAGACCACGCTCGACGCCCTCGACCGCCGCGAGGCCGGCGAGGTGCGCCGGGTGGCGTAGTGCGCCGTCATCCTGAGGTGCCCGGCGTCAGCCGGGCCTCGAAGGATGTCCGCTTCCCGACCATCCTTCGAGGCTCGCTCCGCTCGCACCTCAGGATGACGTTGCTTTCATGTGGATGAATTGAAATGGCCCTCCCCCCTCTCCCCCGCCTGCTGGTCGAGCCCATCGTGCGCGCCGCGCTGCTGGAGGACCTCGGCCGCGCCGGCGACGTAACGACCGACTCGGTCATCCCCACTGAAGCCCGCTTCGACGCGGTGATCGCGTCGCGCCAGCCGGGGGTGATCGCCGGCATCGACGCGGCGGTGATCGCCTTCGAACTGATCGACCCGAGCCTCGGCATCGTCGTCGAGCGCCGCGACGGGGCTACGGTGGCGCCGGGCGACGTGGTGATGCGGATCAACGGCTCTGCCCGCGCCATCCTCACCGCCGAGCGGGTGGCGCTGAACATCGCCTGCCGTATGTCCGGGGTCGCCACCGCCACGGCGAGCCTGGTCGAGATCGCCCGCCGGCACGGCAAGGCGCATATCGTCTGCACCCGCAAGACCACGCCCGGCCTGCGCGCGCTGGAGAAGCACGCGGTGAAGGCCGGCGGCGGCTCCAACCACCGCTTCGGCCTCGATGACGCGGTGCTCATCAAGGACAACCACATCGCGGTCGCCGGCGGCGTCGTGCCCGCCATCCGTGCCGCCAAGGCCCATGCCGGCCACATGGTGAAGATCGAGGTGGAGGTCGACACGCTCGCCCAGCTCGAGGAAGCCATGGCCGAGGGCGTCGACGCGGTGCTGCTCGACAACATGACGCCGCCGGTGCTGCGCGAGGCGGTGAGCATCGTCGGCGGGCGGGCGCTGACCGAGGCCTCCGGCCGTGTCTCGCGCGAGACGGTCGGGCCTATCGCGGCGAGCGGCGTGGACCTCATCTCGGTCGGCTGGATCACTCATTCCGCACCGATCCTCGACCTGGGGCTGGATGCGGCGAGCGTGTGATCCCTCAGGGCATCACCCCTGGCCCCTCG
Source organism: Xanthobacteraceae bacterium (assembly GCA_029239875.1). Classification (GTDB taxonomy): domain Bacteria; phylum Pseudomonadota; class Alphaproteobacteria; order Rhizobiales; family Xanthobacteraceae; genus Ancylobacter. The sequence continues at coordinate 21,258 of JARBUD010000044.1, read as the reverse complement.
GGTCTCGCCTCCGGCAAGCCCAAGGGCAGGCTCCGGCGCAGCGTAGAGCCGGGGATCGTTTCCCAATGATTGCGCGCGCCCGGTATGGCCTGCGGGCCGCCCGGGATGACGAAAGACTGATAGAGGAAGCCACGCATTAATAGCCTCTGCCCTTGAAAAAGGCATGCTTTTGTGCGATGCATATAGGCGTCTGCTAATGGTTATGCGGGAGAGACTGACAGTCCTCCCGGACATGTGTCGGCGCCGACGGAGCAACCCCCCAGGAAACTCTCAGGCACCACGGACCGCATAATCAGGACGATCTGGAGAGAGGCGTCGGCACCCGTCAGTGCCAGGCGTCCACCGAAGGGGAAGCCCGGGATTTCGGGATGGCGCCGCCATCCGTCCCGGGGCGAGCTCTCAGGTACCGCGACAGATTGGGGACAGCCGGCTGGAACCGAAGGGATCCAGTCTTGTGTCCTCAAGCGCGGGAGAGAGCCCCATGCGCCAGATTGCCGTTATCGGTGCAGGTATCACCGGAATCACCACCGCCTACGCCCTCAACGAGAAGGGCTACGACGTCACCGTCATCGATCGCCAGCGCTATGCGGCGATGGAGACCTCGTTTGCCAATGGCGGCCAGCTCTCGGCCTCCAATGCCGAGGTGTGGAACTCCTGGTCGACGGTGCTGAAGGGCATCAAGTGGATGTTCACCCCCGATGCCCCGCTGCTGATGAACCCGCTACCCTCCTGGCACAAATACAGCTGGATGGCCGAGTTCCTCGCCAACATCCCGAACTACAAGGCCAACACGGTCGAGACCACGCGCCTCGCCATCCAGGCCCGCAACTACATGTTCGAGATCGCCGCGCGCGAGAAGATCGACTTCGACCACGTGACCCGCGGCATCCTGCACATCTACCGCGACAAGCCGGGCTATGACGCCGCCGCCAAGGTGAGCGCGCTCTACGCGGAAGGTGGGTTAGAGCGCCGGCCTGTCACGCCGGAGGAGATTCGCGCCATCGAGCCGACGCTGCACGGCAGCTACTACGGAGGCTTCTTCACTCCGTCCGATTCCACCGGCGACATCCACAAATTCACCCGCGGCCTCGCCGACGCCTGCCGGCGCAAGGGCGTGCGCTTCATCAACGAGGCTAACGTCGAGAGCCTCACCCATACCGGCAAGGGGCCGGCGGGCACCGGCGTCGAGATCGCGCTGACCATCGCTCCCGATGCCGAGGATGCGCAGCCGGTGCACGAGACGCTTTCCTTCGACGGCGTGGTGGTCTGTGCCGGCGTCGGCTCGCGCGCTATCGCCGCGCAGCTCGGCGACCGGGTGAACATCTATCCGGTGAAGGGCTATTCGATCACCGTCATGCTCGACGACGAGCGGAGCCAGGCCGCCGCGCCCTGGGTGAGCCTGCTGGACGACCAGACCAAGATCGTCACCTCGCGCCTCGGCAAGGACCGCTTCCGCGTCGCCGGCACCGCCGAGTTCAACGGCGAGAACCGTGACATCCGCGCCGACCGCATCCGCCCGCTGACCGACTGGGTGCGCAAGCTGTTCCCCGATGTGAGCACCGACCGCGCCGTGCCGTGGGCCGGGCTGCGGCCGATGATGCCGGACCTGATGCCGCGCGTCGCGGCCGGCGCCAAGCCGGGCGTGTTCTACAACACCGGCCACGGGCATCTGGGCTGGACGCTGTCCTGCGCCACCGCGCAGATCATCGCCGGCACCGTCGCCGCCGCCATGCCGGTGGAGGCTCCCCGCCCGGAGCTGCGCATCGCCGCGGAGTGAGGCGGACCTGACCCTTCTTTTCCCTCTCCCCGTTGGGGAGAGGTGGCCCGCGAAGCGGGTCGGTGAGGGGTGACGAGATCGCGGAGCGTCGAAGACCCCTCACCCCAACCCTCTCCCCAATGGGGAGAGGGGGCTTAGCCGTTCTGCCGCCGATTGCATTTCGAATCCAAGGACCCCCAGCCTCCGGAGGCCATCCGGGGGCGGGGTTTTTCTATGGGGCGGGCGTCGCGCCTCACGCCGGGCGAGGCGTCCAGCCCGCCGCCTCGGCGACCCGCACCAGTGTCTGACGCAGCCATCTATGCGCCGGATCGCGGTCATAGGAGGCATGCCAGACTAGCGCGGCGTCCGGTTCTGGCAGTTTTAGCGGCACGGGGCTGAGGGTGAGCCCGAGTTCCCGTGCGAACAACCGCGCCAATCTCGCCGGCATGGTGGTGATGACCGGCGCGCCGGCGACGAGAAAGGGCACCGCGACGAAGCGCGTCGTCGTCAGTGCGACCGTGCGGCTGAGGCCGCGCTCTGCCAGCACCTCGTCGACGATCCCGCGCTCGCCCGTGCGGATGCTCGTGAGCACGTGCGGCACGCGCAGATAATCCTCGAGCGAGATCGGCGGCGAAATCTTCAGCCGGTCGGCATTGAACATGCACAGATAGCTGTCCGTGGCGAGCAGGCGGCGCTTGTGATGCAGGCCTCCCTCGGGGAGCGGCCCGAAGCCGATGCCGACGTCCAGCCGGTCGGCGTCGAGCTCCTCGAACAACCGGTCGGAGGATTGCAGGCGCAGCCGGATGCCGGGCGCGTTCTCCGTGACATGGGCGAGCAGCGCCGGACCGAGCATCACCTCCGCGCCGTCCGGCAGTCCGATGCGGAACAGCCGCTCGGCCGTGCGCGGATCGAAAGCGTCCTCGGGAGTCACGATGGCGGTGATCTGCGCCAGCGCGATCTTCACCGGGTCCGCGAGGGCAAGCGCGCGGGGCGTGGGGCGCAGCGCGTCCGGTCCGCGGGTCAGGAGCTCGTCGCCGAACAGGGCGCGCAGGCGGGCGAGGTTGTGGCTCATCGCCGATTGCCCGAGCCCGATGCGGCGGGCGGCGCGGGTGACGCTGCGCTCGGCGAGCAGCGCGTCGAGGGCGACGAGCAGGTTGAGGTCGACACGGCTCAGATTGATATGGTCGATACTCATTATCGATCTCATGCGTTTGATCGATAATGGTACGCCGATTATCTCCGGGTGCAACGGCCCGCGCGGCAGGCGCGGGGCCTTCATCGAACCTCAGGAGATCGCAATGATCAGCTATCGCACCGTCATCGCCGCCGCGGCCCTCGCACTGGTGGCCGGCATCGCCCATGCGGAGGGCCTCTCGCCGAGTGAGGGCCGCAGCATCCATCTCGGCGATGTCGCGGGCGTCGCCTATTACACCGTCGACCGCGACGGTTTCCGGGTGACCGCCACTTTGGCGCAGGGCGAGGCCGGCACGCCGGTGCGGGTCGTCGGCACCCTCGCGCCGGGCCAGAGCCTTGTCCTCTCCACCGCGCACGAGGTGGGCACGCCGGCGAGCACCGTCGCGTTTCGCCGGGAAGGCGACACGGTGCTGGTCGAGAAGTCGGTCGGCGTGGACTGAGCCGGGACCGGAGAGACGCCGCATTTGGCGGCCGGCGCTATTGAGGTAACATCGGCATATCCGCCGCATCTCGGATAAGCCGATGGCCTTCTCGCTGCGCCAGCTCCAATATTTCGTGGCCGTCGCGGAGAACGGCTCCGTCTCCTCGGCCGCGCATACGCTGTCCATCTCGCAGTCGACCGTCACCGAGGCGCTGCGCGAGCTGGAGCTCGACCTCGGCTTCAAGCTGCTGGAGCGCCACGCGCGCGGCGCCAACCTGACGCTGAAGGGCCACCACTTCCTGCGTCATGCGCGAAAGATCCTCGGCGACGTGGCGGATGCGCGGCGCGCCTTCGCCGGCACCGAGGCGGCGGCGCTGGACGGGCGGCTGTCGGTGGGGGTGACGCCGCTGGTCGCCGGCTACATTTATTCCGACCTCATCGCCCGCTTCCGCCGCGCCTTCCCGCGCATCGCGGTGGAGGCGGTGGAGGACGCGGCGGATTATCTCGAGCATCTCCTTGTCGGCGGAGAGCTCGACGTCGCGGTGATGGTACTGCCTTCGGGCCGCCGCTCGGAGGCGTTGCAGACCGAGGCGGTGGAGGTCTCGCCCTATCGCGCCTGGATGCCGCTCGGCCACCCGGCGCTGGCGCAGGAACGGGTGAGCCTGCGCGACCTCAGCGCCGAGCCGCATGTGCTGCTGACCATCGACGAGATCGCCGAGGCCTCGGAGGGCGTGTGGCGCCGCCTCGGCATCCGCCCGCCGGTGGCGTTCCGCACGCGTTCGGTGGAGGCGGTGCGCTCGCTGGTGGCGACGGGAGCGGGGGTAGCGGTGCTGCCGGACCTGACCTACCGGCCCTGGTCGCTGGAGGGCGACAAGATCGAGGCGCGGGCGCTGATCGACGAGGTGCCGGCGGTGGAGGTGGCGACCGCCTGGCGGCGCGGCTCGCCGCTCTCGGCCGCCGCCGCCGGCTTCGTCTCCATCGCCGCCACGCGGCACGGGGGGAGGAGATGACCGTCATCCTGAGGTGCTGGCCGGAGGCCAGCCTCGAAGGATGCTCTTCCGGGTGCGCTTAGGCGACAATCCTTAGAGGTTCGCTTCGCTCGCACTTCAGGATGACAGCGCGCGAGGCCGCGGAAAAGGGTGCCCAATAATCACTCATCGATTTCCCCGATGGCTCCCTTCTGATCTTTGGTGTGGCGCGGGGCGCGACGTAGCGGCACACTTCGCTCAAGGGCCGGAAGCGCCCATGGGACCAGAGGGACATCGATATGCCGCGCATCGCCCGTTATCTGCCGGCGCTCGCCGCCTGCGCCTCGCTCAGCCTGCAGCCCGCCATCGCCGCCGAGATGACCTCGCTCGGCAAGGGGGAGGGGCAGGTCGATATCGTCGCCTGGGCCGGCTATATCGAGCGCGGCGATACCGACAAGGCATATGACTGGGTCACCGAATTCGAGAAGAAGACCGGCTGCAAGGTCAATGTGAAGACCGCCGGCACCTCGGACGAGATGGTGGCGCTGATGAACGAGGGCGGCTTCGACCTCGTCACCGCCTCAGGCGACGCCTCGCTGCGCCTCATCGCCGGCAAGAAGGTCGCCCCGGTCAACACCAAGCTGATCCCGAGCTGGGACACGGTGGACGACCGCCTGCAGGACGCGCCCTGGCACACGGTGGATGGCGTCCATTATGGCGTGCCCTACCAATGGGGCTCCAACGTACTGATGTACAACACCGAGGCCTTCAAGGGCGAGGCGCCGAAGAGCTGGAACGTCGTGTTCGAGGAGCAGACGCTGCCCGACGGCAAGCCCAACAAGGGCCGCGTGCAGGCCTTCGACGGGCCGATCTACATCGCCGACGCCGCGCTCTATTTGATGGCGCACAAGCCCGAGCTCGGCATCAAGGACCCCTATGAGCTGACCGAAGAGCAGTACAAGGCGGCGCTCGACCTGCTGCGCCAGCAGCGCAAGATCGTGCAGCGCTACTGGCACGACGCGATGATCCAGGTCGACGACTTCACCAATGAGGGCGTCGTCGCCTCCTCCTCCTGGCCGTTCCAGGTGAACCTGCTGCAGAGCCAGAAGAAGCCGATCGCCTCGACGATCCCGTCCGAGGGCGCCACCGGCTGGGCCGACACCACCATGCTGCATGCCGACGCGGCACACCCGAACTGCGCGTATATGTGGATGGAGCACTCGCTCAGCCCGAAGGTGCAGGGCGACCTCGCCTCCTGGTTCGGCTCGGTGCCGGCCGTGCCCGCCGCCTGCAAGGGCAACGAGCTGCTCGGCGCGGAAGGGTGCAAGACCAACGGCATCGAGGATTTCGAGAGGATCCATTTCTGGCGCACGCCGGTCGCGAAATGCGCGACCCAGGCCGCCGGCTGCGTGCCTTACTACCGCTGGGTGTCGGATTACATCGCCGTGCTCGGCGGGCGGTAGTCTTCGTGCATGAGGGGCTCCCTTTCCCGGCGACGAGAGAGGGAAAGGGATGAGGGGCCGCCTTCCGGCGGAAGTGACGGAACCCTATCCCGCGGCGGTTGCCCGCCGCCGACCACCTTCGGGCCGGACGATAAGCCGTCCGGCTGCCGGCCCGGAGGCCACCAGGGTGCATGCCATGAAAGCCCGCATGAGCGCCTACAACGCCGCGACGAAGGGCATCCTGATCGGCGTGATCGCCTTCACCGCCGGCGGCGCCCTCATGGCCGGCATCGTCTCGGTCTGGGACCGCGCCGCTGTCGCCTTCGAAGGGCCGGACCTGCAGGTTTGCGAGTGGCGCGAGGCGCGTGTCCCGCATCCGCGTGGCGGCTATGCCTTCGCCGCGACCTACCTGGCGCAGATGCCGCACGGCGTTGGCACCGTCTGGCAGCCGCGCCTTTCCTCCGCCGACCTCCCACCCGAGCCGAGCCTCGGCGCGAGGGCCGTTCACGCCTTCCGGACCGTTTTTTCATGCACGCCACGCTCGACACCGTCCTGACCACCCCTGCCGTCCGCTTCCAGGGCGTGATGCGGCATTTCGGAACGGTGAAAGCGGTCGACGGCGTCGACCTGTCCATCCAGCCCGGCGAGTTCTTCGCCATGCTCGGCCCTTCCGGCTCCGGCAAGACCACCTGCCTTCGGCTCATCGCCGGCTTCGAGCAGCCCGATGCCGGCCATATCGAGATCTTCGGCGAGACGGTGGAGGGCCTGCCGCCCTATCGGCGGGCCGTGAACACCGTGTTCCAGGACTATGCGCTGTTCCCGCATCTCTCGGTCGGCGAGAACGTCGCCTATGGGCTGCGCGTGCGCGGCGTCGGGCGGGCCGAGCGCGAGAAGCTGGCGCGCGAGGCGCTCGTCCTGGTCAAGCTCGCCGGCATGGAGGGCCGCCGTCCGGCGCAGCTCTCCGGCGGCCAGCGCCAGCGCGTCGCGCTCGCCCGCGCGCTGGTGGTGCGGCCCAAGGTGCTCCTCCTCGACGAGCCGCTCGGCGCGCTCGACCTCAAGCTGCGCGAGGAGATGCAGGTCGAATTGAAGAACCTGCAGCGCGCGCTCGGCCTCACCTTCGTCTTCGTCACGCACGACCAGAGCGAGGCGCTCTCCATGGCCGACCGGGTGGCGGTGTTCAACGAGGGCCGCATCGTGCAGGTCGGCCCGCCGGAAGAGGTCTATGAGCGCCCGGCGACCCGCTTCGTCGCCGGCTTCGTCGGCTCGGCGAACGTGCTCGGCGCGGCGCAGGCGGCGTCCCTCGGCGCCGCCGAGCGGCCGTGCAGCCTGCGGCCGGAGAAGATCGCGCTGCTCGGCCCGCACGATCCGGTGCCGGAAGGCGCGGCGCTGGTCGAGGCGGATGTGCTCGACGTCTCCTATCAGGGGCCGGTGCGCCGCGTCGCCGCGCGCTGCGCCTCCGGGCTGACGCTCACCGCCGCCGTGCCGGCGAGCGGCCCGCGCGTCGCGCCGGGGGAGGGGGTGCGGCTCGCCATACCCCGCGCGGCCATCGAGCCGATGGAGGGGGAAGGGTGAGCCTCGCCATCCTCGATCTTCCCGCGCCGCGCGAGAATCTCCGGCGGCGCCTGTCGGACCTCCTGGTGCGGCGGGCGCGGCTGCTCACCTTGTTGCTGCTCGTGCCGCCGCTGCTCTGGCTCGGCCTCGTCTATCTCGGCAGCCTGTTCGTCTTCCTCGGGCAGGCGATCTTCTCCATCGACGAGTTCTCCGGCACCATCGTGCGCGAGCCGACCACGGCGACGCTGCTGGAGCTCTTCCGCCCGGCCAATTTCGACATCGTCATGCGCACCGTCTTCGTGGCGGCGGCGGTGACCGCGCTCTGCGCCGTGCTCGCCTTCCCCATCGCCTATTACGCCGCCCGCTATGCCGGGCCGCGCATGAAGGCGGGCTTCTACCTCGCGGTGATGATGCCGCTATGGTCGAGCTATCTGGTCAAGGTCTATGGCTGGAAGCTGCTGCTGGCCAAGGAGGGCGCCATCGGCTGGTTCGCGGGAAAGCTCGGCCTCGCCGGCGCGCTGCAGGCGTGGCTCGACCTGCCGGTGGTCGGCGGGCCGTCGCTCTCGGTCAGCTATACCGGCATGGTGCTGACCTTCACCTATCTCTGGCTGCCCTTCATGATCCTGCCCGTGCAGGCCGCGCTGGAGCGGGTGCCGCCGCACCTTATCGAGGCGGCCGGCGACCTCGGCGCCTCGCCGCGGATGGTACTGCGCACGGTGATCCTGCCGCTCGCCATGCCGGGCGTGGTGGCGGGGGCGATCTTCACCTTCTCGCTGACGCTCGGCGACTACATCGTGCCGCAGATCATCGGCACCTCGGCGCTGGTGCTGGGGCAGGCGGTGTACACGCTGCAGGGCACGGCGGGGAACATCCCGCTGGCGGCGGCCTTCTCGCTGGTGCCGATCCTCGTCATGGCGCTGTTCCTGACGCTCGCCAAGAGGACGGGGGCGTTCGATGCGCTGTGAGGAACGGGAGTTCAATGTGAACAATGAGCTTAGGGCGTCCTTGATCCGCGAATTTCCGGAACTTGGGGATCCAGAAGCTTATCTTGAAAAAGAAATTTATGCTCATTTCGGCGCAGTAATGTTTAAATTTGCTCTCATTGAGCACTCTTTGATCAATATTTTTATTTTTGCGAGTTCGATCCGAGACACAAAAATAGGGAAAATAAAAACCAAGTCAGATTGGGAAGAATCGATTGATTGTTATTTTGAGATAGCAAAATCGAAAACATTTGGAAATCTTATTAATGGAGTCGTAATTTTCAAAAGATTTGTAAAATTTAAGGAAAATCTTTTAAATATAAAAAAGAAAAGAAACTATTTCGCTCATCATTTTTTTCGTGAGGATGCGGCTTATTTTTCATCTGCGGATGGTTGCTGGTTCCTTTTGGAGGGAATGCATGTTGTTCGAGGTGAAATAGATGATATAGAGACGAGGTTGGGAATCGAATTTCAAGCTATGATGTCTTCGGTTTCCATGCCCGCTATGAGTGATGCTCATTTTCAAGAAGAATTAGAAAAGTATCGTGAGGAAGCTCAAAGTGCTTTGAGGGCCGGAACGGCAGTCGTGGGATGGGAAAAACCATGACTTGCGCCCCTCTCTCCCTCAAGATCGCGGCGCTCGGGGGCCTTGCCTTCCTGCACATCCCGTTGCTGTTCATCCTGCTCTACGCCTTCACCACCGAGGAGAAGAGCTACGCCTTCCCGCCGCCCGGCTACACGCTGAAATGGTTCGCCGTGGTGTGGGACCGCGCCGATATCTGGGCGGCGGTCGGGCTGTCGCTGAAGGTCGCGACCATCGCCACGCTCCTCGCCCTCGTGCTCGGCACGCTGGCGGCAGGCGCCTTGGCGCGGGCGAGGTTCTTCGGGCGCGAGCCGGTCTCGCTGCTCTTCGTGCTGCCCATCGCGCTGCCCGGCATCGTCACCGGCATCGCGCTGCGCCAGGCCTTCGGGCTGATGGACATTCCCTTCTCCTTCTGGACCATCGTGCTCGGCCACGCGACCTTCTGCATCGTCGTCGTCTACAACAACGCCGTCGCCCGGCTGCGCCGGCTCTCGCCCTCGCTGATCGAGGCGTCGATGGACCTCGGGGCCGACGCTTTCCAGACCTTCCGCCTCGTCGTGCTGCCGAATATCGGCACCGCGCTGCTCGCCGGCGGCATGCTGGCCTTCGCGCTTTCCTTCGACGAGGTGATCGTCACCACCTTCACCGCCGGCCAGCAATCCACCCTGCCGATCTGGATGCTGTCCGAGCTCATCCGCCCGCGGCAGCGGCCCGTCACCAATGTCGTGGCCGTGCTCATCATCATCGTGACCTTCCTGCCCATCCTCGCCGCCTACTACCTGACGCGCGAGGGCGAGGCGGTGGCCGGCTCAGGCAAATAGGAGACGCCTCATGACCGCTCTATCTGACACCGACATGCTCATCGGCTCGGAGTTCGTCGCCGGCACCGAGACGCCGGAGACCGTGCTGAACCCGAAGACCGAGGAGACGCTGATCGAGCTGCCGGAGGCCTCGCCGGACCAGATCGACGCGGCGGTGTCGGCGGCGGACAAGGCGTTCAGGAGCTGGTCGCGCACCACGCCGGCGGAGCGCTCCTATCTGCTGCTCAAGCTCGCCGACCGCATCGAGCAGGAGGCGGAAGCCTTCGCCACTCTGGAGGCGCTGAACTGCGGCAAGCCCCGGCACGCGGTGTTGAACGACGAGATCCCCGGCGTGGTCGACTGCTTCCGCTTCTTCGCCGGCGCCGCGCGCACCCAGCACGGCATGGTGGCGGGCGAGTACATGGCCGGCCATACCTCGATGATCCGGCGCGACCCGATCGGCGTCGTCGCCTCCATCGCGCCGTGGAACTACCCGCTGATGATGGCGGCGTGGAAGCTCGCGCCGGCGCTCGCCGGTGGCAACACGGTGGTGATCAAGCCCTCCGAGCAGACGCCGCTGACCCTGCTGAAGCTGGCCAAGGTGATCGCCGACATCTTCCCCGAAGGTGTGGTCAACGTCGTGGTCGGGCGCGGCGAGAGCGTCGGTAATGCGCTGATCCACCACCCCAAGGTGGCGATGATCTCGCTGACCGGCGACATCGCCACCGGCAAGAAGGTGCTCACCGCCGCGGCGAAGACGGTCAAGCGCACGCATCTGGAGCTCGGCGGCAAGGCGCCGGTGATCGTGTTCGACGACGCCGACATCGACGCCGTGGTCGAGGGGGTGAAGATCTTCGGCTACTACAATGCCGGGCAGGACTGCACCGCCGCCTGCCGTATCTATGCCGGCGCCAAGGTCTATGACCGGCTGGTGGCCGACCTCGCCTCCGCCGTTTCCGGGCTGAAGTTCGGCCAGGCGGACGACGCGCAGAACGACATCGGCCCGCTGATCTCCGCGCGCCAGCGCGCCCGCGTCGCCTCCTTCGTCGAGCGTGCTTCCGAGCTCAACCACATCGAGATCGCCACCGGCGGCAAGCTCGCTTCCGGCAAGGGCTTCTTCTACGAGCCGACCGTGGTGGCCGGAGCGCTGCAGAGCGACGAGATCGTGCGCCGCGAGGTGTTCGGGCCGGTGGTCTCGGTGACGCGCTTCGAAGATGTCGACGAGGCGGTGGCCTGGGCCAATGACAGCGACTACGGCCTCGCCTCCTCGGTGTGGACGCGGGACGTCGGCAAGGGCATGGCGACCGCTTCGCGCCTGCAATATGGCTGCACCTGGGTGAACTGCCATTTCATGCTGGTGAACGAGATGCCGCATGGCGGGCTGAAGCAGTCCGGCTACGGCAAGGACCTCTCGGCCTATGCGCTGGAGGACTACACCGTCGTGCGCCACGTGATGGTGAAGAACGGCTGAGGCTGCCGGCCGCATTAACGCCGATCGCCGGTGGCGGTCGGCAGCGGGGCCCCGATGGAGTATGATGCCCTCTGACGCGGGATTGTGATCCGCGCCGTGCGTTTATGACATAGAATTAAGTTGGAAGTTCCTTCCAGCTCTGCTGTGTCGCAGCATGAACGATTTCTGCCCCGGCGCGGCGAGATGAGGGCCTGATGCGACGTAGTACCGGCGTGCTTTTGACGGTGGCTGTCCTCGTGGGAGCGGGCGTGCTCGCCCAGCAGAGGGGATGGATCGACGTCGGTGCGCTGGTCGGGGGCCGCGGCGAGGCCAACGCCGCCGCCGAGCCCAAGGCCGCCCCGCACATACCCGTCGAGGTCGCGCCGGCGCGCCAGGTGACGGTGACGACCGACATCTCCTCCATCGGCACGATGCAGTCGGACGAATCGGTGAAGGTCGCCTCCGAGGTCGCCGGCCGCGTCCAGGAGATCCGCTTCAAGGAAGGCGAGCACGTCAAGGCCGGCGACGTGCTGGTGCAGCTCGACGCGGCGCTGGTGAAGGCCTCGCTCGACGAGACCGAGGCCCGGCTCGACCTCGCAGAGGCGAATTTCAGCCGCGCCCAGAAGCTGCAGGCGTCCGGCTCCGGCACCGCCCGCGCGCTCGACGAGGCGCAGGCCGAGCTCAACACCTCGCGCGCCTTGCTGCATTCCCAGCGCGTGCAGATCGCCAAGCACACCATCACCGCCCCCTTCGACGGCGTGGTCGGCCTGCGCTCGATCTCCAACGGCGCCTATATCGACACCGGCACCCAGCTGGTGAACCTCGAGAAGATCGACACGCTCAAGCTCGACTTCAAAGTGCCGGAGCGCCACCTCGCCAGCATCTCGCCCGGCCAAACGGTGATGATCGCCGTCGACGCGCTGCCGGGCCGCACCTTCACCGGCACCATCTACGCCATCGACCCCATGGTCGACGTCAACGGCCGCTCGCTCAGCGTCCGCGCCCGGCTCGACAATGCCGAGCTGGTGCTGCGCCCGGGCCTGTTCGCCCGCGTCACCATCAAGGGCCGCGAGACCCGCGACGCCGTCTTCGTGCCGGAGAGCGCCATCGTGCCGCGCGGGCAGGAGCGCCTCGTCTGGCAGGTCGTCGACGGCAGGGCCAAGGAGGCCAAGGTCCAGCTCGGCCAGCGCGGCAATGGCGAGGTCGAGATCAAGGGCGTGCCCGCCGGCGCCACCATCGTGGTGGCGGGCCAGGGGCGGCTGCAGGCCGATGCCCTCGTGGAGGTGGTGACCCCGCCGCCGGCCCCGCAGGGCTGAGGCCGCGATATGGGCATTTCCGAGCTCTGCATCCGCCGTCCGGTCTTCGCGACGGTGCTCAGCCTCCTGATGGTGCTGGTCGGCATCGTGTCGTTCAGCCGCCTGACGGTGCGCGAATATCCCAACATCGACGAGCCGGTGGTCTCGGTCGTCACCACCTATCCCGGCGCCTCGGCGAGCATCGTCGAGAGCCAGGTGACGCAGGTGCTGGAAGGCTCCATCGCCGGCATCGAAGGCATCGACGTGCTGGAATCGACCAGCCGCTCGGAATCGAGCCGCATCACCGTGCGCTTCCGGCTGGAAATCGATCCCGACGTCGCCGCCAGCGACGTGCGCGACCGCGTCAGCCGCGTACGCCAGCGCCTGCCGGACGAGATCGACGAACCCGTCATCTCCAAGGTCGAGGCCGACGCCCAGCCGGTCGTCTTTGTCGTCTTCCGCTCCGACCGGATGACCGGCCTGGAGCTGTCGGACTATATCGACCGCTACATCGTCGACCGCTTCAAGAACATCAGCGGCGTCGCCGACGTGCAGATCTTCGGCGAGCGGCGCTATGCCATGCGCATCTGGATCGACCGCGAGCGCCTCGCCGCCTACAATCTCACCGTCCAGGACGTCGAGGACGCGCTGAGCGCGCAGAACGTCGAGATCCCTTCCGGCCGCATCGAGAGCGTGGACCGCGAGTTCACCGTGCTGTCGCGCACGGCGCTCGCCAATGTCGAGCAGTTCAACAACATCGTGGTCAAACGGGCCGACGGCGCGCAGGTGCATATGAGCGACGTCGCCCGCGTCGAGCTCGGCGCTGCCGACGAGCGCCGGGCGAGCCGTTTCAACGGCGGCGCGGCGATCATCGTCGGCCTGATCAAACAGGCGGTGGCCAACCCACTCGACGTCTCGGCCGGCGTGCGCGCAGTGCTGCCGGCGGTGAACCAGAGCCTGCCGGAAGGCATGAGCGGCGCCATCGGCAACGACAACGCCGTGTTCATCGACCGCTCGATCAAGTCGGTGTTCCACACCATCTTCGAGGCGGTGGTGCTGGTGGTGCTGGTGATCGTGGTGTTCCTGCGCTCCTTCCGCGCCTCGATCATTCCGATCGTCACCATCCCGATCTCGCTGATCACCACCTTCGGCATCATGTACGCACTCGGCTTCAGCGTGAACACGTTGACGCTGCTCGCCTTCGTGCTCGCCATCGGTCTGGTGGTCGACGACGCCATCGTGGTGCTGGAGAACATCTTCCGGCACATCGAGCACGGCATGAAGCCCATCCCCGCCGCCATCAAGGGCGCAAAGGAGATCGGCTTCGCCGTCATCGCCATGACCATGACGCTGGCGGCGGTCTATGCGCCCGTCGCCTTCGCGCCGGGCCGCACCGGGCGGCTGTTCCTCGAATTTGCGCTGACGCTGGCCGGCGCGGTCATCATCTCCGGCTTCGTCGCGCTCAGCCTCACGCCGATGATGTGCTCGCGCCTGCTCAAGCACGAGGACAAGCCGGGGCGGGTCTCCGCCTTCATCGAGCGGCGCCTGCGTGGGCTTGAGGAAGGCTATCGCCGCCTGCTCGGGGCGACGCTGCGGGTGCGCCCACTCATCTTGCTGCTGGCGTTCTGCGTCGCCGGGGCGAGCGCCTACTTCCTGACCGTGCTCCCCTCCGAGCTCGCCCCCGTCGAGGACCGCGGCATCGTCCGCGTCTCCGGCAGCGGGCCGGAAGGGTCGACCCTCGCCTATACCGCCCGCTACACCAACCAGGTGGAGGGCATCCTCGACAAGGAGCCGGAGGTCGACAGCGTCCTCATCATCAACGGCTTCCCGGAGGTGCACCGCTTCCTCGTCATCGGCCGGCTGAAGGACTGGGACGACCGCGACCGGCGCCAGCAGGAGATCGTCCGCGAGGTGACGCCGGAGCTCAGGCGCATCGCCGGCGTGAACGCCTATGCCAACAACCCGCCTTCGCTAGGTGCCTCCAACAATTCGCGGCCCATCGAGTTCGTCATCCAGACCTCGGGCACCTATGAGCAGCTCGACGAATATGTCGACAGCTTCCTTGACCGCCTGCGCGACTATCCCGGCCTGATCAGCGTCGACACCGACCTCAAGCTGAACAAGCCGGAGATCTCGGTGTCGGTCGACCGCGCCAAGGCGGCCGATCTCGGCATCGACGTCGCCGTGCTCGGACGTACGCTGGAGAGCCTGCTCGGCGGGCGGCAGGTGACGCGCTTCGAGGTCGGAGGCGAGCAGTACGACGTCTATGTCCAGCTCGACGCCCGCGACCGCTCCTCGCCGGCGACGCTCGACACCATCTATCTGCGCTCGGCGAGCGGGCAGATGGTGCAGCTCTCCAACCTCGTCTCGGTGCGCGAGAGCGTGGCGCCGCAGGAGCTGAGGCGCTTCAACCAGCTGCGCTCGGCGACCATCTCCGCCAATCTCGCGCCCGGCTTTTCGCAGGGCGAGGCGCTGGCACATCTCGACCAGGTCGCACGCGAGGTGCTGCCGCAGACGGTGCAGACCGACGTCTCCGGCCAGAGCCGCGAGTTTCGCGCCGCCGGCCAGAGCCTGGTGCTGGTGTTCCTGCTAGCGCTCGGCTTCATCTATCTCGTGCTCTCGGCGCAGTTCGAGAGCTTCCGCGATCCCGTCATCATCATGCTGACCGTGCCGCTGTCGATGACCGGCGCGCTGGCCGCGCTGTACTTCGCCGGCGGCTCGCTGAACGTCTATTCGCAGATCGGCCTCGTCACGCTGGTCGGCCTGATCACCAAGCACGGCATTCTCATCGTCGAGTTCGCCAACCAGCAGCAGGAATCCGGGCTCGACCGCCGCGCCGCGGTGATCGAGGCGGCCGTGCTGCGCCTGCGGCCGATCCTGATGACCACCGGCGCCATGGTGCTCGGCGCAGTGCCGCTGGCGCTGGCGAGCGGCGCCGGTGCGGAGAGCCGCGCGCAGATCGGCTGGGTCATCGTCGGCGGCATGAGCCTCGGCACGCTGCTGACGCTGTTCGTGGTGCCGGTGGTCTATTCGCTGATCGGCCGCATCCACCATACCGCCCACGCCGAGATCGCGCCCGGCCTCGTCCACACCCCGGCCGAATGAGTCGGAGCGGCAGGACCGCCTTCGGATTATCGCGTTTCGCAACCCCGGTTCGTCGCCGACGAGCCGGGGTTGTTGCTTTTGAAGCAGGTCGGCACCCGGGTGCTGCATTGCACCTAAACGAAGGTTCATATCTTTCGTTTAAGGCCCGTTGCTCCTGCAATGAGTTTCAGATAGCGTCCACTCGAACATAAAAACGAAAGCGCACCCAGCGTAACGAGGTGTGCATCCGGGAGACGCCAGTGGCCGTTCGCGTGCAGGACGAGATGTATGACCTCGCCATCATCGGCGGGGGCATCAATGGCTGCGGGATCGCCCGCGACGCCGCCGGGCGGGGGGTGTCGGTCGTCCTGCTCGAACAGGGCGACTTTGCCGGCGCCACCTCTTCCGCCTCGACCAAGCTGATCCATGGCGGCCTGCGCTATCTCGAGCACTACGAGTTCCGACTGGTGCGTGAGGCCCTGATGGAGCGCGAGGTGCTGTGGGCCATCGCCCCGCACATCATCCGCCCGCTGCGCTTCGTGCTACCGCACCACAAGGGGCTGCGCCCAGCCTGGCTGCTGCGCCTCGGCCTGTTCCTCTACGACCATCTCGGCGGCCGCAAATTGCTGCCGGCGACGCGCACGCTCGACCTCGCCCGCGACGAGGCCGGCAAGCCGCTGCGCGAGGGCTATCACCGCGCCTTCGAATATTCCGACTGCTGGGTCGAGGACAGCCGTCTCGTGGTGTTGAACGCGCTCGACGCCGCCGAGCGCGGCGCCGACATCCGCTCGCATGCCCGCGTCGTCGGCGCGGCGCGGGCAGCCGACTACTGGCGCGTCGAGGTCGACCAGGACGGCGTGCGCACGACATTGCGCGCGCGCGTACTGGTCAACGCCGCCGGCCCATGGGTGCACGAGGTGCTGGCGCGGGTGATCGGCCTGAATTCGCCGGCCGATGTGCGCCTCGTCCAGGGTAGCCACATCGTGGTGCCGAAACTGTACGAGCACGACCGCGCCTACATCTTCCAGAATGCCGACGGGCGCATCGTCTTCGCCATCCCCTACGAGCACGACTTCACCCTGATCGGCACCACCGATCGCGACTTCGGCCGGACGCCGGAGAAGCCCGTCGCGAGCCCCGAGGAGATCGCCTATCTCTGCGCGGCGGCGAGCGAATACTTCAAGGAGCCGGTGACGCCGGACCGGGTGGTGTGGACCTATTCCGGCGTGCGCCCGCTCTATGACGACGGCGCCTCCAAGGCGCAGGAGGCCACCCGCGACTACGTGCTGGAGCTGGAGGACGGCGAGGGCCGCCCGCCGCTGCTCTCGGTGTTCGGCGGCAAGATCACCACCTATCGCCGCCTCGCCGAGCATGCGTTGGAGAAGTTGGCGCCCTTCCTGCCCTCGGCGAAGAAATCGTCCTGGACCGGCCGGAAGCCGCTGCCCGGCGGCGACTTCGCCGTCAACGACCAGCCGCGCATCGTCGCGCAGCTCAAGCGTGCCCATGCCTGGCTCGACGAGGCGCTGGCGCGGCGGCTCGTCGTCGCCTATGGCACGCGCGCGTTGCGCCTGCTCGACGGCATGCGTGGTCCCGCGGATCTCGGCCGCGTCTTCGGCGCCGACCTCACCGAGGCGGAAGTGCGCTACCTCATGCGCGAGGAATGGGCGCGCACCGCCGAGGACGTGCTGTGGCGCCGCTCCAAGCTCGGCCTGCGCCTCAGCACCGAAGAGGCGGCCGCTCTCGATGCTTTCATGCGTGACAACGCCCCGCATCGGATACAGTCGGCCTACCTCAGGGAGGCCGCCCCATGATCCTGGAACTCGACGGCGTCAGCCGCACCGTTGCCGGCGTTCCCTATATCCGCGACGTCTCGCTCAGGCTCGAGCATGGCAGTCTGAACGTGCTGCTCGGAGCCACGCTTGCCGGCAAGACCAGCCTGATGCGGCTGATGGCCGGCCTCGACGCGCCAACCGCCGGCCGCATCCTCGTCGACGGGCGCGACTTCACCGGCCTACCGGTGAAGAAGCGCAGCGTCGCCATGGTCTACCAGCAGTTCATCAACTACCCCTCGCTCAGCGTCTACGAGAACATCGCCTCGCCGCTGCGTGTGCAGGGCCTGCCGAAGGCGGAGATCGTGGCCCGCGTCACCGAGGCGGCGCGGCTCTTGAAGCTCGAGCCTTATCTGCAGCGCCTGCCCCTTGCCTTGTCCGGCGGCCAGCAGCAGCGCACCGCCATCGCCCGCGCGCTGGTCAAGCGCGCCGACCTCGTGCTGCTCGATGAGCCGCTGGCCAATCTCGACTACAAGCTGCGCGAGGAACTGCGCGAGGAACTGCCGCGCATCTTCGCCTCCACCGGCGCAGTGTTCGTCTATGCGACGACGGAGCCGACCGAGGCGCTGCTGCTCGGCGGCAATACCGCGACGCTGATGGAAGGCGCGGTGACGCAGTTCGGCCCGACCGCCGAGGTCTATCGCCGCCCCGCCGACCTCGCCACCGCCCGCGTCTTCTCCGATCCGCCGCTCAACATGCTCAAGGTGACCAAGTCCGGCGGAACCGTACTGCTGGAGAGCGGCGCGGTGCTACCGGCGTCCGGCGCTTTCGCCACTGCGGCGGACGGGCGCTACACCATGGGCGTGCGCGCGCATCATCTGGAGGTGGAGGACGTCGCCTTCGCCGAGCGTTCCGGTCATGCCGACGGGCGCATCCGCCTCGGCGCCGCCATCTCCGTCACCGAAGTCACCGGCTCGGAGAGCTTCCTGCACATGCTGATGGGGGAGGAGCGGCTCACCGCCCTTGTGCCCGGCGTGCGGCGGCTGGAGCCGAACGCGCCGGTCGAGGTGCTGATCGATCCCGGCCACATCCTGCTGTTCGACGCCGACGGCCGCCGGGCCGGCCGCGTGCTCGACGCGGCGGCATAGGGGAGGGGAGAATGGCCAGCATCACGCTCGACGGTCTCGCCCATGCCTACCGGCCCGATCCGCGCGGCCCGCAGGACTATGCGCTGAAGGAGATCAACCATGTCTGGCGGCAGGGCGGCGCCTATGCGCTGCTCGGTCCCTCCGGCTGCGGCAAGACCACGCTGCTCAACATCATCTCCGGCCTCGTCACCCCGACCAAGGGGCGCATCCTGTTCGACGGCCGCGACGTGACCAACCTGCCGACCGAGGCGCGCAACATCGCGCAGGTGTTCCAGTTCCCGGTCGTCTACGACACGATGAGCGTGCGCGAGAACCTCGCCTTCCCGCTGAAGAACCGGCATCTGCCGCGCGAGGCCATCGGGCGTCGTGTCGAAGAGATCGCCGGGCGGCTGGATCTGACCTCGGTGCTCGACCGCAAGGCGGCGAACCTCACCGCCGACGCCAAGCAGAAGATCTCGCTCGGGCGTGGGCTGGTGCGCTCGGACGTCGCCGCCATCCTGTTCGACGAGCCGCTCACCGTCATCGACCCGCACCTGAAATGGCAGCTCCGCTCGACGCTGAAGGAACTGCACCGGGCGCTCGACCTCACCATGATCTATGTGACGCACGACCAGACCGAGGCGCTGACCTTCGCCGACACGGTCGTCGTCATGCATGACGGCGCGGTGGTGCAGACCGGCACGCCGGAGGAGCTGTTCGAGCGCCCCGCCCACACCTTCGTCGGCCATTTCATCGGCTCGCCCGGCATGAACGTGTTGCCCGCGATGGTGGAAGGGCGCACCGCCCATATCGGCGGCGAGCACGGCGTCTCGGTGGAACTCGCGCGCGCCTATCCTTCTCTCCCGGCGGGCGAGCGGATCGAGCTCGGCGTGCGGCCGGAATTCGCCACGCTCACCCGCGCGGGCGGCGGCGTGCCGGTGAAGGTGCGGCGCATCGACGACATCGGCCGTGCCCGCATCGCCCGCATTGAGATCGCCGGCCACCCGGCCGCGGCGACCGTGCCGGACGCCCTGACGCTCAACGGCGACGAGGCCGGGTTGAAGCTCGATCCGCGGCAGATCCACATCTATGCGGGCGGCGTATTGGTCGCGGGCGAAGGAGGCGCGTGATGGAGAAGCCCGTCAACAACGGCGCCTGGCTGCTCGTCGCGCCCGTGTTCCTCATCGTCGCCTTCTCGGCGATCGTGCCGATCATGACCGTGGTGAACTATTCGGTCCAGGACACCTTCGGCAACAACCAGTTCTTCTGGAACGGGCTCGGCTGGTTCCAGGAACTGCTCGATCCCTCGACCGAGCTCGGTGGGCGCTTCTTCGCCGCGCTGTGGCGCAACCTTTTGTTCTCCGCCATCATCCTCGCCATCGAGGTGCCGCTCGGCATCCTCGTCGCGCTCTCCATGCCGCGCGAGGGCTGGAAGGTCGCCGCCACGCTGGTGGTGATGGCGCTGCCGCTGCTGATCCCGTGGAACGTCGTCGGCACCATCTGGCAAGTCTTCGCCCGTGCCGATATCGGCCTGCTCGGCTACGCCGTGAACTGGCTCGGCATCTCCTACAACTACACGGGCGACACGCTGGCGGCGTGGATCACCATCATCGTCATGGACGTCTGGCACTGGACCAGCCTGGTGGCGCTGCTCTGCTATGCCGGCCTCAAGTCGATCCCCGACGCCTATTACCAGGCGGCGCGCATCGACGGCGCCTCGCGCTGGGCGGTGTTCACCACCATTCAGCTCCCGAAGATGAAGCGCGTGCTGCTGATCGCGGTGCTGCTGCGCTTCATGGACAGTTTCATGATCTACACCGAGCCCTTCGTGCTGACCGGCGGAGGGCCGGGCAACGCCACGACCTTCCTCTCGATCGACCTCGTGAAGATCGCGCTCGGCCAGTTCGACCTCGGCAAGGCGGCGGCGATGAGCCTCGTCTACAACCTCATCGTGCTGGCGCTGTGCTGGGTGTTCTACACGGTGATGATCAACGCCGGCACCGAACGCCCGAAGCAGGAGACGCCGGCATGAGCGCCTCGACGCACCGCTCCCGTTCCGACGCCTTGGTGATGGGGCTTTACCTCGTCTTCCTGCTGCTGCCGATCTACTGGCTCGTCAACATGAGCCTGAAGACGAATTTCGAGATCAGCACCACGCTGACGCTCTGGCCGCGCGACATCACCTTCGAGCACTACGTCAAGATCTTCACCGATTCGAGCTGGTACTCGGGCTACATCAATTCGCTCAGCTACGTGGTGTTGAACACCATCATCTCGATCACACTGGCGCTGCCCGCGGCCTATGCCTTCTCGCGCTACACCTTCGTCGGCGACAAGCACCTGTTCTTCTGGCTCTTGTCGAATCGCATGGCGCCGCCGGCGGTGTTCGCGCTGCCCTTCTTCAATCTCTATTCGGCCATCGGCCTGTTCGACACGCCCTGGGCGGTGGCGCTGGCGCACTGCCTGTTCAACGTGCCGCTGGCGGTGTGGATCCTGGAAGGTTTCATGTCCGGCGTGCCACGCGAGATCGACGAGACCGCGGCGATCGACGGCTATTCCTTCCCGCGCTTCTTCGTGAAGATCTTCATGCCGCTGATCGCCTCCGGCATCGGCGTCGCGGCGTTCTTCTGCTTCATGTTCTCCTGGGTCGAGCTGCTGCTGGCGCGCACGCTCACCGCCACCAACGCCAAGCCCATCGCGGTGACCATGACCCGCACCGTCTCGGCGGCCGGCATGGACTGGGGACTTCTCGCCGCGGCGGGGGTGCTGACGATCATCCCCGGTGCGCTGGTGATCTGGTTCGTGCGCAACTACATCGCCAAGGGCTTCGCCCTG
>JARBUD010000043.1 GCA_029239875.1 Xanthobacteraceae bacterium | reverse complement strand
ACGACGACGATATCGATCTTGCCCGCTGCAATATCGGTCAGCAGGCGCTGGAGCGCCGGGCGCTGCAGCGTGCCACCGGAGATGCCGCCATCGTCATAGTGGTCCTTCAGCAGCACCCATCCTTCGCTGGCCTGGCTCGCGACATAGGCCGAGCAGGCACCGTATTGCGCATCGAGCGAGTTGAAGTCCTGCTCCAGTCCTTCCTCGCTCGACTTGCGGGTGTAGATGGCGCAGCGGATCGGCTTCATGAGGCGATCGCCTTACGAAGCCCGAAGAAGGCCGGACCGGACCATTGCTGACCGGTGATGGCCTTGGCGATGGCGCTGAGCGAGGACCACTCGCGCCCGTTCCAGACCATCCTGCCCTTCTCGTCGATGGTCACGACATGAGTGGTGCCGTGCCACTCGCGCACGAGGCGCATGCCCGACGCTAGCGGCTGGGATCGCCTGCCCTTGGCGATCTGGGCGAGCTCGCGCTTGGCCGCACCGGAAAGGTCACCGAGCGCGGCTACCTGGAGCTGATAGGCCAGCGCCAAGCGCAGCAGCTTCGGGCTGATGCTGGGAGCGGCCTGCCCCGTCATCTCCTGCCATTGCTGGCGGAGCTGGGATCCGTCCAGCTCCGCCAGCGCCATCACCTGCTGTTCGATCCGCATGATCACGCGGCGACCACGGTATCGATGCGATACCTGCGCATGCCGTCCTCACCGACTGATGAGACGAGGTCGAGACCGAGCTTCTTGCGCACCACGGCGGAGAAGAAGCCGCGCACCGAGTGGGCCTGCCAGCCGGTCGCGGCCATGATCTCGGCGATGGTGGCGCCGCTTTCGGTCCGAAGCTGCTGCACGACCTGATCGCTCTTGGTCTCCCGCGACCGGGCCGAGGCCGGTTCGCCGGTCGATACCGGCTGAACCACCTCGGCAGCAACTTCGGCCGGTGCCGCGACAGGCTCGGGCTTGTTCTCCTCGGGTGCCTGGGCCGCAGCCACCGCCGCCTGCTTCCGGCGGCGGCTCGGCGAGGTGATGTCCAGGGCGCGAGCACTGATCTGATCGCGCGTGCGGGAGCGAGAGGGGGTGGTCTTGCTGGTCATAAGGTCTCTCCTTGGCACGCCGCCAGGAAATCCGGCGGCTGTACTGCCACGAGCCCGCACAGAGGGCGGGCGGAGAGCTTCAGCTATGCTCATTGGCAGATCAGGCTGGCGGCACTTCCATCGAGCGCATGGAGATGGCGTCCAGCAAGGTCTGCGCCTCGCCGATCAGTACATCGAGATCGAGTTCCAGGATCATCTTGAATGCATCGCCTCCTGCACCGCGCTCGGCACAGGTCTGTGCCCCGGCGGCGATCGCCGCGGCACGATCAAGACGCAGCCTCAGCTCGCTCAACCCTGGGCCAAATCCAGCACACGTTCCGGCATCTCACTCTCCACTCTTCACCGTCACCAAGCTGTCGCTCTGGAGCCGAGTGAAGTCGAGCGAATAAGTGAGTGATCGGAGCGTGTTGCGCGAGAAAATCGGCGCCGCGGGTACAGGGGCGCCGCGGGCTGCTCAAGTGACCGTTGTAGCTCCTTGTAGGGCTCGACTATGCGCTTCCATGTCCAGGCCTTATTATTCGGCAGCAAGTGACCCTGCCGCGTCACTTCCCAATCAGTGTCGTGCGATCGTCTTGAACGCACGACACCCATACGGCTATTCTCAAGCCATCGACCGAGTGGCAACTAGGGATCCAGGGGCAGCGCCCCCACAGGACCAAGCGTTGCAGAGACCGTGGGAGTTCCGCGGCTGCACCCAAGGGACAAAATCCCAGGGGAGGAGACGTCGAGATCAACCGGCGCGCGGTGCGCCCAAGGGGATCTCAATGACACTTGCCTCCTTGCTTCTCGTTATTCTCGCCTCCTTGATTCATGCCTCGTGGAACCTGCTCGCTAAGCGTGCGGCCTCGGTCGGGCCGATGTTTGTGTTCGCCTATAATCTGGTGGCCTGCGTTGCCTATGCGCCGTGGGTGCTGCACCTGTTGGCTGATGGCACTATCGGCTGGATATGGTTAGGTGGCGCCTTCGTTCTGCTGAGCGGCCTCATCCACCTCGCCTACAGCCTGTGTCTTCAGCGCGGCTATCAGGTGGCGGACCTGTCCGTCGTCTATCCCGTTGCGCGGGGAACGGGGCCCATGCTGTCAACGATGGGAGCGGCACTTCTACTCGGTGAGCCGCTGACCGGGCTCGGGCTGGGCGGGCTAGCTCTCATTGTCATCGGCATCGGCCTGATCGCAACGCGGGGTGATCTGTCGGCCTTCCGGCGGCCGGGTGGGAAAGCCGGCATCGGCTGGGGCACGGCGACCGGTGGGCTAATCGCCTCCTATACAGTTGTCGATGCCTATGCCGTGAAAACGCTAGGTATCGCTCCGGTGGTCCTCGACTGGTTCTCGAACCTGCTGCGCTTCCTCCTGCTGCTTCCGCTGGTCGTCGCGAATCCGGGCCGGGCGCTCGATCGCATGCGCGGCCATTGGTGGATCGCGGTCGGCGTCGGCCTGCTGTCGCCGCTGTCCTACATCCTTATTCTGATCGCGCTGGAGACCGGCGCGCCGCTTACCCTCGTCGCGCCGATGCGTGAGATGTCGATGATGGTGGGCGCACTGATGGGTATGCTGATCCTCAAGGAAACGGTAGGGCCGTGGCGACTGATGGGATGCGGGGTTCTCATCACGGGGGTCGTCCTGCTCTCAGCGGCATGATCTTCGGTGCGAGCAAAACAGAGCGGTGCGAAGAGACAGCCCGCGAGGATCCAGGCTTCTGGGCAGTGGTTAGCTAGAGATCGATCAGTGGGCTTTGCGTTCGCCACGGCCGATGACCCATGCTGACCCCAAGGCGGGCCTTCCCGTCACGCCGTTGCGAATGACCGCTTTGCGCCGCGATGTCGGCCGTTCGCCGGTTTGCGGATCAATCCTAAAAGCAGTCGCTCGCGGCAAGCGGGCTGAAAAATCAAAAGAGGGCGGGGGCGACTTAAGCCTTGATCGTCGGCGCCTTCTCATATTGCTCGGGTGCTTATCCAATCAGGCTCGGAGAGGCCAGTCAGACGGAATGAGCTTCACTCCCGACGCCTTCGTCCATCGGCCCTTCACGGCTGCGACGTATTCCGGATCTTCTTCGATGTACGCGTGTTCGATGAGGATGACCTGAAGCCCCGCTTGGCGTGCAGTCTCGTCGAACAGAAACCGGACGATCTGCTGCATCGCCACCTGATCGTCGTCCTTCTCCATCTCTTGCAGCCGCTTCTCGTCGCCGCCCTTAGGATAGTAGGGGCGGCTGATCTGGTCGATGACCAGAAGGCCGGGGACGGGTGCCTTGATAGTCTCGAAAAGCTTTTGAAGCGAAAAGGCGAGGGCGAGATGGATCGCCAGATAGTTCTGGTCAGAACCGATTTCGGCCATCGCTAGGACCGCTCGACGAGATGGCTCGACCAGCGAAAGGTTCGGGGTGGACGAGAACACGACGCGTGAGCCCGTCGCCGGCACCTCGGTGGGAAGGTCAACAAGCATTTCGGTCGCGAAGGCGCTGACCATGTTTTCCGCGTCGCGAAGACGCTCCCTGCGCGCCTGCGGATCGACCTGATCCCTGAGGTCCTCGATCCTGGATACAAGCGACGCTGTACCCGTCGAAGCCGTCTGGAAGTCTTTCGCGGTTGTCTCAAGGAACTGATCGATGCGACCTACGACCCGAGCCCTCTCCTGAAGGAGCGACCCGGTCTTCACAGACTCTTCCTCCACCCGGACGAGCCCGCTGAGCTGCACCTCGACCTCCCTCAGGCGGTTGTATTTGGATCCAATCAAATTCTCGATATGTCCGGAATGATCGACGAGATGAGGGCGCATCCCGTCGACCGCAAGAACCTCGTTTGCAACGATGCTCAAGGAATTGCGGATCTGCTCGGCCATCGCCTGGCCCACGCTGTTCTGTGCATCGCACACGGGGCACCGTCCGTCGTCGAGCTTGAGGTGCTCGACCAGCCTCAACTTGTGAGACTGCCCGGACACCGCCGTTTCGTAGCCGGTCGCCTCGCGGATGGTCTGCCTGAGCATCTGCCGCTTCCTTCTCAGCGTCTGCAATTCCGAAACAAGCCCTCGCCGCTCTTCCTCCAGAACCGCGCGAGCTTCGGAATCTCTCGTATCGGTCGAGGCGACTCCGCTACCCGCGACGCTGGCGAGCTGATCGAGGAGGATTTCGTCGGATGCATCGGGTGAGGGCAGTTCGGCGACCAGGCCGACACCTTGCGCCTGGGTCAACAGCGCCATCGAGCGCTGCGTCAAAAGACTCTGGCTCCGCTCCTGCGCTCTTGCCTCCCGTTCAATCTTCGCCAGCGCGGCTTCGAGCTGCCGGAGCGTCCGGGCGGCGAGAACGCTCGCCTGATCGACAGCGCCGAGGAAATAGGGGATCGTCGCCCTGATGTCCCGAGCCTTTTCTGGACGGTTCAGATCGTGCAGCAGGGTCTCCCTGCTAATGATGACGTCTCCCGACAGAAAGAGGTAAGGCGGTATGTCGCGGATGGTCGCGCGGCCCTTCTCGGCCTTGGCGGCGACGGCTGGGTCGTCCGTGTCTTGAATGCCGAAAGTCTTTTCGATCAACGCACGCGCGGTGTCGCGGTTCGTCGGGCCCTCGAGTCCTTCGGACGTATCCGGAAGCTTGAGGTTCCGGCCTGTCCGTACATACATCTGATTGGTGCCGCTTCCGGCCTTCGGAATCTTTCTACCGACGATGAGGTCACTGTCCCCCTGCGTCCAGTGAACGGCTACCGCTTCGGCGTGGTTGCGCACAAAGAAGGGTAACTTGCAATCCTTCGAACCAAGGCAGTAGTCGATGGCATCGATGATCGCGGACTTGCCTGTCCCTGACGCCCCCGTGATCACGTTGACCTTGTCGACGTCGAATTCGAGCGTCCTGTGCCTGCCACCGGTGCCGTAAAATGCAATCTCACGAACGTTCCAACGGTTCACGGCGTCACTCCGAACGCTGAAAAAATTGTTCCTGCTGATCCCGCCTTGCCCATCCAGGTGCCAAGGCGCTCTGCCCGCTTGACCGCACGTTTCGGGTTCTCGGGTAGATCGGCAACCGGTACTGCCGACGGTCGCCGGGCGCCGAGCCTGATCGTCCCGTCCGCGCCAAGCGATAGCGCCTTTGCGCCAAGTCCGAACCGTACCGCGGCGGAGACGATGTCCTTCGAGGCGTCAAGCCTCGCTCCCAGATCTAGACGAACATCGGGATAGCGGTTGAGCCACGACAGGAGGCCGGTGGTGGCGGCCGTCTCCTCGAAGGATGTTTCCAGATCGTCGGACAGTGCGAGGGGCAGGGCAAGGTACGCAAGGGCGAGCTCGGGCGACCTTCCCGAAGCTGCGTCGTATTTCCAGCAAAAGCCGACGAGAGCGAACGTTCCAAAGGCAGGGTTGGTCTCCGCGAAGAGATCATAGGCAATGTTCATTTCTTGAAACCTAGAAGCGCGAAATAATCCGGATGCCAGCCCACTCGACCGTCAATCGAAAGGACATGATATGTACCTCGGACATAACTTGGCGCCGTGACGCTCGACGTAAGGTATTCGATCTTGTCTGGCGCCTCGTAGAAACTCCACCTTAGTAGTTCGCGTCCTTTACTCTTTTTCACTTCGTCAGATTGTCCGCCGCACTCTTCGCATATATCAGCATGCTTGTAGGACCATTCCTCGGCCAGGCGGTCGTCGTACTTGGAGATCCTCTCCTGCCAGGTCGGGTTTTCGGTGGACCATCGCGACCGCGATTCACGAGCACGCCATTCGTTAGTGACGGCCCTCTGAAGCCACGTCTCGGTGCCTCCCACCAAGCTAATTTGATTCTCGACCATGGGATGTGAGCGATAGGTGTCCGGGGGAAGTTCCGCGGCAAAATAGTCAACGAGATTGTCGTGTTCGATATCGGCGACGATCTCCATATGTCGCTTCACGAGTTCGAAGCGATGGATTGCTTTGTCGCGCTTCCCGCAGTGCGCATGAATGATCTGACGATTCCACCATTCCACCATAAGCGCCGCCACATGGGGCTGATCCTTCGCGAGCACGGACGTCAGCCTTTTCGCGAGCTCGTCCTCGATGTGCCGGATGTTCTGTTGGCTGGGCATCAATCGAACCCTGGAAAGGATTTCGGCCTGCAGGTCACCGGAGAGTTTGAAAAATGCTTCGCAACCCGGAGCCCGCTTCGCATGGGGAAGCGGCTTGATCCCTTTTGCTTCCGCGTCCGCCCTTTCCTGAATGACGCGTTGCGCTTCTTCTTGGAGGGCGATCAGAAGTTTGTCCCGGTTTCCAGTCTCATCGAGAAGGACTTTGAGTGGAGAGGTCGGGGATATATCTGCCACAGTGACGAGGTGCAGCGACGTCTTGGACAGGTCCAGGTCAGGGAGCACGTCAATCCAAGCCTTCAATGTCTTCCACACATTGACGCTTGCCACGGTAATCGCGTCCGGTTTCGTTGAAAGCGAATGCTTGAGCTGCTCGAGGATCGTTTGGCCGTTGGCCTCGAGAACGACATCGTCGAGCGTCTCGAGATAGATCACCGCTTCGAAGCTTGTCTCGTTCCAAAGCCTCAGGAGAGCGTACTGGGCCTGATAGAGAAACCCCAGAGCTGAGGCGTCGGCGCTGTGAGCATTCATGTTGACTAATTTCGATCTAGAGGAGGCAAACTGATTATCTTTGATTCAAAGGGATTGCGCTGCCGAATCAAGCCGCCACCATCTGCAAGTTGTGGAAAATTTATCCGTCAAACTCTCCGGATGTGAGTATAATGGAACAGCCAGCCCTTTTGCCAAGCAACATCCAGTCGATATAGGGAGATTCATTGCTTGGGGAGGCGCTGGATGGAGTGCCCATTGACGGCAGGGCGCCAACAGCCGGCCGGTTTCGCGTGAAGGGCGGCCCGTCTGATCTCTGCATTTGTCCGCTTCGGTCATTCGTGCCTGTAACCTGCCGGTCCGCTGTCGGCCCCATACCAGACGTTCAAACACGCGGATGGCAAGGTCTGCTTCTGGCGGGTCGGCTTCGTGTCATCAATGCAAGCTCGCAGGCGCTGGGACGTCCTTATCCGTACTTGGCGAAGAGGTCGGTGGCTTTGCCTCGTCGAGCCTAATCGCCTCCACCCGCGCGCCGGCCTTGCGGAACCTCCGTACCATCCTATCGAGCGCGCCAATGGCGGTGGCGTCTCAGAAATGCCCATGCTGAAGACTGCCGCCATCGCGAGGCGAATGATGTGCAGCTGGCGCCGCGGGGAAGATCCGCTCAAACTGCGATAGCCGCGGACGCGTGTGCGAGAGCCATCCGGAACGGCCTTGGTACGGCCCGTAAGCTTGCAGTTGCGCCGCCGCCGGCATTAACAGAGTGTTGGCTCGCTCTGATCGTCTCCACTTCGCGCCGCGGCGATGGTCTGCCGGCCGACTGCGTCAGACAGCGACCATTTCCAACGAGCAACCCAAAGGACGTCGCGCGGCGCCGAGAATCCAGCGATGGAAATTGCGCGTTCCCGGCTTGTCAAACACCGTATTGTCCCAGGCCAGATAATAGGCCGAGCTTAGTTTCAGCTCGATCTCGCAAGGGACGATCAGTCGCCCGGCACTGATGTCATCGACAACCATGGCCCGCTGCGCTAGCGCGATGCCGTTACCGCTTATCGCCGCCTCGATGACCAAGCTGGACAGCGAGAAGATAAAAGTGTCCTGGATTTCGACGTCATCACAGCCGGCTATCCCGCCCATCAGACACCAAGCGGCGCGGGACGAAGGTGGCCTCAGAAACACGGCGTGGACGCCCCACGCCCGCGCCTTGCGCCAGACGGTTCCGCCCGGCTCGGCCGGATATGCCTGCCGGCTGGGCGCCGATCAGGGATGGGCGGCGGAAACCCTGCCAAGGCGCTTCGCGGGAACGACTTTGGGCGATAGCCGCAACTAGTCGCCCTTAGCCGGCGGACATCAGGCGGCTGATTGTCGAGAAACGAACCGCCGCAGTGAGCGTTGTCTAACGATGGGCAACATGGCACATCGCTCTAGCTTGGAAGGTATCGTCGATGAAAGTCTTGTCGGTACTAAGGGTCGGGCTCCTCGCATTGGCAGCGCTGATCGGCGCCGTATCGATAGCGAGCGCCGCCGACGGCTCAATCAGCATCCGTATCGTAAAGGCCGGGTTCGTGGTCGGCGGATCAGCCGGAGACGGCGTTCTGACATTTCAGGGCCGCAGATATCCGCTCTCGGTCGGCGGGCTGAGTTATGGCTTCACCTTCGGCGCTTCTGAGACGCGACTTCATGGAACGGTGAGAAATATCCGCCGTCCGTCTGACGTTTCTGGGGTCTATGCCCAGGGCGGTGCTGGCGCCGCCCTCGGAAAGGGCGCGCAAGTCGTCGTCCTAACCAACCAGAACGGCGCCATTTTGGAGCTAGGCGGCGAGCAAAAGGGCGTAATCGTCAGCCTTGATTTGAGCGGACTGGCTTTGTCGCTGAAGTGAGGATTTCCATGGAGTATCGGCGCCCTCGATGAACTTCGCCCACGCCTTCATCAGCCCAGCGACGTCGCCCGCCGGTTCAGCAACAATATGTGGCTGCTGAGATCCTCTGCGGTAGCCTACTTCGAACTGGAGCCACGCGTGGATAGAAGGCCCCCGCGGCCAAGGAATTGCGCGCGCCGTCGCCTCTACGATATCCCTCTGATGTCGCGGTAGCGCGCAAATACTTGCTGGTTTCCAGCGGTGAAGAGCACGACCTCATATGTTTCGGGCTCGCTGCCCGGCGACTCCATGCCGGGCGAACCCAGCGGCATGCCGGCGACGGCAAGCCCGCGCGCCTCGGGCCGTTCGGCGAGCAGGCGCTGTATGATGATGATAATCGCGCCCGTCTTCTTATCGTTCAGGCGCGTGGCAAGCGTGTTGTCGAAGAAGTCGTTCAGGCTGTTGCGCTTGACGCTCGAAAGGGCATCCATTCCCTTGAGGGGATCATCGGCGATGATAAGGTCCCGCCCCGACCCAGGATGGCGCCGCCGACGCCAGCCGCGAAAATGGATCCTCGGCGATTGGTGACCAACTCCAGGGTCCGTTGCCCCTTGTCGCGGAGCCGGAACAGGGGGAAGGCTCGCCGGTACCACACGCACTCGGCGATGATGCGGCGATCCTGACTGAACTTATGTGCCAGGCTCTCCGTGTGCGAAACGCTAATGACGCACCTCGTCGGACCGTGACCGAGCCACCACATCGGGAAAGCGACGCTCGCGAGGAGCGACTTCCCGGACCTTGGTGGCACGTTGATGATCAGCCGTCGGATCTCGCCGCTCACCACGCGTGAGAGCATGTAGGCGAGATGCTCGAGATGCCAGTTCGGCTGATAGACGGTCCCGGGCTCGAGTTCGGTGAAGACCTTCTGATGGAAGACAGCAAGATCATGTCGGAGAAGAGCTTGGAGAAGACGCGCGCGATCGCTTACGAGCCCCTCCCCTGCCGGCGGATAAATTCCGCGATGATCTGATCGTCGGTCCCGCCAGCGTCAGTTTGCTCCACACGCGAAGACCCACGGTGCGTGGCGATGAACATCAGCAGCTTCAACGCTAGTTTGGGATCGCCGGCGGCGGCTCTAATAACAATCTTGGTAAGCATGCCTTCCATCGACAGGATGTCTCCACCGTCCACGGGCAGTTCCTCTGCTAGTGCTGCAAGCAATGCTTGACCTAGCTCCGGTTTCTGCTTGGGAGGACGACCGTTTGGGTTGCCGCAGTAAGCTTTGGCAAACCGACCGTTCGACATGCGACTGGGGTGGGCAGTGCTTTTCCGCTTATTCGCCATTGCCCCTCCTCACGCCGGCTCGGTGACAAGCGAGGTCGCGCGCTGCGGCGCGACCTCGGCGAACGTCTGACCCGTCGCCTCGAGGCGTGCCGGCTCCTGTCTCCGCCTCCATGCGGCGCACGGCGACGTCAACATATTTGGGGTCCAGTTCGATGCAGGCGGCCACGCGGCCGACGCGGTCGGCGGCGAGCATTAGGCTCCCGGATCCCGCGAAAGGGTCGAGCACTGTCTCGCCCCGGTTCGACGTGTCGAGGATTGCCTCAGACAACAGCGCTAGCGGCTTGACGGTGGGGTGGAAGCTGAGCAGTTGCACGCCCGGCCTGCTGCTGTGCGAGCCCGGGGTAGGTCCACAGCGTCGTTCGGTTTCGCTCGTACTTGCCGAGCGAAACGTTATTGGTGTGTGCCCCCTGCCCCCACTTCGACACCACGATAAACTCGGTCTGTTGCCGGTAGAGGCTACCCATGCCTCCCGCCAGCGTCCCACACACAGAGGGTCTTGAGGTCGTACCGACTCTCCTGCAGGGCATTGAGGAGCGGCCGCATGCCGTGGGCATCGATGAAGAGATCGACGATCGCGCCATCGGCAAGGATCGACGACATGGCGGCCAGAAACTCGCCGAAGAAGGCCAGGGCCTGGTCGTAAGTCAGCCCAGACCCTTCGACGAACTCTCCATGCGAGCGGCTCACATGGCCGTGGATCTTGATGATCCCATAAGGCACATCGGACAGCACCATCCGCACGCCGTTGACGAGCCTTAGACCCGCATAGCTTGCCGCGTCCCGCGCGTTTCCGCAGAGGATTTTATGCTCGCGGGCGAACAGCCAGGCGTCACCCAGTTGAGTGATGGGTTTATCGGTCCGTGGGTCGACAACTTCCGCGCTGTCGATCAGCAGCGGCTTCCGCAGGATCGCGTCGATTTCCGGACCGCTGAAGCCGGTAAGCGCCGCGAGATCCGGGATCGCCGCCAGAATGGCCTCAAGCTCTGCCTTGATTGCATCAGGATCCCATGTCGATCCCTCATGCGATTTATTGATCCAGACTCGAAGAACCCGGACCTCTCCGTTTGTTAGTCCAGTTACGATGATGACAGGGATCTCCGCGACGCCAAGTGCGCGGCACGCCTCATAGATCACGTGTCCATCGACAATCTCGCCGTCTTTGGTGACGAGAATAGGATACCAGAGGCCAAAGCGGCGTAACCGGCTGGCAACGATCTCGACCGGCCCCTTCTTGGCGCGACGTACCCGGCGGGGCGAGGGCTTAATGGCCGAGATGTCCTTATAGACGATCTCGAGCTTCTGAAACGCGGCCGCTAAAGCTACATCACCTAAGCTATTGGTAGAAGATAGTTTCTCGCCAATCGAACTCATCGGCTCGGAGGGGCGGCTACGGACAATGATCCTTTGCATGATGCAATCACCCGTCGGAGGAACTTGCAGAGGTTCACACCCAGCCATCTCGAGTTCGGCTCATGCCGATTCGATGCGCTGACATTCCGCTGCTGTCCCCACTCGGATCATTGACCCGACGGGTTCTGCTGCCTATGAAGCGCGCAAGGGTATGCTCAGGAAGGTCTTCAACTTGGCTTGATTCGTGGCTTCCTACAAGTGCTCACGTAGCTGTTCCCCACCCGAGTGCGGGTCATCGAAAGGCCTCACGACGGCGCCCCGGCGATGTTCGGATCAAAGGGCAGAACCACCTGTTACGCCCCTGTTCTTATCCTGTTAATTTGGGCCATCTGAACCGTGACGGTCCGCTTAAACTACGGCTATGACAGCGAAAACGGTCCGTATGAGCGTCGGTCTTCGGCTAGAAGGCCAGTTTCGACTCGCAAAACAGGCGAAACACGCTGAGACGGGTTCGCACGCGACTACGCGCTCCGCCATTCAGTCTGCCGAAAACCGTCGCGCCTTGGCTTGAGCCGAAAACCCCGCGTGTCTGCGGGTTTCCGGGCGATGCCGCGCCTGAAGTGCGCCTATTTGATAGGTCACAAGGTATTCAAGGTTACCCCCGGACGACGCGCCGGAATCGGGGTTCACAGGACGGATTGGCACTCTATGTTGCTATCTTACTAAAATTAGTATGTTATGCCGTCAACTCGCTGATCCTTCTATTATTGCGCGTGAGATTGGATCGGAAGAGCCGGGTGATGCAGTACGTGAGGGCGGAATGACGGACCAGGGAGTGGGTTCACGTCTCCTGCGCAAGGAGGACGACCGCTTTTTGCGCGGGCGCGGGCAATATGTCGGCGACATCCGTCTGGCGGGCATGAAGGACGTGGCGTTCGTGCGCAGCCCGCTGGCGCATGCGCGGGTCCGGGGCGTCCATGTGCCCGAGCACCTCGCCGGCTCGGTGTTCACCGCCGCGTCGCTGGCGGGCGTGAAGCGGATCCGCGCCGTGTCCGGCCTCCCCGGCTTCAAGCCGTCCGACCAGCCCGTGCTCGCGGTCGACAAGGTCCGGCAGGTGGGCGAACTGCTTGCCATGTGCGTCGCCGACACCCGCGCCCTGGCGGAGGACATGGCGGCCGAGGTCGATCTCGATCTCGAGGAGCTTCCCGCCGTCCACGACATGCTGGAAGCGCGCAAGCCCGGCTCCGCGCTGCTGCACGAGCAGTGGGGCGACAATGTCTTCCTGGAGACCCATGTCGAGGTGAACATCGAGGCCGCCCTCGACGCCCCGATCAAGGTCACCCGCGAGATCACGACCTCGCGCCAGAGCATGGCGCCGATGGAAGGCCGCGGCACCGTGGCCTATTGGGACAGCCGGATGGAGCAGCTCGTGCTCTACACCGGCAGCCAGATGCCGCACATTGTCCGGCAGGGCCTCGCCGAATGCCTCGGCCTGGAGCAGGAGAAGATCCGCATCGTCTCGCCCGATGTCGGGGGCGGCTTCGGCTACAAGGGTATTCTGCTGCCTGAAGACGTCTGCCTGGGCTGGCTTGCCATGCGCTGCGGCCATCCCGTGCGTTGGATCGAGGACCGTCGCGAGCACCTGACCGCGGGCGCGAATTGCCGCGAGCACCATTACCTCATCACCGGCTATGCCGACCGCGACGGCCGGCTGCTCGGCATCGACTGCGAGGCGACGGTCGATTCCGGCGCCTATTCCTCCTACCCCTTCTCGGCCTGCCTGGAGGCTGCGCAGGTCGCCAGCATCCTGCCCGGCCCCTATGATTTTCCCTATTATCGCTGCCGCACCTGGTCGGTCGCCACCAACAAGTGCCCCATCCTGCCCTATCGCGGCGTGGCACGGACCGGCGTGTGCTTCGCGCTGGAACTTGTGCTCGACGCCATCGCCCGCGAGGCCGGGATCGAGCCGCACGAGGTGCGCCTGCGCAATCTCGTGCGGCCCGAGCAGATGCCGTTCGACAACATCACCCGCAAGCATTTCGACAGCGGCGATTATCCCGAGGCGCTGCGTCGCGCCATGGCGGCCATCGACCTCCCCGCCATCCGCGCCCGCCAGGCGGCGGGCGAGCCCGACGGGCGGCTGATCGGCATCGGCCATTCGATCTATTGCGAGCAGGGTGCGCACGGCACCTCGGTCTATGCCGGCTGGGGCATCCCGATGGTGCCCGGCCATGAGCAGGCCACCGCCCGGATGACGCCCGATGGCGGGCTGGAACTGCGCGTCGGCGTGCACTCGCATGGGCAGAGCATGGAGACGACGCTGCCCCAGGTCGCGCATGAAATCCTTGGGCTCGACACGGCGCGCATCCGTCTCGTCCATGGCGACACCGAATACACCCCCTTCTCCACCGGCAGCTGGGGGTCGCGCTGCGCGGTGATGGCCGGCGGCGCCGTCGCCACCGCCTCGCGCGAGCTGGCCTCGCTCGCCGCGCGGATCGGCGCCCACCTCCTGCAGGCGGACCCGGCCGACGTCGTCATCCGCGACGGGCACGCGGTGTCCCCGACCGGATCGATCAGCCTCGCCCAGATCGCCCATGCCTGGTACCGGCGCCCGCAAGACCTGCCGGCCGACATCGATCCGCGCGGGCTGGAAGTCACCATCGGCTACAAGCCGGTGCGTGACAGCGGCACCTTCAGCTACGCGGCCCATGCCGTGGTGGTCGCGGTCGATCCGGAAATGGGGGATGTCGAAATCCTCGACTACGTGATCGTCGAGGATGGCGGCAAGCTCATCAACCCGATGGTGGTGGACGGGCAGATCTATGGCGGGCTGGCGCAGGGCATCGGCACGGCGCTCTATGAGGAGATGCCCTTCGACGCCGCCGGGCAGCCCCTCGCCTCGACCTTCGCCGACTATCTCCTGCCGGGCCCGACCGAAGTGCCGGAGCCGCGCCTCGACCATATGGAATGGCTGGCGCCCTATACGGAATTCGGCGTCAAGGGCATCGGCGAAGGCGGGGCCATCGCACCACCCGCCGCGATCGGCAACGCCGTCAACGACGCGCTGCGAGGGTTCGGCGTCGAAATGCTGCGCGCGCCCATCACGTCGCGGCGCATTTTGGAAGCCATTGCGGCGGCCGGCCATGCGGGGAGCGCATCATGAAGCCCGTCCGCTTCGATTATGAGCGACCGGCCGACCTCGACGCCGCCGTTGCGCTTCTTCAGGACGAAAGCCTGTCCATCAAGCTGCTGGCCGGCGGGCAGTCGCTCGGGCCGATGCTCAACATGCGTCTCGTCCAGCCGGACCTTCTGGTGGACATCTCGGCGCTCGACGCGCTGCGCCGCGTCGACGAGCGTGCCGACGAGATCGTCGTGGGCGCCTGCGTCACCCATGCCGATTTCGAGGACCGGCGGGTTCCCGACGTCACTGCCGGCGCCCTTCCCGGCGTCGCCCGCGGCATCGCCTATCGGGCCGTGCGCAATCGGGGCACGGTCGGCGGCAGCCTGACCCATGCCGATCCTTCCGCCGACTGGATATCGATCCTCTCGGCGGTGGGCGCCGGGGTGACGCTGCGCGGCGCCTCCGGCGCGCGCGAGGTACGTGTGCAGGATTACATTCTCGGCGCGCTGTCGGCGGACCTGCAGCCGGGCGAGATCCTCGAAGCCGTCCGCATCCCGCGCTGCGGTCCCCGCACGCGCTGGGGCTACTACAAGAGCTGCCGCAAGACCGGCGAGTTCGCGCACGCGATTGGCGCCGTTTTCTTCGATCCCGACCGGGATGTGTGCCGCGCCGTGATCGGCGCCACCGAGGCCCGGCCCATTGTGCTCGACGATGCCCGCCCGTTTTTCGGCGGCTCGATGCGCGATTTCACCACCGCAACCTTCGATGCCGATGCCGTGTCCGACGCGATCGCGGCGGCTGGCATGAGCGATCCGTTAGACCGGCGTACCCATGTCGTCGCATTGCGGCGCGCCGTCCAGCAGGCAGAAGCGGCATGACCCTCGTCACCCTCAACGTAAACGGACGCGCGCTCACCGCCGAGGCCGAGCCGCGCACCCATCTCGCCGATTTCCTGCGCGAGACCCACAACCTGACCGGCACGCATATCGGTTGCGAGCATGGCGTGTGCGGCGCCTGCACGCTCATCATCGACGGCGAGCCGGCCCGCTCCTGCATCACCTATGCGGTGTCCTGCGCCGATGCCGAGGTCACCACGATCGAAGGGCTCGACGACGACGAGGTCGCCACCCAGCTGCGCGCCGCCTTTCGCCGCGAGCATGCCCTCCAGTGTGGCTTCTGCACGCCGGGCATGATGGTGTCGGCGCGCGACGTCGTGCTGCGCCTGCCCGAGGCGAACGAGCATGAGGTGCGCGTCGCCATGAGCGGCAATCTGTGCCGTTGCACCGGCTATGTCGGCATCGTGCGCGCGGTGCTGTCGGTCCTGGCCGAGCGGCGGGAAGCGGGCCAGCATGGCGCCTCGGATGCTCGCAGCCGCCTCGGCCCGGTCGGCTCGGGTCATGCCGGTGCGACCGCGCCCGCGGCCGGTGCGGCTGCGCAGCCGCGCCGAACCGATGCCCGGCCGGCCGGCACGCGCCCGACCTCTTCCGCGCGCGGCGTGCCGATCGAGCCGGACTGGACCCCGCAGACGACCTTCACCAAGGACTTCACCGTCGCCCACCCGCCGGAAAAGGTGTGGGATTTCTTCGGCGACGTCTCCGCGGTCGCCCGCTGCCTGCCGGGCGCCTCGCTTATCGGCACGCCGAGCGACGAGCATGTCGAAGGTCAGATCCGCGTGAAGGTCGGGCCCATCACGGCCGATTTCCAGGGCGTCGCCGACATCAGCCGCGACGACGCGACCCGCAGCGGCCGGATCATCGGTGCGGGACGCGACACGCGCAGCAATTCCGCCACGCGCGGCCTGATCACCTACGTGCTCAAGCCGGAGGATGAGGGGCGCTCCACCCGCGTCGAGGTCTCGATCGGCTACACGCTGACCGGCATGCTCGCCCAGTTCGGGCGCTCGGGCCTCGTGCAGGACATCGCCGGGCGGCTGATCGCGGCCTTCGTGCAGAATTTGGAGGCCAGCCTCGCCCACACCGCGTCGGGCGACGGCGCCCAGCCCGCCATGGTTTCCGAGCTGAATGCGGGCGGGCTCGTCTTCTCGGTCATCGCCGAGCGCCTGAAAGCCTTCTGGAACAGGATTTTCGGCCGATAGGGAAATCCGGCGCGCCGGATTGATCGGATGCAGCAGAATTCCTCTATCATACTAACATTAGTATGATAGATTCACTTGGCGGAATGGGATGAGGATCTGCGTCCCGTCCTCGCCCGCCGCGAGGCCGCGTCACGGCCTGCGCTTCATCATGGGAAGTGAAATGCCAAGCGATACGACAATCGGAATTCTGGGCGGCACCGGCGATCTGGGCTCCGGCCTCGCCAAGGCGTGGGCGCGCGCGGGCTATGCCGTCGTCATCGGCTCACGCTCGGCGGAAAAGGCCGAGGCCGCCGCCGACGAGATGGAAGGCAAGGTGCGCGGGGCCGGCAATGCCGACGCCGCCCGCGAGGCAGATGTCGTCGTGCTCGCCGTTCCCTTCGCCAGCCATGAGGCGACGCTTCTGGAAGTGCGCGAGGCGGTGCAGGGCAAGATCCTCGTCGATGCCGCCGTCCCACTCGTGCCGCCGAAGGTCTCCACCGTCCAGCTTCCCGCCGAGGGCTCGGCGGCGCAGATCGCCCAGAACCTCCTCGGTGACGGGGTCCGTGTGGTCTCCGCCTTCCACAATGTCGGCGCCGCCAAACTGCATTCCGGCGGGCGCGCCGATTGCGACGTGCTGGTCTTCGGCAACGACAAGGAGGCCCGCGAGGCGGTCATCGAACTCGCCGGTGCCGTCGCCACGCGCGGCGTGGACGGTGGCGTTCTCGCCAATTCGGCTGCCGCCGAGGCCCTCACCTCGGTGCTGATCGGCATCAACCGCCGCTACAAGGTGCCGGGCGCCGGCATCCGGATCACCGGTCTCGATCTCTCCTGATCCCTCGCGCCGCCATGTCTTCCGCCGCCTCCATGCAACCCGTCTCCTGCTTCCCGCTCCCGGGAATCCCGCTCGTCGAGCCGGGAGACGATCTGGCCGCGCTCATGGAGGCGGCGCTCAGGGACTGCGGGGTGGGGCTGAGCGACGGGGATGTCCTCGTCCTCGCGCAGAAGATCGTCTCCAAGGCCGAGGGGCGCTATCTCGACCTCGCCACCCTCGAACCGTCGCAGCGCGCGCGGGAGATCGCGGCCCGGACCGGCAAGGACCCGCACCACGTCGAAGCGGTGCTCTCCCAGTCGGACGAGGTGGTCCGCGAAGGCCCGCGCGTCGTCGTCGTGGCGCACAGGCTGGGCTTCGTGATGGCCAATGCCGGTATCGACGAATCCAACATCGAGCATCCCGACGGCACCCGGCGCGTATTGCTGCTGCCGGAGAACCCCGACGCCTCGGCGGCGATCCTCAAGCAGCGCCTCGATGCCGCCTTCGGCGTCGAGATCGGCGTCGTCATCAATGACAGCTTCGGTCGCCCATGGCGCAACGGCGTAGTGGGCGTAGCCCTCGGCGCGGCCGGCGTCGCCTCGCTTGTCGACCGGGTGGGCGCCACCGATCTGTTCGGCCGGCGCATGCAGGTCACCGAGATTGCGGTCGCGGACGAGATCGCCGCCACCGCGTCTCTCCTGATGGGGCAGGCGGACGAAGGGATTCCCGCCGTCCTCATCCGCGGCCTTCCACGGCACGGCCCGTCGCGCCCGGCCACCGACCTCGTCCGCCCCCGCGAGAGGGACATGTTCCGATGAGGGGCCCGCCATATTCCGGCACCTATGTCGCGCTTTCCGGTGGCGTGGGGGGCGCCAAGCTGGCGCTCGGCCTCTCGCGCCTCCTGGGTCCGGCGCTCTCGGTCGTGGTGAACACGGGCGACGATTTCGATCATCTCGGCCTGCGCATCTGCCCCGACATCGACAGCGTCCTCTACAAGCTCGCCGGGCTGAGCGACGAGCAGCGGGGATGGGGACGGGCCGGCGAGACCTGGAACTTCATGCAGGCGCTGGCTGGGCTCGGCGGGGAAAGCTGGTTCCAGCTCGGCGACAAGGACCTCGCGCTTCATGTCGAGCGCACCCGCCTCCTGCGCCAGGGCGAGACGCTCACCGAGGTGACGGCGCATGTCGCCCACCAGCTTGGCGTCGTCTCGCATATCCTGCCCATGAGCGACGATCCCGTCTCGACCGAGATCGATTCCTCCGAGGGGCGGCTGCCCTTCCAGCGCTACTTCGTCGAGCACCAGTGCCGGCCGGTCCTGCACGGCCTCCACTATGCCGGCGCGCGCGTCGCCCGCCTGAGCGACGCCGTCACCCGTGCGCTGCTGGCGCCCAACCTGCGCGGCATCATCGTCTGCCCGTCCAACCCCTATCTCAGCATCGATCCTATTCTGGCCATGCCGTCCTTCCTCAAGGCGCTCCAAGCGGCGGACGTGCCGGTCGTCGCCGTCTCGCCGATCATCGCCAACGCGGCGGTGAAGGGCCCCACGGCGAAGATCATGCGCGAACTCGGCGTCACGCCAAGCTCGCTCACCATCGCCCAGCATTATCGCGGCCTGATCGACGGGCTCGTCATCGATTCCTCCGACCATGCCGAGAGCGACGGAATCCCCCTGCCCGTCCTGCAAACGCCGACCCTGATGAAGACGGCGGAGGACAGCGAACGCGTCGCCCATGCCGCGCTGGAGCTCTGCGCACGTCTCGCGGGCGAAGCCCGGAAGGTCGCGCCATGAGGAGAAGCGTCGAGGACGGCCGCCCCTGGGCCCTCGTACCGGTAAAGCGCCTCAGCCAGGCCAAGCAGCGGCTCGCGACGGCCCTTACTCCCGCCGAGCGCGCCGAGCTGGCGCGCGCGATGCTGCACGACGTCCTCGCCGTGCTGTCCCGCGCGACGACGCTCGCCGGCCTCCTCGTCGTCACCCCCGACGCGGAGGCCGCCGCGCTGGCACAAGGCTACGGGGCGATCGTCCGCGACGACCCGCTCGAACAGGGGACGAACACCGCCGTCCGGCAGGGCCTGGAGTTCCTGCAGGAACAAGGGCGGCCGGGCGTTCTCGTCGTGCCCGGCGACGTGCCGTTCCTGACGTCGCTGGAAATCCGCGAGGTCGTCGACACGCTGCACCGCGCGCCGCTGGTGCTGGTGCCGGCCACACGCGACGGCGGCACCAATCTTCTGGCCGGCACACTGCCGCTTTCGATCGCCCCGGCCTTCGGGACGGGAAGCTTCGCCCGCCATCTCGCCGCCGCCCGGGCTCGGGGCATCGCGCCCGCCCTCCTGCACCTGAAGGGGCTCGGCCACGACGTCGACACGCCGGCCGATCTCGTCAGGCCGCCATCCCGCGCCGTCCGCACCTGCGCCGCGCTCGACCGGATATCCGCCCCGCGCCGGCGCCCTGCTCCGGCAGGAGCCTGCCTACCGAGGAGCCTTTGACGACATGACCCGCCATGCTGTTCTGGAGCGGCTCGCCGAGGGCTCGCGCCTCACCCCGGAAGAAGCCTATGCCATGGTCGAGATGGCCGATCTGTCCGGCCTCATGGACCTCGCCAGCCGGCGCCGCGACGCCTTCCACGGCCGCACGGTGTCCTATTCGCGCAAGGTCTTCATTCCGCTGACCCAGCTCTGCCGCGACGTCTGCCACTACTGCACCTTCGCCCACACGCCGAAGAAGAATGTGAAGGCGTTCCTCACCCGCGAGGAGGTCCTCGCCATCGCCCGCGCCGGCAAGCAGGCCGGCTGCAAGGAGGCCCTGTTCACCCTCGGCGACAAGCCGGAGCTGCGCTACCGCGTGGCGCGCGAGGAACTCGACCGGCTGGGGCATCCCACGACGCTCTCCTATCTCGCCGAGATGGCCGAGGCCGTGTTCGCCGAGACCGGCCTGCTCCCGCATGTGAATCCCGGCCTGCTCACGGCCGAGGACATCGCAATGCTGCGCAAGGTGTCGATCTCGCAGGGCATCATGCTGGAAAGCGTATCCGAGCGGCTGTGCGGGAGGGGTGGGCCGCATTTCGGCTCCCCGGACAAGATCCCGGCCGCCCGGCTGGAGACCATGCGCCTCGCGGGCGAGCAGGGCGTGCCCTTCACCACCGGCATCCTCATCGGCATCGGCGAGACCCGCGCCGAGCGGGTCGCCTCTCTGCTCGCGCTGCGCGACCTCAACGACGCGCACGGCCATATCCAGGAAATCATCATCCAGAATTTCCGGCCCAAGCCGGGAACGCGGATGGCCGATGTCGAGGCGCCGTCGCTCGACGAGCATCTGTGGACCATCGCCGTCGCGCGCCTGCTGTTCGATCCCGGGATGAACATCCAGGCGCCGCCCAATCTCAGTCCGGGCGCGCTCAACCGGCTCGTCGCCGCCGGCCTCAACGACTGGGGCGGCGTCTCGCCGGTGACGCCCGACCACGTCAATCCCGAGGCGCCGTGGCCGCATCTGCGGGTGCTGAAGGCGGCCACGCGCGCCGCCGGCAAGGTGCTGACCGAACGCCTCGCGATCTATCCGGAATATGCGTCGCGCGCGAAGCGCTGGGTCGACGAGCGCCTTCGCCCCGCACTGCTCGACCGCATCGACGCGGAGGGATGGCCGCGCACCGACGAATGGTCGC
Source organism: Xanthobacteraceae bacterium (assembly GCA_029239875.1). Taxonomy (GTDB): domain Bacteria; phylum Pseudomonadota; class Alphaproteobacteria; order Rhizobiales; family Xanthobacteraceae; genus Ancylobacter. Next base: position 13,903 of record JARBUD010000043.1, on the reverse strand, counting down.
CCGGCGATCCCGGCCGGCCGCCGGAGAGCGAGACGCGGCGCCTCGCGCCTTCCTTCGTGGCGGAGCCCGGCGCGGCGGTACGGGCGGTGCTGGACCGGCTGCCCCGTGGCGAGCCGGCGCGCGAAGAAGACATCGTGACCCTGTTCCGGGCGCGCGGCGATGATGTAACGGCGATCTGCCGCGCGGCGGACGAGCTGCGCCGGCGGGTGAATGGCGACGTGGTCAGCTACGTCGTCACCCGCAACATCAACTATACGAACATCTGCTACTTCAAGTGCCAGTTCTGCGCCTTCTCGAAGGGAAAGCTCAGCGAGAACCTGCGCGGGCGGCCCTACGACCTTTCCATGGAGGAGATCGCCGGCCGCGTGCGCGAGGCCTGGGAGCGCGGCGCCTCCGAAGTCTGCATGCAGGGCGGCATCCACCCCTCCTATACCGGGCAGAAATATCTGGAGCTTTGCGCCGCCGTGAAGACGGCGGTTCCGGGCATGCACATGCACGCCTTCTCGCCGCTCGAAATCCATCAGGGCGCATACACGCTGGGCATCGGGGTCGCCGAGTTCCTCGGGCGCCTCAAGCAGGCTGGCCTCGGCACCCTGCCCGGCACGGCGGCGGAAATTCTCGACGACGAGGTGCGCGCGGAGCTCTGCGCCGACAAGATCAACACCGAGCAATGGCTCGACGTGATGCGCACCGCGCACGGGCTCGGCTTCCGCTCCACGGCGACGATCATGTTCGGCCATATCGACCGCTACGAGCATTGGGCTCGCCACCTCCTGCGCATCCGCGACCTGCAGATCGAGACCGGCGGCTTCACCGAGTTCGTCCCCCTGCCCTTCGTACACATGGAAGCCCCCATCTATCTCAAGGGTCGGGCCCGTCGCGGTCCCACCTTCCGGGAGACGCTGCTGATGCACGCCGTCTCACGGCTGGTGCTCCACCCGCACATCACCAACATCCAGGTCTCCTGGGTGAAGCTGGGCCCGGAAGGCATAAGGCATTGCCTGTCGGCCGGGGTGAACGATCTCGGCGGGACGCTGATGGACGAGACCATCTCCCGCTCCGCCGGTGCCAGCCATGGCCAGGAGATGACGCCGCAGATGATGGAGGCGACGATCCGCTCGGCCGGACGCGTCCCGCGTCAGCGCGACACGCTCTATCGGGACGCCCCCGCGCCGCTGCACGCGCGGGCCTTCGCCAGCGCCGCGGCGCGGGCTGCCGCCGGCTGCGGGGCGCAGCCCGCCGGGCTGTCGCTCAAGGAAAGCCATTCCGCCTGCTGAAACCGCGCGACGGGCTTTGACAGCCCTTGATGCCCACGATAGATGTCTATCATACTAATGTTAGTATGATAGACATCTAGATAGATCCCAGGTTCCGAGAGAATGACCGAGCCGGCGACACAGCCCTCCATGATCGACGCTGAAACGCGCCGTCGCGCCATCGGTCAGGCGCAGGCCCGCGGCATCCGGCTGCCGACCTTCCGCGAGCTGAGCGCGCCGGATTCCATTCCCTCTGGCATCTCCGAACGGCTGGCCACCATCGATCCCGACGCTGCCGATCCGATGAACCTGTGGCGCATCCACTGGTACAACGGCGCCGATCGGCGCAGCCGGGCGGAGATCCCCGGCCATCTCGTGCTGCCGAAGGAACTCACCGGCACCGACGCGACCATCGTCGTGATGCTGGGCAGCCGCTTCCCGATGATCGGCGCCCACAAGGTGCTGCCGGCCTATGCCGGTCTCGTCGCGGAGCTCGTCACCGGCCGCTTCGATCCCGGCCATCACCGGGCGGTCTGGCCCTCCACCGGCAATTACTGCCGGGGCGGCATCGCGGTCTCGCGCATCCTCGGCTGTTCCGGTATCGCCGTGTTGCCCGAAGGCATGAGCCGCGAGCGCTTCGAATGGCTGGAGCGCTGGGTGACCTCCCCCGAGGACATCGTCCGCACGCCGGGCACCGAGAGCAACGTCAAGGAAATCTACGATGCCTGCCACGAGCTGGCGCGGCACGACGAGAACGTGATCCTCAACCAGTTCTCCGCCTTCACCAATTACATCGCGCACCGGGCCGTGACGGGACCGGCGTGCGAGCACGTCTTCCGCCATCTGCGGGCGCATAACCCGCGCCTTGCCCTGTCCGCCTTCGTCTCCGCGACCGGCTCGGCCGGCACCATCGCGGCGGGTGACCATCTCAAGGCCGGGCACGGCACCCGCATCGCCGCCGTCGAGGCGCTGGAATGCCCGACCCTGCTGGAGAACGGCTATGGCGAGCACAACATCCAGGGCATCGGCGACAAGCACGTGCCGCTCATCCACAATGTGATGAACACGGATTTCGCCATCGCCGTTTCCGACCGCGCGAGCGACCATCTGAACCTGATGCTCGCCAGCGAAGCGGGGCGCGGCTATCTCGCGCGCCGACGTCGGGTCGATCCGGAACTGATCGCGCAGCTCGACGAGATCGGCATTTCCGGCCTCGCCAACATCGTCGCGGCGATCAAGCTCGCCAAATACATGCGCTACGGCGCCGACGACGTGGTGATGACGATCGCCACCGACAGTGCCGCCATGTATCGCACGGAGCGCGAGGCGTTCGCGGCGCGTCATTATCCCGGCGGCTTCGACGAGATCGAAGCCGGCACGGTCTTCGGCGAGTTCATCGCCGGCGCCGCGCCGGACGCGGTGCTCGAGCTGGGCTTCCCCGACCGGCGGCGCATCTTCAACCTCGGCTACTACACCTGGGTCGAGCAGCAGGGCATTCCGCTCGACCGGTTCGAGGCCCGAAAGCACCAGACATTCTGGGACGAACTCTTCGATCAACGTGCGGACTGGGACCGCCTGATCGACGAATTCAACGCGCTCGCGGACGGCAACTGAGCCGGCGCGCAAAAACACGTCCGGAGGAGAGATCTGCACATGACGACCGGCGTCGAGCCTTACGTCCAACTACGCGAGAAACTGTCGAAGCGTGACCGGAGCCTTCGCGAGAAGGTCATGTCGCTGGAAGAGGCGACGAAATTCGTACGCGACGGCGACACGGTCGGCATCGGCGGCTCCACCATGTCGCGCACGCCGATGGCGCTGATCTGGCAGCTCATCCGCGATCGCCGCAAGGAGCTGTCCTGCTCGCGCTGCATCATCTCGACCGACGGTGATCTGCTCTTCGGTTCGGGCGTCAGCAACCACATTGAGACCAGCTGGTTCGCACAGGGCATTCTGTGGGGCCTGTCCAAGGTGATGCGCCACAACGTCGAGAGCGGCGGGGCCCGCTACGACGAGTGGAGCCACATGGCGATGGGCATGCGCTACCGCGCCGGTGGCATGGGCGTGCCGTTCCTGCCGATCCGCTCGATGCTCGGCTCGGATGTCGAGCGCATACGGCCCGAGGCCAAGGAGATCGACTGCCCCTTCACGGGCGAGAGGCTCCTTCTGGTGCCCGCCCTCAATCCCGAGGTGGCGCTGATCCACGTGCAGCGCTGCGACGCCTACGGCAACGCGCAGGTCGACGGCCTGCAGTTCATGGACATCGACCTCGCCCTCGCCGCCAACCGCGTCATCCTCACCACCGAGCGCATCGTCTCCAACGACCAGATCCGCCGGGCGCCGGACCAGACGAAGATCCCGTTCTTCTGCGTCGACGCGGTGGTGGAAGTGCCCTATGGCAGCGCCCCGCACGAATGCTTCGGCGTCTACGAGCCAATGCTCGCGCACATGGATGCCTATGTCCGTCAGGTCAACAAGGACCCGGTCGGCGCGATGCAGGATTATCTGGAGAAATACTTCTACGAGCCGGCTTCGTGGAACAAATACCTTGAGCTCATCGGCATGGAGGAAGTTCTCGAAGCCAGCCGGCGCGGCAGGAGCATCTACAATGACTGACACCCGAAACTACACCGCGTCGGAAATACTCGCGGTCCTCAGCTCCCGCCAGCTCACGGACGGCCAGGTCGTCTTCGCCGGCGTCGGCATCCCGCTGCTGGCGGCGACCCTCGCCCAGCGCCTCGACTGCCCCGGCCTCACCATCCTCTTCGAGGGAGGAGTCGTCGGTGCCTTCGTCGAGCCTGGGAAGCTCCCGCCCTCGACCAACGACCAGCGCTGCACCAAGCGCGCCAACATGGTGCTGGGCAGCGCCGACGTCCTGCTGCTGCTCCAGCGCGGCTATGTCGATGTCGGCTTCATGGGCGGGGCGCAGATCGACCAGTTCGGCAACCTGAACTCGTCCTTCATCGGCGATCCCGCGCATCCGAAGACGCGCCTGCCCGGCACGGGCGGTGGCAACGACATCTCCAGCCTCACCAACATGATCGTCGCGATGAAGCACGAGAAGCGCCGCTTCGTGGAGCAGGTCGACTTCATCACCAGCCCCGGCTTCATCCGCGGCGGCCGCTCGCGCGCCGAGAGCGGCCTGCCGATGGGCGGCATGTTCCGCGTCATCACCGAACTCGCGGTCTTCGGCTTCGACGACACCGACCGCCGCATCAAGGTGCTCGCCCTCAATCCCGGCGTCAGCCGCGAGGAGGTGCAGGACAACACCGGCTTCGACCTGACTTTCGACGACCAGCTCGGCACCACGGAGCCGCCGACGGAGAAAGAGCTCGCCACGCTGCGCATGCTCGATCCCGAACGCCTCTTCATCGGATGAGCCAAATATTCCTGGGAGGAATTCAATGACTATGCTGTCCAAGACGTTCGGCATCGCGGCGCGGAACTTCGTCGCTTACCCCAGCATGCCCGATGCCCGCGCTCTGGTTGACTATGGCGTTCGCGTCGAGGAACTCGGCTATGATTCCGTTTGGGTCTGGGATCACATGCTGCTGGGCGTCGACCCGAACTTCCCGATCATCGACTCGCTCACCACGCTGACCGGCATCGCCGCCCGCACCACCAAGATCCGCATGGGCACCGGCATTCTGGTGCTGCCGCTCCGCAACCCGGTCGCCCTTGCCAAGCAGCTTTCGTCGATGGACCAGCTGTCGAACGGCCGCCTCGTCATGGGCATGGCCGCCGGCTGGTACAAGCGCGAATTCGACGCCATGAGCCTGCCCTTCGGCAAGCGGGGCAAGATCATGGACCAGAATCTCGAGATCATGCGCCGCCTGTGGACCGAGGAACTCGTCACCGGCGACTACAAGATCGAGGACGAGGCCACCGGCGTGCAGCTGAACTACAAGCTGTCGAAGGCGGTGATGTATCCCAAGCCCGTGCAGCGGCATCTTCCTATCCTGATCGGCGGCTATGCCGATGCGGCGCTCAAGCGCGCCGGCACCACCGGCGACGGCTGGCTGACCTATTTCTACCGCGCCGAAGACTTCAAGAAGTCCTGGGACAAGGTGCTCGGCTTCGCCAAGGAGGCCGGCAAGGATCCGAGCCAGGTCATGAACGCCTCGCAGCTGCCGATCATGGTCGGCCCGTCCAAGGACGCGGTCCGCGAGGACATGATGGACTGGCTCAACAAGGAATGGGATTTCCCCGAGCACAGCGACTGCACCCGCGAGAGCGCCATCATGGGCTCGGTCGACGAGTGCGTCGCCCAGCTCAAGGAACATCTCGACGCCGGCGTCCAGAAGATCATCTTCGTTCCCTACAAGTATCAGATGGACCAGATCGAGACGATCGCCCGCGAGATCATTCCGCGCCTCAAGGCCAGCTGAGGTCCGCAGCGCCGCGGGACGGCACCGCCGCCCTGCTCTCCCTTCAGGTCACGGAGACAATTCATGAGCACCGTCTCGCGGCAGGACATCCTGTCGGTCATCGACGCCAATCGCGACCAGGCGGTCGCTTTCCTGCAGAAGATGGTCTCCATCCCCAGCGTCACCGGGGACGAGGCCGCCATTCAGGATTACCTGTCCAAGTACATGGCCGGCATCGGCCTCGACGTCGACATGTGGGAGACCGACTGGGAGGAGCTGAAGAAGCACCCCGGCTACCGGCCGGTCGACCGCGGCTATGAGAACCGTCCGAACATCGTCGCCACCTGGAAAGGCCAGGGCGGCGGCCGGTCGCTGCTCCTCAACGGCCACACCGACGTCATCCCGGTCGGCAATGGCGAAGGGTGGAGCGACAATCCGTGGTCGGCCGCGATCAAGGACGGGCGCGTCTACGGGCGCGGCTCCTGCGACATGAAGAGCGGCGTCGCCAGCCACATCCTCGCCGTGCAGTTCCTGCAGGCCGCCGGCGTCAAGCTGAAGGGCGACGTCTACATCAACGTCGTCATCGACGAGGAAGTCAGCGGCCACGGCACGCTCGACACGGTCATCCGCGGCTACAAGGCGGATGCCGGCATCTCCGGCGAGACCAGCGACCTCGCCGTCCAGCCGGCCTGCATCGGCCGCATCTGGTTCGAGATCGAGATCCAGGGCAAGCCGGCCGGCGTGCAGCAGCGCTATCTGGGCGTGAGCGGCATTGAGCTCGGCTACAAGATCACGCAGGCGGTCAACGCGCTGGAGGCGCACCGCGTCGCCACCGTGTCCCACCCGCTGTACCCCAGCGCGATAGATTCCCTTCCCTGCCTGATCGGCAGCTTCCAAGCCGGCAATTATCCGAGCGCCTTCCCGGCGACCTGTCTGCTCAAGGGCAGTATCGGCACGGTGCCGGGCGAGGACCATGAAGGCGTCAAGCAGAGCCTGGTCGATCAGATCGCGAAGGCCGCCGCCGAGGATCCGTGGATGAAGGACCACCCGCCTGTGGTTCGCTTCGTCGGCTATGATGCGCAGGCGTCCGAGATCCCGCGCGACCACGCCATCGTGACCACGGTGAGCGACGTCTACAAGGAGATCACCGGCAAGGATCCGGTCATCAGCGGCCGTCAGGGCGCGGCGGACACCCGCTTCCTGAATCTCTACGCCGATACGCCGACCGTCATCTTCGGTCCCGGCTCGACGGCGGTGATGCACGCCAATGACGAGTATGTCTCGATCGACGACTACATCACCGCGATCAAGGTCATGGCGCTCAGCATCCTCGACTGGTGCGAAGCCGTCGAGAGCTGATTTCGCATCTTCCATCCCTCGACTCGACGCCCCGGCATTCCCCTGCCGGGGCTTTTTTTATGCCGGGTTCACAGGACACCGTGGCGCGCAAAAAAGCGGGGCCGTCGCCGGGTCTACGGCGACGGCCCCGTCGGATGCGAAGAGGAAACCGCCCCGCGCGGTGCCGCCGGCGGGAGCTAGTGGCTGTGCGCCATGCCCCCGCCCAGATAGGCCTCGCGCACATGCGGATTGCTGATCATCTGCTCGCCGGGGCCTTCCAGCGCCATGGAGCCGGTCTCGAGGAGATAGGCGTAGTCGCACATCTCCAGTGCGGAATAGGCGTTCTGTTCCACCATCAGCACGGTGGTGCCGCTGTCGCGGATGCCGCAGATGATCTCGAAGGTGCGCTCGACGATGTTCGGGGCGAGGCCCAGCGAGGGCTCGTCGAACAGGATGAGCGATGGGCGCGACATCATCGCCCGGCCGATGGCGAGCATCTGCTGCTCCCCGCCGGAGAGCGTGCCGGCCACCTGCCGGCGCCGTTCCGCCAGACGGGGGAACTGTTCGAAGGTGCGCTCGAGGTCCGTCTCTACCGCCGCCCGGTCACGGCGCAGATAGCTGCCCATCGCCAGGTTCTCCGCCACCGTCATGTGCGGGAAGACGCGGCGCCCCTCCGGGCAATGGGCGATGCCCAGCGAGAGGATGCGGGCGGGCGAGGCGCGCGTGATGTCCTCGCCCTTGAACAGGATCTGCCCACTGACCGGCGGCACGAGGCCGGAGATCGAGCGCAGCGTGGTGCTCTTGCCGGCGCCGTTGGCGCCGATCAGCGCCACCAGCTTGTTCTGCGGGACGGTCAGGCTGATGCCCTTGAGCGCCGTGACCTTGCCATAGCGGCAGACGATGTTGCGTATCTCAAGCACTCTTAGCTCCCTGGCCAAGATAGGCGCGGATCACCTCGGGGTCGTTCTGCACGACCGACGGCGGGCCTTCCGCGATCAGGCGACCATTGTTGAGAACGACGACGCGATCGGAGATGCCCATCACCATCGGCATGTCGTGCTCGACGAGAAGAATGGTCGTGCCGCGCTCGCGGATCTTCGCGAGAAGCCGCACGAAATTGCCGGTCTCCGTCGGGTTCATGCCCGAAACCGGCTCGTCGAGCAGCAGCGCGCTCGGGTTCGTCGCCAGCGCCAGCGCGACACCGAGCAGGCGCTGCTCGCCATAAGGCAGGCTGCCGCCGAGTTCCGACGCACGGTGCTCGATGCCGACGAGGCGCAGGATGTCCCACGCCTGCTCGCGCAGCTCCGCCTCGGCCCGCGTGCTGCTCGGCAGCGCGAGAATGGTGGCCACGAGGCCGATGTGGACGCGCCGGTGCAGGCCCATCAGCACATTCTCGAAGACCGTGCAGCTGTCGAAGACGCTGGTGCGCTGGAAGGTGCGCACCAGCCCCAGCTTGGTCACCTCATGCGGCTTCAGGCCGGTCAGCGGCGTGCCGCGGTACACGACCTTGCCCTTGGTCGGGCGCAGGAAGCCGGTGATGACGTTGAAGGCCGTCGTCTTGCCGGCGCCGTTGGGCCCGATCAGGCTGACGAGCTCGCCCTCGCCGACGGTGAAGTGCAGGTCGGAGATCGCGACCAGCCCGCCGAAATGGACCGCGACATGCTCGATGGAGAGCGCGACCGGCCGTTCGAGCGCGGCGGTCGCCGCAACAGGCGCGTTCATGCCCGCTCTCCTTTTCCGGCGACGGACGGCTCGCGGAGCGGCTCCGCCTTCGTCCGGTTGAACCATTGCTCGATGGCCGGGACGATGCCCTGCGGCAGCACGAACACCACCACGATCATCAGCAGGCCGTAGAGGATCCACTGGATCTCCGGGCCGACATAGGAACGCAGCACGACTGGGGCGAGACCGAAGATCAGCCCGCCGACCAGCGGGCCGGCCAGCGTGCCCTTTCCGCCGGTGATGACCATGATGACCATCGTCACCGTGTTGAGGAACATGAAGATCATCGGGTCGATGATCTGGATGTAATGGGCGTAGAGCGCCCCGGCGCAGCCGGCCATGCCGGCCGAGACGATCGCCGCGATCACGAGGTAGCGCGTCACGTCGATGCCGACCGACGTCGCCAGCGATTCATTGCCCTTCAGCGCGATCATCGCCCGGCCGAAGCGGGAGTTCACCAGCCGCTTGATGAGGATGTAGGCGAGGACGATGAAGGCGAGGACGACATAGTAGTTCTCGGTCTTCTCCCACAGCGTCATGTAGCCCAGCCCGGGAAAGCCGATCGTCAGCGGGGGAATGCCGGGAAGCGCGAGCGGGCCCTGCGTGAGCTCCACCCAGTTCAGCGAGACGAGCCGCGTCACCTCGGCAAAGCTGATGGTGACGATGACGAAATAGGCCCCGCGCACCCGGAAGGAGAGCTTGCCGATCACGAAGCCGCACAGGGCGGCGACGAGCGTCCCGAACAGCAGCCCCAGCACCGGCGGCCACGGCTCGTGGACCACCCGGAACAGGCCGAACAGCTCGACGTCGAAGCCGAGCGCCGTCAGCGCGCTGGTATAGGCGCCGATGCCGAAGAACGCGACATGGCCCAGGCTGAGCTGCCCGGTATAGCCGAGCAGCAGGTTCAGGCTCATCGCGGCGAGGATGAAGATGCCGGTCGTGATGAGCGTGTGGAGAAGATACTGGTCCGTCAGCCACCAGGGAACGGAGGCGAAGAACAGCAGGACGATGATGGGGGTCAGACGGGTCATCCAATCCGCTCCACGCGCGCGAAGATGCCGGTCGGCCGGAACAACAGCACGACGATGATGATCAGGAAGCCCATGGCGTCGCGGTAGCCGGAGGAGATATATCCGGCGCCGATCTCCTCGACGAAGGCGAGGATGAAGCCGCCGATGGTCGCACCGGTGATGTTTCCGAGACCGCCGAGGATGACGATGGCGAACGCCTTGAGCGACGCCAGATCGCCCATGGTCGGCGTCACCACGAAGACCGGGCCCAGCAGCGCACCGGCGGCGGCCGCGAGGCCCGAGCCGAGGGCGAAGGTCATGGTGTAGATGGCGCGGATGTTGACGCCCATCAGCGCGGCCGTGTCCGTGTCCTGGAAGGTCGCGCGCATGGCGTTCCCGAGCCGGGTCCGGTTGATCAGGAAATAGGTGGCGATGATCAGCAGGATGGCGACGCCGAAGACGAAGATGCGCAGCCACGACAGGGAGATCGGCCCGATGACCAGCGGCTCGGTCGGAAAGGGCGAGGGAATGGACTTGGCGATACTGCCCCAGGCCAGGTGCTCGGTATTTTGAAGCACGATCCAGGCACCTATCATCAGCAGCATGGTGGTGTCGATGTCGGCCCCGCGCTTGGGGCGCAGCAGCACCAGCTCGATCAGCGCGCCCAGAACCATACCGCCGGCAATGGCGAACAGGATCGAGACATAGAAATTCATGCCGAGCACGACCGACACGAAGTAGAGGCCATAGGCGCCGAATGCATAGAGTTCGCCATGCGTGAAGTTGACGACGCGCATGATGCCGAAAATGAGAGTCAGGCCGATGCCGAGCAGCGCGTAGGTGCCACCCATGATCAGCGTATTGGCCAAGTGTTGGAGTAACTGGTCCACGTTCATGCCTCATCCGCGCCACCTCGAGTGGGAGGCGGTTTCCTGTCAGGCCGAGAAAGACGGGCGGGCCCTGTCGGGCCCGCCCCGTGCAATTACTGGAGAACTTCGACCTTGCCGTTGACGACCTTGCCGATATAGGTCGCCGGCACGCTCTGGCCGCTCTCACGCCCCTCGGGGCCCGCCTTCTGGAAGGCGATGGGACCGTTCAGGCCTTCGGCCTTGATCTCCCAGAGCGCCTTGCGGATGGCCTCGGGCTCGGCGACGCCAGCCTTCTCGATGGCGGCGGCGATGACGTTGATGCCGTCATAGCCACGATAGCTCTCCGTCAGACCGGCGGCATCGAAGCCCTTCTTGGACCAGGCGGCGATGAACGCTTCGGACTTCGCCGGGTAGGCCGACTTCTCCGGCTGCCAGGGCGCGAAGAACACCATGTGCATCGTGCCTTCCGTCGCCTTTCCGGCCTGGGCGATGAGCTGGTCGGGATTCTGCGAGCCGCCGGTGGTGATGATCTGGCGCTTCAGGCCGAGCGCCTCGACCTGCTTCAGCACCAGGGTCAGCTGCTCGACTGCCGCGGTGATGAAGAGCGTGTCGGAGTCGGACGCCTTGATCTTCGAGAGCTGCGCGCTCATGTCCTGCGCCGACTGGTCCATGATCTCGACCAGCCCGACCTCGACGCCATGCTTCTTCAGCATCGCCGAGAAGTCCGTCGCCGAACCCCGGCCCCAGTCATTGTTGATGACCAGGAAGTCGGCCTTCTTGATGTTGAACTTGTCGAGAACCTTGGCGAGGTTCTCCGCCTCCAGCGACGACGGCGCGGAGATGCGGAAGACGTAAGGGTTGCCCTGCAGCGTGATCTTGCTCGACGAGGAGGTCTCGACCAGCATCGGCACCTTGTACTGCATCAGCTTCGGCATCACCGCAAGGGTGAGGCTCGAGCCCCAGGCGCCCAGCATCACCGGCACCTTGTCGCGGACGATCAGCTTCTCGGCGACGGCCGCCGCTTCGGTCGGGTTGCTCTTGTTGTCCTCGATCACGAGGCGAAGCTTCTTGCCCAGCACGCCGCCGCGAGCGTTGATCTCATCGGCCGCGATGCGCGCGCCGTCGGCGACGAAGGTTCCCGAAGCCGCGAAGGCTCCGGTCAGCGGCATGTTCACGCCGATCGCGATGTCGTCCGCAGCCGCCGCTCCCGCGCCGAGCGCGAGGGCAAGGGCGCCCGCGACACCGATCTTCTTCACAAGACCTCTACTCATCATGAGTTCCTCTGTGGAAGTTGATTATTGTGTATTTTTTATTTGATCTCTGCTGCGGTGACATCGACGCTTGGACGCTTGTTTCCCCGGACAAGCCCGCCGACGTGACCACTATCCCGCCATATGACCCGGATCATATCATCCTATTGTTAGAATGATATGATGTAAAGTTCGGGACATGCCTGTTTTCCGTGCCGATTCCGCGTGGAATTGCCTCAAGAGGAGGCGCTGCCGCCCGGAATTCAGACCGGTGCCGCCGCGCGTCGGGAGGCCACCACGCGATCGGGATCGAGCTGGGTGAGGCTTGTGTAGAGGTCGCGGTCGGTGGCGCCTTCGGTATTGAAGAGCAGCACCCGCGACTCCGCGTCGAGGCCCAGCTGCTCGCGCGCCTTCGGGTCGGCAAGCGCTGCGATGAGTGCCGCAAGGCCCGCGCCGCCGCTCTCTCCCGACACGATCGCCGGATCGGTGCCGATCGGCCGGCCGAGCCGGTTCATCACCGCGGGGGCGCTCGCCTCGTCGACGGTCATGAAGGCGTGGGCGACGCGCGACAGGATCCGCCAGGCGACGAGGGAGGGCTCGTAGCATTCGAGCATCGCCATCACCGTCGGCTCCTCCGCGTCGATCTTCACCGGCCGCCCGGCTTCGTGGCTCGCCAGCAGGCAGGCCGCCCGCTCCGGCTCCACGATGACGAAGCGCGGCGTCTTTTCGCCATAGGCGAGGGACAGATAGCCCGCCATCGCGGCGGCGAGCCCGCCGACCCCGGCCTGCAGGAAGCAGTGGGTGGGCGGTTGCGGCAGCTGGTCCACCACCTCCGCGCCCATGGCCGTATACCCTTCCATCACCAGCGTCGGGATGCGCTCATAGCCCGGCCACGAGGTATCGGAGACGAGCGTCCATCCGTGGTCGGCGCACGCCTTCTCCGAAGCCGCGACGGAATCGTCGTAATTGCCGTCGACGCGCACGATCTCGGCGCCGAAGCGGGCGATCGCCGCCTCCCGCTCGGCGCTGACGCCGGCGTGCAGGAAGATCACGGCCCGGCACTTCACCAGCGACGCTCCCCAGGCGACGGAGCGGCCATGATTGCCGTCCGTGGCGCTGGCGACGACCAGCTTCGAGGTCGCCGCGCGCACTGCCGGGTCGTCCAGCTCGGAAAGCGTGACGGGACGGCCGAGCGCGGCTTCCGCAGCCTCCAGCGCCAGCCGGATCACCGCATAGGCCCCGCCGAGTGCCTTGAAGCTGCCGAGACCGAGCCGGGCGCTCTCGTCCTTCACGTCGATGCCGGCGACCCCAAGATTGCGGGCGAGCGCGGGCAGGCCGAAGAGCGGCGTCGGCACATAATCGGCGCAGTGCTTGAAGACGGTACGCGACCGCGCCGCAGCGGCGGCATCGAGCGCCTCCCGATCCGCCGGCTCCAGCTTCTGGCCCCGATCGGCGAGCACATTGACGACCAGCATTCGTTACCTCCCAGTATAGGCAAAATCGTTTTGCTTATGATTAGTGTCGTGAGCGTCAGGACGCGATGTAGGCCTTCAGCTCCCGGCTTTCGCGCTCGGCGGCCTGAACCCGCGAATTCACGACATCGCCGATCGACACGATGCCGAGCATCCTTCCATCTTCCATGATCAGCATGTGGCGCATTTGGCGCTCGGTCATCCGGCGCGCGACCTCGCCCACCATGTCCCGCGGCCCGCACACGGTGATCAGCCGCGACATCACCGAGGCGACATCGCCCTGCAGAGCCTGCGGGCCGCGCTCGGCGTAGCGGTAGACGATGTCGCGCTCGGTCAGCAGCCCCACGACCTCGCCGCAATCGTCGACCACCGGAAGCGCCCCGATCCGGCGTCGTGCCAGAGTAAGGGCAGCCTCCATGAGAGGAACATGCGGCCCCGTCGTGATGATCTCGGATGATTTGGAGGCGAGAAGAGCTTCGGCATTCATGGCTTCCTCCAGCTATTGAGGGCGCTTCAGATATTCTTGACGATATCCTCGACCATTTTCTTAGCGTCGGCGAAGAGCATCATGGTGTTGTCGCGGAAGAACAGCTCGTTCTCGACGCCGGCATAGCCCGCC
>JARBUD010000042.1 GCA_029239875.1 Xanthobacteraceae bacterium | reverse complement strand
TCCGCCAGACGAACGGAGTTGCGACATTGCGCGCAGACGGCCTCACCGGCACCGCCATCCGGCTTCTGCGGCCATTCTGGCCGGTGGCCGCCTTCGCGACGGCGATGGGCACGCTCAGCGGCCTGGCCACCGCCTGGCTGCTCGCCACCATCAACGAGGCCCTCTACACGGATGGCAATGTCACCGCCGCGCTCATGTGGACCTTCGCCGGACTGGTCGGACTCACCCTGGCCGGCGAGGTGATCTCCGACCTCGGCAATAGCTGGATCGGCCAACGGGTCATCGCCGATCTGCGCAAGGAGCTGGCCGCCCGCGTGGTGGCGGCGCCCATCGATCAGATCGAACGCTACAAGCCGCATCGCCTGCTCGCCGCCCTCGGCCAGGACGTCGATACGGTGTCGGCCTTCTCCTACGGCTTCTCGGCGCTCGCCATCGCCTTGGCGGTCACGGTCGGATGCACCGCCTATCTGCTCTACCTCTCGCCGGCGCTGTTCGTCGTCGTCGGGGTTGCGATCGGCGCCGGTCTGCTGGTCAACCGGCTGGCGCGCGCCCGCGGCGCTGCCTTCTACGATCACGCGCGGTCGGCGCAGGATGACCTCTACAGGCACTATCGCGCGATCACCGAGGGAGCGAAGGAGCTGCGCATCAATCGGCAGCGGCGGCAGCGCGTGCAGAACGAGCAGCTTGCTGCCACCATCGAGCGCATCCGCGACACCAAGGTGAAGGCGTTCCGCATCTTCATGTCCGCCAACGCCGCCGACGGCGCGCTGTTCTTCGCGATGATCGGCCTCATCGTGGGCTGGCAGGGCTGGTTCGGCGTCGACCGGACCGTGGTGTCAGGTTTCGTCCTGGTGCTGCTCTATGTGAAGGGGCCGCTCGACCAGCTGGTGGGCGCCTATGGCGCCCTGGTCAACGCGCAGGTCTCGTTCCGGCGGATCGCGCAGCTCTCGGCTGATTTCGCCAATCCCGAGCCGCATCTCGCCGAGGCGACGCTCTCGCCGCCGCTCCCCGCACCGGAGGTCGCCAGCATCGAGCTGCGCGGGGCGCGCTATACATTCCCGGCCGCCCCGGGCGTCGAGCCGTTCACGCTCGGCCCGATCGACCTGACGGTGCGCGGTGGGGAGATCCTGTTCATCGTCGGCGAGAATGGCTGCGGCAAGACCACGCTCGTCAAGCTGCTGCTCGGGCTCTATCCCACGCAGGAAGGAGAGCTGCTTCTCAATGGCGCGCCGGTGACAGCGGATGGCCGCGACGACTATCGCCAGCTCTTCTCGACCGTGTTCTTCGACTATTTCCTGTTCGACGACCTCGTGGCCCCGGACGGGGCGCTCGGGACGGAGGTTGCCGACTATCTCGCCCGGCTGGAGATCGCGCACAAGGTGAGCATCACCGACGGGCGATTTTCCACGACCGATCTGTCGGCCGGCCAGCGCAAGCGGCTCGCGCTGATCCAGGTCTATCTCGAAGCGCGGCCGGTCGTCGTCTTCGACGAATGGGCGGCCGAGCAGGACCCGACCTTCCGCCGGCTCTTCTATACGCAGATGCTCCCCGAGCTGCGCCGCCGCGGCCGGACGCTGATCGTGATCTCGCATGACGACCGCTACTTCGACGTGGCCGACCGCCTCGTGCGGATGGAGGCGGGCCGGATCGTCGAGATCGGCCACCTCGCCAGCACCCCTTCACCTGCGCAATAGCGGACCCGATGACCGAACTCGTGCGCGATCTCCTGCCGCCCTCCCGCATGGCGCCGCAAGGCTCCGAGCCGGACGCCCTGTTCGTGCTGGACGAGGTCTCGTTCTCGGTGCCGGGGCGCCGGCTGCTCGAACCACTGACGCTCAACCTGCCGGCCCGGCGCATCGTCGGGCTGATCGGGCATAACGGCTCGGGCAAGTCGACCCTGCTCAAGATCCTCGCCCGCCAGCAGCCGGCGAGCGCGGGGCGCGTGAGCTTCGAGGGCCGGCCGCTGGCGGAGTGGGGCGAGCGCGCCTTCGCGCGCAAGCTCGCCTATCTGCCGCAATATACCCCGCCCGCCTCCGGCATGCTGGTCAAGGAACTGGTGGCGCTCGGGCGCTATCCCTGGCACGGCGCGCTCGGCCGCTTCGGCAAGGTCGACCGCGACAAGGTGGAGGAAGCGATCGAGCTGACCGACATCGCCCCCTTCGCCGACCGGCTGGTCGACACGCTGTCCGGCGGCGAGCGCCAGCGCGTGTGGCTCGCCATGCTGGTGGCGCAGGACGCCGAATGCCTGCTGCTGGACGAGCCGATCTCGGCGCTCGACATCGCGCACCAGATCGAGGTGCTCTCGCTGGTGCAGCGGCTGAGCCATTCCAAGGGACTGGGCGTCGTGCTGGTGCTGCACGACGTCAACATGGCGGCGCGCTTCTGCGACGAGATCCTCGCCCTGCACAGCAGCAGGCTGATCGCCCGAGGCGCGCCCGAGGCGATCATGACGCCCGAGGCGCTCGCCGCCATCTACGGCGTCACGATGGACGTGATCCTCCACCAGGGAACCGGACGGCCTGTCGCGGTGGCGTGCTGAAGGGGCGACGGTTATTGGCGGCAGCGTCAACTTCTGCTTCTGGCGCAATCAGCACTTCCGACCCGCGACGATCGCTATGCGTGCCCTCACTCTCTTCAGAGCTTCCCTCCTCATAAGGAGTTGGATAGGCGCTTTTCCTTCATGAGCGTCGAAAGACGGCGTTTCTGGCGATAGATCGTATCGAACTCACCGGCAGGCCAAGTTGGTTTCATCAAGCTCGGCGTAGATTGGCGCCCCAACTAGAGCAAGCCCGTTGTCGAGCTCATCGCGGAAGATGGCGAGCGCTCGTGCGACGCCATCCTCGCCTCCTGCGGATAAACCCCAGAGGAAGGGTCGTCCAATCATGCAGGCGTCCGCGCCAAGGGCACGAGCCTTGATGAGATCGACGCCGCGACGAACGCCGCCATCGAGGATGATTTGGGCTCGGGAGCCGACTGCCGCCACCACAGCCGGCAGAGCTGCGACAGCCGATACCGACTGATCGAGCTGCCGACCGCCGTGATTGGAGACGATGACCGCACGAGCGCCGAGCTCGACGGCACGGAGAGCATCATCCGGGCTCAGCACACCCTTTACGACGAAGGGACCGCCCCAGCGTTCCACGACCTCGCGGATTGCCGTCCAGTCGGCCGTCGGATCAAATAGGCTTGCGACGTGCTGGGCGATGTTCATGAAGCCGGAGACGCCGGCATGCTGCTCGAAATTGCCGAACCGCACCGGCGCGCGCAGGAAGCCAGCGAGCCATGCCGGCCGCGCCGCGACTTCCAGCACGGTGCGCAGGCGCGGGCGCAGCGGTACGGTGAAGGCGTTGCGCATGTCGCGCTCCCGCCGTCCCTGCACCGCGAGGTCGAGCGTCAGGCACAGCACGCGATAGCCGGCACCTCGGGCGCGGTCGAGCAACGCCCACATCAGGGGCCGGTCCTTCAGCATATAGAGCTGGAACCACTTGTCGCCGCCCGGCGCCTGCGCGGCGACCTCCTCCAGCGACGCGACCGAGTTGGTCGACAGGCAGAAGGGAATGCCGGCGGCTGCAGCCGCGCGGGCCGCCTTGGCCTCGCCCTGCGGCGAGTAGAGGCCCGCCAAGCCGGTCGGCGCGAGTAACAGCGGGAGGGCCGCCGGCACGCCGACGATCATCGCCGAGAGGTCGCGCCGGCCGACATCGACGCCGACCCTCGGCACGAGGCGCCACCGGCCGAAGTCGCTGCAATTCTCCGCCAGTGTGGTCTCGCCGCCCGCGCCGCCGTCAATGAACTCGAAGATCGCGCGCGGCAGCCGCCGGCGGGCCTGCTTCCGGAGGTCCGCGATGCTATAGGCGCGATCCAGCCGGTTCGTGCTCATAGGCCTGCGCCGAGCCAGGTCGAGAGCGCAGGGAAGAAGATCATCAGCACCAGCACCGCAATCGACCAGGCGAGGAAAGGCAGCACTTCGCGCGCGACCGAGAGGAAAGGCAGCCGGTCGATGCTACACACCACAAAGAGCAGCAAACCAATCGGCGGGTGCAGCAGGCCGATCATCAGGTTCACCACGACCACGGCGCCGAAGTGGATGGGGTCGAGGCCAAGCTCGCCAGCCAGCGGCAGCAGCGCCGGCAGGAAGATCACCATCGCCGGTAACGGTTCCAGCACCAGCCCCACCACGAGAAGCAGGATGTTGATAATGAACAGGATCATCAGCGGGTGGTCGGTGATCTGGCGGATCGTCTCGACCAGATGCTCGCTCACCTGGCTTTCGGCGACGAGCCAGGAGAACGGCGCCGCCGCCGCCAGCAGGAACAGGATCACCGCGCTCGAGCGGCCCGCCGAGGCCAGTAGGGCCGGCAGGTCGGAAAGCCTCATGGTGCGATAGATGAAGAAGCCGACGATCAGCGCGTAGATCACGGCGATGGCCGCAATCTCGGTGTCGGTCATCAGGCCCATGCGGATGCCGAGCAGAATGATGATGGGCATCAGCAGCGCCCAGACCGCGCGACCGGTGACGCCGAGCTTCTGCTTCCAGCTCATCTCCTCTTCGCGCGGCAGGCCACGCTTGCGTCCGATGATCGAGCAGATCACGAGGAAGCCGCCGGCGAGCAGCAGGCCGGGCAGGACGCCGGCGAGGAACATCTTGGCGACCGACACATTGGCGATCTGCGCATAGACCACCATCGGGATGGACGGGGGGATAATAGGCCCGAGCAGCGCGCCGGAGGCGATCACCGCGCCCGCATAGCCCGCGCCATAGCCCTTGGCCCGCATCTCCGGAATGAGCGCCTTGCCGGTCGCCACCGCGTCCGCCACCGCCGAGCCGGAGATGCCGGACAGCATCAAGTTCGACAGGATGCCGACATGGCCGAGGCTACCGCTGCGGCGGCCGATCCAGGCGGACGAGACGTCGACCAGGCGGCGGGTGATGCCACCACGATTCATCACCTCGCCGGCGAGAATGAACAGTGGGATCTGCACCAGCGCGTAGAGGCTGATGCCGCCGAGCATCGAGGTCGGCAGCATGATCGCGTCTACCGCCGGGCCGGCCTTCAGCTCGAGCCCGAGCCAGGCCGCCACGATCATGGCGAAGCCCACCTCGACCCCGAGGATGAGCAGACCGATGAAGGAGAAGAACAGGATGTTCATGCCGGTCACGCCTCGACGGAGGGGTGCGGGGCAGGCATGTGAGGCCGGCCACGGGCGGCGCACAGGAGGCGCCAGGAAATCAGGGGGATCAGCAGGACGAAGCCGACGAACATGCCGTAGACCGGCACGTCCAGCGTGAGCGACGTGCCGAGGATGATCTGCATCTGCGCCGTCTGGATCATCACCCAGCACTTCCAGGCGAGGAAGATCACGACGACCAGCAGAAGCACGTCAAGCAGCACGTCGACGATGCGTTGCAAGCCGGACGGCATCATGTCGTGGAGGAAGGTGATGCGAATGGTCTCGCCTGTCGCCGAGGCGCGCACGAAGCCGAGGAAGCACAGCCAGACAAGGCCGATCTTGACGTATTCCTCCGGCGAATCGTGCCAGAGCGTCACGTAGTTGCGGTCGACGAACTGGCTCGTCACCAGCACTAGCAGCGCGGCGACGAGGAGCATGATGGCGATATCGACCACCCGCGCGACAATGGCGGCAAGCCGTAGCGCGAGGCGTTCAACCTCAGAAAGGGACATCTGGCGGGCTCCCGCAAAGATGCGGGCGCAGCCGATCGCCGCGCCCGCCAGGCGAGGATCACTGGGGAATGGTGCGGATGCGCTCGACGAGACCCTCCGGCCAGACACGGCCTTCGAAGCGCTTGTAAACATCGGCGAGCGCCTTCTCGAAGGCGGGCTTGTCCGGCTGGGTGATCTCGACCTTGTTGTCGGCGAAGATCTTCTTGGCTTCGATGTCCACCTTCTCGCCGGCCGCCGTCATCGCGGCCCCGCCTTCCTTGGCGGCGTTGATGAAGATCTCCTTCTCCTGCGGGGAGAAGGACTGCCAGAGCTTCTCGTTGATGTAGAAGGCGCCGGTTTCGTAGATGTGGTCGGTCGGGGTGAAGAACTTGGCAACTTCGTACCACTTGTAGCCGACTGCGGCGTCGATGCCGTTCTCATGCCCGTCGACCTGGCCGCGCTCGATGGCGTTGTAAGTGTCACCGAGGCCGAGCACCACGGGCTTGGCCCCCATCGTGTCGAAGGCGGCACGAATGCCCTCGATAGGGG
The DNA here is from genome assembly GCA_029239875.1 of Xanthobacteraceae bacterium. GTDB lineage: Bacteria > Pseudomonadota > Alphaproteobacteria > Rhizobiales > Xanthobacteraceae > Ancylobacter. The sequence goes on along the minus strand of JARBUD010000042.1, from coordinate 29,166 downwards.
GAATGCGGATCTTCAGGCCCTTCAGGTCTTCCGGCTTGGAAATCGGCCGCACGCGGTTCTGGATCGCGCGCGGCGAGCGGGCGCCGTAGACCGCGAAGATGCGTACGCCAGATTCCTTGGCGAGGTTGTCGTAGAGCTCCTGGAAAACCGGGCTGTTGACCACCTTTTCGGCGCCGGCCTTGCTCTTGAACAGGTACGGCACGTAGGCGACGTTCAGCGGCGCGCCGCCCTTGAGCACACCGGCATTGCCGATGGCGAGATAAGTCATGTCGACGGTGCCGAGCTGCACCCCGTTGATCAGCGACTGGATGTCACCGAGCTGGCTGTCGGGATAGACTCGCACCTTGATGGTGCCCTTGGACTCGCGCTCCACCGCAGCCGCGAAAACCGGTAGCGCGGCATGCACCGTGCTGGTCGAGGGCCAAGGCGAGCCGAGGCGAAGCTCGCGGACCTGCTGCGCCGACGCCGGGGCAGCAATGCCCGTGGCGAGAAGGGCGCCGAATACTAAGTGCCGAAACATGATCGTTTCCTCCTAAGCGGCTTTTTTATTGTGATGGCCGCTCATGCCCAGCGGGCCTGAAATCCGTCCATCTGGTATGAAAGGCTAACCGCATGCCGCTGCTGCCGTCAAGTGGCCACCATGCTGCGAAGCAACAAACAGTAGCTGATATCAATGCACTATGTCGGATCAGCGTAGTCTTTCATCTGGTTGTGTCGGGTTGACAACGCCAGAATCCGCCATCATCCTTTCATACCAAGAGGGACACATGGACATTCAACCCATTCGCCGCCGCCGGCTCTATCAGGACGTCTCCGACCATCTCGAGCGGATGATCCGGGAAGGTCGCCTCAGGGAAGGCGAGGCGCTGCCTTCGGAACGTGATTTGATGGAGCAATTCCAGGTCGGACGGCCGGCCGTGCGCGAGGCGCTGCTATCGCTCCAGAAGGCCGGGCTGGTCGCCGTCAGCAATGGCGAGCGCGCCCGCGTCACCCGGCCGGACGCGCAACATTTCATCGGGGAACTGTCGAGCGCGGCGCGTGTCTTCCTTTCCGGTGCCGAGGGTATTCGACACTTTCAGGACGCGCGTCAGACGCTGGAGGTCGCGCTTGCCCGCCACGCTGCGCGGCACGTCACCGCCGCCGATATCGCCCGCATCGGTGGAGCGCTGGAGCGCAACCGGCGCGCGCTCGGCGATCTCGAAGAATTCGAGAGATCCGACGTCGCCTTCCATTTCGAGATCGTCCTTGTGGCGCGCAATCCACTGTTCAACGGGGTGCACCAGGCCGTGGTGCAGTGGCTGACCGAACAGCGCGACGTGTCGCTGCAGGCGACGCGCGCCAAGGCCGAGGCGCTCGCCTTCCACGAGCGCATCTATGAGGCCATCGTCGCCCACGATCCTGATGCCGCCGAGACGGCGATGCAGGAGCATCTGCAATCGGTCGCCGCCTTCTACTGGCAGAACGCGGCCCGCAAGCCGCGCTGAGGAGTCTGCCCCCTTGTCTCATGTAATTTGGGTCGAGTTCGACCTCCTCGACGACGTGCGTGCGCAGTTCATGGAACTGGTGCGCGCCAACGCCGCCATATCGGTCCGGGACGAGCCGGGCTGCTCGCGCTTCGACGTGCTGGAAGCGCCGGACGGCGCCGGGCCGGTCGCGCTCTACGAGATCTATGATGACGAGGCGGCCTTCCGCGTCCATCTCGCGAGCGCCCATTTCAAGGAATTCGACGCGCGATCCGCGCCGCTCGTGCGCACCAAGATCGTGCGCAGCTTCCGCGCCTATGAGAACGCCAAGGCCTAGCAACCAACGCCAGAATCGAGGTTGGACGAATGCCCGCTCCCGTTTCGCTCAAGGACAAGATCGCCGCCGGTGGCGCATTCGGACCCATGGTGATCGAGTTCTTCTCCCCCGGCCTGCCGGCCATCGTCGCCGCGACCGGCGCCGACTTCATCCTCTATGACATGGAGCATTCCGGCGCCGGCTTCGAGACGATGAAGGGCCAGTTCGCCGGCTGCCGTGGCCTCGGCGTCGCGCCGCTGGTGCGCGTGCCGGCCGGCGAATACCACTTCGTGGCACGGGCTTTCGATATGGGTGCCCATGGCGTCATGGTGCCGATGGTCGAGACCGCCGAGGAGGCCGCGCGCATCGTCTCCTATGCCAACTACCCGCCCTATGGAAGGCGCGGCGCAGCGTTCGGCGTGGCGCATGACGACTATCTGCCGGGAAGTCCGGCGGACAAGATGGCGGCGAGCCGGCGGCGCAACCTCGTGATCTGCCAGATCGAGACCGCCAAGGGCCTCGCCAATGCCGATGAGATCGCGGCGGTCGAGGGCGTCGACATCGTGTGGGTCGGTCATTTCGACCTTACCAACTCACTTGGCATACCCGGGCAATTCTCGCATCCCGACTATGTCGCCGGCATCGAGAAAGTGGTCGCGGCAGCGCGGCGCAATAACAAGCCGGCCGGCTTCATGGCGCTCGACGAGCAATGGGCGGCAGATTACTGGGCTCTCGGCTTTGACATCATCGCCTTCGGCCTCGACCATTTGCTCTACCAGCAGGCGCTCGCGAGCGGATTGAAGCTTCTTGGCAACTTACGCGCAACCGGACGCTGACATCGCCGGCGCTGTCAGCGCAACTCTGCCCGGAGGAAGGCGACGACGCACCCGAAGCCGATTCCATCACGTGCTCGCGAAATATTCCGAAGGCCGTGTTTCAGGGCGTTGTCGGATGTCAGCTTCTGGCGGCGTGTTCGTTTGTGATACTCGCCAGCGTTCGATGTTGCGGTCCTAGTGGATATGTAGCCCCCCGTTCACGTCGAGCACCACGCCGGTTACATAGGTCGACATCGGCGACGCGAGGTAGAGACAGGCATCGGCCACCTCTTCGGGCCGTGCCAGCCTGCCCATTGGCACGCTCGCCTCCACAAAGCGCCGCTGCTCGGGGGTGAGGCGGCCCTGAAACAGGTCGGTATCGACGAGGCCCGGCGCGATGGCGTTGACGCGGATGCCGTCGCCGGCAAATTCGCGTGCCAGCGCCTTGGCGAGGCTGTGGACGCCGCCCTTAGAGGCCGCGTAGTGCGAGCCACCGAACACCCCACCGCCGCGTAGCGCCGCTAGCGAGCCGATGCAGACGATGGCGCCGACCTGTCTCGACTTAAAATGCGGCACAACGGCCCGGCAGATGTTGAACGTGCCCAAGAGGTTCACATCCATCACCAGCTTGTAGTCGGCCGGGCTGATGTCGAGGAAACGGTCGGGCTGGCTGACACCCGCGCTGGTCACCACGATGTCGAGCGCGCCGAAATCTCCGACGGCACGGGCGACGGCCGCCGTGCAGGCGTCCTCATCGGTGACGTCGCATTCATAGCCGCGATTGCCGTCGCCGAGCGCCCGCGCGGCTTCTTCGGCGCGGCCCGCGCCGATGTCGACAACGGCGATGCGTCCGCCCTCCGCGACGAAGCGGCGGGCTGCCGCGCGGCCGATGCCGCGTTCCGAGCCGGCGCCAGTGATGAGCGCGACCTTTCCTTCCAGGAGCATGGCTTTCCTTCCCGTGTGATGTCAGTCCGCGGTCCAGCCGCCGTCAATGACCATCGAGGCCCCGGTCATGAGCGCGGAGGCCCCGGAGGCGAGGAACACGATGGCGCCGGTGATGTCGTCGACATGGCCGATACGGCCGAGCTTGATCTTCGACAGCACGGTGGCCTTGAAGGTGTCGTCCTTCAGGAACGCGCCGGACATTGGCGTCTCGACGAAGGTCGGGCCGATGGTGTTGACGCGGATGCCGTACGGGGCGAGGTCGAGCGCCATGGCGCGGGTCATGCCCTCCACTGCCCATTTCGACGCGCAATAGACCGTGCGCGTCGGCGCGCCGACATGGCCCATCTGCGAGGACATGTTGATGATCGAGCCACCACGCCCGGCGCTCGCCATGCCGCGCGCCACCGCCTGCGCGGTGAAATAGAGCGCGCGCACATTGAGGCCTATGATGTCGTCGAAATCCTGCTGCGGCACATCGAGGAAGGGCGCCGTGCGGTTCATGCCGGCATTGTTGACGAGAACGTCGAAGGCGGGGCGTTCGGCTAGCGCAGCGGCGACACCGTTGGAATTGCGCAGGTCGAGCGGCAGCGTCTCGGCCACGCCGCCCGCCGCGCGCACCTGATCAGCCGCCGCTTCCAGTTCGTCGGCGCTGCGCGCGGTGAGCGTGACCTGCGCGCCGTAGCGGGCGAGCGCGAGCGAGGCGGCGAGCCCGATGCCCCGTCCCGCGCCGGTGACGAGAACGCGCCGGCCGTCGAGCCGGAAATCCGGGGCGGGTGCCTTCGTGCTGACGTCCATGCGGGGCGGCCTCCTCAATTCTATGCATACGTATGCATTATATCACGAACGAAATTGCGATCTTGGCTGTGGGCCTAGCGTACCGTTCTGGTCTTCTTGCCCGCCGGATCGAGCCGGGCGGAGCCGCGCACCACCAGCTCGCCGGGAATGCGCACCGCGACCGGGGCGGCGGAGGCATTGGCCACGTCGTCGGAAAGCAGGGAGAACGCCTGCGAGACCATCATCTCGACCGGCTGGCGTACCGTGGTGAGCCCGTAGGACGGCCAGGCAGCCGAGGGGATGTCGTCGAAGCCGACGATGGAGACGTCGTCCGGCACCCTGAGCCCCAGCACCCGGCGCGCGGCTTCGAGTGCGCCGATCGCCATCACGTCGCTGATGCAGAAGATGGCGTCGGGCGGGTTCTTGCCCTCGAGCAGGAGCATGGCCGTGCGGAAGCCGCCCTCATAGGTGTTGCCGCCGAACTCCTCCGCCTGCAGCGACAGGCCGGCGCGACGCAGCTCGCGCTGGAAGCCGCCGCTGCGCTCGATATGGGTCGAGGTGTCGGGCTTGCCGCCGATGATGGCGAAGCGCCGGTGACCGGCCTCGATCAAGAGCCGGGCGACATTGCCGGAGGCGTCGTGGTTCTCGCAGCACACCGAGCTGACGGAACGGTCATAGACCGCGCGATTGAACAGGACGACGCGCGTGTTGTGGTTGCGGAACACGTCCGCCATCTTGCTCGACAGCGTCGCCGAGGTGATGATGACGCCTTCCACATTGTATTGCAGCAGGAACGGCAGCACCTCGTCGACATCGGTGTCGTTCGGCACCGAGAACAGCAGCATGCGCTTGCCGATGGCGTGGAGCCGGCGCGACATGATGTCGAGCACGTTGGGATAGAACGGGTTGAGCATGTCGGCCATCACCACGCCGACGATGTTCGACTTGCTCTTCAGCAGCCCACGGGCGAGCTCGTTTGGCGTGTAGCCAAGCGCCTGCGCGGATTTCAGGATCCGCTCGCGGGTCTCCTCCGGGATGCGGGCATCCGCCGAGAAGGCGCGCGACACCGTTGATTGGGAAACCCCCAATGCGCGGGCGACATCCTTGGAAGTGACCCTCTTCATACGCGCAATCGTATGCATGTCGCCGCCACCCGGTTTCCAGCGTCCGGGGCGGCATGATTTCCGTGGCGCCACATAGTCATAGCGCCGGCTGCTCCGCAAGGCGGTTGGCCGCGACCTTCTCCAGCAATTGGAAGGCGGCCTTCAGGCCGGAAGGATCGGCGAGATTCTTGCCCACAATGTCGTAGGCCGACCCTTGCGAGGGCGTGGCAAAGGGCACGGGCAGGCCGCCGAGCATCGTTACCGTGCGATCGAAGCCCAGTGCCTTCAGCGCAATCTGGCCTTGGTCGTGATACATGGTGACGACAAGGTCGGCCCCCTCGCGCAGGGCGCGCGGGACGGCCGTGTCGGCCGGATAAACCCCAATGACGTCAATGCCATCCGCCTTGAGCTTGGCGGCAGTGGGCAGGATGATCTCGATCTCCTCCCGCCCCATGGCGCCACCCTCGCCGAGGTGGGGGTTGAGGCCCGCGATCACCACCTTCGGCGAGGCGACGCCGGTGCGGCGCACCGCCTCGACACCGAGAGATGTTGCCTTGCGGATATTGTCCGGAGTGATGAGGTCGGCGACCTCGCGCAGCGGGACGTGCGACGTCACCCGCACGGTCCAGAGCGAGCCCTGGTTGTTCAGCTCGCAGCAGAAGCCGTCGACGCCCAGCAGCTCCCGGAAATAATGCAGCTCGTCCAGCGCCTTGTGGCCCGCGAGCGACATCGCCTGCTTGTTCAGCGGGGCATAGAGCACGCCGTCGATGCGCCCCTCGACGACGGCCGCGGCCGCGTTGCGCAGGCCCTCCAGCATATAGGCGCCGCCGGTCGCGCTCGCCTGACCGGAGCCCATGTCGCGCTCCTGCTGCTGAACCAATATACACTCCCCGATGACACCGTCGTGGAGCGATATATCTCCACCGCCCGATATGGACAACGCTATATCACAGCTCTGCGCGGCAGATTTCAATATACCCGCGCTACCTAATACTAGAACATTACTATTATTCATTATATCAGAAGCGAGTAACTTGACGGAAAGCTCGGGACCTATGCCGGCCGGATCACCTATTACTAGTCCGATGCGAGGCTTCTGCACATTTCACCTGGTAGCATGATTGACAGCAACGGAAAGCATGCCTATCACAATGCATACGTATGCACAACATCGCCGACGACGCGGGCGGCGAATGAGATGGAGAAAGCTTGCACATGTCCACGGCGCGGCTGATTGATCCGGTCCTGCAACGCATGGAAGCGGTGGAGCGTGAGGCGAAGCGCCTTTCCGGCCTCATTGTGCTCGACGGCAGGTTCGCTCCGGCGCTTACGCAGGAGACGTTCGATGTCGAGAACCCCGGCAATGGCGAGATCATCGGCGCCGCGCCGCGCTGCCGCGCCGACGATGTGGATCGCGCGGTGCAGGTCGCCCATCGCGCCTTCGCCAAATGGGCCCGCATTCCCGCCCGCGAGCGCGGCGCGCTGCTGCTGAAGGCGGCCGACAGGCTCGAAGCCGAACGCGAGGGCCTCGCCCAGCTCTCCTCGCTGGAGACCGGCAACGCGCTTGCCACCCAGACCCGTGGCGAAGCGACGACCATGGTCGACATCTTCCGCTTCTTCGCCGGGCTCGCCGGCGAATTGAAGGGCGTGACCGTGCCGCGCGCGGACGGCGTGTTCCTCTATACGAAGCGCGAGCCGCTGGGCGTCGTCGGGGCGATCATCCCGTGGAACGCCCCGCTGATGCAGACCGCGACCAAGACCGCGGCGGCGCTCGCCGCCGGCAATACGGTGGTGCTGAAGACGGCCGAGCAGGCCCCGCTCGCCGTGCTGAAATGCTTCGAGATATTGCAGTCGGTGCTGCCGCCCGGCGTCGCCAATGCCATCTCCGGCTTCGGCGAGGAGGCGGGGCAGGCGCTGTGCGAGCACCCGCTGGTGCGCAAGGTGACCTTCACCGGCTCCAGCGCGGTCGGCGCGCGCATTCTTCACGCCGTGGCCGACAAGATCGTGCCGGTCACCGCCGAGCTCGGCGGCAAGAACCCGAACATCGTCATGGCCGATGCCGATATCGAGCGTGCGGCCAAGGGCGTCATCGCCGGGCTGCGGCTTCAGCGGCAGGGGCAGTCCTGCACGGCCGGCACCCGCATCTATCTGCACGACGATGTCTACGAGCCGGTGATGGAGCGCGTGCTGGCGGCCATCCCGACCTTCCGGATCGGCAATCCGCTCGACGACGCCACGCAGGTCGGCTCCATCATCTCGCGCACCCAGCGCGACCGCGTCGAACGCTATGTCGCGATGGCGCGCAAGACGCCGGGCGCGAAGATCCTGATCGGCGGCGAGCGCCCCTCCGATCCCGAGCTGGCCAACGGCTATTTCTATACGACGACCCTCATCGAGGGCGTGCCAGCCTCCTCGCCGGTCTGCCGCGACGAGATCTTCGGGCCGGTCGCCACCGTCAGCCGCTGGACCGATTTCGAGAGCGTGCTGGCGGAAGCGAATGACAGCGCTTTCGGCCTCGCCGCGGTGCTGTGGACCGAAAATCTGCGCGCCGCCTTCGACTTTGTCGACCGGATCGAGGCCGGCTTCGTGCAGGTGAACCAGTTCTCCGTCGCCGAGGCCAATATCGAATATGGCGGCACCAAGCTCAGCGGCACGGGCCGCGAGCTCTCCGCCGAGAGCCTGGTGAACCACTTCACCTGGCCCAAGACCGTCATCGTCAATACCGCCGCGCAGTGAGGAACGGACACGTGAAGAGGATTGCTTTCATCGGCCTCGGCAATATGGGCCTGCCCATGTCGAGGAACCTGCTCGCCGCCGGCTTCGAGGTGATCGGCTACGATCTCTCCCCGCGTGCCCGTACCGCCGCCGCTGAAAGCGGCGTCGAGTTGGCGTCGTCCGCCGCCGAGGCCGCCGGTCAGGCGGATTGCGTCATCACCATGCTGCCGACCGGGCAAGACGTGCGCGAGGCCTATCTCGCCGACGGTGGCCTTCTCGCCGCCTCGCGGCCCGGCACGCTGCTGATCGACAGCAGCACTATCTCCAGCAGCGTCACCGTGGAAGTGGCGGCCGTGCTGCGCGCGGCAGGACGGCGGATGCTCGATGCGCCGGTCTCCGGCGGCACCCCGCGCGCCCAGGCCGGCACGCTCACCTTCATGGTGGGCGGCGACGCCGAGGACCTTGCCGCAGCCCGCCCGCTGCTGGAAGCCATGGGCCAGAAGATCTTCCATGTCGGCGGCAACGGAGCCGGTCACACGGCGAAGCTCTGCAACAACATGCTGTCCGGCATCTGTATGGTCGGCACGGTCGAGGCGCTCGCCCTCGGCGTCGCCAATGGGCTCGATCCGGCGGTGCTGTCGGACGTGATGCGCAACAGCTCCGGCGCCAATTATGCGCTCGACCGCTATCACCCCTATCCGGGGCTGATGGAGAACGTGCCCTCCGCCAACGGCTTCGAGGGCGGCTTCCGCTCCGACTTCCAGCTCAAGGACATGCGGCTCGCCAAGCAGCTTGCCAACGACAGCCGGACCATGGCGGCGCTCGGCGATCTCGCCTGCGAGATGTTCGCCATGCACTGTCGCAACGGGCATGCCGGGCTGGATTATTCCAGCATCATCAAGATGGCGATGGAGTTGCCGGGACAGGCTGCAATGACGACCCCGGCCCCGGCGGGCATTCCGGCGGAGTAATGCGATGATCAAGGTTCTGAAGGAGGGGCGCCCGAGCGCCGCGCGCGCCGAGGATCTCTCCAAGGTCCGCCATACGGTGGAGAGCATCCTCGCCGATATCGAGCAGCGGGGCGACGCCGCCGTCCGCGAGCTGTCGATGAAGTTCGACAAGTGGGACCGCGAGGATTACCGACTCTCGGAACAGGAGATCGAAGCCTGCCTTTCCAGGCTGAGCAAGCGCGATCTCGAGGACATTCGCTTCGCCCAGACGCAGGTGCGCAATTTCGCCGAGCACCAGAAGGCCGCGCTACGCGACATCGAGGTGGAGACGCTGCCGGGCATCGTGCTGGGACACAAGAACATCCCAGTGAACTCGGTCGGCTGCTATGTGCCGGGCGGCAAATATCCGCTGCTAGCCTCGGCGCACATGTCGGTCATCACCGCCAAGGTGGCCGGGGTGAAGCGCATCATCACCTGCGCGCCGCCCTATCACGGCGAGCCGGCACCGGCGATCGTCGCCGCCCAGCACCTTGCTGGCGCGGACGTCATCTATTGCCTCGGCGGCGTACAGGCGGTGGGCGCGATGGCGCTCGGCACGCAGTCCATCGAGCCGGTCGACATGCTGGTGGGGCCGGGCAACGCCTTCGTGGCCGAGGCCAAGCGCCAGCTCTACGGCCGGGTCGGCATCGACCTGTTCGCCGGGCCTACCGAGACGCTGGTCATCGCCGACGACAGCGTCGACGCGGAGATCTGCGCCACCGACCTGCTCGGCCAGGCCGAGCACGGTCCCAACTCCCCGGCGATCCTGCTCACCAATTCGGAGAAGCTGGCACGCGCTACCATGGGCGAGATCGAGCGGCTGCTCGCCATCCTGCCGACCGCCGGGATTGCGCGGCAAGCCTGGGCGGACTACGGCGAGGTGATTGTCTGCGACGGCTATGAGGAGATGGTGGCCGAGGCCGACCGCATCGCCTCCGAGCACGTCCAGGTCATGACCCGCGATCCGGACTTCTTCCTGAACAACATGACCAATTACGGCGCGCTGTTCCTCGGTGCCCGCACCAATGTCTCCTTCGGCGACAAGGTGATCGGCACCAACCACACGCTGCCGACGCTGAAATCGGCCCGTTACACCGGCGGGCTGTGGGTCGGGAAGTTCCTGAAGACCTGCACCTACCAGAAGGTGCTGACCGATGAAGCCTCGAGCATGATCGGCGAATATTGCTCGCGCCTGTGCATGCTCGAAGGATTTGCCGGCCACGCCGAGCAGGCGAATATCCGCGTGCGCCGCTATGGCGGGCGCAACATTCCCTACGCCACGGCCGCGGAGTAGACCGCCGGCGCGGGAGGCGCACAGCACGCTGATCGGCGCTCGCGCCGCAAGAAGAAGCCAAAGAACGCTTTAAACCCTGGAGGAAACCATATGAAATCCGTTACGGCTCTCGCCGCCCTGTGCTTTGCCGTCGGCGCCGCCCTGTTCCCGGCCACGTCCGACGCCCAGCAGCCCCGCAAGCTGCGGTTCCAGACGTCCTATCCCGCCGGCACGCCGACCTATGAGAATCTGCAATTCTGGGCCGAGCGGGTGAACGCCATGTCCGGCGGCCGACTGCAGATCGAGGCCATGCCTGCCGGCGCTCTCGTACCCGCGTTCGAAGTGGTCGACGCAATCCACAAGAAGGTGCTTGATGGCGGGCAATCCGCAGCCGCCTATTCGGTTGGCAAGAACAGTGCCGCGACCTTGTTCGGCCCCGCGCCCGGTGGCCCGTTCGGCATGGACAGCCTCGACTATATCGGCTGGATCTACAATGGCGGCGGCCTCGAGCTCTACCAGTCCTTCTACAAGGACCAGATCAAGCGCAACGTCATCTCCTTCCCGATGACCTATGCCGGCAATCAGCCGCTTGGCTGGTTCAAGACCGAGGTCACCGGCTGGGACGACCTGAAGGGCCGCAAGTGCCGTGAGACCGGCATGACCGCCGAGGTATTCGCGCCTTCGGGCATGACCACGGTGAACATCCCCGGCGGCGAGATCGTGCCCTCGGGCGAGCGCGGCGTGATCGACTGCGCCGAGTTCGCTAGCCCTTATGAGGATAAGCAGATGGGCTTCCAGACGGTGTGGAAGAACTACTACCTGCCCTCGATGCACGAGCCGGCCACCGTGCTGGAGCTCATCATCAACCAGGATGTCTGGAACAGCCTGACGCCGGATCTCCAGGAGATCATCAAGTCCGCGAGCTGGCAGGCGACCTTCCAGTCCATGGCGCTCGCCAACAAGCGCAACGCCGAGGCGTTGGCCGAACTCCAGATCAAGGATGGTGTGAAGGTCTTCCGCACGCCCGACGACATCATGCTCAACGTGCTCAAGGCCTGGGACAACGTCGCCAAGGAGCAGTCGGACAAGAACCCCTTCTTCAAGAAGGTCTACGAATCCCAGCGCGCCTATGCCGAGAAGGTGGTGCCGGCGCGCATGCGGATCAACGCGCCCTACGGCTTCGCCGTCCAGCACTATTGGCCGGACGCCAACACCGGCAGCACCAGCAACTGAGAACAGTCTCGCGCGGGGCGGCCTCACGCCGCCCCGCTTGCGAGCTCATAATGTCGCTGCGTGCCAGGGAGTGGGCTCATGCGTCCAGTCACGCCCTATGTCCGCGTCATCCGCGGAATCGATGCCTTCACCACCTTCGTCTCCTACCTCGTCCTGATCCTGTTCATCCCACCACTCGTGATCGCGAACGTGATCGAGGTGGTGATGCGCTATGCCTTCCACGCCCCCACCATCTGGGCACTCGACGTGACCACCATGTCGTTCGGCGCACTGTTCATGCTGGGCGCCGGCTACACGCTGCTGAAGGGCGCCCATGTACGCACCGACATCTTCTGGGAGCAGATGACGCCCCGCACCAAGGGGATGATCGACGCCATCGCCTATATCGTCCTGTTCATCCCCACCATGGCGGTGCTGCTCAACATCTCCTGGGGCGAATTCATGTTCGCCTTCGAGCTCGACGAGCGCTCTTCGACCGGCATCTGGCGGCCGATCCTCTGGCCCTTCCGCCTCGTCGTCCCGCTCGCCTGCGCGCTGCTCATCATCCAGGGCATCTCCGAACTGATGAAGTCGCTCTGGGCGGTGAAGACCGGTGAGCTTTTCACCCAGCACGAAAAAATCGAAGTCTGATCGGGGGCCCGCGTGAGCTATCAAGAAATCGTCGGCCTGATCATGCTGCTCTCGATGATCAGCGTGATCTTCGTTGGATTCCCGATCTCCTTCACCCTGCTGTTCCTCGCCATCGTGTTTGGCTCGATCGGCCTCGACACGGCGATGACCTTCAATCTGGCCTATATCCAGATCTGGGGCACGATGAAGGACGACATCCTACCCGCCGTGCCACTGTTCATCTTCATGGGCTACATGACGGAACGGGCGGGACTGATGGAGCGCCTGTTCAAGGCGGTGCGCAACCTGCTCGCCCCTCTGCGCGGCTCGCTCTATCTGGCGGTGCTGCTGACCGCCGCCATCTTTGCCATGGCTACCGGCATCGTCGGCGCCGCCGTTGTGGTGCTTGGCATCATGGCCGGTCCGATGATGGTGCGCGCCGGCTACGACGCCCGCCTGTCCGCCGGCGCCATCGCCGCCGGCGGTACGCTTGGCATCCTCATTCCGCCGAGCATCATGCTCGTCGTCATGGGGCCGACCCTCGGCGTGCCGGTGAACCTGCTCTACTCGGCGGCGCTTACGCCCGGCTTCATGCTGGCGGGCCTGTACATCGTCTATTGCCTCATCCGCAGCCTCATCAACCCGTCCGTCGGCCCGGCGGTCCCGATGGCGGATCGCGTGCCAATGGGCGAGGTGCTCAAGGAGCTGGTCGTCGGCGTCCTGCCGCTCATCGTGCTCATCAGCTGCACGCTCGGAACCATTCTGGGAGGTCTGGCGACCACCACAGAAGCGGCGTCCTGCGGCGCGTTCGGCGCGGTGTTGCTCGCATTGTTCTATCGCAAGCTCAACCTGGAATGCCTCGCCTATGCCGCGCGTGGCACCCTCATAACCTCCAGCATGGTGCTGTTCCTCGCAATGGCCTCGAACGTGTTCGGGGCGGTCTTCACCACGCTCGGCACCGCCAACGTGATCACCCAGTTCCTGGTCGACATTCCGCTGCCCGACCTCTGGAAGCTGGTACTGATCCTCGCGCTGGTCTTTGTGCTCGGCTGGCCATTCGAGTGGCCAGCCATCATCCTGGTGTTCCTGCCGATCTTCCTTCCCGTGGTGGCGAATCTCGATTTCGGCATGTCGAAGTTCGACACCATGCTGTGGTTCGGCGCACTGGTGGCGGTAAACCTGCAGACCGCCTTCCTCAGCCCCCCGGTGGCTATGTCGGCCTATTACCTGCGCAACGTCATGCCCGAGTGGAAGCTGGGCCTGATCTACAAGGGGATGGGCGAATTCATGGTGATCCAGATCCTTGCACTGATCGTGCTGGTCTTGTTCCCGCAGATCACGCTGTGGCTGGTGCAGGCGGTGCGATAAAGATCGGGCGCTTTCCGGAAGGGGGTACCATGCACAGCGACCCAGAGGCGCTGTCACATCACGGACGTGAAACGCCGACAGGCGTCGGGCCGCGCGAAATTCGCGCAAACAAGCAGGACGGCAGCTGAGATCCAGTGCATAGGTGCGGCCCGATGTCGACCTACCGCAGCTGGAATCCGCTTACGGCTCCTGGAATGCTAAATGATGAATATCCGCTTTCGAGCCAAGTCCCAACGTCTGAAAGTGGCGCACGGATGCCCTTGAGATACCCGACTGGATTCGACGACTGAATTGGGTGGTATGCCGCGTTGCGCGGCGAGAAGACTTCCTGCAGCGCGCGAGCTGAGCGCGAAGAGGCTGCTCCGGATTAACGAGCGCGCCGGTAATGCATGGCGACGGCGCCGCTGCGAAGCGGCGTGGCCGAGATCAGCTCGAGCCGTCGCGTGCTGGGCAGCCCGCTCTGGTAGAGGGTTGGGCCGTGGCCGGCGATCCTGGGGTGGACGAGGAGATTGTACTCGTCGATCAGATCCAGCCGGTCGAGCTCGTTCGCGAGCTTGCCGCTACCCAGGAGCACGCCGGCCGGAGTTGCGTCCTTGAGCCGCTGCACGCCCGTGCGCAGGTCGCCGGCGATGTGGTGGCTGTTGGTCCACGGGAAGGCCTTTCGCGTCGACGACACCACGTATTTCGGCTTGGCCTCCAGCTTGATCGCCCACTCGCGTATCCTCCGCGGTGCCTCGTCGCCGTCGCGGGCGACGGCCGGCCAGTAGCTCTCCATCATCTCGTAGGTGACGCGCCCCCACAGCATCGCCCCGGCCTCGTCCATAAGGCGGGTGAAGAAGACGTGCGTCTCGTCGTCGGCAATTCCCTCCTGATGGTCGACGCAGCCGTCCAGGGTGACGTTGATGCTGAAGGTCAATAGTCCCATGCGGCAAGTCTAAGCCATACAATGGAGAGCACGTAGGCCAATTGCTCGTGGTTGATGTTGAACTTACGCAATGGGTCGGAATCCGACTTCCGGCGCCAGAGCCGGATGTCTGCTTCCAGGCGAGCGACCGAGGACGGCTTCCGGCGCGGAGAGGCCGACAATCCATACCAAGCACGGCGCCGCCCCGGTGAACGGATCCTTCCGCCGGGCCTAAGGGCGATAGTGCGGGTACTTTCCCGGGGCAATCCCGAATCTGCGGTCGTCGAAATTTATCCGCTCGGCGGCGCCGACATCCGGTTGTCCGGGCAAATAGCGGGCGACCGCGCGCCGTCAACGCGGACGCGGCGCGACTCTCCATAGGAGAGCTGCGGTAGAATCCAGTCCCAACGACCCGTGTGCTTCCGGCTGCCCCCGCTCCGGCGCAGGCTGAAATCGTCAACCGCGCAATTGCCGGCTGACGGCGCGTCCGCCGGCGATGAGCTTTTCCATCAGTTCAGCCTGTCGATCTTCCGGCGTGCGCGCCGGTATGACGAAGCAGATGGTGGCGACGGGCCGGTCGGTGGCATCGACGACGGGCGCGGCGAGGCAGGTGGTGAACTCGTCGGCGAGGGCCGTGGTGACGGCGAAGCCGCGGGCATGGGCGTCGCGCACGTCGTGCAGGAAATCCTCGATCTCGATCCTGCGGCCATCCGGCAGGCGATAGTCCTCCGGGGGGATCAGTGCGCGGATCTGCGCCTCACTCATGCCGGCGAGCAGCAGGCGGCCGGAAGCGGTCCACGGGATGGGCACGAGGATGCCGGTCTCCGAGCTGATGCGGAAGAGATTGGAGCCGGGCTGCATGTGGGCGACGGTATATTTGTTGCCGATCAGCATGCAGAGCTGTGCCGTCTCTCCCGTCGTCTCGGCGAGGCGGATGACCTCGTCCCTGCCGTTACGCACCAGCGGCTGCGAATCGAGATAGGCGTCGGCATAGAGATAGACCGCGCGCCCGAAGAAGACCCGGCCCTCCTGGTCGACCGTCTCGAGGATGCCCGCTTCGGTCAGGCGCCCGATGATCTCGTAGAGCGAAGAGCGCGGCGCCGCGATCCGCTTTGCGAGATCGCCGATCCCGATCGGGCGGCGGCTCGCCCGCAGGAACTCCAGTATCTCGACGACACGGTCGATGCCTCGGGCGCGCGCCTGCACTTGGTCCATTCGATCAAAAGCCCCGTCGTGTTGGCTCGTCATCCGAAATTGCTCTAGCACGCCGCCACCCCTTGCCGGAATGAGCCAGCTGCACTAGCGTGTACGGTATAGCGACAGTGTGTCCGGTATAGCAGACAAAAGGGGAGTCAAGAATATGGGCACGTTCGATAAGCTGGCCAAGACGGGCTTTGCCATGGGCTTGGCCGTAGCGCTGGGTTCGCTCATCGCCCTGGCGCCGGCCGCCGCGCAGACGCCGTCCACGCTCGACAAGGTCATCTCGTCGAAGAAGCTGCGGGTGGGCATCATCCTGAGCCTCCCGCCCTTCGGCATGCGCAACGCCGCGGGCGAGCCGGAAGGCTTCGACGTCGACGTGGCGAAGCTGGCCGCCGAACGCCTCGGTGCCCAGCTGGAGGTCATCGACACCACGGCGGCCGACCGCATCCCGAACCTGCGCACCGACAAGGTCGACCTCATCATCGGCCAGTTCACGCGCAACGCCGAGCGGGCCAAGGTCGTGACCTTCAGCAACCCCTACATAACGGCGGTCGTCATGGCCATCGCAGTGCCGAAGGACGCGGACGTGAAGGCGGCCAAGGATCTCGACGGCAAGCGCGTGGCGGTCATCAAGGGCACCACGCAGGACAAGGCGTTCTCCGCCGCCGTGCCCGGCGCCTCCATCCAGCGCTTCGACAGTTCCGCCGCTGCCCTGCTGGCGCTGAAGCAGGGCCAGGTCGACGCCATGATCGAGGACAGCAACTTCCTCAACTACCAGGCCAAGCTCGACGAGAATCTCAAGGTGGTGATCGACGACGCCTTCAAGGACTTGATCGACTACAACAGCATCGGCCTGCGCCGCGGCGATCCGGACTGGAAGAACTGGGTCGACATGTTCGTCTTCGAGCTGAACAGCACGGGCGCCGGCAACGCGCTCTACAAGAAGTGGTTCAACGCCTCGATGCCCGCACCGCTCAACCCGAGCTTCTGACACGGATGATGCCGGCATGGGCGCTCGCCCATGCCGGCCGGAGACCGGACACGTGTTTCTCGATTGGGGTTCGATCACCAGCTATTATGGCCTCCTCCTTCAGGGTGCCTGGCTGACGATCGTCATCACGCTCGCCTCCTTCACGCTTGCTGCAATCGTCGGCGTGCTGGTCGCCGCGGCTCGGGCGAGCGCCGTCGCGCCGCTGCGCTGGCTGGCGACGGTCTATGTCGAGGTGCTGCGCAACACGCCGGTCCTGCTGCAGATATTCATCGTCTTCTACGGCTTCCCGAGCTTCGGCATACGGATGACGGCGATCACCGCAGGCATCCTCGGGCTCGGCTTCAATGTCGGCGCCTATCTCGCCGAGATCTTCCGCGCCGGCATCAACGCCGTGCCGCGCGGCCACCGCGAGGCGGCGACCGCCCTCGGCATCACGCCGCTGCAATCCTTCATCTGGATAGTCGCCCCAGTGGCGCTCTCAAAGGTGTTTCCGGCGGTAACCAACATGTTCATCGCCACACTGCTCGGCTCGTCGCTGCTCTCCGTGATCGCCGTGCCGGAGCTCACCGGCCAGACCAACGAAATCAGCGCCCGTACCTTCCTGACCATCGAGGTCTACTCCTTCTCGACGGGACTCTATCTCGTGCTCACCCTCGGCAGCGCGCTGATCCTCGGCATGCTGGGCCGCCGGCTGTTCCCGGCGCGGGCGCGAGGCTGAGCCATGGATTTCACGCCTGTCTGGGCCTCGCGCTGGCTCATCCTCGACAGCTTCGCCACCACGCTCACGCTCTCTGCCATCGCGGTCTTCGTCGGCACCTTCGTCGGCGCCTGCGTGACGCTACTGCAGCTCATCGGCAGCCGGCTGCTGAACGTCGTGCTGCGCGCCTATATCGAACTGTTCCGCGGCACGCCGCTGCTGATGCAGCTCTTCTTCATCTATTTCGGCTTGCCGATGCTGGGGCTCGACGTCGACCGGTTCTGGGCCGCCTTCGTCGCCATCTCACTCTATACCGGCGCCTATGTCGCCGAGGTGTTGCGCGCCGGCGTCGAGGCGGTGCCGCGCGGCCAGACCGAGGCGGCCACCGCGCTCGGCCTCGGCTTCGGCCAGCGGCTGCGCTACATCCTCGGACCGCAGGCGCTGCGCGTGGCGCTGCCGCCGCTGGTCGGCGTCTATGTCGCGGTGATCAAGGACACCTCGCTCGCCACCGTCATCGGCTACAACGAGCTGATGCGCCGGGGCATGGAGCTGGTCCTCCAATATGGCCGCCCGCTTGAGGTCTTCCTCGTGGTCGGCCTGCTCTACTTCCTCATCTGCTTCCCGATCTCCAAGCTCAGCGAATGGCTCGAGCGCAAATTCACCCGCGATGCGGGCGGAACGGAGCCCTAGCCACACGATGCCCATTCTGACTCTTCGCAACATCCATAAGCGCTTCGGTTCGCTCGAGGTGCTGGCCGGCATCAAGCTTGCCGTCGAGGCCGGCGAGGTCATCGCCATCGTCGGCCCCAGCGGCTCGGGCAAGAGCACGCTGCTGCGCGTCGTCAACGGGCTGGAGCCGTTCGAGCAGGGCGATGTCGAGCTCGACGGGCAGTCGATCCGCGCCCCCGGCAACCTCGCCGCCATCCGCCGGCAGATCGGCATGGTGTTCCAGCAATTCAACCTGTTCTCGCATCTCACCGTCGGCGAGAACGTGATGCTGGCGCAGCGGCTGGTACTCAAGCGCGACGCGAAGGCGGCGGAGGAGCGCGCGCGCGTCCTACTGGCCCGCGTCGGGCTGGAGGACAAGTGGAACCGCTATCCGAGCCAGCTTTCCGGCGGCCAGCAGCAGCGCGTCGCCATCTCCCGCGCGCTGGCCATGGACCCGCGCGTCATGCTGTTCGACGAGGCGACCTCGGCGCTCGATCCCGAGTTGGTCGGCGAGGTGCTGGCGGTGATGCGCTCGCTCGCCGACAGCGGCATGACCATGCTGGTGGTCACCCATGAGATGAACTTCGCCCGCGAGGTCGCTGACCGGATCGTGTTCATGGACCAGGGCCGCATCCTGGCGGACGGCACGCCGCAGGCGATACTGGACGCGCCGGAAGACGCGCGCATCCAGCAGTTCATGCGCCGCCTGGCGGAGCGCTGAGCATGCGGGTGGTCTGTTCCGATTGCGGGCAGGAGACGCCTCTGAGCGTCGGCTATTGCTCATGCGGCGGCGTTCGTCTCATCGCGGAGCCGATGACTGATGAGCTGGCGCAGGCACGGAGCTGGCCCGCCTCTCCGCTCGTAGCCAGCACGATCCCCGGCCTTTCCGGGGTGTATCTCAAATATGAGGGCGTGCATGCCACCGGCTCGTTCAAGGACCGGATCATGCGGCTCGCCATGGTGCAGGCGAAAGCCGCCGGGGCAAAGGGCGCGGTGGTGCCCTCCAGCGGCAATGCGGCCCTCGCCGCGGCCTCGGCCGGCGCCGCGGCGGGCGTGCCGGTGCTGGCCATCGTTCCATGGGGAACCGCGGAGGAACGGATCGCTCCGGTGCTTGCGCGCGGCGCCGTGGTGATTGAAGCCGGGGCCGACCCGAGCGAAGCCTATCGCTGCGCCGATCTCGTCACGCAGGAGCTGGGCTTCGCGCCGGTCTATTCGACCTTCGCGGCGCCGCTCGCCGAATGGGCCTGCCGCATGATCGGTATCGAGGCGGCGCGCCAGCTCGGTGCCCGGCCGGCGGCGATCTGCGCCCCGATCAGCGCCGGCCCGGTACTGGCGGGCGCTGGCCATGGCGTGGCGCAGGAGGCGGGGTCACTCCCCGCACTTATCGCCGTGCAGCCGGCGGGGTGCCAGCCGATTGCCGTGGCCTTCACTGATGGCCGCGACCACGTGGAGCCGTGGACGGAGCCGGTGACGACGGCGGCGACCTCCATCGCCGACCGGTTGACCGGCTATCCGCAGGACGGCACCTACATGCTGCGGCTGATCCGCGAGAGCGGCGGATGCGCCGTGGCGGTGTCGGACGACGAGATGCGGCGCGTCCGCGAGGCCCTGCTGCGTCATGACGGGCTCGACGTCGAGCTCTCATCCGCTGCCGGCGTCGCCTGGCTGCTGCGCCATGAGCGCGACTTCCAGCAGCCACTGGTCTGCGTGCTCACCGCTTCCGGCTTCAAGCAGACCTATCGCGGCGATGCCCCCCGCCCTGCCGACGCGCCGGGGCACCGGGCGGCGGCGGAGGCGTTCGACCTGATCGCCTCCCGCGGCATACGCGCCCGGTTGGTATAGCGACCATCAGCTTCGAAACGGTGCCGGACCGGTGCATGTCGGGCCGACGCCCCATGTCAGTTCAAGGAGTGGAATATGATCAAGCGCCATCAGGCCGGCTCACGCATGAGCCAGGCCGTCGTTGCCGGCAACATGGTGTTCATCTCGGGACAGGTAGCGGACGATCCCCGCGGATCAATCCTGCAGCAGACGGGCGACGTGTTGGCCAAGATCGAGCGCCTGCTTGCGCAGGCCGGCGCGACGAAATCCGATCTGGTCAACGTGGGGGTGTTCCTGCCGAACATCGTCGATTTCGACGCCATGAACAGCGTTTATGACGCCTGGATCGACCCATCCAACCCGCCGGCCCGCGCCTGCGTCGAGGCTCGTCTGGCCGACCCGGACCTTCGGATCGAGATCACGGCGGTGGCCTTGATCGGAACGTCCGCCTGAGACTCTTTGAGATCCGGGATGAACAGGCCGCCGGTGGCGGCGGCCTGAATTCATCGCCGGAAGAAGCCCTACCGTGGTCGAGATGATCAAGGGTAGAATGACCTCTGCGAATGCCCGGTTTCCGGCAACGCGCCGATGATCGCTGGTGCATGGGCAGGGTTTGCTGTGGCGCCGATCGGGAAACCCTCCGGCGTGGTCCGTCCGCGAGGTGCGTGACCATAGCCGAACTCCGACGCGGTGTTCGCCAGCGCCACGCCTCAGCTACGACTGCGCCTCACGATGGCAGCCGCCCCACCTAGCCTAGCCAGTGGGCGGTCTCCCGTAACCAGTCTGAGGTCCGCTTTCCGGCGAACACCTCATGTCGGCTCATGGCGCCTCTGCGACGAGTTAGACCTCGACGCCGAGCGAACACCGAGCGAACGCCGCCCGACCCGCACCACGCGCCCTTCAGCTTGATGATCTCGCCGAGCCACGCCGGCGCGATGAAATCGATCCGCTCGCAGGAGGCGGTGACGAAATCTGTGCGCGCATGCCGGGCCGCCGCGATGAAGGCGACCCGGCATGCGCGAGAGCGGCACCCCTGAAGAGGGTGCCGTGATGGCTGGTGGCGCTGGGGAAGACGATGTCGATGAGGCGGTCGTTCCGGGGCGGCGAGGCTCGCTCATTCCGCCGCCTGTGCGAGATTCTCGCGCAGGCAATGCGCCGCGGCGACCATGTTGACCAGCGCCGGCCGCACCTCATCCCATTGCCTCGTCTTCAGGCCGCAATCGGGATTGACCCAGAGCTGTCCGGGCGCCAGGCGCTGCGTCGCCTTCACGAGCAGGTCGATCATCTCCTCCACGCGCGGCACGCGCGGCGAGTGGATGTCGTAGACGCCCGGCCCGATCTCGTTCGGGTAGCGATAGGTCCGGAAGGCGTCGAGCAGCTCCATCTTCGAGCGCGAGGTCTCGATGGAGATGACGTCGGCATCCATGGCCGCGATGGCGTCGATGATGTCGTTGAACTCCGAGTAGCACATATGGGTGTGGATCTGGGTCGCATCGGCGACACCAGAGGAACACAGACGAAAACTCTCCACCGCCCAGTCGAGATAGGTCTTCCAGTCGGATCTGCGCAGCGGCAGGCCTTCGCGAAGCGCCGCCTCGTCGATCTGAATCATCGCCGCGCCGGCGGCCTCCAAGTCCGTCACCTCGTCGCGTATGGCGAGCGCGATCTGCCGGCAGGCGAGGCTACGGGCGATGTCGTCGCGCACGAAGGACCAGTTGAGGATCGTCACCGGCCCAGTGAGCATGCCCTTCATCGGCTTTGCTGTCTGTCCCTGAGCAAACTTCCACCACTCCACCGTCATTGGTGCCGGCCGCACCACGTCGCCGAACAGGATGGGCGGGCGGGCATAGCGCGAGCCGTAGCTCTGCACCCAGCCATGCTTCGTGAAGGCGAAGCCGGAGAGCCGCTCGCCGAAATACTGCACCATGTCGTTGCGCTCGAACTCGCCATGCACGAGCACGTCGAGGCCGATCTCCTCCTGCCAGCCTATGGTGCGGGCGGTCTCCTCCTTCAGGAACGCCTCATAGGCGGCGTCGCTCAATTCGCCCTTGCCATGGGCGGCGCGCGCCTTGCGCACCTCCGCCGTCTGCGGGAAGGAACCGATGGTGGTGGTCGGGAAGGGCGGAAGCCCGAGCTTCTCCTGCTGTACCCTTTGCCGCGTCTCGAACGGGCTGCGCCGCTGCGCCATCTTCAGCGACAGCGCGCCGAGCCGCATGGCGACATCGGGACGATGCACCTTGGCCGAGGCGCCGCGCGCGTCCGCCGCCGCGCCGGAGGCCATCAGCCTGCCCATCACCACCTCGCGCCCGCCGGCCAGCGCCGTGGCGAGGGTGGAGAGCTCGTCTATCTTCTGCACGGCGAAGGCGAGCCAGCTCTTCACGTCCGGATCGAGGCCGGTCTCCTGTTCGAGATCGATCGGCACATGCAGCAGCGAGCAGGAGGGCGCGATCTCGACATGGTCGGTGCCGCGCCGGCGCACCACCGGCTCCAGCATGTCGAGCAGCTTCGGCAAATTGGCGCGCCAGACATTGCGCCCGTCGATGATGCCGAGCGACAGGACGAGGCCGGGGCGGGCCTTCTCCGACACCTCGCGCAGTTGCTCCGGCGCCCGCGCAAGGTCAAGATGCAGCCCGGCGACGGGCAGCGCCAGCGCGGTGTCGAGATTGTCGCCGAGCCTACCGAAACAGCTGGCGAGCATAATCTTCAGCTTCGGCAGCGCATGGGCGAAGAAGCCATAGGCCTCCTTGAGGGCGACCCGCGTCACCTTGTCGAGGTCGAGCACCAGGCAGGACTCGTCGATCTGCACCCACTCCGCGCCCGAGGCCGAGAGCCGGCGCAGCACCTCGACATAGACCGGCAGGAGGTTGCCAAGCAGGCTGAGCGGATCGAGGTTCGGATCCTTCGCCTTGCCGAGCTTGAGGAAGGTGACCGGGCCGAGTAGAACCGGGCGGGTCTGATAGCCCAGCGCCTTCGCCTCGCGATATTCGTCGACCGGCTTGGTGGAGGCGAGCTCGAAGCGCTGCCCGACGGCGAATTCCGGCACCATGTAGTGGTAGTTGGTGTCGAACCACTTGGTCATCTCAAGCGCCGGCACGCCGTGGCTATGATCATGGCCATGCGCACAAGCATCCGGCTCGCCGCCTTGGCTGCCGCGCGCCATGGCGAAATAGGTGTCGAGCGGCACGGGACCGCCGGTCCAGCCATAGGCTTCCGGGACCGCCCCGACCATCACCGCCGTATCGAGCACGTGGTCGTAGAGCGAGAAGTCGTTGGATGGGATGTTGGTGACGCCGAGCGCCTTCTGCCGCGCCCAGTTTGCGGCACGCAGCCGCGCCGCAACATCCAGCAGTGTTGCGGCGTCGGTCCTGCCGGACCAGTAGCTCTCCAACGCGGCCTTGAGTTCACGGCGCGGACCGATCCGCGGCGTGCCGAGGGTGGAAACCGGCACCGTGCCGGAGGAGTAAGGAAAGTTCATCGGCTAACCCCATCGAGAATGGGGGCAAAGGCCGAGCGGACGCATAAGCGCATCGAACGGCGGGACCGATGACGCGCGAACGCACCACCGGGACACCCCGCCCAGGGACGACTATGTTGCCGCGGCAGGTCTCCTGGCTCGCGGGTCACAGCCTCCGTCCGGCCTTCCCGAGGCTCTCGCCCCAGTGACGCTGAATGGACGTCGGCTCGCCGCTCACAGTTGCGGGGGCAGCTCCGGCATGGCCCGAAAGCGCACCGGATTCCCTCTTAGCTCCGGCCAAGACCAGAGAACCACGACACCGCGAGGATGAGGCAGCGGGCGATCGATGTCAATTAAATATAAAGATATTCTTATATCGCCATACAGCCAATTCGATTGGTCGACATTGAAAGTTCGCCTACCCAGCCCTCGCGCTCCCCGCGCGGCAAAGTCCGCTGCTGGCGGCCGAGTCAACGTCTGCTTCTGGCGCTACGCTACCCAAAATTACCGATCGAGCTCGACCGGCTAGATCAGGGAGCGAGCGTCTGCGATCAAGGCCACTCTGCCCCCCACTCCATCCGCACGCCGCACTTGCGGGGCTAGCTGGAGGCGCGGATACGGAAACCCATGGTGGGCCTCTCCCCCTGTCGGGCAAAAACCCCGACTAGAGATGAAGCCGTTCGCACGCCCAGAGCCGCTATTGCCGCCAGTTCCTCGCGGCTCTGCGTTTCGCAATTGGTTGCGGGTCGGGCACCCCCGATTTGAACCTGCGAAATCTAAGTGCTTGATTTTATTGAGACAGCGATCTCGTACCAAAAACAAGACCCCAGCAACTCATTGAGTTTGCTGGGGTCTTTGGTTCGAACTGGTTGCGGGGGCAGGATTTGAACCTGCGGCCTTCAGGTTATGAGCCTGACGAGCTACCGGGCTGCTCCACCCCGCGTCAGAGCCGGCTGCGGTGACCACCGCTCAGGACCATGTTCGTCCGCCGACGCCGGGTATCTAGCAATCCGGATGGCCAAATGAAAGGGGGCCGGGCTAATTTTTGTCATCGGATCGTCGCGCCGACCGGCTCTGTATCGTACAAAGGCCTGAAAGCAGAAGGGTTTCTCATGCCGGACAGCCTGAGCCCGTCTTCCGCCGCCGCCCCTGAGGCCGCCGATCTCCTCGCTCTCCAGCCCTCCGGACCGCTCGCCGAGGCGCTGAAGGCGGGCATAAGCGAGGCGATGCAGGCGCTCGACCACGACGATCCCGTGCGCGCCGTGCATGATCTGCGCAAGGCGTTCAAGCGGCTGCGGGCGCTGCTGCGCCTCGTGCAGGCCGCCGACGACAAGGAGACCAGCAAGCGCGCGCGGGAGCTGCGCCGCGCATTGGCCGAGGGTGCGCGCCTCGTCGCCGGCGCGCGCGACGTCGTCGCCCGCCGCGATGCGCTGGACGATCTCGTCGCCAAGGGCCTGCTGCCCTTGCCGCTGCGCCGTTCCGCCGGCCGCTCGCTGGCGCCCGCGACGCGGCGCAAGGAGGACCATCTCGCCCCGCACCGCACCGAATTGCAGGTGCTGCTCACGCAGCTCGTCGCCGCCCTGCCCCGGCTTGCCGGAGCGCTGGACGACAAGGCGCTCGTCGCCGCGCTGGCGCAGGAATTCGCCAAGGCCCGCAGGCTGGGACGCAAGCTGAACCCGGAAGATGACGAGGAACTGCACGAGCTGCGCAAGGCGGCGGTGGCGCAGCGCTACCAGATGGAACTCGCCATTCCCGCCTGGCCGACACTTGGCAAGGCGTGGGTCGACGAGATGCAGCGCCTGCGCGACAAGCTCGGCAAGCACCACGACCTCTCCGTGCTGATCGAACGGCTGCAGGCCCGCCCGCCGCGTTCGCCGGCGCAGCACGGCTGGCACGGCCCGCTCGTCGAGGCCGCCCGCGCCCGGCAGCAGAAACTCGCCCGCTCGGCCCTGCGGCTGCACGGCCGGCTCTTCGCCGAGAAGCCCGGTGCCTTCCGTCGCCGCCTCGCAGCCTATATGACGGCTATGTCCCACCGGGAATAACGAAGGCGGCGGGCGACGGAGGCTTCAGGCGCATGTTCGTCCGGCAGATGCACTATCTGGTCGCCCTGGCGCGCGAGAAGCATTTCGGCCGGGCGGCGGAAGCCTGCCACGTCACCCAGCCCACGCTTTCCGCCGGTATCCGCAAGCTGGAGCAGGAACTCGGCGTGCCCATCGTGGTGCGCGGCCACCGCTTCCTCGGCTTCACCGCCGAGGGCGAGCGCGTGCTCGGCTGGGCGCGGCAGATCGCGGCCGACTATGAGAGCCTCAAGCAGGAGCGGGTGGAGACCGGCGGCCGGCTGACTGGCACGCTGCGCATCGGCGCCATTCCCGCCGCGACCGCCGCCGCGCCAGCGCTGCTGGCGCCCTTCCGCGACCGGCACCCCGAGGTGAAGGTGCAGATGCTCACCCTGAGCTCGGTGGCGATCCAGCGCGGCCTCGACGAGATGGAGCTCGACGCCGGCATCACCTATCTCGAGAACGAGCCGCTGAACCGCGTGCGCCGGCTCGACCTCTATCTGGAACGCTACGTCTTCGTCACCCGGCCGGACGAGCCGCTGGCGCGCCGGCGCACCGTGCGCTGGGCGGAGGCGGCGGCGCAGCCGCTGTGCCTGCTCACCCCGGACATGCAGAACCGGCGCATCATCGACCACGTCATGGCGGAGGCGGGCATCGCCTCGCAGCCGGCGATCGAGACCAATTCCTTCATGGGCATATGGAGCTTCGTGCGCCGCGGCCCGTGGAACGGCATCGTGCCGGAGGCGAGCTTTCGCGGCCTCGGCGACACCGCCGACCTCGTCTCCATCCCGCTGGTCGAGCCGGTGCACATGCAGCCGATCGGGCTGGTGCTGTCCGAGCGCGACCCGTTGAGCCCGGTCGCCGCCGCCCTGCTGAAGACGGCAAGGGACCTGGTACGCAATAAGTCGATTGAGAATAGTTTAAAGTAACACCCGGTTCATTGGCGGCATCTATCAATTCTTCGCCGCTTTCAATTTGAAACCATACCGGCGTGCGCCCACAGTCGCGTAGTCGGCGGCGAAGCGGCGAGATCAAGCCGCATGCGAGCCGGCATGGAGGACGCCCGTCGCGCCGCGGATGCAAGCATAGCGGCAAGCAAATAAGCGTGCGCGCCGGAAACATTTCGCTTCGGCGTTGTTTATTCTGTCGCATCCGGCGGCGGAAGCGTTCCCGCTCACCTCCGGAACTCTCGCAAAAGAGCTCCGGATCCAGCAAGGGGCGCATGTCTGGGCGCAGGAAGCCTCCGGTTTCCGCGACGCATGCGCTCGAGAGGAGATCCCGGAAATGGCGAAGATACTCTGCGTTCTCTATGACGATCCGGTCGACGGCTATCCCAAGACCTATGCGCGCGACGACCTGCCGAAGATCGACCACTATCCGGGCGGGCAGACGCTGCCCACGCCCAAGGCGATCGACTTCACGCCGGGCGCGCTGCTCGGCTCGGTCTCCGGCGAGCTCGGCCTGCGCAAATATCTGGAAGCCAACGGCCACACCTTCGTCGTCACTTCCGACAAGGACGGCCCGGATTCGGTGTTCGAGAAGGAGCTCGTCGACGCCGACGTGGTGATCTCCCAGCCCTTCTGGCCGGCCTATCTCACGCCTGAGCGCATCGCCAAGGCGAAGAACCTGAAGCTCGCGCTCACCGCCGGCATCGGCTCCGATCACGTCGATCTTCAGTCGGCTATCGACCGCGGTATCACCGTGGCCGAGGTCACCTACTGCAACTCGATCAGCGTCGCCGAACACGTGGTGATGATGATCCTCGGCCTGGTGCGCAACTACATCCCCTCGCATGACTGGGCACGCAAGGGCGGCTGGAACATAGCCGACTGTGTCGAGCACTCCTACGACCTCGAGGGTATGACCATCGGCTCGGTGGCCGCCGGCCGCATCGGCCTCGCCGTGCTGCGCCGCCTCGCGCCGTTCGACGTGAAGCTGCACTACACCGACCGCCACCGCCTGCCGGAATCGGTCGAGAAGGAGCTGGGCCTCGTCTGGCACGACACCCGCGAGGACATGTACCCGCATTGCGACGTGGTCACGCTCAACGTGCCGCTGCACCCCGAAACCGAGCACATGATCAATGACGAGACGCTGAAGCTGTTCAAGCGCGGCGCCTATATCGTCAACACCGCCCGCGGCAAGCTCGCCGACCGCGACGCCATCGTGCGCGCGATCGAGAGCGGACAGCTCGCCGGCTATGCCGGCGACGTGTGGTTCCCGCAGCCGGCGCCGAAGGACCACCCCTGGCGCACCATGAAGTGGGAAGGCATGACGCCGCACATTTCCGGCACCTCGCTCTCGGCCCAGGCGCGCTATGCGGCGGGCACGCGCGAGATCCTCGAGTGCTTCTTCGAGGGCCGGGCGATCCGCGACGAGTACCTGATCGTGCAGGGCGGCGCGCTCGCCGGCACCGGCGCGCATTCCTACTCCAAGGGCAACGCGACCGGCGGTTCGGAAGAGGCCGCGAAGTTCAAGAAGGCCGGCTGATTCCCTCCCGAGACACAGACCGACCAGCGAACGCACCTGCCCCGCGCTTCACAGCGCGGGGCTTTTTCTTTGGCCGCAGCTCATCGACGGGCGAGAGGTCCCGGCCGGGGCGATGGGACCGGACCGAGCTGCCCGTCGCGAACGCTTTATGATCTCTTCGGGTGATCGCCTGGAGCTGCCGAGCCTCTCGGCACGACACGGGGCATGCTCCGATGTCGCGCCGGCCGTCGGAATGCCCATCCGAGCGAGAAATTCAGGGAGAGGGAGAGGAGAGAGGGAGAGACCGCGATGGCTCGAAAGGGCGGCCGAGGGCGCGGGGCTTACGAGAGTGGGCCATAGCAGCGGCGCGGCGGATAGAGCGCGAGGCGATTTCGCTGCCCGTCCCGACCTGCGAGCGGCCAAAGCGACGCCGAACAATGCGACGCCGGGCTGGTTCATCGTGACGCTCGGATCTGCCAGGCAGATGCCTTTGGATGTCCCTCGCCTCGCTGACAGCGCAGCCGTTGCAACAGTTGCAAGGATCCACCCCGTCGCCGGGCGACCGCGCATGCTTCACGACCGCCGAGCCACGACCGGCCCGGCTCCCGTAGCCAGCATCGGAACAAACGAAAACGCCGCCTCGAGCTCAGCCCGAAGCGGCGTTTTCAATTCTAGTCATCGTATCGAAGCAATGCTGTCCTTGGCAGGCCTGGCAGCGACCTACTCTCCCAGGTCTTAAGACATAGTACCATCGGCGCTGAGGAGTTTAACGGCCGAGTTCGGGATGGGATCGGGTTCAGGCTCCTCGCAATGGCCACCAGGCCGGCAAAGGACAGCATTTTTCGCGAAGCAAGCAGATCTTTGGTCTAGCTTCATCCGTTCCACATTTGTGGACATCGAGGATGAGAACGATCAAGCCAATCGAACGATTAGTACCGGTAAGCTCAATGTGTCACCACACTTACACACCCGGCCTATCAACGTGGTCGTCTTCCACGGTTCTCAAGGGAATACTCGTTTTGAGGTGGGTTTCCCGCTTAGATGCTTTCAGCGGTTATCCCGTCCGTACATAGCTACGCTGCACTGCGGCTGGCGCCACAACAGCTCCACCAGAGGTACGTTCATCCCGGTCCTCTCGTACTAGGGACAAATCCTCTCAATATTCCTACACCCACGGCAGATAGGGACCGAACTGTCTCACGACGTTCTGAACCCAGCTCACGTACCACTTTAATCGGCGAACAGCCGAACCCTTGGGACCT
>JARBUD010000006.1 GCA_029239875.1 Xanthobacteraceae bacterium | reverse complement strand
CCCTTCAGGCGCAACTCGCCGAACTCACCCGCCAGCGCGCCGCTTCCGACGAAGCGCTGCGCGCTGCGCTCGCCCGTGCCGAAACCGCCAAGCAGGAGGCTGCCCGTGCCCAAGCTCAATATGACGACATGGTCGCGCAGGACAGCGGGGCTGACGGTGCTCGCGTTGATGGCCCTGATCTGCAGTGGCTGCGCGACCACTGAGCGACGCCTGACGGTCGCGGCCGGCACGACGGGCCGCATCGCCGCCGGCATCGATCTTCCCGACCTGCCGGCCGAGTGTCGCGAGCCCATGGGCCGCGTCGTGCCCAAGGAAGGCGAGAAATGGCGATGGGTGCAGAAGCGCTGGGAGACCGTCGCCGACGCCGAGGACAAGCGCGTGGCTCGCTGCGCGGCCTTCTATGACGATGTCGCGGAAGGCTTCGATGTGACGATCTCGGCTGTCCATGAAGGGCGGCCCTGATGTCCGATAGCAATGATCAGGTCATCGGGCTGCTGCGCGACGTCCTGCGTCGGCAGGACCATATCGCCGACGAGCTTGGCGAGCTGAAGGTCGCCGTCCACGTCGACGTGCAGGTGTCCGCCCAGCATCGCGACCAGAGCGAAGCACGTTTCGAGGCGATCGAGCGGACGCTGAGCCAGGAGATCAAGCCGCAGACGGAAGAGTGGAAGCGGATGAAGACCATCGGGCTGGGCTTCGCCGGCCTTCTGGCGCTAGGCGGTATCTCCTTCGGTGCCATGCTGGCCTATGCCAGCGACACGGCGGTGAATGCCGTACGCCATTGGCTGCGGATCGGCGGATGAGTGAAGTAGAGGCGGCCCGCTTGGCGCAACTCGGCGCGGTGCTGCTCCCCTCAACCGACGGTGCGCGGGCCGTCCTCGACCTGCCGACGGGCATGCTGCTCGTCGGCGAGCGCCACCATCATACGCACGGCCAGATCGAGGAGGTCGAGCGCTTTGCGGCGACGCTCATCGCCGCGTGCTGGGAGGCGCGCCGCCACCGTTTGCGACTTCCATCCCATTCCCCGCCGGCGTGACCGGTGGGGCATCGGGGCGCACTAACGCCCCTCCGCCGCGGGCCAGTCTTGGCAGATAACCCGCGAAGCCCTGCTAGCGATAAGGCTACCCACCGGACGCTGCCGGCGCGCGCGTGGAGCCTGCCTCATCGCGGATTACCAAATCATGGAGACTGACGAACTGCGCCGCGTGGAACCCACGCGGCCGATTGCCGCCTATATCGGTGGCAAGCTGCGCCTGGCGCCGGCGATCGTGCAGCGAATCGGCGAGATCCGGCATCGGACCTATGCCGAGCCCTTTATCGGCATGGGCGGCATCTTCCTTCGCCGCACCAGCCGGCCGCCCGTCGAGATCATCAACGATGTCTCGGGCGAGGTGGTGAACCTCTTCCGGGTGGTGCAGCGGCATGCCGGTGCGCTCGAGGAGAGCTTCCGCTTCAACGTCACGTCGCGCGACACCTTCGCGCGGTTGCAGGCCACCGACCCGGCGACGCTGACGGATATCGAACGCGCGGCGCGCTTCCTCTATCTGCAGAGGGCGGCTTTTGGCGGCAAGGTGGCCGGCCGGAGCTTCGGCGTGTCGCCTTTGGAATCGGCCGCCGTCGACCGGCGCAAGCTCGCGCCGCTCCTCGCGTCGCTGGCGGAGCGCCTTGCCGGCGTCGTGATCGAGAACCTGCCCTATAGCGACTTCCTCCACCGCTACGACCGGCCGGGCGTGCTGTTCTATCTCGACCCGCCCTATTACGGCAGCGAGGACGACTATGGCGCGGGGGTCTTCCCGCGCGCGGAGTTCGCTCGGCTCGCGGCGCAGCTGGCGACGCTGAAAGGCGCCTTCCTGCTGTCGATCAACGACACGCCGGAGGTCCGCCGGCTGTTCGCTGCCTTCCCTATGGAGGATCTGCGGCTGCGCTACACGATCGGCCGCAAGAGCAGCACCGAAGCGGCGGAACTGCTGATCAGCGACGCGGCAACGGCGCGGCAGGCCCGCCAGACTGCTCTCTTCACCTAGGATTCGTGCGGGTTGCACGGGTAGCCGCCGGGACTTTTCCCGGCATCGGCGGCGTGGGCCTCCCCGGCCCGCACGTCGGCATCAACATGACTGGCCCCGCTCTCCTTCGGGAGGGCGGGGCCCTTTTTCTATCCCGTGACTATGTATTTGAGATCGTCACTCGCCAGGTGCCGAGTTCTGACGGCGTCCCATCGTTCGTTGAACCTGCGGACCATTGAACGGTAACGCGGCAGCGATGCAGATGAGTGACTATTGTGCGGCAGTTCTTGAAGCTCTTGATAGCGGTCGAGGATGTTCATCCAGTCGCTCAAGCAACCGTAGTGGGCGTCATTGTTGCCGTCAAAACCGCTAAATTCTAGATCGTCCGCATCATGACCTAGCTCATCCAACAGTTTCTGGCGCTCTGCGGGCTGCATATCTCGCAGGCTAGCACGAATAATTCTATACATATCTAGTATATCTGACGTCTCCCTGACGTGATCTGGCAACGGTTCATGTTTAAGGAGTGTCGGATACAGGACCGGTAGGGCCCACTCGGCATCGTGTGAGATGCAGGAGGCGATCTTTTCAGCATCTACGTCGCCATCCACTTCGAGGCGCTTATAAAGTTCCGTCAGCATAAATATGATTAGGCGTTCCCCATTGCTTAACATTACGTTCTCTCCCTTCGGCTCGCTATTATCGTACCTCCGCTATAGGCCATGAAAAGAGCGAACTTGTCGAGTGACGACGCGTTGAGTCGGCATGATACCGATGCAGCCGGTTCATGTGTGGGAGAGCGCTTCGACCCTGCGCGCGCTTAGCGACGTCGAGAGCGCGGCTCGGTTCCTGCTGGAGAGGTGGCCGGCGAGCTACGCCGGGACCAAATTGCACCGAGCGGCGCGGGCGTCCGCGCTGAACGTCCTTACGGGCAAGGGATCGACGGCCGTGTTTCGGGCGGCGATGGTGACGGCCGCCAAGGAGGCCGACATCTACGCCGATCCGCCGGCGGAGCCAGAGAAGCTGCTGCCCGGCCATATCGCCGAGCCTTGGCGCTATGGGAAAAAGAGGCGCCGGCGGTAATCGTCACGGCCCCTCTTGTTCCCATTTCGTTCTCATGGAATCCATACCGCGATTGAGCGAGGAGGAAGCCATGAAGATCGGTGTGAAGGCCGTTTCGACGGCACCAGTTGAGATACCAGAAGCGGCGGTCGATCAGGCCGTTGAGGCCTGCGGCGGCGATCTGCGGGAGACCGTGCGGGCGCTGCTCGCCGGGCAGGTTCACATGGGCACGAAGATCTCCGCCGGCTACACGCGCCGGCTACCCTTCGCCACCATGGACGCCGTCAACGGCAAGTGATGCTGTGCTCCTCGTCGAGTATCCTTATGTGATCGTGCGCTTCGGCTGCACCTTGTGCCGTCGCCGCGGCCAAATGCGGCTGGCGCGCCTGGCGGAGAAGTACGGCGCGGACACCTCGATGCTGACGGTGCTGAACAACGTCGCTTGGAGCTGCCCGCTCCCTCGCCGCGGCAGCGAGCACGCCAAGCCTCAGAAATACGCGGCTCGGTGCGGCGCCTTCTTCCCCGATCTCGAAGGCGGCGGCCCTCCGCCGGACATACCGCCGGTCGCGCTGCGTGTGATCAAGTCGGATGCGGCGGAGTGAGGCTTATGACTACCCTCAACACCATCGGCAGCCTGATCGACAACGAACGCGGCCTCGGGGCGCACTGCCTGAACCCGCAACGCCGTGCTCGGGGACTTAAAAGTGAGACAAACCTGCTCGTCACCTCAACGCTCGCGGTGCGAAGAGTGGACACTGATACGAGAGGCCAGCGAGTTAAGGAACATAACCAATGATTCGACCTCTCCGACGTCCTCCACCTCGTTAAAATGGAGCGTTCGGTTTCTCACTGTTAAAGCTAGTTGAAGCGTATCCGCCTCGAATGCATCGATAATATTTTCTGTAATTAGATGGCCTATTAGCGAACGGACAGAACGAGTCGTCTCGGGCTCCCCATCGTCTGTCGCTAGAGCGTTTCTAGCGGCACTCTCAAATTCATGCCATGCAATCATCAACCGGTATGCTGCATCCTCTCGCTCCATATCGCGGCTGCGATTAAGAAGCTCTCGCCGAAATACCAACAAAGTTGCTGAAAGTGTCGCCAGCGCCGCACCGACGCCAGCGGTAGAAACGAGGGCCATCTGCGCGAAGGACAGATCAATATTTACAATAGTTAGAAACAAGGCAGCTGTACTTGTAACCGACACAAGTACGCCAAACGCTGCATATATGCGCAAGAGCGAATCAACACGGCCGGCGCGTCTACGATACGTCCAAAGCAAGTATCCGTAGCTATCCTTGGTACGGCGCGGGTCATTGTCGATCATAACTATTCCCGCAATATCGAGAGACTTAGCGTCAAAAACGCTAGGGCGGCGACAAATGAAAAAAGAATAGCCAACCAAGGGGTGCTAAATGTATCGAGGCTAAACATCCAGCCTGAGAGAAGACTCAGAACGCTTGAACCGATTTTCAATAGTTTGCTAGTTCGCTCACCCTGTCGATTAGGAACTCGGTGACGCCTGACCACAACGGCATCATCAACCATACTCTGCGTAATCTCGGCCTGCCCACCGGAGGTATTCTGTCCAGCTTCGAT
Organism: Xanthobacteraceae bacterium; assembly: GCA_029239875.1. Classification (GTDB taxonomy): domain Bacteria; phylum Pseudomonadota; class Alphaproteobacteria; order Rhizobiales; family Xanthobacteraceae; genus Ancylobacter. The sequence goes on along the minus strand of JARBUD010000006.1, from coordinate 143,992 downwards.
GCGATATGCCTCTTCAATTACGGAGGAGACATAAGCATCTCCGGCTTCTTGCAGCCGCCTTTGAGCAGGTTCGGTGAAACCAATAATAGTCTCATCCGAAACATGTATGTGAACGGGCATGGGTAGTGCCGATCCGCGTGCGTCGCCGACTAATTCACCCCATAGTACCTCATCCTGTCAAATAACGGCCCCGACGCGGATGGAATGCAGTCGGGCTCAGCGAGGCCCGGCAGGCGTCAAACAAGGTTGGTCGAACCAGACATCGCGCGCCATTGCTAAGGCCGGTCTATCCAAAGATCGGTCACCTAGAGGAGCGTGGGCTCCGCTTCTGTCGCGGGATCTTCCTTCGCCGCGCCACGTGACACGATCGTCAGCCCGTCATCCGGCAGTGGTCGCTGCAGCGCGCAGGCCTCGCTCCAGGGCGCGCGCATCCACCCCTCGCGCTCCTCGGCCGTCGTGAGGATGACGGGCATGGCCTTCGGGTGGATCGGCCTCACCACCGCGTTCGGCTCGCAGGTGAGGAAGCCATAGAGGTCGTGCAGGCCGACGACCGGGTTGGCCTTTGTGCCGCGCACGCCGCTCCACTGCGTCCAGATGCCGGCGAAAAAGGCGAGCGGCCTCTCCTCTGACAGGGCGAACCAGACGACATCCTTGCGCTTCGTGACCGGGTTCGGCTCCGGCGCGTATTCGCTGAAGCTGGTGAACGGCACCAGGCAGCGGCTCGCCGGCCCGGTCCATCGCCGCCAGTGCGGCGAGGCGACGTTGCGGATGTTCGTCACGGGCGCGTCACCGAACTGCGGCGGCGACGGCATGCCCCAGCGCGCCATGGTGAGCTCGCGCTCACCGTCCGCGCCAGTGCGAACGATCGGCGCCGGATAGTCCGGGAATATCCCGGTCTGCGGCGCCAGATTGCCGGCGAGGTTGCGCAGCGAACCAACGAGATCGCGGATCGCCTCGACATTGCTGGTGTGGCTGTAGAGGTTGCACATCGCGCTTTAGTCTTCGCCGGCCATCCCCGGCGAAGGGTAGCCAGCGGTGGCCCTGATCAGCGCCGCATTCGCCACGATGGCCTGCGCGATCTTGTCGCTGTGGGAATAGCACACAAAGCCCTCATCGGCGTCGACGACGCCAAAGAGCGAGTTTCCATCCTCATCCGCAGTCAACTCAACCGTCCAAGGCAGGGAAAATTGATCGAGATCGATGCTCATCGTCCGCTTCCATCACGAGCCCCTCGCCCGCGAACAGAATGAGAACATCCATTGGGAGAGTCAAGGTGGCGGCCAGCGGGCGCGCGCGGTAGCGCCTTGAACGCGGCGCCCCGATGATTCGGCGTCCCGTGGCTCGGGAAAAACTCGGGACTTTCTGTCACGAAATGCAGAAAAGGGCCGCGAATGTGCCCATTCTGTTCTCCGATCCCGACCGCCGCCCCCTCCCCTTATGCTATACAGATCAAAGGGTTAGCTGGCGACCGCGGCTGGGCTCGAACCAGCGACCTGCCGCTTAGAAGGCGGCTGCTCTATCCAGCTGAGCTACGCGGCCGGTCTCGTGGCGCCGCCGGCGCCCGTCAGTGGGTCCACTGGCCGATGCGGCGGAAGCTGAAATTGTCCGCATAGGCGATCTTGCGCCGCGTCGCCTCCTGCGGCTCCTGCACCTGATAGGCGATGCCGTGGCGCTCGGCATAGGCGATCGCCTCTTCCTTGCTGTCGAAGCGCAGGCGGAGCTGGCTCTTCATGTCGCCGGAGCTGGTGTAGCCCATCAGCGGCTCGACCTGGCGCGGCTGCTCGGGCTCGTAGTCGAGCACCCAGAGCTTGGTCTTGGCCGTGCCGGACTGCATGGCGTTGCGCGTCGGCTTGTAGATGCGTGCCACCATTTCAACTCGCTCCCTTCCCCTCGCGCCGCTCGGGATCGCAGGCTATTCCCCGGTCACGATCTGCTTATGACGAGGGGGCGTTTCTGGCAAGCGGGCGGCGGTTCGCGGGACCATGCGAGACGGCCGGCTGATCGGTATTGGAACAAGGTTCGCGACGCCCTTGCCCGAAGTTTCGATGCCGCCCCTTGCCATGCTCGACCGCTCTGTGCCATTCCAGATCGCCGACCGCCTGTGTTCAGGTTTCGGTAAACCGTTTGTTCTCAACGGTTTCGATGGATCGGGGTATAGCGCAGCCCGGTAGCGCGGAAGTTTTGGGTACTTCAGGTCGCAGGTTCGAATCCTGCTGCCCCGACCATTCACATGGCTGACTCGCTGGATCCCGGCCCCGACACCACGAATCCAGTGACCGCAACGCTTCCATCGGCTAGAAGATGCGTTCATCGCAACTTGTGGGGGCAATGCGATGCATAAGCTTGGGTTGGTGGCCATCATGATGGGCATTCTGGCGTGCGCGCCCGCCCATGCGCAGGAGACGTTCGAGGGAGTCCTGAAAAAGGACGCGGCGGGAGCCGCCGACAACCCGCTGACCGGACGGTACAAGGACTCGGTCCTTCTGTCCCAGACGACCAAGGCCTTCGACGAGATCACGCTGCCGAGCGGCCCGGCGGAAGGCGCCACCTACTCCGACACGAAGAAATTCAAGTCAGTGGTGAAGGTCCAGGGCAAGGTCACGCGCACCATCTACGTCGCCCCGGTCGGCCGATCCTCGCTGGAAGTGGCGACTAATTTCATCGAGGCGCTGACCGCCAAGGGATTCGAACCGGTCTTCCAGTGTTCGGGTGAGGAATGCGGCGAGAGCTTTCGCGTGCTCAAATATCGCTGGGACAATCCTAGCGCCAAGGTGATCGGCGCCAACTACGAACAGGTGCGGCGCATGATGATCGACGCCGTCTTCGATGCGGTCGTCGACGTGCGCTACACGCTCATGAAGAAGGCGGGACCGGACGGCGACAGCTATGCCTCCGTCTATGCCGCGGTGAACCAGGGCGGCGGCTTCGGCGACGCCTCGCGCGCGCTGTCCGACCACGTCGCGGTGCTGTGCGAGATCGTCGAGCCGAAGGCGATGGACCGGCGCATGGAGGTGATCAGCGCCGAGCAGATCAATGGGAAGATCGCGACCGACGGAAGGGCGCTGTTCTACGGCATCCAGTTCGACTTCGACAAAGCCGACATCAAGCCGGAATCCGAGCCGCAGCTCGCCGAGATGGTGAAGTTCCTCAAGGCCAATCCCGGGCTCAAGGTCTATGTGACCGGCCATACCGACAACAAGGGCACGCTGGACTACAACGTCACCCTCTCCAACAAGCGCGCCGACGCGGTGGCCAAGGCGCTCGCCAAGCAGGGCATCGACGCCAAGCGCCTCGCCTCGCGCGGCCTCGGCCCGCTGGCGCCGGTGGCGAGCAACCGCACCGAGGACGGACAGGCGAAGAACCGCCGCGTCGAGCTGGTGGAGCAGTAAGGGCTCGACGGGGAAGAGCTGCTGGGTGACGACACCGCCTGTTGCACCGGCACTTCGGGGCAAGTATGGATGCGAGGAATGCGGCTGGGAGCAAAGTATGTGGCAGCAAGACTATGGCGCTCTGTTTGCCAATTGTTCGGCCATTTTTGATCCCAGAGAGACTGTCGAACGTCACGCCGCCGCCGATCTCACGCCGCATCCCCGTTATCTGACCAATTTCCTCGGCGTGCGGATCGATCCCAAGTTCTTTCCCGGGATTCTGGACGGGAGGGCGGGAGAGGTCGAGCCGCTGCCGCTGCCGGCGAACTGGCATGCCGATCTGGCTGAATGGGCGGCGGCGTTGCGGACCGTCGACTTCGCTCGCTCCACCTTCCGGGCAATAGAGCTCGGCTGCGGCTGGGCCTGCTGGCTGAACTGCACCGGCGTCGCCGCCAGAAGGCTAGGCCTCCAGGTCGAGCTCATCGGCGTCGAAGGCGACAGCGGACACGTCCAATTCGCGCATGAAGCGCTCGGGGCAAACGGCTTTTCCAGCTCCGAATACAGGATAAGCCATGGAATAGCCGCCCCCCGTGTCGGCAAGGCGCTGTTCCCCAACGCCGGCACATCGGGAACGGACTGGGGCGCACAGCCCGTGTTCGACGCGGGGGCGGCCGAGGTCGCGATCGCCAAGGCGCGCGGCAGCCATCATGTGCTGGACATGATCCCGTTCTCGACGCTTGCCGGATCGACACCGGTCGATCTGCTGCACATCGACATACAGGGCGGGGAAGCGGCGCTCGTGCGGGAAAGCCTGCCGGACCTGAACAGGTTGGTGCGGCGCATGGTCATCGGCACGCATTCGCGCGCGATCGAGGGCGCCTTGATGGACACGCTGACCGGCGCCGGATGGATATTGGAGATCGAGCGGCCGGCGATCTATCGGCTTCCCGAGGGAGCCGCGCCCGTCTTGGTGGTCGACGGCCTGCAAGGCTGGGCCAATCCCCGGCTGTAAGGCCTAACCGCCCGCGAACAGCCGGTGCCGCACGCGGTCGCCGACCGCAATGCCCTTCGCCCGCACCGTGCCGGCCGGCAGCTCCAGTACCGCGCGCACCGGGCCGCCGGACGAGATTGTCTCGGTCGACAGTGGCGGAGTATCGGTGGCGATGCTCGCGACCCGCCCGTCGGCGCGGATGAACAGCATGTCGAGCGGGATGTAGGTGTTCTTCATCCACATATAGACTGGCTGGTCGACCTCGAAGTCGAACAGCATGCCGGCATCCGGCGCCAGCTGCGTGCGGTACATCAGGCCCTTGGCGCGCTCGGCCGGCGTCACCGCCAGCTCGATGTTGACGGCGACCGGACCGGCCTTGGTGTCGATGGTCAGCTTCTCGAAATTGGCCGCCTGCGCCGAGAGAGCGGTGAACAGGAAGGCCAGCACGAAGGCGGCGGCCAGCATCCGGGCCGCGCCGGCATGCGAGCGGGCCTGGAGGTGAACGATACGCATGGGCAACGCGGCGCGCTAAGGCGCTTCCCTAGTGAGAGGAGGGCGTCGAGGCGCCGTCCGGGCGCACTTCGGCGGCCATCAGCCCCTTGGGACCGGGGCCGAAGCGCACCAGCACCATCTGGCCGGGCCGCAGCTCCGTCAAGCCGTGCCGGCGCAGCGTCTCCATATGGACGAAGATGTCCTCCGTCCCCTCCCCGCGCGACAGGAAGCCGAAGCCACGCAGCCGGTTGAACCACTTGACCCAGGCGCGCTCGAAGCCGCCGACCGGCTGCACGCTCACATGGGTGCGCGCCTGCGGCAGCTGCGAGTGGTGCAGCGCGGTCGACGCGTCCATGGACAGCACCCGCAGCGCCTGGAAGCCGCGCTCGCGCGCCACCGCCTCGCAGACGATGCGCGCGCCTTCCTGCGCGGTGTTGAAGCCGCCGCGGCGCAGGCAGGTCACATGCAGCAGCACGTCGCTGCCGCCGCCGTCCGGCACCACGAAGCCATAGCCCTTGGAGACGTCGAACCATTTGATGGTGCCGGCGATCTGGACGACGCCTTCCGTCCCCTCAGGAACGTCGACGTCCTGATCCAGCGAGCTGTGCGAGGCCAATCCGGACCGCGGCAGAGAACCGTCCGACACCATCGGCTGCGTACCTCCGCGAACGCTTCGCCCCGCTCAGCCAGCAGAGCCGCTTGATTCTGATTTCAAAGCATAGCACCCGTCGCCGCCACGAAAACACCCAAATTGATTCGCGCGCGATTTCGGCGGCGGCCTCAGGCTGTCCTACGGCTTCGAACACGTCGCCGATATCGGCGTGGATGACGAGATCCGCCATGTCGTCGAGCTCGGTCGGCTCGCGATTGATGATGACGAGCCGGGCGCCGCCGCGCTTGGCCTGCACGGGAAAGCCCGCCGCCGGCCAGACCACCAGCGAGGAACCGATGGCGAGGAACACGTCGCAGGCGGCGGTGAGCGCGCCCGCGCGGGCCATCGCCTCGCCCGGCATGGGTTGGCCGAAGGAGATAGTCGCGGTCTTGATCGGGCCGTCGCAATCCGGACAATCCGGCGCCGCGCCGCCGCTCGCCTCGAAGCGCCCGCGCACCCAGCCGAGTTCGTAGCGCGTGCCGCAGTCGAGGCAGGTGGCGTAAGTGCTGTTGCCGTGCAGTTCGACGAGATGTGTGTCCGGCACGCCGGAAGCCTGGTGCAGCCCGTCGATGTTCTGCGTCACGATGCCGGCGAGCCGCCCCTCCGCCAGCAGCCGCGCCAGCGCCTTGTGACCGCGTCCCGGCTGCGCACCGCCGAATGCCGCCTCCATCTCGAATCGCCGGCGCCAAGCCTCGTCACGCATCTGCCGGCTGGACCGGAAGCTCTCGAAGTCGATCGGCCGGTTGCGCGTCCACAGCCCGCCCGGCGAGCGGAAATCGGGGATGCCGCATTCGGTGGAAATGCCGGCGCCGGTGAAGGCCACGCCCCGGAGCATGTCCCTGAGAATGCCGGCGAGATCCGCGCATGCCGCCTTGATGTCATCGCCCGTCGCCATAATGTGCGCCACTCGTCCCACCGGCGGTTGCGCCGCCTGAGCCTCGCAAGGTAGCCATGAAATATCTTCACACCATGGTCCGCGTCACCGACATCGACGCCTCGCTCGACTTCTACTGCAACAAGCTAGGCCTGGCGGAGCTGCGTCGCCGGGAAGATTCGAAGGGCCGCTACACGCTGGTCTTCCTGGCGGCGCCCGGCCAGGAGCGCGTCGCGGAGATCGAGTTGACCTTCAACTGGGACCCGGAAGCCTATGGCGAAGGCCGCAATTTCGGCCATCTCGCCTTCGAGGTCGACGATATCTACGCGACCTGCGCGAAGCTGCAGGCCGGCGGCGTCACCATCAACCGCCCGCCGCGCGACGGACGCATGGCCTTCGTGCGCTCGCCGGACAACATCTCCATCGAGTTGCTGCAGAAAGGCGGCGCGCTCGAGCCGCAGGAGCCGTGGGCATCGATGCCGAACACCGGCAAGTGGTGAGGCAGGGTCCCACGGATCGGATCCCGCCAGCCTGACCTCCACGTGTGCCCTGCCGGACAGCCGGCAAGGCACGGCCGGCAGCCTCCGCCAAGGCTGTGGACGGCGATGTCTGCGACGGCTTGTGCGCCGGGGCCGTCGCACCTATAAGAGCCGCGCCTGCGCGCCCTTCGTCTATCGGTTAGGACGCCACCCTTTCACGGTGGAGAGAGGGGTTCGACTCCCCTAGGGCGCGCCACTTCCGTGCAAAACCGGTCGACCACGGACTCAAGCGGAGCCTCCAGCCGCTCGGGCGTCAGGACGCATGCGCCGGCCGGTGCGACGCGGCACGCTTTGCCCGGAGCGCCGCGGCCTGGGCTTCACGTCAAAGGCCGACGAGACCGCGCGGGTTGCGTGTCGCCACCTGCCTTGCGGCAGCGGCGCGGCCGCTCATCCAGGGCGGGGAGATGAATCGCTCGGTGTTGTAGGGCTCCGGCGCGATCATCGAGAGCGGCTTACGGAAGTCCTGGATCTGGTAGAAGATGTGCGGCATCCCGAGCGAGGGATCGTGGGTGACCACCGGATAGGGCACGACCGCCTGCCAGTCCGGATGGTAGCGGATCGTTCCGTGCACGCTGTGGTAGATCATGCCCTTCAGGGCGAAGGCGACCTTGCGGTTCTGCTCGAAATCGCCGGGCGGCCCCGAGCCACCCGCCATGGCCGCCGCCACCGCATAGTGGTGCATGTTGCTGTAGGACTGGCAGCCGATGGTCGCCGTGGAACCTTCGCCGAAGCGCGCATTGTAGCGTGCCTCGAATCGCTTGCCCATTTCGTCGCGCAGCAACCCGATGACCGAGGAGACGATGACGCCGTCGCTCGCTTCCTGGGCGATGTCGTTGAAGGTGCGGTGCATCGCGCCGTATTGCAGATAGACGATGCAGTCCATGGGGTTAGCCCGGAACTGCCGCTGGAAGTGGGCAAGGTCCACCGCGTAGAAATGCGTGTTCGCGAGCACGGCCGGATTGGTGGAGCGCACCTCTTCGAGCACGTCCCGCCAGTGATGCGTCGGCGTTTGAACGATCTTCGGCCCGAACGCCACCTGCCAGCCGTAATCGGCCGCTGCCTTCGCCATCGCGTTGGCGATGACGATGCTATAGGGCTTCGACCCCGAGATGATGGCGATCCGGTTGGATTGCGGCGTCCACTGGCCGGAATCGCGTAGCCAGGAAATGAACTTGATGAATCCTGGCCCATACCAGTAGTCGGCCGGATCCGCCATGAAGCAGCCGAAATAGCGATCGGGATCGCTCATCACCGTATCGTGGTGCTGTAGAAGCGTATTCGCATGCACATAGATGATCCCGGCGTCGGCGATCGGCTCATATTCGGAGTTCTGCGGCCCGATATTGTAGCCGTTGACGATCGCGTGGACCTTGTGCTTCTCGATCAGCCATCGAGCGGCGGTGACGACCTCCTCCGCCGTCTGGCGGCAGGTGTCTGCAAAGATCGGCTGGATCGGGCGCCCGAGCAGGCCGCCACGGGCATTGAGTTCCTCGACGGCGAGGATCATCCCCTTGCGAAACTCCGCGCCATCCGCCGCCGACGGGCCGGTCAGCGGCACCATGCTGCCGATGGGCACCGGCTCCATGTTGTTGGTCACGGGGCGTTTCTCCTGGATTCGGCGGCGGTCGGTTCGGCGACGGCGGCCAACGAAGGCTCGAACAGCAGATTGTGCATCAGGACGCGCAGCCGCGGGGGACTGACCGGCTTGACCAGCACCGGCAGCCCCGCGGCGCGGATGCTCTCGATCACCCGCGGCTCGGCGTCGGCGGTGACGATCATCGCCGGCACCTCGGCGCCGATCGCCTTTCTCAGCCTCTCGACCACGTCGACCCCCGTCTGGGTCTTGAGGTTGTAGTCGGCCACGATCAGGCGGGGTGACACGCCGCTCTCGATCAGCCGGATAGCCTCGGCCTCCTCCGCAGCCGCATGCACCTCGATGCCCCAGCGCTGGAGCAGCTGCGTCATCGTCTGGCGCAGGATGTCATCGTCCTCGACGAGAACAATCGGCGTGCCGACGAACTCGCCGGCGACGGTCTCGCTGATCTCGATCTCGTTCGCCTCGCTGTGCCATATGTTTCCAAGGGGCACCGTGACGGAGAAGATCGAGCCGCGGCCGATCTCCGAGCGCAGGCGGATGGGCAATTCCAGCAGGCCCGCCAGTCGCTTGACGATATTGAGGCCGAGCCCGAGGCCGCTCTTCTGCGCCCGCTGCTCCTCGGACCGGAAGAACTCGTCGAACACGCGCTCGCGGTCTTCCGGCCGGATGCCGCGGCCCGTATCCACCACCTCGATGCGCAGGCCATTGGCTTCCCGCCGACAGCCGACGACGATGCCGCCGACCTCGGTGAAGCGGATGGCATTGGCGACGAAATTGCTCAGGATGCGTTCCAGCAGTGCCCGGTCGGTCGCAATCGTCCCATGCGGTGAGACGAAAGAGAGGCGCAGCCCCTTCTCGCGGGCCTGATGACGGAACTGGACGTCGAGCCGCTCGAACAATTGCGACAGCTGGAACGAGGTGATGCGCGGCTGGACACGGCCGGCGTCGAGCTGCCCGATCTGAAGAAGGGCGCCGAGCAGATCCTCCATGATGGAGGTGGCGATCCCCATCGCATGCAGCATATCGGAGCGGTGCTCGGGATCCTCCTCGCGAATGCAGTTGTAGATCAAGATCTTGAGGGAGGCGAGCGGCTGGCGGAGATCGTGGTTCGCCGCCCGGAGGAAACGGGACTTAGCCTCGTCCGTGGCCTCGGCCGTCTCCTTGGCGAGCTGGAGAGCGCGCTCATTGTTCTTGATGGCGGTGACATCCGCGAAGGACATCGTCATGCCGCCAGATGCCGTCGGCGTCTGCGTGACGTTGAGCACGAGACCCGTCGCGAAGAGGTAGTCTTGGCTGCTCTCCGATCCGAAATTGGCAATCTGATCGCGCTGCCATGTATCCGGGTCGATCGGCAGGACGCATTCGGGCCAATGGGCCATCGTGGCGATGAACGCCTCGAAGCTCATGTCGACGGTTACCGGGAAATCGCAGCTGCGCCTGAAGTGATCGTTGACGTAGAGCAACCGCCGCTCATCGGACCAGATGAGTATGCCGAGCGGCGCGGCGTCCAATCCGGCGAAAATCTCGCCCAAGCGCTCCGGATCAGCAGATACGGGCGCATCCTTCACCTCAGGCGCTCTCCTTCGTGCCGAAGCGGCCGATGGCATAGTGCATGGCAGCGGAGCGGTCGCGGATGTTTAGCTTGCGCATGGCGTTGCCGAGATGCACGCGCACCGTCTGGCTGCTGAGCTCGAATTCCTCGGCGATCCGCTTCACGGAATAGCCGCGGCCCAGCAGGCCGAGCACGTCGCGCTCGCGCGGCGTCAGCAGATCGAGCTCGTCGCGCACATCGTCCGCCGCTGGCGTGGATGGAGCCACCGGGGCGGGCGGGGGGACTGGGGCCGCTGGTGTTCCCGCAGGCTCAGCAGCCAGCTTCGGATTGCTGCCTCCCGCCGAGCGCTCGATGATCCGCCGCGGGAAGCTCACCTCGCCGGCCAGCACCCGCTCCAGCGCACGCTCGATCTCGGACCCGCCGGCCGATTTCGGCACATAGCCGATGACGCCGTGCTCCAGCGAACGCAGGACATGGTCCACGTCCTCGTGGACGGAAACCACCACCACCGGCACGTCCGGGAAATTCGTCCGCAGCTTGTGGAGGCCGTCGAAGGCATCGAAGCCGGGCATCACCAGATCGATGAGCATCAGATCTATGTCCGGATGCTCCACCAGAAGCGCCGCCGCCTCGTCGAACGTCTCCGCCTCAAAGGTTTCGAGCGTCTGACGCAGGCGACGCATGACCTGCTTCAGCGACTGACGGACGACCCAATGGTCATCGGCAATAAGGATCTTCATATGGCCACGCGATCGCTGCTTCCGACGGTGATCGACGCCTCCCGACGCGATCGAGCGTCAGCTGTTTCAGCGTACCTGCATATTCCCTTCTGTCACGATTGCGCCATCTTTAAAAGGGGGCGTGAAAAAATACTCTAGCGGAATGACGCCGCGCGGTCTCATCAATTTCGCGTACCTCGACGAGATTTCTAGATCAGGCGTGTCCATCGCCGCAGATACCGTGGTCGATGTGCCGCGCCGGGCGAGTCCAGCCTGCGGAAATGCACCTGACGCCACAATCGGGCCAGACCCCTGCAAATTCGCCTGCAATCAAGGCTTTCTGCACAGTCATTGACCGCGCGTTTGCTTCGAATGCGGGCAGTTTTTAATCCTCGAAAGAAAATTTGATAACTGCGGCGAAAATCGTTGACGGCGTCTCAACTAGCGACATAGCATCTAGACAATCAATCTAGTCAAAATTCAAAACTTCCAGGCGCACAGCTGAGGCATCGACTCGACACTCGATGCCCGAGGGGTCGTAGATATGAACATCACACGCCGTAATATTCTGAAGACGACGCTTGCCGCTTCCTCTGCCGTGGCCCTGCCTCATCTCTGGCTGCCCAGCTCCGGCGAAGCATGGGGCGCAACCCTGAAGAAGGGTGAACCGATCAAGGTCGGCCTGCTGTTCTCGCTCACCGGATCGCTCGCTGTTCCGGAGGAGGACTCCACCCTCGTCATGCAGTACGCGATCGACGAGATCAATAAGGCGGGCGGCGTGGCCGGCGTGCCCGTGGAGCCGGTGATCGTCGACGCCAAGTCGGACTTCGCCGTCTACTCGGAGAAGGCCAAGGAGCTGATCCTGCGCGACAAGGTGATCGCGCTCTTCGGCTGCTACACCTCGGCGAGCCGCAAGGCGATCCTGCCGACGGTCATGCAGCGCAATCACCTGCTCTATTATCCGACCTGCTACGAAGGCGCGGAATGCACGCAGAATACCATCTGCACCGGCCCGCTCGCCAACCAGCATTCCAAGGACCTGATCCCCTTCATGGTCGGGAACTTCGGCAAGAAGGTCTTCTTTGTCGGCTCGAACTATGTGTGGCCGAAAGAGTCGAACAAGAACGCGAAGATCTGGCTGGAGCAGGCGGGGGGCGAGCTTCTCGGCGAGGAATACATCCCGCTCGGCAGCTCGGAATTCGGCCCGGTGCTGAACAAGATCCGCGACGCGAAGCCCGATTTCATCTTCTCCACCGTGGTGGGTGCTTCGGATATCGCTTTCCACAAGCAGTTCAAGCAGGAAGGCTTCAAGGTCGACGACATGCCGATCGCCTCGCTCACCACGGGCGAGATCGAGACCCGCGCGATGGGCGCGGAGTTCGGTGCCGGCCACTTCCTTTCCGCGCCCTACTTCCAGACGCTAGACAACCCGACCAACCACAAGTTCGTCGAGGGCTTCCTGTCGAGCAAGTACGGCAAGAACGGCACGACCCACTACAACATGGAGGAGACCTACATCTCCGCCTATGTGTTCAAGGCCGGCTTCGAGAAGGCGGCCGCCGAGGTCGGCTTCGAGAACGTGACGCCGCGCGCCATCCGCGATCATTCGGGTGGCCTGGTCATCGAGGACGCGGTGTCGCCCGAAGGGCAGGTCTGGATCGACAAGGACAACTTCAACACCTGGCTCAAGCCCAAGATCGGCCAGTGCCAGGCGGACGGCACGTTCAAGGTCGTCAGGGCTGCCGCCGAGCAGGTCGCGCCCGATCCCTACTCGATCTACCCGGACCTCGGCGTGTGCACGGCGGACGGCCTGAAGGCCCCGGACGGCAAGATTCGCAAGAGCGTCATCTGACGCGAGAAGCCCCGGGGGCGCATCCGCGCCGCCGGGGCCGTTCGCGATCGACGCATGGACGCGCCGCACCAGTCGCGCGGCCGGCGGTCTTGGGCTTGAGGGACAGGTTTCGATGGATCTGGGTTCGCTCCTGAATGCGCTCATCCTCGGTGTGAGCATTGCCAGCATCTGGCTGATCGCCGCGCTGGGCTTGACGATCATCTACGGCACGGCCGGCGTCATCAACATGGCGCATGGCGAACTGATCATGCTCGGAGCCTATAGCTCCTACATGCTGCAGTTCTATCTCGGCGTGCCCTATCTCCTGTGCCTGCCGGTCTCCTTCGTCATCGTCGCCCTGGTCGGGTTGGCGCTGGAGCGTGGCCTGATCCGCTATCTCTACAAGCGCCCGCTCGACACGCTGCTGGCGACCTATGGCGTCTCGCTGGTGCTGATGCAGGGCGTCCGTCTGATCTTCGGCAGCGACCCGAAATATCTCGCGGTTCCGGAAATCTTCCAGAGCAACGTGATGCTCGGCTCCGTGTCCCTCTCGGTGTTCCGCATCGTCGTTCTGCTGGTCACCGCATTGCTGGTCCTGGCGCTGTGGCTGCTGTTCTACAAGACGCGCTTCGGCATCCAGGTGCGTGCGGTCATGCAGGACAAGGAGATGGCGGCGTCCTTCGGCATCAATTCCAGCCGCATCTACATGATGACCTTCGCGCTCGGCGCCGGGCTGGCCGGCGTTGCCGGGGCGCTCTTCGGCGTGCTGGCGATCGTGCTGCCCACAATGGGGGCGAGCTATGTCGTGCAGGCGTTCCTCATGGTGGTCGTCGGCGGCGGCTCGCTGGCGGGCAGCGTGGTGGCGAGCGGCGTGACCGGCGAGCTGCAGTCGGTCTTCGCCTTCTTCACCAACGACACGCTCGCCCGCTTCATCATCTTCGTGCTGATCGTGGTCTTCCTGCGGTTTCGCCCGCAAGGCCTGTTCGCACAGGCGGGAGCCCGGCGATGAGCGTCGCCCTCGTCAGCAACGCCCCGTCAGGACGGTTCTGAGACCATGGGCAATCTCTATCACAACAAGCTCGCGCAATGGATCGTCTATGTCGTGTTCTTCGCGGCGCTGACGATCATTCCGATGACGGTGAGCGACAGCTTCCTGCTAAACCAGCTCGCCACCTATGGCGTCTACGGCATGCTGGCGCTTTCGATCAGCCTGTGCTGGGGCTTCGGCGGCATCCTGAACCTCGGCCAGGGCATCGCGTTCGGCCTCGGCGCCTACGGCATGGCGATGACCATGCAGATGCAGAGCCAGACGGAATCCAATCCGATCCCGCCGTTCATGCTGAACAACAGCCTCGATCACCTGCCCCTGTTCTGGCAGCCGTTCCAGAGCGCGGCGCTCGGGCTGCTGCTGGCCGTCGCGGTGCCGACCCTGTTCTGCGCCGCGTTCGGCGGCATCATGTTCCGCGCACGCGTCTCCGGCCCGTTCTTCGCCATCATGACGCTGGCCATGCTGTCGGCCTTCTACACCATCATTCTCGACCGGCAGCCCTATACGGGCGGCGTCAACGGGCTGACGCCCCCATCGTCCTTCCAGTTCGCCGGCGTGGAGGTCGATCCCTACAGCCCGACCGCCTACTGGGTCGTGCTCTGCCTGCTGGCCGGCGCCACGGTCGTGGCCAAGCTCATCACTCAGAGTTCCTTCGGTCTCGTCACCCAGGCGATCCGCGACGACAGCGAGCGCGTGCGCTTCCTCGGCTACAGCGTCGCCGGCTACGAGACGGTGATCTACACCATTTCCGGCCTGATCGCGGCGCTGGCGGGCTGCTGCTGGGTCATGCTGGTGCAGTATGTGTCGCCGGCCCAGCTGGATGTCAGCTTCAGCCTCTCCATGGTGATCTGGGCGGCGATCGGCGGGCGCTATTCGCTGCTCGGCTCCATCCTCGGGGCCTTCATCATCCAGGGCGCGCAGAGCTATCTCGGCGACACTTTCCTCGCGACCTGGCTGCTGATCCTCGGCGGCTTCTTCATCGTCGTCGTGCGCTTCCTGCCGAACGGCCTCGCCAGCCTCGTCGAGGCGGGGCTGGGCCTGTTCGAACGGCGCCGCCCGACCTCCTCGCCTGCGCCTGACGGCGGCAGGCCCATGCCGGCCGAGTGAGGGACCTCATGTCCGGTCTTCTCGAAATACGCAATCTGTCGAAGAGCTTCGACGCCACGAAGGTCATCAACGACTTCAGCATGGAAGTCGTCGAGGGCACCATATGCTGCCTGGTCGGGCCGAACGGCGCCGGCAAGACCACGACGATGGATCTCATCACCGGGCGCATCAAGCCGACCTCCGGCACCATCCTGTTCGCCAATGACGACATCACCGCCAAGCACGAGCATCTGATTGCCCGCGCCGGCATCGGCCGCAAGTTCCAGGTGCCGGCCGTGCTGCGCGACATGACCGTGGAGCAGAACCTCGAGGTGGCCTACAGCCGCCAGACCAATCCGTTCCGCAACCTGTTCAAGTTCCGCAAGGAGGGACTGAAGCAGAAGCTCGACGAAGTCGCGACCCTCGCCGGCCTCACCGACCGGCTGAAGGAGCGCGCCGGCATCCTCTCCCATGGCGAGACCCAATGGCTGGAGATCGGCATGGTGCTGATGCAGGAGCCGCGGCTGCTGCTGATGGACGAGCCGATCGCCGGCATGACCGAAGGCGAGATCGAGAAGGCCACGCGGATCTTCAAGGAACTGCGCAAATCCGCGACGCTGCTGGTGGTCGAGCACGACATGGGCTTCGTCCGCAATATCGCGGACGTCGTCGTGGTCATGCACATGGGATCGCTGCTCGCGCAGGGCTCGATCCAGGAGATCGAAGCCGACCGGCGGGTTCGGGACGTCTATCTCGGTGAGCAGGAGGCCGTATGAGCGCATTGCTCAGCTTCGACAACGTCACGTCCTACTATGGCGGGACCCGCATCCTGAAGGATTTCTCCTTCGAGATGGAGAAGGGTCAGTGCCTGTGCGTGCTCGGCCGGAACGGCGTCGGCAAGACGACACTGATGCGCACCATCATGGGGCTGACCGACCGCTCGGTCGGCGCCATCCGCATCAACGGCGTCGAGCTGAGCGGACAGCCCACCTATGTGCGCGCCAAATATGGGCTGGGCTATGTGCCGCAAGGGCGCGGCATCCTCTCCAACTTCACGGTGCGGGAGAACATCCTGCTCGGTACCTTCGCACGTGCCGACAAGGCCGGCGAGATCCCGGAGATCTGTCTGCGGATCTTCCCCTATCTCAAGGAAAACCTCGATCGCCGCGCCGGCCTCCTGTCGGGCGGACAGAAGCAGCAGCTCGCCATCGCCCGCGCGCTCGCGGTCAATCCGCAGATCCTGCTGCTCGACGAACCGACCGAGGGCATCCAGCCGAACATCGTCCACGAGATCGGTGAGATTCTGATGATGCTCAACCGCGAGCTCGGCATCAGCCTAATCGTGACCGAGCAGCACATCAAGGTCGCCCGCAAGCTCGGCAACGCCTTTCTGATGGTCGATAACGGCCGGGTCGTCGCGCGCGGGCCGATGTCGGAAATGACCGATGAACTGATCGAACGGCACATGACTATCTAGACGATAGAAATATAAATCGACAGGGCGACGTATCGCCTTGACGAAATGTCTAGATTAAGTAAGTTTCTAAACAGGGGGTCGTCGGGTCTGATCCCCTCTTATTCTGGCCACCGAGATGGATCGTCATGAATACACATGACGGTCGGCAGAATTTCTTCGATCACAGCGGAGAACAATGGCGATGATACCGATCCCGAAGAAGGGCACGCCCGAGCGCGAGGCCATGATCCAGGAGCACCGCGAGTGCGTCGATTCCATGAAGGGGGTCGCCGGCTTCTCCGTGCTCAAATGCGCCACGCCCGGCGACACCACCGTGGTCACCGGCGGCGTTCATGAGCATCCGGACCTGCGCCGCGTGCTGCTGCGCATGCGCGGGGAATCCCCGAAGGGCAAACTGATCGTGATCTGCACCAAGGTCGATGCCGAATGGCGCATCGGGCGCCTGTCCGGCATCCGCGGGGTCCCGCCGGAGTTCGTCAACGACAAGATCTATACATGCGAGCAGGAAATCCAGCACGACATCTTCCTGATGCGTCTTGACGAACTGCCCGAGACCGCCGGCATGCCCGAACACTTCCAGGAAGGCTGGAAGCATCGGGACGACAACTGGCCCGTTACCTGATCGTCCGGCGCTCCGCCCGACACATCTAGCTTCGCCTCAGCACAGCGTCCGAACGCGCGCCCCTCCCGGGCCGCGAACGGGATCGGCGTGCCTGAACCTCGCATCATTTGGGAGAATCGAGACATGTGCGCCATGCGGCTGACAGGCTACGCCGACAAGTTTGGCGTCCATCCGGGCGACACGATCAAGTTCTACGTCAATTGCGACGGTCCGGCCGAGTTCAAGGCCGAGGTCGTGCAGATGATCAATGGCGACACCAATCCTCGCGGACCGGGCTTCATCGAGAAGCCCGTCACGGCGGATTGCGCCGGAACCTACAAGGGACGCAAGCAGATCATCCATGGCGGATCCTACGGATATGTCGAGGATGCGCCGCAGCTTCATGTCGAGAGCTTCACGCTCCAGTGCCACATCTGGCCGACCACGCCGAAGACGCATCCCCGCTATTGGAAGCACGGCGCGCAGGGCCTCGTCACCAAGTGGATGGACGGCAAGGGCTATGGCCTCTTCATCAATGAAGACGGCTTCGTCGAGCTGCGCATCAACGAGCACAAGATCACCACCGGCGTGCCGGTCCGCGATCATGCCTGGCACTTCGTCGCCGCCAGCTTCGATGCGGCGACTGGCGAGGCCGTGCTCTATCATGAGCCGCTGATCGTCTATGCGCTCGACCCCGTGATCGAGCCGGTGAAGGCCACGATCAAGACGAAGATCATCCACACCGCCGCGCCGGTCGCACTTGCCGCCTATGTCGAGAAGATCAGCGACGATCCGCTCGGCGCCTCCTCGCTTCCCGCCGGCGTCTGGTTCACCGGCAAGTACAACGGCAAGATCGACAGCCCGCGCATCGTCAAGAAGGCGCTGAGCCGCTTCGAGATCGAGCAGATGAAGGGCGGCGCGCAGCCCGGCCTCACCGAGCGCCGCAATTCCGGCCCGACCGGCGAGCTCTCCGCGCTCATCGTCGCCGCCTGGGACTTCTGGGACGGCATCAGCACCATCGTCGCCAAGGACAACGGCCCGTACCGCTTCGACGCCACGCTGGTGAACTGCCCGACCCGGGCGCTCACCGGCTACAACTGGGCCGGCGAGAACTTCGACTGGAAGCATGCCAAGAAGGAATATGGTGCCATCCATTTCCACGACGACGACGTCGACAATGCCCGCTGGGGTGTGGATGTCGAATGGACGGTGCCGGCCGAGATCAAGAGCCGCTTCTACGCGCTCAAGCTGACGACCTCGGACGGCGACGAGGACTACATCCCGTTCTGGATCGTGCCGCGGATCGGTCAGGAGCAGTCCAAGATCGCCGTGATGGTGCCGACGATCAGCTACATGGCCTATGCCAACGAGCACGTGGCCTGTAACGCCGGTGGGGCCGAGCTGTTCGTCTACCGCGTGCCGATCATGCAGCACCAGAACATGTTCCTTGCCGAACACCGGGAATATGGCGGCTCGATCTACGACACCCACACCGACGGCTCGGGCATCTGCCTGTCGTCGCGGCTGCGTCCGATCCTGTCGATCCGGCCGAAATACGACCACTTCCTTGCCCAGGCGCCGTGGCAATACCCGGCCGACCTGCATCTGATCTACTGGCTGGAGACGATGGGGTACGAATACGACGTGATCACCGACGAGGACGTCACCTATGACGGTCTCGCCCGGCTGGAGAACTACAACGTCATCATCACCGGCTCGCACCCCGAGCACAATTCGGGCACCCAGCTCGACGCCCTGCACAACTACACGCAGCGCGGCGGACGCCTGATGTATATGGGCGCGGACGCTTGGTACTGGGTCCACTCCTATCATCCCGCCTATGACGACCTCGGCCGGGGCGTCGTCACCGAGATGCGGCGCTGCGAGTCTGGCATCCGCACTTGGCGCGCCGACCCGGGCGAATACTACCACCAAGGCACGGGCGAGCTCGGCGGCATGTGGCGCTACCGCGGCCGCTCGCTCTATTCGGTCGCCGGCGTCGGCATGACCAACGAAGGCTTCGACATCTCGACCTATTACAGCCGGACGCCGGACAGCCTTGATCCGCGTGTGGCGTGGGCCTTCGAAGGCATCTCCTATGACGAGCCGATCGGCAATTTCGGCCTCGTCGGCGGCGGCTGCGCCGGCCTCGAGCTCGACATCGTCGATGTCACGCTCGGCTCGCCGCCCCACACGCTTGCCGTCGCGACCTCGGCGGGCCGGCACACGGAAGCCTACCTGCTGGTGATGGAGGATTTCGGCTTCAACCAGCAAGGCCTCGACGGCACCGTCCACCCGCGCGTGCGCGGCGACATCGCCTTCCACGAGACGCCGAACGGCGGTGCGTGCTTCGCCTTCTCGTCGATCGCCTTCTGCGGCTCCCTGCCGTGGAACGAAGGCAAGAACAACGTCTCGACCCTGGTGAAGAACGTGCTCGACCGGTTCTCGATGGACGGGCCGCTGCCGCCGGCCCCGGCGGAGGCGGTCAAGCACCGCGGGCGCGCCGACTACGAGTCGCCGGCGCTCGCCGCAGCCTCCTGAGGCTGCCGATCGGATATCCGGCGCGCGCGGCTATGCGCGGGCGCCGGCTTCCCCTCGCAGGATGCCGGACATGACACACAGACGCGATCTCGGCTACCGGGACGAGGGCCTCGACCTCGCCGACCCCGCCTTCTATGCGGACGCGCTGGCGCCTGAAGCGCGGGTGCTGCCGCCCGTCGCCTTCCGTTCGCTGCGCTTCAGCCAATTGGAGGACGAGGCCGTCTGGACCCGCGACTGGATCTGCATCGGCGCGCATGAGGCCATTGCGGGCAAGGGCGACCTTCTCCCCTTCACCGTGGGCACCCACGGCATCCATGTGCAGCGTACCGATAACGGCATCGTGGCGCGCTTCAACAAGGCCCAGCACGGCGGATGCCGCGCCGTGCCGCTGCAATGCCAGACCGGCGCGAAGACCAAATGCTCCTTCACGTCCTGCGGCTACAGCCGTGACCGGAGCGCCATTCCGGCGAGCGAGCTCGGCGACGGCACGCCCGCGATGCACCAATATCTGGGCCTGCGCCCCGAACGGCTGCTCACCACCCATGTGCAGAGCTGGGGACCGCTGATCTTCGTCAATCTGGACGTTACCCCCTCTTGGCCGGGCGACGAACTGGCGCTGCTCGGCCGCATGGGCGGGTTCTTCGGCAACCACAAGCCCGCCTGGTCTGGAGAGGTGTGGCTCGAATACGCGGCGAACTGGAAGCTCATGGGCCAGGCCCTCGCCGCCGGCGCACAGGCGCACACGCAGAGCGATCTCTGGATGCTGGCCGACACTACCCTCTCCGACGGCACTTCGGCGCGGGTGGCCTGGCTATTCCCCAACCTGGTGCTTATCGCGACCAAGCGCAGCACCGCGATCGTGACCCTGCAGCCGACCGCGATGGGCCAGACGCTGTGCCGGCTATCGACCTATGGCACCGATCCGCTCCGCGACCGCCTGTTCTGGCGCGAAGAGGTCCGGCTGCGGGCCGAACACGGCGAGGCCGAGCACGAGGTGAGTGCCTACTGGGGCACCCAGCATCGCCCGCAGACGATCGGCACTCCACTGCCGATCCAGAACGACGCACCGGGAGCGTGGATGCAAAGCGCGCTCGCAGCGAGGGTGGCGCGCATGCCGCGCGACGACTTTGCGCAGCCGCTCTACCAGAATCCGAGAGGCTGAAGCCATGCTGTCGCTGGAGATCCCCATCGCGGATACCACGGCGCTCGGCGCCGCCATCGCGGCCTACACGCGCGGCGACTACGACGACGCCTTCACGCGCTTCTCGCGACTGGCCGGCGAAGGCGATCCGAACGCCAAGACATGGCTCGCCGCGATGTACGCCAACGGGGAAGGCGCGGAAGCTTCCCTGGCACGCGCCTTCGCGCTTTATCTCGACGGCGCGGAAGCCGGCATCGTCCTCGCCCAAACCAATGTCGGCGCCATGCTGGCCATGGGACACGGCACACCGCGCGACGTTGCTGCGGGTGTTCGCTGGCTCGAACGGGCGGCGGAGCGTGGCGACGCGTTCGCCCAGTACAATCTGGCTACCCTCTTGTCGAAGGGCGAGGGATCGTCGCCCGACCACGCCGCGGCGGCGCACTGGTATCGCGCGGCGGCCGAGACGGGTCACTATCCGGCCCAGGCCCGCCTCGGCTTCATGTATGCGAACGGCCTCGGCGTGGAGAAGGATCGCGTCGAAGCCTTCACATGGCTGTCCCTTGCAGCGCAGCACGGCGTGGGTGCCGCACTGACCGCGCTCGAGGCGGTCGTGTCGCAGATGTCAGCGGATGAGAAGCAGGCCGGCAGCCAGGCCGTGGGACGCTGGCGGAACCAGACCGCCGAGACCTCCCGCCATGCGCGCCTCAACCCGTTGCCCGGGTGACGCCGATGGTTTTCAGCCCGCAGCAGGTGAAGTTCGAATTCCTGAGCTACATCAAGGAATTCGGAGGAAAGTCCGCCGAGTGGCGCGTCGGCTGCGCGGACGATGCGGCCCAGGCTCTGTTTGCACGTCACGCGGTCGATGCGGACAGCGACATCTGGCTGTGGAAGCCCACCTTGTCGCCTGCCGCGGCGCGGATCGTGTTTCGCTACCTCACCGAGCAGCTCCAGGTGCCAGCCGCCGACGACGGAGCGGGACGCTGCCTGTTCCTGTTCAAGCGCGCAGGCGAACCGGACGCGCCCCATCACGGATCCGGCCCGCTCGATGGGCCGGATCGGTCCAGTCACGCCTAGAGGTGCGCCCTCTTCATCGGGACGGTACTCATGCTGCTTGTCGATCGTGTGCTTGGAAATCGGCTGGATGACGACTTCGCGGAACGGTTGCACCATCTGGAGCACGGCGGCGCGGTCGAGTGGCTCCTGCTGCCGGCCGCCGAGCTGGCGCGGCGGCGGTTCCGGGCGCTGACCAGCCAAGGTTCCGAGGTGGCGGTGGCGCTGCCGCGGGACGAGCCGTTGACCGATGGCGCCATACTGCTGCTCGACGCGCACCGGGCGATCGTGGTGAGGGTCGACGCCGAGCGCTGGCTCCGGCTCACCCCGCTCGACCTCGCCGCCGCACTGGAGCTTGGCTACCAGGTCGGCAACTTGCACTGGCGCGTGCGCTTCGCGGCCACGGCCATCGAGGTCGCGCTGGAAGGGCCGGAGGAGACCTATCTCGCACGGCTGGCCGTACTCGGCCTCGATATCCGTATCGAAACGCGCATCGTCCAGGCCGACGAGGCGCCATGCTGAGCCTTTTCGCAACGCTCTGGCAGGCAGATTCCGCCTTTCCCAATGGCGGCTTCGCCTTTTCCAACGGGATCGAAGGGCTGGCGGAGCTGGGCGAGCGCCTCGACGGCGTGGGTCTCGCCGACGTGCTCGCCATGACGCTGACCCATCGCTGGATGGGGATGGATCGCATCGCCGTCTCCCTGGCGTTCGCCGCCGGAGAGGACGAGGCTCGTCTGGCCGAGATCGACCGGCGTCTCGACACCGCCACCCTGTCCGCCCCGCAGCGGACGGGGTCGCGCCGCAACGGGCTGGCATTCCTGACGGCCCATGCGCGCATCGGAACCCGCACCGCGGCGGAACTGAAGAAGCAGGTCGAGCGCCGGCATATGCTCGGGCACCTGCCGGTCGTCCAGGGCGCCATCTGGCGGGCCTGCGGGCTCGACGCACGATCCGCGCTAGCCGCCTCCGCCTATGGCGTCGCCGCCGGCATGGCCAGCGCGGCAGTCCGCCTCAGTCTCATCGGCGCGGTGGAAGCCCAGCGCTGCCTCGGCGCGACCCTTCCGCTGCTGGCTCGGCTGCTGGAGGAGGCGGGGAGCGGAGACGGTCTCACTTGCGACCATTTCGAGAGCCTCACGCCCATGCTCGACATCGCCACCATGCGCCACGCCACCTCGGACGTCCGGCTCTTCTCCAACTGATCGGCCTCTCAACCCGCAGGAAGACCCAGATGCTTCTCACCCCGACGGAACTCGAACGGCTGACGATCTTCACGGCGGCGGAACTCGCCCGCAAGCGTCGAGCGCGAGGATTGAAGCTCAACCATCCCGAGGCGGTGGCGCTGATCACCGATGAAATCCTCGAGGGTGCGCGGGACGGCCGCAGCGTGTCGGAGATGATGAGTCTGGGCTCGCGCATCCTGAGCACCGACGACGTCCTCCCCGGCATCGCGCCGCTGATCCCCATCCTTCAGGTGGAATGCATGTTCCCGGACGGCACCAAGCTGGTCACGATCCATGAGCCGATCCGCCCGCTCGAAGGCGCCACCGCCGAGCCGCTCGCGCCCGGCGAGCTGCTGCCGCTCGACGGCGAGATCGAGCTCAATGCCGGGCGCGAGCGCACCGAAGTCACGGCCGTCAATACCGGCGACCGTGCCATCCAGATCGGCTCGCATTTCCACTTCTTCGAGGTGAACAAGGCGCTCGAGTTCGATCGGGCGAAAGCCTACGGCAAGCGTCTCGACATTCCCGCCGGCACGGCGGTGCGCTTCGAGCCCGGACAGAGCAAGACGCTGGTCCTGGTATCCTTCGGCGGCGAGCGGAAAGTCAGCGGTTTCAACAATCTCTTCCAGGGCGACGGTGACGCCGCCCTGGCGCTGCGCCGGGCCCGCGAGGGCGGATTCAAGGGAGCCTGAGCATGGCCACGATGCGACGCCGCGACTACGCCGACATGTACGGGCCGACGGTTGGCGACGGGGTCCGGCTGGGAGACACCTCGCTGGTCGCCGTCGTCGAGAAGGACCATACGGTCTATGGCGACGAATGCCTTCATGGCGGCGGCAAGACGCTGCGCGACGGGGCGGGGTTGGCGGCGGGCGTCACCTCCGCGGAGGGCGCGCTCGACATGCTGCTGTGCAATGTCGTGGTGATCGACGCCGTGCTCGGCATCGTCAAGGGCGACCTCGGCATCAGGAACGGCAGGATCGTCGGCCTCGGCAAGGCGGGCAATCCGGCGATCATGGACGGGGTCGATCCCCGCCTCATCGTCTCGCAGGCGACCACCGTGCGCGATTGCGAGGGGCTGATCGCCACGGCCGGCGCCATCGACGTGCATGTGCATTTCGATAGTGCGGGTCTGTGCGAGCACGCCATCTCCAGCGGCATCACCACGATGATCGGCGGTTCGCTCGGCCCGATCACGGTCGGCATCGATTCCGGCGGCCCGTTCAACACCGGCAAGATGCTGCAGGCGTCGGAGCACTGGCCGATCAATTTCGGCTTCCTCGGGCGGGGCAACAGCCACAAGCCCGCCTCGCTCGTCGAGCAGATGCGGACCGGCTGCCTGGGGCTGAAGCTGCACGAGGACTGGGGCTCGATGCCGGCGCCGATCGACACATGCCTGCGCGTCGCCGACGAGCTCGATTTCCAGGTACAGATCCATACCGACACGCTGAACGAGAGCGGCTTTCTGGAGGACACGCTCGCCGCCATCGGTGGCCGCACGATCCACATGTACCACACCGAGGGTGCCGGCGGCGGGCACGCGCCGGACATCATCCGCGTGGCGGGCATAGCCAATTGCCTGCCCTCGTCGACCAACCCGACCAATCCCTACACGGTCAACACCTTCGACGAACACCTCGACATGACGATGGTGTGCCACCACCTCAACCCGGCGATCCCCGAGGACGTCGCCTTCGCCGAGAGCCGCATCCGTCCCCAGACGATCGCCGCCGAAGACGTGCTGCACGATCTCGGCGCGATCTCCATGCTTGGCTCCGACAGCCAGGGCATGGGGCGGATCCATGAGGTCATCTGCCGGACCTGGCAGCTCGCCTCGAAGATGAAGGACCAGCGCGGCCCGCTGCCGGAGGACACGCCGGGCATGGGCGACAATGCCCGCATCAAGCGCTACATCGCCAAGTACACGATCAACGCCGCCCGCACCTTCGGCATTGCCGCGCATATCGGCTCGCTGGAGGACGGCAAGATGGCGGACATCGTCATCTGGCGGCCCGGCTTCTTCGGTATCAAGCCGGAACTGGTTGTGAAGGGCGGCTTCATCGCCTGGGGAGCCATGGGCGATTCCGCCGCCTCGCTCATGACCTGCGAGCCCCTGCTGATGCGTCCGCAATGGGGTGCGTTCGGACGCGCCGCGCCGTCCCTGTCGGCCTGCTTCGTCCATCCGCTCGCCATCGAAGACGGGCTTGCCAATGCGCTCGGGCTCTCGAAGGCACTGCTGCCGGCCAGCGGCACCCGCTCGTTGACGAAGCGGGACATGGTGCTGAACGCCGCCTGCCCCGACATCCGCGTCGATCCGCAGACCTTCGAGGTGTTCGTGGATGGAACCCTCGCCACCTGCGAGCCCTACGACACGCTGCCTCTGGCCCAGAGGTACATGCTGCGATGAACCTGTTCGACGATCGAACCGCCGAACAGGCGGAAGGCCGCCGCGTCGCGGCGCGCGTCGGCATCGGCGGGCCGGTCGGCTCCGGCAAGACCGCGCTGATCGAGGCCCTCATTCCGGTGCTTCACGCCCGCGGCGTCGACCTCGCGGTGGTGACGAACGACCTCGTCACCCGGGAGGATGCCGAACGGCTGCGGCGCTCCGGGCTCATCGATCCCCAGCGTGTATCGGCGGTCGAGGCCGGTGCCTGCCCGCACACCGTCATCCGCGAGGACCCCACGCTGAATATCGCGGCGGGGGACGAACTGGAGGCCCGCTTCCCCGGAGTGGAGCTGATCCTGTTCGAATCCGGCGGGGACAACCTCGCCTCCACCTTCTCGCTCGATCTGGTGGACTGGTGGATCTTCGTCATCGATGTGGCCGGCGGCGACGATATTCCGCGCAAGAAGGGGCCGGGAACGCTGCGCTGCGATCTTCTGGTCATCAACAAGGAGGATCTCGCGTCCCATGTCGGCGTCGCCCTGCCCCGGATGATGGAGGAAGCCCGGGCGATTCGAGGACAGAGGCCGGTGCTCCTGACCGATGCCCGCCGAGGCGCGGGTGTGGCGGAGGTCGCCGATGCGATGCTGAAAGCGGTGCTGTTCCGATGAACGCTGCGCCACAGGCGGCGGGCCTGAGGCACGCTGGGCCTATCGCACCGGGAACCGCGTGCGCGCGCGACGTGCAGGCGCAGCTTGGTTTCGTCAAGGGCGGTGGCCACACCGTTCTCGCGCGCCAGCACATCCCCTATCCGTTCCACATAACCCGGCCCTTCCGGCTCGACCCGCGTCTGCCGGAATGCGCCACGCTCTATCTGCAATCGAGTTCCGGCGGGCTGTACACGGGCGACCGGCTGGCGCTCGACATCGAGGTCGGCGTCGGCGCGCAGGCCCATGTCACCAGCCAGGCGGCGACTGTCGTCCACCGCACGCCGGGGAACGAGGCCTGCCTGTCGACCGCCATAGGTGTGCGCGACGAGGCCTTCCTCATCCTGACCAACGATCCCTTCATCCTGTTTCCCAAGGCCCATCTCCGTGCGAGCACGCAGGTGACGCTGGCATCCGGCGGGCGCGTCATACTCGCCGACGGTTTCACCACGCATGACCCGGAACAGCACGGCCGGCCCTTCGGCCGGCTGCACACCGAACTATGCGTACGCGACCCGGGCGGGCGGATCCTCGTGTGGGACCGCGGCGGGATCAGCGGCGCCCAATTCGCCGGATCGGCGTCTCCGCTCGGCCCCTATCGGGCGATGGGCAATGTGGTGGGCCTCGGCGCTCGGCGCTGCGATGTGGATACCTCCGCCCTCATGCAGCGGCTCGACGGGCTGGGATGCCGGATCGGCCTGAGCGGCCTGCCCGGTGGGTGCGGCATCGTCGTGCGCTGCCTCGCTCCAACCGGGGGCCTTCTCGCACAAGGCATGGCACAGGTCTTCGCGGCGGTGTTCGAAGCCTGGACCGGACACGCCCCGCCACCCTTGCGGAAATGATCGGCGGAGCCGCGGCAGAGTGCTTATCAGCGGCGGTCGGTGGGCTTCCTGAAAGCGAGTCCCATCGCTATTGCAAGGGCAATGCCTATGCCGATGCCGGCCGTGACGTTGTCGAGAGCGACACCAATCGCCACTCCGATTGCCACGCCGACGCCGATTCCAACAGGTTCCGACATCTTCATGCGCAACATCTACGGCGCAAATCGGGTGTCCTTACGGCAGGAGCTCAGATGGAATCGGCTACCGGCCGTTCGGCACGGCGACACCGATCAGCAGCGCAAATAGGCCTTGCGGAACGGCGCCTCGCTCTCTCCGAGTCGGAGCGCATGGTTCGAGCGAGGCGCCCCTGACGTCACGCACAGAGACCGGTCAGTTCTCGGATGTCGCCGACCGCCTCCAGCCGCCGCACCATCGCGACGATGGCTTCCGTCTTGGCCCTGTCCCACCTGGCGAACTCCGCGCAGCCGCGGAACTTGTCGGCGCATTCGTCATAGCTCATCGGATTGGCCGGGCTGCCCTTGCCGAAATCCGCCCGGCCCGAGACGGTGCGGCCATCCTTGAGGTGGATGTCGATGATCGTGGTCATCTTGTCGTAACCGGCGGCTTCCGCCTCCGGGTGGACGTGGAAGTTCACCCGCTCGATCATCGCCTTCACGTCGGGCCGTTCCACCACCTCGTCGGTGAATTCGGGCAGGCCGCCGCGCCCGTCGAGCAGCAGTATCGCCATGCAGAACTCCATGGAGAACTTGGCCTGAAGCTCGTTCTTCGGGCGATGGTGGATCAGCGCGTTCGGCATGTTCTGGTTGGTGCCGACATCGACCCGCTCCACGTCGGCGGCCTTGATACCGTGCTCGCGAATGAGCCTCAGCAGCTCGGTCATGCCCGGATGGGTCAGCGACCCCGAGGGATGCGGCTTGATCGACACGCCCGGGAAGACGAACGTCCAGGGGTGGCCGAGCTTGCCGGTGATCGCTCCTGCGTCGAAGCCGCCGCCGGCTGCCTGGAAGAAGCCGCGCGGGGCTTCCAAGATCTTGTCCGTCGTCGTCCAACCGAGCTTGGCGAAGTCCGCGGCGACGACGCCGCTCTCGGACGAGCGGCCGGCGTGGAAGGGTTTCATCATGGTGCCGAAATTCTCGCGAAGGCCGGCGGACTGGCTGCCGGCGCAGCCGAAGGCGCGCACCACCTGCTCGACGTCGAGCCCCTTGAGCTTCGACGCGGCGGCAGCGGCGGCATAAGTGCCGCAGGTCGCCGTCGCGTGGAAACCATGTTGGTAATGGCGCGGGTTGATCGCCTCGGCGATCTTGCACTCGACCTCGACGCCGAGGTGATAGGCCAGCATCATGTCCGCACCCGAACGCCGGCCGGCTTCGGCCACGGCGAGCGCCGCCGGCAGGGCCGGCGCGGTCGGATGCGTGAGCAGCCCGTAGACCCGATCCTGCGCGACGGCCAGCTGGGTGTCGTCGTAGTCATCGGCGTGGATACCGACGCCGTTGGCGAATGCAGCGAAGCGCGGCGGCACTTTCAGCGAAGTGCCGATCACGGTTGCCGGCCCCTCCTTGATGCCAAGCCCAGTGAGATAGTCGCGGATATGCTCGCCGCTCTTGGCGACCGAACCCGACAGCGCCAGACCTATGCCGTCGAGAATGGACTTCTTGCCGAGCTCGACCACCTCGGCGGGCAGGTCGGAGAGCTTGGTGTCGACGACGAATTCCGCCACCTGGCGCGTGAGCCCTTCGACGATCGGCTGGGCGTGGGCAGGGTTGGTCTGATGCAGCGTCATGGCGCGTTTCCTTCTCTCTTCCTTGTGTGTCAGGCGGCCGGCTGGCGAAGGGCCGTGGCGTCCAGCGCCCCGATGATCGCATCCGTCAACTCGCGGGTGCCGGCCTTGCCGCCGAGATCGCGCGTGAGGCTGTCGCGACGGGCTAGCACCTGCTCGATCGCATCCTCCACCGCCCGCGCCGCAGCCTCCTCGCCGAGATGACGCAGCATCATCGCCCCCGACCAGATCTGGCCGATGGGATTAGCGATGCCCTTACCGGCGATATCCGGTGCCGAGCCGTGAACCGGCTCGAACATGGACGGATATTCCTTCTCCGGATTGATGTTGCCGCCGGGGGCGATGCCGATGGAGCCGACGATCGCCGGGCCCAGATCGGAAAGGATGTCGCCGAAGAGGTTCGACGCGACCACCACGTCGAACCAGTCCGGGTTGCGGACGAAATGCGCGGTGAGGATGTCGATGTGGAACTGGTCGGTCGTGAAGCCGGGATATTCCTTGGAGATCGCCGCGAAGCGCTCGTCCCAGTAGGGCATGGTGTGGCTGATGCCGTTCGATTTGGTCGCCGAGGTGACGTGCTTCTTGCGCCCCTTGGCCAGCTCGAAGGCGTAGCGCATCACCCGGTCGCAGCCGCGGCGGGTGAAGATCGACTGCTGCATGACCAGTTCGTCGGCGCCGCCTTCATACAGCCGGCCGCCGATCGAGGAGTATTCACCCTCGTTGTTCTCGCGCACGACGTAGAAGTCGATGTCGCCCGGTCCCCGCCCCTTCAGCGGGCTCTCCACGCCGGCCAGCAGCTTCACGGGACGCAGGTTCACATATTGATGGAAGCCGCGGCGGATGGGGATCAACAAGCCCCAGAGCGAGATGTGATCCGGGACACCGGGAAAGCCTACGGCGCCGAGGAAGATGGCGTCCTTGGTCCGGATCTGCTCCAGGCCGTCCGCCGGCATCATGGATCCGGTCTTGGCGAAGCGCTCGCAGCTCCAGTCGTAATGCGTCCAGTCGAAGGAGAAGCCTCCCTTTCGAGCCGCCGCCTCCAGCACGCGCTGCGCTTCCGGCACCACCTCGTTGCCGATCCCGTCGCCGGGAATAACCGCTATCGAATAGGCTGTCATGAGAACTCCTGGGTGTCGGACGGTAGCGAGGACAGGGCAGAAAATGGCGTGGGGAGAGTGCGCATTGCACCGTCAACTGTCAACAATAATGGTCGCAGTTTTCCAAACTGATGGTCGACGGCAGGATCTCAAACATAGGATTACCCACGCCAGATATATCGATATTACAATGACTTATGCCCGTCTTTGCACCATGTCGCTAGGTAAAGGCGCAATCAAGCTAGACTTGCTCAATCATCGATCCGCACGGATAATTGTTGACAATTGACACATGAGCGGGCGAGATGCGCACATGGATCGCGCACCCTCACCCACTTCCGGCCGGACACCTCGCACGACGTCGCACGTGCCACTGATTCAACGGGAGATCGAGCGCCTGATCGGCACGGGCGAACTGACCGGCGGTGTGCGGATCAATGAGAGCGCGCTTGCGCTCAAGCTCGGCATCAGCCGCGGCCCGGTACGCGAGGCCTGTCGGGCGCTGGAGCAGATCGGGTTGCTACGCAGCGAACTGAACCGGGGGTTCTTCGTTCGCGAGATAAACACCAAAGAGGCGCTCGACCTCTACGACATCCGCGCCGGCCTGTTCGGCACCGCCGGCCGGCTGGCGGCCTCGATCATCGCCACCTCCCAGCTGAGGTTGATGGACGAACTGATCGGGCGGATGGATGCCGCCATCGAAACGGCTGATATCGCCGCCTTCTACACGCTGAACAACGAGTTTCACCGCCAGGTGGTGATGGCCTCGGACAACGCCAAGCTCATCGAACTCTACCCCTTGCTCGAGGCCGAGCTGCACCTGTTCCGCAGGCGGGGATTGGTTCTGCCTGGCTCGATGCGAAGCTCCAACGACGAACACAAGGCCATTGTCGAAGCGCTGCGCCAGAGCGACGGTACGACGGCCGCGCGTCTGCTCGAGCGGCACATTCTCGCCGGCAAGGCCCGCTTCCTGCGCACGCTGGAAGACGATGCTGCCATGCCCGCGCGCCTCAGCCCATTGGATCCCCGAACGCCGAAATTTCCAGATAGGTAGCAACATGACCCGCGTCGAACTTCCCGTTCTCGCCCTCGTCCCCGGCGATTGCACCGGCATCGGACCGGAGCAGACCGCGCGCATCCTTCATGAAGGGCGCGGGCGCGATGTGGCGCGGATCGTCGTCATCGGCGATGCCCGTGTGCTGGAACTCGGCGCCAGGCAAGCCGGCGTTTCACTGCGCTATCGCCGCTACCCCTCCCCTGCCGCCGTGGACTGGGACGCGCCGGAGATCGCGCTGGTCGACCTGAGCAATGTCGATCCCGCCGCCCTTCCGCTCGGCGTCCCCGATGCCGAATCCGGCAGGCTGACGGGCGAGACGCTGGCGCGGACGATCGACTTCGCCAAGGCCGGCGAGATCGACGGCGTGTGTTTTGCGCCGCTCAACAAGCAGGCCATGTTCAAGGGCGGCTGGCACTTCCCGGACGAGCACAAGATGTTCGCCCACCTGCTGGGACATACCGGCCCCTTCAGCGAGATGAACGTGCTGGAAGGCCAGTGGATGACGCGCGTCACCTCGCATGTGTCGCTGCGCACCGCCCTGGATCAGGTGTCGTTCGATTCCGTCTGCCGCGCCCTGCGACTTGCCGACGAGACCATGCGCAAGGCCGGCATCGAGCGGCCGCGCATCGCCGTCGCCGCTCTCAACCCCCATGGCGGCGAGGGTGGGCTGTTCGGCACCGAAGAGATCGACATCATCCGTCCGGCGGTCGAGGCCATGGCACGGGAAGGCATCGTCTGCGACGGTCCGTGGCCGGCCGACACCGTCTACCTGAAAGCCTTCAACGGCGCCTATGACAGCGTTCTGGCGATGTATCACGACCAGGGGCAGATCGCGACCAAGCTCAAGGGCTTCAACAAGGGCGTGACGATCACGGCCGGGCTGGAGATCGTCTTCACCACGCCGGCGCACGGGACGGCATTCGACATCGTGGGGAAGGGCGTTGCCGATATCGGCGCCTTCGAGGCCGCCATCCGCCTTGCGGCGCGCGTGGCCTCGCGGCAGATCGAGGCGCGCGCGGCGGCGTAAGCCGCCGTGGCCGCCCGACTGTGCGGAAGTCACGGAGAATATTCGCCGGCTAAAATCCCTAAAGTCGCTCAGTCGATGCGCGACGCGCCGTCGACGGCGGCGATGACGCGGCGCTTGGCGAGTGCCACGTGGCGCCAGTGCGTCATCTGGGCTCGGTCCCCATCCCCTGAGGCAAGCGCCTCGAGCATGGCGCGGTGCTCGCGGTTCGACACCGCGAGCCCCCCACCCTGGACAAGCGCACGGGCCCGGAAGAGGTGCAGCTTGTTGACGAAACGGTGGTACTCTGCGGTCAAGGTGCGGTTGCCCGCCGAGGTGACGATGAAATTGTGAAAGGCGAGGTTGAGCGGGTAATAGTCGTCGAAGCTGCCGCGCTCAGCCACGACATCCATCTCGTCGACGAGCCTAGTCAGTTCAGCGAGCAGCTCATCGTTCATGCGCTCGGCCAGCAGGCGGCCCGCCTGGCCGAACAGAGCAGCGCGCACATCATAGATTTCGATCGCATCCTGTACCGACAGCCGGCGCACGAACACGCCGCGGTTTCGCACGACCTCCACCAGACCCTTCGCCTCGAGGCTCCGCGTGGCCTCGCGGATGGGGCCGCGGCTCGTGCCGAAACGGTTGGAGAGATGGATCTCGTTGATCCGCTCGCCCGGTTCCAGCTCGCCAGTGAGGATGAGACGCTCGAGCTCCTTCTCGAGCGCGCTCGTGAGCGATACGCTCTTCACCACGGACAGGTCGTTGAGGTGACTCGGTTCGTTCTTCACATCCATTCGTCAATTGTAGACAATTTAAACGGGAAGGGCTCGCACTTTCTACGCGTTGCTGCGCTGCAGGGGGAGTTCTGCGTCATTTTGTCGTTTGATGATGCCGATGACGGCCGCTGTGACGTCATCGGTGCGGGCCGTCCCGCCGAGATCGGGGGTCAGAGCTACCCCCTCGGCAGTCACCTGCTCGATGGCCGCCATGAGTCGGGCGGCGGCGTCCACTTCGCCGAGATGCTCAAGCATCAGGACAGCCGTCCAGAAGGCGCCGATGGGATTGGCTATTCCCTTGCCGATCAGATCGAAGCCCGAGCCGTGGATCGGCTCGAACATCGAGGGCGCGCTGCGGTCGGGCGTAAGATTGCCGGTGGCGCCGATGCCAAGGCTACCGCTGAGTGCGGAGGCGAGGTCCGACAACACGTCGGCATGCAGGTTGGTGGCAAGCACGGTGTCGACGGTGCCCGGCCGCAACACCATGCGCATGGTCATGGCGTCGACCAGCATCCAGTCGACGTCGAGCCGGGGAAAATCCTTCACGACCGAGCGGCAGATCTCGTCCCACAACACCATGCCATGGCGCTGCGCGTTGGATTTGGTGACGATGGTCAGCTTGCGCCGCGGCCGCGACATGGCGAGCTCGCAGGCGAAGCGCGCGATCCGCTCCACGCCGGCGCGCGTGAACACCGAGACGTCGATGCCCACCTCGATCGGCAGTCCGCGATGGGCCCGACCGCCGGCGCCGGCGTACTCGCCCTCGCTGTTCTCACGCACGATCACCCAATCGATCTCGCGGCCGAGTTCGGGCCGGAGGGGACCGGCAATGTTGGGCAGTAGCCGCGAGGGGCGGACATTGGCGTATTGGTCCAGGCCCTGGCAGATGGCGAGGCGCAACTCCCACAGCGTGATGTGGTCCGGGATCTGCGGGTCCCCGACAGCGCCGAAATAGATGGCGTCGAAGCTTCGAAGCGTCTCGACGCCGTCCTCCGGCATCATCCTGCCGACGCGGCGATACCGATCCGAGCCCCAGTCGAAGCTCTCGAATTCGAAAGCGAAGCCACCGTCGGCATCCGCGAGCGCGTCCAGCACGCGGCGTCCGGCTTGAATGACATCCGAGCCGATGCCATCCCCGGGTATCACGGCGATCCTATGCTGCCGCATGACTGAGCCTCTCCATTGCTGAAAGTATTCCGCCGACCATGTCGGCCTGTGTGCCGGTGCCCCGAATGTCTGGCGTGCGGGTGGCGGGGTCGGCCAGGGCCGCCTCGATGGCGGCCTTCATGAGGGCCGTGGCGCGTTCGGCGACCGCGATGCCGCGCTTGCGGCCGAGCCATTCGACTAGCATCCGGGTAGATTCGATCATGGCGTAGGGATTGGCGACGCCCTTGCCAGCGATGTCCGGCGCCGAGCCGTGCGTCGCCTGTGCCATGGCGATGTCGCCCCGCCCGATGCACAGCCCCGGCGCCATGCCGAGGCCACCCACCAGACCCGCCGCTTCATCGGTGAGAATGTCGCCGAACATATTAGTGGTGACGACGGTGTCGAACCGCTGGGGTTCGCGGACCAGCTTCATGGCGAAGGTGTCAACGATGACCTCGTCGATGGCGACGTCCGGAAACTCTGCGCCGGCGGCGTGGCATTCCTCAACGAACATCCCGCAACCGAGCTTGAACACGGTGTCCTTGTGGACGACCGTGAGACGCTTCCCGCGGGAGCGCGCGATTTCCAGCGCCGCGCGCGCGACCTTGCGACTGCCCTCGCGGGTAATGACCCGCACGGAGATGGTCGTGTCGTGCGTGGGGCGAAACTCGCCGGAACCGGCGACGACGTTTCGGTCCGGCTGAAAGCCTTCGTTGTTCTCCCGGATGATGACGAGGTCGATGTCGTCATAAAGGCACCCGAGCCCGGGATAGGAGCGCGTCGGGCGCACATTGGCGAAGAGGTCGAAGTGCTTGCGCAGGATGGGGTGCGGATTGATCGCCGCCGGTACCTTCGGATAGGCCTGATGGCCGATGGGACCGAGGATGAAGCCGTCGAGCGTGCCGAGAGTCTCCAGCGTTCCCGGCGGCATGGTATGACCGAGTTCATCAAGTGCACGCCGGCCGATGGGAACCGGGCGCCAGTCGATGGAGAGCCCCGCTGCCGAAGCCGCGGCGGCGGCTACGCGCTGAGCGGCGGGCACGATCTCATGACCGATGTCATCTCCTTCAAGGACGCCAATCCGAAGGGTGGCGTTGTTCCGGTCGGGCACGTCGTTCTCCTTCACAGCAATCCGCGGGCAATGCCGCCGTCGACATTGATGACCTGGCCGGTGACGTAGCTCGCGAGCGGGCTGGCCAGCCAAGCGACCATCACCGCAATTTCGGACGCTTCGGCGAAGCGCCGCAGGGGGATCTCCTCCGAGAACTCCTCGAAGATCTCCTCGATGGGCACGGACCGCTCGGCCGCCATGCGGCTTGCCCGCGATATCCAGAGCGGGGTCCTGGTTCGGCCCGGGCCGACGCTGTTGATGCGGATGTCCTTGGGGGCGAACTCCAGCGCCAGCGTCTTGACCAGGCCGAGAAGTCCCGCCTTGTGCACGTTGGTCATCACCTGATGCGCGTAGGGCATCTTCGCGGCCGCCGCCCCGAGCGTGACGATGGCCGGCGCCCTGCCCTGCTCCAGCAAGGGCAGGCTGGCTCGCACGGCGCGGACCGTGGAGAGCACGTTGAACTGGTAGCTGGCGAGCCAGTCCTCATCCGACAGCGTGTCGAAATCGGCGCGGACGCTTCCGCCGACCGCACTGACCAGGATGTCGAGCGCCCCCCAGAGTTCGTCGACATGGGCGAGCAGCGTCGCGGCGGCGTTTGGCTCGGCGACGAGATCGGCCACGGCGATGGCCGGCGTCCGGCCCGTCGCCGCTTCGAGCCGGTCACGAGCCGCCTCGAGATTGGCGCGGCTGCGCGAGGCGATGACGACCTCGGCGCCCTCGCGAAGGAAGATCTCCGCCGTCGCCTCGCCGATGCCGTAGCTGCCGCCGATCACGAGGGCGCGGCGGCCCTCAAGTCCGAGATCCATAGTACCCCCTCAGCACGTAGCGGTAGATCCGGAAGACCAGGAGTATGGTCGAGGCGATCACCGCGATGCGGACGATGTGAAAGGCGGTCACCAGCTCGGCGTCGGCGTGCATGGCCTTGGCGGTCAGCACCATCTCCGTGATGGCCGCCGGCGCAAGCGCCAGAAAGCTCGTGGTTATCGGGAGCCCCGTCGCTACGGACAGGATTTCTGCCCCGAGCCCCGCCGCGGCGACTAGCAGCAGTGCCACCACCAAACCGCCGAAGGCCACGCGCGGCAGCCGAACGAACAGGTCGCGCCGGAAACGCATGGCGAGCCAGACGCCGATCATGACCTGTGCGGCGATGATCATCACGCCCGGCACGACGACACTCAGCAGGCCCGAAGCGCCGAGCGCCGCGCTCGGCAGGAGGGAACCGAGCAGCCATGGATTGGGGATGACCGTGGGACGCAGCAGATGCGCGCCGAGATAAGCGACGGCGAGCCCGAGAAGCAGCGTCGGCAGATCGCTTGCGGCGCCCGCATCGGCCGAATTGATCGTGCCCTGCTCGCCGAAGGCAAAGACGAGGAACGGAACCAGACTGACCACGGTGGTGACCCGCAGCGCATGCACGATGGAAACGGCGGTCGTATCGCCCCCGCGCGCCGCGGCCACGACCGCCATGTCGGCCATGCCACCCGCGGCCGTAGCGAAGAAGGCCGTTGTGGGATCGATCCGGGCGATGGGACGCATGATCAGCGCGCCCACGAACGTCGCGGCGATGATGTAGCACGTCGCCCCCAGCATGGCCGGGAGCAGTTCCAGGGAAACCAGCAGGAGAGCCGGCGTGAAGCGCATGCCGATGGCAAGGCCGACGATCACCTGGCCGATCTCGCGCATGTGCGGTGCCGCCTGGAGCGGCACGCCCAGGACCATGAGGGCGCCACAAACGAAGAGCGGTCCCAACATCCAGGGCAGCGGCACATGCAGCCACGCAGCGACGTATCCTGCTGCTACCGCGACAGCATAGGTAAGGCCGACGCACAGCCACCGCTTGCCTGGCGACGGACGCTCCACGCGCGCGCCGATTGGCTTCTGCGCCACGTCGTCCATCAGGCACACAGCTTTCGGCGCGGAAATCCGGGCGTCCGGAAACGGTGCGAAGGTAGGGACTCACTGCCCGAGCCGCAGGTGAACATCAAACCTCCCTGGCACCCGTCTCGCAGCGATTGAACGCCGGCGGATGCCTTGGGGTGATACAGCCATTCAGATTGACAACTGTCAACACCATGCGATCGCATCTGTCGCCGGCCGGGACGCGGAATGCAGCATAGAAAATCTAGATTCTACCGGATAAAATTCAGGCTTCCTCATATAAATTCAGAGAAGCCGATTACCGAAACAACACCTAGTGGCTTCCGCGGCGACCCCAAATCTGTTGACAGTTGACGACATCAAGAACAGTCTGGCTGCGCTCAATCCACTAGGCCGACCAGCGCATCGTCGCCGGCCACTCAAACTCAGATGGAACGGCGGGAGGAAACCATGACCAATTTCACACGTAGAGACACATTCAGGATCGCTGCCGGCGGCCTGGCAGTTACGGGCGGGCTCGTCGCGATGCCGTCGATCCTGCAGGCGGCCAACTATCCGTCGCGCCCGATCAATGTCATCGTGCCGTTCGCCACCGGCGGCTACAATGACCGGCTGTCCCGCGCCTTCGCGCCCTATCTCGAAAAGGAGCTGGGCCAGCCGCTGGTGATCGTGAACAAGCCCGGCGCCGGCACCCAGCTCGGGAATTCCTACGCCCTCAACCAGCCGGCCGACGGCTACAGCATCATGTGCACCTCGGCCGCCCCGTACATTCCGCTCACCGTGCTCCTGCAAGGCGCGCCCTACAAGGTCGAAGACTTCGCGATGCTGAATCTGCCCTCGCGCGACTACACGCTTGCGGCGACCTCGGCGGGCAGCGAGATCAAGACCTTCGCCGAAGTCATCGAGAAGCTGAAGAAGGATCCCTCCAGCCTCAGCATCGGCGTGCAGCCGGCTTCGGCGGACTATGCCAACATGGTGCTTGCCATGCAGGCGTCCGAGATCGACCCGACCAAGCTGCGCATCGTCACCTATGACGGCGGCGGGCCGGCCCGCAATGCCACCGCGGGCGCGCAGGTCGACGTCGGCTTCGTCGGCGGCGAAGGCTTCCTGCCTCTCAAGACCAAGGTTCGCCCGCTCGCCATCTTCGCGGCCGAGAAGGTCGATTGGTATCCCGACGCGCCCCTGCTGGCGGCGAGCGGCGTCAAGAGTGACTTCGTCGAGGGCTCGCAGCGCGGCTGGGCGGTCACGACGAAGCTGAAGAACGAGCAGCCCGAGATCTACAAGTTCCTCGCCGGTGCCGTCGAACGGGCGAGCAAGAACCCGCAGGCGATCGAGGCACTCCAGAAGCAGGAGCTGGCCACGACCTGGTTCGGCCCCGAGGCGTCCGACAAGGCCTATCGCGACAACGCCGCCAAGATGGCGAAATACGTCGACCTGCTGAAGTAGCTCGCATCGCCAGGAGGGCGGTCGCGGTCGCGCGCTCGCCCTCCACCTTCACGAACGGAGATGACGATGCGTATCGGTCAGCACAGATACACCATCGACTATGGGCATCTCGCCCTCATCACGCTCATCGCCGCAGCTGTGTTCTGGTATCTGCTGGATGCCCGCAGCGTGTCCCTGAGCGTCAACAACCTGCTTCTGGTGCAGCCGGTCGCGCTTTTCGCCCTGGCCATGTACCTCTTCATCATCCCGCAGTGCTTTCATCGGGTCGACAAGGAGACCGCCAAGTCCCCGAAGGAACAGGACCCTCTCGCGCCGACGATTCCCTCCGAGCGCTCCGACATCATCCGAATGGCGAGCCTTGGCGCCGCGCTCGGGCTGCTGGTCTTCCTGCTCGACGTCATCGGCTTCGACATCGGCATCTTCCTGTTCACCGCCGCGGCGATGGCCGTCTGCGGAGAGCGCCGCCCGCTGCATCTCATTGGCTTCTCGCTCGCGGTGACGCTTGTCGGTGTCTACGGCTTCCGGGCGCTGATCCCCTTCCCCATGCACACCACCATTCTGTGAGGCCCCGACATGATCGATATTTCGGCCTTCCAGGATGCCCTCGGCATCATGTTCTCCTCGGTCGGGTCTTGGGGATGGATCGTTCCCGGTCTGATCGTCGGGCTCGTGTTCAGCGCCATACCGGGCATCTCGATCACCATGGCCATGGCGATCGTGCTGCCGATGTCGCTGTACATGGACTTCTTCTCGGCGATCGTCTTCCTGACCTCGGTATACACCGGGGCAGGCTTCGGCGGCTCGGTACCGGCGATCCTGATGAACA
Organism: Xanthobacteraceae bacterium; assembly: GCA_029239875.1. Classification (GTDB taxonomy): domain Bacteria; phylum Pseudomonadota; class Alphaproteobacteria; order Rhizobiales; family Xanthobacteraceae; genus Ancylobacter. Next base: position 105,164 of record JARBUD010000006.1, on the reverse strand, counting down.
TTCCCGGATCGCCATCGTCCTTCGCGACGACCTTCGACGGCTACGCCATGTCGAAGAAGGGGGAGCATAACGAGGCGCTGGGCTACGCGCTCTTCGCCTCCACCATCTGCGGCATCGGCGGCTATCTGCTGCTGCTCCTCGTCGTCGAGCCGCTCGCCGACATCGTGCTGCGGATCGGGCCGGTGGAGATGTTCGCCGTGGCCCTCTGGGGCATGCTGCTGCTCGGCTCGCTCGGATCGACCTATATCAGCCGCGGCCTGCTCGCTGCCGCCTTCGGCATATTGCTCGGCACGATCGGCATGAACACCGCCGGCTTCACCCGGGGCACCATGGGCATACCGGTCCTGCTCGACGGGATCTCGCCTATCCCGGCGATGATCGGCCTGCTTGCCGCCGGCCAGCTGCTCAGCCTTGCCGGCCGCGACTACATCATCGAGGCCGAGGGCTCGCGCGAGGTGAGCGTGCGCCGGATATTGAAGGGCTGCTGGGGCACGCTGAAGTTTCCCGGCGTACTGCTGCGCGGGTCGATCATCGGCATCGTCATCGGCGCGGTGCCGGGCGTCGGCTCGTCCATCGGCAACCTCATCGCCTATGCCGAGACCAAGCGGACCGCCAAGGACAGCGCGACCTTCGGCAAGGGCAATCCGAAGGGCGTGGTGGCGGCGGAATCCGCCGTAGCAAGCGCCGAGGGCGGCTCGATGGCGACCATGCTGGCGCTGGGCATTCCCGGCGGCGGCGCCACGGCGATCCTGATCGCGGCCTTCATGATGCACAACATCGTGCCGGGCCCGAGCTTCATCGAAACCCAGAAGCCGATGGTCTACGCCATCATCCTCAACAACATCGTCCAGGCCATCGTGCTGCTGGCGGTCGGCATCGGGTTCATCTACGTCGCCAGCAACATCGTGAAGGTGCGCACGCGCTATGTCCTGCCGGCGATCCTGGTCATCGCCACGCTCGGCACCTATGCGGTGACCGGCGAGACGGCGGGACCGATCACGCTGTTCGTCTTCGCCCTGCTGGGCTTCGCCTTGCAGCGCTACCAGTACCCGGTCGCGGCCGTGGTAGTCGGCATCCTGCTCGGACGCATGCTGGAGACCGAGTTCCTGCGTTCCTATCAGCTCAGCGGCGGGAACCCGCTCTACATTTTCGAGCGGCCGGGCGCGCTCGCCATCATCGGTGTGATGCTGCTGTCGCTGGGTATGACCGCATGGGGCAAGCGCAAGCAGAACCGGGCTGAGGCGGAAGAGGAAGCCGCCATGCTGCGCCTGCAGCAGGAAGATGCCGCCGGCCGTGCCGGCAGCCATGCGACGAAGACCTGATCCATCAGCCACTCGATCACGGCGAATGTCAGAAGGGGCGGATACAGGTCCGCCCCCTCTTTTTGTCAGGAAAGCCTGACTTCCAGAAAAAGCCCTCGGCCACTCGCGGCAGGGCCTTAGGATGTCGACAGCGGCGCGCGGGCGAGCTCGTCGATGGGTATGGTGCCGAAAGCCGAGCGCTCCTCGGCATCGAGCTGCGCGATGAGCCCCATTTCCCAGGAGAGATAGCGGCGGGACGCCTCGGCATTGCCGTCGTGCCGGTCGTGCACGAACCACACCCGATCACGAGCGAGATGGCGGTCCAACGGGCGGCGCGTCGTCTCTACCGGCCAGCCCGCCGCCGCGCAGGCGTCGAAATCGTCCGACAGCCATTGCGTAGCAATGCCTGCCTCCGCGAGGTCGACACTGGCCGCCGCCACGACGCCGGCCTCACCCTGCAGGAGCACGCGGCTGACGCCGGCAGGCAGCACGCCCGGCAGATCCGTTCGCATGGCCCGTCGCGCACAGCTCAGGCGCCGCTCCTCCCATTCCGAAGAGGAACGCAGATCGAGAAGAGGAACTCCTTGAAGCGTCGCCGCCCAGGCCGCACGGCCCCCGATCTCCGGCGGCGACGCTGGCGGCATCAGCGACAAAGGCGGCACGACTGGAATGCCGGCGCCCCGATGATCGTCCAGCGCCAGCACATGAACCTCGAAGCCCAGCGCGCGCAGGAAGAGGCCAGCGAGCCCGGCCCGAAGCCCGGTGTCGTCCATCAGGATCAGCCGCGCATGGCGGACGCCGACATACTGGTCGGTCGCCTGCACGAGCTGACCTGTGAGCACGGGAACGGCGCCCGGCACCGGACGGACCGACCGTTCGGTCGCGCTGCGCAGGTCGAACAGGAAGGTCGTCCGGTTTGCCTCCGCAAGCCATGCCTCCGCTTGCGCGACCGTGGCGCGGGGCAGCCGGGCGGCAGCGGCGAGCCGGCTTGCGCGCCGGCGGCTGACGGAGGCGGCCTCATCATCCAATGTCGGCATCGGATCGGCCTGCGTGCCGCGATCGAGCGGCAATCCTGCCAGCGCCCAGCCCTGCGTTCCATTTTCGAGCGCATAGAGCGGGTTGCGCACGCCGAGCGCGCGCAGGCTCAGCGCGCCGACGATTCCGCGCGTGCGGCCAGCGCAGGTGATGACGATGGGCGTCTTCTCGTCGGGAACCGCCGCGGCGAGGCGATGTGCGAGTTCGCCATTCGGCACGCAGCGGGCGCCGGCAATGCGCATCTTGGCGAACTCGCCCGGCGGGCGCGCATCGAAGAAGGCATGCGGCCTGCCCTCCTCCTGCCAGAGGGCCAGCGTCGCAGCGTCGATCATTTTCGGATGGTGCTCATGCTCGAGCAGTTCGCCGAGCGTCTTGCTGGGCACGTTGACGCCCGCGAAGACGCCGAAGCCGGCCGCTGTCCAGGCCGGCATGCCACCCTCGACGACCGCGACATCGGTGTAGCCACAGGTGGCGAGCCGCCGTGCCGTTTTCTCCGCCACGCCGTCGCCGTCGTCGATGAGAAGAACCGGACAGTCGGGGCGCGGAACCAGCGAAATCGCCGACAGTTCCAGCCGACTATAGGGACAGGGGATCGCGAAGAGCGCATGCCCGTCGCCGAAGGCAGCCGCCTCGCGAACGTCGAGGAAGGCCACCTCGTCTCCGGCATGGAGACGGCTCTTGGCCGTCTCCGCCGTCACGCGCGCGAAGGTCATGCCACCGGCTCGCCGCGGAAGAAGCGGTAGAAGGCGGCGTAGACGAGGTCCGGCCGATGCTCGGCGGGATAGTGGCCGGTCGGCACGGAGAAGCCGACCAGGTCGTCGGCCCATTCCGCCCATGCCTCGACGGGCTTGAAGTGGCGACCGCAATGGCTGTTGTCACCCCAGATCACCAGGGTCGGGCAGGTGATGCGCCGCTTGCCGTAGTCCGCCGTGTCCATGTCGAGGTCGACGGTGACGGTGGCGCGGTAGTCCTCGCAGACCGCGTGGATCTGCTCGGGCGTGGCGCAGCGTATATACTCTTCCATCGCCTCTGGCGTGAAGATGTCGAGACCGACGCCCTTCTTATTGAGCTTGTAGCGCATGTAGTAGTCGAGATCGGCGCCCAGCAGCTTCTCCGGGAAAGGAGCTTTCTGCGCCATGAAGAACCAGTGGTAGCTTTCGCGCGCCCATCCCACCGTGATGTTGTTCAGCACGTGGTGGGTCGGCACGATGTCGAGCGCCGCGTAGTGGGTGATGCGCTCGGGCTGGTCCAGGCACATGCGAAACCCGACGCGCGCGCCGCGGTCATGGCCGGCAACCGCGAAGGTCTTGTGGCCGAGGGCATCCATCACGTCGAAGGCGTCTTCGCCGATCGAGCGGAACGAATAGCCCGAGTGGTCCTCGCCGCCATAGGGCTTCGAGCTGTCGCCATAGCCGCGCATGTCGATCGCCACGACGGAAAAGTCCCGGGCAAGCGAGGGCGCGATCTTGTGCCAGCTCACGAGCGTGAGCGGGTTGCCGTGGATCAGAAGCAGAGGCGGCCCCTCCCCCGCCGTAGCGACATTGATCTCAGCGCCCCGCGTCTTGATGCGCCGGAAGGAGAAGCCCTCCATCAATCTTGTCGACGGCACGAGCTCCGGTACGGCTTCCACTACGGCCATGGTGCTTCCTCCATTCCAGGCAACTCTGGTCTATCGCATAACTGACAACTGTCAACAATCTAGCGAGTGAGTCGGCTGACCCCGAACGCCATTGAATATGGCAGAAGTCGCCATCTCGCGTTCGCCGGCGCGGAACAAACCACACGACGGCGACCTGAAAACCGCGGCGCCGAAAGGAGCCGCTCGATGTATGCCCTCACATTTCACGCGGGTAGTGCCAATTGTCCTACAATCGACAATTGACACGCTGACAAAACCGGCATTGGATCGCCTTCGACGACGGAGGAGCGCATGCCCACGCCCGCGATCGAACTGCTGAAGTCCCGCTCCCTGCCCATGCTCATCGAGGAGGAAATCCAGCGGGTCATCCTCGGGGGCGAGTACGCGCCGGGCGACCGGATCAACGAGAAGGAGCTCACTCTCCGTTTCGGCACCAGCCGCGGGCCGATCCGGGAGGCGCTGCGTTCGCTCGAGGCGAGCGGCCTGATCGAACAGATCCCCAACCGCGGCGTGTTCGTGCGCCGGCTGACGGCGGATCAGGCCGCGCAGATCTATGAGGTGCGGGCCTTTCTCTTCGCCCTCGCCGGCCGCCTGCTGGCGATCCGCGCCACCGACGACGAGGTCGCCACTTTGCGCGGCTTCGTCACCGCGATGGACGAGGCGATCGCGGCGGGTGAGACGGAGCGCTACCTGGCGGAGAACTTCGCGCTGCACGAATTCATCGTCGCCCACGCGGCCAATCCGATCCTGGCGAGCCAGTACCTCTCGCTCATCAAGCAACTCCAGCTCTATCGCGCCCGCAACCTCATGGTGGGGCGCTCGATGCAGGAGTCCAATCACGAGCACCACGAGATGGTGGAAGCCATCGCGGCTCACGACCCCGACCGCGCACAGGCGGCGCACATGGCTCATGTCATGTCGGCCAAGCAGCGCCTGCTCGCCGGTTCCAATCTCGCCTAGCTTCTTCAGGAGTGGATTTCATGAATGCTGCCGAGACCGGCATCACCAGCGCGACGCTTCGGTTCCTCGAGACGACGACCTATGACGACCTTCCGGCCGAGGCCTTGGACATCGGTCGGCGCTGCATCGTGGATGCCCTGGGCCTTTATCTCGCCGGCAGCCGGGAGCCTTCCGTGCGTATCCTGATCGAGGACGCGCTCGATCAGGGCGGACGTGCCGATGCGCCGCTGCCGGTCGCCGGCAAGCGGCGCGTTCCCGCTCCCCTCGCCGCCCGCGTCTGGGGCACGGCCGGTCACGCGCATGACTGGGACGACACGCAGGTCTCGCACGATCCCGCACATGTCTATGGCCTGCTGACGCATCCGACCGTTCCGCCGCTGACCGCCGCACTCCTGGTCGCCGATATGCTGGAGCAGCGCGACGGGCGCGAGATCATGCTGGCCTTCCAGCTCGGTTTCGAAGTGGAGTGCAAGATCTCCGAATGGATGCTGCCGCGCCACTATCGGCGGGGGCATCATTCGAGCGGCACGGTCGGCACCTTCGGCGCCTGCGTCGCGGCGGCGAAACTTCTCGGGCTGACCGGCTCGCGCCTCGCCCATGCCCTGGGCATCGCCGCGAGCCTCGCGGCCGGCATTCGGGTCAATTTCGGCACCATGACGAAGCCGCTGCACGTCGGCCGCGCCAGCGAGAACGGGGTCACGGCCGCGCTGCTGGCCGCACGCGGCTTCGATGCCGATCCGACCGCGCTCGACGGCCCCTGGGGTTTCTTCTCGGTGATGGGCGAAGGCTTCGATCCGGCCAAGGCGGCGCAGGGCTTCGGTGCGCCGCTGACCATCGTCAGCCCCGGCGTGTCGATCAAGCCCTATCCGTCCGGCATCCTCACGCACCAGTCGATGGACGCCATGCTCAAGCTGGTGCTCGACCATGACCTGAAGCCAGACGAGGTCGCCCGCATCCGCTTCTTCGCCGGCAAGAACATCATCGAGCCGATCCGCTACCCCATTGCCCGCAACCACCTTCAGGCGAAGTTCTCCATGCCGGCGCTGCTCGCGATGATCGTGCTGCGCCGCCGCGCCAGTCACCACGAGTTCGAGGATGCTTTCGTCGCCGGTGTGGCGATGCAGGACCTTCAGGCGCGCACCGACGTGATCGGTGATCCGGCAATCGACGCGCTCGGCTACGACCTCATCCGCTCGCGCATCGAGGTGGATACCAAGGACGGGCGCACCCTCGTGCAGTGGGCCGACGAGCGCTACCGCGGCGGTCCTCTGAACCCCATCAGCGACGCCGACCTCGACGGCAAGTTCCACATGTGCGCGGAAGGCGTGCTGGACGAGCGTGCGCAGAGGGAGGTTCTCGCCCTCGCCCGCAGCCTCGATACCGGCGCCGACATCGCGCGGCTGATGAACCTGCTGTCGGCGGCGGAAGTCGACCAACTGGAGACGGTGGCGGGATAGACGACAAGCGAACCGGCGAGCACCCGAAGAGGTGCCGCCTTTCTGGGAGGAACGAAAATGGACTTCAATGCGAGCCTGACACGCGCCGGTACGGCGCTGGTGTTGGCCGCTGCCCTCGCGGGTGGCGGCCTCTTCTCCGACACGGCTACGGCCGATCCGGCGCCCTATCCGCAGAAGGTGGTGACGCTGATCACCCATTCGAGCCCCGGCGGCGGGTCGGATGTCTTCGTGCGCGAGCTGTCGAAATATCTCGGCAAGTACATCAACGCGACCTTCGTGGTCGAGAACGTACAGGGCGGCAGCGGCGCCAAGGCCGTCGCGCGCGTCGCGGGCTCACCGCCGGATGGCAGCGTGTTCTACGCGACCACGCCGACCTATGTGTATACTTCGCTGCTCAGCAAGCCGCCCAAGACCTACAAAGACCTGGAGCCGTTGGCGAACATCTTCGCCGATAGCGAGGTGGTCTTCACCCGTGCCGACAGTCCCTACAAGACGCTTCAGGACGTCATCGACAAGGCGAAGACCGAGCGCGGGAAGTGGGGTGCCGCGAACCCGGCCTCGCTGGAGCGCCAAGCGGCCGAGCAGCTCAAGCGTGCCGCCGGCGTCAATCCGGCCATCGTCACCCATGAGGGTGGTGGCGACATGATGCTGAACGTGCTCAACGGCACGCTCGACATCGGCATCGGCGAGTTCCAGGAGATCCGCTCGCAGCTCGACGCCGGCAAGGTGCGCGTGCTCGCGACCTTCAATCCGGAACGGCTGCCGCAGAAGCCCGACGTGCCGACCGTCAAGGAGTCCGGCTACGATGTCCAGCTCATCAAGTTCCGCGGGCTGGCCGGTCCGAAGGGTCTTCCCGACGACGTGACCAAGGTTTGGGACGAGGCGATCCAGAAGGTGCTTCAGGATCCCGACTACAAGAAGCGGTACACGGAAGAAGTTCTGGTGGCGCAGTTTGTCCCGCACAAGGACTATGCGGCTTTCGTGAACAACTTTGCCCAGAACACGGAAGCGTTCCTGAAGGAAACGGGCGCGATCAAGTAGCGCCCGGCAACCTCGGCGGGCGGCGAACGACACGCCGCCCCACTACTCGCGCCACGCAGGCATGAGCCAGTTGCGCGCGACTTCGGGAAGGGTCTGACATGAACAAGGACGGTTGGAGCGGCCTCGTATTGCTCGCGCTCGCCGGTGGCTACTATTTCGCGACCGGCTCCATAGCGAACAGCACGCTCGAAGATGAGGTGGGCGCGATCGGCCTGCCGCATGCGCTGGCGGTCGTGCTGGCGCTCATCGGTGTAGCGCTCTTCCTGCGCTCGCTGAGAACGGGGCGCACGGCGGCCACCGATGGCCGGGACGAGCAGGAGACCGACGTGAGGCTGCCGCGCGCGCTGGGCTTCCTCGCCCTCGGCGTGGTCTATGTGCTGATCCTTCCCTATGTCGGCTATCTGGTGAGCGTCGCCCTGCTCATCGGCGCGGTCGCGTTCTACGAAGGCGCGCCGCGCCGCTGGACCATTCCAGCCGCCGCGATCGGCGGGGCGGTGCTGTACTGGGCGATCTTCGTGAAGCTACTGGGCGTCAACCAGCCCGTGGGCACCCTGTTCGAGGGGCTGCTCTGATGACAATGTTCTGGGATATCGTCCATCTGCTCACTGGCACACCGCTCATCCCCGTCGCCATCATGGGCCTCGTCTGGGGCATCCTCGGCGGCGCGCTGCCGGGCATCTCCGCGTCCATCACCATGGCGCTGGTGCTGCCCTTCACCTACACGATGGACCCGGCGATGGCGATCGCGCTGCTCGCCTGCGTCTACATCGGCGCCGAATATGGCGGCTCAATCCCGGCGATCCTGATCCGCACGCCCGGCACCAACTCGTCCGCGGCGACCGTGATCGACGGCTATGAGCTGAACCGGCAGGGCCGCGCCGGCGAGGCGCTAGGCATTTCGCTGATGTCCGGCGTGGTCGGCAGCCTGTTCGGCCTTGCCATGCTGGTGCTGCTCACCGAGCCGCTCTCCTGGCTGGCGCTGGCCTTCACCCCGCCCTCCTATTTCGGCCTCGGCATCCTCGGGCTCAGCGTCATCGCCTCGATGACCGGCGGCTCGTTGTTGAAGGGACTGGCCGCCGCGGTGATCGGCCTGATGATCGCAACCGTCGGTACCGACCCCATCTCCGGCGTCACCCGCTTCACCTTCGACGTGCCGGATCTTCTCAATGGGGTCGAGCCGGTGCTCGTCATGGTCGGTCTGTTCGCCATGACCGAACTGATGAGTCAGTCCGGTTCGACCAACGTGACCGAGCTCAAGGAATCCGTGCGAGTGCGGCTGCCCAGCCTCGCCATGATGAACAGGCTGAGGCGGTCCCAGACCATCGGTTGCATACTCGGCCTGTTCGAGGGCCTGACGCCCGGCGGCGGCGGCTCCATCGCCGCCTTCATGTCCTACAACGAGGCCCGCCGGTGGTCGAAGACACCGGAAAAATTCGGCAAGGGCTCGGAGGAAGGCGTCGCGGCGCCGGAAACCGCGAACAACACGGTGGCGAGCACCGCGCTGATCCCGCTGCTGAGCTTCGGCATTCCCAGTTCCAATTCGACCGCGGTGCTGCTCGGCGGCCTGCTGATGCACGGCCTGCTGCCCGGCCCGCGCCTGTTCGAGCAGAACCCGCAGGTCATCGACAGCCTCTATGTCGGCTCCTTCGTGGCGATCATCGCGCAGGTCGGCGTCGGCATGCTGCTGCTGCCGGCCGCGGTGTGGCTGGTGAACCGGCCGCGTCCCTACCGCGCCGGGTTCATCTTCGCCCTCATCCTCTCGGGGATCTACACGCTGAACAACGCCACCTTCGACCTCGGCATCGCGCTTGCGCTGGGTCTGGTCGGCTATCTCATGCGGATGTTCGGCTTCCCCTTCCTGCCGATGATCCTCGGCGTCGTCCTCGGCCACATGGTGGAATCGAGCTACCGTCGGTCCCTCGTCCTGTCGGGGGGCGACATGATGGTGTTCCTGCAGGATCCCATCTGCGTCGGGCTGCTGCTCGCCTCGACCTGCTTCGTCGTCTACTCGCTGACGCGCGAGGTGCGCGATGCCCGCAAGGCCAGGCTCGAAAAGGCCGAGAAGGCCAAACTTCAGGAAGCGCACGGATGAACCAGCACAGCACGACCCTCTCGGCGCCCCCCCTGGCGCTGGAGATCGGCAGCTTCGCCGCGCATGCCCAGCCGAACGCCGCGGCCGGCGCCGTCTGCCGAAACCTGCTGATCGACATTGCCGGCCTGATCGTCGCCGCGCGCGAGACCGACTACGTCAGGGCGTGCCTGGCAAGCGCAGTCGATGACGGGCGATGCACCGCGCTCGGCCATGCGCGCCGGCTCGGCATGTACGACGCCGCGCTGGTGAACGGCACCGCCGCGCATGGCGAGGACTTCGACGATACGTTCGAGGGCGGCCCCGTGCATCCCGGTGCCGTGGTGGTGCCGGCGGCGCTCGCCGCCGCGGAACAGCATGGTGTGGACGGCACAGCGGTGATGCGCGGCATCGCGATCGGCGCCGAGCTGATGTGCCGCCTCAGCCTCGTCGCCCCACAGGCGACCCACAAGGCGGGGTTCCACCCGACGGCGATCTTCGGTGCGCCGGCGGCCACCGTCACCGTCGCCGCCGTGCTCGGCCTCGACGCGGCGACGACGGCGCGTGCGCTCGGCATCGCCGGCAGCCTGGCGTCGGGCATCATCGAGTACCTCGCCGACGGTTCCTCGACGAAGCGCCTCCATGCCGGCGCGGCAGCTCAGGCGGGGCTGCGCGCCGTGCATCTCGCGCGCGCCGGCTTCGCCGGACCCCTCACCGTGTTCGAAGGCACGCACGGCATGTTCAAGGCGTTCGCCCCTTCGAAGGTGCCGGACTTCGATCAACTGACGGAGGGTCTCGGCACGCGCTGGGTGATCGAGGGCCTGGCCTTCAAGCCCTATGCGTGCGGAACCATGACCCAACCCTTCGTCGACTGTGCGCTGAGGCTGGCCGCCGGGGGCGTGCGTGCGGAAGACATCGTGTCCATCCGCTGCAAGGTGGGAGAGGGGACGGTTCACCGCCTGTGGGAACCGCTCGCCTCGAAGCATCGCCCTCCGAACGGCTATGCCGGCAAGTTCTCCACGCCCTATTGCATGGCGGTCGCCTTCATCGACCGCGCCGCCGGTCTCGGGCAGTTCACCGACGCGCGCTCGCAGGATCAGGCCGTGCAGGCGCTGGCGGCGAAAATCTCCTACGAGATGGACCCGACGGATGAGTATCCACGCAACTTCACCGGCCACCTCGAAGCAACGCTGGCCGACGGCCGCGTGGTCACCTTGCGCCAACCTTATATGCGCGGCGGCGCGCACGAGCCCCTCCCCGACGCGGAACTGGCGGCAAAGTTCGAGGCCAATCTGCAGTTTGGCGGCATGGGCGACGACAGCGTCAGAGCTCTGCGAAACGCGCTCGCCGCCCTCGCCCGAGGCGGCGACGTTGATCTGACCGCTGCCCGGCAGGGCATGTGATGGACACGCTCGTTCCACAGGCATTCGCCTTCGCAGGCCAGGAACTGGCGGGGCGCGTCGCGCTCGTCACCGGGGCGTCGCGCAACATCGGCCGGGCCATCGCGCTTACGCTCGCGCAGGGCGGAGCGGCCGTTGTCGTGGTGGGACGCCACGACCGCGAGGCGGTGGACGCCGTAGTGGCCACGATCGAGGCGGCCGGCGGCCGGGCGCTCGGCATGCTGGGCGACGTCACGCAGCCGGATGAGGTGACGGCCATCGTCGAAGCGAGCCTCAACACCTTCGGGCGCCTCGACATCCTGGTGAACAACGCCGCCATACGCAGCGAGGCGCCGCTCGACGATCTGACCTACGCACGCTGGCGCGAGGTGATGACGCTCGCGCTCGACGCGCCCTTCCTGCTCGCCAAGGCGGCGCTGGAGCCGCTCTCGCGTTCCGGCGAAGGAACGATCGTCAATATCGGCGGCCTCACCGCCCATATCGGCGCCCGCAACCGGGCGCATGTCGTCGCGGCCAAGGCGGGTTTGGACGGTCTCACCCGGGCGCTCGCGCATGAGATGGCGGAGCGCGGCGTGACGGTGAACCTCGTCTCGCCGGGATTGATCGACACCGTACGTGGGGATGGCCACCGTCCCCATCACCACGCCTCGACCGCCAACCTGCTCGGGCGGCGCGGCACGCCGGACGAGGTCGCCGCCATGGTCCGCTTCCTCAGCGGCCCGGCCGCCCGCTACATCACCGGACAGACCCTGCACGTGAACGGCGGCGCGTATCTGGGGTGACGCGCCGCGCCTAAGAGCGCCGCGAGATCAATCGGTCGTTTCGGTCTCCTGCTGCAGGGCGGCGAGCAGCGACATGAACCGCTCGCCCTGCACCAGCACATGGGCGCGAATCCGCTCCGCCGCAGTGACGCCGTCCCCTTCCAGCAGGGCCTGCAGAATGGCCTCGTGCTCGGCGAGCGACGCCGCGATGCGCCGCGGCACCTTGAGTTGAAGGCGCCGATAGGGCTGTAGCGCGGTCTGCAGCCGTATCGCCTCGGCCCGCAGGACGCGGTTTCCCGTCGCCGCATAGATCGCCGCATGGAAGCGGGCATTGGCGGGATAGTAGGCATCGTCGTCGCCTGCCGTCACGGCCTCGCAGCACGCCGCATGCGCCTCGTTGATCGCGGCGCGATCCGCCGCTCCGAGCCGCTGGGCCGCGAGGCGCGCGCAGGAGGCCTCGATCTCCGCCATGAGCTCGAAGGATTCGACGAGTTCGCGCGGACCGAGCAGCGCGACATAGGCACCTCGCCGGGGACGCATATCGACGAGGCCGGAGGCGGAGAGCTGGATCAGCGCCTCCCGGATTGGCGTGCGGGACACGCCGAAACGCTTGGCGAGGCCGGCCTCGTCGAGCCTCTGTCCCGGGCGCAGCCGGCCTGAAACGATATCCTCTTCGAGAGCTTCGCGAAGCCTCGGGGTCTGTTCACCACGCACGGCATACCTCCGTCCGCAGGAAGCCACCTTCCATGCCGCAATGCAAGAGGAGACATCTTGTATACTTGATGATTGACTTTAGATGCAGATTCGCCTTCACTCGATACCGAAATCGCAGTCCTCGTGCATTCCAGGCACCCGTCCCTCCCGGCGGGTCGTTAGCGAACATCGAACGCTGGAACAGCCATGGGATCGAACGCCTCCTTCGTAGCGGACCTTCTGACCTCCATCGCGGAGCGCGGCCGCACCCTGCTCGACCGCTCGCAGCGGGTGAGCGGGGCGACGCGGGTGGAAACGCTCGCCGAGCGCTGCGAGACGCTCCTTTCCGGCCGCGGCGAAGCTTCCGGCGTCGCCCTCGCGGCGGACATCCTCGACCGCTACGCGCATATGAAGATCGGCGAGAGCATCGCCTTCTTCGAGGTGCTCGCCGAGAAGTTCGGCCCCGATCCACGCCGGCTTGCAAGCGCGCTCGACGCCTACGGGCGCAACGGGCCGGCCGCCGCACCCGACCTGCACCGGGCGAGCGAGCCGCGCCGGCAGGAGCTCTTCCGCCGCTTCAATCTCGCACCGGGTGGTACGCTCTCGCTTGTGCGCATGCGCGAGCAGCTCATGGACGCCATGGCGCGCCGGCGCGACTTCGCCGAGGTCGACCGCGATTTCGCGCACCTGTTCTCGTCGTGGTTCAACCGGGGTTTTCTGGTGCTGAAGCGCATCGACTGGTCGACGCCAGCCAATGTCCTGGAAAAGATCATCCGCTACGAGGCCGTCCACGCCATCCGCGACTGGGACGATCTGCGCTCGCGCATCGATTCACCGGATCGGCGCTGCTACGCCTTCTTCCATCCCGCGCTGGTCGACGAGCCACTGATCTTCGTCGAGGTCGCCCTGATGAAGGAGACACCCGGTGCGATCCGGCCGATCCTCGATCCGACCCGCAAGGTCCTGCAGCCGCGGGAAGCGACCACCGCCGTCTTCTATTCCATCTCCAACTGCCAGAAAGGCCTCGCCGGCGTCTCCTTCGGCAACTTCCTGATCAAGCAGGTGCTTGAGGAGATCTCGCGCGAGCTTCCCTCCCTCTCGACCTTCGTCACGCTGTCGCCCGTGCCCGGCTTTCGCAAATGGCTGGATGCCGAGCGCCGGGCAGAGAGCAGCGCCGTGCTTACCACCGCCGACCGCAAAGCGCTGGAGAAGCTCGATGCCCCGGACTGGGCGGAGAAGCCTGAACTGCGCGAGGAGCTTACGGGCGTCCTCGCTCCCCTCGGCGGCTATTATCTGCTCGTCGCCCGCACGTCTAAAGGCGGACCGGTCGATCCGGTGGCCCGCTTCCATCTGGGCAACGGCGCGCGGCTGGAACGCGTCAACCCGATGGGCGACCTGTCGGCGAAGGGCATCACCCAGGCCGCCGGGCTGATGGTGAACTATCGGTATGTTCCGGCCGACATCGAGAAGAACCACGAAGCCTTTGCCGGAAAGGGCGAGATCGTCGCAAGCGCCAGCGTGCGCAAGCTGGTCAAGGTCGATACCGCCTCCAATGCCCTTGTTCCCGTCCCCTGAAAGCCGTCATGTCCGAGAACCACCTGTTCGACGCCATCCGCTCCGCAGTCCCGTGGCCCGACAAGCCGGTGGCCATGCTGGCGGACGGCACGAGCGCGACCTATGGCGAGCTTCTGGCGCTCTCGGCCCGGCTCGCCGGCCTTCTCGTCGCGCGCGGCGTGAAGCCCGGCGATCGCGTGGCGGTGCAGGCCGAGAAGTCCTGGCCGTGCCTCGCCCTATATCTCGCCTGCGTTCGCGGGGGCGCGGTCTATCTCCCGCTCAACACGGCCTACACGCTGAACGAGGTGCGCTATTTCCTCGGCGATGCAGAACCGGCGCTATTCGTCTGCCGACCCGAGATCGAGGCCGAAGCCCGCGCCCTGGCCGGCGAGGTCGGCGTGCCCTGCGTCGAGACGCTCGGCGCCGACGGTACCGGCTCCCTCACCCTCGCAGCGGCCGACTTCCCGCCCACCTTCGATGACGTGGCGCGCGGACCGGATGACCTCGCTGCCATCCTCTACACCTCCGGCACCACCGGCCGCGCCAAGGGCGCCATGCTGAGCCACGGCAACTTGCTCTCGAATGCCCTGGCACTGAAGGAATGCTGGCGCTTCACCGGAGAGGACGTGCTGATCCACGCGCTGCCGCTGTTCCACACCCATGGCCTGTTCGTCGCAGTGAACATCGTCCTGCTGAGCGGGGCGTCGATGTTCTTCCGCGCCAAATTCGACCCGCGCGAGGCGATCGCGCTGATGGATCGCGCGACCTGCCTGATGGGCGTGCCCACCTTCTACACCCGGCTGCTCGACCAGCCGGGGCTGACGCGCGAGGCGACCGCGCATATGCGCCTGTTCGTCTCCGGCTCCGCGCCGCTGCTGCCGGAGACCCACCGCACGTTCCACGAGCGGACGGGCCACGCCATCCTCGAACGCTACGGCATGACCGAAACCTGCATGAACACCTCGAACCCCTATGAGGGCGAGCGCATCGCAGGCACGGTCGGCCTCCCCCTACCCGGCGTCACCGTGCGGATCACCGATCCCGCCTCGAGCGCGGAGCTTGCCGCCGGCGAGATCGGCATGGTGGAGGTGAAGGGCCCGAACGTGACCAAGGGCTACTGGCGCATGCCGGAGAAGACGGCCAGCGAGTTCCACGACGGCTTCTTCATCACCGGCGACCTCGGCAAGATCGACGCGCGCGGCTATCTGCACATCGTCGGGCGCGGCAAGGACCTCGTCATCACCGGCGGCTTCAACGTCTATCCCAAGGAGATCGAAGGCGAGATCGACGCCATAGAGGGCGTGGTGGAAAGCGCCGTCATCGGCGTGCCGCATCCCGATTTTGGCGAGGCCGTCACCGCTGTCGTGGTCCCCGAGAAGGATGCCGAGCTGACCGAAGAGGTCGTGCTTCGGGCACTGGAGAGCCGGCTGGCGAAGTTCAAGCAGCCCAAGCGGGTGTTCTTCGTCAGGGAACTGCCACGCAACACCATGGGCAAGGTGCAGAAGAACATCCTGCGGGACAGCTACAAGGACATCTATCGCCGGAGTGCCTAGCGTAAGCTCCGCAAACGACAATTCATAAGGCGGATGGATCAACCGTCCGACAAGAAGACACCGAGGAAACGCCAACAGCCGCCGGAAGGCGGGCAAGAGGAGGAAAGCATGAACGGTACGCAACGGATCGCGCGCGCCCTGACCCTGGGCTGCGCACTCGCCTTCGCCGGTTCGTCCTTCGCGCAGGACGTCACGCTGCGCGCCTCGCATCAGTTCCCGGGCGGCAAGGGCGATCCCCGCGACGAGATGGTGCAGATGATCGCCCGCGATGCCGAGGCGGCGAATGTCGGCCTCAAGATCCAGGTCTTCCCCGGCTCGTCGCTGTTCAAGGCGAACGAGCAGTGGGGCGCCCTCACCAAGGGCCAGCTCGACCTCTCCTCGTTCCCACTCGACTATGCCTCGGGCCGCGTGCCGCAATTCTCCGTCACGCTGATGCCCGGCCTAGTGCGCAATTTCGACCGCGCCGAGCGCCTCAACGATTCTCCCTTCATGAAGGACATCAAGGCGATCATCGAGAAGAACGGCGCCATCGTCATCGCCGATGCCTGGCTCTCCGGTGCCTTCGCCTCCAAGAAGGGCTGCATCACCGGCCCCGACAGCATCAAGGGACAGGTCACGCGCGCGGCCGGCCCGGCCTTCGAGCAGATGCTGGCCGCAGCCGGCGCCTCCATCGCCTCCATGCCGTCGTCGGAGATCTATTCGGGCATGCAGACGGGCGTGCTCGACGCCACCAACACCTCCTCGGAGAGCTTCGTCTCCTACCGCCTCTATGAGCAGGTGAAATGCCTCACGGCGCCGGGCGCTAACGCGCTGTGGTTCATGTACGAGCCAGTGCTGATGTCCAAGCAGTCCTTCGACAAGCTCAACGAGGCGCAGCAGAAGGCCATCCTCGCCGCTGGCAAGAAGGCGCAGGACTGGTTCGCCAAAGAGGTCCGCAAGGGCGACCAGAAGCTGATCGACGCCTACAAGAAGGCCAACGTCGAGGTGGTGGAAATGTCCGCTGCCGATTACGACGCCTGGCTCAAGGTCGCGCAGGAAAGCTCCTACAAGAACTTCGCCGAGAAGGTGAAGGGCGGCGACGAGCTGATCAAGAAGGCCCTGTCCGTCCAGTGACCGCCTCCGCTCCGCGGCTTCCGTCCGGGAGTCACGGAGCGTCGCGCCCACGGCAAAGGACAGCGCGCACCTGCGATGCTGCGGGGGCGTCGTCACCAACGCCGCGCAGCCCTCCCTTCGACAAGCGGAAGCCCTCCATGATCAGCCTGTTCCTGCGAGCGGTCGATCTCGTCTCCAAACTCGCCGCTCTCATCGCCGGGTTGCTGCTGATCGCGGCGATGCTGGTGGTCTGCGAGATGATCTTCCTGCGCTACGTCTTCCGCGCCCCGACGATCTGGCAGACGGATTTTGTCGTCTTCTCGGCCACGGCCGCCATGTTCCTTGGCGCGCCCTATGTGCTGAAGACGCGCGGCCATGTCGGGGTGGACGTGATCGAGCTCGCGCTGCCCCCAGGCCCCCAGCGCGCTCTCGGGGTGGTCGGCGCCGTTCTCGGCCTGCTCTTCGCTGTGCTGATGACGATCGCCAGCACGATCTTCTTCCACGAAGCCTATGTGAACGAATGGCGCACCTCGACGGTGGCTGCCATCACCCTGTGGATTCCGCTGCTGCCGCTGCCGATCAGCTTTGCGCTCCTGTCGCTCCAATACGTCGCCGAACTGATCCGCCGCCTCCGCGGTCCGTATGAAGCCGAAGGTCACGCGTGATGAGCCTCTCCCCCACGTCCTCTGGCCTGCTGGTCATCGGCCTGCTCTTCGTCCTGCTGGCCACCGGCATGCCCATCGCCTTCGCCCTCGGCCTCACGGCGATCGCCGGCCTGCTGCTGGCCAACGGCATCGGCGTGTTCGACGTACTGGCCGAGACCATGTTCGCCGGTATCGCCAACCTCGCCTATGTGTCGATCCCCATGTTCGTGCTCATGGGCGCGGCGGTAGCCGCCACGCCGGCAGGGCGGGACCTCTACGAGGCGCTTGACCGCTGGCTGAACCGCGTCCCCGGCGGGCTGGTGATCTCCAATCTCGGCGCCTGCGCCATCTTTGCCGGCATGACCGGCTCGAGCCCGGCGACCTGTGCCGCCATCGGCAAGATGGGCATTCCCGAGATGCTCAAGCGCGGATATCCGGCTTCAGTCGCCACTGGCTCGATCTGCGCCGGCGGGACGCTCGGCATCCTCATCCCGCCCTCGGTGACGATGATCGTCTATGGCATCGCCACGGAGACCTCGATCGGTCGCCTGTTCCTGGCCGGCGTGATGCCCGGCCTCATGCTCACGGCGATGTTCATGGCCTGGGCGCTCTATGACTGCCGCCGGAAGAATTTCGATTTCGGCACGCGCAGCAACCGCTTCACCGTCGGCCAGAAGCTCGCGGCGCTGCCGAAGGTCACACCGTTCCTGATCATCATCCTCGGCACGCTCTACGTGCTCTATGGCGGCGTCGCGACGCCCTCGGAAGCGGCCGGCGCGGGTGCCTTCCTCACGCTCGGCGTGGTCATCGTGATGTACCGGCTGTTCCAGCCGAAGCCGATCTTCGAGATATTCTCGTCCATCCTGCGCGAAAGCGTCATGATCATGATGATCATGGCGTCGGCCGAGCTCTTTGCCTTCGCCCTCTCCTCGCTGTTCATCACCCAGACCGTCGCGGGGGCCATCGCCAGCTTGGAGGTGAACCGCTGGGTGCTGATGGGGCTGATCAACCTGTTTCTGCTGGTGGCCGGCATGTTCCTGCCGCCGGTCGCCATCATCGTGATGTCGGCGCCGCTACTCTACCCGATCATCATCTCCTCGGGTTTCGACCCCTACTGGTTCGCGGTGATTCTGACGATCAACATGGAGATCGGCCTCATCACCCCGCCGGTGGGGCTCAACCTGTTCGTAGTGAAGGCCATTGCACCGCAGGTACCGGCCCAGCAGGTGCTGAGCGGATCGCTGCCCTATGTGCTGCTTATGCTGCTCGGCATCGTCATACTGAGCATCTTTCCGGGCATCGCCACCTGGCTGCCCACCTATGTCATGGGACCGGTATGAGGGCGGCCGGATGCGCGGCCGCTCGGCTGCCGCGCATCCGGCCCTGTCAACTGACGAACAGGAACATTAGCCGCCTATGGACTGATCCAGCTCCTGCACCCGTGCTTTCTCCACCGCCCGAGCCTGGAGCGCTTCCTCCATGGTCACGACGGTGAAGCGCACGGGCTGGTGCGGCTGCAACTGGCCGATCAGGTCCATGTCGGCCGAGATCACCGTGCCGATCATGAAATAACCACCGCCCGACACCGCGTCGCGGTGCAGCACGATCGGCTCGGTGCCGCCCGGCACCTGGATCGAGCCATAGGGATAGCAGCTGTCGACAATGTTGGAGGGGTCGGAGCCGGCGCCGAAGGGCTGCTCGCGGGGCACGAAGTCGAGCTTCTTGCCGCCGCGGAAGCGGTAGCCGATGCGATCGGCTTCCGGCGCCACCTTCCAGGTGTCCTCGAAGAAGCCGGCCTGGGCGCCTTCCGTGATGCGGTGCCAGTAGAGACCCGGCACGACGCGGATCTCGACGCCGTTCGCCTGCACGGGGCGGCGGCCTTCCGGCGGCAGCGTCGCGCCCTCGCACCCGGCTCCCGACGGCGTGCCGAGCGGCACGACGTCGCCCGCCTTCAGCGCACGGCCCTCGAATCCGCCCAGCGCGCCCAGCGCATAGGTCGAGCGCGAGCCGAGCACCTCGGGCACGTCGATGCCGCCGGCGATGGCGATATAGGCGCGCGCGCCGCTCTTGAGGAAGGCGAAGGACAGCACCTGCCCGGCCTTGACCGCGAAGGCGGTCCAGAGCGGCTGCTCGATCCCATCGAGCTTCGGCGGCAATTCGGCGCCCGTCACCGCGACCAGCGCGTCCAAGGAAAAGCGCAGCTCCGGCCCGAGGAACACCGCCTCCAGCCCCGCCGCGCCATCCTCGTTGCCGACGAGCCGGTTGGCGACGATCAGCGCGAAGCGGTCCATGGCGCCCGAGAGCGGCAGGCCGAGATGGTAGTAGCCCGGCCGGCCGAGGTCCTGCACGGTGGTGGCGAGGCCGGGCTTGACGACCTCGAAGGAGCGGTCAGCCATTGAGGGCCTCCAGGAGCTTGGCGTTGGTGCCGGCGGGATCGGCGGTGAAAGCATCGAGCGAGAACGGCACGGACACGATCTTCGGCTCGAAGCGCCCCTCGTCGATCGCCGCGACGTCGGCGTCGTACTCGGCGCGCTCGACCGAGCGGAACTTGATGATGTCGCCGGGACGGAAGATCATCAGCTCCTTGAGATAGCTGATCTTTCCGCTGGGATCGTAGATCGGCATGGGGGTGACGCCGAACATCTGGTAGCCGCCGGCGCCGCGCACCGAATAGATGCAGCCGAAGCAGCCGCCATGGCCGACCGTGAGGCGCGGCGTGTCGGTGCGCGGGCGCAGATATTTCGGCACCTCGATCTGCTTGGCGCGCTCCACCAGCTGGTAGGTGAAGGGTAGCCCAGCGACGAAGCCGACCATGGAGACGAACCAGGGCGAGGCCGCGTGGGCGGCGACGAAGCTCTGGACGTCCGGATAATCGTTCACCCGCGCCGCATATTCGAGATCGGTGGAGCTGGGGTCCTGATGGCGCTCGCGGAAGCGCATCAGCGTCTCGCGCGTCCATGGGTCGTCATAGAGCACCGGGATCTCGATGATCCGGGTCTCGATGGTCTTGTCCGCCTTCTCGGCCGCCGCCTCGAAGCCCTTCAGCTCGGCCATCAGGTCCTGCGGCGCGATCACGTCCGGATCGAACTTGATCTGGAAAGAGGCGTTGGCCGGGCAGATTTCGGTGATGCCGGCGATGCCGCTCTCGCGCACGGCGTTGGTCATGGAGAGGCTCTTGAAGAAGGCCTCCAGCGACATCTCCTCGTCGACCTCGACAAAGATGTGCTCGTCGCCGCCGAATGAATAGCGCGTCTGCATGCCGGGCGGTCCTTCAGGCTGCGGTGACGGGGATGGAAGCGGAAGCGGCGGAAGGTGCGGCCAGCGGCGCGGCTGCCAGCCACTCCTCCAGCCAACGCGTATGCACCTTGCCCGACTGCACCGCCGGGTCGGCGGCGAGCGCGCGGTGCAGCGGCGCGGTGGTCGGCAGGCCCTCGACGACGAGCTCGCCGAGCGCGCGGTCGAGTCGGGCGATCGCCGCGGCGCGGCTCTCGTCATGGGCGATCAGCTTGCCGAGCAGCGAGTCGTAGAAAGGCGGCACGCTGTAGCCGGCATAGAGCAGCGTATCAAAGCGCACGCCGAAGCCGCCGGGCAGGGTGAGCGCGGCCACGGTGCCCGGAGATGGGCGGAAATCGGCGGCCGGGTCCTCGGCGCAGATGCGCGCCTCGATGGCATGGCCCCTCAGGGCGATGTCTTCCTGGGCAAGCGCCAGCGGCTCGCCCATGGCGATCCTGATCATCGCCCGCACCAGGTCAACGCCCGTCACCATCTCGGTGACCGGATGTTCCACCTGGATGCGGGTGTTCATCTCGATGAAGAAGAACTCGCCGGTTTCGTCGTCAAACAGATATTCCAGCGTGCCGGCGCCGCGATAGCCGACCCGCTCGGCAAGCCGCACTGCCGAGGCACACAGCACCGCCCGCTGCTCCTCACTGAGGCAGGCGGCAGGCGCCTCCTCCCACACCTTCTGGCGGCGGCGCTGCAGCGAGCATTCGCGCTCGAAGAGATGCACCGCCCGCTTCCCGTCGCCGAGCACCTGCACCTCGATGTGGCGAGCCCGGCCGATGAAGCGTTCGAGATAGAGCCCGCCATCACCGAAGGCAGCGCGCGCCTCGCCGCTCGCCTGCGGAAACAGCGTCGCGAGCTCGGCCTCGTCACGTGCGACGCGGATGCCGCGCCCTCCCCCGCCCGCCGCGGCCTTGATCATCACCGGATAACCAATGCGGGTCGCCTCGGCCTTCGCTATGTCGAAATCGGCGACGACACCCTCAGTGCCCGGCACCGTCGGCACGCCGGCTGCTTGCGCCTCCTGGCGGGCGCGGGCCTTGTCGCCCATCTGGCGGATGGTCTCGGGCTTCGGCCCGATGAAGACGAGGCCCGCCTCCTCCACCATCCGGGCGAAATCGGCATTCTCCGAGAGGAAGCCATAGCCCGGATGCACCGCGTCGCAGCCGCTCTCCAGCGCGGCACGCACCACCGCCTCCTTGTTGAGATAGGACTTGGTGGCGTGAGCCGGACCGATGGGAGCGACCGCATCGGCGAGCCGGGCCGCCAGCATGTCGCCATCGGCGGCGCTCACCGCCTGCACGGTGCGTAGGCCCAGTTCACGGGCGGCGCGGATCACCCGCACGGCGATCTCGCCCCGATTGGCGATGAAGATCGTCGAGACGGCCATGATCAGGCGAGATCGTAGAGCGGCTGGCCGGCCATCACCGCGTCCTCGTTCTCCACATGGAAGGTGATGAGCATGCCGGCCTCCTCGGCGACGACCGGCGTGAAGGACTTCATCACCTCGATCAGGCCGACCGTGTCGCCCACCGCCACCGCGTCCCCTTCCAACTTGAAGGGCGGCTCACCGGGGGCCGAAGCCCGGTAGAAGGTGCCCGGCAGCGGTGCCTGTATCGTCTTCGCCATCACGTCTCGTCCATCCAAGCTGCGTTCCTCGCCCGGCGGAGAGTTGCAAAAGACGTACCCTCCGAGAAATAGCATTAAAGAAATCCGGACATCAGAAAATCAGATAGCATCGCGGCCAATGGCCGAAGAGCCGCCTTTCCGAGGATCCGAATGTCCGTTTCGCTGAAGCAGATCCGCTATTTCGTCGCCGCCGCCGAGACTGGGCGCATCAGCCAGGCCGCGGTGGAGCTCAACGTCTCGCAATCGGCGGTGACCGCCGCCATCCAGCAGCTCGAGGCGCTCGTCGGTTCGCGCCTGCTCGACCGCACGCCGACCGGCGTGGCGGTGACGCTGGAAGGCAGCCGCTTCCTCTCGCAGGGCCGGCAGATCCTCGCGGCGGTCGCCGAAGCGGTGCGCGACGCCCACCATTCCACGGCGCCGATCGCCGGCACAGTACGGGTCGGCGTCACCTACACGGTGGCCGGCTATTTCCTGCCTCGCCACCAGATGCGCTTCCAGGCGAGCTTCCCCGGCGTCTCCGTGGAGCTGTTCGAGGCGCCGCGCTCGGTGGTGGAGCAGGCGCTGGTCGACGGCGCGCTCGACGTCGCGGTGCTTCTCGTCTCCAATCTGCAGGACAGCGGCAATCTCGCCAGCGAACTGCTGCTGCGCTCGGCGCGGCGGCTATGGCTTGCGCCCGACCATCCGCTGACCCGGCCGGAGCGGGTGACGCTCGCCGACGTGGCGCGCCATGCCTATGTGATGCTCACCGTCGACGAGGCGCGGCACACCGCCATGCGCTACTGGTCGGCCTATGAGCTGAAGCCCCGCGTCATCTTCCGCACCTCATCGGTGGAAGCGGTCCGCTCCATGGTGGCCGGCGGCATGGGCGTGACCATCCTGTCCGACCTCGTCTACCGACCATGGTCCCTGGAGGGCCAGCGCATCGAACAGCGGGAGCTGGAAGACGACGTGCCGAGCATGGATGTCGGCCTCGCATGGCGCCGCGACGCGCGCTTCACCCCCGCCATGTCGGCCTTCCGCGACTTCCTGCGCTTCGCCGTCGCCGGCTATGGCGTGGCCCGGGCGACGGGTGCGCGCAGACGTGTGGGAGAGGACATCGAAAATTAAGATATCGGCATCCCGTTAATACGATTTGACGGTCGCCGCCGGCCTTCGCCACGCTTCCCTCCAAGATCAGGCTGAAGGGCATGGAGAAGGGCATGGGTGTCGTCATCAATTGCGACATGGGCGAGGGATACGGCCTGTACAGCTGCGGCGACGATGCCGGCATCATGCCGCATATCCAGATCGGCAATGTCGCCTGCGGCTTCCACGCCGCCGATCCGGTCGTGATGCGCAAGACCGTGCGCCTTGCCGCCGAGCACGGCGTGGCGGTCGGCGCCCACCCCTCCTTTCCCGACCTGCAGGGCTTCGGCCGGCGGGACATGGCGATGGGACGCGAGGAACTTTCGGCCTTCGTGCTCTACCAGATCGGTGCGCTCAAGGGCTTCCTCGACGCCGCCGGCCTGAAGCTCAACCATGTGAAGCCGCACGGCGCGCTCTACGGCGCCGCCATGCGCCGCGAGGAAGTGGCGCACGCCGTCGCCGACGCCGCGGAGGTGTATGGCGTGCCGGTGGTCGGCATGGCCGGCACGCTGCATGAGAAGGTCTACCGTGCCCGCGGCCTCACCTTCATCTCGGAATATTACGTCGATCTCGACTACGACGCCTCGGGCGCTCTGATCATCACCCGCGAGCACGAGGCGCGCGACCCGGCCGAGGCGGCGCGCCGCGCCGTGCGCATGCTCACCGAAGGCAAGGCCGTCACCATCGACGGCCGCGACTTCGACATGAAGGCCGAGACGATCTGCATCCATTCCGACACGCCGAATGCGGCGGAGTTGGCTCGCGTCTTGAAGGAGGCGGTACGCCCCTGGCTCGCCTGAGCGCCCCGGCGCCTTGACGGCGCCGACCGCGAGGATTGCGATGAGGGAACGTTCCGCCTGCGATGTAGCATGACCCGCCCCGGCGTGCCGCGCGGCCAGCGGCACACCGGCCTACAGGCCGCCCGCGGGCTGCCCGTCCTTGGATCGGAGGAACGCGACATGCGTGCCGGATATTCGACCAATCAGGTGGCGCCAGCGATGCGGCGCCAATTCTGGCAGGACGCCGTCTCGAAGACGTACTTTCCGCTCGACCTGCGCTTCGGCGCGGGCAGCGAGTTCTCCGGCAGCCTCGGCGCCTGGTCGCTCGGCCCCGTTGCGGTGTCGCGCAACGTGTCGGACGGCCTGGTCTACCGCCGCCACGAGCGCCACCTCGTCGCCGAGCGCGAGGAGAGCTACCTCATCACCGTGCCCGAGCTCGCCGAGGTCCGCTTCGAGCAGGACGGGCGCGAGGTTTGCTGCCGGCCCGGCGCCTTCCTCATCGAGCGCAGCCACCTGCCCTACGAGTTCAGCCATCGCGATCCCGCCGCGCTCTGGGTGCTGAAGGTGCCCGCGGCGGTGCTGCGCACCCGCATCGCCCGTCCCGAGCGCCTCGCCACACTGCAGTTCGACGCCAGCCGGTCGGTCGGCGCGATCTTCGTCGACATGCTGCGGCTCACCGGCGCGCGCATCGACGAGATGGACGAGCCCGCCCGCGCGCTGATGGGCAAGCAGCTCGTCGACCTGCTGGCGATGTCCATCGAGGCGGACGAGCGCGTGCTCGCCGGCCATTCCTCCACCGTGCGCAACGCGCATCTGCATCGCTGCGAGCACTTCATCCGCTCGCGGCTCGCCGACATCCGGCTCTCCCCGCAGATGGTGGCGGAGGGCTGCGGCATCTCGGTGCGCTACCTGCACCAGATCTTCGAAGCGGAGAACATCACGGTCGGGGCCTACATACGCAATCAGAGGTTGCTCGCCTGCGAGGCGATGCTGCGCGATCCTCAGTGCCGCAAGTCGATCTCCGAGATCGCCTATGAATGGGGCTTTGGCGACCAGGCCCAGTTCAGCCGCAACTACCGCACACGCTTCGGCCACACGCCGAGCGAGACGCGCGCCGCCTCCCGCTCTCCCGCGAGCTGATCGCGGGGGCCTCTCCTCCCCTCCCAAGGTCTCGATCATGCCTACCAACTCGCTGCACAGTCTCGACGTCGCCCACCACATCCATCCCGTGACCAATCTGCGCCGCCACGAGCGGCAGGGGCCGATCGTCATCGACCGCGGCGAGGGCATCTATGTCTATGACGACGAAGGGCGCCAATACATCGAGGCCATGGCCGGGCTGTGGAGCGTCGGCGTCGGCTTCGGCGAGCCGCGCCTCGTCGAGGCCGCGGCGAAGCAGCTCTCCAAGCTGCCCTACTACCACGTGTTCTCGCACAAGGCGCACGCGCCCTCGACGCTGCTCGCCGCCAAGCTGACCGAGCTCGCCCCGGCCGGCCTCACCCATGTGTTCTTCACCAATTCCGGTGCCGAGGCAAACGACTCCGTCATCAAGTTCGTCTGGTACTACAACAACGCGCTGGGCCGGACCGAGAAGAAGAAGTTCATCTCCCGCGAGGGCGCCTATCACGGCATCACCATCGCGGCGGCCAGCCTCACGGGCCTCGCCGGCAACCAGAAGGGCTTCGACCTTCCGCTGCCCTTCGCCCGCCACGCGACGCGGCCGCACCACTACCGCAACGCGCTGCCGGGCGAGAGCGAGGAAGCCTTCGCCGACCGCCTCGCCCAGGAGATCGAGGACCTGATCCTCGCCGAGGGCCCCGAGACCGTCGCCGCCTTCATCGGCGAGCCGGTGATGGGCGCGGGCGGCGTCATCGTGCCGCCCAAGGGCTACTGGCAGAAGGTGCAGGCGGTCTGCTGCAAATACGACGTGCTGATCGTCGCCGACGAGGTGATCAACGGCTTCGGCCGGCTCGGCACCATGTTCGGCTGCGAAGCACTCGGCATCGAGCCGGACATCCTCGTCTGCTCCAAGCAGATCACCTCTTCCTATCAGCCGCTCGCTGCGATCCTGATGAAGGATTCGATCTACCAGCCGATCGCCGACCAGTCGGAAAAACTCGGCATGCTCGGTCATGGCTACACCACCGGCGCCCATCCCGTGGCGACCGCCGTGGCGCTGGAGAACCTCGCCATTATCGAGGAGCGCGGTCTCGTCGCCCGCGCCGCCGCGATGGGCGAGTACATGCGCGCCAGCCTCGCCCGCTTCGCCGATCATCCGCTGGTGGGCGAGGTGCGCGGCATGGGTCTCATAGCTGCCGTCGAGCTGGTGGCGGACAAGGCCACCAAGGCGCGGTTCGACTCGGTCGGCAAGGTCGGCCTCAAGCTGTTCGACCGCGCCCACAATCACGGCCTGATCGTTCGCGCCATCGGCGATTCCATCGCCTTCTGCCCGCCGATGATCATCACCGAGGCCGAGATCGATGAGATGCTGCGCCGCTTCGCGGCAACGCTCGACGAGGTCGAAGCCTGGGTGAAGGCCGGCATGCCGGACGCCTGAGGCTCGGCCCGGCGAGGTACCGGCCGCCCTGCCGGCGCCTCGCTGACCACTTTCCGGGCACTCGCTGAAATAGCCCAGAAATCAGGCGAGAATGCTCTCAGATGCAAATCTTCCTGCACGGAACGTCAAGAGCAGCAGGGCAAAAGGACGTTTAATCCTCCTTCGACACTTCCGAAAACGCGTCCACCGCCAAGCGACCGGCGGCCGGTTTTCTCCGGCCGACCCTCGCTCATGCGCACGGGCCGGCCGGAACGAGGACAAGGAAGCGCTGCCGTGCAGAATCTCCGCGTGGCCGTCGACGTAGGCGGCACCTTCACCGACATCTGCATCATGGACGAGGCGAGCGGCCTCATCCGGATCGAGAAGACGTCCTCCACCCGCGATCCCATCGACGGGATACTGAGCGGCGTCGAGAAGGCCGGCATCGACCTCTCGAAGGTGGCGCTGTTCTCCCACGGCACCACGGTCGCCACCAACGCCCTCATCACCCGCCGGCTACCGCGCGCCGCAGTGGTCTCCACCAAGGGCTTCCGCGACGTGATCGAGATCCGCCGCGCCAACAAGGAAGACCTGTGGGACGTCTACAAGGACGTGGTGCCGCCCTATGTGCCGCGCCGCGACCGGCTCACCGTCCCCGAGCGCGTCGACGCGGCCGGGCGCATCGTCGAGCCGCTCGACGAAGCCGCTGCCCGCGACGTCGCCCGCATCCTCAGGAAGCGCGGCGTCGCCGCCATCGCCGTGTGCTTCATGAACGCCTATCTCAACGGCGCCAATGAGCGGCGCATGCGCGAGATACTGAAGGAGGAGATGCCGGACGTTCCGGTGTCGATCTCCTCCCAGGTGCTGCCGGAGATCTTCGAGCACGAGCGTTTCTCCACCACAGTGGCGAACGCGGTGGTCAGCCCGGTCGTGGTCGACTATACGACGCGGCTCGGCGACCGGCTCGCCGAAGGCGGCTACGAGCGCGACCTGCTCCTCCTGCACACCGGCGGCGGGGTGATGACGCCGGCGAGCGTCAAGGACTTCGCCGCCCGCCTCGCCGGGTCGGGCATCGCCGCCGGCGCCATCGCCAGCCGCTACATCGCCGGGCTGTGCGGCTTCCCGAACTCCATCGGCCTCGACATGGGCGGCACCTCCACCGACGTGTCGCTCGCCTATGAGGGCCAGTCGCGCGTCACCAAGGACTGGTACATCGAGTTCGGCTACCCGATCCGCTTCGCCTCCATCGAGGTGCTGACCATCGGCGCCGGCGGCGGCTCGCTCGCCTGGACCGATGCAGCGGGTTCCTTGCGCAACGGCCCGCAATCGGCGGGCGCCTATCCGGGGCCGGCCTGCTACGGCAACGGCAACACGCAGCCGACCAACACCGACGCCAACATCACGCTCGGCCGGCTCGGCACCTCGCTCGCCGGCGGCAAGGTGACGCTCGATCCCGAGCTCGCCCTCGCCGCGGTCGAGGAAGGCGTCGCCAAGCCCTTCGGTCTCGGCCTGCACGAGGCCGCCGACGCCATCGTCAAGGTGGCCAACGCCAATATGTCGGACGCGGTGCGGTTGATCTCCATCTCGCGAGGCTACGACCCGCGCGACTTCGCCCTCGTCGCCTTCGGCGGCGCCGGCGCCCTGCACGGGGTGGACGTCGCCCGCGAGCTGTCCATCCCGGTGGTGATCGTGCCGCCCAATCCCGGCGTTACCTCGGCGCTCGGCTGCCTTCTCGTCGACATGCAGCACGATTTCTCGCAGAGCTGCATGGTCGGCGCCGACGAGGCGGATCCCGCCGAGATCGAGGCGCTGTTCGGCGAGCTCGAGAGGGAGGCGCTGGCCCGCCTCAGCCATGAGGGCGTCGCCGAGGGCGACATCGTGCTCCAGCGCTCCATCGACATGATGTATCGCGGCCAGTGGCGCTCGCTGGCGGTCAACGCGCCGCGCCCAATCGGGGCCATCGCCGATCTCGTCGACAGCTTCCATGCCGAGCACCAGCGCGAATACAATTTCCGCCGCGACGACGCGCCGGTGAGCTTCTTCCGGCTCAATCTCAAGGCCATCGGCGTGGTGCCCAAGGCCGAGTTCGCTGTCCACGCGCCGACCGGCGCCATCCCCGAGCCCGCCTCGCGCCGGCGCGTCTGGTTCGACGGCGAGGGCCTCGACACCCCGGTCTACAACCGCGACGACCTGCCCTGCGGCTTCGTCTTCGAGGGACCGGCCATCGTCGAGCAGCTCGATTCCACCACCGTCGTGCCGCCCGGCGCCAGCGCCGAGGTCGACCGCTTCCTCAACATCATCATCCGCGTGAAGGGCTGAGAGCGATGGCCGAGCTCGACCCCGTGACCTTCGAGGTCCTGAAGAACTCCTTCATCACCAGCGTCGACCAGATGGGCGAGCAGATCCTGCGGACCTGCTACTCCTTCGTCATCTACAACCATGACTTCTCCAGCGCCCTGCACGATGCCGACGGCGAATGCGCGGCGCAGGGCAATGCGGACATCGCCGTCCACGTCGGCACGCTGCACTTCACCTGCAAGGAAGTGATGCGCCACTTCGCTGGCGACATGCACGAGGGCGACGTCTACGCCATCAACGACCCCTATGCCGGCGGCACCCATTTCTCCGACGTGCGGCTGATCCGGCCGATCTTCTCCGAGGGCAAGATCATCGCCTTCGCCCAGTCCAACGGCCACTGGTCGGATGTCGGCGGCTCGGTGCCGGGTTCCTTCGACGTCTCGGCAAAGGAGATGTTCAAGGAGGGGCTGCGCATCACGCCCGTCCGGCTGTTCGACAAGGGCCGCTTCTGCAAGGACGTCGCGCACCTCATCGCCTCGAATACCCGCGATCCTGCCTCGATTATCGGCGACATCCAGGCGCAGGCGCAGGCGACCGCGGTATGCGAGCGCGAGATACTTCGGCTCGTCGGCAAGTACGGCCGCGCGACCGTGGAGACCGGGCTCTCCGCCGTGCAGGACTATGTCGAGCGCTCGGCCCGCTCACGCATCGCCGCCCTGCCCGACGGTGAGTGGGAAACGGTCGACTTCATCGACCGCGATCCGGCGGGCGGGGAAGGCATGATCCCGATCCGCATCAAGCTCACCATCAAGGGGGACAAGGCGATCTACGACTTCACCGGCTCCCACCCGGTGATCGGCTCGATTTACAACTCCGCCTTCGGCACCACCTTCTCCGCGGTGGCTGCGGGGATGAAGACCTTCTTCCCCGACCTGCCGCTCAATTCCGGCTTCTACCGCTGCTTCGAGATCATCGTGCCCGAAGGCTCGATCGTCGATGCGCAATGGCCGGTCGCGGTGACAGGCTTCCTGATGCCGTTCGAGAAGATCATGAACTCAATCTACGAGATGTGGTCGAAGCTGATGCCCGAGCGGGCGCTCGCCTGCGCGTTCAACCTCGAATATCTGCTCACCGGCGGGCGGGATGCGCGCACGCCCGACAAGCCGATCTTCATGTTCTACGACTGGCTGCCCGGCGGCTGGGGCGGGCGCAACGGCCGCGACGGCGCTAACGTCACGACCGCCTGCTTCGGCACCGGCATGATGGCGCAGCCGGTCGAGGGGCAGGAGCGGGCCAACCCGATCCTCACCACCGAATGCGAGATCCTCAAGGATTCGCCCGGCCCCGGCAAATGGCGCGGCGGCGCCGGCGTGGTGAAGACCTCGCTGATGCTCGCGGCCGAGAAGACGGTCATCTCGTACATCTGCGACCGAGAGCGCGCCGTGGTCTGGGGCATCGAGGGCGGACTGCCCTCCATGCCCCACGGCCTTACCCTCACGCGCGCCGGGGCGAATGAGGAGGAGCGGCTCGGCTCGATCTTCTCCGACGTGCCGATCGCCGAAGGCGACATCTTCTCCCGCCCGACCGCCGGCGGCGGCGGCTTCGGCGATCCGCTGGAGCGCGACCCCGCCTCGGTGCTGGAGGACGTGAAGGACGACTACGTGTCGGTGGCGCGCGCCGCCAAGGACTATGGCGTTGTCATCGAGACCATCGACGCCGAACTCTGCGACTATGCGGTCGACGAAGCCGCCACCGCGGCGCTTCGGGACGTCATCCGCGCCCGCCGCGTCACTGATGCCCGCATCGACCCGGCGCTCGTCGCCGAGCGCTACCGGGCCGGCGAGATCGACGCTCTGGACGCCATCCGCCAGCACGCGGTGATCCTCGACTGGGGCACCGGCGAATTGCTGCCGGAGTCCACGCGTCAGTTCCGCGAAGTGTTCGAGCGCCGCTCGGTCGCCGGCTGGGCCGGCTGACCGCCTACTCGCCGCCAACGCGGCATAAGGCAGTGCCTTCGGAAGAGGACGCCGTTCACCCGCGCCCTCCCGCCAAAACCAACCAGAGGAATAAGAACCATGTCCACCCGCACCGTATCGATAGGTACGAGTCCCCTCTCCCGCTGTAAGCGCCGCGCCCTCGCCGGCGCCGCCCTCTTCGCCTTCGCCGCCGCCTCGCTCTCCCCCGCGGCGGCGCAGGAGAAGTGGTTCCCGATGAAGATCTATGACTCTTCCTCGGGCACGCCGAAGCCGGCCGAGTACACGCCGCTCGCCAAGGCCGAGAAGCCCTACAATATCTGTGTTCTGTTCCCTCACATGAAGGACAGCTTCTGGGTCGCGGTCGCCTATGGCGTCGTCAAGCAGGCCGAAGCGTCGAACGTGAACATGAATCTCTACGAGGCCGGCGGCTACGAGAACCTGCCCAAGCAGCTCTCGCAGTTCGACGACTGCGTGGCGGCGAAGGCCGACGCGATTATCGTCGGCGCGATCTCCGGCGCCGGGCTGATGAAGAAGTTCGAGGAGGCCAAGGCCAAGGGCATCCCGGTGGTCGGCGTCACCAACCCGCTGCCGCCCAACGCGCTGCCGGCGGCCAACTATGTCGATTTCACCGCCATGGGCGAGGTCACCGGCGAAGGCCTGCTGGCGCAGTCGAAGCCGGACGAGGAGCTCAATATCGTCACCTTCCCCGGCCCGGCGGGCTCGGGCTGGGCGGAAGCCTTCAACGAGGGCTTCAAGAAAGCGGTATCCAAGAACCCGAAGGCCAAGATCCTCGGCGAGAAGTTCGGCGATTCCGGCGTCGCCGTGCAGCTCCAGCTGATCCAGGACGCGCTGCAGGCCTATCCGAACATGAACGTCATCTGGGGCAGCGCGCCGACCGCCGAAGCCGCCATCGGCGCCGTCGCCGAGGCTGGCCGCACCGACATCAAGGTGATCTCCTCCTACGAGAACCAGGCGATGCTCGACGCGCTCAATCGCGGCGACATCCTCGCCTTCGCCACCCAATACCCGGTCGGCGAAGGCGCCATCGCCATCGACCAGGCAATCCGGCTGATCGAGAAGAAGCCGGTGACCGCCCTCGTGCAGCCCATCGCCGCGGTGATCGACAAGACCACCGCGCCAAAGGTGCAGATGGACCTCGTGCTCGCCCCGGCGAGCTGGAGCCCGGTCTACTCCGTCAAGGCGAAGTAGCGCCCCCACGGGCCCGGCCGGCGTCGAGGACCTGTGCTTCCCCCGCACAGGTCCTCGCGTGGCGCGGGAACTGCATCGGCCTCGTCCGGAGGGGCCGAAGGCGAACGGGATTTGCGGAACACCATATGGATATCAGCGTAGAGCCCCCACGGGTGGCGGCCGCCGCGCCCCTGCTGGAACTGAAGGGCATCTCGAAGCGCTTCACCGGCGTGCGCGCGCTCGACCATGTCGATCTCGACGTAAGGGCGGGCGAGCTGCACGTGCTGTTCGGCGAGAACGGCGCCGGCAAGTCGACGCTGATCAACGTCATCGCCGGCACCTTCCCGCCGGACGAGGGCAGCTTCCATTTCGACGGCGAGGAGATCCGCCATCTCACGCCGCAGCGGGCGCGCGCCATCGGCATCAGCCCGGTGTTCCAGGAATTCTCGCTGGTGCCGAGCCTCACCGTGGAGGAGAACCTGTTCCTCGGCCGCGAGGTCTCGGCCGGCGGCGTACTGCGCGCCGGGGCGATGCGCAAGAAGGCGCGTGCGCTCATCGACGAGCTCGGCTTCGACCTCGATCCCGGCCGGCGGGTGGACGACCTCTCTCGCGCCCACCAGCAGATGGTCGAGATCGCCAAGGCCCTGCTCGGCAAGGTGCGGCTGCTCATCCTCGACGAGCCGACCGCCTCGCTCACCGAGCGCGAGACGGGCCGACTGTTCGAGCTGATCGCCAAGCTGAAGGCGCAGGGCGTTGGTCTCATTTACGTCTCGCACCGCATGCGCGAAATCCGCGCCCTGGCGGACCGGGTGACGGTGCTGCGCGACGGGCGCCATATCCGCACGCTCGATGCGGCGCGCGTCACCGATGGCGAGCTGGTCGAGCTGATGACCGGCCGGCGCATCGACGTGCTGTTCCCCGCCATCCCGCATGCCCCTACCGAGGTGGCGGTGGATGTCGAGGACCTGACGCTTGCCGACGGCTCGGTGAGGGAAGTGAATTTCTACGCCCGCGCCGGCGAGATCACCGGCATCGCCGGTCTCGTCGGCTGCGGCAAGTCGGAGCTGGTGCGGGCGATCTACGGCCTGGAGCCAATCGTCGGCGGCACGGTGCGGATCGAGGGAACGCCCTATGACGCGCCGGCCCCGCGCGAGAGCCTGACGCGCGGCGTCGCCTATTTCCCGGCCAACCGGGTGGCCGAGGGCCTCGCCCTCTCACGCCCGATTCGCGAGAACGCCTCGATGACGGCGCTCGACCTGCCGGCCTTCGCACGCCTGGGCCTACTGCGGCAGGGCAGCGAACGCGGCCTCGTCGGCAGGGCGATGGAGCGGCTGAAGCTGCGCCCGCCAAACATCGAGCGGCCGGCGGGCGCGCTCTCGGGCGGCAACCGCCAGAAGGTAATGCTCGGCCGGGCGCTGACGCGCGAGCTCAAGGTCTTCCTCTTCGACGAACCGAGCGTCGGCATCGATGTCGGCGCCAAGCTCGAGGTCTATGAATTCATGAAGCAGCTGGTGGAGGCTGGTGCGGCGGTGATCGTCGTCTCCTCGGAACTGCCGGAGGTGCTGGCGCTCTCCAACCGGCTCTACGTCATGCACCACGGCCGCATCGCCACCGAGCTCACCGGCACCGACAAGACCGAGCAGAACGTGCTCGCCTCCTTCTTCAAGGAGCATCTGGCGACGGAGGCAGCATGAACGCGCACGCCTCTTCGCTGACTGCCCGGCCCGGTATCGCCGCCTCCTATGGCCGCAGCCTTCTCGGGAGCATCGGGTTCCTGCCGGCGCTACTGATCGCGGTCGTCATCGGCATGTCGGCGGTCGACCCGCAATTCTACGGGCCGATCAACATCATCAACATCCTGCGCAACACCGCCCTCCTCACCATCGTCGCCTGCGGGCAGGCGCTGGTGATCATCGGCGGCGGCTTCGACCTGTCGGTCGGGGCGGTGGTCGCGCTGGCGAGCGTGGTGACGGCCAAGACCATGGGCCTCATCGCCGCCTCGTTCCCCGGCAATGACGCCCTCGTCATCACCGGCGGGCTGGCCGCAGGGCTCGGAAGCGGCGCGGCGGTGGGACTAATCAACGGGCTGTGCGTCGCGCGCCTGAAGGTCTCCGGCTTCGTCGTCACCCTCGGCACTATGTCGGCCACCGCTGGCGTCGCGCTTATGATCACCTCGGGCATTCCAGTCTACGGCATGCCCCAGAGCTTCGTGCGCGATTTCGGCCGCGTGCAGTTCTTCGGTCTGCCGACCGCGATCTATGTGGCGCTCATCGTGCTGGCGGTGATGGTGTTCGTGCAGCGCCGCACCCTGTTCGGCCGCTACGTCTACGCCATCGGCGGCAATACCGACGCGGCGATCGTCTCCGGCGTCGGGATCCGGCGGCATCTCGTCGGCACCTATGTGCTCTCCGGCGTGCTGGCGGCACTGACCGGCATCCTGCTGACCGCCCAGGTCGGCTCCGGTCAGGCGAGCTTCGGCGGCGACCGGATGATGCTGCAGTCGATCGCCGCTGCCGTCATCGGCGGGGTGAGCCTGCGGGGCGGCGTCGGGCGGGTGGAGATCGTCGCCATCAGCGCGCTGTTCCTCACCATCCTCGGCAACGCGCTCAACCTGCTCCACATCGATTCACGCCTGCAGCCGGTGTTCCTCGGCGTCATCATGGTGGCGGCGGTGGCGTTGGATGAACTCGGACGGCGGAGGAAGCAGCGTGTCTGACCTCGACCTCGCCTCCCCCGCGGCCACCACGCCGTCCGAGCGCCGTGTCGCCCTGCTCGCGCTCGCCTGGCAGGCGGCGCTGCCGATCGCTCTCGTGGTGCTGCTGCTCGGCTTCGCGGCGGTCGATTCCGCCGTGCTGACGCCGGGCAACCTCGTCAACATCATGCAGCAGGCGAGCTATCTCGCGCTCTTCGCCATGGCGCAGACCGTGGTGATCCTCACCCGCGGCTTCGACTTGGCGCTGGGCCCCACCGTGTCGATGGTCAGCGTCGGCGCGGCGCTCGCCATGGCGGTCGGCGTCGCCGACGGGCAGGAGCCGGGAACGGTGCTGCTGATGGGGCTGGCGGCGGGTTTCGCCCTCGGTGCCGCCTGCGGCGTCTTCAACGGTGTCGTCATCGCCTATCTTGGGGTCAGCCCCTTCGTGGCGACGCTCGGCAGCTACAACATCGCCATCGGCGTTGCCACCACCATCTCGTCCGGTCGGCCGGTGCAGGGCGTGCCCGACCTTTTCTCCTGGCTGCTCTATGGCGGCAACCTGTTCGGCGTGCCGGCGGCCATCGTCATCACCGTCATCGTCGGCGTCGCGCTCCATCTCGTGCTGACCCGCACCGTCTATGGCCGCGCGCTCTACATCATCGGTACCAATCCCCGCGCCGCCACGGTGGCCGGCCTGCCGGTGAAGCGCCTGCTGGTCGCGACCTACGTGCTCTGCTCGACACTCGCCGCGCTCGGAGCGCTGATGATGACCGCGCGCACCGGTTCGGGCGAGCCGAACCTCGGCGGCTCGCTGTCGCTGCAGGCCATCGCCGCGGCGGTGGTCGGCGGCACCAGCCTCGCCGGCGGCCGCGGCGGCGTCGGCACGGCCGTAGTCGGAGCGTTGTTCGTCACCATCCTGTCGAACGGCATGAACCTCACCCGCATCGACGGCTATGTGCAGATGGTGGTGCTCGGCGCCATCGTCATCGCCGGCGTCGTACTCGACCGGCTGCGGCTGGAGCGGCGCGGATGACGGCCTCCCCCTCATTCTATGCCGCCTCCTCGCTGTCGGCGGCTCTCGATGCGCTCGCCGAGCGCGGCCCGCAGGGCGCGCCGCTCGCTGGCGGCACCTGGATCATGCGCGCGCCGATCCGCCACGAGCCGCTGAAGCCCGCCTATGTCGGGCTCGACGGCGTGCCCGAATTGGGCCGTATCGAGGAAACCGACGGTATTCTCTCCATCGGCGCCGGCGTCACCCATGCCCGGCTTGCCGAAGCCGTCGCCGGTCGGCCCGAGTTGCGCGTGCTCGCGGAGGCCGCCGGCCGCTCGGCCAATCCCGCCATACGTCGGGCGGCGACGGTCGGGGGCAATCTGTGCACCACGGATTTCGCCGCGGCCGACCTCGTGCCGGCACTTCTTTGCCTAGACGCGGAGGTCGAGATCGCCTCGCGCGGTGGGACCGAGCGCCTGCCGCTGGCAGCGTTTCTCAGCCTCCGCCACTCGCTCGAACCCGGCCGCCTGCTGACGCGCGTGTTCGTGCCGCGCTCCGGCGCCGTCAGCGCCCATGCACGCCTGCCGCTGCGCAAGGCGGGCGACTACCCGACCGCCATCGTCAGCCTGTCGGTCACGCGCGATACCGCCGGCCGGATCGCGCAAGCGCGCGTCGCCGTCGGCTCCGTCGAGACGGTGGCCCGCCGCTGGACCCGGCTGGAGGCCGCGCTGGTCGGCACGCCGCTCTGCGGAGAGCAAGCTCATCGCGCCGCCACCGAGCTTGCCGACGAGTTCGCCGGGCGCGACGGCGTCGAGGCGCCCGGCTGGTACCGCGTCAGCGTGCTGCCGGTACTGGTCCGGCGGGCGGTGATCGCCCTTCACTGATCCCGGCAGGAGGCTCTCATGCCCATCGAGATGACGGTCAATGGCGAGGCGAGGCGCTCCGCCGCTGATCCGATGACCCCGCTTATCGATGTGCTGCGGGACGAGTTCCACCTCACCGGCGCCAAGCCGGTCTGCCGCGAGGGCTTCTGCGGCGCCTGCACCGTGCTGGTCGACGGCGAGCCGCTGGTCGCCTGCCTCACCCCGGCGGCGCTGGTCGAGGGCCGCGAGATCCGCACCGTCGAAGGCCTGTCGGCCGGCGGGCGGCTGAACCCGCTCCAGACCAGGCTCGTCGAGCACGACGCCGTGCAATGCGGCATGTGCTTTCCTGGCATGGTGGTCACGCTGACGCATTTCCTCGCGCAGACGCCCCGCCCGAGCCGCGACCAGGTGCGCGCCGCGCTCACCGGCAATGCCTGTCGCTGCACCGGCTATGAACGCATTGTCGCGGCGGCGCTCGACGTTGCCGGCGTGTGAGGGAGACCACGATGTCAGTCGACGCCGTGATGGAATTCCGCCGCCGCGACGCCGGCGACAAGCTGACCGGCCGCACCCGCTACACCATCGACCGCGGCGCGCCGGGCATGCTGCACGCCGCCGTGCTGCGCGCGCAGGTCGCGTCGGGACGGCTCGCGAAGCTCGACACCTCGAAGGCCGCCGCCCTGCCCGGCGTGCGCGCCATCGCCACCGCCGCAGACGCGCCCGGGCGCGTCGGCATCGGCATCGCCGATCATTCGCTCTTCGTCGTGGACCGCGTGCGGTATGTCGGCGAGCCGCTCGCCGCGGTCGCCGCCGACACGCCGGAACAGGCGCAGGCGGCGCTGGAAGCGATCAAGGTCGAGATCGCTCCGCTGCCGGCCATTCTCATCATGCAGGATGCGCTCGCCCCCGGCGCCCCGCTCATCCACCCGGAGTGGGAGGATTACAAGATCCTGCTCGAAGGCGGTGCCCGCGCCGGCAATGTCGCCTGGGAGGCGACAGCGGTGCGCGGCGACGTCGACGCCGCCTTCGCCCGGCCGGATGTGCGGATCGTCGAGAGCACCTTCCGCGTCGGCCGGCAGAACCACATGGCCTTCGAGCCGCGTGCGGCGGTGGCGCGCTACGAGGAAGGCCGCTTCCATATCGAGACCTCCACCCAGGTGCCCTGGACGGTGCGCAACGCCACGGCGGGCTTCCTCGGCGTGCCGGCGTCGCAGGTGCGGGTGACGGTGCCGCCGGTGGGCGGCGCCTTCGGGCTGAAGTTCGACGTCGCCATCGAGCCCTTCGCCGCATTGCTGGCGAAGCTCAGCGGCCGGGCGGTGCGGCTGGTCAATTCCCGCGAGGAGGAGATGCTCACCTGCCTGTTCCGCGAGAATGCCGAAATCCGCATCCGTTCGGCAGTGACGCCGGCGGGCGAGATCGCCGGCCGCGAGGCGGTGGTGCTGATGGATTGCGGCGCCTATGGCGGCGAGCAGATCTTCCTCACCACCATGACCGCCCACACGCTGGGCGGCAATTACCGGGTCGGCGCGAGCCGCCTCGTCTCCCGCGCCGTCTATACGAATACCGCGCCCAACGGTGCCTTCCGAGCCTGCAACGGCGTCTACAATACCTTCGCGCTGGAGCGGCACACCGACGAGATCGCCGCCGCGCTCGGCATGGATCCGCTCGAGTTCCGGCGGCGCAACGTGCTCGGCGACGGCGACCTCGGCGCGACGGGACAGAAATTCGAGGCCGAGGTGCTGCGCCCGATGCTGGAACGCATGGAGGCTTTGCGCGCGGCTGCTCCACCTCGCCGACAGGACGACGAGCGCCTCTACGGGCGCGCGACCACGGTCGGCACCTGGTTCGTCTTCACCGGCCCCTCGGCGGCGACGGTGAACATGAATGCCGACGGCAGCGCCACGCTGGTGACCTCCGGCGTCGAGATCGGCTCCGGCTCGATGATGCAGGGCCTGCCGCAGATCGTCGCCGCCACCCTCGGCATCCAGCCGGAGGATGTGATGGTGCGCCAGGCGGACACCGATGCGGCCGGCTACGACGTCGGCGTCGG
Organism: Xanthobacteraceae bacterium; assembly: GCA_029239875.1. Taxonomy (GTDB): domain Bacteria; phylum Pseudomonadota; class Alphaproteobacteria; order Rhizobiales; family Xanthobacteraceae; genus Ancylobacter. The sequence goes on along the minus strand of JARBUD010000006.1, from coordinate 66,557 downwards.
TGGCGGCCGGCAGACGGTCTCGCTCGGTGCCGCGAGCCTCCAGGCGGCGCAGGAGGTGCGCGGCAAGCTGCTCGCGGTAGCCGCACAGATGCTGGACGCCTTGCCCGACGACCTCGTCATGCAGAACGGGCGCATCGAGATCGCCGGCCCCAACGGCGCCGGCTTCAGCATCGCCGAGGTGGCGGCGCAGGCGCAGGCACTGGTCGGCCCGGTCGCCGGCACCGGCGCCTCGACGCGCAAGGGCGTTCCTTCCATGCCGGGCTGCGCTGTCGGGCATTTCATCGACGCGCTCGACATCCCGGTCTTCGCCGTCCACGACTGCGAGGTCGCCGTTGACCCGGAGACCGGCCATGTCGAGGTACTCGCCTATCGCGTGGTGCAGGATGTCGGCCGCGCGCTCAACCGCAGCGCCATCGGCGGCCAGATCCAGGGCGGCGTGGTGCAGGGGCTCGGCTACGCGCTGCACGAGGAGGTGTCGATCGACGCGGACGGCCGCATCCGCCAGAACGGCTTCGAGACCTATCGCGTGCCGCTCGCCGCCGACGTGGTGCCGGTCGAGGTCGAGCTCTATGAGGGCGCGCCCTCGCTCGGGCCGTTCGGCATCAAGGGCGCGGGCGAGGTGCCTATCCTCAATGTCGGGGCGAGCGTCGCCTGCGCGGTGGCGAATGCCACCGGTGCCCGCGTGCAGGAACTGCCGCTGACCCCACCACGCGTCCTCGCTTTGCTGCTCGGACGTCAGCCCGAACTCGACTTCCCGCACATATCGCCGAGATGGGACGACAATCTGCTGCGTCCGCACGACCAGCCGACATAGGGCGTCGCCAAGCCGCACCGCGGGACGTCAGCCCGAAGCCGCCACCGGAGCGGAGACGCCGCGCAGGAAGCGTCCGATCTGCACCACGCTACGCAGCGCGATCCAGCCGATGATGGCGTTCGCGGCGGCGAAGAATGGAAGCGCCATCAGTTCGATCGTTGTGCCCGCTCCCTGCTCCACCAGTTTCAGCGCCGCGAGCGGCAGCGCCGAGACGCCGAAGGTGTAGGCCCAGGCGCCCGGCCCGAAGGGCTGCCGGCGCAGCCACGGCACCAGCCGCAGCAGCACGAGGGCGAGAAAGCAGCCATAGCCGAACAGCGCGAGCGCGAAATGGTCGGCGGTGCCGGGGGTGAGCGACAGATAGGCGACGCAGGCCACCACCGGCGGCGCGAACTCGATGCCGAGCGTCGCCCGCATCTCCGCCGGCAGGCCGAGCTGGAACAGCCGCGTCAGGAACACCGATTCCATGGACAGCCAGGACAGCATGCCCATGCCGAAGAACATCCAGCCCAGCGTCGGCTGCCCGAAAGTGGCGCAGGCGAGCGCCGAGACGAACCCGCCGCCGACGGTCGGCAGATAGAGCACGGGCGTGATCGCCGGCGCCTCGCGCCCGCCCTGCCACAGCCCGCCGACGCTCCACGCCGCATAGGCCAGCACGCCGCCGGCGCCACCGATGAACAGAGCCCAGCCGATCACTGGCACATGCGGCCCGATGCAGAGGCTGGCGATGAGCGTCGCGACCGGGGCGAGCGCGGCGGCAAGGCCCTGAACGGGATGATCGAGTTCGCTCTTGGCCTCGGCCGGATGCAGCAGCCATTTGCCGGCATAGAGCACGGCCCAGAGCAGCCAGAGGCCGAACGCCGCCACGGCGAGCGCCTCGCCTATCACAGGCGTGATGTCCCACAGGCGGGTGACGGCACGCCAGCCATTGGCGAGGCCGCCGATACCGAGCACCGAGCCGAAGAATACCGGCCGCATGTGGAGGAAGAGTGATCTCGAGGATGTATCCGCTGCCATGGAGGCATCAGCTACAGCGAATGCACACGAATGAATAGTTTTCCTTGGTCGTATCGCGCTCTGCGCTCAGGCGACGACACTCGTCACGACGGCGCCGAGCACGGCCTGCGCGTCGCCCGGCTTGAGCCGGATCTGCAATCCGCGCTGCCCGCCATTGACGTAGACGAGCTCATGCGCGAGCGCCGCCGCCTCGATCACCGCCGGAACCCTGCGCATCTGGCCGAACGGGCTGATCCCGCCGACCTTGTAGCCGGAGAGCCGCTCGGCATCGGCCGGCTTCATCATCTGCGCGGACTTTCCCCCGAGCGCGGCGGCGAGCTTCTTCATCGACACCTCGCGGTCGGAAGGCACGATCACGCAGGCCGGCTTGCCGTCGACCAGCGTCATCAGTGTCTTCAGCACCCGCTCCGGCGGTTCGCCCAGTGCCTGCGCCGCCTGCAGGCCGATATGGTCGGCGTCGGGGTCGTAGTCATAGGCATGGACGGTAAAGGCGATGTTCGCCTGCTCCAGCATCTTCGTGGCGCGCGTCACCTTGGACACGGCATTCTCCCTCCGCGCCCCACCGGCGCACCGCCGCAATCTGCCGCATAGCGAGGCTGCGTGCACTGCGCCAGAAGTCGATCACGACGTCGCGCGAAGACGTCAGCGCTAATGCTTTGGATACCATGATCGCACTAAACATGGACGCGGTGGACGAGCGTGGCCCGGCCGCCCCCGATCTGCCGTTTTGCGTGGCTAAGCGAGCCATCATGAACCTGCTCCGCATCGCCCTGCTGGCCCTTCTCTCCGCGGTCCTCGCCGGTTGCGGCGGCATGGACTATGACGACCGGGCGGATGTGCCGATCCCGCCCAAGCTGATGCAGCAGATGGCGGCCAAGGGCATGAGCCCCGCCGACCCGATCATGGTTCGCATCTATAAGAAGGAGAGCGAGCTGGAGATCTGGAAGCGCGACCGCTCCGGCCGCTACGCCCTGCTCAAGACCTACCCGATGTGCCGCTGGTCCGGGAGGCTCGGCCCGAAGACCCGCGAGGGCGACCGCCAGGCGCCGGAGGGCTTCTATGCGGTGACGCCGGGCCTGATGAACCCGCGCTCGCAATTCTACCTCGCCTTCAACCTCGGCTATCCCAATCAGCTCGAAGAGGCGCTCGGCTATTCCGGCTCCGCGCTCATGGTGCACGGCGCCTGCACCTCCGCCGGCTGTTACGCCATGACCAATGACGGTATCGCCGAGGTCTACGCGGTGGCGCGCGAGGCGCTCGCCGCCGGCCAGCCGAGCTTCCAGGTACAGGCCCTGCCCTTCCGCATGACGCCGGCCAATTTCGCCGAGCACCGCGACGACCCGAACATGCCGTTCTGGCGCAACCTCAAGGAAGGCACCGACCTGTTCGCGGTGACGCGCCAGCCGCCGAACGTGGCGGCATGCTCGGGCCGCTACCGCTTCACTCCCGGCTCGCAGCCGGCCGAGGCGGCGGCCGACCCGCTGGCGCCCTGCCCGCTGATGATGCCCGATCCGGCCGAGGACGCCGTCGCCGGCAAGCGGGCGCGCGACGAGGAGACCATCGCGCTGCTTTCCGCCTCCCGGCCGCCCGTGTCGACCGCCTATGTCGATGGCGGCATGCATCCGAGCTTCCGCGAAATCCTGCGCAAGGCCGGGCCCGAGCGCCTCTCCGCCATGACCTCGGCCAGCAAGATCGAGGTCAGCCGTCCCGAAGCCGCTCTCGCCGATCCCTTCAAGGGCGGCGAAGTCGCCAGTTTCGACGGCGACTAGCGGCGCGCCGCGCCGGCGGGGCTTTCCCCGCGTGTCCGCTTGCGGCAGATAGGGCGCGGGGAAACACCGAGCGGGACGACATGGCCGTAAGAACGTCACTGAACGAGATGCAGGCGAGCGTCCGCCGCCTGCAGCGCCTGCCCTACACCGAAGCGGAACTTGCGGTGATCCAGAAGGCGACGCCCGCCGTGGCGCCGAAGCTCTCCGCGAAGTTCGAGCCAAGCGAGGGTTACTGCTATCTCGCCGCGCCAGCGCTCCACATGGAGTTCGTGGTGGTGAAGTCGGTGCGCTGGCGCTTCCTCGGCCTCACCCTGCCGCGCTACACCCTCATGATGGGCTTCGAGCACGGCGATATCTGGGAGCAGGGACCGGTGGTGAACCGCATCAAGGCGGTGGCCTATGTCTTCCAGCGAATGGCGCTGACCGACCGCTGGCTGGACGGCGAATACGGCCGGAAGCACTGACGGGTAGCCGCGGCACCACAGTACCGAATAAAGCGCTGCGCGACTTTACCGTGTAATTGCTTTCGTCCGAACGGAAAGCGATAGATTCGCGTGCGGCTGCGATCCTGCGGCCGCATCCGGGGGCACTTCCATGTCTACTGCGCGCCTGACGCTCGCCGTCATCGCCTGCTCGCTGCTTGCCGCGCCGTCCTTCGCCAAGGACCGCCGCGTCGATGTCGTCAACAAGACCGGCTACACCATGACCAGCTTCTACGCCTCCTCAGTCGACGAGGAGAGCTGGGAAGAGGACATGCTGGCCAACGACACGCTGGAAGACGGCGAGACGCTGGAAGCCGATATCGACGACGGCACCGATGCCTGCGTCTACGATTTCCGCGCCGACTTCTCGGACGGCAGCAAGGTGGTGAAGCGCAAGGTGAATGTGTGCGAGGTCGCCACCTTCACCTTCCTACCCTGAGCTAGCCGATCCACACCGGCGGCGGGCGGCCTTCGACCAGCAGCAGGTCGCTCTCGTCCTTGAGGCTCACGCCCGTGAGACGCCGTGCGAGCGCCTCCTTCAGCAGCCAGGCCAGCTTGAAGGCGGCATGGGCGTGCGAGAGGCCCTCGCCCCGCACATTGGAGATGCAGTTGCGCTCGGCATCGGAGCGGCCAGCGCGTGGGGCGAAGGTGAGATAGAGGCCCAGGCTGTCCGGAGAGGACAGGCCCGGTCGTTCGCCGATCAGCACCACCACAGCCAAGGCCTGCATCAGCTCGCCGACCTCGTCGCCGAGCGCGACACGGGCCTGGCTCGCCACCGCCACGGGCCCAACGCGCCATCCCGCTTCCGCGATGCGCGCCTTGAACTCGGCGAGGAAGGGTACGGCCTGCGCATGGATGGCGGTGGAGGACAGACCGTCCGCCACCACGATGGCGAGGTCGACCGGCCCGTTCGCCTTCTCCCGCAGCAGCGCGCGGCTCTCATCCGACAGGCGCCGCCCAAGGTCGGGCCGGCGCAGATAGGCGTCGCGCGCCGGCGCGGCGGAAGCGATCTCCACCGTCTCGAAGCCGAGCGCGGCGATCTCCTGCGCCGTATGCGCGGAATCGAAGGGCGTGTGCACGGCGTCACGCGCCTGCGCATGGGCAAGCGCGAAGCGCAGCACTTCGCGGGTCGGCAGACCGGTCCCCGCCCTTCCCAGCGCGATACGCGCCGGGGTGACGCCGGCAAGCTTCTGCCAAGCATCCTCGATAACATAATCGGCCGGCAGATCCTTCTCGCTCATGCCGCGAGCCCCGCGGCGGCGGCGAGCAGCGGGTGGTTGCCGTGCTGGATCTTCAGCCTCCCGTCCGGCCCGGTGATGCCCATCGTCTGAAGCCACACCTCGAACTCGGGCGCCCGCTTCAGGCCGAGCACCTCGCGCAGGTAGAGCTGGTCGTGGAAGGACGTGGACTGGTAGTTCAGCATCACGTCGTCCGAGCCGGGAATGCCCATGATGTAGGTGACGCCCGCAGCTCCCAGCACCGTCATCAGCGTGTCCATGTCGTCCTGGTCGGCTTCGGCGTGGTTGGTGTAGCAGACGTCGCAGCCGAGCGGCACGCCCATCAGCTTGCCAACGAAGTGGTCCTCCAGCCCAGCGCGGATGATCTGCTTGCCGTCATAGAGATATTCCGGCCCGATGAAGCCGACGACGGTGTTCACCAAGAGCGGCTTAAACGGTCGCGCCACCGCATAGGCGCGCGCCTCCAGCGTCTGCTGGTCGACCCCGTGATGAGCGTTGGCGGAGAGCGCCGAGCCCTGGCCGGTTTCGAAATACATGACGTTGTCGCCCAGCGTGCCGCGCTTCAGCGACAGCGCCGCCTCCCGCCCCTCCTTCAGCGTCGCCAGCGAGATGCCAAAGGAGGCGTTGGCGGTTTCCGTGCCGGCGATGGATTGGAAAACGAGGTCGACCGGCACGCCGCGATTGATCACCTCTGTCGAGGTGGTGACGTGGGTGAGCACGCAGGCCTGCGTCGGGATGTCGAAGCGCTGGATGATGCCGTCGGTGAGCTTCAAAAGCTCGCTCAGCACCGGGATGCTGTCCGAAGCCGGGTTGATGCCGATCACCGCGTCGCCGCAGCCATAGAGCAGGCCGTCGAGAATGGAGGCGGTGATGCCGGCGGGATCGTCAGTTGGGTGGTTGGGCTGCAGTCGCACCGCCATGGTGCCGGGCAAGCCGATGGTGTTGCGGAACTTCGTCACCACCCGGCACTTCCTCGCCACCGCGATCAGGTCCTGGTTGCGCATCAGCTTGGAGACGGCGGCGGCCATCTCCGGCGTGATGCCCGGCGCCAGTGCGGAAAGGGCCTCGCTGGTGGCCGCGGCGGAAAGCAGGAAATCGCGGAAGTCGCCGACATTCATGTGCGACACGGGGCGGAATGCAGCGGCGTCATGGGTATCGATGATCAGCCGCGTGACCTCGTCGCGCTCATAGGGCACCAGCGCCTCGGTGAGGAAGGCCGACAGCGGCACCTCGGCGAGGCACATGCGGGCGGCAACGTTCTCCTCCGCCGAGGCGGCGGCGATGCCCGCCAGCATGTCGCCGGAGCGCAGCGGCGTCGCCTTGGCCATCAGCTCGCGCAGATCGGCGAACACGTAGCTCTGCGGCCCGACGACGTGACGATAGGGCATTGGCTTCCACCTTGCGGCGGCGCCAGTGCTCATTTCGGCGCCATGGCGAAAATGTACTCCGCTCGCTTGGCGCGGGAAAGCGCGACTTCGGCTCCGCTCGCTCGGCATTTGGCATGCCACTGCTGGACGACTGGCCCGGCGCCGGCTAAACGCGCCGCAAACGCAGCGGGAGAAACGCCATGGCCACCTTTATCCTCATCCACGGCTCCTGGCATTGGGGCGGCTGCTTCCAGAAGGTGGCGAACCTCCTCGGCGCCGCCGGCCATGCGGTGATCGCGCCGGACCTCGCCAGCCACGGCTTCGACCCGAGCCCGACCGCCGCTGTTACCGATATCGCGATCTACGCCGCACCGGTGCGCGCGGCGCTGGAGGAGATCGAGGGAAAGGCCATCCTGGTCGGCCATTCGGTCGGCGGGGCGACCTGCACCTGGCTCGGCGAGGAGATGGCCGAGCGCGTCGCGGCGCTGGTCTATCTAACCGGCTTCATGGCGCCGAACGGCAAGACCGCCCGCGACTTCGTCATGACCCCGACCTATCTGAAGGACCCTGCCATCGTCGAGAGCCAGGGCATGCTGCGGCTCGGCAAGGAGGGGCTGGGCCTCGACCTGACGAAGCGCGATCTCATCGCCGGCTCGCTCTATTCCGGCTGCTCCGCGCACGACATCGACCGCGCCTTCCCCAATCTCGTGCGCGTCACCCCGCACGCGCCCTTCACCGCCATCTCCGGCATCACCCCGCACCGCTTCGGCCGGCTGCCGCGCCATTACGTCGAGTGCCTTGAGGATCGCGGTCTGCCGCTCGCCGTGCAGCGCCTGATGCAGGAGGCCGTGCCCGGTGCGCGAGTGCATCAGTTGAACACCGGCCATTCGCCCTTCCTGAGCGCGCCGGAGGAGCTCGCCGACGTCCTCCTCAAGGTCGCCGGCTGGCACGGCTGAGCCCGGCGCGCCACACCTCGGTCCATGCGACGAAGGAGAGCCGCTAGCCCCCTCCCCGGCGCCGTCCGGGGCGGCTAGGCTGGCGCCACTTCCAGAAGCATGAGGCAAGAATGTCCAGCAACGAAAAGCTCGATCAGCTCCGGGCGAAATATGCCGGCGTCGGCGGCGGCGTGGTCTATGACCCGACCTTCAAGCGCGTCGCCGAATTGCAGTTCAAGGATGGCGAGAAGCGCGTCTGGCCGTGGGCCAATGCCGCGACCCTGCTTGACGCCCCCTACCGTCCCGACACTGCCGAGCTGCCGGACTTCGCCGGCCTCGAGGTCGCGCTGATCGGCGTGCCGATGGACCTCGGCGTCACCAACCGCGCCGGCGCTCGCCTCGGCCCGCGCGCGGTGCGTGCCATCGAGCGCATCGGCCCTTATGAGCATGTGCTCGGCATGGTGCCGGCGGCGGAGGTGCGCGTCGCGGATATCGGCGACATGCCCTTCCGCTCGCGCTTCAGCCTCGATAGCTGCCACGAGGACATCGAGACCTTCTACAAGAAGGTGGTGGCGGCCGGCGTCATCCCGCTCTCGGTCGGCGGCGACCATTCAATCACTGGCTCCATCCTCAAGGCGGTCGGCGAGAAGCGCCCTGTGGGCATGCTGCACATCGACGCCCATTGCGACACCTCGGGCACCTATGAGGGCGCGAAGTTCCACCATGGCGGCCCGTTCCGCAATGCGGTGCTGGACGGCGTGCTCGACCCCGAGCGCGTCATCCAGATCGGCATTCGCGGCGGCGCCGAGTTCCTGTGGGAGTTCTCTTATGAGAGCGGCATGACGGTGATCCACGCCGAGGAAGTCACCGGCATGGGCGTGCCGGCGATCATTGAGAAGGCAAAGCAGGTGCTCGGCGCCGGCCCGGTCTATGTCTCCTTTGACGTCGACAGCCTCGACCCCGCCTTCGCGCCCGGGACGGGGACGCCGGAGATCGGGGGTCTCACCTCGCGCGAGGTGCTGGAGATGCTGCGCGGGCTGAACGGGCTCGACGTGGTCGGCGGCGACGTGGTCGAGGTCGCCCCGCAATATGACGCCACCTCCAACACCGCCCACGCCGCCGCGCAGGTGCTGTTCGAGATATTCTGCATGTCGGTGACGGCGCTGAAGGCGCGGCGGGGCGGCTGATGCGCATCGCGCTCTTGCAGACGGCGGGCGATCCTCAGAATCGCCCCGCCGCCAATCTCGACCGGCTGGAGGAGGCGGCCGCCCGCGCGGCCGCCGACGGCGCGCGCCTGCTGGTGGCGCCGGAGATGTTCCTGTCCGGCTACAACATCGGCGCGCAAGCCGCTGGAGTGGCTGCGGAAACGGTCGACGGCCCCAGCGCCGCCCGTGCCGCGGATATCGCCCGCCGGCACGGCATCGCCATCTGCTACGGCTACCCCGAGCGCGGCGAGGACGGGGCGGTCTACAATTCCGCGCTGCTCCTCGACCGCGATGGCAAATCGCTGCTGAACTTCCGCAAGACGCACCTGTTCGGCGACCTCGACCGGGCGATGTTCGCGCCCGGTCCCGGCACGGCTGAGATCGCCGCGCTCGACGGCTATAGAGTGGGTATCCTGATCTGCTACGACGTCGAGTTCCCGGAGGCCGTGCGTGCTCTGGCGCTCGGCGGCGCCGACCTCGTCCTCGTGCCGACCGCCAACATGACGCCCTATGACGCGGTGTCACTCTTCGTGGTGCCCGCCCGCGCCTTCGAGAGCGAGCTGTATGTAGCCTATGCCAATCGCTGCGGCAGCGAAGGCGAGCTCGACTATATGGGCCTGAGCTGCGTCGGCAATCCCAACGGCGGCAATCTCGTGCTCGCTGGCGACGGCGAGGAGTTGGTCTTCGCCGATCTCGATCCGGAGAGGCTAAGGCAGGCCCGCCTGCTCAACACCCATATGCGCGACCGGCGGCCGGAGATCTATGCGCGGCAGCTCGGCGACCGTTGAGCAACGTCAGACGTACGGATCAATCCATCTCTCCGTCATCCCCGGGCTTGTCCCGGGGATCCGCGCCTTCTGGCACGCCGGCTCGACACGAAGTCGTGGATGGCCGGGTCAAGCCCGGCCATGACGACGCTCTGAATCAAAACGCGCCGGGCATTGCCCGGCGCGCTTTGTTCATATCGTCGAAGACTTCAATGCGCGTGCGACTCGCGGCCCGTCGGTACCGCCGCCACGCTCTCCGCCTCGACCGCCGAGCGGGCGATAAAGCGGGCGCGCACCGGCTTCAGCACGAACAAAGCGAGGAAGGCCGCCGCGGCATTCAGGCCGACGGCGATGGCGAACACCGCGTACCAGCCATAAGCCGCCGCCACGATGGAGGCGAGCGGCACCAGCAGCGCCGCCGTGCCCTTGGCGGTGTAGAGCATGCCGGCATTGGTCGCCGCGAACTTCGAGCCGAATGTGTCGCCGCAGGTCGCGGGGAATAGCGAGTAGATCTCACCGAACACACCGAAGAAGAAGGCGGTCGCGAGCACGAACACCACCGGGTTCGAGCCGTGATAGACCATCAGCAGAAGCATAGCGGCCGCCGTGCCGAAGGCGATGAACATGGTGTTCTCGCGCCCGATCCGGTCGGAGACATAGCCGAAGATCGGCCGGCCGAAGCCGTCGAAGATGCGGTCGAGCGAGATGGCCAGCGTCAGCGCCGCGCCGGAGATGCCGAGGATGCTCACCGGCGTGTTGGCGACGCCGAGATCGTGGGCGATGGGGCCGATCTGCGCCGCCGCCATCAGGCCACCCGAGGCGACCATGACGAACATGAGGTAGAGCAGCCAGAACACCGGCTTGGTCACCGTCTGCGAAGGCTGGTAGTCGACCTTGCTCTGCGGCAGGCTCAGCGCCTTCTTCGGCGGCGCGATCTTGACCTTCGGCGGATAGAGGAACTGCGCGGCGATGAGCACCACGATGCCCTGCCCGATGCCGAACCAGAAGAAGGCCGACTGATAGCCCGAGTTGGCGATCATGTTGGCGATCGGCACCACGGTGAGCGCCGCGCCGGCACCGAAGCCCGCGGCGGTTGCGCCCGCTGCGAGGCCGCGGCGATAGGGGAACCATTTCAGCGCGTTGCCGACGCAGGTGCCATAGACCGAGCCGGCGCCGATGCCGCCGAACACCGCGCCGGCATAGAGCATGGCGAGCGAGGAGGCATAGGAGTTGATCACCCAGGCCAGTGCGATCATCACCGCGCCGAAGCTGAGCACGATGCGCGGGCCGTAGCGGTCGACGAACCACGCTTCGATCGGCACCAGCCAGGTCTCGGTCAGCACGAAGATGGTGAAGGCGGTCTGGATCGCCGCGCGGCCCCAGCCATGGGCCTGGTCGATGGGATCGACGAACAGCGTCCAGCCATATTGGAGATTGGCGATCATCGCCATGCAGAGAATGCCGCAGCCGAGCTGGAACCAGGGTTCCCAGGCACGCGCCGTCGTCGCTGCGGGGCGGGCAGTATTGGTCGCTTCCATTGACGTTTCCTCGACCTGATTTCCACCGCACAGCTCTTTTCGGCTGCTTCCAGTGTCACGCACCGCGCCTTTCGGCACGGCGGCGGGGCATGACGAAATGCGGAAGTCCGGCCGACGGCGAGATCGCCCACCGATCCGTTAATTACCGAAGGTCAGGAAATGCCCCTTGGTAAAGCATCCGATTGATCGACACGCGTCATTTACTGACGGATGACAGATAACATCTACCTATATGGATGCAACATGAATTATACCAACGTATACTTACCTAGAGCCATTAGATATCAATACGCGTATATCGCGTGATATTCTGATCATTGGAAATACACGTGGCGATTATTGACAGCGCTCCGCTCGCCTTCACGCAAGGGACGGTGGCGTCAAAGAAGACGTTTCACCGCCGCATGCCCCAGCGGCGCTGGCCGGAGCATTTCACAAACGGGCTTCCGCGGAAGTTTCCCGCCTCCGTGACGCGGGGATGCGCTGCGTCATCCGCAGCGTCAGCCGCTCCACTCCACTTCGGCGGCATCTGGCGCGCAGGGGAACCGCGCCAAGCCTTCGGCGTTCCCTTACCACTGGCCGGCGCGTCCCGGCTCGCAATAAGGGGAAGAATCCATGAACCGATCCGTCCTGACCGTGATCGTGGTGGTGCTGGCCGTGGTCGCCGCCGTCCTCGCCTATCAGGCCTATGAGCGCGAGCAGAACTCGCTGCAGATCGAGGTCGGGCCGAACGGACTGAAGGTCGATCCGCCGGGCTGATCAAGGCCCGATTCCGGGATCTGATCTGAACCCAGACATGCACTCAGGTCCGAAAGTTTGAGACGGGACCGCTGCAATTCCTCGGCCGAGGGGCTAAAAGGACCTCCAAAATCCGCCGGTCCGTCCTGCAGCCGCCTGCGCATCGTGTCGTCGGGCGCCGCGGACGGGCCGCCGTTCTGGAGTCCCCGATGTCGTCCACCCTCGCCGCCGCTCCCGCCGGCGCTGCCGTCGCCAATCCGCGCTCGCGCGTCATCCTCGCCAGCCTGATCGGCACCACCATCGAGTTCTACGATTTCTACGTCTACGCCACCGCCGCCGTGCTGGTGTTCCCGCATCTGTTCTTCCCGCCCGGCAACGACACGGCGGCGCTGCTCGCCTCCTTCGCCGTGTTCGGCGCAGCGATGGTGGCGCGCCCGCTCGGCGCGATCTTCTTCGGCCATCTCGGAGACCGGCGAGGACGCAAAGTGACGCTGGTCGGCGCGCTGCTCACCATGGGGATCGCCACCTTCCTCATCGGCGCGCTGCCGACCTTCCAGCAGGCAGGCTGGCTGGCGCCGGGGCTCCTGGTGATCATGCGCATCGCGCAGGGTTTTGCGCTCGGCGGCGAATGGAGCGGCGCGGCGCTGGTGGCGACCGAGAATGCGCCCGCCGGCAAGCGCGCCGTCTACGGCACCTTCCCGCAGCTCGGCGCGCCGCTCGGCTTCATCCTGGCCAACGGCCTGTTCCTCGCCATCGCCGCGCTGATGCCCTCGGAGGACCCCTCGCGCCCCTCCGACGCCTTCCTGAGCTGGGGCTGGCGCATCCCCTTCCTGTTCTCGATCGTGATGGTCGCCGTCGGCCTGTGGGTGCGGCTCAACCTCGTCGAGAGCGCCGCCTTCGAGAAGACGATCAAGGCCGGCAAGGTGCAGAAGCTGCCGCTGGCCTCGGTGTTCCGCACCCATTGGCGCGAGCTGGTGCTCGGCACCTTCTACATGCTTGCGACCTATGTGCTGTTCTACCTGATGACCACCTTCTCGCTGAGCTATGGCCGCGCCGGTGTGAACGCGAAGCTGCCCGGCCTCGGCTACGACTACACCACGTTCGTCTTGATGATGATCATCGGCGTGGTGTTCTTCGGCATCTTCACCATGGTGTCGGGACCGTGGGCCGACCGCTGGGGCCGCCGGCGCACGCTGATCGCGGTGACGCTTGCCATCATCGCCTTCGGCCTGCTCTGGGTGCCGATGCTCTCGGCCGGCCCGGCGGGCGTCATGGCCTGGCTGATCCTCGGCTTCAGCCTGATGGGCATGACCTTCGGCCCGATGGGCGCGCTGCTGCCGGAGCTGTTCCCGGCCAATCTGCGCTACACCGGCTCGGGCATCTCCTACAACGTCTCGTCGATCCTCGGCGCTGCGGTGGCGCCGTTCATCGCGGTCGCACTATGGGCCTGGGGCGGCGGCAGCCCGTTCTGGGTCGGCGTCTATCTTTCCGCCATGGCGGTGCTGACGCTGATCGCGCTGCTGCTGGGCAAGGAGACGCGGGACGTCGATATCGAGGCGTGAGGGGGCGGCGGCGGGAGTGGAGCCACGCTCCCGGCCCGTGCCGTTCAAGACAACCCTCATCCTGAGGTGCCCGGCCAACGGCCGGGCCTCGAAGGACGCTCGTCCGGGCGCACTCAAGCGACCATCCTTCGAGGCTCGCTGCGCTCGCACCTCAGGATGAGGGTGCTTCGTGGACGAGGCTCGAAGGATGGTGGCGCCGAATGAAGTGGACGGCTTCATCCGACACAACGTCACGGCCGGGCTCGGCCATCCACGACTTCGGCCGCGCGCCGTGCTTCCAGTCAAAGGCGTGGCTTCCCGGGCCAAGCCCGGGAATGACGATTCGGGAGCGGCATAGGAGTCCCGAGAGCCAACGCAGATCGGATCCTCGGAAAGACAGGACGTCGGAATCGAGCATTTAGGATGACGCCGCCTCTCCGCAGCGTCACGCCGTCCCCCGCTTCGCCTCCCTGTAGGCCTCGCATTGCGCCTGGAAGCGCGCGGGCAACTCGTCCTCGCCGACCTCCTCAAGCCGCGTCAGCACGCGCCAGAAATGGCCGAACGGATCGTAGAACTGCACGATCCGGTCGCCCCAATAGGCGTTCTCTGGTCCGCGGTTGGCGATCTGCGGCGAGGCGCCGGCCTCAACCGCGCGGGTGAACAATTCGTCGACGTCGTCGACATAGAGGTCGATCCCGGTCGAGGGCGCGCCGGCCGAGAGCGGAGAGCGCGGCCAGTCGGGGCGCGGGGCCTCGCGCCAGCGCGGGTTCTCCTTCACCACCTTCAGATAGGTGCCGGCGAGCTGCATCTCCGCCGCCAGCACCTCGTCGCCCGGCGCCTCGCCGTGATTATGCGCCCGGTGGCGGCGGATCTCCGTTGCCCCGATAACGTCGCGATAGAAATCCGCCGCCGCGGCGACATCCTGCACGATCAGCGTCATGCCGAACTGCCCAACCGCCTGCGCCCCCTTTACCGCCATGCCGTCCTCCGCGAATTTGTTCCTCTTATGTTCTCACCAAAGGTAACGTTGCGCAAGCCCGTTCGCGCGATGCTCACAGCCCGGCGGACACCCTATTCCCCCGCCCGGTAACCGATGCCCGGCTCGGTGACGATCAGCACCGGATTGGCGGGGTCGGCCTCCAGCTTGGTGCGCAGTTGGCCGACATAGACACGGAGATACTGCGTGTCGTGCTCATGAGCCGGCCCCCACACGTCGCGCAATATGTGGCGATGTGTCAGCACCTTGCCGGGATGGCGGGCGAGGAAGGCGACGAGGTCGAACTCCTTCGGCGTCAGCTTCACCTCCGCTCCGTCGCGGGTGACGCGATGACGCGGGATGTCGACCTCGATGCCGCCGAGCCGCAGCACCGGCGTCTCGCCCTTCTCCTGCATGCGGTGGCGCAGCGCCGCCCGCAGCCGCGCCATCAGTTCGCCGATGCCGAAGGGCTTGTTGACGAAGTCGTCGGCGCCGAGGTCCAGCGCCTCGATCTTCTCGATCTCGCGGTCGCGCGCCGAGAGCACGACGATCGGCACGTCCGACCATTCGCGCAGGCGGCGGATCACCTCCTTGCCGTCCATGTCCGGCAAGCCGAGGTCGAGCACCACGATGTCGGGGCGCCGGTTCACCACCAGCGAGAGCGCCTGGGTGCCGGTGTCGGCGCGCAGCGCATCGTAGCCGTTGGCAGCGAGCGCCGGTGCCATGAAGCGGTGGATCGCCGGCTCGTCGTCGACCACCAGCACGCTGGTTCCGCTCACGATCTGCCCTCCCCCTCCGGCGCGTGCGCCGGCAATGGCAGCTTCATGGTGATGCGGGTGCCGTTGCGCTGCCCCGGCGCGGGACTGCGGGCGGAGACGCTGCCGCCATGGGCCTCGACGATTCCCTTGGTGATGGCAAGGCCGAGCCCCGAGCCGTCCCCCCCGTCGCCGCTGCCACGCGAAGCGCGGACGAACTTCTCGAACACATGCGGCAGCGTCTCCGCCGGAATGCCAGGCCCATCGTCGGTCACAGCGATCAACAGCTGATTGTCGATGACGGTGGCGGCCAGCCCGATGCGCGCGTCCTTACCGGCATAGCGCACGGCATTGGCGACGACATTGCCGAGCGCCTGGTCCATCAGGCTCTGGTCGGCCTGGATCAGCGGCAGATCGGGTGCGGAAGTGACGACGAAGCGCTGCGTCGCCCCGCGCCGGCGCACGGCGGAGACGGCGCGGTTCATCAGCTCCACCGCGTCGACCCAGTCCTTGTGGATCTCCAGCGCTCCCGCCTCCAGTCGCGTCATCGAGAGGAGGTTGCGCACCATGTGGTCGAGGTTCTCCGCCTCGTCGCGCATCTGCGCCAGCAGATCGCGGCGCACCTCGGCGGGAATGTCCGGACCGTAGTCGATCAGGCTGGTGGCGGCGCCGAGGATGGAGGCGAGCGGCGTGCGGAAATCATGGCTGATCGAGGCGAGCAGGATGTTGCGCACGCGCTCGGTCTCGGCGGCGGTGCGGGCCCGCGTCACCTCGGCCGAGAGCATGGTGCGCACCAGCGCCGCCGCCGTCTGCTCGCTCAGCGTACCGAGGATGCTCTCGCTCTCCGCGTCGAGCACCGGCATGTTCGGATCGCGCTCGATGCCGACGACGCCGATGGGCGCGCCGCCCCCCGTTCCGCCCGCCATGCCGCCGAGCGGACGGAAATGCCAGGGCACGCTCGGCAGAGTGCCGGTCCCCGCCCCCGCCGCTTCGCCATGCTCGAAGGCCCAGCTGGCGGCGGTCATCGAGCCGGTGTCGAGCCGGTCCTCCGGCGGCCATGCGGCGGCGATGGACAGGTCGCCATGCTCGGAGAGCAGGATGACGCTCGGGCGGCCGAGCACGGTGTGCAGCTCGACCGCCGCCGCCTCCGCGACCGAGGTGCGGTCGGGCAGCGCCGAGAGCTTGCGGGTGAACTCGTAGAGCCGCCGCGTCGCCCGCATGCGCTGGGCGGCGATGCGCGCCTGCTCGCGCGCGCGCCCCGCCATGGTGGAGATCAGCACCGCGACGATCAGGAAGATCAGCAGCGCCAGCAATTCGTGCGGGCGGGCGACGGTGAAGGTGTCGACCGGGTCGATGAAGAAGAAGTTGTAGGCCAGGAAGGACAGGGCCGAGGCGAAGATCGCCGGCCACACGCCATAGAGCAGCGCCGGCAGCAGCACGGCGAGCAGATAGAGCATGGAGACGTTGGGCAGCGCCACGAAGCGGGTGAAGAACAGCCCGGTGACGGTCGCCACGCCGACGCTGAGCACCGCCACCGAATAGCCGGTCAGCTGCCCAGCCGGCGGCACAAGGAGGCGCCGGCGCGCTGGCACCTCGCCCGCCTCGGCGGTGACGACGTGGATGGCGACGCCGTCCGCCTGCTTCACCAGCGCGTCGGCGAGCGAGCCGCGCAGCAGTCTCGCCAGCCACCAGCGGCGCGCCTTGCCGATGATGATCTGGGTGACGTTCTCGAAGCGGGCGAAGCGCAGCAGCTCGGCGGCCACGTCGGCGGCGACCAGTGAGCGCGTCTCCGCCCCCAGCGTCTCGGCGAGGCGCATGCCCGCCTCCAGCCGGCGCCGGTCGGCTCCCGCCATGACATGGCCGGGCCGCTCGACGGTGACGGCGAACCAGCTCGCATCCATCAGGTCGGCAAGGCGCTTGGCCTCGCGCACCACCCGCTCGGCGGCGATGTCCGGGCCGACGCAGACGAGGAGCCGCTCGCCCGCCGCCCATGGTCCCTCGATCGCGGCGCCCTGCATGCGCTCCAGGAGGTCGCTGTCGACCCGCGCCGCGACGCGGCGTAGCGCCAGTTCGCGCAGCGCGGTCAGGTTGGACGGCTTGAAGAAGCTCTGCACCGCCCGCGTCGCGGTGTCCTCGACATAGACCTTGCCGTCGGCGAGGCGCTTGATCAGCTCGTCGGAGGGCAGGTCGACGAGGATGATCTCGTCCGCCTTCTGCAGCGCCGTGTCCGGCACGGTCTCGCGCACCCGGACGCCGGTGATGCGCTGCACGACGTCGTTCAGGCTCTCGACATGCTGGATGTTGAGCGTGGTCCAGACGTCGATACCGGCGGCGAGCAGGTCCTGCACGTCCTGCCACCGCTTGGGATGACGACTGCCTTCGACATTGGAATGGGCGTATTCGTCGACCAATAGCAGGCCCGGCCGGCGCGCTAGCGCGGCGTCGAGGTCGAATTCCGGCATCAGCCGGCCCTTGTAGGGAATGCCCTTGCGCGGCAGGGTCTCGATGCCCTCGATCAGCGCCTCGGTCTCTGCCCGGCCATGCGTCTCGACGATACCGATAACGACATCGCCGCCCGCGGCCTTGGCGGCGCGGGCGGCGGAGAGCATGGCGTAGGTTTTGCCGACCCCTGGAGCGGCGCCGAGATAGATGCGCAGCTTGCCGCGCGCCTCCCGCTCCGCCGCGGCGAGCAGGGCTTCCGGGTCGGCGCGCGGCGGATCCTGTACGCTCATGAACCCTTTCCGTCAGGAACCCGATACAGTGGCCGGGGCCGCGTTGGACGGCGCCGGACTCCCCGGGGCCACCGGCGCGGCAGCATCCAGCGCCATGTTGAGAGCCAGCACGTTGACGCGCGGATCGCCGAACACGCCGAGTTGCGGCTTCTGTATGTGCGCCGTGACCAGATCGCGCACAAGGGCCTCGTCGACGTTGCGCGCCTTGGCGACACGCGCCACCTGGGTCAGCGCGTTCGCCGGCGAGATGTCCGGATCGAGGCCGCTGCCCGAGGTGGTGATGGCGTCGGCCGGGATCGGGCCGGTGACGCCAGCCGCGCGCAGCGCCGCCGCGTCGGTCTTCAGCCGCTCGGCCAGCTTGGCGCTGGTCGGGCCGAGATTGGTGCCGGAGGAGGCCGCCGCGTCATAGCCGTTGCCGGCTGCCGACAGGCGCGGATGGAAGTAGCGCTCTTCGGTGAAGTTCTGGCCGATCAGCGACGAGCCGATGACCGTGCCGTCCTTCACGACGAGACTGCCGCGTGCCTGCGCTGGGAACAGCGCCTGCGCCACCTCGACCATCGCGAGCGGATAAGCCAAGCCGGTGAGGAGGGTGAAGGCGATGAGCAGCGTCACCGCCGGGCGAAGTTGAGCGAACATATTCTTTCTCCTCAGGCGAGGCCCATCGCCGTGATGGCGATGTCGATCAGCTTGATGCCGATGAAGGGCAGCACGATGCCCCCCAGACCGTAGACGAGCAGGTTGCGGGCGAGCACCGCGCCGGCCTCCTGCGCGCGGTACTTCACGCCGCGCAGCGCCAGCGGGATCAGCGCGATGATGATCAGTGCGTTGAAGATGACCGCCGACAGGATGGCGCTCTGCGGCGTCGACAGCCCCATGACGTTGAGCAGGCCGAGCTCGGGGATGGCGGCGATGAACAGCGCCGGGATGATGGCGAAGTACTTCGCCACGTCATTGGCGATCGAGAAGGTGGTCAGCGCGCCGCGCGTCATCAGCAACTGCTTGCCGATGCCGACGATCTCGATGAGCTTGGTCGGGTCGCTGTCGAGGTCGACCATGTTGCCGGCCTCGCGGGCCGCCTGGGTGCCGCTCTGCATGGCGACGCCGACATCGGCCTGGGCGAGCGCCGGCGCGTCGTTGGTGCCGTCGCCGCACATGGCGACGAGACGGCCGTGGCGCTGCTCGGTGCGGATATAGGCGAGCTTGTCCTGCGGCGTGGCCTCGGCGATGAAGTCGTCGACGCCGGCCTCGGAAGCGATGGCCGCCGCGGTGACCGGATTGTCGCCGGTGACCATCACCGTGCGGATGCCCATGCGGCGCAGCTCGGCGAAGCGATCCTTGATGTCCGGCTTCACTACGTCCTTCAGGTGGATGACGCCGAGCAGACGGCCGTTCTCGGCGAGGCCGAGCGGCGTGCCGCCGGAGCGGGCGATGCGCTCCACCGCCGCCTCGAAGGCGAGGATGGTGGTAGAGGCGTGCGGATCGACCGAGTGGACGAAGCGCTTGATCGCATCGACCGCGCCCTTGCGGATGCGGCGGCCGGCGGCGTCGACGCCCGAAAGCCGGGTCGAGGCCGAGAACGGCACGGGGGTCGCTCCCTCCAGCGCCGCCTTCTCCGGCGTGATGCCGAACTTGTCGCGCGCCAGCTCGAGGATGGAGCGGCCTTCCGCCGTCTCGTCGGCGAGGCTCGCCTGCACGGCGATCAGCGCCGCCTCGTGCTCGGTGATGCCCGGCACCGGGATGATCTCCGACGCCATGCGGTTGCCGAAGGTGATGGTGCCGGTCTTGTCGAGCAGCAGCGTGTCAACGTCGCCCGCCGCCTCCACCGCGCGGCCGGACATGGCCAGCACGTTGTGGCGGATCAGCCGGTCCATGCCGGCGATGCCGATGGCCGAGAGCAGGCCGCCGATGGTGGTCGGGATCAGTGTCACCAGCAGCGCCACCAGGATCGGCACCGGCACGTCGGCGGCCGAGTAGCGGCCGAGGCCGGCGAGCGAGACCACGGCGATGAGAAAGATCAGCGTCATGCCGACGAGGAGCACCGAGAGCGCGAGCTCGTTCGGCGTCTTCTGCCGCTCGGCGCCTTCGACGAGCGCGATCATGCGGTCGAGGAAGGAGGAGCCGGGCGCAGCGGTGATGCGCACCACGATCCAGTCGGAAATGACGGTGGTGCCACCGGTGACCGCCGAGCGGTCGCCACCCGACTCGCGGATGACGGGCGCCGATTCGCCGGTGATCGCCGCCTCGTTGACCGAGGCGATGCCCTCGACGATGTCGCCGTCACCGGGGATCAGGTCACCGGCCTCGACCAGCACATGGTCGCCGACCTTGAGGTCGAGCGCCGAGATGCGGTCATAGGCGGTGCGGGCGGAAGGGTCACGCAGACGCTTGGCGACCGTGTCGGTGCGCGCCTTGCGCAGGCTGTCCGCCTGTGCGCGCCCCCTGCCCTCCGCCACCGCCTCGGCGAAGTTGGCGAACAGCACGGTGAACCACAGCCAGGCCATGATCTGGCCGGTGAAGGCCAGCGGATTACCGGCAATGAAGTCGCGCACGAACAGCACGGTGACCAGCGCCGCGACGACTTCGGTGACGAAGATCACCGGGTTGCGCATCAGCGCCACCGGGTTGAGCTTGACGAAGCTGTCCCGGATCGCCCGCCCGATCAGCTCGGGCGAGGCGAAGGCGGAGCCGGATTTACCCGCCACAGACTTGGTGGACATTTCTCTTTCTCCGTAACGGCAGGGTTCAGAAGGTCTTGCCGGCCAGCATCTGCACCTGCTCGGCGATGGGGCCGAGGGCGAGAGCGGGGAAGAACTGCAGGCCGCCGAGGATGAGGATCACGCCGACGAGCAGGCCGACGAAGAGCAGGCCGTGGGTCGGGAAGGTGCCGGACGAGGCGGAGAGCCGCGTCTTGGCGCTGAGGGAGCCGGCGATCGCCATCATCGGCACGATGTAAGCGAAGCGCCCGAGCAGCATGGCGAGGCCGAGCGTGGTGTTCCACCAGGGCGAGTTCGCCGAGAGGCCGCCAAAGGCCGAGCCGTTGTTACCGGCCGCCGAGGAATAGGCGTAGATGATCTCGGAGAGGCCGTGCGGGCCGGCATTGCCGAGGCCGGAAAGCGCCACGGGCAGCACGGCGGCGATAGCCGAGAAGCCGAGGATCGCGCAGGGCAGGATCAGCACGGCGAGGATCGCCATCTTCACCTCGGCGACCTCGATCTTCTTGCCGAGATATTCCGGCGTGCGTCCGACCATTAGGCCGGCGACGAAGACGGCGATGATCGCCATGACGAGCAGCCCATAGAG
Source organism: Xanthobacteraceae bacterium (assembly GCA_029239875.1). Taxonomy (GTDB): domain Bacteria; phylum Pseudomonadota; class Alphaproteobacteria; order Rhizobiales; family Xanthobacteraceae; genus Ancylobacter. The sequence goes on along the minus strand of JARBUD010000006.1, from coordinate 45,386 downwards.
GCCCGAGCCGACACCACCCGGCAGGATCTCGCCGAGTTGCATGAGGAACATCGGGATGAGCCCGCCGATCGGCGTGAAGGAGCCGTGCATGGCGTTCACCGCGCCGTCCGACAGGCCGGTGGTGACGGCGGCGAACATGGAGGAGGCGGCGAGGCCGAAGCGGACCTCCTTGCCCTCCATGTTGCCGCCCGTCGGGTCGATCCCGGTGGCGAGCAGCGAGGGGGTCCCGGCGGATTCCGCCCAATAGGCGATGCCGATGCCGGCGACGAGGATGATGGCGACCGTCGCGATCAGCGCCCGCGCCTGCCGGCGGTCGCCGACGAGGCGGCCGAAGGCGAAGACCAGCGCGGTGGAGATGACCAGCATCTGCCAGATCTCCAGCGCATTGGCGAGCGCGGTCGGGTTCTCGAAGGGATGCGCGGCGTTGACGTTGAAGAAGCCGCCGCCATTGGTGCCGAGCTGCTTGATCGCCATCTGCGTGGCGACCGGGCCCATGGCGATGGTCTGCTGCGCGCCTTCCACCGTGGTGGCGGCGACGCTGGCGTCCATGGTCTGCGGCACACCCATCCATACCTGTACGAGCGCGGTAACGATGGCGAGCGGCAGCAGCACGTAGAGCGTCGAGCGCGTCATATCGACGAAGAAGTTGCCGACCGTCGACGCGTTGGAGCGGGCGAAGGCGCGCACCAGCGCCACGGCGAGCGCGAGGCCGGTGGCGGCGGAGAGGAAGTTCTGCACCGTGAGCCCGGCCATCTGGCTGAACAGGCTCATGGTGGTCTCGCCGCCATAGGACTGCCAGTTGGTGTTGGAGACGAAGCTCGTCGCCGTGTTGAAGGCGAGGTCGGGGCTCACACCGGCGAAGCCGAGCGGGTTGAAGGGCAGGTAACCCTGCAGCCGTAATATGGCGTAGAGCAGCACGAGGCCCGCGGCGTTGAAGGCGAGCATGCCCAGCGTGTAGGACAGGGCGCCCTGCTCGCGCGTCTCGTCGACGCCGGCGAGACGATAGAAGCCCCGCTCCACGGGGCCGAGCACGGTCGAAAGCAGCGTGCGCTCGCCGGCATAGACGCGCGCCATGTAGTTGCCGAGCGGCACGGCCGCGGCGACGACGAGCGCAAGGATGGTGGCTATCTGCAGCCAGCCGAGAACGGTCATGATGATGCCTTTCGGCGTATTCGTTCGAAGGGGAAGCGCGTCAGAACTTCTCGGGCCGCAGCAGCGCGGTCACGAGATAAACGGCGAGTGCCAGCGCAACGGCCGCGCCGAGGACAAGGTCGAACATGGCTTCACCCCTTCGACACGGCGCGCGCATAGGCCGCCATCACGAGAAAGAAGCCGATAGCGACGGCGAGATAGACAAAATCGAGCATGATCCAGCTCCTGGTTTCGAGCTGGCGTCGATCTAAGCGCGCCTCGATAAGGGGTCGATCCGGAATACCGCACGGGCGCATAAAGAAGCCATAAAGGCACGGCGATTGGCCATCGGCACACGTCCGCGGGGGGGATCCCCTCCTGTCGGTTGACGCTGCGGCAATGTATTCTGGCAGCGGAACCCGTACAGCGGCGCGGAGCGGGCCGCGGAGCCGCATGAGGGGGAGGCTGGGAATGGAGTCACTCGCGCCCGTCGGGAGCATGTCCCTGGCGACGTCGCCGGAAACGCTGCATAGCATACTCGACGCCCTGCCGGTCGCCGCCAGTTGGGCGCTGATGCCGGGCGCCGTCATCCAGTTCACCAACAAGGCCTTCGACCGGCTGTTCGGCTACCCGCCGGGCACCTTCGAGACCGCCGACCAGTTCGTCGACATGGTCTATGTCCACGCCCGCCAGAGGGCGTATGCCCGCCGGCGCTGGAAGCACTTCGCGCTGCAGCAGTCGACCGGCATCACCGAGGTGCCCGACATGGATCTGGAGGTGCGGCGCTTCGACGGCAGCCTGCGCATGGTGCGCCACCGCGGTGTCATCCTCTATGATCTCCGGGTCGCCATCGCCCTGTTCGAGGACGTCACCGAGCAGAGGCAGCTGCAGACCATGCTCTCCACCATGGCTTGGCACGACCCGCTCACCGGCCTCGCCAACCGCCGCAGCCTCGACGAGCGCTGGCGCCGGGCGACCGGGCGTCCGGGTCGGCAGGGCAGCATCGGTTTCCTGATGATCGACCTCGACGGCTTCAAGTCCGTCAACGACACCTATGGCCACGACACCGGCGACCAACTGCTCCGCACGGTGGCGAGCCGGCTGCGGAACCTCGCTCGCACGAACGACGTGGTCTGCCGGCTTGGCGGCGACGAATTCGGCATACTCGTGCCGGACTTGAAGAAGCCCCAGCAGATCGAAGCCCTGTGCCAGCGGGTGCTCGACGCACTGACCGAGCCGGTCTCGGTCGACGGCATCGAGGTGAAGATCGGCGCCTCCATGGGCGCCTGCCTCTATCCCGAACAGGCCGCAAACCTGCGGGAAATGCTGATGCGCGCCGACCAGGCGCTCTACCAGGCCAAGCTCTCCGGCAAGGGCTGCTGGCGCTGGTTCGTGGCCGAGGCGGCGTAACTGCCTCGAAATACGCCGATATTCATATGGCAAAGGTTTACAGCCGCCCTGCCCGCCCGCTAGATTGCCGGCCGCTTACCTAGCGCAAATCTGCTGCGGCGTTGCGGGACGCCGCAGGCAATATCTTTGCATTTTGTTCGACTTCTACCGAAGCCTCACCCGCGATGATCGAATTACTGTTGCTGCTCGTCGGAGGGCGCGTCGTCCGCAAGAGATGGCGCACCCTCGCCGCTCTCGGCGTGTTGTGGATCGCCCTCGGCATCTTCTTCCTCGTCGACGCGATGATCGACGATTTCCGCATCCCGCCGGTCTATTTCACGGTCCCGCTGCTGATCGACGCCGTCGTGTCGGTCGTCGCCGGGCTGGGCGGCAGCGGCACCTACCGCGCCCTGCGCTTCGCCAAGGCCGGCGTGCTGGTGGCGGTCTCGGCGCTGGTGGTCATCCATCCCTGGGGCTCGGACATCGTCATCGGGCTTCTGGTCGGCACCCTGCTGGTGGTCGATGCCTGCTGGCGGGCAGCGAGCGCCTATGTCGTGCGCTTCGCCAAATGGCGGCGCTCGCTCGCCGCCGCCGGCGTCGAGTTCCTCATCGGCGTGTGGTCGCTGCTGCCCTGGCCGACCTATTGGCAGGGTGAGGTTGGCATCGACGTCGGCACGCTGATGATCGTCACCGGCGTAAGCCTCATCGGCCTGGCGCTGCGCCTGCGCCGTCTGCCGCCGGACATGCCGATCGCCCGAATCTTCAGCGACGGCTGGCCGAGCGACACGCATGACCACGACGTGCCGCACGCCGCCAGGGGGCCGGCCACTGGCGACATTACCATCCATGTCTGGACCCCGACCGGCGGGCTGGCACCGCTGCGGCGCGGCGTCGCCCGCTATGTCGCCGCCCTCGACGAGAACGGCGTCATCTCCACCGGTCATGCCGCGCTGGAGGCATCGGGCGTCTATATCAGCCACTATCCGGCGGTGGAGATCGACCGCGACCAGTCGCAGTTCGCCCAGACCCTGCGCGCGACCGCGGACAACAACGTGCCCGGCAAGTTCCAGCCGAACTACGAATTCGAGAGCGGGGAATGGTGCCCCTCGACGCGCCAGATCATGCTCGCCGGGCTCGATGTCGCGGCGCTGCACGAGTTCTGGCGCGCCTACAGCCAGGACACCACCTACAACCTCACCAGCCGCAACTGCTCAAGCTCGGTAGCGAAGGGGCTCGACGCCGCCATAGAGGGCGTGTTCGCCGGCTATGCGACCTCGCCCTGGTTCCTGATCCGGCTGCTCCTGCTGCCGGAATTGTGGACCGCCGGGCTGATGCGCCGCCGCGCCGCGGCGATGGCCTGGACGCCCGGCTTCGTGCTCGACTATGCCCGCTCGCTTTCCGCCATCCTCACCTTCCCCGCACGCGCCGGCTTCGCACCGTCTATGGCCCGGCGCGAGGCCTGACCGCCCTCACCTCCTTCAGGACGATCCCATGGCCCAGCACGCCGGCGCCCAGGAAAGCGACGATCAGGAAGGCAACCCGCTGATCGCGCGGGCGGCCATCATCACCGTGGCGATGATCTTCGGGCTGACCTACAGCCTCGCCGCCGCGCTGATCGCGCTCGACCTCGCCGAGAAGGGCCTGAGCGAGGCGGTGATCGGTGCCAACGCCGCCATGCACGCGGTCGGCGTGCTCGCCATGGCCTTCCTGCTGCCGCGCATCGCCGCCTTCTTCGGCCTGCGGCGCAGCGTCATCGGCGCGCTGCTGATCGCTGGCGCGCTGCTCTGCCTGTTCCCGTTGCTGCCCTTCCTCTGGCTGTGGTTCGTGCTGCGCGTGCTGCTCGGCGCCGCCTCGGAGGCGCTGTTCGTGCTCTCGGAGACCTGGCTGAACGCGGTGACCTCGGAGGAGACGCGGGCGCGCACCATGGCGGCCTACACCGCCGCCCTTTCGGTCGGCTTCGCGCTCGGCCCGCTGATCCTGTCCTTCGTCGGTTCGGACGGCTTCGCGCCCTATGGCGTGGGCGCGGCGCTGGCGGCGGGCGCGGCGGTTTTCGTGCTGTCGCCCTCGATCCGCACCGTCACCTTCGAGAAGCCGCGACACGCCAACCCGATGCGCTACATGCGGCTCGCACCCATCGCCATGGCGGCGACGGCGCTGAACGCGGCGGTGGAGACCGCCGGCCTCACCTTCCTCACCCTCTACGCAATGTCGCTCGGCTGGCCGGAGGCGGAGGCGACGCAGCTCATGGCCTGCATGATGTTCGGCGCCATCGTGCTGCAGCTGCCGATCGGCTGGCTGGGCGACCGTCTTCCGCGCGAAAAATTCATCGTCGCGCTGGCGGTGCTCTCGGCGCTGGGCGCCCTCGCCTGGCCGTGGGCGCTGGCCTCGCAATGGGCAACCTACACCCTGCTCTTCGTCTGGGGCGGGCTGTTCGTCGGCATCTACACCATGATGCTCGCCATCGTCGGCAGCCGCTTTTCCGGCAGCGACATCGTCGGCATCTATGCCGGCATGGGCCTGTTCTGGGGTGCGGGCGCGCTGCTCGGGCCGTCGCTGGCAGGCGCCGCCATGCAGGCCTCGACCCACGGGCTGGTGTTCTTCGTGGCCTTGGCCTGCGCCGCCTTCGCCCTGTGCGCCGTGCTGGTCAGCGGCCGCCCGACGCCCACCGCGGAGGTCCACACGGCGCCGTGACGGCACCGGCGGGCGTCAGTGCCCGCCGGAGAAGACCAGCGTCTCGATCGGCAGGATCAGCGCTTGCAGCCGCAGCAGCAGCGCGTGCACCAACGCCACGGTGTCGACGATGTGCAGATACGTCGCCGTGCCCAGGCCGAGCCCGCCGGCTTCCAGCCGGTCGTGATTGCTGGAATAGGCGTTGGCGATGCAGCTCGAGCCCGGCGGCACGTCGTCGAGCCCGCCCTCGTAGAGCGGCTCGAGGAACACGGTGAGGGTGCCGGGACGCTGCACCTGCTGGGCGTCCAGGAGTTGCTCGCCGGCGCGCACCTGGCCGGCGGCGATGAATTCCTGAACATTGGTCACCACCAGCGGGATGATGGCGAACGGCTTGGAGATGCAGGTCGCCTCGGCCACCATGCCGGGCTTCATGATCTGCGCCTCGATCTGGCCGAAGCCGGCGACCAGCGTTTCGCGGCCGGCCCCATCGGGGATCAGCACCCCCGCCGGGCGCATCAGCGGGTTGACGAGGTCGCCGACCCGCAGCGTGAACTGCTCGACCCGCCCGCTCACCCCGGCATGCACCACGGTCTTGTCGAGCTCGGTCTGCGCCTGCGCCAACGCCGCCTCGGCGCTCGCCTTCTGCGCCGGCAGCAGCGTCGCGAGGCGCGACTGCGCGCCCTCGCGGGCGGCCTCGGCGGCCGCCAGACCGCCGACCCGGCCGTCGACCACGTTCTGCAGCCGCTCGATCTCGCGCCGCGCCACCACGTCGGCGTTGCGGGCGACCAGTTCCTGGCGCATCGCGAGCTCGTCGCGCGCCTGCTTCAGCGCCCCGATGGCCTGGACGATCTGTCCCTCGGCGGCGGCGACGTCCGAGCGGGCGACCACCATCGCCGCGTCGGTCTCGGCGATGCGCGTGCGCGCCGCCTCAACCGCCGCGCGCTGGCTGGCATCGTCCAGCCGGAAGATCGGCTGGCCCTCGTCGACGTGGTCGCTGATGCCGACATAGATCTGCGCCACCCGGCCGATGGTTTCCGGCACGATGGGCACGGTGCGGAAATAGGCGGTGACGCTGCTGGTCGAGGGGTGGTTGTAGAAGATGATGGTGATGAGCGCGACGGTCAGCATCAGGCAGGCGGTGATGCCCCAGCGGAGCTCGTACCAGACGGAATAGAGCGTGATCTCGCGGCCGATCCGCTTGCCTTGGCCATGGCGGCGGTAGAGATAGTCCGGCAGCACGGTGAGCAGCGAGCACAGCATCAGCTCGAGCATGTCAGGCCTCCACCTTGCCGGCAGGTGCGGAAGCGGCAGGCGCGTCAGGTACCGGGTCGGGCTGCACCGGCGCGGGTGGCGGCAGCCCGGCCACCGTCTCGGAGGCGCGGGCGATCCGGTTCAGCGGCGACAGGAAATCCGGCAGGTCGACGAAGGCCAGCAGCAGCGCCGCCACCCAGAAGATGTGGGTGTGGGTGAACAGCGCCAGAAGGCAGAGCACCGCGACGATCTCGAACTGCAGCTTCTGGCCCTTGTGCGCCATGCGCTCGGGCAGCGAATGCAGCGTGAGGAACAGGACACCCGTCAGCAGCACGGCGCCGATCAGCGTCACCGCGGCAATGCCCATGAGCACGTCCGTGCCGTCCGGGGGCGTGATGAAGAAGGGCAGATGGCCGGAAGCGGCCGCATGCGGTGTCATGGACGTGACTTCTCAGCTTCGCGGCCCTCGGGGGCCCTTCCCTATTTCCTGCCCCAGGTCAGGAACAGGCCGACATCGCCCGGCATGCCCTTCGGCCAGTCGACGATCATCGCGGTGAGGCCGAAGCCGGCCGGCTTCAGCCGGTCGCGCCACAGCTCGTAGGCCTGGCGCGGACGGCCGGTCAGCGTGTCCGGCCAGCCCTCGATCGTGTTGTTGATGGCCCGGCCGTGGTCGGTGCAGAGGCTGTTGGGGAAGCGCATCACCATCAGCTCGGTCTCCCCGCGCTCGGCCGAGGCCCGCAGCTTGACCAGAAGGCTCTGGGTGATTTCCTCCAGCTTCGCCGGCGTCAGCTCGATCGGCGCTGCCAGCGTCTTGGCCAGCTCCTCGCGCGCCCGGTCGGCCTTCTCGACCGCCTCCACCATCTCCTTGGCGTGCGCCATCGCCACCTTGTCCATGTAGTGGCGCAGGTCCTCCGCCGACATGAAGCTCTCGTCGCCCAGCGGGCGCTGATGCGGCGCGGATATCTGGTCGGTGTCGCTCATCGTCAGGCTCCAATGCCAAGTGGCGGGATCGGAAAGCTTCAGAACAGGCTCGGCACGTGGTGGCGGATGTCCTCGGGCTCCTCGTAGCCCTGCGGCTTCTGGCGCTTGGGCAGCTTCACCTTCTCCCGCTTGATCGCCTCGTAGGGAATCTTGGAGAGCAGGTGCGAGATGATGTTGAGCCGCGCCCGTCGCTTGTCGTTGGAATCGGCCACGTACCAGGGCGCCCAGGGCGTGTCGGAGGCGGCGAACATCGCGTCGCGCGCCCGCGAATAGTCGTACCAGCGGCCGTAGGACTTGAGGTCCATCGGGGTGAGCTTCCAGATCTTGCGAGGATCTTGGATGCGCTGCTCGATGCGCCGCGTCTGCTCCTCCTCGCTGACCTCCAGCCAGTATTTGAGCAGGATGACGCCGGATTCGACGATGGCCTTCTCCATGGCGGGGATGGTGTCGAGGAACTTCACCGCCTGCGCCTCGGTGCAGAAGCCCATCACCCGCTCCACCCCGGCGCGGTTGTACCAGCTGCGGTCGAAGATCACGATCTCGCCGCCCGCCGGCAGGTGGGGCAGATAGCGCTGGGCGTACATCTGCGACTTCTCGCGCTCGGTCGGCGCGGGCAGCGCGACGACGCGGAACACGCGCGGGCTCACCCGTTCCATCATCGCCTTGATGACGCCGCCCTTGCCAGCGGTGTCCCGGCCTTCGAAGATGATGCAAATCTTGGCGCCGGTGGCCTTCGTCCATTCCTGCAGCGCCACCAGCTCTCCATGCAGCCGCTTCAGCTCCGCCTCGAAGTCCTTGCGGCTGAGCACCGCGTCGCTCGGCGACGGCAGATCCGCGGACGCAGTCTTCTTCTTGCCAGCCATGCGTTCACCCGATGCACCGGTCTTCCGACCGGCAGAAAGTAAGCGTCGATCGTCCAACATCTGCGCCCATGACGGGCGGCGCGGAAGGCCGGCAACGTAACATACGGTAAGATACTTCAGGCTGGAGGGGCTTGCTGGTGGCCTGCCTCCGACCCGCGCCGGGCGAACCCGGCGGCACGCAGCGTATCATAGGGTGGAATGTTTCAAAGCGCCGGCAGCGCGGAGCGCATAAGGCCCGGATTTTCGGCCTCCTGCGCTTGCCGATCCCGAAACGACCGGGAACACATCTAGGCGACCTCGCCCCCTTACGTTCACTATTGGACATGCACCGACGGCCCTTCGTGCTACGCTGACACGTCGCAATGGCAGCGGCACGTGCCGGGGGCGTTCGGCCCCACCGGTCGAGATGCCGACGCGCTGGATTGCGCCTCCCCATCCCCTCCGCCCGAACTCCAGGACACCGGCCGCGAGCCGGTGGCGGATGGCATTCATGAACACGGCAGTCGAAGACCGCGCGCGGGCGCAGTGCGCCCTCGACGCGCAGATGTGCGGAGTACCCGAGGCTCAGATTCCCGCCCTCGTCGACCGTCTGTGGCCCATCGTGGCCCGCGAGATGATGGGCGTTCTCGACCCTCAAACCCTGCCGGAACCCGCCGACGTGGCGCAGCGCGAGGCCGAGTACCAGCAGCTGAAGCGCAATCTGAGCATAGGCGGCTGACGAGCCCACGCCTCGCCGCGCTTCCCGGACAACTTCCGGATTCGCTTGCGCACTCTCGGTTAAATATTTGATTTCAGTTGTGAAAGGCCGGTGGCGGAGACGGAGGGATTCGAACCCTCGAGACCCTTTTGGGGGTCTGCTCATTTAGCAAACGAGTGCCTTCAGCCTCTCGGCCACGTCTCCTGACGGACCCGCGCCACCTCGCGGCGAACGCGGCTCCGAGCCGGCGACCTGTCTAGGTTTCCGCCGCCCCCCGGTCAAGGCCGAATAAACAGGCGGTCCACCGCGCCGCCCTGGTCAGCCTCAGGGACGCGCGCGCTGGCCGAACAGGATGCCCTGCGCTTCCTTGTCGGTGGCGAGGTCGATCTTGTGCTTGTCCTCGGCGTTCACCGCGAGGCCGCGCTTGACCCCCGGGCGCGCCAGCACCCGCTCCAGCCAGGCGCCGAAATGCGGGAATTCGGCGATGTCCTGGCCCTGGCGCTGCCACAGCTTGGCCCAGCCGATGCAGGCGATGTCGGCGATCGAATAGTCGCCGGCGATGAAGGGGCGGTCGGCGAGATGCTTGTTCAGCACGCCGTAGAGCCGGTGCATCTCGTTGGTGTAGCGCTCGATGGCGTAGGGCAGCTTCTCCGGCGCATAGATGCGGAAATGATGCGCCTGCCCGGCCATCGGGCCGAGGCCGCCGACCTGCCAGAACAGCCACTGGTCGACCTCGACCCGGCCGCGCTCGTCGGCGGGATAGAACAGGCCGGTCTTGCGGCCGAGATACTGCAGGATCGCCCCCGATTCGAAGATCGAGATCGGCTGCCCGTCCGGCCCTTCCGGGTCGACGATGGCCGGCATCTTGTTGTTGGGCGAGATGGCGAGGAAGTCGGGCTTGAACTGGTCACCGCGGCCGATGTTCACCGGGACGACCTCGTAGGGCAGCCCGCATTCCTCCAGCATGATGGTGATCTTCCAGCCGTTCGGCGTCGGCCAGTAATGGAGCTCGATCGGGCGGGTCTGAAGCTGCGCCATGGGATGATTCCTCGCGTCTTCCGCCTCGCGCGGATCGCCATCAGAACTAGAGCCGGTGCCGGGCGCTGGCAAGCGGCACCGGGCCGGCGGCAGCCCGGTGCCGGCCCGGCATCGTTCGAAGCGGCAAGCACCGCCGCTTCGCGAAAGACGCCTCCCCGCGGGATGGATGAGTTGCCGGCATCAGCCGAAGGTGGATCGAACCCGCATGCCCTCTCCCGCACTTGCCGACATCGCACTTGCCGACATCGCCCCACCCGTCTCCCCGCCGGCGATGGTCGGCGTCGACGTCCGTGGCCTCAGCCGGCGGGTGGACGGGCGCCTGATCGTCGACGACGTCACGCTCACCGTCGCGCAGGGAGAGGTTCTCGCCATCGTCGGGCCGAGCGGGGCGGGAAAGTCCTCCTTCCTGCGCCTCCTGAACCGCATCGACGAGCCGACCTCCGGCACGGTGCTGCTGAAGGGCCGGGACTACCGGCAGATAGCCCCCCGCATCCTGCGCCGGCGCGTCGGCATGGTGCTGCAGACCGCCTGGCTCTTCCCGGGCACGGTGGCGGCGAATCTGCGATTCGGGCCGGCGCAGATCGGCAGGACCCTTTCCGGCGACGAGGTCTCCGCCCTGCTCCACCGCGTCGACCTGCCGGGCTATGAGGAGCGCGACGTCTCCACCCTCTCCGGCGGCGAGGCGCAGCGCGTCTCGCTGGCGCGCACGCTCGCCAACGAGCCGGAGGTGCTGCTGCTGGACGAGCCGACTTCGGCGCTCGACGAAGAGACCTCCCGCGCCATCGAACAGCTGGTGCTGGCGATCAACCGCGACAGCGGCGCCACCTGCGTGATCGTCACCCATAACCGCCCGCAGGCGCTACGCATCGCACCGCGCACGCTCTATCTCGAAGCGGGGCGCCTCGTCGCCCTCGGCCCCACCAAGGACGTGCTCGATGCTCACTGAGTTGTTCGCGCATCTGCTCGACAGCCGGATCCTGCTCGACAGCCAGGTCATGCTCGGCCTGTTGCAGGCCGTGGCCGCCATCCTCCTCTGCCTCGGCGTGGTGGCGCTCTGCCGCCATTATGGCATCCGGGTCGGACAGGAGACGTCGGTCTCGCTGCTGCGCGGCCTCGTACAGATGGCGCTGGTCGGCGTGCTGCTCGGGCTGCTGCTGAAGGGCGGCGCGCTCATCGCGGCGCTCATCCTGTTCGGCATGATGGTCGCGGCGGCCTGGACCGCGGCGCGCCGGCTACCGGAGGTCGAGGGCTCGCTGTATCTGTCCTTCCTGGCTATCGGCGCGGGAGCCGGCACCATCATCCTGTTCATGACGCTCATCCGGGCGCTGGATACGCAGCTTGCCATTCTCGTGCCGGTCGGCAGCATGATCATCGCCAACAGCATGAACGCCTGCGCGCAGGCGATGGAGCGGTTCAAGTCCGATGTCATGGCGCATGTCGGACCGATCGAGGCGGCGCTGTGCCTCGGCGCGACCTCGGACGTCACCGTCGCGCCCTATGTGCAGAGCGCCGTCTATGCCAGCCTGCTGCCGCGCCTCGACATGCTGAAATCGCTGGGCCTCGTCTGGATACCCGGCGTCATGGCGGGAATGATGGTGTCGGGCGCCAGCCCGCTCTATGCCGGCATCTTCCAGTTCATCATCGTGGCCATGATCCTGGCGGCGTCCGGCATCTCCGGCGCGGTGGCGATCGCCCTGCTGCGGCGGCGCGTCTTCACCCCGGCCTATCAATTGCGCCTGCGCCCGGCCGCTCACGAAACCGCCAGCTGACCGCGGCAAAGGGCCCGCGCCGCTCGCCTCGCCGTGCCGGACGCGGTAGATTCCTGCCCAGGGGGAAGAGCTGATGAAAAGAGTGACCGTGAACCGGCCCGAGGCCTTGCTCTCTGCCCTTCTCGCCGCTGCCCTGATTGCGGCGGCCGTTCCCGCTTTCGCCCAGTCCGGGACCGATGCTCCTTCCGCCGCGAAGGTGTGCGCCGACCGCTGGAACGAGATGAAGGCGAAGAATCAGACCGGCGACCTCACCTATCGCGACTTCGCGCAGAAATGCCTCGCCGCCGCCGCGAAGGATTCGGACGCCGCCAAGACCGAGGCGACGAAAGCCGATCCAGCCAAGACCCAGGCGGCCAAGCCCGCCGAGACGCCGCCGCCCAAGCGCGGCACCGCGCCGACCGGCCCCTCCGCCGCCGCCGCGCAGCCGTCGATGAAGCAGTGCGCGGATCTGTGGAACGAGCTGAAGGCGAAGAACGAGACCGGCAGCCAGACCTATCGCGACTTCGCCAGGCAGTGCCTCGCCGGCACCAGTGCGGCGCCCAAGGACGACGATGACGACAAGCCGGCGGAAAAGGCGGCCACCCCAGCCAAGCCGCGCACCTCGGTGCCCTCCGTCGCCGCCCGGCCGACGCCCGATCCCGCGCCGGCCTTGAGCAAGGCACCGGACGAGAACGACCGCGAGGCGGTCAATCGCTGCAATGCCGAGTGGGGAGACTACAAGGCGCGGCACAACCTCACCGGCGCCAAGGCGTGGCACGTCTTCATGGCGCGCTGCCTGCCGTGAGGAAGATGCCTTAGCCCACCACGATCAACCTCATCCTGAGGTGCCCGGCAAAGCCGGGCCTCGAAGGATGCTCGTCCGGGTGTGCTTGAGCGACCCTCCTTCGAGGCTCGCTTCGCTCGCACCTCAGGATGAGGGTCAACGGGGAAAAACGAAGTCCGGCGTCGGACTCCGCCCCTCACACGCCGTCGTCGAGCTCCATCTTGAAGCCCTCATGGCTGCGGGTGAAGCCGATCCGCTCATAGAAGCGGTGGGCCTGCGTGCGGCGCTTGTTGGAGGTGAGCTGCACCACGCCGGCGCCGGCCTTGCGCGCTTCCTCGACCGCAAAGGCGATCATTGCCGCGCCGATCCCCCGGCTGCGACGGTCGCCGGCGACATGCACCGATTCCACCGTGGCCCGCAGCCGCCCGCGATGGACCAGCGTCTGGATGAAGGTGAGCTGGAAGGTGCCGACCACCCGGCCCTCCTCCTCGGCGACATGGAGGCGGTCATTGGGGCTGACCAAGATGCGGGCGAGCGCGGTCTCGTAGCGCGGCAGCACCGCTGCATCCAGCGTGTCGCCATGGCCGCCGGCCTCGTCGCCGACGAACAGTCCGACGATCGCGACCAGGTCCTCGGGCCGCGCGGGCCGGAAGACCAGCGCGCCGGAAGCCGCCTCCGCCAGCGCCATCACTCGATCCCCAGCTTGCCCTTGAGCAGCTCGTTCACCGCCTGCGGGTTGGCCTTACCGCCGGTCTGCTTCATCACTTGGCCGACGAACCAGCCGAGCAGGGTGGGCTTGGCCTTCACCTGCTCCACCTTGTCGGGATTGGCCGCGATGATCGCGTCGACCGCCGCCTCGATGGCGCCGGTGTCGGTCACCTGCCGCATCCCGCGCGCGTCCACGATCTCGCGCGGGTCGCCGCCCTCGGTGAAGCAGATGTCGAACAGGTCCTTGGCGATCTTGCCGGAGATGGTGCCGTCGGCGATCAGGTCGACGATGGCGCCGATCTGCGCGGCCGAGATCGGCGAGGAGGCGATGTCCTTGCCTTCCTTGTTCAGCCGGCCGAACAGCTCGTTGATGACGAAATTGGCAGCCGCCTTGGCGTCGCGGCCCTTCGCCACCGCCTCGTAATAATCCGCCGTGTCCTTCTCGGCGACCAGCACGTCGGCGTCGTAGGCGGAGAGGCCATAGGCCGAGACGAAGCGCGCCTTCTTCTCGTCCGGCAGCTCCGGCAGATGCGCCGCGAGCTCGGTCACGAAGGCGTCGTCGAATTCCAGCGGCAGCAGGTCGGGATCGGGGAAGTAGCGGTAGTCATGCGCCTCTTCCTTCGAGCGCATGGAGCGCGTCTCGCCCTTGTTCGGGTCGAACAGCCGCGTCTCCTGGTCGATGGTGCCGCCGTCCTCGATGATGCCGATCTGGCGGCGCGCCTCGGTCTCGATGGCCTGGCCGATGAAGCGGATGGAGTTGACGTTCTTGATCTCGCAGCGCGTGCCGAAATCATCGCCCGGCTTGCGCACGGAGACGTTCACGTCGGCGCGCAGATTGCCCTTCTCCATGTCGCCGTCGCAGGTGCCGAGATAGCGCAAGATGGTGCGCAGCTTGGTCACAAAGGCCTTGGCTTCCTCTGAGGAGCGCAGGTCCGGCTTGGAGACGATCTCCATCAGCGCCACACCCGAGCGGTTGAGGTCGACCAGCGACTGCGTCGGGTGCAGGTCATGGATCGACTTGCCGGCGTCCTGCTCGAGGTGCAGGCGCTCGATGCCGACCTCGATGCGGCCTTCCGGCATGTCGACCAGCACCACGCCCTCGCCGACGATGGGGCTCTTGTACTGGCTGATCTGGTAGCCCTGCGGCAGGTCCGGGTAGAAGTAGTTCTTGCGGTCGAACACCGAGCGGTTGTTGATCTGCGCCTTGAGCCCCAGCCCGGTGCGCACCGCCTGCTTGACGCATTCCTCGTTGATCACCGGCAGCATGCCGGGCATGGCCGCGTCGACGAGCGAGACATGGCTGTTCGGCTCGCCGCCGAATTCCGTCGAGGCGCCGGAGAACAGCTTGGAGTTCGAGGTGACCTGGGCATGGATCTCCATGCCGATCACGACTTCCCAGTCGCCGGTCGCGCCCTTGATCAGCTTCTTCGGGTCGGCGGGGCGGGCGTGCATGTTCATGGGCGGCGCATCTCGTCACAACGGATTTCGTCGCCGTTTCCCTACTCCCTGGACCACAGCGCCGCAACCGGCACGGACCCATCGGGCACGCCGGTTTACCGCCCGGCGGCGATCGCCTATTGCTCGGTACTCCCCCGCCACCGGTTGAGTTTGCCCCATGTTCACCCTCGACGAGCTGGAACACGCCCTGCGGCAGGTGCATGCGGTCTTTCCCGGTACGCACCAATATGCCTGGCCGCTGTTGGCCGAACGGGTCGGCACGGAAGTCTGGGTGAAGCACGAGAACCAGACGCCGACCGGCGCCTTCAAGGTACGCGGCGGGCTCATCCATCTCGCCCGGCTCGCGGAAAGCGGGCATGCGAGGGCGGGCATCATCTCCGCCACGCGCGGCAATCACGGCCAGTCGCTGGCCTTTGCCGGCCGGCGCGTGGGCATTCCCGTCACCATCGTCGTGCCGCATGGCAACAGCGTCGAAAAGAACGCCGCGATGCGCACGCTCGGTGCCCGGCTGATCGAGCACGGGGCGGACTTCGACGCCGCGCGCCAGCACGCCATGCGGCTCGCCGACGAGGAGGGCCTGGTCTTCGCGCCGTCCTTCCATCCCGATCTGGTGGTCGGTGTCGCAACCTGGGCGCTGGAACTGTTCCGCGCCGCGTCGCCGCTCGACGTGCTCTATGTGCCGATCGGGCTGGGATCGGGCATATGCGGCGCCATCCGCACCCGCGACCTGCTCGGACTGGACACCGAGATCGTCGGCGTGCAGAGCGCCCACGCGCCTGCCTATGCCCGCTCGCTGGAGGCGGGCCATCCGGTCACATTGAACAGCGCCGACACCATGGCCGACGGCCTCGCCGTGCGCATTCCCGATCCCACCGCACTCGATTTCATCCGCGAGGGCGTTTCGCGCGTCGTCACCGTCACCGACGACGAGGTGGCGGAAGCCATCCGCATCTACTGGACCGACACGCATATGCTGGCCGAAGGCGCCGGTGCGGCGGCTCTGGCAGCCCTGATGCAGGAGAAGGACCGCGGCGCCGGACGGCGCGTCGGCGTGGTGCTGTCGGGCGGCAATATCGATCTTGCGGTCTTCCGGCGCTGGGTGCTGCCCGGTTGATCGGAATCAAGGTGCCCGGCTGACCGATCCGCCACCCTGCCGTGAGGCAAAGGGAGGCGAGCATGCGCGTGGACACCATCGACGAGCGGCTGGCGCTGTTCCGCCGGATGATGATCCGGGCCGGTTTCGACCCGCAATTCCCGCTGATTCCGGACGAGGCGCTGCGCGCCGGCGCGCAGCGCTGCCTCGGCTGTCAGACCGGCGAGGAATGCCGCGACTGGCTGCGCCAGGAGGAGTCCGGCGCGCCGGTTCCCGACTTCTGCCGCAACGCGGCACATTTCGGCGAGTGGGCAGCAGGACAGGTGACAGTCGAGCAGGACGCGCTCGACGAGGCCGTGCATTCCCTCGACCGCTAGCGCGGTCGGGTCGCCTCAGCCCAGGCGCTCGTTCTCGTACTCGACCACCCACTCGATCAGCACGCGCCAGAGCTTCTCGACCAGCTCGGGCGGCACGCCCTGGGTCTCGGCGCGGGCGCTGACCTTGTCGATCACGTCCTCGACCCGCTCCGGCAGCAGGGCTGCGAGGCCCTCCGCCTGCTTCACCGCGATGACGTGCTTGACCACTTCGAAGCGGCGGGCGAGCAGTTCCACCATCTGCGCGTCGATGATGTCGATCTCCGCCCGGAAGGGCGCGAGGGAGCGCTCGTTCTCGGGCAGGTCGCGCATCCGATCACTCCCACCAGCGGTCGGTGACAATGAGGCGGCCGGCGGCCTCCTCGATCACCTTGGCAAGCGAGAACAGCCCCTCCTCGCCGAAGGGCCGGCCGATCAGCTGCAGGCCGAGCGGCAGGCCGTCGGAGGACAGCCCCGCCGGCACGGAGATGCCCGGCAGGCCAGCCATGTTCAGCGTCACCGTGAACACGTCCTGCAGATACATCTCCACCGGATCGGCGCCCGACTTCTCGCCGATGCCGAAGGCCGGCGACGGCGTCGCGGGCGCCAGCACCGCGTCGATGCCGTCGGCGAACGCGTTCTCGAAGTCGCGCTTGATCAGCGTGCGGACCTTCTGCGCTTTCAGGTAGTAGGCATCGTAATAGCCGGCCGAGAGCACATAGGTGCCGATCATGATGCGCCGACGCACCTCGTCGCCGAAGCCGGCGGCACGGGTCTTCTCGTACATCTCGACGATGTCGCGGCCGGGCACCCGCTCGCCATAGCGCACGCCGTCATAGCGGGCGAGATTGGACGAGGCCTCGGCCAGCGCCACGATGTAGTAGGCCGGCAGAGCGTATTTGGTGTGCGGCAGGCTGATCTCGACGACCTCCGCGCCGGCGTCGCGCAGCATGTCGGCGCCCTTGTCCCACAGCGCCGCGATCTCCGGCGACATGCCGTCGACGCGGTACTCTCTGGGGATGCCGATGCGCTTGCCCTTTACCGAGGCACCGCAATGGACCTCGTAGTCTGGCACGGCGAGGTCGGCGCTGGTCGAATCCTTGGGGTCGTGCCCGGCCATGGAGCGCAGCAGCAGCGCGGCGTCGTTCACCGAGCGGGCGATCGGTCCCGCCTGGTCGAGCGAGGAGGCGTAGGCGATGATGCCCCAGCGCGAGCAGCGGCCATAGGTCGGCTTGATGCCCACCGTGCCGGTGAAGGCCGCCGGCTGGCGGATCGAGCCGCCGGTGTCGGTGCCCGCCGCGCCCGCCGCGATATGCGCCGCCACCGCCGCCGCCGAACCGCCGGAGGAGCCGCCCGGCACCAGCTTCTGCTCCGAGCCCTTGCGCCGCCACGGATTCACGGTCGGGCCGAAGGCGCTCGATTCGGTCGACGAGCCCATGGCGAACTCGTCCTGGTTCAGCTTGCCGAGAAAGACCGCGCCGTCGCGCCAGAGCTGCGAGGTGACGGTGGATTCGTAAGCCGGCACGAAGTTCTTCAGGATGTTCGAGCCGGCCGTCGTGCGCACGCCGTCGACCGCGTAATTGTCCTTGATGCCGAGCGGGATGCCTTCCAGCGGCCCAGCCTCGCCCTTGGCGATGCGGTCGTCGCTGGCCTTGGCCATCGCCAGCGCCTTCTCCGGCGTCGCCAGCACATAGGCGTTGAGGTCGCCCGCCGGCTCGATGGCGGCGAGATACGCCTCGGTCAGCTCGGTGGCGGTGAAATGGCCCTGCGCCAGGCCTTCGCGGGCGGCGGTGATGGTGAGGCGGGTGAGCTCGCTCGAAGAGTCTGCCATCGCGCTCACTCCACCACTTTCGGGACGGCGAAGAAGCCGTCCTCGGACAGGGGCGCGTTGGCGAGCACGCGCGCCGCGTCGCCGCCGTCGTTCACCACGTCGGCGCGCAGGGGCAGCTTCATGGGGATGACGCTGGTCATCGGCTCGACGCCGGCGGTGTCCACCTCGGCGAGCTCATCCACGAAGGCGAGGATGGCGTTGAGCTCGCCCTGCAGGTGAGCCACCTCGTCCTCCGTCACGGCGATGCGCGAGAGATGCGCCACCCGCCGGACCGTCGCCTGATCGACCGACATCCGAAATCCCAATCAACGATTAAACCGACGCGCGCCCTATAGCAGGCGGGCACCGCGCCCCGCAACGCGCGGCGCCCATGGTCGGTCGGTTCGTCGTGGGTTTCGGATGCCGGCCGAAGCTGTTCCAGGGATCGACACGATCCCGTTTCCCTCATCCCAGGGCTTGACCCGGGGACCCAGCCTTTGCGCTCGACGCACGGAAAAAGTCTGGATGGCCGGGTCAAGCCCGGCCATGAGGGCGGAAAGGCTGGTTCTCGGACTAACGACTCACGATCGCGCCTGCTCCAGGCAGGCGCCGGCGGCCTGGGCGTTGGCGCGGGCGTTGCCGCGGTCGATCTTGCCGGACATCACCAGCGACTTGGTGGCGTCGGTGACGATGCTGCGCAGGTCGCCGCTGGTCGAGCCCACCGCGGCATAGATCACCTTGCCGTCCGGCGAGAGGCCGGCGGCGCAGGCATCGCCCGCCGCCTTGTCGGCAAAGGCGGGCGCGGCCGCGAACGCGGCCAGGCAGGTCGCGGCAAGCAAGGCGACGTGGCGATGGATCATGCTATCCTCCGTATCGATGATGTCTTCAGCGCAGCCCGGGCCGATTCACCGGCCCGCCGCCATTCACCCCCGGACCGGGCCGCGCCACCGCGCGGGCGGCCGGTGTGCCGACGACGCCCACACCCGGCGCGCCGACTCCGGCGACGCAGCCGACGGGATAGCCGGGGCGCGTGCAATAGACCGCCGCCCGCGCCGCCGGGGCGACATAGGGTGTGGGGCGGACCACGCAGCCGACGGGATAGCCGGGACCGGTGCAGTAAATCACGGCCGCCTCGGCTGGCGCAGCGCCGAGCGGCGCCAGGGCGGCAAGCAGGAGCGCGCCGGCGGCCGCCGGCGCCAGCGAACGGATGCGGGACGGGAATTCGATCACGTCGATGCCTCGAATGGACATCCCCTAGGGGAAACAACGGGCATATTGATGCTTCGCCATCGGGCGGCAATGTCGATTATTGGTCGCAACGACGAGGGGTGAGTCACGATATGTTCGCGAGGCAGGCCGCCGGCACGCCCCTTCCCGCCGCAGCAGGCGCACCCGAGGCGCTGCTCCCCGGCGAGCTGGAAGAGCGTGCGCGGCTGCGGGCGCGGCCGGACTTTCCGTGGATCGCCCGCCAGGCGGCGGTCAATCTCGCCAGCGCCTATCGCGGCAATTTCCTGCTGACACGCCTGCTGAACGACCGCGGGCGGTTCGTCCTCGCCCTGCTGATGCTCGACATGCATTTCGAGGCGGCGCCGGGGCCGGGCCTCACCGCCGGCCGGCTGAAGGCGGAGGCGACGGCGCTCGGCGTGTGCAGCCCCGGCCGGGTCGGCGCGGTGCTGGCCGCTGGTCGCCTGCTCGGCCTCCTGGCTCCGGCGCCGGACGCGGATGGCCGCCGCCGGCGCCTCATCGTCACCGACCGCATGCTGGCGATCCACCGTGACCGTTGGCGGGTGATGCTGAACGCTCTGCGCATGGTGCTTCCGGAGGGCGAAGCCGGCCTGAACCGCCTCGACGAGGATGCCTTCGTCGCCGCCTATGTCGCCGAGCTGCTGCGGCCGTTCCGCGCCGGCTGGCGCTTGATGCACGACATACCCTCGCTGGCGATCTTCGCCGACCGCGACGGCGGGCTCCTGGTCGCCCTCGCCTTGTTCGCGACTGGCGGAACGGGTCGGCCGACGCCCGTGGCCGAGCTCGCCCGCGCCTACCGCGTGTCGCGCTCGCATGTCGTCGACATCCTGCAGAACGCCATGCAGGACGGGCTGGTGCGAAGGGTCGAAGGGCGCGAGCGCGGCGGCTTCCTCGCGGAGCCCGCGCTCACCGACGCCATGGAGGCGTTCGTGGCGACGGCGCTGGTGCGCCAAGCCAACGCCGTGCGCCATGCGCTGGCGGTGACGGGCGGGACGGTGAGCTAGTTCGACAGGCCCCACAAGAAGCACGTCATGGCCGGGCTCGACCCGGCCATCCACGCCTTCCTTGCCGTAGGTGCGCCAGGTCTGAGACGTGGATCCCCGGGTCAAGCCCGGGGATGACGGCGCGAGAAGGAACTAAAGCCAGAACTCAAGGCTTGCGCAGATCGACCGGCACGCCCTTTTCCGGCACCACCACCGTCGCCTCCTCCCCGACCAGCCCGACGAAGCGGTCCGCGGTCGGCTCCAGCAGGCCGAAGCTGCCATAGTGGCAGGGAATGATGGTCAGCCCGCCGAGATAGCGCGACACAGCGAGCGCCGCCGTCTCCGGACCCATGGTGAAGCGGTCGCCGATCGGCATGATCACGACGTCCGGCTTATGGATCTCGGCGATCAGCGCCATGTCCGAGAAGATGTCGGTGTCGCCCATGTGCCAGACGGTCGGCTCGCCCGGCGCCTTCACGATCAGGCCGCTCGGATTGCCGAGATAGACCGTGGCGTCGCCCGCCATCATGCCGGAGGAGTGGTCGGCGCGGACCATGCTGACGGTGAAGCCGTCGAGATGGATGGTACCGCCGGTGTTCATCATCTCCAGCTTCTCGAGCCCCTGCGTGCCGAGCCAGCTCACCAGGTCCGCATTGGCGACAACCGTGGCGCCGGTGCTCTTCGCCACCGGAACCGTGTCGCCGACATGATCGCCATGGCCATGGGTCAGGAGGATGTACTGCGCGCCGGCCGTCGCCTGCGCCACGTCGCCGCCGAAGGCAGGGTTGCCGGTCAGGAACGGGTCGATGAGCACGACCTTGCCCGCGAATTCCAGCCGAAACGCCGCATGACCGAACCAGGTGATCTTCATGAACTTCCTCCGCCGCTGACCAGTATTTCCGGCGGCAACATAGTGCGAGGCCGGCGTGACTCAAGCGCGACGACGCGGGCGACACGGCACGGCGCGATGGCATCTCGCAAGCGGTCGTGCTAGGCGCTGCCGCCATGCCCGCGCTCATCCTCCCCGTCGCCGAGGCTGCCGGCATCCTGCCCCAACGCGGCAGCCTGATCGGCCTCGACCTCGGCACCAAGACCATCGGCGTCGCCAGCTGCGATCCGGACCGCCGGCTCGCCGCCGGGGTGGAGACCATTGCCCGCGGCAAGTTCACACCTGACGCCGAGCGCATCCTGTCGCTGGCGAGCGCGCGCGGGGCGATCGGCCTCGTGCTCGGCCTGCCGGTGAACATGGACGGCAGCGAGGGACCGCGCGCGCAGGCGTCCCGCGCCTTCGCCCGCAACCTTTCCCGCCTCACCGAGCTGCCGATCCTGCTCTGGGACGAGCGACTCTCCACCGCCGCGGTGGAGCGCGAGATGATCGCCACCGACATGAGCCGCGCGCGGCGCGCCGAGGTGGTCGACCAGCAGGCCGCCGCCTTCATCCTGCAGGGCGCGCTCGACCGGCTGCGCTTCATCGCCGAGGGCCGGTGAGGGTCTGACATGCATGCCGTGCTCGGCGCGCTGGTGCCGGTCTTCCTCGTCATCGCGCTGGGTGCCGTGCTCAAGCGCGGGCTTCTGCCGGAAGCCTCGCACTGGATCGCGCTGGAACGGCTGACCTATTTCGTGCTGTTCCCGGCGCTGCTCGTGGTCTCGATCTCGCGTGCCGACCTCGGCGAGGTGGCGGTGGTCGAGGTCTCCACCGCCCTGCTCGGCGCGATCTTCACCGTCTCCGCGCTCCTCACCCTCGCCCGCCGGCCGATCTGCCGTCTCTTCGGGTTGGCGGGGCCGAGCTATACCTCGCTGTTTCAGGGCGCCGTGCGCTGGAACACCTATATCGCCCTCGCCGTCTCCGGCGCGCTCGCCGGCCCGAAGGGCCTCGCTGTCGCGGCGGTGGGGCTCGCGGTGATGATCCCCGTGCTCAACGCCATCAGCGTGGTGGTGCTCGCCCGCCATGGCGAGAATGGCGGTGCGACCAACCGGCTGCTGCTGCAGATCCTGCGCAACCCCTTCATCTGGTCCTGCATCGCCGGGACGCTGATCAACACGTTCGACGTGCCGATCCCGCCGGTCCTCGTTACCTTCGGCGACATACTCGGCCGGGCGTCGCTGGCGCTGGGGCTCCTGGTGGTGGGGGCCGGGCTCAGGCTCGGCGACCTGCGCCGGCCGCGCATGGCGACCTGGTTCACCTGCGTCGCCAAGCTGCTGGTCATGCCGGCGCTGGCGGTCGGAATCGGCGTGGCGCTGGGCCTCGGGGAGGTCGACCTCTTGATCGTCGCCGTCGGCGCGTCGGTCCCCTCGGCGCCGAACGGTTATGTGCTGGCCCGCCAGATGGGCGGCGACGCACCGCTGCTGGCGGAGATGCTGACGGTGCAGACCATCCTCGCGGCCGTCACCATGCCGTTGGTCATCGCGCTGGTCGACACCATCGCCCATCTCTGACGAATATCTGGACGGCGCGCTTAAGTGCTTGCGGTACCCGCCGGCTGCGTCTATCCAGCCGACTTCGATATGACATCGAACCCGACCGCCAGCTTCACCCTCTCCCGCCGGCACCTGCTCGGCATCGAGGGCCTGTCGCCTGAGGAAATCGTCGGCCTGCTCGACCTCGCCGAGGAATTCGTCGTCCTCAACCGGCAGGTCGAGAAGAAGCGCGCCACGCTGCGCGGCCGCACCCAGATCAACCTGTTCTTCGAGGCCTCGACGCGGACCCAGTCCTCCTTTGAACTCGCCGGCAAGCGCCTCGGCGCCGACGTGATGAACATGTCGGTCAGCACCTCCTCGGTGAAGAAGGGCGAGACCCTGATCGACACCGCAGCGACGCTGAACGCCATGCACCCGGACGTGCTGATCGTGCGCCACAGCGCTTCCGGCGCCGTCGAGCTGCTGGCCCGCAAGGTCGACTGCTCCGTGGTCAATGCCGGCGACGGCGCGCATGAGCACCCCACCCAGGCGCTGCTCGACGCGCTCACCATTCGCCGCAACAAGGGGCGCATCGAAGGGCTGACGGTCGCCATCTGCGGCGACATCGCCCATTCCCGCGTCGCCCGCTCCAACATCCTGCTGCTGCACGCGCTCGGCGCACAGGTCCGCGTGGTCGCCCCGCCGACGCTGCTGCCCAAGGACATCGAGCGCTTCGGCGTCGAGGTGCATCACGACATGCGGCACGGCCTCGCCGACGTCGACATCGTCATGATGCTGCGCCTGCAGCGCGAACGCATGAATGGCTCCTTCGTCCCATCGGTAAAAGAGTACTTCCACTTCTGGGGCCTCGACGAGGCCAAGCTGCGCTACGCCAGGCCCGACGCGCTGGTCATGCATCCCGGCCCGATGAACCGGGGCGTCGAGATCGATTCGGCCGTGGCCGACGGCGCCCAGTCGCTCATCCGCGAGCAGGTAGAGATGGGCGTCGCCGTGCGCATGGCCGTGCTGGACGCGCTGTCGCGGAATCTTCCCAATGGCTGACCTTCGTCCCACCCTCCTCGCCAAGGCGCGCATCCTCGATCCGTCGCGCGACCTCGACACCACCGGTGACATCTTCATCGCCGACGGAGTCATAAAAGATGTCACCGGTGACCTGACCTCTGCCGGGCTGCCGGAAGGCACCGAGATCGTCGATTGCCGCGGCCTGATCGCCGTGCCGGGCCTCGTCGATATGCGCGCCTTCATTGGCGAGCCGGGGGCGGAACACCGCGAAACGCTGGCCTCCGCCAGCCAGGCGGCGGCGGCCGGCGGGGTGACCACCATCATCTGCCAGCCCGACACCGATCCCATCATCGACGATCCCGCCATCGTCGACTTCATCCTGCGCCGGGCGCGCGACACCGCCATCGTCCACGTCCATCCCATGGCCGCCCTGACCAAGGGGCTGGAAGGCCGGGAAATGACGGAGATCGGCCTGTTGGGGGCCGCCGGCGCGGTCGCCTTCACCGACGGCACGCGCTCCATTCCCTCCGCCCAGGTGCTGCGCCGGGCGCTGACCTATGCCCGCGATTTCGGCGCGCTGATCGTCCACCACACCGAGGACGCCAGCCTGGTCGGCGAGGGCGTGATGAACGAGGGTGAGCTCGCCTCCCGCCTCGGCCTCGCCGGCGTGCCAAAGGCGGCCGAGACCATCGTTCTGGAACGCGACCTGCGCCTCGTCGCCATCACCGGCGGGCGCTATCACGCCGCCTCGCTCACCTGCGCGGAGTCGCTCGACGTGCTGCGCCGCGCCAAGCGCGACGGGCTCGACGTCACCGCCTCCGCCTCGATCAATCACCTCGCCCTGAACGAGCGCGACGTCGTCGGCTACCGCACCTTCTTCAAGCTCACCCCGCCGCTGCGCAGCGAGGACGACCGCGTCGCACTGGTGCAGGCGGTCGCGGAAGGGCTGATCGACGTGGTGGTCTCCGACCACAATCCACAGGACGTCGAGGTCAAGCGCCTGCCCTTCTCCGAGGCCGCCTTCGGCGCCATCGGCCTGGAGACCATGCTCGCCGCCGGCCTGCGGCTGGTGAAGGACGGCGCGCTCGACCTGATGACGCTGGTCCGCGCCATGTCGACGCGTCCCGCCGAGATCCTCGGCCTGCCCGCCGGCACGCTCCGGCCCGGCCGCCTCGCGGACATCGCGCTCATTGCGCCGGACGAAGCCTGGTTGCTCGATCCCGCCACGCTGAAATCGCGCTGCCGCAACACGCCCTTCGACGAGGCCCGCTTCGAAGGGCGAGTCGTGCGTACGCTGGTTGCCGGCCGCACGGTATATGAATACGTGTAGGGCGCTGGCGCGTCTGCCCTCTGTGCAACCGGCGAAAAGCCATTAAGGTCGCGGACATGAGCTGGTCCCTGCCCCCTCTGTCGAGCTATGTCGCGCTGCTTCTCGGCTATGCGCTCGGCTCGATTCCGTTCGGCCTGATCCTGACCCGCGTCGCGGGCACGCAGGACATCCGCACCATCGGTTCGGGCAATATCGGCGCCACCAATGTGCTGCGCACCGGGCACAAGGGGCTCGCCGCCGCGACACTCATCGGCGACATGCTCAAGGGCACGCTCGCCGTGCTGCTGGCCGGCTGGCTGATCGGCGAGAACGGTGCGCTGCCGGCGGCGCTCGGCGCCTTCCTCGGCCATCTCTTCCCGGTCTGGCTGGGCTTCAAGGGCGGCAAGGGCGTGGCTACCTTCCTCGGCGTGACGCTGGCGCTGGTCTGGCAGGCGGCGCTGGTCTTTGCCGCCGCCTGGCTCACCGTCGCCTTCGTCACCCGCTACTCCTCGCTCGCCGCGCTGATCGCCAGCGTGCTCACCGCCCTCGCCGCCTTCGCCCTCGCCCCGCCGCCGACTGGGTTCCTTCTGGCGATCCTCACAGCGCTGCTCTGGTTCATGCACCGCGCCAATATCGGACGGCTGCTGGCCGGCACCGAGGGCAAGATCGGCAAGAAGGGCTAACCATTGGCTCCGCGCGGCGTCCACCTCGATCCGGGACAGCGCCGCGACTGGCTCCGCCTGATCCGCACCGAAAACGTCGGCCCGCGCGCCTTCCGCAGCCTGGTCAACCGATTCGGCGGCGCCGCGGCGGCACTCGACGCACTGCCCGCCCTCGCCCGGCGCGGCGGCGGGCTGATCCCGCCCCGCATCCCCTCGCCCGCCGAGGCGGAGGCGGAGATGGCGGCACTGGATCGCATGGGCGGGCGCTTCATCGCACTCGGCGAGCCCGATTATCCCGAATTGCTGCGGCAGATCGACGACGCGCCGCCGCTCATCGCCCTGCGTGGCAGGGCGGAGGTGCTCGCCCGCCCGACCGTGGCCATCGTCGGCTCGCGCAATGCCTCCGGCGCCGGCCGCACCATGACGGTGCGCATCGCCCGCGGCCTCGGCGCCGCTGGCTGGGTCATCGCCTCGGGCCTCGCCCGCGGCATCGACGCCATGGCGCACGAGGCGAGCCTTGCCACCGGCACCGTCGCTGTCATCGCCGGCGGCCACGACCGGCCCTATCCGCGTGAGAACGAGCCGCTGATGGAGCGCATCGCGGCGGAAGGCGCCATCCTTTCGGAGATGCCGATGGGCTGGGAGCCGCGTGCCCGCGACTTCCCCCGCCGCAACCGGCTGGTTTCCGGCCTCTCGCTCGGCGTCGTGGTGGTCGAGGCGGCCGAGCGCTCCGGCTCGCTGATCACGGCGCGCCTCGCCGCCGAGCAGGGGCGCGAAGTGTTCGCCGTGCCCGGCTCGCCGCTCGATCCGCGCGCCAGCGGCACCAATGCGCTGATCCAGCACGGCGCGGCCCTCGTCACCGGCGCCGAGGACATATTGCAAGGGCTGGCGGCGCTACGCGACCGGCCGCCGCCGCTGGTCATCGAGGAGGAGACCGACGCGATGGACGCGCCGGAGCCGAGCGATGATGCCCGCGCCCGCGTGCTCGCCCTGCTGGGGCCGGTACCGCTGCCGGTCGACGATCTGGTGGTGCTGTCCGGCGCCTCCATCGGCGAGATTCAGATCCTGCTCTTGGAACTGGAGCTCGCCGGACGGCTGGAACGCCATCCGGGCGGCGGCGTCTCTCTCATTTGACGTCGGCGTCCGAGTCCGACTTATGGTCGAGAGCAATGCCGCGCGCCTCGTCCCGCGCCATCTCCAGGAGATAGCGCAGCACTTCCATTCTGGATCCGGCGGCAAGGCCGGCCAGTTCGTCGACGATGGCGGCGATGTAGCTTGCCGTGTCGCGCGGCGGCGGGTCGCGATCGCTGTTGGTCAAGGCACGCCTGCAGGTTGGGTCTCGCTTCGGCAAAAGGTAACACCGGAGCCTGACGCAACGCCACCTCTGCGTGCATATATTCGACCATATTCTATCAAAGGATGTATTTCGAAATTGAACGCCCGTTCAACGAGAGGCTGTTGCAGCCTCACCCGCCCTTGATACCACTACGCTTTCCCGAGAACTCCCTTCGGGAGGCTCCGGCAAAGACGGCACGGCTCCTGCTTCCCATTTGACAGGCCGGTACGGCTACCCCATTTTCCCGGGCTCTTCGGGCTGGACACCTCCAACGGACACGGCGGGCGCATGCAGGTCGTCATCGTCGAATCGCCTGCGAAGGCGAAGACGATCAACAAGTATCTCGGGCCGGGCTACGAGGTCATCGCCTCGTATGGCCACGTGCGCGATCTTCCCGCCAAGGACGGCTCCGTCGATCCCGAGCACGACTTCCACATGCTCTGGGACGTCGACCCCAAGGCGCAGAAGCGCCTGTCCGACATCGCCCGGGCGGTGAAGGGCGCCGACGGCCTCATCCTCGCCACCGACCCCGATCGCGAGGGCGAGGCGATCTCCTGGCACGTGTTGGAGATCCTGAAGGAGAAGCGCGCGCTCAAGGACCAGCCGATCTCGCGCGTCGTCTTCAACGCCATCACCAAGCAGGCGGTGCTGGAGGCGATGCAGCATCCGCGCACCATCGACGCGGCGCTGGTCGACGCTTATCTGGCCCGCCGCGCGCTGGACTATCTCGTCGGCTTCACCCTCTCGCCGGTGCTATGGCGCAAGCTGCCGGGCGCCCGCTCGGCCGGCCGCGTGCAGTCGGTGGCGCTGCGCCTCGTCTGCGACCGCGAGCGCGAGATCGAGACCTTCGTCCGCCGCGAATACTGGTCGATCGCCGCCGCGCTGGCGACGCCGCGTCAGGAGACGTTCGAGGCCCGCCTCGTCGGCGCTGACGGCAAGAAGATCACCCGCCTCGACGTCGGCACCGAGGCCGAGGCGACGGATTTCCGCAAGGCGCTGGAATCGGCGGACTTCAAGGTGCGTTCGGTCGAGGCCAAGCCCGCCAGGCGCCACCCCTACCCGCCCTTCACCACCTCGACGTTGCAGCAGGAGGCCAGCCGCAAGCTGGGCCTCGCCCCCGCGATGACCATGCGCATCGCCCAGCGGCTGTATGAGGGCGTCGACGTCGGCGGCGAGACCGTCGGCCTCATCACCTATATGCGTACCGACGGCGTCGACATGGCGCCGGAGGCGGTGGCGCAGGCACGCTCGGTGATCGGCCGGGACTATGGCGACCGCTACGTCCCCTCCGCCCCGCGCAAGTACACGGCCAAGGCGAAGAACGCGCAGGAAGCCCACGAGGCGGTCCGCCCGACCGACCTCTCGCGCCGGCCGAAGGACGTCTCCCGCCATCTCGAGCCCGAGCAGGCCAAGCTCTACGAACTGATCTGGCTGCGCACCGTCGCTAGCCAGATGGAATCGGCCGAGCTGGAGCGCACCACCGTCGACATCGACGCGAAGGCAGCCGGCCGGGCGCTGGAGCTGCGCGCCACTGGCCAGGTGATCAAGTTCGACGGTTTCCTCACCCTCTACCGCGAGGGCATCGACGACGGTGACGAGGACGAGGAGAATCGCCGCCTCCCCGCCATGTCGTCCGGCGAGGCGCTGGCGAACAAAGGCATCAAGGCCGGCCAGCATTTCACCGAGCCGCCGCCGCGCTATTCGGAAGCCTCGCTCGTGAAGCGCATGGAGGAGCTCGGCATCGGCCGTCCCTCCACCTACGCCTCCGTGCTCGCCGTGCTGCGCGACCGGGAATACGTCAAACTCGACAAGCGCCGCCTCGTGCCCGAGGACAAGGGCCGCCTCGTCACGGCGTTCCTGGAGAGCTTCTTCGACCGCTATGTCGAGTACGACTTCACCGCGGACCTGGAGGAGAAGCTCGACCTTATCTCCAATGGCGAGCTCGCCTGGAAGGACGTGCTGCGCGACTTCTGGCGCGACTTCACCGCCGCCGTTGGCGAGACCAAGGAACTGCGCGTCTCCGACGTCATCTCCGCGCTCGACGAGATGCTGACCGCGCACATCTTCCCGCCCAAGGAAGACGGGTCGGATCCGCGCCTTTGCCCGACCTGCGGCACCGGGCGGCTGTCGCTGAAGGTCGGCAAGTTCGGCGCCTTCATCGGCTGCTCGAACTATCCGGAATGCAAGTACACCCGCCCGCTGGCGGTGCAGAACGGCGATTCCGACAACCCGGCGGAAGCCAACGGCACCCGCGTGCTCGGCACCGACCCTGTAAGCGGGCTCGAAGTCACCGTGCGCGACGGGCGCTTCGGCGCCTATCTGCAGCTCGGCGAGGCCAAGGACGGCGAGAAGCCCAAGCGCTCCAGCCTGCCCAAGGGCCTCGCGCCGGCGGATGTGGACCTGGAAACGGCCCTCGCCCTGCTGTCGCTGCCGCGCGAGATCGGCCGGCATCCTGATTCCGGCGACCCGATCCTCGCCGGCATCGGCCGCTTCGGCCCCTATGTCCAGCATGGCAAGACCTACGCGAATCTGGAGGCCGGCGACGACGTGCTGTCCATCGGCCTCAACCGGGCCGTGGCGCTCATCGCCGACAAGCAGAACAAGGGTCCCGGCCGAGGCCGCGGCGCCGTGGGCGGGCGCGAGCTCGGCGAGCACCCGACCCTCGGCGGGCCGGTGACCGTGCGGCCCGGCCGCTTCGGCGCCTATGTCAACCACGGCAAGGTCAACGCCACGCTGCCCAAGAGCATGCCGGCGGAAAGCGTGACGCTGGAGCAGGCAGTGGAGCTGATCACCGCCAAGGCCGGCTCGGCACCGGCCAAGCCGGCGCGCCGCGCGGCGGCGAAGACGGCGAGCGGCGACAAGCCGGCCAAGAAGGCGACGCCGAAGAAGGCCGCGGCGAAGAAGTCGCCTGCGAAGAAGAGCGGCTAAGCTGCTGATTATAGACGTCATCCCGGACGGCCCGCAGGGCCGATCCGGGATCGTTTTCCAATGTGGCGACTGAAGCGGCACGCGATCCCGGCTCTCGCTGCGCTCGACCGGGATGACGAGAAATGGCGGGCGCCCCTACTCCGATATCGGCGCCGGGGCGTGGCCGGAGCGCAGCGGGCGCTCCTCCATCGCCAGGGTCATCACCAGCGACAGCATCAGCGCCACCGCAGCGGCGCCAAACACCCAGCGGAACGCGTCGGCCAGCGGCTCCACCTGCGCGTGGCCGGACAGCAGCCGTTCCAGCAGCGCGCTGCCCTCGATACCCGACAGGCCGATCACGATGGCTCCGAAGCCGGCGGTCAGCATGGCGCCCGACAGCGAGCGGAAGAAGTTCAGCACCGCGGTGGCAATGCCGATCTGCGGCAGCGGCACAGCATTCTGCACCGCCACGGTGGTGACCGGCAGCACGGTGCCGAGCCCCATGCCGGTGATGCCGGTGGCCAGCGCCACCACCGCGACCGGCAGGCCGTAAGGCCACAAGGTGAGCAGCACCATGGAGGCGATGCCGCAGACGAGGCCGATCAGCGGCAGGCGCTTGTAATGCGTCACCCGCGCCATGACGTTCGCCGCGCCGGTAGCGCCCACCACCACGCCGGCCATCAGCGGAATCAGGGCCAGCCCGGATTCGGAGGCGGTGAGGCCGAGGACACCCTCCAGATAGAGCGGCATCTGGATCGACAGTCCAATCAGCGTGCCCATGGCGAAGGCGGCCGCCGGCACGCCGGTGCGCACCACCTGATCCCTCAGCACGACGGTGGGCAGCAGCGGCTCGGCGGCGGTCGCCATGCGTAGCGCGAAGCCGCACCAGATCACGACGGAGAGGCCAAGCAGGCCGAGGATCGGCAGCGAGGTCCAGCCGAAATGCGTGCCGCCCCAGCTCAGCGCCAGCAGGAGCGCGACGGTGGCAGCGCACATCAGCAACGCGCCGAGCACGTCGAGCTTGTGGGGATGGTGATGGGCCGGCAGGCGGCGCAGCGCGCGGTCGCTCATCACGCAGGCGCCGATGCCGAGCGGCACGTTGATCCAGAAGATCAGTGACCAGTGCAGATGCTCGGCGAAGAAGCCGCCGAGGATCGGGCCGGCGATCGAGGAAGAAATGAACACCACCGCGAAATAGCCCTGGTAGCGGCCACGCTCACGCGGGGCGACTAGAAGACCGATGATGGTCTGGGCCAGCGCGATCAGGCCGCCGCCGCCGATGCCCTGCACTGCACGGGCGATGATCAGCCCGATCATGCTCGGCGCCAGCGCACAGGCGACCGAGCCGATCAGGAACAGCCCAATGGCGATCAGCAGCACGGGACGTGGGCCGTGGATGTCAGCGAGCTTGCCGACCAGCGGCGTCACCGCGGTGCCGGTCAGCAGATAGGCGGTGACGATCCAGGAGAGGCTTTCGAGGTCGCCGAACTGCGAGCCGATGGTGGGCAGCGCCGTCGCGATGATGGTTTGGTCAAGCGCGCTCAGGAACATCGCGAGCATGACGCCGATGATGATCGTACGGATTTCGGCGTGATCGAGCGGTGCAGCCACGTCGTGCGGCGAACGGGCGTCCATCGTGTAAACGTTTTCCAGAAGGGATGTGTGAGTCCCGCCCCCGGGGATCGGCAAAATCTGCGCCTGGGGTCATAAAAGCAATACGCTGGATGCATTGCCGATATGCATGAGACGCGGGCGGTCGACGCGGGCCCCACATGTCGCTAGCGTCACAGTGCCTTCCCCCGGATCGTGAATCGTGCGCAAACCAACAAAACCCAGATCCCGAAAGCCTATCGCGCCGCCGCTGCCCCAAGGGGTGCCGAAGGGCCTGCCGACTCGCGAGGATTTGATGGCGTTCATCGCCGCTCAAGGCGGCGATGTCGGCAAGCGCGAGATCTCCAAGGCCTTCCGCCTCGACGGTACGGAACGCATGGCGCTGAAAACGATGTTGCGCGAGCTCGCCGACGAGGGGCTGATCGGCCGCAAGCGCCGGAAGCTTCATCTGCCTGGTGCCCTGCCCGCCGTGGTCATGGCCGAGATCACCGCCCGCGACGAGGATGGCGAACTGATCGCCACGCCCATCGACTGGGACGAGGAGGAGCATGGCGAGGCGCCGCGCATCCTGGTGCGCCTCGCCCGCCGGGGCCGCGTCGCCGGGCCGGCGCCGACCATCGGCGATCGGGTACTCCTGAAGACCGAGGAGATCCCCGAGGGCGATGGCCATATCCGCCACACCGGCCGGGTGCTGAAGCTGATCGAGAAGGCGCGTGCGCTCACCCTCGGCATCTTCCGCCGCGATGCGCAGGGTGGCGGGCGCCTCATCCCGGTCGACAAGCGCCAGATGGGCCGCGAGCTCGCCATCCCGCCGGACTTTGCCGGCGGTGCCGAGGAAGGCGATCTCGTCTCCGTCGAGGTCGTCCGCCACCACGCCTATGGCCTGCCCACCGCGAAGGTGAAGGAGCGGCTCGGCTCTATCGCCACCGAGAAGGCGATCAGCCTCATCGCCATCCATGCCCACGGCATTCCGAGCGTGTTCCGCCGCGAGGCGCTGGCCGAGGCCGAGGCGGCGAAGCCCGCCACCCTCGCCCATCGCGAGGACTGGCGCGACCTGCCACTCGTCACCATCGACCCGCCCGATGCCAAGGACCATGACGACGCGGTGCATGCCGCGCCCGACACCGACCCGGAGAATGCCGGCGGCTTCGTGCTGACCGTCGCCATCGCCGACGTCGCCGCCTATGTCCGCCCCAGCAGCGGGCTCGACCGCGAGGCGCTGGTGCGCGGCAATTCGGTCTATTTCCCCGATCGCGTCGTTCCCATGCTGCCCGAGCGCATCTCCAACGATCTGTGTTCGCTGCGCCCGCTGGAGGACCGGCCGGCGCTTGCCGTGTGCATGGTCGTCGGCGCCAACGGACGCAAGAAGCGCCATTCGTTCCACCGGATCATGATGCGCTCGGCCGCCAAGCTCGCCTATGCGCAGGCGCAGGCCGCCATCGACGGGCGCCCCGACAAGACCACCGATCCGCTGATGGAAGGCGTGCTGCGCCCGCTCTGGGACGCCTATCGCGTGGTGAAGAAGGCGCGCGACGCCCGTGCCCCGCTCGAGCTCGACCTGCCCGAGCGCAAGATCCTGCTCAAGCCCGACGGCACGGTCGACAAGGTGATCGTCCCCGAGCGGCTCGATGCGCATAAACTGATCGAGGAGTTCATGATCCTCGCCAATGTCGCCGCTGCCGAGACGCTGGAGGAGAAGCGCGTCCCCTTCGTCTACCGCGTCCACGACCAGCCCTCGCTGGAGAAGATGTCGGGCCTGCGCGAATTCCTGCAGATGCTCGACATCAAGCTGCCGAAGACCGAGACGGTCCGCCCCGCGCAGTTCAACGACATCCTCGCCCGCGTCGACCACACCGAACTGGCACCGCTGGTCAACCAGGTGATCCTGCGCAGCCAGGCGCAGGCGGAATACGCCAACGAGAATTACGGCCATTTCGGCCTCAATCTGCGCCGCTACGCACATTTCACCTCGCCGATCCGCCGCTATGCCGACCTCATCGTGCATCGCGCGCTAATCCGCGGCCTCGATTTCGGCCGCGACGGCCTGCCGGAGGCGACGACGCCCGAGCAGCTCGCCGAGGTGGCCGCCCGCATCTCCGCCAGCGAGCGCCGCGCCATGGCGGCCGAGCGCGAGACCATCGACCGGCTGATCGCCCACCACATGGCCGAGCAGATCGGCGCCGCCTTCAAGGGTCGCATCTCGGGTGTCACCAAGGCCGGCCTGTTCGTCGCCCTCGACGACACCGGCGCCGACGGCTTCATCCCCGCCGTCACCCTTGGCCACGACTATTACCGCTACGACGAGGGCCGCCACGCGCTGATCGGCGACCAGACCGGCGAGATGCATCGGCTGGGCGACCGCGTCGAAGTGAAGCTCGTGGAGGCGGCGCCGGTGGCTGGCGCGCTGCGATTTGAGCTTATATCCGAGGGACACTATGTAACGGGCGAGAAGCGCGGCCCGCGCGGACCCGGCCGCGGCCGCTATCGCCGCCCGGAGGAGCGCTCCCGCCGCACCGCCGCGCGCGGCAAACGCAGATAGCGGCGAACGCAGATGGCGCCCGGAGGCGCGAGAGAATGGCATTCCAGTCCGACCGGCCGATCGGCCAGGCGCTGCTCAACGGCCTTCACTGCCGCTGCCCCCCCTGCGGCAAGGGCGCGCTCTACAGCGCCTATCTGAAGGTGAACGAGCGCTGCCCTAGCTGCGGCCAGGAGCTGTGGCACCACCGCGCCGACGACGCCCCGCCCTACATGGTCATCACCATCGTCGGCCATATCGTCGTGCCGGCGCTGCTGGCGGTGGAGATGGCGCTGCACCCGGCGCTGTGGATTCATCTCATCGTCTGGCTGCCGCTCACGGTCATTCTCTCGCTGGTGATGCTGCCGCCGGTGAAGGGCGCGCTCATCGGCTTCCAGTGGGCGGTGCGCATGCACGGCTTCGATCCGACCGACGAGGAATACGACCCCGTGCCGCCGAGCCGCCGGCCGGATGCCACACTCGTGCCCTCCTCCTCCCGTCCGCCCGCCTGAGGCTCCCGAGCCGCATGAGCCCCACCGACGTCTCCGCCCGCTTCCTCGCCGAGGATCGCGACACCGGCCATCCGGCCATCCGCCCGGCCGACGCCGCCACGCTCATCCTCGTCGACCGCTCGAAGCGCACGCCGCGCATCCTGTTCGGCCGGCGCCACCCGAAGCTGAGGTTCATGCCGGGCAAGTTCGTCTTCCCCGGCGGACGGGTGGACGCGCAGGACCGGCGCGTGCCGGTCTACGGCATGCTCGACGCGGATAGCGAGCGACGCCTGCTCACGCGCGTCACACGTCCGAGCCCGGGCCGCGCCCGCGCTCTGGCGCTGACCGCCATCCGCGAGACCTCCGAGGAGACCGGCCTCCTGCTCGGCACCCGCGAGGCCGGCGTGCCAGAAGGGCTGCCCGAGGGCTGGGCGGCGTTCGGCACGGCGGGCGTGTTCCCCAATCTCGAGGCGCTGACCTTCGTCGCACGCGCCATCACCCCGCCCGGCCACCCGCGCCGCTTCGACACCCGCTTCTTCATGGCCGACGTCACCGACATCGCCCATCGCGAGGAGGGCGTGGTCGGCCCGGAGGCCGAATTCGTCGAGATCGCCTGGCTGACCATTCCCGAGGCCAAGAAGGCCGAGGTGCCGACCATCACGCTGGCGATCATCGAGGAAATCGAGGCCCGCGTCGGCGGCGGCAACAAGCCCTGGCTGCCGGTGCCGTTCTATTTCACCCGCGGCGGGAAGATGTACCGTGACGCGCTGGCGTAGACGCCCCCGCCCGACCCTCAACAGAGTGCCCTCATCCTGAGGCGCTCGGCAAAGCCGAGCCTCGAAGGATCGTCGCCACAGCGCGCCCGGACGAGCATCCGTCGAGGCCCGCCGGTGGCGGGCACCGCAGGATGAGGTCGTTCGGGTGAGGACGGAACCACCCTGACCAACGACCTTCCAGCAATTCGCGTCATGTCGGCATTGGCAAAAGTCATTCGACTTCCGCGATCCATAGTTTAGACGGAACGGCCCGGAGGTCGCGCGCCTCCCGTTTGGTCAGGTGAGCGTCATGCATGCCCCCGCCGCCTCGCGCGGCGTCAACATCGCCTCCATCGCCGCCGCCATCGGCGCCATCTCGGTCGTCGGGCTGGGCCTTGCCCTGTCGATCCCGCTGCTCGCCTTCGAGCTCAACGACCGCGGCATCCCCTCGACCTGGATCGGCATCAACACCGCGGTCGGCGGCCTCGCCACCGTCGTCGTCGCGCCGTTCCTGCCGAACCTCGTGCGCCGCGTCGGCGCGGGACCGCTGCTGCTCGCTGCCATCGCCAGCGCGGCGCTGAGCCTCGTCGCGTTCAAGATCACCCCGTCCTTCGTGCTGTGGTTCCCGCTGCGCTTCATCTTCGGCGCAGCGCTGTGCGTGCTGTTCGTCGTCTCCGAGTTCTGGATCAACGCCGCCTCGCCCAACCACCGGCGCGGCCTCGTCATCGGCATCTACGGCACCGTGCTCTCCATGGGCTTCGCTGGCGGGCCGGCGATCCTCAGCCTCGTCGGCACCCATGGCTGGGCGCCCTACCTCGCCGGCGCCGCCTTCTTCGCCATCGCCGCCATACCAGTGATGATCGGCGCCTCCGGCGCGCCGGCGATCGAGAAGGAGAGTTCGCGCGGGGTATGGAGCCTGATGCGCATCGCCCCGGCGGCGACGCTCGCCGCCTTCGTCTTCGGCGCGGTGGAGACCGGGC
The DNA here is from genome assembly GCA_029239875.1 of Xanthobacteraceae bacterium. Taxonomy (GTDB): domain Bacteria; phylum Pseudomonadota; class Alphaproteobacteria; order Rhizobiales; family Xanthobacteraceae; genus Ancylobacter. The sequence continues at coordinate 9,198 of JARBUD010000006.1, read as the reverse complement.
TGATCAACTTCCTCCCCCTCTACGGCCTCCGGCGCGGGCTGGAGGAGAATCAGGCGGCGATCCTGCTCACCGTCGCCGAGCTCGGCAATGTCGGGCTGCAGCTCCCCCTCGGCCTGCTCAGCGACAGGCTCGACCGGCGCCGGATGCTGCTCGCCTGCGGCGCCATCGGCGTCGCCGGCGCCTTCCTGATTCCCTACCTGCCGATCGACAGCTGGTCGATGTGGATCGTCGTGTTCCTGACCACCGGCATCACCGCCGGCCTCTACACGGTCGGCCTCGCGCTGCTCGGCGCGCGATTCGACGGTGCGGCGCTCGCCACCGCCAACGCCGCCTTCGTCATGCTCTACTCGATCGGCCTGATCGTCGGCCCGACCGCGGTCGGCGGCGGCATGCAGATGTTCGATCCGGACGGATTCGCCTGGACCATCGGCGCCTTCCTGCTGGTCTATGTGCTGGTGGTGGCTGGGCAGATAAGGCGCGAGCGCTGAGCGTGTTTTCGGGCGGCTCTTCCTTGACTTTTGAGCGCCGATCCCTGATACGGACGCCCAACGAGCGGCGTTTGCGTCGCGCGAACCTTATTCCTTCGGCGTGGCCCGGCTACGTCCGAACGCCTCCAGGAGACCGGCCATGGCCAAGGCTACGACCATCAAGATCAAGCTCGTGTCGAGCGCCGACACCGGCTTCTTCTACGTGACCAAGAAGAACTCGCGCACCATGACCGACAAGCTGGTCGTCAAGAAGTACGACCCGGTCGCGAAGAAACACGTCGAGTTCCGCGAAGGCAAGATCAAGTGATCTGACGCCATACGGGCATATGCCCGGACGCGAAAGGCGCCGCGAGGCGCCTTTTTTGTTGGCTGCAGCTTCTCTCCTGCGTTCCCGCCCCTCGATGGACCCTCATCCTGAGGTGCCGCCATAGGCGGCCTCGAAGAATAGTCGCTTAAGCGCGCCAGGCCGAACATCCTTCGACGCCCGGCGAAACGCCGGGCACCTCGGGATGACGGTCGTCAGGGAAACAGAGCGCCGAACTGGAATCGGCGGGCGATGGAACGAAGAGGCCTTCCGAGCCATCGCCCGCCGACCAGACCTGCGGGCCCAGGAGATGCGGCGGACCCGAGCATTCCGCAGGGCAAGCGGACAGGTGGAGGAAGCTACTCCAACCCTAAGCGAAAGCAACGGGGTACGGAGGCCCGGAGCGCGAATCGCCGCCGGCGTGGCCTTCAGGACGCAGGCAGGAACTGGCGCACCGTCTCGAGGAACTTCGACACCGAGATCGGCTTCGACAGATAGGCCTCGCAGCCGCCCTCGCGGATGCGCTCCTCGTCGCCCTTCATGGCGAAGGCAGTGACGGCGATGACGGGAATCGCCTTCAACTCCGGGTCGGCCTTCAGCGCGCGCGTCACGTCGAGGCCGGAGACCTCGGGCAGTTGGATGTCCATGAGGATCAGGTCAGGCCGGTGCCGGCGCGCCAGGTCCATCGCCTCCACGCCGTTGCGCGTGCCGACCGTGCTATAGCCATGCGCTTCGAGCAGATCGTTGAAGAGCTTCATGTTGAGCTCGTTGTCCTCAACGATCAGGACGGTCTTGGACATTTCGTGATGGATCCTCGGCTCGACGCCGACGGGATTCGGCGACAACGGATCATGCCGGACGGAATCATGCGCGCATCCGCCCGTCGATCAGTTTAGCTTTAAGCATGCATTCCTTACGGAACCGGAAATGAGAAGCTCCAAACCCCTCTCGACTCAGCAGGCCGCGCGCGAGGTTAGCCTCGGCGCCCTCTCCTATCTCGCCGTCGATCCCGAGCGCATCGGGCCCTTCCTGGCGGAAAGCGGCCTCTCGCCCGCCGATTTGCGCGGGGCCATCGGCTCGACCGCCTTCCATGTGGCGCTGCTCGACTACATGATCAACCGGCAGGACCTGCTCGTCGCCTATGCCGAGGAGGCGGAGATCGAGCCCGGCCACGTGGTCGCCGCGCGCGAGATACTGGCCCACGCCGACATGGGCGAAGAGTAAGGCTGGGAAACCGAGGGACGCGCCATGGCGCTGCCGGGCTTCTGCCGCGACTGCCTGCGCGAGGCGGACGACGCGCCGCGCTGCCGGCACTGCGGCAGTCCGCGCCTCGCCCGCCACGCCGAGCTCGACCAGCTCCACATCGCCCATATCGACTGCGACGCCTTCTACGCCGCGGTGGAGAAGCGCGACGATCCGAAACTGCGCGACGTGCCGGTGATCGTCGGCGGCGGCAAGCGCGGCGTGGTGTCGACCGCCTGCTACCTCGCCCGCATCAACGGCGTGCGCTCGGCCATGCCGATGTTCAAGGCGCTGGCGCTCTGCCCCGATGCGGTGGTGGTGAAGCCGAACATGGCGAAATACATCGCGGTCGGCCGACAGATCCGCGAGCGCATGCTGGCGCTGACGCCCCTCGTCGAACCACTCTCCATCGACGAAGCCTTCCTCGACCTCGCCGGCACCGAGCGCCTGCACGGCGAGAGCGCGGCCCGGGCGCTGGCCCGCCTCGCCCGCTCGATCGAAAGCGAGATCGGCGTGACCATCTCCATCGGGCTGGCGCCGAATAAGTTCCTCGCCAAGATCGCCTCCGAGCTCGACAAGCCGCGCGGCTTCGCGGTGATCGGCGCGGCGGAGGCGGTCGAGTTCCTCGGCCAGCGCAGCGTCGCGACCATCTGGGGCGTCGGCAAGGCGACGCAGGAGCGCCTCGCCCGCGAGGGCTTCCGCTTCATTGCCGACCTGCAGGCGGCGGACGAAGCGACGCTGGCCCGGCGTTTCGGCAATGAGGGGCTGCGGCTCTGGCGCCTCGCCCGCGGCATCGACTCGCGCGCCGTGAATCCCGAGCGCGAGACCAAGAGCGTCTCCACCGAGACCACTTTCGACGTCGACATCAGCGATTTCCGCGCGCTGGAGCAGGAGCTCTACCGGCTGACGCGAAAACTCTCCGACCGGCTGAAGGCCGGCGGCCATGCCGGCCGCACGGTCACGCTGAAACTGAAGACGGCTGATTTCAAGCTGATCACGCGCGCCCGCTCACTGGAGGACCCGACGCGGCTCGCCCACCGCATCTTCGAGCATGCACGGGAGCTTCTGGCGAAGGAGACGGACGGGCGCCGCTTCCGGCTCATCGGCGTCGGCGTCTCCGAGCTGGCGGACCCGACGCTGGCCGACCCCGCCGACCTCGTCGACGCTCAGGCGACCAAGCGCGGCCTGGCGGAACTGGCCACCGATACCTTACGCGCCCGCTTCGGCAAGGAGATCATCGACCGCGGCATCGCCCTCGACGCGCCACGCAGGCGCGGACCTGAACAGCCGCACCGCAATGTGCCGGAGGCACAGGACCTGCCGCCGGCGGAGAACGCTACTTCGCGCACTCCTCCTTCGGCAGCGCCTCGTAGGCGGTGAGCGTGCCGCGCAGCGCGAACTCGCCATAGTCGAGCTTGAGGTTGCGGCTCACCCCGTTGTCGAACATGTCGAAGCTGATGATGTAGTCCGGCGTCTGGCTGTCGCCATTGCGCTCATAATAGCTGATCGTCACCGGGAAGCGCATGCGTCCGGCGAGGTCGCCGGTGGTCGCCGCCTCCTCCAGCCCCTTCGCGTCGCTCACGCCCTTGCCGATGATGGAGAGCGTGTCATAGACCTTGCGCGCATCCGGCGAGCCGTCGAACACCGGCGCCTCGAGCACGGATTCGCCCTGCTCGGCGCTGGCGATCAGCTTGAGCACGTGCTGCGTCGGCAGCAGCACGCCCTGGCCAAGCTGCACCGTGCCCGCCTCGGGCTTGGTCGCCTGCACCACTAGCTTGCCGTCCTTGCGCTCGGCGACGCCGTCGGCCTCGTCCGGCGCCTCGCCGTTCAGCGCATTGGTGACGCGGAAGCGGTAGGCGTTGCCGTCGCCGTCCTCCCAGGTCGCGGTGGTCACCGCGCTGTTGAGCCGCCCGCCTTCGGTGGCGAGGTCGGTGCTCTGGCGCAGTTGTACGGAATAGCCGGCGCAGGGGTTGCCGCGCAGCTCATAGGTGATCTGTCCCTCGGCGCCGTTGACCCGATTGCCGGGCTTGGAGGCGTCGAGCGAGACGGCATAGGTGGCGCGGTGCGGCGTCAGCTGGATCGCCGCGGCCGGCAGGGCAGAGCCGCCGAGCAGCGCGATCGTGACGGCGGCGAGAAAGGAACGAGCGAAAGGCATAGGCAAACGGCTCCTCGGAGGCTCCACACGCGGCTTGCGAACGGCGGACCGATCCGCCAAACATCACCCATTGAAAATGGCAATTGCGGGTCGGCCCCCCCGCCGACGCACGCCCAATATGCATGCCCACCACGATAGCAGGAGATCTCCATGTCCGGAACGGTTGAGGCCAAGCTCGCGGCCCTCGGCATCACCATCCCCGCCGCGGCGGCGCCGGTGGCGAACTATGTGCCCTTCGTCGTCAGCGGCAACCAGCTGTGGATTTCCGGCCAGATTTCCGCCGCCGACGGCAAGTTCCTCGCCGGCAAGCTCCAGACCGAGGCCGACGTCGAAGCCGGCCGCGCGGCGGCACGCCAGTGCGCCATCAACCTGATCGCCCAGATCAAGGCGGCGCTGGGCGATCTCGACCGGGTGAAGCGGATCGTGAAGCTCGTCGGCTTCGTCAATTCAGCACCGGATTTCACCGATCAGCCCAAGGTAATCAACGGCGCCTCCGAACTCTTCGCCGAGGCGTTCGGCGATGCCGGCCGCCACGCCCGTTCGGCCGTCGGCGTCTCGGCCCTGCCCTTCAATGTCAGCGTCGAGATCGACGCCGTGATCGAGTTCGCCTGAAGCTCCGATGTCCCCGTCGTCCGACGCTTCCGCCGCCCCGGCCTGGCTTACCGCCCGACCGGTGGCGCACCGCGCGCTGCATGACGTCTCGCGTGGGATCATCGAGAACACGCCCTCGGCGGTCGACGCGGCCATGGCCCGCGGCTACGCCATCGAGGTCGACATCCAGCTGTCGTCCGACGGCGAGGCATTGGTCTTTCACGACGACACGCTGGAGCGGCTGACGACCGGCTCCGGCCCCGCCGGCGTGCTCACCGCCGCGCAGCTCAAGGCCACCCCGCTGCGCGGCACCGCCGACCGGATGATGACGCTCGCCGAACTGCTGGCGCGCGTCGGCGGCGGGGTGCCGCTGGTCATCGAGCTGAAAAGCCAATTCGACGGCGACACGGCGGTCGCCGCCCGCGCGGTCGAGGTGCTCGCCTCCTATGACGGGCCGGCGGCGCTGATGTCCTTCGATCCCGATCTCGTGGCCGCGGTGCACCGGCTCGCCCCGCACATCCCGCGCGGCATCACCATGGAACATCGCTACGACGACCCGGAATGGGACATGCTGTCGGCATCGACCAAGTTCGCCTATGGGAACCTGCTGCACTTTCCCCGCACAAGGCCGGACTTCATCGCCCACTACGTAAAAGAGCTGCCCTCGACCCCGGTCTCCCTCGCTCGCCGCGCTTTCCGTCTGCCGGTGCTGACCTGGACCGTGCGCACGCCCGAGGACCGCGCCGTCGCCGCCCGCCACGCAGATCAGATGATCTTCGAGGGTTTGCTGCCCTAGGGGCGGCCGAAGCCCGTTCCCGTTGTCGTGAACGGACTTCCATCACCAGGGCAAGACGCGCAAAGTGGCGGCACGCCTTGCGCCAAACTCTTCCTCGCGCCGAAAGCCTTCATCGCCTCATGTCTGACGACACGTTCAGCCTCCGCGTCGAGAGCGACATCACAGCGCTTTCGCCCGATGCCTGGAACGCCTGCGCCAACCCTCCACTCTCGCGTGATACTTCAGAATCTATCTGCAGTACCTTGAAAAATAGGGGAGATGACGCAGGACTAGAAGATGCTCACCTGCCACCTCAACTGACTGCCGCCACGGCCGAGCGGCGCCCCTACAATCCCTTCGTCAGCCATGAATTCCTCGCCGCACTGGAAGAATCCGGCTCGGCCGTGCCGGCCACCGGCTGGCTGCCGCAGCACCTTGTGCTGGAGGCGCCGGACAGCACGGTGATCGGCGCCTGCCCGGCCTACCTCAAATCCCACTCCAAGGGCGAATATGTCTTCGACGGGGGTTGGGTCGAGGCCTATGAGCGCGCTGGCGGGCGCTATTACCCCAAGCTCCAGATCTCCGTGCCCTTCACGCCGGCGACAGGCCCACGCCTGCTCGCCGCGCCGGGACCGCTGTCAGGCATCGCCCGCACCGCGCTGGCGGAGGGCTTGGTGACACTGGCCGGCATGCGCAAGGTCTCCTCCGTCCACGCCACCTTCCTGGAGGAGGCCGACGCCGCTGTGCTGGAAAAAGAAGGCTTCCTCCCCCGCACCGACCAGCAGTTCCACTGGCACAATCGCGGATATGGCGACTTCGACGCCTTCCTCGGCGAACTCGCCTCGCGCAAGCGCAAGCAGATCAAGCGCGAGCGGCGCGAAGCCCTGGAGGACGGCATCTCCATCCACCGGCTCACCGGCAAGGATCTCACCGAGGACGTCTGGGACGCCTTCTTCGATTTCTACATGGAGACCGGCTCGCGCAAATGGGGACGACCCTACCTGACGCGCGAGTTCTATTCGCTCATCGGCGAGCGCATGGCGGACAAGGTGCTGCTGGTGATGGCGAAGCGCGCCGGCCGCTGGATCGCCGGCGCCATCAACTTCATCGGCGGTGACACGCTCTATGGTCGCCACTGGGGCGCGGTCGAGCACCACCCCTTCCTGCATTTCGAGGTCTGCTACCACCAGGCCATCGACTTCGCGATCGCCCACAAGCTCGCCACCGTCGAGGCTGGCGCGCAGGGCGAGCACAAGCTGGCACGCGGCTACATGCCGGTCACTACCCGCTCGGCGCACTACATCGCCGATCCGCAGTTCCGCGCCGCAGTGGCGCATTATCTCGAACGCGAGCGGACCTACATCACCGAGGCGAGCGAGGAGCTGGCCGAGCACGCCCCTTTCCGCCACGCCCGGGCCGAGGCACGCGACGAGCCTTGACCGGCGCCATCCGGCTTGCGATCAGGTCGAGCGACAGGCGAGAGGGAGAGACACATGGCCTACGATCCCGGCAACATCTTCGCGAAGATCCTGCGCGGCGAGCTGCCCGCCCACCGCGTCTATGAGGACGACCGGGCGCTCGCCTTCCTCGATATCATGCCGCGCTCAACCGGCCACGCGCTGGTCATCCCAAAGGCCGCCGCGCGAAACCTGCTCGACGTCGCCCCCGACGACCTCGCTTATGTGGCGCAGATTGCCCAGCGCATCGCCAGGGCGCAGGTGAAGGCGTTCGACGCCGACGGCATCAGCGTCCACCAGTTCAACGAGACGGCCGGCGGCCAAGTGGTGTTCCACCTGCACGTCCATGTCATCCCGCGCTTCGAGGGCGTCGAGCTGCTGCCGCCGCAGTCGAAGATGGAAGCCCCCGAGGTGCTGGCCGAGAACGCAGCCAAGCTGAAGGCGGCGCTGGAGGGCTGATCTCAGACGCCGAGCCACCAGCCGCCGAGCACCAGCACCGCCTCGGCGGTGAGCACACCGGCGAGAACTGAGCGGCGCAGGAGGAGGAAGCCGGCAATGCCGCTCGCCACCGCGCCGATGCGCAGCCAGAGCGGCAACCCCACCAGCGCACCGCTCGGCACCAGCAGGAGCCGGGCGACGACGGCGGCGAGCAGCGCAGCGGCGACCGCCTTCACCCACTGCATCCAGACGCTGTTCTCGTCGATGCGCCGGCCGAACAGCACGCCCAGCAGGCGCCAGAGCTCGTTCGGCAGGAAGCCGACGAGGACTACGACCAGCATGGCGCCGAGCTCGGTGGAATAAAAGTTCATGTCCGCCGCCTCGGCATATAGCGGGCGATGAGGAAGGCGAGCGTGCCCCCTCCCACGCCGGCCCAGAACAGGTCCAGCCCGCCCGGCGCGTTCACCGCCAGAGGCGACATCCCCGCGCCGAGCACGATGGCGAGCCAGTCCACCGGCTCGCGGGCGTTACGCACCAGGAGGATGGTGAAGGAGATCGGGGTCAGCAGCAGCAGGGCGATGGCGAACGGCCCCGGCAGCGTATGGGTGAGATAGAAGCCGATCGCCGTGCCGGCCATGCTCAGCGCGATCAGCCCGCTCCCCAGCCCGCAGGCATAGGCCGGGCGCCCCTCCGGTGCCACTTTCGGCAGCAGGCGGAAGCCTTCGACCCATAGCGTCACGGCGACGAAATGGGCGCACAGGAGCTCGGTGGAAAGGCGCGGGCGCGGGCCACGCATCAGCGGCATGAGGGACACCACCATCGGCATCAGCCGCACGCCCGACAGGCAGACCGCCACTGCCAGCGCCGGCAGCGGGGCGCCGGCGGCGAGCCCGCCGATCAGGATCACCTGCGCCGGCAGCGCCCAGACCAGCAACGTCGACAGTAGTCCGGCGCCGAGCGGGAAACTGAGGTCATGAAGCAATCCGCCGAAGCCGACGAAGGTCGCCACCAGCACGAAGCCCGGCACGGAGAGCGCCCCAAGGAGACCGCGCGCAAAGCACTGCGCCGGGCGGACCGGGACGGGCACGGGCGGATCGGGGATTGCATGCATAATGATGGACTCGATGCCCATCGTTCATCGGCATTACCGGGCATTCGGTCAAGCCGAACCTAAGTTAGCGCGCGCATGGCTGCCATGAGACATACCGCCTGAACGGTGGGAGCCTCACAAAGCAAACCGCCCGCAGGTCTCCCCGCGGGCGGTGCAATCTTCACAGGCGAAGGCGCGTCAGGCCTTGACCAGCGGCACCTTCGGCACGCGCGAGCCGGTCGGCCGGGCACGGCTGGCGGTACCGGCGGCCTTCTTGGCCTTCGGCGCTGCCGGCTTGCGGCGCGGGGCGCGCTTGGCCTTGGCCGGCTCGATCTTCTCCGGCTTGGGCGTGATCGGCCCTTCCGGGAACTCGAAGCCGAGCGTGGTCTCGCCATCCTCTTCGGTCTTCACGACGACCCGGACATGCCCGCCATTGCGCAGCTTGCCGAACAGCACCTCGTCGGCCAGCGGCTTCTTGATGTGCTCCTGGATCACCCGGCCCATCGGCCGCGCGCCCATCTGCTGATCGTAGCCGCGCTCCACCAGCCACGCGCTCGCCTCGTCGGTGAGCTCGATGGTGACGTTGCGGTCGGCGAGCTGGGCCTCCAGCTGCAGGACGAACTTCTCCACCACCAACGCGATGATCTCGTTGGTGAGG
>JARBUD010000041.1 GCA_029239875.1 Xanthobacteraceae bacterium | reverse complement strand
GCGCGCGTCGAGGTAGCGTTGGGTGGGCGGATCGAGCGAGGCCATGATATTCCCGGCGTTGATGTTCGCCCTTCAAATCGCGCGGGTATGCGGCGAACGCAAGCGCCGAGGGACAAATCCCACCCGCCATGACGGAAGATAGTATGGGTTGCCCCCGCCCTCTCCCCGCTTGCCGAACCGCCCCCGCCGCGCTCTAAAGGTGACCCAGACCTTCGCTCGCAGGAGACGGCCATGTCCGGAGACATCGACGGCAAAATTTTCGTCGGCAAGAGCGAGAAGCCCGAATATCTCACCCTGAAGCTCGCCAACCGTCATGGCCTCGCCACCGGCGCCACTGGCACCGGCAAGACCGTCACCCTGCAGACCATCGCCGAGGGGTTCTCGCGCAGCGGCGTGCCGGTCTTCGCCGCCGACATCAAGGGCGACCTTTCCGGCATCGCCATGCCCGGAGAGGGGCAGGACTGGATCGTCAAGCGCTGCGAGGAGATCGGCGTCGACTACGTGCCGGACGAGTTCCCGGTCATCTTCTGGGACCTGTTCGGCGAACAGGGCCACCCCGTCCGCGCCACCGTCTCGGAAATGGGCCCGCTACTGCTGGCGCGGCTGATGAACCTCAACGACGTGCAGGAAGGCGTGCTCAACGTCGTCTTCCGCATCGCCGACGAACAGGGCCTGCTGCTCCTCGACCTCAAGGACCTGCGCGCCATGCTGGCCTTCGTGGCGGAGAACGCGGCGAAGCTCACCACCACCTATGGCAATGTCTCGCCCGCCACCGTCGGCGCCATCCAGCGCCAGCTCCTCGTCCTAGAAAACCAGGGCGCGGATAAGTTCTTCGGCGAACCGGCGCTGAAGATCAGCGACCTAATGCGAGTCGATCCGCGCTCGGGCTACGGCACCATCTCGCTGCTCGCCGCCGACAAGCTGATGGGCTCGCCGCGGCTCTACGCCTCCTTCCTTCTCTGGCTGCTCTCCGAACTGTTCGAGGAGCTGCCGGAGGTCGGCGACCCCGATAAGCCGAAGGTGGTGTTCTTCTTCGACGAGGCGCACCTGCTGTTCGACGAGGCGCCCAAGGCGCTGCTGGACAAGATCGAGCAGGTGGTCCGCCTCATCCGCTCCAAGGGCGTCGGCGTCTATTTTGTCACCCAAAACCCGCTCGACGTGCCGGAGAGCGTGCTGGCCCAGCTGGGCAATCGCGTGCAGCATGCGCTACGCGCCTTCACCCCACGCGACCAGAAGGCTGTGAAGGCCGCCGCCGACACCTTCCGCCCCAATCCCAAGCTCAACACCGCTCAGGTGATCACCGAGCTCGGCAAGGGCGAAGCGCTCATCTCCATGCTGGAGGGCAATGGCACGCCCTCCATGGTCGAGCGCACGCTGATCGCCCCGCCCGCCGGCCGGGTCGGACCGATCACGCCGGAGCTGCGCAAGGTGGCGATCGAGCGCAGCCCGGTGCACGGGGAGTACGACACCGCCCTCGACCGCGAGTCGGCCTACGAAATGTTGACCAAGCGCGCCGAGGAAAGTGCGCCCGAGGAAGCCCCGCAGACACCCGCACCGAAAGCGCCGGCCCCCACGGAAGCCGGCGCGGCGTCCGGCGGCGGCTGGCTCGACAGCGTGCTCGGCGGAATCTTCGGCACGCCCTCGCGCGGGCGCATGAGCGTCGGCGAGCAGGTGACCCGGCAGGTCGCCCGCGAGGTCACCAATCAAGTCACCAAGGCAATCCTGCGCAACGTCCTGGGGGGACGCAGCCGTGCTACGCGCGCCGTCTCCTCGACGCGGGCCCGCGCCACAGGCGGGAGCAGTCGCGGCTCCGACGACCTCGGGCAGATCTTCGACGATTTCACCACCAACCGCCGCAAGTGAGCAGTAACATCATGAGCGATCTCGACCGCGTCCTCGCCGCGGTGGATGCCGATCTCGACGCGTCCCTGGAGCGTCTGTTCGCCTTCCTGCGCATCCCCTCCATCTCGACCGACAGCGCCTATGCGAGCGAGTGCCGCCGGGCCGGGCAATGGCTGGCGGACGACCTCGCCGGCCTCGGCCTCGACGCGAAGCTCAACGACACGGCCGGTCATCCCATCGTCACCGGCCGCTCGAACACGGGCGCCGCGACGCGGGTGATGTTCTACGGCCATTACGACGTGCAGCCGGTCGATCCACTGAACCTGTGGGACAGCCCGCCCTTCGAGCCGCGCCTCGTCGAGAACGCTTCAGGTGTGAAGCGGATCGTCGCCCGCGGCTCCTCCGACGACAAGGGACAGGTGATGACCTTCGTCGAGGCCTGCCGCGCCTATCTCAAGGTGACGGGCAAGCTGCCGGTGGACGTCAACATCGTCGTCGAGGGCGAGGAGGAAAGCGGGTCGGAGAACATCGGCCCCTTCCTCGCCTCGCACAAGGACGAGCTGGCGGCCGATCTCGCGCTGGTCTGCGATACCGGCATGTGGGATGCCCAGACACCCGCCATCATCCTCTCGCTGCGCGGATTGATGCATGACGAGTTCATCGTGCGCTGCGCCGACCGCGACCTGCATTCCGGCTATTACGGCGGGGCCGCGGCCAATCCGTTGCACGTGATCTCGAAGATCATTGGCGAGGTCCATGGCCCGGATGGGCGCATCACCATTCCCGGCTTCTATGACGGCGTCATCGAGCCGCCGGACCACGTGAAGCAGTCCTGGTCCTCGCTGGATCTGACGGCGGAGAATTTCCTCGGACCCGTCGGTCTTGCCAACCCGATCGGCGAGAAGGACCGCCTGCTGATCGAAATGGTCTCCACCCGCCCGACTTTCGAGGTCAACGGCATGTGGGGCGGCTATACTGGCGAGGGCGCCAAGACCGTCATCCCCTCCATCGCCACCGCCAAGATCACCTGCCGCCTTGTGGCGGATCAGGATCCCGCGCACGTGCGCGACGTGGTCCGGGCCTATGTCCGCTCCAAGCTGCCGTCCGACTGCACGGTCGAGTTCCTCAGCGGCGAGGGCAATCCCGCAGTGGCGGTCTCCCATGACAATCCCGCGCTGGCGAAGGCTGCGGCCGCGCTCGGTGATGAGTGGGGCACGCCCGCCGTCACCTATGGCGAAGGTGGTTCGATCCCGGTGGTCGGCCAGTTCAAGAAGGTGCTCGGGCAGGACACGCTGCTGGTCGGCTACGCCCTCGATGACGACCGCATCCATTCGCCCAACGAAAAGTACGACCTCACCTCGTTCCACAAGGGCATCCGCAGCTGGGTCCGCATCCTGGCGGCGCTGGCGAAGTGAAAGCGGGTTGACGAAACCGTCCTTCCGGTCTGCCCTCGTCCGACCGTGAGGCAGGCTGACATTGCGAGCGAGCACCCGATGACCCAAAGCTGGTCGCGCACCTGGACGTTCTTCGAAGGCCAATGGCACGAGGGCAACGTGCCGATCATGGGCGTGCGTACCCATGCGGCCTGGCTCGGCACCTCGGTGTTCGACGGCGCCCGCGCCTTCGAGGGCGTCACGCCGGACCTCGACCTGCATTGCGAGCGGGTGAACCGCTCGGCGGTGGCGATGGGACTGAAGCCGCTCGTCCCCGTCGCGCAGTGGGAGGAGCTGACCCGCGAGGGGCTGACGCGGTTCGCGCCAGATGCGGCACTCTATATCCGCCCCATGTACTGGGCCGAATTCCCCGGCGCGCGCACGGTCGACGCCGATCCGGAATCCACGCGCTGGTGCCTCAGCCTCTACGAGGCTTCCATGCCACCGCCGAGCGGCGGCCCGGCCATCACCCTGTCGCGCTATCGACGCCCGACCATCGAATGCGCGGTGACCGACGCCAAGGCTGGCTGCCTCTATCCCAACAATAGCCGGGCGCTGGTGGAGGCCAATTCCCGCGGCTTCGACAATGCGGTGCTGTGCGACATGCTCGGTAATGTCGCCGAACTCGCCACCGCCAATCTGTTCATGGTGAAGGACGGCGTCGCCTTCACGCCGACTGCCAATGGCACCTTCCTGGCGGGCATCACCCGCAACCGCGTCATCGGGCTGCTGCGCGCGGCGGGCGTCGAGGTGGTCGAAGGCACGCTGAGCTGGTCGGATTTCCTCGATGCCGACGAGGTGTTTTCGTCGGGCAACTACTCCAAGGTCTCGCCCGTCTCTCGCATCGAGCAGCGCGAATTGCAGCCGGGTCCGATCTATCGCAAGGCGCGCGAGCTCTACTGGGAATTTGCCCATTCGTGAACGACAAAGCCCCCGCCGGCGGCGGGGGCTTTGCTAGCCTCGAACGAGGCGGCGCCCTTACATCTTGAAGCGGCGCGACCAGTCGTCGATCTGCCGGTTGGCTTCGTCCTTGGCGAGGCCGTAGCGCTCCTGCAGCAGCCCTTCCAGCTCCTCGCGCTTGCCATGCAGGCGGTCGATGTCGTCGTCGGTCAGCTTGCCCCATTGCTGGCGCACCTGACCCTTCATCTGCTTCCAATTGCCTTCGATCCGATCCCAGTTCATGAGGTCTCTCCCGTTGACGCAAAGGTGCCGCGCCTCGTCAGGCGGCGGCGTCGCTGCTAGCATGGCGGGTCAACGCACAGGTCCCCGATTTGATCCACGCTGCCGCCCCCCTTCCCTCGCTCAACACCCTCGTCGAGGGCGTGCGCGCCGGGCGGCGCGCGGTGCTCGCACGCGCCATCACCCTCGTCGAATCGCGCAAGCCGGAGCACCGGGGGCTGGCCGAGGAACTCGTCCAGGCCTTGCTGCCTGCCACCGGCAAGGCGACACGGGTCGGCATCACCGGCGTGCCGGGCGTCGGCAAGTCCACCACCATCGACGCCCTCGGCACGTATCTACTCGAGCGCGGCCACCGCGTCGCGGTGCTGGCGGTCGATCCGTCGTCGAGCCGCACCGGCGGCTCGATCCTCGGCGACAAGACCCACATGGCGCGCCTCTCCATGGACGAGCGCGCCTTCGTGCGCCCCTCGCCCGCCAGCGGCACGCTGGGCGGCGTCGCTGCCCGCACGCGCGAGACGCTGCTGCTCTGCGAGGCCGCCGGCTATGAGGTAATCCTCGTCGAGACGGTCGGCGTCGGCCAGTCGGAGACGGCGGTCGCGGATATGACCGACACGTTTCTCGTGCTCATGCTGCCCGGCGCCGGCGACGAATTGCAAGGCATCAAGAAGGGCATCATCGAGATCGCCGATATCCTCGCCGTGAACAAGGCCGACGGGGCGAACGCCCCGCGCGCCAAGAAGGCGGCGGCGGACTATCGCGCGGCGCTGCACCTGCTGGGTGGGCGCGAGCCGCACTGGTCGACGCCGGTGCTCACCTATTCCGGGCTCACCGGCGAAGGGATCGAGGAGCTGTGGCAGCAGGTTCTGCTGCACCGTGAGCGCGCCGAACAGGCGGGCGCCTTCGCCACCCGCCGCAGCGCTCAGCAGGTCAAGTGGATGTGGACGCTGTTCGACGACCGGTTGCGCGGCAGGCTGTACGCCGACCCGTCGCTGCGAGCCGAGCTTCCCGCTATCGAGGGGGCGGTAGCTGAAGGTATTTTAGCACCAACGTCAGGCGCGGCGCGCCTCGCTTCTTTGCTCGGCATGTGACACCCCGTAAAAAAGCCGAATTGAGCGGAAACTATTTGTTAACCACGGAATTTCTGGGGTCGGGGGCTGGGATCCGGACCGCTTGCGGACGGTTCGGGTAAGGGGTGACGGTCGCATGGATGGGCAGCAAGCGCTGGCCGGACAACGCATTTTCATCGTCGAAGACGAGGCACTCGTGGCGATGATGATGGAGGCAATGATCGAGGAGCTCGGCGCGGTCGTCGTGGGCACGGAGGCGCGCATCCCCGAGGCGCTGAACTTCGTGGCCCAGCGCCACGGCGACATCGATGTCGCCGTGCTCGACCTCAATCTCGGCGGCAGCCGCAGCTACGACATTGCGCAGGCCATAAGCGGCCACGGCATCCCGATCGTGTTCTCCACCGGCTATGACGACGGCACCATCGAGGATGCGTGGCGCAACCATCCCCTGCTCAGCAAGCCGTTCCAGCTCGCCGAACTCGAGGGCGCCCTCGCCCAGGCGCTTGGCACGCGGCAAGCCTGACGCGCGCTCGCCGACATGCGCCAGAGACAGATCCCGCGCATCCTCGTCACCGGCTTCGGGCGCTTTCCCGGCATGCCCGCAAACCCGTCGGCCGGCCTCGCCATGGCACTGGCGCGCAGCCGGCGGCTGCATACAGGACAGGTCGAAGCCCGCATCCTGCCCACGCGCTGGTCGGAGGCGGAGAGCTTCGCCGCCGCGCTCGACGCGGCAGCCCCTGACATCGTGCTGATGCTCGGCGTTGCCGGTCGCCGGCGTCATGTCACCATCGAGCTCATCGCCCGCAACGCCACCGGTGTCTTCCCCGACGCCGCGCGCGAGCGGCCGGCGGCACGGCGGCTGGAGCGCGACGGCCCAGCACAGCGGAGCCTGGCGGCCGCGCCGATGCCGCTGCTGCGCGCGCTGCGCGAGGCCGGCGCGCCGGCGCGGCTGTCGCGTGATGCTGAGCGCTATATCTGCAACGCGCTGGCCTGGCGCGCCTATGGCTGGGCGCAAACCGGTGCACGGGCGGATGGCGGACAGCGGCTCGCGGTCTTCATCCATATCCCGCGTGCCGGCATGATCCCGGCGCCGACGCTCACGCGCGCGCTGGAGGCGCTCCTGGTCGCGCTCGCCGGCCAATATCGGCCGATCGAGCCGCGGTCGGTAGTTCCAAGGGAGCAGAGCGAAATCGGGATGGCCACTGCCTCCTGAGAACCTCCGAGCTTCTCCTACTGGGGCGGCTCCACCGCGACCTTGATCGAAGAATACCAGGCGGCGAGGTTGGCGATGTCGGCATCGCTCAGGCCCTTGGCTACCACCGTCATCATCTCGTTGCTGCGCGCGCCGGAGCGGAAGTCCTGCAGCGCCTTGGCAAGATACATTTCCTGCTGGCCGGCGAGGTTCGCCGCCGTCGGGAGCTGGGCAATGCCATCCTGGCCATGGCAGACGGCGCATTGCGAGGAGGCCTTGATACGCCCGGCCTTGGCATCCTGCGCCAGAGCGGGCGCGCAGGCGATCGATGCCGCGAGGAACGGCACGCACAAAGTCCATTTCATTCGATGATTCCCGGCATTGAGAAATCCCCCGCGGCCGAGAGCCGCGGGGTAACGGTAGCTCACTCGCCGTAGGAGATGCGGTAGATCGCCCCCGACGTGTCGTCCGCCACCAGCAGCGAGCCGTCATTGAGCTGCGCCACCGCGGCCGGACGGCCGAGATACTCGCCGTTCGGCGTCAGCCAGCCGGAGGCGAACACCTCCGTCTTGGCAGCCGAGCCATCGTCCTTGAGGGACGTGAACATCACCCGCGCGCCTACCGGCGTGGTGCGGTTCCACGAGCCGTGCTGCACCGAGAAGATGCCACCGCGGTACTTCTGCGGGAACTGCTGGCCGGTGTAGAAGGTCATGCCGAGGTCGGCCGCGTGCGCCGGCATCTCGACTTCCGGCTTCACCGCGTCGGCCGGTGGCGTCTGGTCCTTGTATTCGACCGTGCGGACCGAACCGCCGCCGAAATAGGGGAAGCCAAAGTTCAGGCCAGCCTTGGTGGCTCGGTTCAGTTCGCCGGGTGGGATGTCGTCACCCATGCCGTCGACCTGGTTGTCGGTGAACCACAGGGTCTTGTCCTTCGGATTGAAGTCCATGCCCACCGAGTTGCGGATGCCCCAGGCGTAGACCTCGCGGTTCTTGCCGTCGCGGTCCATGCGCACGATGCCGCCGATGCCGTTCTTCTTGTAGAGGTCGAATTTCTCCGGCGCGAACACGTTGAAGGGCTGGCCGAGGGTTATATAGAGCTTGTCGTCCGGCCCGATACGGCAGACACGCGCCGTGTGGTTGAAGGATTCCTCGCTCGTCGGGATCAGGTCGCCCTGCTTCACGACGTTGAAGGCGGCGACGTCCGGCCCCTCGTAGAAGAACTCGGCCGCCGGGAACAGCAGCACGCGGTTCTGCTCGGCGACGAAGAGGAAGCCGTCCTTCGAGAAGCAGACGCCGTTGGGTAGCTTGAAGTTGATCGACGGCGCGAACACCTTGACCTCGTCGGCGACGCGGTCCTTGTCGCGGTCGGTCACCGCCCAGACCTTCGCCTTGCGCGTGCCGACGAAGACGACGCCGGTGGTCGGGCCGACCGCCATCTCGCGGGCGTCGGGAACGATGGCGTAGAGCGCGATCTTGAAGCCGTCCGGCAGCTTGATGTTCGAGAGGGTCTTCTTGAACGCGTCTACCCGCGGACCGGTCTGTGGCACCGACTCCATCTCCATGGAAGCGCCGGTGGTCTGGAAGTTGGAGAGCTTCTCGAGGTTGTCGGTCGACTGCTGTGCGCTCGCCGGGCCGGCGAGCATCATGACGCCCGCGAGCATGGTCGAAGCCAGCAGCGCAGCGGAACGCTGGCCGCGCCTGAATATAGACATTGGGTATCCTCCTAGCGTACCGGGCTTCGTACGGGCCCGTTGACGGCGGCACGCTAGCACGCAGCCTGCGAACGTTAAGTCAGTACCAATGTCCTATTAGACCTATTTCTAATATTACCTTTGCTTCATCGAATAAAACTCGTCGGATGTGACATCCCAATACTACATATTTCTTATTTTTCTCTTAGATTTCGCCGCGGTACGTTATTGAGAATAATGTACTCCAGATAAAGCTGTTGAGGCGGCGAATCCCTGCTTCGCGATGCCCGAAGACGCGATCCCCCACAGCAGGGCGAATCCTGCTAAGCCCTTGGCCGGAACGCCCTCCGCGCGCGGGAACCCGCCCCAGTGACGATCTATCTGCCGATCGCGGAACTGCCCGTGAACATCTTCACCCTCCTCGCTCTAGGGATCGCGGTGGGCTTCATTTCGGGCATGTTCGGGGTCGGCGGCGGGTTCCTGATGACACCGCTGCTCATCTTCCTCGGCGTGCCGCCGGCGGTCGCGGTGGCGAGCGTGTCGACCCATATGGCCGCCTCCTCCTTCTCGGGCACGCTCACCTATCTGCGGCGGGGGCTGGTCGACGTGCACCTCGCGCTGGTGCTGCTGGCAGGGGGCCTAACGGGAACACTGGGTGGCGTGCTCACCTTCATGGTGCTGCGCCGCTACGGCCAGCTCGATCTCGTCATCGCGATCACCTACATCGCGCTGCTCGGCACCATCGGCACGCTGATGGTGGTGGAGAGCCTGCGGGCGCTCCTGCGCGAGTGGCGCGGCGAGCAGGCCGCGGTGGCGCGGCCCGGCGCGCATCCCCTGTTCCTGCGCCTGCCGTTCAAGATGCGGTTCCGCCAATCGCACATCTATGTCTCGGCGATTCCGGTGGTCGCGATCGGCTTTTCCATTGGTTTCCTCGGCGCGCTGATGGGCATTGGCGGCGGGTTCCTCCTGGTGCCGGCGCTGATCTATCTCCTGCGCGTGCCCACCCTCACCTCCGTCGCCACCGCGCTGATGCTGACCCTGGTGACCATGGCTGCGGCCATCGTCATGCATGCGGTCCTCAATCAGACGGTGGACGCCGTGCTCGGCCTGGTGCTCATGGTCGGTGGCACCATCGGCGCCCAGTTCGGCAGCCGCGCCGGCCAGTCGATGAAGGCGGAGAATCTGCGCCTGCTGCTCGGCCTCCTGGTGCTCGCCGTCGGCATCCGCGTGGCGGTGGACCAGGCGACCAAGCCCGCCGACCTCTATGCCGTCACCATCGACGAGAGCGCACGATGAGACGCGCCGCTGCGCTTCTCCTCACCCTGCTGGCGCTAAGCGGTGCGGCGCGTGCGGAAAGCCTGATCCTGTCGCTGTCGAAGCAGCGGATCACCATCACCTCCAGCTTCACCGGCGACAGCATCGTACTGTTCGGCGTCATCGAGCCGGACACGGCCGCGGCCGACACCGTGAAGCCGCACGATGTGGTCGTCACCGTGCGGGGGCCGAACGAGAGCTTCGTCACCTGGCGCAAGGAGCGGCGCTTCGGCCTCTGGATCAATGTCGACAGCCGCTCCTTCCTCGCCGCCCCCTCCTATCTCGCCGTGCTGAGCAACCGGCCTCCGGTGCAGATCGCCGATGCCGACACGCTGCGGCAGGAGCAGGCGGGCTTTGCCAATAACCGGCTGCTGCAACGCATCGGCAGCGACTATGCCGACGTCGTGGCAGCCGATCCGTTTCGCCAAGCCTTCTTGCGGGTGAAGCAGGCGCAGGGGCTCTATGTCGAGAACACCGCCGGCGTCGACTTCATCGCCCCGCACGTCTTCCGCGCAGTCATCCCGGTACCAGGCACCGCGCCCGTCGGCACCTATGAGGTCGTGGTGAAGAGCTTCGTCGATGGCGCACTCGCCCATCGTGGCGTGCTGAGTCTTGACGTGGCCAAGGTCGATTTCGAGCAGGCGGTCGCCACCGCCGCCGAATATCACCCGTGGCTCTACGGCATCGCCACCATGCTCGGCGCGCTCGCCGTCGGCTTCATCGCTAACCTCGTGTTCCGCAAGGATTAGACGACCGGCTCCGGCGCGAAGGCGATGCCTTCCTTCTCCAGCACCCGCGCGGCGCGCAGCGCCAGGTCTTCCCGCCACGGGGCGGCGATCAGCTGCACAGCGATGGGCAGCCGCTCGCCGGTCGGGATCGGCGCCGCCGCCACCGGCAGGCCGATGAAGGAGATCGGCTGGGTGTAGATGCCGATATTTGGTCGCACCAGCATCTCGCGCCCGTCGAGCACGAAGGTCTTCTGCCCGCCGCGCGGGGCCGGCACCGGCGTCGCCGGCGCGATCAGCACGTCCCAGTCACTGAAGATTTCCAGCGCCCGCTCGCGGAACCAGCGGCGGAAGATCTGCGCCCGCTGCACCCAGGCGCCCGGCAGCACCGCGCCGGCCAGCAGCCGCTCGCGCACCGCCGGATCGAAGTCGGCGGGCCGCTCGCGCAGGCGTTCCGCATGCAGCGCGGCGCCCTCCGCCATGGTGATGATGAAGGCCGCGGCCCGCGCCCGCTCGACCTCCGGCAGCTCGACGGTCTTTGTCGCGCCGAGCGCCTTCGCCGCGCGGGCCACCGCCTCGTACGCCTGCGGCGTACCCTGCTTCTTGAACCAGCCGCCGAGCACAGCGACACGCAGGCCACCGGCATCGTCGAGTATCGGCAGCGTCGGCGCCGCCGGCCTGTCCGCCTGCGCCGGATCGTCGGGGTCCGAGCCGACGAGCGCGTCATAGGCGGCGGCGAGGTCGCCGACATGGCGGGCGAAGGGACCGAGATGATCGAGGCTCGCCACGAAGGGGAAGCTGCGCGCGCGCGACAGCCGCCCATAGGTCGGCTTCAGCCCGAATATGCCGCAGAAGGAGGACGGCACGCGGATCGAGCCATTGGTGTCCGAGCCAAACGACAGCGGCACCAGCTTGCCGCCAACCGCCGCGCCGGACCCGCCGGAGGAGCCGCCTGCCATGTGCTCGGGATCGTGCGGATTGGCCGAGCGGCCGTCATGGACGTTCTCGCCGGTGAAATCATAGGCGTATTCGCCCATGTTCAGCCCGCCGAAGCAGATGGCTCCGGCCGCGTTGAGCCGCTCCACCAGCGTGGCGTCGCGCTCCGCCGGCGGCCGGTCGCGATTGATCTTCGAGCCGGCCCGCGTCGACAGGCCCTTGAGGTCGAACAGGTTCTTCACCGCGAAGGGCACGCCGGCGAGCGGGCCGAGCGGTTTGCCCGCCGCCCGTGCCGCGTCGATGGTGTCGGCCTCGGCGAGCGCCCGTTCGGTCGTGACGTCGGTGAAGGCATTCAGCACCCGATCGACGCCCGCGATGCGATGCAGAGCGGCCTCGGCGATGACGCGAGCGCTCACCTTGCCGTCGCGCACGGCGGCGGCGAGCTCGAGTGCGGGACCGGCGAGCAGGCGCGCCGCTTCAGGATCGACCGTCATGGTTGAACGCTCACGGCACATAGACCGGCGCGGGCTCCGCCTCGTCGGGCAGCGGAAATCCGGCGACCAGCTTTGCCATGGCTACCGCTGTCTCCAGATGCATCAGCACGCGTGGGCGAAGCTCCTCCTCCAGTGGCAGCCCGGCAATTCTCAGCCCGGCATCGAGAAACATACCGAGGTCGTCACTGCCGGTCGCCCGCTGTCCGTCCATCACCCACTCCCCGCGCTCTGGTACCGCGCCCTTCATACAGGAAGCGTGCCATGGAGTTGCCATGGCGGCATAGTCGGGAGCGATTTCCACCATGGCGCTGTGCAACACGGCCATCGGGCGTTGTATAACGGCTTGCAAAGCCGAGGCCGCTTAATTAGGTTCCGCGCCGTTCTGGCACGCAGCTGTAGCTCAGTTGGTTAGAGCGCCGGTCTGTGGAACCGGAGGTCGGTGGTTCGAGCCCACCCAGCTGTACCAGAGAGAACTCCCAAGCCTCATGGATAAGCCTCGGGCCGCGCCACATCGACGCCGCCCCCGCGATCCATGCTTGACGCTCGGCGCCGGCATCCGCCAGAGAGGACGGGAGGAGAGCCCGTCATGGAACGCAACCCGATCTTCGTCTTTGGCTCGAATCTCGCGGGCATCCACGGCGGGGGCGCGGCCAAGTGGGCCTACGACAATCGCGGCGCGGAATGGGGCGTCGGCTTCGGCCTGACAGGGACCGCCTTCGCCATCCCCACCAAGGACTGGAACATCGAGACGCTGCCGCTGGGCGAGATCCAGAAATTCGTCCGCCGCTTTCTCAAATTCGCGCAGGCGAGGTCGGACCTGACCTTCCAGCTGACCCCGATCGGCTGCGGCCATGCCGGCTACAAGCCTCAGCAGATCGCCCCGATGTTCAAGGATGCGCCGGCCAATGTGATGCTGCCGGACGAGTTCCGTGCCGTCCTCTCGGCGGAACAATCCTAGCCGCGGGCCGCCGAACCGGCCCACACCTTTGCTTTTATTGCGCCGTAGCCCCATATAAGGCAGGCAGTGCGTCAATGCCGGCGCACGAGAGAGCCGCGGAGTTCGCTCCAGCGGCGAGGATTGGATGTAGTTTGCAAGTTCTGGTACGCGACAACAATGTCGATCAGGCACTTCGAGTGCTGAAGAAGAAAATGCAGCGCGAAGGCGTCTTCCGTGAGATGAAGGCACGCCGCGCCTATGAGAAGCCGTCTGAGCGCAAGACCCGCGAAAAGGCCGAGGCTGTCCGCCGCGCACGCAAGGCTGCGCGCAAGCAGGCGGTGCGTGAGGGTCTGATTGCCGCCCCCAAGAAGCGGGTCGTCGCCGGCAGGCCGGCGCCGCGCGGTGCGGAACAGACGGCCCCGAAATAATATTTCGCGCTTCCCTTGAAGGAAGCGCAAACGTACTCTATGTTGAGTGTATCGATCTTGGACGTCGAAATTTGTCCTGCGCCTTTGTGCGCCGTCGCGAACTTCCTCTCAAATCGATACAAAATGAGCGTTCGTCGACGCGGCGGACGATCGAACATCTATGTCGACTGAAAGGGATTTCGTCATGGCGACAGGTACTGTGAAGTGGTTCAACGGCCAGAAGGGCTACGGCTTCATTCAGCCGGACGTGGGCAGCAGCGATGTGTTCGTTCACATCTCGGCGGTGGAACGCGCCGGCCTCAGCACGCTCAACGAGGGCCAGAAGGTTTCCTACGAGGTCGAAGCCGACCGTCGTACCGGCAAGTCTTCCGCCGCTAATCTGCAGGCGCTCTGAACATCTGCCTCCGGTCTCTGACCACGGATGTACTGGCATTGGCCGTGTAGGCAACAGGAGAAGGTCGGGGCAGCCCGGCCTTTTTTCGTTTCGAAGGAGACAGACACGATGGAGAAGATCACCCGGGAAGCCGCGTTCAAACCCACTCTGTCCAAGGGCGAAAGCAAGGCGGACGCCATTTCGAAAGCCGCACTGGCCATCATCGACCAGGAAGTCGCAGCCCGCGAGGAGAAGACCGCCCGTCTGCGCGAGGCCCGGCTGGCCAAGGAAGCTGCCGATCGCGCGGCTGAATCGGCGACCGCCACGCGTCCGCGCAAGGCGCCGAAACAGAGCTGAGCCTACCGCGCGTCGCAGATATAGAGCGCCATGTCGGCGCCCGCCTCGCGCAGTTCCGTCCAGACTTCAGGACGCACGCGGATGCGCGTGCCCATCTTGCGCGCATAGGCCATGGCGAACACATCCGCCGCGCGCGCCCTTTCCACCGACATGGCTGAACTCCCTCTTCCGGCGTGAGGGTCCATGCAAGCGCGCGGCCACCGGGCGGTCGCCCTCAGTTGGCCGAGGGGATGCGGGCGAGCAGTTCCGCCGTGCGGGACTGGGTCAGGGCCAACAGGCATTCCTGCCGGGCAGCATTGGTGCCGCTGCCGAAACGCCATTCGGCGCCGATAAGGTCGAACTTGCAGTTGGCATCGCGGAAGGCGATCCAGGCACGCTGGGCAGCGACGAGATTGTCGCGCCAGGCACCCTTTGGATCGGATGGCGACGCATCTTTGTCGATCGTCGCCAGCATCTTCTGATAGGCGGCGTTTAGCGCCTCGTCAGCCTCAGCCACTTCCTTGCCCAGGCAATCTTCCATGGCATAGCCGTCGAGCTTGTCGCAGCTGGTCCGCGGATTCCACTGCGCCCAAACCGGACTCGGCGGCGCCACCGCGAGCAGCACCGCCACGGCTCCAAGGCAAGGGGTGCGCAACAACGGGCCGGACATCCTCTTCCTTCCCAAACAGAACGGGCCGATCGCGAACGACCGGCTCGGCAGGACTATTCGTTTCCGATGTCAGCGCAACAACGCCCTGCGCCGACGTTCAGTGCGCCAGGAAAAGCGGCACCGTCATGCGCTCGAGGATGTCGCGCGTGACGCCTCCGAGCACGAATTCGCGCAGGCGCGAATGGCCGTAGCCGCCCATCACGACGAGATCGATGTCGCGCGCCGCCACTTCCTTGAGCAGCACATCGACAATGCCCTCGTCGCCGCTCGGCACCAGCCGGCGCAACTCGACCGTCTTCTCGTGCCGCGCCAGATGACGGGCGAGGTCGGCGCCGGGCAGGTCGTCGGCCTTCTTCTTGCCGGTGACGACCACCGCCGCTTCGACGAGGTTGGCATGGGCGAGCAGCGGACGCGCCTCGGCCACGGCCCGCGCCGCCGCGCGGCCGCCGTCCCAGGCGACGAGGATGCGCTTGGCCGAGAAGGGCTTCTGATAGTTGCGCGGCACCAGCAGCACCGGCCGGCCGGAATCGAAGAGCACCGCCTCGGTGATCACCTCCTCCGCTCCCATGCGCTCGGGATCGGCCTGGCTGACGATGGCGAGGTCGTAGAGCCGCGCCATCACGCCGATCTGCTCGGCCGCGCCACCCGGCGTGCCGTCGACCGTACGCACCTCGCCGGACAGGCCGAGCGAGCGTGCCGCCTCGCCGAACCGCGCAACCGCCACCTCCGCCAGCCGTTGGCTCTCCACTCGCTGCGCTTCGATGAAATCCGTCGAGAAGGCCTCGGTGTAAACCGGCGGCACGTCGATCTCGTAGCTGATGGCGACGCCGGTGAGGTGCGCGCCGAGCGCCGCGGCGGCGGAGGCGGCATAGTCCACCGCCGTGTCCGGGCCCTCGCCAATGCGCAGGCTGACGAGAATGTCCTTGATCATCTGTTTCCTCCACTCATTACCTTCGACCACGCTGCCTACAAACAAGTGTGGCCGCATTGACTGGCGTCAAGTAGTACCGCAGCGCGGCGGCGGGCATAGTGGCAACGGTCGCGCAGCCCCTGCCTCACGGCTATAAGGGCGGAAACGGATGCAGGGATTCACCGGATGGCCGCCATAGGGCGCGCGCTCGCCATCATCGCCCTTCTGCTCGGCCTGTGGGAGGGCGCGGTACGGCTACTCAGTGTGCCGGCCTACATCCTGCCGGGCCCGCTGCGCATTGCCGCCGCCATGCGCGACAACGCCACCATCCTCGCCCACAACGCCACCATCACGCTCGGCGAGATGCTGCTCGGGCTTCTCTGCGGCTCGGCGCTCGGCATCGCCTGCGCGCTGGCCATGGCCGCCTCGCCTCTGGCCCGCCGGATGATGCGTCCGGTGCTGCTGGTGGCGCAGGCGCTGCCCGTCTTCGCCATCGCACCGCTGCTGGTCATCTGGTTCGGCTTCGGCCTCGCCTCCAAGATCGTCATGGCGAGCCTGATCATCTTCTTCCCCGTCGCCTCCGCCTTCCATGACGGGCTCGCCCGCGCGGAGCAGGGGCTGGTCGATATCGCCCGGCTGCACGGGGCCGGAACGCTGGCAACGCTGCGCTTTATCCGCGTCCCCTCCGCCCTGCCCGCACTCGCCTCGGGGCTGCGCGTTGCCACGGCGGTCTCGCCCATCGGCGCGGTGGTGGGCGAATGGGTCGGCGCCTCGGCGGGGCTCGGCTATCTGATGATCTACTCCAATGCGCGCATGCAGACCGACATGGTGTTCGCGGCCCTCGCCATATTGCTCGCCATGGCGCTGCTGCTCTTCGCCTTCGTCGACCGGGCGCTGACCCGCCTCCTGCCCTGGGCGCCGGAGACCGTGCCGGCCTGAGCACGCACATATGTGGAGCGCGTCGTAGCGGGCTTGCGCGGCATCGACCTTGCGTGGACGATATTGTCGTCGCCGATCCTGTGAGGATCCATGATCTCGCGTCAGGTCATCTATGAAGCGCTTGTCGACGTGTTCGAGCTTTCGCCGGTGGCCATCTGTATTTCGACGGCGGAGCATGTCTCGCGCTACATCATGGCCAATCCGGCCTATCTCGCCATGATCGGGCGCACCTGGGAGGAGATCGCCGGCCAGCCCATGTATCTCGACACGGTGCGGAGCCTCGACGATCCGGCGCGGCAGCGCCGCATCCATGCGCTGGAGACGGTGGGCCTCTGCGAGCTCGAGGAGGTCGATCTGCGGCATTCCTCCGGCCGCATCGTCCCGACCCTGATCTCGACGCAGCGCCGCACCATCAATGGCGAGCGGCTCGACATCGAGATCATCATCGACAATTCCGAGCGCAAGGCGTTCGAGCGCGGCATATTGGAGGCCGCCTATACCGACGTCGTCACCGGCCTGCCGAACCGCGCCGCCTTCGACCGCCGGCTGCACAGCCTCTTGGAGCAGCGTCCACCCGGCGAGGGCATCTGCCTCGCCTATATCGACCTGAACGGCTTCAAGTCGATCAATGACGGCCACGGCCACGCCACCGGCGACAACGTGCTGCGGGAAATCGCCGATCGGCTGCGGGCCCATGCCGCCCCGTGGCAGTTCATGGCGCGGATCGGCGGCGACGAGTTCGTGCTGCTCTCCAGCTTCGGACAGGACGGCGCGCCCTGCATCGAGGACATGCAGGCCCTTGCCGGCGCGCTCTGCGCGGCGATGGAGGGCGACGGACAGAGCCTCACCATCGGCGCCGCCATGGGCGTGGTCGTCACGCGCGAGCCGATCGACGCGGATGCGCTGCTGCGCGGCGCCGACGCCCTGATGTACGCCGCCAAGGCCACCGGCCGGGCCGTGGCGGTGAACCTGAACTGGATCGGCGCCGCGTGAGCCTGCATCTTTCCAATACCGACGCCCGCCGCATCTTCCTCGCCAAGCAGGGACTGAGCCGGCCGCGCGGCCCGCTGACCAAGGCGGGGCTGCTGGAGCTCATCACCGAACTTGGCTTCGTGCAGGTCGACAGCATCTCGACGGTCGAGCGCGCGCACCATCACATCCTGTTCGCCCGCAACCCGAATTACCGGCGCGAGCACCTCTCGAAGCTGATCGAGAAGGATGGCGAGCTGTTCGAGCACTGGACGCATGACGCGTCCATCATCCCCAGCACCTTCTTCCCCTATTGGAAGCACCGCTTCGCCCGCTCGCGCGAGACGCTGGCGGCGCGCTGGCGAAGCTGGCACGAGAACGGCTTTGAGACCTATATCGACCATGTGCTGGAGCGGGTGAAGACCGAAGGCCGGCTGATGGCGCGCGACTTCGAAGCGGAGAAGCGCCCGGCCGGCGGCTGGTGGAACTGGCACCCGGAGAAGACCGCGCTGGAATATCACTGGCGCACCGGCAATTTCGCCATCGCCGGCCGCGAGGGCTTCCAGAAGGTCTACGACCTCGCCGAGCGGGTGATCCCCGCGCGCTATTATGCCGGCGAGGTGTCGCGCGAGGAGTTCATCGACTGGGCCTGCTCGTCGGCGCTGGAGCGGCTCGGCTTCGCCACCCATGGCGAGATCGCCGCCTTCTGGGGCCTGCTGACGCCAGACGAGGCACGTGGCTGGGTAGCGGCAAACGCCAAGCGGCTGGAGCCGGTGCTGATCGCCCCGGCGGACGGCACGCGCCCGCGCGCCTCGCACGCCTTCATTGGCAGCGGCGAGGCCTTCGCCGCCCTGCCTCCGCCGCCGCCGCGCCTGCGGGTGCTCAACCCGTTCGACCCGCTGCTTCGCGACCGCAACCGCACGGAGCGACTGTTCGGCTTCAACTACCGGATCGAGGTGTTCGTGCCGGCCGAGAAGCGGGTCTGGGGCTACTACGTCTTCCCGCTGCTCGAGGGCGACCGGCTGGTCGGGCGCATCGACATGAAGGCCGACCGCAAGGCCGGCACGCTCGATGTGCGCCGGCTCTGGCTGGAAAAGGGCGTGCGCGCCTCCAAGGCGCGCCTTGCCGCCCTCGACACCGAGCTCGCCCGCCTGGGCCGCTTCGCCGGGGTGGAACGGACGGTGTATCTCAACGGTTGGCTGGGCGAGTAACTCGCCTCTTAGCCGGCAATTGCCCTGGCATGCCAGCGATGTTAGCGTGCCGGCGTCCGAGGGGTGTCCCGCCGACCGCGAGGTCCAGGGGCTGAGATGGCATCCGCCAGACCCTTTGAACCTGATCCGGGTCATGCCGGCGAAGGGACGGAACGTCGGCCGGGTCGCATCGCGCCCGAGCGGATTCCCCCGAAAGCTCATGCGCCGGATCTCCGAATGGGAGGAGATCCATGTTCAAGACCATCACCCAGGCTGCCGCCGCCACCGCTGTGGCGCTCGCCTTGTCGCTCGCGCCTGCCAGCGCCGTCGACAAGCTCACCGTGCTGCTCGACTGGTACGTCAACCCCGATCACGCGCCGCTGATCGTCGCCAAGGAGAAGGGCTTCTTCCAGGCGCATGACCTCGATGTCGAGCTCGTCCCCCCGGCCGATCCCTCCGCCCCGCCGCGCCTCGTCGCCGCCGGACAGGCGGATATCGCGGTCAGCTACCAGCCCAACATCTATCTCTCGGTGAAGGAAGGCCTGCCGCTGGCGCGCTTCGGCACGCTGGTCTCGACGCCGCTCACCGCCCTGGTGGTGCTGAAGGACGGCCCGATCAAGTCCATCGCCGACCTCATGGGCAAGACGGTCGGCTATTCGGTGGCGGGACTGGAGGACGCACTGCTCGGCACGATGCTGGCGAGCGCCGGGCTGAAGCCCACGGACGTCACCATGATCAACGTCAATTTCGCCCTCTCCCCTGCTCTCGTCGCCGGCAAGGTCGACGCGGTGATCGGCGCCTACCGCAATTTCGAGCTCACCCAGATCAGGCTGGAGGGCAAGGAGGGCCTCGCCTTCTTCCCCGAGGAGCACGGGGTGCCGGTGTTCGACGAGCTGATCTATGTCGCGCACAAGGACAAGCTGGGCGATCCGCGGCTCAAGCGCTTCCTCGCCGCGGTGGAGGATGCGACCATCTACGTCCTCAACCACCCGGACGAGGCGTGGGACGTGTTCGTGAAGGCCAACCCGAAGCTCGACGACGAGCTCAACCGTACCGCCTGGACCGACACGCTGCGCCGTTTCGCCCATGCGCCGGCGGCGCTGGACAGCGCGCGCTATGCCCGCTTCGGCGAGTTCATGAAGAGCCACGGCCTGATCGACAAGGTCGAGCCGGTCTCCACCTACGCGCCGGCGCTGCCGTAGAATCGCTTCCTGCCCTCTAAAACGCCCTCATCCTGAGGCGCCCGGCGAAAGCCGTGCCTCGAAGGATGCTCATCCGGGCGCATTGCAGCGACCATCCTTCGAGGTTCGCTCCGCTCGCACCTCAGGATGAGGGTGTTCATTGATCCGCCGGGTGGCGCATCGGACGTCTTTTCCTTCCGGCTCCCGCCCGCCGATGCTACCCATGCACCGGGGCTTGGACGATCGGGAGCGAGGGGCAGGAATGGGGAACGGGGGATATCATGTCGTCGCCGTGCTGGTCGGCGCGGTGGTCGGCGTCCTCGGCTCCGCCTTCCATCTGAGCGTCGACGGCCTGATGACCGGCTGGCCGGCCTTCCTGCGCGACACGCTCCAGCTTTCCGACCCTGCGCTCTATGCCGCCGCCGGTGTTGTGGCCGCCGCGATGACGGTCGCCGCGCTGTGGCTGGTGCGCCGTTTCGCGCCCGAGGCGAGCGGCTCCGGCGTGCCGGAGATCGAGGGCGCGATGGAGGGCCTGCGCGAGGTGCGCTGGCATCGGGTGCTGCCGGTGAAGTTCGTCGGCGGTGTGCTCTCGCTCGGCTCGGGTCTCGTGCTCGGCCGCGAGGGGCCGACCATCCATATTGGCGCCTCGGTGGCCAAGGCCGCCTCCGACCTCGCGCGCCTCTCCGGCGCCGACATGCGCGGCCTGCTCGCCGCCGGCGGCGCGGCGGGCCTTGCCGCCGCCTTCAACGCGCCGCTCGCCGCCGTGCTCTTCGTCATCGAGGAGACGCGCCGACAGTTCCCCTATTCCTCGCGCACCTATATCGGCGTGGTGCTCGCCTCGCTCGCCAGCGCCATCGTCACCGAGTACCTGACCGGCGACGTGCCCTATATGCGGCTCGAGGTGACGGGCATGCCCTATGGCGTGCTGCCGGCCTTCATCGGGCTGGGAATCGTGCTCGGCGCGGTGGGCGTCGCCTTCAACCGCACGCTGGTCTGGTCGCTCGATCATGTGCGCCGGCTCGGTCAGCGCCGCTCGTTCTACATCTTCCCAGCCGTAGTGGGCCTGATTGTCGGCGCTCTGGTGTTCGCACTGCCCGAGGCGACGCAGGGCGGCGAACTGCTTGCGGTCCGCCTCGCGCAGGAAGCGCCGACGCTCGGCCTGCTCGCCTTCATCGTGCTGCTGCGCTTCGTCATGACCATGGCGAGCTATTCCACCGGCGTCGCCGGCGGCATCTTCGCGCCGATCCTCGCGCTCGCGACCACGGTCGGGCTGCTCTACGGCAGCGCGCTGGAGACGGTGGTTGCCTTGCCCGCCAACACGCTCACCGCCTTCGCCATCGCCGCCATGGGTGGGCTGTTCGCCGCTACCATCGGCGCGCCGCTGGTCGGCATGGTGCTGGTGATGGAGCTCACCGGCGCCTATGCGGTTCTGGTGCCGGTGATGCTCACCGCCATCTTCGCCAACATGGTGGCGCAATGGCTGGGCGGTCGGCCGATCTACGAGATCCTGCTGGAACGCACCCTCGCCATCGAGGCCGAGGCCCGGGCCGCCGAGGCCAACGCCGCGGCCCGCTGATCCGACCTACTCGGCAACGGCCAGCTGCGCGGGCGCGGCGGCCAGCGTCGCCGGACCGTCGGTGCCGCGCCGAACCTCGATATGCCGCTCATGCAGGTCGAGCAGCGTCGAGCGGTGGCCGATGGAGAGCATCGCCGTCTCCGGCAGGCGCGTGCGCAGCATGTGGTAGAGCCCCGCCTCGCCGGCCTCGTCGAGAGCGGAGGTCGCCTCATCCAGCAGCAGCACGTCCGGCTTCACCAGCAGCGCGCGGGCGATGGCGAGACGCTGCTGCTCGCCGCCCGACAGGATCGCTGGCCACAGGCCGCGCTCGTCGAGCCGACCCGCGAGACTGGCAAGGCCCACTGCCTCCAGCGCCTCGCGCATATCCTCCTCCGAGTGTTTTTCCTGGGGGTCGGGATAGGCCAGTGCGCCACGCAGCGAGCCGATAGGCAGATAGGGCCGTTGCGGCAGGGTCAGCACGCGCGCGCCGGGCGCCACCGCCACCTCGCCATGGCCATAAGGCCAGATACCGGCAATGGCGCGCAGCAGTGTGCTCTTGCCGCTGCCGGAGACGCCCGTGAGCAGCACACGCTCGCCGCGCCCGATGGCCAAATCGTCGACGGTGAGCAGCGCGCGCCCATCCGGCAGGCGCACCTCCATCTTCTCCACCGCCAGCGGCGTCTCGCCCGCGCCCGGCACGCGGCGATAGTCGCTGGCGAGCGCCTGCGCCTGCGTCGTCATCACCGAGCGTTCAAAGCCGACAAGACGGTCGACGATGGATTTCCATTCGGCGATCTGCGCATAGGCGCCGATGAAGAAGGAGAACGATCCCTGCACCTGGCCGAAGGCGGAGGCGGTCTGCATCAGCTGGCCGAGCTGGATGGCGCCGGAAAAATAAGCCGGCGCCACCACGACGAAGGGGAAGATCACCGAGAGCTGGCCATAGCCGGAGGTGAACCAGGTCAGCCGCTTCTGGGCGATCATGATGCCCCAGTAGTTGTTCACCACGTGCGAGAAGCGGCCGAGCAGGCGCTCGCGCTCCACCGGCTCTCCCTGCATCAGCGCGATCTGCTCGCCATTCTCACGCACGCGCACCAGGTCGACGCGATAGTCCGCCTCGTAGCGCTGCTGGTCGAAATTCAGCTTCACCAGCACGCGGCCGATGAGATGGGCGAGCAGCGTACCGAGCGCGGCATAGGCGAACGCCGCCCAGACCAGATAGCCCGGAATGTTCCACGCTCCGCCGAACAGGTTGAAAGAGAAGCTACCGGACAAGCCCCACAGGATGACGGCGAAGGAGGCGAGCGTCATCACCGCGTTGAGCAGGCCGAGGAACAGGCCGATGGTCTGGTTGATATAGGCGCGAATGTCCTCGGCGATGCGTTGGTCCGGGTTGTCCGCCGCGTCGCCCTTCAGCCGCATGCGGTAATGGGTCTCGTTGGCGAGCCAGGCGGTGAGGTACTTCTCCGTCATCCAGGTGCGCCAGCGTATCTCCAGCCATTGCCGCAGATAGACCTGGTACACCGCTACCGCGATGGCGCAGGCGGCGATGCCGGCGAAGACCCAGAGCTGATGGGCGAAGGCCGCGTAGTCCTTGTTCTGGATAGCGTCGTAGAACACGGCGTTCCAGCTGTTGATCAGCACGGTCGCGTAGACCCAGCCGACCTCCATCGCCACCACCGCCGCCAGGAGCGCGAGCCCCCTCCACCGATCCTCGCCACGGAAATACGGGATGGAAAGCCGCCAGACATCGGCGACAAGTGTGACGATGGTACGCAAGGGAGTCTCTCCGGCAGGACACTCCCGGGGAGAATACGCCGCGCCAGGCTCGCCGGACGGTTTCCAGCAGATTAATCTTTGGAGAGGTTCCACCCGCTCCGGGCAGGCGGACGCTACGTCAGATGAAGCGCTTGCGGATGCGCTGGCTGATCATGTCGAGCAACGAGACGGTGAGCACGACCATGATCAGGATCGCCGAAGCCTGCGAGTAGAGGAAGCCGCGCATGGTCTCATTGAAGGTCATGCCGATGCCGCCGCCGCCGACGATGCCGAGTACGGTCGCCGAGCGCACATTGGATTCGAAGCGGTAGAGCGCATAGGAGATCCACAGCGGCAGCACCTGCGGCAGCACACCGAAGACGATCTCCTGCAGCCAGCTGCCGCCGGTGCCGCGAATACCCTCGACCGGAGCGGGATCGATGGCCTCGACCGCCTCGGAGAACAGCTTGGCCACCACGCCGGTGGTGTGGACGAACAGCGCCAGCACGCCAGCGAAGGGGCCGAGGCCGACCGCGGCGATGAAGATCAGCGCGAAGACGAGCTCGTTGATGGCGCGGCAGGCATCCATCGCTCGACGGACGACAAACACGAGCCAATGGGGCGCCACGTTCTCGGCCGAGAGTATGCCGAGCGGGATGCCGGCGATCACCGCCAGCAGCGTGCCCCATATGGCGATCGCCAGCGTCTCCAGCATGGCGTTGGCATAGACGTCCCAATCGGTGAAGTCGGGGCGCAGGAAGTCGGCACCCAGCGTCGCCATGTTGCCCGCGTCGCGCACGAGCTGCGCCGGGTTCATCTCTGCCTCGTGCCAGGCATAGACCAGCACCACCACGGCTAGGGCAGCCAGCGCGAGGCGCGTCAGGCGGGTGGCGAGCGGCGTCACGGGCGGCGGCGGCATGGTGCGCGTCGCGGCGCGGTGGACGGCATCGGTGGCGAACATGGCGTCCTCGCGGCGTTTTCTCCGGCGCGGTGGCCGGAGCGGATTCACGGTGGTCTGTAAAACGAGCCGGACGCCGCTCAGGCGGCGTCCGGCGATGTCGCTTCTCCCCGGCCTGGCCGGCTGGGGAAGACGGCTCACATGGCGGGGATCTTCTTGGCCTGCGCCTCGAGGGCGGCGAGCTCGGCATCGATCTTCTTCAGCTCGGCGGCCTTCTCGTCGGCCGAGAGCTTCTCGTTCTTCTCAGCCTTGACGCGGCTCTTGAAGAGTTCGAGCTGGCGGATCGGGATCAGCTGGGCGTCGGAGGAAGCGAGGAACGGACCCCAGCCGTCCGAGGTCTTGGCGAGGACGGCGCGGGCGCGCTCGATCTCTTCCGGCGAGCCGTTGCGGCCATAGGTCATGAAGAAGGTGTAGATCTTCGCCTTGAGGTCGGCCGGCAGGTCCTTGCGCCACACGATCGGGTCGCCGGCGATCATCGGCGAGCGCCACACTTCCTTGATCTTCTTAGCCTCTTCCGGACGGGTCGCCTGCAGGCGCGAAACGTTCTCGGTGTTGTTGGTGGCGAAGTCGACCTGCTTGTTGGCAACGGCGAGCAGGTTGCCCTCGTGGTTCGAGGTCACGACGCGCTTGTAGCACTTGTTCGGGTCGACATTGTTCAGCGCGAACACATAGTAGCTCGGAACGAGGAAGCCCGAGGTGGAGTTCGGATCGCCATTGCCGAAGTTATAGCCCTTCGCGCAGTCGAGGACGTCCTTGAGACCGTTGATGTCGTTGCGGTCGACATTGGTGACGATCAGCGAATAGTAACCCGAGGAACCGTCCGGCTTGGCGGTCTTCACGAAGACTTCGCCATTGGCGCGGTCCACCGCTTCCATGGCCGACTTGTTGCCGAACCAGCCGATGTCGACCTTCTTGAAGCGCATGCCCTCGATCACGCCGGCATAGTCGCCGACGAAGAAGGGCTTGACCG
The DNA here is from genome assembly GCA_029239875.1 of Xanthobacteraceae bacterium. Lineage (GTDB taxonomy): Bacteria > Pseudomonadota > Alphaproteobacteria > Rhizobiales > Xanthobacteraceae > Ancylobacter. The sequence continues at coordinate 12,370 of JARBUD010000041.1, read as the reverse complement.
GGATGCCGATGGACTTTTCCAAGTCCTTGAGAAGAGGCTCGAAGCTCTTGGCGAGGTTCGCCGAGGACTCGGTGGAGATGAAGCCGAAATTCAGCTCCTTGACTTCCTGCGCCGCCAGCGGGGCGGTCAGGCCGGCAAGCACGAGGCCGGCCGCGAGAATGCGCTTCATGGTCTTCGCTCCTGTCTAGGATACGGTCTGGGACGAGTGAGTTTCCGCGGGCGCCTTGGTGTCGGGCGGCGCCGCCACGGCGAACTGGCTTGGCAGGATCAGCTCCTCGGCGCTGGCGCCGTAGAGCTCCGTGAGGAAGGCGGCGTTGATCTGCGCGGCCGGGCCGTCGAACACCACGCGGCCGGCATTCATCGCGATCACGCGGTCGAAATAGGCGGTGGCGTAGTCCACCTGATGCAGCGAGACGACGAGGGCGATGCCGTGGTCGCGGCTCATCGTCACCAGCGTGTCCATCACCCGCTTGGCCGACTTCGGGTCGAGCGAGGCGATCGGCTCGTCGGCGAGCACGAGGCGCGCGCCCTGCACCAGCGCGCGGGCAATCGCGACGCGCTGCTGCTGGCCGCCGGAGAGCTCGCGAGCGCGCTTGGCGGCGTGCTGGGCGATGCCGACCTCGGCGAGCGCGGCATAGGCGGTGCGCCGCTCGTCGGAATTGAACAGGCCGAACGTGCCACGCAATGCGTTCATGCGCCCGAGCGCGCCGACCAGCACGTTGGTCATGACTGAGAGACGCCCGGCGAGGGCGAACTGCTGGAAGACGAGGCCGATATTGCGCCTCGCCGCGCGCGCCTCGGCGGCGAGCTTGCCGCCCTCCTGCACCTTGAGGCCGCACGCCTGCACCGCGCCGGTGCCGCGGCCCTGCGCATCCGCGAGGATGAGGCCGGAGGCGAGGCGGATCAGCGTGGATTTGCCGGAGCCCGAGGCGCCGATCAGCGCCACGCGCTCGCCCTCCCGGATCGTGAGCGAGACATTGTCCACGGCACGCATGGCGCCATAGGTCTTGGTCATGCGGTCGAGTTGCAGCGCTGCCGCCATCGGATCTCCCGCCGGCCGTTGAAGGACGGCTTGGGGTAGCGGGGCGGCATGACGAGTGGATGAAGCTCGGATTACAGTTCGATGACGCCTGTGGAGCGCAGGCGGCGCTTCACTTTTCCGCGGTCGCCCCGTCGCCGCTGGCGGGGTCGCGGGTTTCGCGAGCGATTTCAAGGGATACTGGCCGCAGCTCCGATCCGGACCGCCGCGTCACATTGCGGGGGACGGTATCGCCGCCGCGGCTCCCATCTCGGTTGACTTCCCCGGTTTTCGCTCCCCACTCTGCCGGCGGGAACGGGAGAAGGGGTGGGGCGACAATGTATTACGCGATCATAGCGCTGACGATGGTGGTGGCGCCGCTCATCAGTATCGGGGCGGAGCTCGCCACCACCACGGGCCTCGGCGGCTTCCTCGTCGTCACCACCAAATGGTTCGCCTTCTGGGCGGTCGGCGTGCGCCTGCTGCTCGCCGGCATCTCCCAGATCCTGCGCCCTGGCTTCACCGCCAAAGGCATACTCGGCGTCGACGATCCCCGCTCGCACGTGCTGGTGCAGGAACTCGGCTTCGCCAACAGCGCCATCGGCCTCGCCGGCCTCCTTTCGATCATCTTCTCCATCTGGGCGCTGCCGGTCGCCTTTATCGGCGGCATCTTCCTCGGCCTCGCCGGCATCAACCACATGCTGCGCCCGGAGCGGAATCTGCGCGAGACCGTGGCGATGATCTCCGACCTGTGGGGCGCGATCATCCTGCTGGCGGTCTTCGTGCTCAGCCTGTTCTAAGGCGCGAGCCTGCCGCGCAGCCAGGCGGCGGCGCGGGCGCTGCCGGCCCGGCCATCGGCAAGTCGCGACCACAACATCCAGGCGTGGATCATGCGCGGCCATATCTCCAGCGTGACCGGCACCTCGGCGGCGCCGAGCGCACGGGCGATGCCGACCGCGTCGTCCAGCAGCGTCTCGCTGGAGCCGACCTGCACCAGCGTCGGCGGCAGGCCGGCGAGATCGGCGAAGAGCGGCGAGACGGTGGGATCGGCAGCGGCATGGCCGGCGAGGAAGGCTTGCGCGAGACCGGCGAGATAGTCGCGGCTGATCAGCGGATCGACCTCGGACTTCTCTTCCAGCGAGGCGCCGCTCATCGTCAGATCGGTCCAGGGCGAGACCAGCCAGGCAGCGGCCGGCAGCTTCTCTCCCTGGTCGCGCAGGGCGAGCAGCATGGCGAGCGTCAGGTTGCCGCCAGCGCTGTCGCCGCCGATGGCGATGGCCTGCGGCGGGTAGCCCTCGGTGCGAAGGAAGCGCCAAGCGGCGAGCGCGTCCTCCAGCGCGGCTGGATAGGGATGCTCCGGCGCCAGCCGGTAGGCGATGGCGAGCGTCCGGATGCCGGCGAGCTTTCCGATGGTGCCGACCATCCCGCGATGGCTGGCGATCGAGCCTGCGCAATAGCCGCCGCCGTGGAAATAGAGCAGCACCTTCGCTTGGTCGCTTCCCGGCGCCAGCGACCATTCGGCCGGAACGGAGCCGATCTCGAAGGGCGTGAAGGCGATGTCCGCCGGCGGTGGATCGACGGCGCAGATCTCGTCCATCCGTTCGCGCCGCTCCGCCCATGAGGTCGGGCGCGGCTTGGCGGTGAAGAGCTTCTTCAGCTCGTCGATGTCGCTGGTCATGGCAGGCCCCCGCGCGCAGCCTAGCGGGGCTCCTCGCGAGGGTCCATGCGCTGACCGTGGCTAGCGCTGGCGGAACCCCACATAGCCGCCCTCGCCGTCGAACAGCACGTCGAAGCCGTTCAGCAGGTGAAAGCTGGTGTTGACGAACACCCGGTCCGGCGCCACGCGCAGGTGGATGGCGCTCGGGGCGAGCGGGGTGCCGTCGCCGACGGCGAAGCTGTAGAGCGGGAACGCCGAAGCGCCCTCGCCGACGTTGATCGCGACCTGCGTGCCCGGCGGCAGCGTGCCTTCCGCTCCCTGCGCCTGCGCGACCGGCACGGTCATGAACATGACGGACACGCCGGTATCGACCAGCACCGTGCCGCAGGCCGGCGGGGTTGTGCCGTTCAGCGAGATGCAGGCGGGCGTGGCCTGCCAGTCCGAGCCGTCCGGCCGGCGCGCCAGCTTCAGATAGCGAAAGTCGCCGGTGTTCGCCGGTGTCAAGCCGACATGCACGCCCTCCAGCGAGAGAATGTAGCCCTGCCGGCGCGGTCCCGCGCCGCCGGTGATGCGCAGCAGCGGGTTCTTGTCCGGCGTGCTCTGGCTCTGCTTGTCCGCCTCGCGGGCGAAGCCGACGCCGACCATGGCGATGTTGTGCGGGCTCGTGGTCGGCGTGCACTCGCGCGCATAGTCGAGGCACTGCACCTCGGTGACGGCGAGCACCGGCATCGGCTCGGTCTGCACAGACGCGCCCTCGCGGCCGACCAGCGCGACCGGGATCACCACCCACTGGCCGAGCATCACCCGCCCGGAGCTCGTATAGGTCAGCTTCGCCGCCCCCTGCGAGGGGAGCTGGTCGAAGCCGGGGATGTATTCCGCCGCCACCACGATGCCGGTCGAGCCGGAATCAAGCTCCGCCCGCAACGGCGCGCTGCCATTCAGCGACAGCCCGATACGCGGCACCGCGCCGATGCCACCCGGTTCGGCATTGAGGTAGCGCAGGAACAGACCCTCGCGGTAGCGCGCATAGTCCGGCGCCTCCTGCTCCTGCGCCTGCGCCGCGCCGGCGAGACCGGCAAGCAGAGCCGCCGCGAACAGCCCCTTCAGCATCGCTGCCTCACATGTTCGGGTAGTTCGGCCCACCGCCGCCTTCGGGCGCGACCCAATTGATGTTCTGGTTCGGGTCCTTGATGTCGCAGGTCTTGCAGTGCACGCAGTTCTGCGCGTTGATCACGTAGCGCTCGCCCTGCCCCGCTTCCTCCACCCATTCATAGACGCCGGCCGGGCAGTAGCGCGCCGAGGGGCCGGCATAGACGTCGTGCTCGGACGCCTTCTGCAGCGCCAGATCGGCGACTTTCAGATGAATGGGCTGGTCCTCCTCGTGATTGGTGTTGGACAGGAACACCGAGGAGAGCCGGTCGAAGGAGACGACGTTGTCGGGCTTCGGATACTCGATCTTCTTCGCCTGCGCCGCCGGCGTCAGCGTGGCGTAGTCCGGCTTGCCGTGCTTGAGCGTACCGAAGGGCGATAGGCCAAACAGCGTGTTGGCCCACATGTCGAGGCCTCCCAGCGCGATGCCGGCATAGGTGCCGAGCTTTGACCAGAACGGCTTCACGTTGCGCACCTTCCACAGGTCGCGGCCTATATCGGAGCCGCGCCAGGCGGCGTCGTAGCCTTCGAGCTCGTCATGCGACCGCCCGGCCGCCAGCGCGTGCGCCACGTCCTCGGCGGCGAGGATGCCGGAGAGCACCGCGTTATGGCTGCCCTTGATGCGCGGGACGTTGATGAAGCCGGCGGCGCAGCCGATCAGCGCCCCACCGGGGAAGGCGAGCTTCGGCACCGACTGGTACCCGCCCTCGGTGATCGCCCGCGCGCCATAGGATATGCGCTTGCCACCCTCCAGCGTGTCGCGCACCAGCGGATGCGTCTTGAAGCGCTGGAATTCCTCGAAGGGCGAGAGATAGGGATTGGCGTAGTTGAGGTGGACGACGAAGCCCACCATCACCTGCCGATCCTCCATGTGGTACAGAAAGGAACCGCCGCCGGTGGCGTTGTCGAGCGGCCAGCCGAAGGAATGCTGCACCAGCCCCGGCCGGTGCTTTTCAGCCGGCACGGTCCAGAGCTCCTTCAGCCCGATGCCGAATTTCTGCGGCTCGCGACCGTGATCCAGCTTGTAGCGGGCGATGAGCTGCTTGGAGAGCGAGCCGCGGGCGCCCTCGGCGAACAGCGTGTACTTGGCCCGTAGTTCCATACCGGGGGTGAAGCGGTCGGTGATCTCGCCGTCGCGGCCGATCCCCATGTCGCCGGTGGCGACGCCCACGACCTTGGTAGCGTCCGCCTCGTCATAGAGCACTTCGGCGGCGGCGAAGCCGGGATAGATCTCCACGCCCAGTGCCTCGGCCCTTGCTGCCAGCCAGCGGCAGACCGTGCCGAGCGAGCCGACATAGTTGCCGTGGTTGCTCATCAGCGGCGGCATCAGCGCGTTCGGCAGGCGCAGCGCCCCGGCCGGGCCGAGGAAGTAGAAGCGGTCGTCGGTGACCGGCGTCTTCAGCGGCGGGTCGGGGTCGTCGCGCCAGCCGGGAACGAGGCGGTCGAGCCCGACAGGATCGATCACCGCGCCGGAGAGGATATGCGCGCCGACCTCGGAGCCCTTCTCGACGACGACGACAGAGAGTTCCTCATTGATCTGCTTCAGGTGGATCGCCGCGGCAAGGCCCGCCGGCCCGGCGCCGACGATCACCACATCGAATTCCATCGCCTCGCGTTCGACGGTTTCCATTGCCGGCATTTCCGCCGCGTCCATGCCTGCCTCCGACGCCACCACCTGCTGATTGGACTTCTTCCACGCTTGCCGCGGCCTGACAACCGTCCGCCCAGTGGATAGGATGGCGGACCGATATGATGAATGCTGCTGATGGCCCCGACACTTAACGACCGCGACGCATTGGCCGATATCCTCGCCTTCCATGTGGAGGCGGGGGTCGACGTCGCGCTCGGCGAGGAGCCGGTGGACCGCTTCGCCGAGAGCGCGGCGGAGCGCAGCTCGGCTGCCAGCCGTATGGCCGCGGCTCCATCGGGCGAATCATCGCCGCACGTCCCCCGAGCAGCCGCGCCCTCCCCTGCGCCGCGCCCGGCAACCCCGGCCATCGCCGGTGAGGCTCCCCCGCCGCCCGACCTCGCCGCCGTCGAAGCGCGCGAGGCGGCCGCCAATGCGCCGACGCTGGAAGTGCTGGAGGCGCTGCTAGAGAAGTTCGACGGCTGCCCGCTCAAGCACACAGCCACCCGCCTCGTCTTCGCCGACGGCAACCCGCAGGCGCGGCTGATGCTGGTCGGCGAGGCTCCGGGCCGCGACGAGGACATCGAGGGCAAGCCCTTCGTCGGCCGCTCCGGCAAGCTGCTCGACCGCATGCTCGCCGCCATCGGCATCGACCGTACCGGCTGCTACATCGCCAATGTCGTGCCCTGGCGCCCGCCGGGCAACCGCACACCCACGCCGCAGGAGACGGCCATCTGCCTGCCCTTCATCCGCCGGCAGATCGAGCTGGCGAATCCCGACGTGCTGGTCTGCCTCGGCGGTCCCTCGGCGCAGACGCTGCTCGGCATACGCGACGGCATCACCAAGGCGCGCGGGCGCTGGATGGAGTACGACACCAGCAGCCGCGTCATTCCGGCGCTCGCCACCTTCCATCCCGCCTATCTGCTGCGCTCGCCACTCGGCAAGCGCATGGTCTGGCGCGACATGCTGGCGATCGAGGCGCGGCTGGCAGGGGCGCCGGAGCGGGCGCCGGACTGACGCACTCCCATCCCGGATGAACCTCATCCTGAGGTGCCCGGCGAAAGCCCGGCCTCGAAGGATGCTCGCCTTGGCGTATCCGAAACCCATCCTTCGAGGCTCGCTCCGCTCGCACCTCAGGATGAGGTCGCGAATGAATCGAGTAGCCGGGATCCACGCGGCATCCTGCCGCCGCGACAAGGCGTGCCCTGCTCCTGGGCCTCTCGCGGTGGATACTGCGCCGGCAAATGGTTTTGAGTCATTCCATCGTGACGAAGGCGGGCGTACTCTGGCGCGCGTCACCCACCGTCAGCGGTGAATGACACAGGGGAGTGCGATGGAATTTGATCCCGTCCTTCTGGCGCGCATCCAGTTCGCCTTTACCGTCTCCTTCCACATCATCTTCCCCAGCTTCACCATCGGCCTCGCGGCCTATATCGCGACGCTCGAAGTGCTGTGGATCACCACCGGGCATGAACGCTACCACCGCATCGCCCGCTTCTTCACCAAGATCTTCGCCGTGTCCTTTGCCATGGGCGTGGTGTCGGGCATCGTGCTCTCCTACCAGTTCGGCACCAACTGGAGCCGCTTCTCGCATGTGGTCGGCAACGTTGTCGGTCCGCTAATCGGCTACGAGGTGCTGACCGCCTTCTTCCTGGAGGCGACCTTTCTCGGCATCATGCTGTTCGGCTGGAACCGGGTGCCGCGCGGGCTGCACGTCTTCGCCTGCGTGATGGTGGCTGTCGGCACCACGCTCTCCGCCTTCTGGATCCTCTCCGCCAATAGCTGGATGCAGACGCCGGCCGGCTACGAGATGATCGACGGCATCGCCCACCCGACCGACTGGCTGGCGGCGATCTTCAACCCGAGCTTCCCCTATCGCCTCGCCCACATGGTGACGGCCTGCTACCTCACCACCGCCTTCGTCGTGCTGGCGGTCGGCGCACGCTACGTCCATGCCGGGCGCTATCCGGAGGACTCCCGTACCATGATGCGCATGGCCATCGGGCTGATCGCCATCATGGCGCCGATCCAGGCCTTCATCGGCGACCAGCACGGGCTCAACACGCTCGAACACCAGCCCGCCAAGATCGCCGCCATCGAGGCGCATTGGGAGAACGAGCCGGGCGCCGAGGGCGTGCCGCTGGTGCTGTTCGCCATCCCCAACGAGGCCGAGGAGCGCAACGACTACCAGATCGCCATCCCGCATCTGGGCAGCCTCATCCTCACCCATAGCTGGCGCGACACCTTCAAGGGGCTGAAGGAATTCGCGCCGCAGGACCGGCCGCCGGTCGCCATCCCCTTCTTCGCCTTCCGCGTCATGGTCGGGCTCGGCCTGCTGATGATCGCCATCGGCTGGATCGGCGCGTGGCTGCTCTGGCGCCGCCGGCTGTTCGAGAGCGACTGGTTCGTCGGGCCTCTGCAATATGTCTGGCCGATCGGCTTCGTCACCATCCTGTCCGGCTGGTTCGTCACCGAGGTCGGCCGCCAGCCTTGGCTTGCCACCGGCATCCTGCGCACGCTGGACGCCGCCTCCCCCATCGAGGGCTGGCAGGTGGCGACAACGCTGGCGCTGTTCGTCGTCGTCTACGGAATCGTGTTCTCCGGCGGCATCTACTACATCAACCGCCTGATCGTGAAAGGCCCGCAGGGCCCGGCGGTCGAGCCGCCCGACGGCCTGCCGAACCGCCCGCTCGCTTCCGCCCACGAGGCGACGCGCGCGGCGATCAACGCACCGGGGGAATGAGCCATGTTGAGCCTCGGCATGGAATACTACCTGCCCGTCATCTGGGCGCTGCTGCTGGCGGTGGCGATCGCCATGTATGTGGTGCTGGACGGGTTCGACCTCGGCATCGGCATCCTGTTTCCCTTCGCCAAGAGCGACGTGGAGAAGGACCAGATGATGAGTTCAGTCGCCCCGTTCTGGGACGGCAACGAAACTTGGCTCGTGCTTGGCGGCGGCGGGCTGCTGGTCGCCTTCCCGCTCGCCTATTCCATCGTCATGCCGGCGCTCTACCTGCCGGTAATCTTCATGCTGCTGGCACTGGTGTTCCGCGGTGTCGCCTTCGAGTTCCGCCACGTCGCCGATACCAGCCGCTTCCTCTGGAACATCGCCTTCGCCGGCGGCTCGACGCTTGCCGCCTTCTTCCAGGGCATGCTGCTCGGCGGCTTCGTGCAGGGCATCAAGGTCGAGAACAACGCCTTCGCCGGCGGGCCGCTCGACTGGGCGACGCCCTTCGCCCTCATGTGTGGACTGGGTGTCGTCGCCGGCTATGCGCTGATCGGCAGCGTGTGGCTGGTGATGAAGACCGAGGGCACCGCGGCGGCGCAGGCGCGCGCCCATGCACGGCTGCTTCTGCCGGTGGTGCTGATCTTCATGGGCATCGTCAGCCTGTGGACGCCGATCGCCTTCCCACGCATCGCCGAGCGCTGGTTCACCACGCCGAACCTGTTCTACCTGGCGCCGGTGCCGATCCTCACCCTCGCGCTCGCCTACGGCGTGTGGCGCTGGCTGGAGACGGGACGAGAGCACCTGCCCTTCTTCGGTGTGATCGGCCTGTTCCTGCTCGGCTATATCGGCATCGGAATCTCGATCTTCCCCTATCTTGTGCCGCCAACGCTCACCGTCTGGCAAACCGCCGCCGCGCCGGCGAGTCAGGTGTTCATGCTGATCGGCACCATCTTCATGCTGCCGATCATCCTCGGCTACATCGCCTTCGTGTACTGGCTGTTCCGCGGCAAGGTGCGCGAGGGCGAGGGCTACCACTAGCCGCGCCGCCGCAGAAAATATGCTGGCCCCTGTCGGATAGCCGACGCCTCGTTCGTCCTCGTGGCATGGACCGGCAGACGCCGGCTCTACCGATACAGTCCATCAGCCACGAGGATGAATAAGCATGCCCGGCACCGTACATCTGCACCGTGTTTTCGCCACCAGCCCGGAGAAGGTCTATCGCGCCTTCATCGAGGGCGACGCGCTCGCCAAATGGCTGCCGCCGAACGGCTTCACCTGCACCGTGCATCATCTCGATGCGAAGGTCGGCGGCACGTTCCGCATGTCCTTTCGCAACTTCACCACGGGCGACAGCCATGCCTTCGGCGGTGAATATGTCGAGCTCGTCCCGGGTGAGCGCGTGGTCTACACGGACAAGTTCGACGATCCCAACCTGCCTGGCGAGATGCGGGTGACCGTGACGCTGAAGCAGGTCTCGGTCGGCACGGACGTGAAGATCGAGCAGGCCGGCATCCCCGACCTCATCCCGCCGGAGGCCTGCTATCTCGGCTGGCAGGAATCGCTGAAGAATCTCGCGCGGCTCGTCGAGCCGGAGATCAACCAGTAGCTTCTATTCCGCCGCCTCCGGCGCCAGCACTTCCAGCGCCAGAACGCCTTGGGCAAGCCGATCCCGCACCGGCGCGAAGGACGTGCGGTGGTGGCGGCAGGCGCCGAGCTGTGCCAGCGCCTGCTGGTGCTCGGGCGTCGAGTAGCCCATGTGCCGCTCGAAGCCGTAGCCGGGATGGGCGAGACCGAGCGAGGCCATCAGCCGGTCCCGCGTCACCTTGGCGACGATGGACGCGGCGGCGATGGAGGCCACCAGCCCGTCGCCGCCGATGATCGTCCGCACCGCGCAGCCGACAGGGGGCGGATCATTGCCGTCGACCAGCACGAGGCGCGGCGTGCAGGGCAGCCCCGCCACCGCCTTGGCCTGCGCCCACAGCGTCGCCTGCCGGATATTGTGACCATCAATGCGGGCCGGCGGGGCGAAGGCGAGCGACACCTCGGCGGTGGCGCAGATCACCTCGAACAGCGCCTCGCGCTGGACCGCGGTGAGCTTCTTGGAATCGTCCAGCCCCTTGGGCACGCGCTTGGGATCGAGCACCACGGCGCAGGCCACGACAGGCCCGGCCAGCGGGCCGCGGCCGACCTCGTCGACGCCGGCGACCGGTACGTCACCCGCCTTCCAGGCGGAGCGCTCCTTTGAAAAGTCCGGCTTTTGACGTTCAGCGGCCACGATCGGAGCTTCTCTATGCGACTCGGCGCCGCCCGATGACGGCGGCGGACGGCAAGATGCCGGCCCGGCGGCGGTGACGCAACCCGCTGCCCGCCGGGCCTGTGGGCAATTGGCGGGCGTGTCGAAATTGGTCGAGCGATGAACTGGTCGGAACGCGTTCAGGAATTCGTCACCCTCTGGGTCGTCATCGACCCGCTTGGCACCCTCCCCATCTTCCTGGCCGTCACCACCGGCCTCGATGCTGCCGACCGCAGCCAGGCAGCGGTGCTGTCGATCGTCGTCTCCTTCGGCGTGCTGACCTTCTTCGCGCTGGCCGGACACTGGCTGCTGAAGACGATGGAGATCTCCATCGAGTCCTTCCAGATCGCCGGCGGCATCGTGCTGTTCCTGTTCGCGCTGACCATGATCAACGGCACCAGCCATTCCGACACGGTGGCGCCGGCCGAGACTAATCCGGTCGAGATCGCCATCCATCCGCTCGCCATCCCCTCCATCGCCAGCCCCGGCGCGATGCTCGCTGCCGTGGTGCTGACCGACAATGCCCGGCACGACGTGCCCGACCTGATGATGACCATCGCCACCTTCGGCTTGGTGCTGCTGGCGACGCTCGCCATCATGCTCACCGGCAGCCGGCTGGTGCATGTCATCGGCCGTGGCGGCACCTCTATCATCAGCCGCGTGATGGGTATGATCCTCGCCGCACTGGCGGTGGACCTGGTGCTCAGCGCCACCGCACAGTGGCTGCACCTGCCGCCGATCTGAGATCACCGATACCGGCTGGGGTTACGTCTCCACCGGTGGCGGCGCGCCGAGGTGCTCGGCCAGGAAGGCGCTGGTGCGGCTCCAGGCCAGTTCCGCCGCCTTGGGATCGTAGCGCGACGGGCTGGTGTCGTTGTTGAAGGCGTGGTTGGCGCCGTCGTAGACGTAGACTTGATAGTTTGTGCCGGCCTGCTTCAGCGCCGCCTCATAGGCGGCGATGCCCTCGTTGATGCGTGTGTCCAGCCCGGCATAGTGCAGCAGCAGCGCCGCCTTGATCCGGTCGACATTCTCCAGAGGCGGCTGCATGCCGTAATAGGCAACGCCGGCTTTGAGCTGCTCGCTCTCCTCGGCGAGCAAGTTCACCATGCCGCCGCCCCAGCAAAAGCCCACCGCGCCAACGGAGCCGGTGGAAAGCGGATGCTTGGCGAGGAACGCCACCGCATCGGCGGCGCGCGCCACCGTCGCCTGCCGATCCAGCGCGCCAATCATGTCGCGGGCCTTGTCCTCGTCCTCCGGCGTGCCGCCGTCCGGCGAGAGGAGGTCGACGCCATAGGCGAGGAAGCCCTCCAGCGCGAGGCGGCGGGTGACGTCCTTGATGTGGGGATTCAGCCCGCGGTTCTCGTGGATCACCAGCACCGCTGGGCGCTTGGCATCGACGCGCTTGGCGCGCACCAGATAGCCGTCCACCTCGCCGGCACCGGAGGGGTAGCGCACCCTCGACACGTCGATGCGCGCGTCATTTTCCTCGACGACGGCGGCGCGGGCATAATCGTTGGCCAGCAGCGGCAGCAGCGCGCTCGCAGCCGCCACCGAGCCAGCGATGGCCGCGAGCCTCTCCATGAAGTCCCGCCGGTCGATCTGGCCGTGGGTGAAACGGTCGTAGAGGTCGATGATGCGCTGATCCATGGCGTGCCTCCCGATGTTCGCGCGCACGATGGACCTCGCGGACGGGAAGCGCACATCAGAAAACGGGGAGCAGCGGGCCTCAATGGTTCCAGCACGAAAGGCCCCGCGCCGGAATCGGCCGGGGGGATCTGAGGCGGTCCCGGCCCTTCGATGAAGGGCGTGCGGGGCGCCGGAGCGGACACTCCGGCGGTCGCCTGCACCGATTGTGAAAAGGTGGTGCAAGCCTTCATTCAACCAACCGACGCGCCGAT
>JARBUD010000040.1 GCA_029239875.1 Xanthobacteraceae bacterium | reverse complement strand
GATCGTGCCGATCGCGATGGAAGACAAGCTGCGCTTTGCCATCCGCGAAGGCGGCCGCACCGTCGGCGCCGGCGTCGTCGCATCCATCATCGAGTGAGCTAGAGAAGACCGGAGGGGCGCGGGATCGCCTGCGCCCCTTATTTCGTGGAGCTCGTGAGAGCCCTTTTACGAGCCCCAATTTGGCGAACCCTCCGGGAGCCTGAAGTCAATGAACGGCCAGAACATTCGGATCCGCCTCAAGGCGTTCGATCACCGCATCCTGGATGCCTCGACGCGTGAGATCGTGTCGACGGCGAAGCGCACCGGCGCGCAGGTTCGCGGCCCCATTCCGCTGCCGACGCGGATCGAGAAATTCACGGTCAACCGTTCGCCGCACGTCGACAAGAAGTCGCGCGAGCAGTTCGAAATGCGGACGCATAAGCGTTTGCTGGACATAGTCGACCCGACGCCCCAGACGGTGGACGCGCTGATGAAGCTCGACCTCGCCGCGGGCGTCGACGTCGAGATCAAGCTCTGAGAGAAGGCGAGGGGACACGGCCATGCGGTCAGGCGTCATCGCCCAGAAGGTCGGCATGACCCGCATCTTCAACGATGCAGGTGAACATGTTCCGGTCACTGTGCTGAAAGTCGATAATTGCCAGGTGGTCGCCCACCGGACTGTCGAGAAGAACGGCTATACCGCCGTGCAGCTCGGCGTCGGTCAGGCGAAGCCGCAGAACACTACTCGCGCTCTGCGCGGCCACTTCGCCGTCGCGAAGGTTGAGCCGAAGCGGAAGATGGCGGAGTTCCGCGTCGAGGAGAGCGACCTCATTCCGGTCGGCGCCGAACTGACGGTGGACCACTTCGTGGTCGGCCAGTTCGTCGACGTGACCGGCACGTCCATCGGCAAGGGCTTTGCCGGCGGCATGAAGCGCCACAATTTCGGCGGTCTGCGTGCTACGCACGGCGTGTCCATCTCGCATCGTTCGATTGGTTCGACCGGCGGCCGTCAGGACCCGGGCAAGACCTTCAAGAACAAGAAGATGCCGGGTCACATGGGCGCCGAGACGGTGACCACCCAGAACCTCAAGGTCGTGCTGACCGACGTCGAGCGCGGCCTGATCGCGGTCGAGGGCGCGGTTCCCGGCAACAAGGGCGGTTGGATCATCGTCGCGGACGCGGTGAAGAAGAAGCTGCCGGCCGAGGCGCCGAAGCCGGGCAAGTTCCGGCTGCCGGGTGCCGAGGACGCGGCGAGCGAGGCGCCGGCGGTTGACGCCGCGCCCGCCACCGAGGCCGTGGCCGAGGAGAACGTGTGATGGAACTCGCGGTCAGAACGCTCGATGGCGCTGAAGCCGGCTCCGTGATCCTGTCGGACGAGATTTTCGGTCTCGAGCCGCGCCAGGACATCCTGCACCGTATGGTGGTGTGGCAGCTCGCCCGCCGCCAGGCCGGCACGCACCAGACGCTCTCGCGCTCGGAAGTCAACCGCACCAAGCGGAAGATGTACAAGCAGAAGGGTACGGGCGGTGCCCGTCACGGTGCAGCCTCCGCCCCGCAGTTCCGCGGCGGCGCCAAGGCCTTCGCGCCGGTGCAGCACAGCCACGCGATCGACCTTCCCAAGAAGGTGCGCGCGCTTGCTCTGAAGCATGCCCTGTCGTCCAAGGCCAAAGACCAGCAGATCGTCATTCTCGACGACGCCACGCTGTCCGAGCCGAAGACTAAGCTGCTGAAGGAGCGTCTGGCGGGCCTCGGCCTGTCGAACGCGCTCGTCGTCTCGGGCGCCGAGGTGGACGCCAATTTCGGCCTCGCCTCGCGCAATGTCGGCCATTTCGACGTGCTGCCCGTCCAGGGCATCAACGTCTACGACATCCTGCGCCGTCAGACCCTGGTGCTGACGAAGGCGGCTGTCGACGCCCTGGAGGCCCGCTTCAAATGAGTCTCGATCCGCGCCATTACGACGTGATCGTGTCCCCGGTGATCACCGAGAAGGCCACGACTGCGTCCGAGCACAACAAGGTCGTCTTCAAGGTTGCTCTGTCGGCCACCAAGCCGCAGATCAAGGAGGCGGTCGAGAAGCTCTTCGACGTGAAGGTCGAGAGCGTCAACACGCTGGTCCGCAAGGGGAAGACGAAGTTCTTCAAGGGCCGCAAGGGCGTGCAGAACGACGTGAAGAAGGCGGTCGTGACCCTCGCCGAGGGTCACTCCATCGACATCACGACGGGTCTGTGAGCCGGGACAAGGGACCAGAGACATGGCGCTCAAAACCTTCAAGCCGGTAACGCCGAGCCTTCGCCAGCTCGTCATCGTCGACCGCTCGGCCCTGTACAAGGGCAAGCCGGTCAAGACGTTGACCGAGGGCAAGAGCGAGGCGGGCGGCCGCAACAACACCGGCCGGGTCACCGTCCGCTTCCGCGGCGGCGGCCACAAGCAGGCCTATCGTCTCGTCGACTTCAAGCGCGCCAAGCGTGACGTGACGGCGACCGTCGAGCGGATCGAGTACGATCCGAACCGCACCGCCTTCATCGCCCTCATCAAGTATGAGGATGGCGAGCTGAGCTACATCCTCGCGCCGCAGCGTCTTGCGGTCGGCGACAAGGTCGTCGCCTCCAAGAGTGTCGACGTGAAGCCCGGCAACGCGGCCCCGCTCGGCAACCTGCCGGTCGGCACGATCGTGCACAACATCGAGCTGAAGATCGGCAAGGGCGGTCAGATCGCCCGTTCAGCTGGCTCGTACGCGCAGATCGTCGGCCGCGACCAGGGTTATGTGATCATCCGCCTCAACTCGGGTGAGCAGCGCCTGGTGCATGGCGAGTGCATGGGTACGGTGGGCGCGGTGTCGAACCCCGACCACATGAACACCAATCTCGGCAAGGCTGGCCGCAAGCGCTGGCTCGGCCGTCGCCCGCACAACCGCGGCGTCACGATGAACCCGGTCGACCACCCGCACGGCGGCGGCGAAGGCCGCACCTCGGGCGGCCGCCATCCGGTCACCCCGTGGGGCTTCCCCACCAAGGGCAAGAAGACCCGGAAGAACAAGTCGACGGGCAAGTTCATCGTGTCCAGCCGGCACGCCCGCAAGAAGTGAGCGAGGGAATCTGAACTATGTCTCGATCGGTCTGGAAGGGTCCGTTCGTCGACGGCTACCTCCTCAAGAAGGCGGATGCCGCGCGCTCGTCGGGTCGTCACGACGTCATCAAGATCTGGAGCCGCCGCTCCACGATCCTTCCGCAGTTCGTGGGGATCACGTTCGGCGTCTATAACGGCAACAAGCACGTCCCGGTCTCGGTGACCGAGGACATGGTGGGCCACAAGTTCGGCGAGTTCGCCCCGACCCGTACCTATTACGGGCACGCGGCGGACAAGAAAGCCAAGCGCAAGTAAGGGCAGGGTCATGGGTAAGGCAGCTCGTCCGCGCACGCTCGCGGATACGGAAGCCAAGGCGGTTGCGCGGAATCTCCGCGTCAGCCCCCAGAAGCTCAACCTCGTCGCCGGTCTGATCCGCGGCAAGAAGGTCGCGACGGCGCTCGCCGACCTGCAGTTCTCGCGCAAGCGGATCGCGGGCGACGTGAAGAAGTGCCTGGAATCGGCCATCGCCAATGCCGAGAATAACCATGAGCTCGACGTCGACGATCTCATCGTCGCCGAGGCCCATGTCGGCAAGGGCCTGGTTATGAAGCGCTTCGCGGCGCGCGCCCGTGGTCGCGCCAGCCGCATCGAGAAGCCGTTCTCGCATATCACGATCGTGGTGCGTGAAGTCGAGGAGAAGGCCTGATGGGTCAGAAGGTCAACCCGGTCGGGCTGCGGCTCGGCATCAACCGCACCTGGGATTCGCGCTGGTTCGCCGGCAAGGGCGAGTACGGCCAGCTGCTGCACGAGGACATCAAGATCCGCGAGATGCTGCAGAAACTGCTCAAGCAGGCTGCGGTCTCCAAGATCGTGATCGAGCGTCCGCACAAGAAGTGCCGCGTGACCATCCACTCGGCGCGTCCGGGAGTTGTCATCGGCAAGAAGGGCGCGGACATCGACAAGCTGCGCAAGAAGGTCGCCGAGATGACCAACTCGGAGGTCTTCATCAACATCGTCGAGATCCGCAAGCCGGAAATCGACGCGCGGCTCGTCGCCGAATCGATCGCCCAGCAGCTCGAGCGCCGTGTGGCGTTCCGTCGCGCCATGAAGCGCGCCGTACAGTCGGCGATGCGCCTCGGCGCGGAAGGCATCCGTATCAACTGCGCCGGCCGCCTCGGCGGCGCGGAGATTGCGCGCCTCGAATGGTATCGTGAAGGCCGCGTGCCGCTTCACACCTTGCGCGCGGACGTGGATTACGGTACGGCCACCGCCTTCACGACCTACGGCACCTGTGGTGTGAAGGTCTGGATCTTCAAGGGCGAAATCCTGGAGCACGATCCGATGGCGCAGGACAAGCGCCAGTCGGAAGGTGAGCCGTCGGGTGGTCGCTCCTCGCGCCGCGACGCGGCGTGAGTTGAGACGCAAGGAATAAGAGGCGCGACATGCTGCAACCGAAGCGCACAAAGTTCCGCAAGCAGTTCAAGGGCCGCATCAGCGGCACCGCGAAGGGCGGGACTGACCTCAATTTCGGCCAGTTCGGGCTGAAGGCCCTGGAGCCGGAGCGCGTCACCGCGCGTCAGATCGAAGCCGCGCGCCGCGCGCTCACCCGCCACATGAAGCGTGCGGGCCGCGTGTGGATCCGCGTCTTCCCGGACGTGCCGGTGTCGAAGAAGCCGACCGAAGTCCGCATGGGTAAGGGCAAGGGCGCCCCGGAGTTCTGGGCCGCCAAGGTCAAGCCCGGTCGCATCATGTTCGAGATCGACGGCGTGAGCCAGGAGATCGCCCGTGAGGCGTTGACGCTGGCGGCGGCGAAGCTGCCGATCAAGACGCGCTTCGTCGAACGCATCGCCGAGTGACGGAGGGAATGATGACGAAGGCTTCCGACATTCGGACGAAGACCGCGGACGAGCTCCAGGACCAGCTGCTGACCCTCAAGAAGGAGCAGTTCAACCTGCGCTTCCAGAAGGCGACCGGCCAGCTCGAGAACACGGCGCGGGTGCGTCAGGTCCGCCGCGACATCGCGCGGACCAAGACCATCCAGGCGCAGAAGGCCGCTTCCGCGGCCAAGGCGAAGTGAGGAGATAACGATGCCGAAGCGTTTGCTGCAGGGCGTCGTGGTGAGCGACAAGCAGGACAAGACCGTCGTGGTCCGGGTCGAGCGCCGTTTCACCCATCCGCTGCTGAAGAAGACCGTCCGCCGTTCCAAGAAGTACCATGCCCATGACGAGGGCAATGTGTGGAAGGAAGGCGACACCGTCTGGATCGAGGAGCACCGCCCCTTGTCCAAGCTTAAGAACTGGATCGTGGTCCAGGGCGAGAAGCGGGCTGAAGTCTGAGCGCCCGGCAACGGGAATTGAGGGGCGCGCGCCGGTGACGGCAGCGCGCGGTTTTTGCGAGAAAAAGGTGCGTCATGATCCAGATGCAGACCAATCTCGACGTGGCGGACAATTCCGGTGCGCGTCGCGTCATGTGCATCAAGGTGCTTGGCGGTTCCAAGCGTAAGTATGCCCATGTCGGCGACATCATCGTGGTGTCGGTGAAGGAAGCAATTCCGCGCGGCCGCGTGAAGAAGGGCGACGTGATGAAGGCGGTCGTGGTTCGCACGGCCAAGGACATCCGCCGCATCGACGGTTCGGTGATCCGCTTCGACCGCAACGCGGCAGTGCTGATCAACAACAACAAGGAGCCGGTCGGCACCCGTATCTTCGGGCCGGTTCCGCGCGAGCTGCGCGCGAAGAACCACATGAAGATCATTTCGCTGGCGCCGGAGGTGCTTTGATGGCCGCGAAGATTAAGAAGGGCGACAAGGTCGTCATTCTCGCCGGCCGCGACAAGGGCCGCACCGGCGAAGTGTTCGAGGTGCTCCCGAAGGAAGGCACCGCGCGCGTGCGCGGCGTCAACCTTGTGAAGCGCCACCAGCGGCAGAGCGCGAACCAGGAAGGCGGGATCATCTCTAAGGAGGCCCCGATCGACCTGTCGAACATCGCGATCGCCGATCCGAAGGATGGTAAGCCGACCCGCGTCGGGTTCCTTGTGCAGGCGGACGGCACCAAGGTGCGTGTCGCCAAGCGCTCGGGGGAGAAGATCGATGGCTGAGACCAGCTACACCCCGCGGATGAAGTCCCATTACGAGGACGTCGTCCGCAAGCAGATGATTGAGCAGTTCGGCTACAAGAATCCCATGGAAGTGCCGACGATCGAGAAGATCGTCATCAACATGGGTGTCGGCGAAGCCACTGCGGACACGAAGAAGGTGCAGAACGCCGCCGGCGACCTCGCGCTGATCGCCGGCCAGAAGCCGGTCGTCACCCGCGCCCGCCAGGCGATCTCGAACTTCAAGCTCCGCGAGAACCAGCCGGTCGGCGCCAAGGTCACGCTGCGCAAGGTGAAGATGTTCGAGTTCGTCGATCGGCTCGTCAACATCGCCCTGCCGCGCGTTCGTGACTTCCGCGGCCTCAACCCGAAGAGCTTCGACGGGCGCGGCAATTTCGCGCTCGGCATCAAGGAGCACATCGTGTTCCCCGAGATCAACTACGACAAGGTTGATCAGATGTGGGGCATGGACATCATCGTCTGCACGACGGCGAAGACGGACGAAGAGGCGCGCGCGCTTCTGAAGGCCTTCAACTTCCCGTTCCGTCAGTAAGCATCCCCTTCCGGCCGTGGGGCGGGAGCCCCAAACGCGGAGACTAGGAGCAAGATCATATGGCGAAGAAGAGCGCGGTCGAAAAGAACGAACACCGCCGGAAGCTCGCGAAGAACTATTCCGGCAAGCGTTCGCGTCTCAAGGCCCTTATCAGTGACAAGGATCTGCCGATCGAGGAGCGCTTCGCGGCGGTTCTCAAGCTCGCGCAGCTCCCGCGCAATTCGGCGAAGGTGCGCATCCGCAACCGGTGCGAAGTCACCGGCCGCCCGCGTGCGTTCTATCGCAAGCTGAAGATGAGCCGCATCGCGCTCCGCGAGCTCGGCTCGCAGGGTCAGATCCCCGGCCTCGTCAAGTCGAGCTGGTGAGGAGGGTCGATCCATGTCCACGACTGATCCTATCGGCGATCTGATCACCCGCATCCGCAACGCTCAGATGCGGCGCAAGGAAAAGATCACCACCCCCGGCTCGCGCCTCCGCGCCAGCGTGCTCGAAGTCCTCACCGCCGAAGGCTTCATCCGCGGCTACACCGCGGGCGAGCCGGTCAACGGCCGTTCCGAGTTCGAGATCGAGCTCAAGTACTATGACGGCGAGCCGGTGATCCGTGAGATCTCCCGCGTCTCCAAGCCTGGCCGGCGTGTCTACTCGTCGGTCAAGACCCTTCCGCGCGTCGCCAATGGTCTTGGCGTCGCTGTCGTCTCCACGCCGCAGGGCGTGATGGCGGACCACGAAGCCCGCGACAAGAACGTGGGCGGCGAGGTCCTCTTCACGGTCTTCTGATCGGGGAGGAGAGAGAGCACATGTCCAAGATCGGTAAAGCTCCCGTCACCATCCCGGCCGGCGTCACCGCCACGGTCGATGGCCAGACGGTCAAGGTGAAGGGCCCCAAGGGCGCCCTGGAGGTCACGGTTGTCGACGAGATCGGCGTGAAGCTGGAGGGCGGCGCCCTTCTCTTCTCGCTGAACGGCGAGACGAACCGCCACAAGGCGATGTGGGGCATGTCCCGCACGCTGGTGTCGAACCTCGTCGAGGGCGTCACCAAGGGCTTCGAGAAGAAGCTCGAGATTAACGGCGTCGGTTACCGCGCCGCGGTGCAGGGCAAGTCCCTGAACCTCGCGCTTGGCTACAGCCACGACGTGAACTATCCGATTCCGGAAGGGATCCAGATCGTCACGCCGAAGCCCACCGAGATCGTCGTCTCCGGCATCGACCGGCAGAAGGTCGGTCAGGTCGCCGCCGAGATCCGCGAGTATCGCGGCCCCGAGCCCTATAAGGGCAAGGGCGTGAAGTACGCCGGCGAGTTCATCTTCCGCAAGGAAGGCAAGAAGAAGTAACGGACCCGAACCATGGCACAGTATCAGGACGCTACCGAGCGCCGTAAGGCGCGTGTCCGTCGGGCGATCCGCTCGACGGCGAACGGGCGGCCGCGCCTCTCGGTGCATCGCTCGTCGAAGCACATCTATGCGCAGATCATCGACGACGCGCGCGGCGTGACCATCGCGGCCGCCTCGTCGCTCGAGAAGGACCTGCGGGGCAGCCTCAAGACCGGCGCGGATATCGCGGCGGCCCAGGCTATCGGCAAGCTCGTGGCGGAACGTGCCGTCGCGGCCGGGGTGAAGGATGTGGTCTTCGACCGCGGCGCCTTCATCTATCACGGCCGCGTCAAGGCGCTCGCCGAAGCCGCCCGCGAGGGCGGTCTCAATTTCTGAGATCACGAGCGGGTCCCCCGCGGAACGACGAGGATAAGATCATGGCTCGTGAACGTGAGCGTGAACGCGAAGATCGCGACAACACGTTTGTGGACAAGCTGGTCCACATCAACCGTGTCGCTAAGGTTGTGAAGGGCGGCCGTCGCTTCGGCTTCGCCGCGCTGGTTGTCGTCGGCGACCAGAAGGGCCGCGTCGGCTTCGGCCACGGCAAGGCCCGCGAGGTGCCGGAGGCGATCCGTAAGGCGACGGAAGCCGCCAAGCGCGCGCTGATCCGCGTGCCGCTGCGCGAGGGCCGGACGCTGCATCATGACGTGCACGGCCATCACGGCGCTGGCAAGGTTATTCTGCGCGCCGCCCCGGCCGGTACCGGCATCATCGCCGGCGGCCCGATGCGCGCCGTCTTCGAGACGCTCGGCATGCAGGACGTGGTGGCGAAGTCGTTCGGCTCGTCCAACCCGTACAACATGGTCCGCGCGACCTTCGAGGCCCTGAAGAACCAGGACAGCCCGCGTCTCGTGGCTGCCCGCCGCAGCCTGAAGGTGTCGCAGCTCCAGTCCCGCCGCCGCGTCGACGACGCGGAAGCGACCGACTGAGCCGCCTGAGAGGTAGGAAGCTAATCATGGCGAAGAGCACCCAGAAGGCGGCTGCTAAGGCCACCGTGACGGTGGAGCAGACCGGCAGCCCGATCCGCCGTCCGCAGGAGCAGCGGGCGACGCTTATCGGCCTCGGCCTCAACAAGCTCGGGCGTCGTTCGACGCTCGAAGACACCCCGGCCGTGCGTGGCATGATCTACAAGGTCCGCCACCTCGTCCGCGTCGTCGAAGCGTGACGGCGCAAGAGACAGGCCAAGGAGACAGGCGATGAGCAGCCTTAACGAGATCAAGGACAACGAAGGCGCCCGCAAGAAGCGGATGCGCGTCGGTCGCGGCATCGGTTCCGGCAAGGGCAAGACCGCTGGCCGCGGCGTGAAGGGTCAGACCTCGCGTACCGGCGTGGCGATCAAGGGCTTCGAGGGCGGCCAGATGCCGATCCATCGACGTCTGCCCAAGCGCGGCTTCCACAACATCTTCGCGCTGGACTGGAACGAGGTCTCCCTCGGCCGCATCCAGCAGGCGGTGGATGCCGGCAAGCTGGACGGCAAGAAGACTGTCACCCAGGAAGCCCTGGTCGAGGCCGGCGTGCTGCGCCGCGCCAAGGCCGGCGTGCGGGTGCTCGGCAGCGGCGAGCTGAAGGCCAAGGTCAAGCTCGAAGTGGCTCATGCCACCAAGTCCGCCGTCGCGGCGGTCGAGAAGGCCGGCGGCACTGTGACGCTGCTCGCGTCCAAGGCCGACACTGGCGAAACGGCGGCCTGACGCTTAAGTCGGGCCTACCGTATCTATCAGGGCACAGACGAGGAGCGGAGCCACCATGGCCTCGGCAGCAGAACAGCTTGCGGCAAACCTCAATTTCGGTGCTCTGGCAAAAGCCGACGAACTGAAGAAGCGCATCTGGTTCACGCTGGGTGCGCTTCTCGTGTATCGGCTGGGCACCTATATTCCGATGCCCGGGATCAATCCCGACGCGCTCGCCGACGTGTTCCGCACGGCGCAGCAGGGCATCATCGGCCTGTTCAATATGTTTTCGGGCGGCGCGGTTTCGCGCATGGCGATCTTCGCCCTGAACATCATGCCGTACATCTCGGCCTCCATCATCATCCAGCTGCTCACCACCGTCTCCCCGACGCTGGAAGCGCTGAAGAAGGAAGGCGAGGCGGGCCGCAAGCAGATCAACCAGTACACGCGCTACCTCACCGTGGTGCTCGCCGTGTTCCAGTCCTACGGCATCGCCGTCGGCCTCGAGGGCTCGGGTGCCGTGGTGTCGGATCCAGGCTGGTTCTTCCGCATCTCCACGGTGCTCACGCTGACCGGCGGCACCATGTTCCTGATGTGGCTCGGCGAGCAGATCACCTCGCGCGGCATCGGTAACGGCATCTCGCTGATCATCTTCGCCGGTATCGTGGCGGAGCTGCCCTCGGCGATCGCCAACACGCTGGAACTCGGCCGCCAGGGCGCCCTGTCGACCGGCATCATCCTGGCGGTGATTCTGATGGCCGTTGCGGTCATCATGTTCATCGTCTTCATGGAGCGTGCCCAGCGCCGGCTGCTGATCCAGTACCCGAAGCGCCAGGTCGGCAACAAGGTCTATGAGGGCCAGTCCTCGCACCTGCCGCTGAAGCTGAACACCTCGGGCGTCATCCCGCCGATCTTCGCCTCCTCGCTGCTGCTCATCCCCACCACGGTGGCGAGCTTCATGCAGGGTTCGGGACCGGGCTGGCTGACCACGGTGACGACGCTGATCGGCCACGGCCAGCCGCTGTTCATGCTGCTCTACGTGCTGCTGATCGTGTTCTTCTGCTTCTTCTACACCGCGATCGTGTTCAACCCGACCGAGACCGCGGACAATCTGAAGAAGCATGGCGGCTTCATCCCCGGCATCCGTCCGGGCGAGCGTACCGCCGAGTACATCGACTATGTGCTGACTCGCATCACCGTCATCGGTGCGGCTTACCTTGCGATAGTGTGCCTGTTCCCGGAGATTCTGATCTCCTATGCTGCGGTCCCGTTCTACTTCGGCGGCACGTCGCTGCTGATCGTGGTGAGCGTGACCATGGATACGGTGGCCCAAGTCCAAGGGCACCTGCTGGCACACCAATACGAAGGGCTGGTCAAGAAGGCCAAGCTCAGGGGGAAGCGCCGATGAGGCTGATACTGCTCGGACCTCCGGGGGCGGGGAAGGGCACGCAGGCGCAGCGACTAGTCGCGCGCCACGGTATCGTGCAGCTGTCGACGGGAGACATGCTGCGCGAGGCGGTACGCAACGGCACGCCGGTCGGCCTCCGGGCCAAGGCGGTGATGGATGCAGGCCAGCTGGTGTCCGACGACATCGTGATCGGAATCATCTCCGATCGCATTGACCAGCCGGATTGCTCGAAAGGTTTCATCCTCGACGGCTTCCCGCGCACGGTAGCGCAGGCGGAGGCCCTCGACCGCATCCTCGCCGAGAAGGGCCTCAAGCTGGACGCGGTGATCGAGCTGAAGGTGGACCAGAACAAGCTGGTCGACCGCATCCTTCAGCGGGCCCGCGAGACCGCCGCGCGCGGCGAGGCGGTGCGCAAGGATGACGATCCGGTAGTCTTTAAGACCCGCCTCGAAGCCTATAACCGCGATACCGCCGTGGTGGCGCCTTATTACGCCGAACGCGGTCTCCTGGTGGTGATCGACGGCATGAGGCCGATCGACGAGGTGACGCAGGCGATCTCGGACGTTCTGGAGACCGTCTGAGAATTCGGGCTGCGCGGCTTGACATTCGGGCTGAATCGCTCTATGTGCCGCGCTTCACTTAAGCGAGCGTCGCGCATCGACATCATTCGCTGATGTCGCGCGGCTTCGTGCGTATCTCTGCAGGGGCCGGCCTCCACCGGACGCGGAGCAATCAATTCCGGTTCGTCCGGACCACATGGAGAGAGCGACGTGGCTCGTATTGCAGGCGTTAACATCCCGACCAACAAGCGCGTCATCATCGCGCTCCAGTACATTCACGGCATCGGCGCGAAGAACGCGGCCGACATCGTCGAGAAGGTCGGCATTCCGCTCGATCGCCGGGTCAACCAGCTGACCGACCAGGAAGTGCTGCAGATCCGCGAGACCATCGACCGCGACTATCTGGTCGAAGGCGACCTGCGCCGCGAAGTTTCGATGAACATCAAGCGTCTGATGGACCTCGGCTGCTACCGCGGCCTGCGCCATCGCCGCGGTCTGCCGGTGCGCGGCCAGCGTACCCACACGAATGCCCGCACCCGCAAGGGGCCGGCCAAGCCGATCGCCGGCAAGAAGAAGTGATTTCACGGGCTTCGGCCCGCTTTTGCCCGCCGGCGGCATCAGCGGCCGGCGCATTCGTTACGAGTAATGTCCCGAGCGCCTGGAATGACGGGCGCGCCTGAAGGATCTGAGGTCTATGGCTAAAGAAGCTACCCGCATCAAGCGCCGTGAGCGCAAGAACATCGCCTCCGGCGTCGCGCATGTGAACGCATCGTTCAACAACACCATGATCACCATCACCGACGCGCAGGGCAACACCATTGCCTGGTCGTCGGCGGGTGCCATGGGCTTCAAGGGCTCGCGCAAGTCGACCCCGTATGCGGCGCAGGTCGCGGCCGAGGATTGCGCCCGCAAGGCGTCCGAGCATGGCATGCGCACCATCGAGGTCGAAGTGTCGGGTCCGGGTTCGGGCCGTGAGTCGGCGTTGCGTGCGTTCCAGGCGGCAGGCTTCACTGTGACGTCGATCCGCGACGTCACGCCGATCCCGCACAATGGCTGCCGTCCGCGCAAGCGTCGGCGCGTCTGACGCTTATCTATCCAGCGGCGCTCCGGAGCGCCGCAGGGGCAGCTGCGAACGGTCTTCCCTCCCGACCATGACGGGGATGGAACGGCTGGCAGGGTGTCCGGGGCACCGTCGAAACCAAGGGTGACGTCGTGATTCAGAAGAACTGGCAAGAGCTGATCAAGCCCGAGAAGCTCGAGGTCGCGGTTGGCAGCGACCCGAAGCGCCTCGCGACCGTTGTCGCCGAGCCGCTGGAGCGTGGCTTCGGCCAGACGCTCGGCAATGCGCTGCGCCGTATTCTGCTGTCGTCCCTGCAGGGCGCGGCGGTGACCTCGGTGCACATCGACGGCGTGCTGCACGAGTTCTCCTCGATCCCGGGCGTGCGCGAGGACGTGACCGACATCGTCCTCAACATCAAGGACATCGCCATCAAAATGGCCGGCGACGGCCCGAAGCGGATGGTGGTGAAGAAGCAGGGTCCCGGCATCGTCACCGCCGGTGACATCCAGACGGTCGGCGACGTGCAGGTGCTGAACCCCGAGCTGGTGCTGTGCACCCTCGACGACGGCGCCGAAATCCGGATGGAATTCACCGTCGACACCGGCAAGGGCTATGTCGCGGGCGAGCGTAATCGCCCCGAGGACGCCCCGATCGGCCTCATCCCGGTCGACAGCCTCTACTCGCCGGTCAAGAAGGTCTCCTACAAGGTCGAGAACACCCGCGAGGGCCAGATCCTCGACTATGACAAGCTGACCATGACCATCGAGACCAATGGCTCGATCAGCCCGGAGGATGCGCTCGCCTTCGCCGCGCGCATCCTGCAGGACCAGCTGGAGATCTTCGTCAACTTCGAGGAGCCCAAGCGCGAGACGGAAAGCCCTGCGATGCAGGAGCTGCCGTTCAACCCGGCGCTGCTCAAGAAGGTGGACGAGCTGGAGCTCTCGGTCCGTTCGGCCAACTGCCTGAAGAACGACAACATCGTCTATATCGGCGACCTGATCCAGAAGACCGAGGCGGAGATGCTCCGTACCCCGAACTTCGGCCGCAAGTCGCTGAACGAGATCAAGGAAGTCCTCGCCTCCATGGGCCTGCACCTCGGCATGGAAGTGCCGGGCTGGCCGCCGGAGAACATCGAGGACCTCGCCAAGCGGTTCGAAGACCATTACTGAGCATTGAACACGGCATTCGGGCCGTCACATTCACCACCCGGCTCGAAGCCGTCGCACGTTAGGATTTAGTCGCCATGAACCACGGCAAAGCCCATCGCCGGTTCAACCGGACCGCGGAGCACCGCAAGGCCATGTTCGCCAACATGGCGCAGGCGCTCATCACCCACGAGCAGATCGTCACGACCCTGCCGAAGGCGAAGGATCTTCGCCCGGTGGTCGAGAAGCTGATTACCCTCGGCAAGCGTGGCGGCCTGCATGCGCGCCGCCAGGCGATCGCCGAGGTGCGCGACGTTGCCGTCGTGCGCAAGCTCTTCGACGTGATCGGCCCGCGCTACAAGGAGCGCAATGGCGGCTACACCCGCATCATCAAGGCCGGCTTCCGCCACGGTGATTCGGCCCCGGTGGCGGTGATCGAGCTGGTTGACCGCGACGAGGCGGCCAAGGGCGCGGCGGACCTCGCCCGTCTCGAGGCGACCCGGGCGGAAGAGACCGCCGCGGCCTGAGCCCGGACGGCACGGAATTGAAGGCGAGGGGCGGTTTCACCGCCCCTTTTCTTTTGTCCGCGCGCCGACGCTGCGAAGTGCCGAGGAAGGTTGCCCTCTCGCCCTTTCTCCGCCGCGGGGCGGGGACTATATCTGGCGGCATGAAACGCTTCGCTCCCCGCTTCATCCGCCGCTCCGCCGTCGTCGCCGCTCTCCTGTTAGCGGTGCCTGCCGTTGCGCAGACGCCTGCCCCCTCTGCCGGCGGGCCGCGCGTGCCAAGTTCGCGCGCCGAGATCGGGCTCTCCTTCGCCCCTATTGTGGCGCGCACGGCGCCCGCCATCGTCAACGTCTATGCGATGAAGGCGGTGCAGGCGCGGCGGGGCAATCCGCTGATGGACGATCCGTTCTTCCGCCGCTTCTTCGGCGTTCCGCAGGGCCCCGGCTTCGGCGGTCCGAACGAGCGGGTTCAACGCTCGCTGGGCTCGGGCGTGATCGTCGATGCGTCGGGCCTCGTGGTGACCAACAACCACGTCATCGAGGGCGCCGATGAGGTGCGCATTTCGCTGTCCGACAAGCGCGAGTTCGACGCTGACATCCTGCTGCGCGATCCGCGTACGGATCTCGCCGTGCTGAAGCTGCGCGGCGGCAAGGGTGCCTTTCCGGCGGTTCAGCTGGGCTCCTCTGACGATCTCCAGGTCGGCGACATCGTGCTCGCCATCGGCAACCCCTTCGGCGTCGGCCAGACGGTGACGCAGGGCATCGTCTCGGCGCTTGCCCGCACCCAGGTCGGCATCACCGACTACCAGTTCTTCATCCAGACCGACGCGGCGATCAATCCCGGCAATTCCGGCGGCGCGCTGATCGACGGGGCAGGGCGGGTGATCGGCATCAATACCGCGATCTTCTCGCGCTCTGGCGGCTCGCAGGGCATCGGCTTCGCCATTCCCGCCGACATGGTGCGGGTGGTGATGCAATCGGCGCTGAGCGGCGGCAAGTCGGTGCGCCGGCCCTGGCTCGGCGCCAGCCTGCAGGCGGTCACCGCCGACATCGCCGAGGGTCTTGATCTCGCTCGGCCGGTCGGCGCGCTGGTGCAGAGCGTGCGGTCCGACAGCCCGGCCGAGAAGGGTGGCCTGCGCACGGGCGACCTCATCACTGCCATCGCCGGACAGGAGGTCGATGATCCCGACGCCTTCGGCTACCGCTTTGCCACCCGTCCCCTCGGCGGGACGGTCGAGGTGGCGATTATCCGGCAGGGCAAGCCAATGACGCTTGCCATTCCGCTGCAGCCGGCCCCGGAGACGATTCCGCGCGACGAGGTCACGCTCGACAACCGCTCGCCCTTCGCCGGCTCGACCGTGGTCAACCTGTCCCCGGCCGTGGTCGAGGAAATGCGCACGGTGGAGGCGGACAAGGGCGTGGTGGTCACCGCCATCGTCGAGGGTTCGCCGGCCGACCTGACCAATTTGAAGGCCGGCGATGTGATCCTCGAGGTCAACGGCGTCACGATTTCCCGCACCGCCGACCTGGTGAAGGCCACCGCCGCCCCGTCGCGGATGTGGCGCATCACGCTGCAACGCGGTGGGCGGACGCTCTCCGCCATGCTGCCGGGCTGAGGCGATCTTGTCCGATCTTTTCGCCAGCGCCGGGCTCGAAGGCGCAGCCCCGCGCCCGCTCGCCGACCGGCTGCGCCCGCAGCGCCTCTCCGACGTCGTAGGGCAGGAGCACCTGACCGGCCCGGACGGCATCCTTACGCGGATGATCGACAGCCGCTCGCTCGGCTCGCTGATCTTCTGGGGCCCGCCCGGCACTGGCAAGACCACGGTGGCGCGGCTGCTGGCGCATGAGACCGACCTGCATTTCGAGCAGGTGTCGGCGATCTTCACCGGTGTCGCCGAGCTGAAGAAGGTGTTCGAGGCCGCGCGCGGGCGCCGTGCCGTAGGGCGCGGCACGCTACTCTTCGTCGACGAGATCCACCGCTTCAACAAGGCGCAGCAGGACAGCTTCCTGCCCGTTATGGAGGACGGCACCGTCACGCTGATCGGCGCGACGACGGAGAATCCTTCCTTCGAGCTCAACGCCGCGCTGCTCTCCCGCGCCCGCGTGCTGACCTTCCGCTCGCTGGACGAGGCCGCCATCGGGCGGCTGCTGTCGCGCGCCGAGGAACTGGAGGGCAAGCCGCTGCCTCTGGACGAGGAGGCGCGCGCCGTGCTGGTGCGGCTCGCAGACGGCGACGGGCGCGCGTCGCTCACCCTTTCCGAGGAGGCCTGGCGCGCCGCCCGGCCCGGCGAGGTGTTCGACGGCGCCAAACTGCAGGAGATCGTGCAGCGCCGCGCGCCGATCTACGACAAGAGCGAGGACGGTCACTACAACCTCATCTCCGCCCTGCACAAGTCGATCCGCGGTTCGGACCCCGACGCGGCGCTGTATTGGCTGGCGCGGATGATCGATGCCGGCGAGAACCCGCTCTTCCTCGCCCGCCGGCTGGTACGCATGGCGGCCGAAGACATCGGCAATGCCGACCCGCAGGCGCTCGTCGTCGCCAATGCGGCCAAGGACGCCTACGACTTTCTCGGAACGCCCGAGGGCGAGCTCGCCCTCGCGCAGGCCGCGGTCTATCTGGCAACGGCCCCCAAGTCGAACGCCGTATATACCGCCTGGAAGCAGGCGCTTCGGGTCGCCAAGGAAGGCGGCTCGCTGGTCCCGCCCAAGCATATCCTCAACGCGCCGACCCGGCTGATGAAGCAGGAGGGCTACGGCACGGGCTACGACTACGACCACGACGCGCCGGACGCCTTCTCGGGGCAGGACTACTTCCCGGAGAAGCTCGGGCGCCAGCACTTCTACGAACCAGTGGAACGTGGCTTCGAGCGGGAAATCCGCAAGCGGCTGGAATATTGGGCGCGGCTGAGAGCAGAGCGCCAGCAGGGCAAATAGGAGAGACAGGCCGTGAACGCGATCGTGCTGGTTTTCATCGGAGCCGGCATCGGCGGCGTTCTGCGCTACGTGTCCTATGAGGCAGCGATGCGCCTGTTCGGCATGCACTTCCCGTCCGGTACCTTCGTCGTCAACGTGGTCGGCTCCTTCGTCATCGGCTGCATTGCGGGCTGGATGGCGATGAAGGGCGGTGCCTCCTGGGTCACGCCGGTCCGGTTGTTCGTGATGGCCGGCATATTGGGCGGCTTCACCACCTTTTCCTCCTTCTCGCTCGATACGGCGATACTTGTGCAGCGTGGCGAGGTGGGCCTTGCCGCCTTCTATGTCGCCGGCTCGGTGGCGCTTTCGCTCACCGCCGTGTTTGGCGGCCTTGCCCTGGTGCGCGCCGTCGCATGAATTGGCCGAATGACTTGGCCACAATCCTCGGCTATCTGCAGGGCCGAGGAGATTTTTTCATGGCCGTCGAGACACGCCGCGTCGATCGGGATGAGGAGGGCATGCGCCTGGACCGCTGGTTCAAGGCGCATTTCCCCGACCTGTCCTTCGGCCATCTGCAGAAGTTGTTGCGCTCCGGGCAGGTGCGGGTCGATGGCGGCCGGGTGAAGACTAATACGCGCCTCGCCTCCGGGCAGAGCGTGCGCATCCCTCCGCTTGAGGAGAAGCCGCAGCTCTCCGCCGCCGACCACATCGAGGCGGAGGAGGCGATAGCGCGCGGCGAGGCGCCGCCGCGTCCGCCGCGGAGCGGGGAGAGTGGCGAAAGGGCTTCATCGCGCTCCGATCTCGCCGCGCCCGCCGTCAAGCGCGCCAGCGCCGACGACAAGGACGCCACCGCGCTCAAGGCGATGACGCTCTATGAGGACCGCGACGTGCTGGTGCTCAACAAGCCCTACGGCCTTGCCGTGCAGGGCGGCTCGGGCACCTATCGCCATGTCGACGGCATGCTGGAGGCCCTACGCGGCGACGACGGGCAGAAGCCGCGCCTCGTCCACCGCATCGACAAGGACACCTCCGGCATCCTGCTGGTCGCCAAGAGCCGGCTCGCCGCCTCCACTCTGGCCAAGACCTTCCGCTCGCGCTCGGCCCGCAAGGTCTACTGGGCGCTCGTTCCCGGCGTGCCGCGCCCGGCGCAGGGGCGCATCTCCACCTATCTCGCCAAGGACGAGGCGGCCGAGCGCATGCGCGTCGCCCGCCATGGCGACGACGAGGCGAGCCACGCCATCTCCTATTACGCCGTCGTCGACCATGCGGGTCAGAAGCTCGCCTGGCTGTCGCTGAAGCCGGTGACGGGACGCACTCATCAGCTGCGCGCCCACGCGGCGCATATCGGCCATCCCATTGTCGGTGACCCGAAATATTTCAACATCGAGAACTGGCCTCTGCCGGGCGGGCTGCAGAACCGGCTGCACCTGCTGGCACGCCGCCTCGTCATTCCGCACCCGCGTGCCGACAAGCTGATCGACGTCTCCGCGCCGCTGCCACCGCATATGCAGCAGAGCTGGAACGTGCTGGGCTTCGACGCTTCGCATTACGACCCCATCGTCGAGGCGCCGGAGAGCTGAGCAGGCTTAGAGGGCTCGGTGTGGCACCGGCGCGACGGCGTGGCGCGGGCGGATCGGTTATGCAGGCACCATCATCCGCTTTTCAGGGATTCGACATGCCGAAGCTCGCGTGCCGCGCCGTTCTAGCCGTGGCGTTGTGCACGCTGGCAGCCGCGCCGGCTCTGGCTGTGCCTCAGGACTGCACCGGCAAGCTCGGCACCTCGCGGGTACTGGAGGTCGACCCCGTCGGGCTGCAGGTCGGAACCAAGCATTTCCCGCAGACGCTCGACCTCGCCGACAAGGAGGTCGTGCTGACCTTCGACGACGGCCCGCATCCCGGCACGACGCCGGCGGTATTGAAGGCACTGGCGCGCGAATGCGTGCATGCGACCTTCTTTATGGTGGGCCAGAACGCGGCAGCCCATCCCGATCTTGTCCGCCGCGTGCTGGCCGAAGGGCATACGCTCGGCCATCACAGCATGACCCACCCGATGACGCTGGCCGACATCCCCTATGACAAGGCGGTCGCCGACATCGAAAAGGGAATCCGCGCCGACGACAAGGCCGCCTATGGCAGCGCGAGCGCGCAGCCGCGGGTGCCGTTCTTCCGCTTTCCCGGCTTCGGGTCCACGCCCGCGCTGCTCGACTATCTCAAGCAGCGCGGCATCGGCGTGTTCGGCGCGGATTTCTGGGCCGGCGACTGGAATCCGATGACGCCTGAGGAGCAGCTGCATCTGGTGATGGCGCGGCTGGAGCACGAGAATCGTGGCATCATCCTGTTCCACGACACCCGCGACCAGACGGCGCGCATGCTGCCGCTCTTCCTCACGGCGCTGCGGGAGAAGGGCTACCACGTGGTGCACATCGTCCCGCCTGCCGTACAGACGGCCGCCGCGCCGCAGTAGCTGTCCGCCCCCGACCAGGGATCGGGAGCGGAAGCCATGTGAAGCCGCAGCCTAGTCCCCGGTGAAGCCGCCAAGCATGTAGGATTCGTTGCCGATCTCGGTGACGCGGCCAGCGACCTTGTAGCTGTCGAGGTCGACCAGCCATACGACGCCGCTGCCGGGCTTGCTCTTGGGCGCGCCGCTGATGGCCGCATATTTCCCGCCATTGGCGAAGGCTATGCCGCGCGGGCGCGAGGGCTCGCCGTTCGGCGTCTCCAGCGTGATGCGCGCGAGCTCGGCCGGCTGCCCGGCGAGCGCCTTGGCGACGTCGATGATCGACAGGTTGTTGGTGCGGAAATTGGTCACCACGATCCGCTTGCCATCCGGCGTGAAGGCCGCCACGAAGGGACGCGTCTGGACCTCCGGATTGCTGGTGCCGACGAGCACGCGGGCGACCTCGCCCTTGCCGGGCTCCCGCAGCGCCTGTTTGACGTCGATGATCGAGATGGTGTTGCCCTCCTTGCCGTCGCGCGCGTCCTCGCGCGCGGCGATGGCCACCAGCTTGCCGTCCGGGCTCGTGCTGATGCCGAAGCCGCCCGACTGCACCGGGATGCGCGCGACCTCGGCGCCCTTGTCGCCCTTCAGCGCCTTGGGAAGGCTGATGACGGAGACGTCGTTGGTGCCCCCGTTGGCAGTGAAGACGGTGCCGCCGCCGATCGGGCTGATGGTCAGGCCATTGGTATCGGGAAAGCAGCCGAAGGCCGGATCGGGCGCTCTGTGGGGGATCGTCGCCGGCGGGCAGGGGTAGCCGGGCTTGCCATAGGCCTGCTCGACCTTGTGGATCACCTTGTTCGTCGCCAGGTCGACGATATTGATATGGCGCCCGCCATCCTCGTTACCCGGTCCTTCGGCGTGGGCAAGGATGCCGTATTTCAGGTCGGGTGAGACGGCGAAGCCGGTGGCGCCGGAGCCTTCCGAGTCGATGAAGGCTTCCACGGCGCCGAGCTTGCCGTTATGCGCCGGATCCAGCGCCTTCGCGAGGTCGAGCACGGTGACCGAGCCAGGATGGCCGTGCTGGAAGGCAGCGGCATCCTCGGGCTTCGACTTGCCGGAATGATTCACCACATAGGCGCGCTTCTGGTCCGGCGAGATGGCAATGATGATCGGCTGCCCGCTCGCCACCGTGTCGAGCTTGCCGGTGCCCTTGCCGTCGATGTCCGGCGTCACCCGCAGCCGGTTGATGACGGCATTCGGCGTGCCGTCATTGACCGGATCGATCGCCTTCTCGACGTCGATCACGATGGCGGTGTTGTCCCAGCGGCCGGTGGCCAGGATGTAGTCCTTGGCGGCTGAGGGCACAGCGGCGGCCGTCGCCAGCGCCAAGGCTGACGCGCTCAGAGCAGTCACTTTGTTCATTGGCGTTTCCTCATTTGCGAGGAGATGCCGTCCCGTCTGGCTGCTTGTTCCTGAAGTGCCTGTCCGGGAGCCTGCTGCATCCCTCATTGGCGGTTTTCCACGGCGGCAGAAGTTCCGCACGATGGCGGCTTTCAGCCGCGCGATGAATTTTGAATGCAGAATGCATTTAATGCAAGCCGCGATTCTCGCGAGGGAAAAGGCCCAGGGAGCGAGTCGTGGACGAGGGCCCGAAACGACAACGGCGACCCGAAGGTCGCCGTTCGCTGGGATTCGGACAGTACCGATCCGGATAAATGGTGCGGTCGAGAGGACTCGAACCTCCACGGTGTTACCCACTGCCACCTCAAGGCAGCGCGTCTACCAATTCCGCCACGACCGCATCACCGCGCGCGGCCACCGAGCGGGGCCGGCGCGAGCGGGGGATCGTCTAACAGATCGAATGGGGCTCCACAAGGCCTGCCGCCGCTCCGGCAGGGCTGTACACAGCTCCGCCGGCGGCGCATAGCGTGGGCGCTGCGATCGGCAGCGACAGCGGGCCGCGCGATGATTATCTATCAGCTATGAACGACGCGCCGATACTCGCTGCCATCGCCCGTGACGAGCTGTCACCGGTGCTGCTGCCACAACCCGGTAGCTCGCCGGTGCGCTGGCGCGTGAGCACCTCTCCGGTTGCCTATCCTGATGCGCTCGCCGAGATGAACCGCCTTGCCGAGGACATCGCCGCTGGCCGCGAGGACGAGCTGGTCTGGCTGCTGGAGCATCCCCCGCTCTACACCGCCGGCACCAGCGCGCGCCCGGAGGATCTCGTCGATGCCGGCCGGTTTCCGATCTTCGAGACTGGACGGGGCGGGCAGTTCACCTATCACGGCCCCGGCCAACGCGTTGCCTATGTGATGCTCGACCTGAAGCGCCGGGCGCCGGACCTGCGCCGCTACGTCGCCGCTCTGGAGGAATGGCTCATCCGCTCGCTTGCCGCCTTCAACGTGCGCGGCGAGCGGCGCGAGGATCGCGTCGGCGTGTGGGTACGCCACCCGACCAAGGCCGGGGAGGGCGAGGACAAGATCGCCGCCATCGGCATCCGCGTGCGGCGCTGGGTGACGATGCACGGCATTTCGCTCAACGTGGAGCCCGACCTGTCGCATTTCGCGGGCATCGTGCCCTGCGGCGTGCGCGAACACGGCGTCACCAGCCTGGTCGAGCTCGGCCTGCCGGTGACGATGGAGGATGTCGACCCGGCATTGCGCCGCGAGTTCGAGGCGGTGTTCGGCCCGACCGTAGTCGCACCGGATGAAGCCTAGGCGGTAGGCAGTACGTCGAAGCCGGGGCGGATCTCGCCGTCCGGCACGCTTTCCTCGCTGGCCGCGACCTCGCTGACCATGGCCGCCGGTGGTCCGCGCCGGCTGGCTTCGATGAGTTCCCGCAGGCTTTCCGCGGGGGCGAGGATCAGCGCCTCGACGCTGCCGTCGCGCCGGTTGCGTACCCAGCCGGCAAGCCGCCGCCGTTCGGCCTCCGCGGTGAACCAGGCGCGATAGCCGACGCCTTGGACGCGGCCGCGTATGAGAAGGCGGGTGGCAAGCTTCGAGGCCATAGCGATACCCCAGTCGTAGCGGCAGATGTGGGATGCAGGTGGCGAACCGAACGCGCCGGCTCCGCATTGTCCTTCGCCGACGCTTCTTTAAGAACAACTCCGCTAGAAGCAACATCGGCTCTCGTTACGGGAGCCGCCGACCTTTCCGCCTCGAACCTTCCGCTGGAGCGTGGCATGCGCGAAGAGACCGATCTCGCCGCCCCGCCGCGCGGGCCGGAACACGACGCGGATCCGACCGAGACGCCCGGCTTCGTCGAGGCGGCGCTCGGCGCCATCGAGACGCGCGATGTCGAGGCGCTCAAGGCGCTTGTCGCCGACCTGCACGAAAGCGACCTCGCCCGCCTGCTGGAGGCACTGCCGCCCGCCGACCGGCCGCAGCTGATCGAGCTGCTCGGCAGCGACTTCGACTTCGCCGCGCTCACCGAGCTCGACGAGACCGTCCGAGTCCAGATCCTCGAGGAACTGCCGACCCAGACGGTGGTCGACGGCGTGCGCGAGCTCGAATCCGACGACGCGGTCTATATCCTCGAGGACCTCGACGACGCCGGCAAGCAGGAGATCCTCGCCCATCTGCCGATCCCGGAGCGGGCGGCGCTGCAGCGCAGCCTCGACTATCCGGAGGAGAGCGCCGGCCGGCGCATGCAGACCGAGTTCATCGCGCTGCCGCCGTTCTGGACTGTCGGTCAGACGCTCGACTATGTGGGCGAGACGGAAGGCCTGCCGGAGACCTTCTTTGAGGTCTTCGTCGTCGATCCGACGTACCGGCTCACCGGCTCGGTGCCGCTCGACCGGCTGTTGCGCACCAAGCGTGGGGTGAAGCTGGGCGAGGTGGTCACGCCCGACCGCCACGTAGTGAACGCCACCGACGACCAGGAGGACGTGGCGCGCGTCTTCGAGCGCTACAACCTCATCTCCTCGCCGGTAGTGGACGACGCTGGCCGGCTGGTCGGCGTGCTGACCATCGACGACATCGTCGACGTCATCCAGGAGGAGGCGGACGAGGACCTGAAGGCGCTCGGCGGCGTCGCCGGCGACGAAGAACTGTCCGACAGCTTCTGGTACATCGCCCGGAGCCGCTTTTCCTGGCTG
Organism: Xanthobacteraceae bacterium; assembly: GCA_029239875.1. Classification (GTDB taxonomy): domain Bacteria; phylum Pseudomonadota; class Alphaproteobacteria; order Rhizobiales; family Xanthobacteraceae; genus Ancylobacter. The sequence continues at coordinate 14,117 of JARBUD010000040.1, read as the reverse complement.
CTGCTGAACCTGATCGCCGCAAACCTCGCCTCCTTCGTCATCTCGCTGTTCGAGGGCGAACTGGAGCGCATGGTGGCGCTCGCCGTGCTCATGCCGATCGTCGCGAGCCAGGGCGGCAATGCCGGTACGCAGACGATGACCGTGGCCGTGCGCGCGCTGGCGACGCGCGAATTGCGCGCCAGCAATGCAAGACGCGTGGTGGCGCGCGAGCTGCTGGTCGGGCTGTTCAACGGCGTGGTGTTTGCGGTGATCATGGCCGTCGTCGTCTTCGCCCGCTTCGGCATCGCTGATCTCGGCTTCGTCATTGCCCTCGCGATGATTATCAATCTGCTGGCGGCTGCATTTGGAGGTATTATGATCCCCTTGGCGTTGGATCGACTCAAGGTGGATCCGGCCGTATCGTCGGGACCCTTCGTCACTACGGTTACCGACGTGGTCGGCTTCTTCGCCTTTCTCGGTATCGCTTCGCTATGGTTTTGAACTTAGTGGACGAAGTTTGTATTCATTGAGAGCCCCCTACGTCGAGCAGCAGCAAGAACATCGATGGGGCTGACCGTGGGTGAGTCGGAGGAGTGGATGAGGACGCCAGAGGCGGGTCGTCCGGGGCTCCAGTCCCGAGGCGAGCCGGTGTCCGAGGCAATTCCGATCGCCGTGGCGCCGCGCCGGCGCTTACGGGCCGGCGACGGCATGATACTCGCCGTGGCGCTCGTCATCGTGGCGGCGGTGGTGGTGATGGGAGCGTTCTCGCTGGTCGCTGCCGAGCGGATCGACGCGGCCTCCCGTGAGCGCTGGAACCGGCTGGTGCTGGATTCCCTGCAGCGCCGGGCGGCGTTCCTCGAGCGCGACCTCTCCAGCTTCGCGCATTGGGATGAATCGGTGCTGCGCACCGCCTATTTCCTCGACGTCGAATGGGTCCACGAGAATTTCGGCCGCTGGCTCTACGAGACCCAGCGCCATGACCGCTCCTACATCGTGCTGGAGAGCGGTCCGGCCTATGCGTCCATAGACGGTGTTTCGTTCCAGGTGCCGCAGGCCCCCTTCGACGATGCGGCGATCACCCCGCTGGTGAGGGGCGTCGAGGCGGCCTATCGCGACCAGACAGCGGCGCTGCAGGCCGCCGCCCCCTCCGCCGAGCCGCGTGGCCGCGAGAACCCGCCCGTGTTCCGCGCCGGCTATATGCGGGTGGAGGGCCGCCCGGCACTGGTCGGCGCCATCAGCATCACGCCGGACTATGGACGGGTGGTCTCGCCCTCGCGCGTGCCGCCGGTCGCGGTGACGGTGCTGTTCCTCGACCGCAGCTTCCTCGGCGATCTCGTCGGCGAGTTGCACATGACCGACCCGCTGATCTCGGATACGCCGCCACCGCCCGAGCGGCAGGGCATACCCATTCCCTTCCACGACCCGCAGACGCCGCCAGCCTGGCTCAGCTGGGTGCCGGAGAATCCCGGCAGTGCATTGCTTGCTGCGCTGCTGCCGGCCCTGGTCGGCACCGCCGCCCTGCTGCTGATGGTGGCTGCCATCGTGCTCTGGTACGCACGCAGGGCGACGCGGGAACTGTCGGAGAGCGAGGCGCTGGCCTCGCGCCTCGCCTACACCGACCCGCTCTGCGGTCTCGCCAATCGCACCATGCTGATGCGCACCCTCGGCGAGAGGCTGCAGCGCGTCGGCGGCGAGGAGCGGCTGGCGATCCTGTTCCTCGATCTCGATGGCTTCAAGGACATCAACGACACGCTCGGCCACCATGTGGGCGACCTGCTGCTGGCCGAGATCGGCAACCGTCTCAAGCGGCTGCCATTCTCCAGCGTGCTGGCCTCGCGCTTCGGCGGCGACGAGTTCGTCATACTGGTTGCGGTGACGAACGACCGGGAAGACATCGAGACGGCCGGCAGCGCCATACTGGATGCGGTGCGGCAGCCGGCGCCGATCGCCGGCCAGACGCTCACCGTGAGCGGCTCCATCGGCTGCACCGTCGCGCCCGACCACGGCATGGATGCCATCGAGCTGATCCGCCTCGCCGACATCGCGGTCTATCGGGCGAAGGCGGAAGGACGCGGCAACGTGCAGATCTTCGCGCCGCGCATGGAACGCGAGGTAATGCGCCGCCGCGACCTCGAACTCGAGCTGCACCGCGCGCTGGCCGAGGGCGAACTCGCGGTCTACTACCAGCCGCAGTTCGCCATAGACGGCGAGGTGGTCATCGGCTTCGAGGCGCTGGTGCGCTGGGTGCATCCAACCCAGGGGCTGATCTCCCCGGGCGAATTCGTCCCCATCGCGGAGCAGACCGGGTTGATCACCGAGCTTGACATGTGGGTGCTGCGCAATGCCTGCGCGCAGGCGCGTGGCTGGGGATCGGTCAAGCTGGCGGTGAACCTGTCGCCGGTCGATTTCCGCACCCGCGACCTCGAAGCGCAGGTGAAGCGCATTCTGGAGGAGACCGGCTTCCCGCCCGAGCGGCTGGAGATCGAGATCACGGAGAACCTGCTGTTCGGCAACCAGCCGGAGGCCTTCGCCTCGCTCGCCGCACTGCGCCGCATGGGCATCCGCATCGCGCTCGACGATTTCGGCAGCGGCTATTCCTCGCTCGGCTATATCCGCCGCTTCCGCGTCGACACCATCAAGATCGACCGCGGCTTCACCCAGAACATCGGCCAGAGCGACGACGCGGCGGCGATCATCGACTGTGTGGTTCGGCTGGCGCGGGCGCTGGCGATCACCGTCACCGCCGAGGGCGTGGAGACGCGCGAGCAGCTTCGCTACCTGCAAATGGTCGGCTGCCACCACGTGCAGGGCTACCTGCTGGCCGGGCCGGTGCCGGTGTCCAGCATCGAGCGCTATCTGGAGCGCGCCGCTCCTGCCGCCTCGCCCTCGCGCGCGGCCATTTAGCGAGCCAGCATGTTCTTCGCGCTCTCGAAACTCGCCTGGGCGGTCGCGGCACCGTCTACGTTCCTCACCCTGCTGGCGCTGGGCGGGCTCCTGCTGCTGCCGTGGTTCCGACGGCTGGGCACGGCGCTGACCGTTCTGGGCATCGTCGGTCTGCTCGTCGTCGGGCTCAGCCCGCTCGGGCGGATCCTCATGGTTCCACTGGAGAACCGCTTTCCCGCCTATACCGACGATGGGCGGCCCGTCGACGGTGTGATCGTGCTGGGCGGCGCCGAGCTTCCCGCCGTGACCGCCGCACGCGGACAGGCCTCCTTCCAGGAAGCGGGCGAACGCATCCTGGCGATGGGCGAGCTGGCGCGGCGCTATCCGCAGGCGCGCATCGTCTTCGCCGGCGGCAGCAGCAACCTGGTCGAAGCCTCGCCGATGCAGGAGGCGGACGTCGTGCGCCTGGCGCTGCCGCAGATCGGCGTCAATCCGGCGCGGGTGGAGTTCGAGCGCTTTTCCCGCAACACGGCGGAGAACGCCCGGCTCGCACGCGAATTGATCCGGCCTCAACCGGGCCAGCGCTGGTTGCTCGTGACCTCGGCCTTCCACATGCCGCGCGCCATCGGCTGCTTCCGCGCGGCGGGGTTCCCGGTCATTGCCTATCCGGTCGACTATCGCACCATCGGCGAGGCGCAGCCCTTCCGCCTTTTCGGCTCGGTCGCCGAAGGTCTCGGCTTCACTGATCTCGCCAGCCGCGAATGGATGGGGCTTGCCGCCTATTATCTTGCTGGGCGGACCGACGCGCTCTTCCCCGCGCCGGATCAGCCGTCCGGCGGTAGCCCGAGCCGGTAGACGCCGCGGAAGTCGCTTGGGTCGACCGGCTTGCCCTTCCGGTAGATGACGAGCCGACCGGACTGGGCGAGCCGCACGGCGGCGCGCCGGACCAGCGGCAGCAGGCTCTGCCAGTCGGCATCGCTCGCCAACGCCCGGGCGGCTTCCTCCGGCGCGATAGACTTCGGTGCGTCGGGCCGGCCGGCGAGGGCGAGGATCGCCGCATCGACGGCGTCTTCGGAAGGAAACTGTCTATCGTTCATCGTCGAGCAGCCATCGCGAATCCGAGCCGAGCTGGCGGTTGGTCATGACGAAGAAGATCGCCAGCGTCGCCGCCATCAGCGCCCAGCCGTTGATGTACCAGCCGAGATACGCGATGGCGAAGAAGAAGGAGCGCTGGCCGCGGTTGAAATGCCGGCCGGCGAGGGTGGCCATGCGCGCCAGCTTGACGCCATGCGCCTGTGCCTGCGGCGTCGACGCCTCGTCAGGCGGCGGCGTCGAGCCGAGCAGGATGGTGGTGTAGTTGAACAGCCGGTAGGCCCAGGCGAATTTGAAGAAGGCGTTGGCGAAGATCAGCGTCAGGCCGAGCGTCTTCAGTTCCCAGCTCGATCGGTTGGGCTCGACGAAGGGCAGGTCGAGGAAGATCGCCATCACCGCGTCGGTCGACTGTAGGATGGCGAGCGAGGCGCCGATGGCAAGCAGCGAGGTCGAGGCGAAGAAGGCCGTGCCGTTCTGCAGCGCAGCGACGATCTGGGCATCGACGATGCGGTTCTCGCGCGCCAGCATGCGCTGCATCCATTCGTAGCGGTACTTGTCCATGCGCCGGTTGAGGGTGCGCTCCTCCGCCCACCCGCCCTCCATCAACAGATGGTAGGCGACCCAGGCGACGACAAAGGCGGCGAAGGCCGTGGCATCGACATAGGTGAAGCCGAACATGGTCTTACGCCAATTCCCTCATCTTTCAGCTCCGCATATCGCATGGACATCTCAAACGCAGCCTAGGACCCCCTGCCCAACGCCCAGGGCCTTTACACTGCCTTGCCGACGCTGCGTCATGCGTATGGATCGGGGCTGATTTGCAGTGAATGATCACCATTTCGCGATTGCGAAGTCGATAACGTTTTATTAAGTATCAGTCAGCCCGCACGCATGGCGCGAATCGTCGGCGCACGCGGCGTGGCAGTGAGATGTTCCGAGGATTACCATGAATTCGATTCCCGAGCGCTCCTGTTGGGGAGTTGCGCGCTGGGCTGTTGCCGCCTTCCTGGCCGGCGTCGCCCTGGTTTATCTGTTCGGCGGTTTCCAGGCGGCTCAGATCGTCGCCAGCTGACGGCAGCCGCTCCTGGCGGCGGTTGTGTGAACGACTGCCCCGCACGTTCCATGATGGCTCGGCCCGCAAGGCCGGGCCGTTTCATTTTCGGATAGGTGGCCATTCGGGGAAGGCGGCGCGATCACCCGCATTGATCGTCGCCATCACGTGCTTGCGTTTGCGCGCCGCCCGGTTCTGGCGGAATCTCGCGATCCAGCAACGGGAGACGCACGATGGCGCTCAAGCTCATCATCGGCAACAAGAACTACTCGTCATGGTCGCTGCGCCCCTGGCTCGCCATGACCGCGCTCGGCATCCCCTTCGAGGAGGTCCTCGTGCCGCTGGACGCGCCGGACTTCAAGGAACGCATCCGCGCGCATTCGCCCGCCGGCAAGGTGCCGGTGCTGATCGACGGCGAGGCGGTGGTGTGGGAATCTATCGCCATATTGGAGCATCTGGCCGAGCGGTTCCCGGAAAAGAACATCTGGCCGCGCGAGCTGGTGGCCCGCGCCCATGCCCGTTCGCTGGCGACCGAGATGCATGGCGGCTTCGGCGCGCTGCGCAGCGTGGCGCCCATGAACCTCTGGCGGCCGGTGGAGCCGCGTGCGCTGCCGGACGCGGCTCTGAAGGACGTGCGCGTCCTCGTCCGGCGCTGGGGCGAGGCACGCCAGCGCTTCGGCGCGGGCGGCGACTTCCTGTTCGGTGCCTTCTCCGGCGCCGACGCCATGTACGCGCCGGTGGCGACGCGCATCCGCACCTACGGGATCGAGGTTGGCGAGGTGGCCGCCGCCTATGTCGAGGCGATTCATGCCCATCCCGCCTTCGTCACGTGGAAGGAGGCGGCGCTGAAGGAAACCGGGGTATTGCCAGAGGACGAGGTCGACTGGCCGACCGTCAAGCGCGTATAGAGGGCGCTGGAGATATAGCGAGCCTGCCCATGCCTCTGCACCTCATCAAGCTCTGCGTCGGCGCCGAGTCCATCGAGGACCTGGAGGAGTGGATCGCGGAGAACCTCCAGGGCAAGGCGACGCGCGGCGAGCCGGTGGAGCAATTCCACACCACCCGCATGGTGCCGACCCGCACCGAGGAACTGCTGGCCGGCGGCTCGCTCTACTGGGTCATCAAGGGCGAGGTCGCCTGCCGGCAGGTGCTGACCGGCATCCGCCCCTTTGTCGACGAGGACGGCATCCGCCGCTGCCGGCTGATGCTCGAGCCGGTGGTGCATCGCGTGATGCCGCGCCCGAGCCGGCCGTTCCAGGGCTGGCGCTACCTGCCTGCCAAGGACGCGCCGCCCGACCTCGACGCGGTGGGCGACACGCCGCTGCTGCCGGAAACGCTGCGCCGCGAGTTGCGCTCGCTCGGCCTGCTCTGAGCGTCGAGGGAACCCGGAGCGCCCCTTTTCGCGTTGTCCCTGCGTGAGACAGCGTGGAAGGGAGGCGCTCATGGTTCAGGATTCTGACGATCACCGCGTCGTCGAGCACGGCGAGGTTGTGGTGAAGGCGGATACCGAGGAGCGCCAGGCCGCCGAGGTGAAGCCGATGCGCTATGTGCTCGGCATCGGGCTGGCGCTGGTCATCATCGGCTTTGCGATCAGCTATATGAGCTTCACCTGATGCCGGATGTCAGTCCGGCACGGCGAGGTTGTCGATGAGACGGGTGGTGCCGATCCGCGCCGCGACGAGCAGCCGGATCGGCCCCTGTTCGCGCGAGGCAACCGGAGCCAGCGTCTCGGCGTGCCGCGCCTCGAGATAGTCCAGCTGGAAACCGGCTGCCGTCACCGTCCGCCGCGCCGCATCGACGGCGGAGAGCACGTTTCCGCCATAGGCGATGGCAGCTGCCGCGCCACTCAGCGCGCGGTGCAGCTCCGGGGCGGCGGCGCGATCCTCCGGGCTCAGATAGACATTGCGCGAGGAGAGGGCGAGGCCGTCGCTCTCGCGCACGGTCGGTACGCCGACGATGCGCACCGGAATGTCGAGGTCGCGCGCCATGCGGGTGACGACCTGAAGCTGCTGGTAGTCCTTCTCGCCGAACATCGCGATATCCGGCACCGCCTGGAGCAGCAGCTTGGCGACCACCGTGGCGACGCCGGCGAAATGGGTGGGGCGAAAATCCGTCTCCAGCCCGAGCGCCGGGCCGGTAAGCGAGATGGTGGTGGAAAAACCCTCCGGGTACATCTCCGCCGCGTCCGGCGCGAAGGCGAGGTGAACGCCGGCCGCATCCGCCTTATCGAGATCGGCTTCCAGCGTGCGTGGATAGCGTGAGAGGTCCTCGGTCGGAGCGAACTGCGTCGGGTTGACGAAGATCGAGACGACGATGCGCTCGGCGTGCGACCGCGCAGCTTTCATGAGCGCCACATGGCCGGCATGCAGAGCGCCCATGGTCGGCACCAGCGCGACGCGCTCGCCCGCCGCTCGCCATGCCTTCACCTGCTCGCGCAGCTCCGAAACGGTGTGGACGGTGCGGATGGTGCGGGCGGTGCTCATGGCGGCAGGTCCGTTGCGTCGGGGCGCGGAAGCTAGCAGAGCGAGAAGGGGGGTCAACGGGTCAACCTTGCGGGAGGATGCTGTTCCCGCCGCGCCATCCCGCTACACTCGCGCCGAATCCGAACTGCGTACCGTCCGATGGCTATCGAGAAGACCAAGTCCAACGCGCCTACCGCCCCGTCCGAAGGTGTCGCCGCCTTCCTCAAGGAACTGGAGGCCCGCGCCCCGCTGACCGCCGAGCGGCGCGGACGGCTGATCTTCGCCCTTGACGCCACGATGAGCCGGCAGCCGACCTGGGATCTTGCCTGCGCGCTGCAGGCGGAGATGTTCGAGGAAGCGGGCCGCATCGGCGGGCTCGATATCCAGCTTGTCTATTACCGTGGCCTCGGCGAATGCCGCGCTTCGCCCTGGATAGCGGATGCCAACAAGCTCGGTGCGTTGATGGCACGCATCGACTGCCGGGGAGGGCGTACGCAGATCGGGAGGGTGCTGCGGCATGCGGGCGCGCAGGCCGAAAAGGCCCCGGTCGGCGCGGTCGTCTTCGTGGGGGATGCCATGGAGGAGCCGATCGACGCGCTCTGCGCCGAGGCTGGCCCGCTGGCGCTGCGCGGCGTGCCGGCGTTCATGTTCCAGGAGGGACACGATCCCACGGTCGAGCGCGCCTTCCGCGAGATCGCCCGGCTGACCCGCGGGGCCTATTGCCGCTTTGATGCCGGTGCCGCCACGGAGCTTCGGGCGCTGCTGCGCGCGGCCGCGAGCTACGCCGCCGGCGGCGCCAAGGCGCTTGCCGCGCTGGCGGATGCCTCGCCCGGCGCGCGGCGGCTGATCGCGGCCATGCGGGATACGCGGTAAGGACGGACGATGATCAACCTCGTCATCGGCGCCGCCATCGTTGCGCTGATCTATTACGGCCTGAAGGCTTTCGGCCGCGCCGATGCCAAGGCGCTGGCGACGCTCGGCCGGCGTGCGGGCGGCGGCGCGCTGCTGCTCGTCGCCGCCTTCCTGGGCGCCCGTGGTCATATCGAGACCGCGTTGCCGCTCGGCATTTTCGGCCTTTCGCTGATCGGCTGGGACATAAGGGGCGCCATGCCCTGGTCGCGCGGCAGCGCCAGTCGCGGCCGGACCTCGAACGTGCGTACCGCCGCGCTCGACATGATACTCGACCATGACAGCGGCCGGCTTACCGGGACGGTGACGAGCGGGGCGCTCTCCGGCGCGTCGCTGGACGCGCTCGACGTGCCAACGCTGGCGCGGCTGGCGCTGGACGTCGACGTGGAGAGCCGGCAGCTACTCGAAGCTTATCTTGACCGCCGGTCGCCCGGTTGGCGTGAGAACGTTGACGGCCACCCGAGCGGGCGGCGCGCTGACCCGCCGCGCCGCGGCGCGATGACGGAAGAGGAGGCCTACCAGATCCTGGGGCTTCAGCCGGGGGCGGGGACGGACGAGATCCGAAAAGCTCACCGATCCCTTATGAAGAAACTCCATCCCGACCAGGGCGGGTCGAACTATCTCGCCGCCCGGGTGAACGAAGCTAAGGACATCCTGCTCGACGGGCATTGAGGCCTCCCCGTCAATTCCGGAAGACCATGCAGCCGAAATCGCTGCGCTTCAGTGCCTTGCAGGCGTTGCGGGCGGCGGATTCGGCGTCGAAGCCGGCGAAGCGAGCGCGCACGATCTTGGTAGAGCCCTTGGTCGCCGCTTCCGTATAGGGATCGGCCTTGGAGAGGGCGCCGGGCGCCTTCTGCTTGGCCTTGGCGATCTGCGCGCGGGCGTCGGCTTCGCTGCCATAGGCGCCGATCTGGATTGCCCAGCCGCCCGAACGGGGCGCGGCGGACTGATCGGCGCTCTCGGCCTCCTGGCGCGGGATCTCGGTGGCGCCCGCGCTAGCCAGCTGGACCGGCTTGATCGCCTGCTGGGCGGGAGCAGCCTGGACGGCGCTCTGGGCGGTCTTGGCGGCGCCGGAGACCTGGCCATTGGCGAAGGAGAGCGTGCCGAGGATGCCCGGCTGGTTGCTGAAGGTGGCCGTCGGTGCGGCGGGGCGGCCGATGGCGACGGTCTTGACCGCGACCGGAACGATGGGGGCGGCGGAACCGACCGGCGGTGCGTCCATGGCGGCCTGCGCCGGGCGGGCCGGCTTCGGAGCCGGGATGGAGGCGGTGGTCGCCGGGTCCATCTCCCCCGCAGCGGAGGCCATGGCCAGGCGCGGATTGGCGGAAGGAACTGGGATCGTCGCCGGCTTGCGAGCCACTTCTTGCGCGGCAGGGGTGGCAGCGACAGGTGCCGGAGCGGGCTCGGCCGCGGCGAGGGCGACCGGGGCAGCGACATCGTCATTCGCGGCGCCGGCGGGGGCGGAATCCATCCGCGCCACCATCTGCCGGCCGGCATAGGCGCCGGGCAGGGCGTCGTTGAGCAGGGCGACCATGCGGTTGTCGCGCGAGGCGGCGCTGGCGCCGCCCATCACCACGCCGATGACGTAGCGGCCGTTCTGCTTGACGCTGGTCAGCAGGTTGAAGCCGGAGGCGTTGGTGTAGCCGGTCTTGATGCCGTCGACGCCGTTGACGCGGCCGAACATGCGGTTGTGGTTGCGGATGGCCTGGCCGCGATACATGAAGCTGCGGGTCTCGAAATAGGCGTAGTACTTCGGGAACCGCTCCTGGACGGCGCGGCCAAGAGTGGCAAGGTCGCGCGCGGTAGTCACCTGCTGCGGGTGAGGCAGGCCGTTCGGGTTGCGGAAGGTGGTCCGCGACATGCCGAGCTGGCGGGCGCGGCGGGTCATCAGCTGGGCGAAAGTCGAGGCGTCGCCCGAGATGTTCTCCGCCACCACTACGGCGACGTCGTTGGCCGAGCGGGTGATCAGGGCCTGGATGGCGTCCTCGACCGAGATGGTCGAGCCCGGCTTCACGCCGAGCTTGGAGGGCTGCTGGCTGGCGGCATAGGCGGAGACCCGCAGCGGCGTGTTCAGGCGCATCTTGCCCGCCTGCAGCTGCTCGAACAGCAGATAGAGCGTCATCACCTTGGTGACAGAGGCGGGGTGGCGCAGTGCGTCGGCATTCTGCTCGTGCAGGATGCGGCCGGTATTCGCATCGATGATGATGTCGGAATAGCCGCGCTGCCAGACGCCGCTGTCGGCCACGGTTCGCGTGACGGCGGCCTTGTTGCGCGCGGTTCTTTTCTTCTTCTTCGAGGCGGCTTCCGCCACCCCTGCTCCCACGAGGGAGACCGCCAAGACCGCTACGGCGACACGCATGAGAGACGTGCCGACAATCCCCGGAACTCGCATGTACCCTGTCCCGCTACTCATCCCGGACGTCGCCGGAACCCCACTCGTCCGCCAAAATCCCAAGCCTTCCAACGGTTCTGTTGCCGTCGCGAAGGGCTCAATCCGTTAAGGAACTCTGCCGAACCATCACTTCCCAAACCTTAAAAAGGGTGCGGTTACAGAGTCGTAAAGATGAGTGATGAACCCTGTGGATGTGGCGAGAAGATGAGCGCAGGGCGGGGAGGTGTCGGGCAGGTTATATTGCACTGCACAATTTTGCTTGACGGTGCATGGTGCGCTGCATTAGCAATAGAGCAGGGAGAGAGCTTTCCCGGGCGGGCGCGAGCGGTTCGGAACGCGGCGCGCGTGGCAACACCACAGGAGTTGGCTCATGCTGCAGAACATCGATGATATCCAGAAACTCAATAAGGACAATCTGGACCTCGCCATGAAGAGCTTCGGCACCGTCTCGAAGGGTGTCCAGGCGATCGCCGTGGAAGTCGCCGACTATTCCAAGAAGTCGTTCGAGGAAGGCACCGCGACTGCCGAGAAGCTGTTCGGCGCCAAGACCCTGGACAAGGCGGTCGAAATCCAGTCCGAGTATTTCAAGCACGCTTACGAGGGCTTCGTCGCCCAGGCGACCAAGATCGGCGAACTCTATGCCGACCTCGCCAAGGAGACCTACAAGCCGTATGAGAGCCTGATCGGGAAGATCCCGACCGGCAAGTGAATGCTCATTTGAGCGCTCATTAGCGACGGCTGTCCGGCCGGGCGACTGCGCCAGAGATTTTCGGAAGGCCCGGCAACATTGCCGGGCCTTTTTCGTTGCCTATCCAGCCATGCACGGTCTTTGCCCTTTTTGCGCAAGGCAGCGGCGCCGGCTCGTGAAAATGTCACCGCATTGCGACGATCCTGTCGCAATGCGGCTCTGGCGCCGCCGGGGAGGCGTACATATTATAGCTAGGACCGGTCACCGGTCGGGGAAGGTCCAGCCTGAATGTCCGAATACGTAATGTCCCAGTTCCGCGAAGCGACGATGGCCGACGAAGAGCGTCGGCGGCGCGGGGACAACGCGCCCGGAACGGCGGTCATCACACGTACCAAGCCGCAGGTGAAGCGGCCGAGCCTCTACCGGGTGCTACTGCTCAACGACGACTACACGCCAATGGAGTTCGTCGTGCACGTGCTGGAGCACTTCTTCACCAAGAACCGGGAGGAAGCCACCCAGATCATGCTGCATGTGCATCAGCATGGCGTGGGGGAGTGCGGCGTCTACACTTACGAGGTGGCCGAGACAAAGGTCACCCAGGTCATGGACTTCGCGCGCAAGCACCAGCATCCTTTGCAGTGCGTCATGGAGAAGAAGTGACGCCCCGCGACGGCTAAATGAAGAGGTCCTGATGCCAACCTTCTCCCGCAGCCTCGAGCAGTCGCTTCACCGGGCCCTCGCGCTCGCCAATGAGCGCCACCACGAATATGCGACGCTTGAGCACCTGCTGCTGTCCCTGGTCGACGACCAGGACTCGGCGGCGGTGATGCGCGCGTGCAATGTCGACCTCGAGAAGCTGCGGCGGAACCTGGTCGAATATATCGATACCGAACTTGACAACCTGGTCCAGGACGGCGGCGAGGATTCTAAGCCGACCGCCGGTTTCCAGCGCGTGATTCAGCGCGCGGTCATTCATGTCCAGTCCTCCGGCCGCGAAGAAGTGACCGGCGCCAACGTGCTGGTGGCGATTTTCGCCGAGCGCGAGAGCCATGCGGCCTATTTCCTGCAAGAGCAGGACATGACCCGCTACGACGCGGTCAACTACATCAGCCACGGCATCGCCAAGCGCGCCGGCATGTCGGAGAGCCGCCCCGTGCGCGGAGCCGAAGAGGAGACGGAGACGAAGACCGGGGAGGATTCCAAGAAGAAGGCCGATGCGCTCGATGCCTATTGCGTGAACCTCAACAAGAAGGCGCGCGAAGGCAAGATCGACCCGCTGATCGGCCGCGACGGCGAGATCCAGCGCACGATCCAGGTGCTCTGCCGCCGCTCGAAGAACAACCCGCTCTTCGTCGGCGATCCCGGCGTGGGCAAGACCGCCATCGCCGAGGGCTTGGCGCGCCGCATCGTCAACGGCGAAGTGCCGGACGTGCTGCGCAAGGCCACGGTGTTCTCGCTCGACATGGGCGCGCTTCTCGCCGGCACTCGCTACCGCGGCGACTTCGAGGAGCGCCTCAAGCAGGTGGTGAAGGAGATCGAGGCCTATCCCGACGCCATCATGTTTATCGATGAAATCCATACGGTGATCGGCGCCGGCGCCACCTCCGGCGGCGCGATGGACGCCTCCAACCTGCTCAAGCCCGCGCTCGCCTCCGGGACGCTGCGCTGCATCGGCTCGACGACCTACAAGGAGTACCGCCAGTACTTCGAGAAGGACCGCGCTCTGGTGCGCCGCTTCCAGAAGATCGACGTGCCGGAGCCGACCGTGCCCGACGCTATCGAGATCCTGAAGGGGCTGAAGCCCTACTTCGAGGACTATCACCGGCTGCGCTACACCAACGACGCCATCAAGGCGGCGGTGGAGCTCTCCGCGCGCTACATCCACGACCGCAAGCTGCCCGACAAGGCGATCGACATCATCGACGAGTCGGGCGCGGCGCAGATGCTGCTCCCCGAGGGCCGGCGCAAGAAGACCATCGGTGTCAAGGAGATCGAGGCGACGGTCGCAACCATCGCCCGTATCCCTCCGAAGACGGTCTCCAAGGACGACACCGAGATCCTCGCCGGGCTGGAGACCACGCTCAAGCGCGTCGTCTACGGCCAGGACAAGGCGATCGAGGCGTTGGCCTCCGCGATCAAGCTCGCCCGCGCCGGGCTGCGCGAACCGGAGAAGCCGATCGGCTCCTACCTGTTCTCGGGTCCGACCGGCGTCGGCAAGACCGAGGTGGCCAAGCAGCTCGCTTCCTCGCTCGGCGTCGAGCTGCTGCGCTTCGACATGTCCGAGTACATGGAGCGGCACACCATCTCGCGGCTGATCGGCGCGCCTCCCGGCTATGTCGGCTTCGACCAGGGCGGCCTGCTCACCGACGGCATCGACCAGCATCCGCACTGCGTGTTGCTGCTGGACGAGATCGAGAAGGCGCATCCCGACCTGTTCAACATCCTCCTGCAGGTGATGGACCACGGGAAGCTGACCGACCACAACGGCAAGCAGGTCGATTTCCGCAACGTCATCCTGATCATGACGACCAATGCGGGTGCCGCCGATCTGACGAAGTCGGCCTTCGGCTTCACCCGCTCGAAGCGCGAGGGCGACGACGTGGAAGCGATCAACCGCCTGTTCGCGCCGGAGTTCCGCAACCGCCTCGACGCGATCATCGG
>JARBUD010000039.1 GCA_029239875.1 Xanthobacteraceae bacterium | reverse complement strand
GGAACCTTTCCCGCAGTGCAGCGTTAAATGGCGCGTAGCCGCACCTGCCCGCCCCCCTCTGCGCGCCCGCCGGTCGATGCTGGCCATGGGGCCGCGAACGACGGAATCTCTCATGCCGCCGCGCGCGATACTCAGCATCCTGCTGCTCGCCCTTTGCCTTTTCTCCGCCGCGCCGCTCAAGGCGCAGACCGCCGTTTCCCCTCTCGCTCAGCCCACCCGGCAGACGCCCGAAAGCACGCGCCAGCAACACACGCATGCGGACCTGCGTGCGCTGCTCGGCACGCTGGAGGACGACGCGGCGCGGACAGCCTTCCTCGCCCGGCTGCGTGCGCTCGTCGAGAGCGGCACCGTTGCCCCGGAACCGGCGGCGCCGGAACGCGACGACTGGCTGGCGGGCGCCACCCAATCGCTCGGCAGCTTCTCCAACTCGGTGCTCGGCCTGGTGGGCGAGATCGAGCAACTGCCGGAACAGGCCAAACGCTTCTTTGAGGATCTGTCCGACCCACTGGTGCTGCAACGGGTCGGCTGGGCGGCGATAATGGTCATCACCGTCCTCGCCGCGGCGCTGCTGGCGGAATATGTCGCCAAGCTGCTGCTTTCCCGCCTGCGCCGGGCGGTGGAAGCGCGCCACGCGCGGGGTCTTCCCATGCGGGCTCTGCTGCTCGGCATACGCACGGTGCTCGACATATTGCCCATCGCCGCCTTTGCCGCCGCATCCTTCGGCGTGCTGGCGCTGGTCGAGCTCAGCTTCGTCATCCGGCTCGCCGTAGTCACCGTGATCAACGCCAATGTGCTGGCGCGGCTTATCCTCGCCGCCGGCAGGGCCGTGCTGACGCCGGACGCGCCGCATCTGCGGCTGTTCCCGCTGGAGAACGAGAGCGCGGCCTATGGCTATCTGTGGGTCAGGCGCTTCGCCTATACCGTCGTCTACGGCTATTTCCTGCTGCGCGCCGCCTGGGTGCTCGGCCTCGCCCTGCCGACCTATCACTTCCTCAGCCACGCGCTCGGCCTGTTCGTCGCCGGCATGTGCGTCGTGTTCATCCTGCAGGTGCGCGCGGGCGTCGCCGCGCGGCTGCGTGGCATCGGCGCGCGGGAAGGCCGCATGGCGCGGCTACGCGACACGGTGGCGGATTTCTGGCATGTGCTGCTGATCGCCTATGTGGTCGCCGCCTATGTCGTGCGCGTGTTCGACGTTGCCGGCGGCTTCGCCTTCCTCACTCAGGCGACGCTGCTCTCGCTCCTCGCCATAGCCCTCGCGGCGCTGGCGATGTCTCTGCTGCTGCGGGCCTTCGACAAGGTGTTCCGGCTGAACGGCGAGATGCGCGAGCGCTACCCGCTGCTGGAGGCGCGGGCCAACCGCTACCTGCCGGCGCTGCGCGGCGCCATGCAGGGGCTGGTGCTCGCCGTCGCCACGCTGGTGCTGCTGGAGATCTGGGGCGCCAGGCCGTTCGAGTGGCTGGCCTCCGACCACGGGCAGGGCGCGGTCGGCCGGCTCATCTCCATCGGCGTGGTGGTGCTGGCCGGGCTGATCGCCTGGGAGCTTGCCACCGTCTTCTCCGAGCGGCTGCGCGCCGGCAATCCCAGCTCGACCCGGCTGAAGACGCTGCTGCCCTTCCTGCAGAACGCCTTCCGCGTGGTGCTGCTGACCCTGGGCGGGCTGATCCTGCTCTCCGAGATCGGGGTGAACATCGCCCCGCTGCTGGCCGGCGCCGGCGTGCTCGGCCTCGCCATCGGCTTCGGCGCGCAGACGCTGGTGAAGGACGTGATCACTGGCATCTTCATCCTGATGGAGGACACCATCTCGGTCGGCGACGTGGTGGAGGTCGGCGCCCATAGCGGGCTGGTGGAGAAGATCAGCATCCGCACCGTCCACATGCGCGATTTCGACGGCAACGTGCACTCGATCCCGTTCGGCGAGGTGCAGACCATCAAGAACATGTCGAAGGACTTCGCTTATGCCGTCATCGACGTGCGCGTCTCCTATCGCGAAAACATCGACGAGGCGCTGGCGCTGATGTCGGAGGTGGCGGACGACATGGCGGCCAAGGGGCCGCTGGCCGAGACCATCGTCGCGCCCTTCGAGGTGGTGGGCGTGGAGGCGCTGGAGGAGAGCTACATCTGGCTGCGCGGCCGCTTCAAGACACGCCCGCTCGGCCAGTGGAACGTCAAGCGCGAGTTCTACCGCCGCATCAAGGCGGCGTTCGACGCGCGCGGCATCGAGATCCCGTATCCGCACCGCACCGTCTATCTCGGTACCGACAAGAAGGGCGAGGCGCCGCCGCTGCGCGTCGTCAGCCAGCGCGCCGAGGACGTCTCCGCGCCCCAGCGCGCCCGCCGGGCCGAGGCCGCCCGCGCCGCCCGCACGCCCGGCCCGCTGATCGAGGAGCATCCCGGGGCGCGCGAGCGCAGCGAGGAGGACGAGGAGGCGATGCTCCCGGCCATCGAGGAGCGCCGCCACTGAGCGTTCACCATGGGCGCGATCTTCGAGGCTGCGGGAGGGTGCACGAGGATTGAGCGCGGACGGCAAAGCCGCGATGATGTGCCACCGCCCGACCCGCCGCGGAGACGCGCCCGTCCATGTTGAGTCGCCTGCTTCGCCATCCGGTGACGCTTATCGTCGGCGTGGTGGTCGCGCTTTTCGTCGTCTACGAGATCACCGTGCGCTTCTTCGCCTATACGGCGGACGCCTATGTGATGAGCGACATCATCGTCATCTCCTCGCAGATCGAGGGGCCGGTCTCCAAGCTCGCGGTGCAGAACAACCAGACGGTTGTGGCGAACCAGCTGCTGTTCGAGATCGAGCGCACGCCCTTCGCGCTGAAGGTGCAGGAGGCGCAGGCATCGCTGGCACAGGCGCAGGCCAATCTCGGGCTGGCGCAGGACGAGGTGAACGCCGCCAGGGCCAATATCGCCTCCGCCCAGGCTATCCAGGCCAATGCGCAGGAGCAGCTCAACCGCATCAAGACGCTGTCGGGGGAGGGCTATTCGCCGGAGGCGCAGCTCGACGTCGCCACCCGTGACGTCGCCACCGCCGGCGCCAACGTCGCTTCCACCCAAGCGCAGCTGGCGGTGGCCAGCCAGCGCGTCACGGTGGCGAATGCAACGATCGGCTCCGCCCAGGCGGAACTGGCGCGGGCCGAATACGACCTCTCCAAGACCGTGGTGGCGGCCCCGGAGCCGGGGCGCATCACGCCCTTCACCACGCGGCTGGGCGACTATCTGCGGCCGGGCACCGAGGTGTTGGCGATCATCACCGATCGCCGCCGGCGCGTGGTCGCCAACATGAACGAGCGCCATCTCGAGCGCATCCGCATTGGCCAGCGCGTGCTGCTGACCCTCGGCAACGATCCCTGGCAGCTCCATCTCGGGCGGGTCAGCGGCATCGCCGCCGGCGTCGCCCGCTCGCCGCACAATCCCGAGATCGTGCCTTATGTCGAGCCGACCACCGACTGGGTGCGGCTGCCCAGGCGCTTCCCCATCGAGGTCGAGCTCGACGAGTGGCCCTCGGATGTCGGCCTGTTCAACGGCGCCGACGCCCGCGTGCTGATCTGGTTTTAGAGCCCTTTCCAATCAGGTGGAATCACCTGATTGATAAGAAAGTGCTCTAGATTCAATAAGCTGGAGCATGTTCTAATCGCGAAAGTCGGGCAACTTTCGCGGAACATGCTCAAGCCGATGGACGACGTCACGCGGCAAGCCTTCGCCACCGCCATAGGGGTGCTCGCCGCCGTCTACATTTCGCTGGTCATGGGCCTGCAGGACCCGTACTGGGCCGCGCTCAGCGTGATGATCATCGCCAATGTCGACCGCGACGCGCTGTTCACCAAGGGCGTGCTGCGCATCACCGGCACCTTCGTCGGGGTGATCGGCGGCTATTATATCGGCCAGTGGGTCGAGGGACTGAACGCGCTGCAGGCGGCGCTGGTGATGATCGCTGCGGCGATGGGCACCTATGGCCGCCAGCGCAGCGCCTATGGCTATGCCTGGTTCTATGGCGGGCTGACCTTCGCCCTCGTCATGCTCTACACCATGACGCAGCCCGAGCAGCTCTACGACTTCGCCTGGTATCGCTGCTACGAGATCGTCACCGGCGTGGTCTGCGGCACGCTGGCGAGCTGGGCGCTTGGGCCGCGCGCGGGCGAACTGCACGCCCGCCTCGTCGCCCAGGCGGCCGCGACCAGCCAGGTCAATGCCGAGCGCCAGTCGATGGTCGCGGCCGTCGGCGCGCTGGTCATCATCGTCACCTGGTCGCTGTTCGACCTGCCGCAACTGCCGCAGGTGCTGATCTCCAGCCTCATCATCATCGACAACGACCCGGTGGCGAGCCGGCACCGCGGCGCGCAGCGCATCTTCGGCTGCATCATCGGCGGCACGGCGGGGCTGATCGTGATCGGGCTCGACGCCACCAATGCGTGGTGGTGGGTGACGATGCTGTTCCTCGGCGTGTTCACCTTCGCCCGCATCCATCTCAGCGGCACGACGCAGGCCTATATCGGCACGCAGTCGGCCATCGCCTATCTGGTGACGCTGGTCAGCACCGGGCCGCCGACCACGCTGGAGCCGCCGATCGACCGCCTCGTCGGCATCGTCATCGGGGTCAGCATCATGACCACGCTGGTCTGGGCGTTCAATTCGGTGAAGCCGGCGGAGAAGGTGGCGGACGGACCGGCCTGATCAGTCCGGCTTGCGGGCCGGGGCGATCTCGTCGAGCAGGGTGCCGACATCGGTGCCGCGCGGCACGGAGCGCCAGCGGCTCGGCGCGCCGGCGGGAACCACCACCGCCGCGCCCTTGGGGCAGATGTCGAGGCAGTCGACCTCGACCACGGCGACGCGGGCGCCCTTGCGGCGCGGCTTCTTCATCGGCTTGCCGCCCTCGCGCCGGGCGATTTCCTTGCGCAGCGCCATCGGCAGGGACTGGTCGCCGTCCGGCCCGAAGCCGCCGCCGAGCTTCTTCGCGCATTTGCGGCAGACGAGGACGACGTCGGTCCAGTCGGTCTTGATGTGCTTCATGGTTGTCCCGGCTCTGTCGCGCACGCATGTGGCATCGCGGAGCCGGATTGTCGATGAGGGCCGGCCGGAAAACTCCGGTTCCCGAGCGTCGAGGGGGGCGGGACGACGCGCGGGCCTCGGCTTTCCGGCCGGCCGCAAGCGCTCACTCCGCGGGATGAGCCGCGGGGAGCACCTCGCCGTGCTGGCGCAGCGGGCGGTTGCCCGTGATCCGCCGCAGCAGCACATAGAAGACGGGCGTGAGGAACAGCCCGAAGAAGGTGACGCCGATCATGCCGGCGAACACGGCGACGCCCATGGCGTGGCGCATCTCGGCGCCGGCGCCGGTGGAGAGCACCAGCGGCAGCACGCCCATGATGAAGGCGAAGGAGGTCATCAGGATCGGCCGCAGGCGCAGCCGGGCCGCCTCGATCGCCGCGTCCACAGGGTTGCGACCCACGAACTCCAGTTCTCGGGCGAACTCGACGATCAGGATGGCGTTCTTCGCCGACAGTCCGACCAGAACCACCAGTCCGATCTGAGTGAAGATGTTGTTGTCTCCACCACCCAGCCAGACGCCGAACAGCGCGGCGAGCAGGCCCATGGGCACGATCAGGATGATCGCGATCGGAAGCGTTAGGCTCTCATACTGCGCCGCCAGCACCAGGAAGACGAGCAGGATGGCGATCGGGAAGACCAGCGTCGCCGAGTTGCCCGCCAGGATCTCCTGATAGGTCAGGTCGGTCCACTCATAGTCGAAGCCGGGCGGCAGCACTTCCTCGGCGATCCGCTTGGCCGCGTCCTGCGCCTGGCCGGACGAGAAGCCCGGTGCGGGCGAGGCGTTGAAGTCCGCGGTGAGGAAGCCGTTGTAGCGCTGCGCGCGTTCCGGTCCCGCCGTCTGCTCGACCTTGAGCAGGGCGGAGAGCGGGATCATCTCGCCGGAGATCGAGCGGACCTTCAGCTTTCCGATATCCTCCGGCCGGGCACGGAACGGCGCGTCGGCCTGCACGCGCACCGAGTAGGTGCGGCCGAACTTGTTGAAGTCGTTCACGTAGAGCGAGCCGAGATAGACCTGCAGTGTCTCGAACACCGACTGGACGGGCACGCCGAGCTGGCGGGCCTTGGTGCGGTCGATGGCGGCGAAGATCTGCGGCACGTTGATCTGGTAGGTGGTGAACTGGCCAGTGAGTTCCGGCGCCGCCATGGCCTTGGCCATGAAGGCGTTGGTGACCTCGCTTAGCGCCTCGTAGCCTTGTCCTGCCCGGTCTTCGAGCTGCAGCTTGAAGCCGCCGACCACGCCGAGGCCCTGCACCGGCGGGGGCGGGAACATGGCGATGAAGGCGTCCTTGATCACCCCGTACTTCTGGTTCAGCGAGGCGGCGATGGCGCCGGCGCTGAGCGAAGGGTCGGTGCGCTCCTCGAAGGGCTTGAGCACCGAGAACACGATGCCGGCGTTGGACGAGTTGGAGAAGCCGGCGATCGACAGGCCCGGGAAGGCCACCGCGCTGGCGACGCCCGGCTCGGCGAGGGTGATCTCCGTCATCTTGCGGATCACCTCTTCCGTGCGGTCGAGCGTGGCGCCGTCGGGCAGCTGGGCGAAGCCGACCAGATACTGCTTGTCCTGCGCCGGCACGAAGCCCGAGGGCACGGCTTGGAACAGCCACCAGGTGGCGCCCAGCATGACGGCGTAGAAGATCATGACGACGCTCTTGATCTTCAGCGTGCCGCGCACGCCGCCGCCATAGCCGCGCGAGCCGCGCGAGAACACGAAGTTGAAGCCGCGGAAGAACCAGCCGAACAGGGCGTTGATGACGCGCTGGAGCATGTCCGGCGGAGCGTCGTGCCCGCGCAGCAGCAGCGCGGCCAGCGCAGGCGACAGGGTCAGCGAGTTGATCGCCGAGATCACCGTCGAGATGGCGATGGTGAGCGCGAACTGCCGGTAGAACTGGCCCGACAGGCCGGAGATGAAGGCGAGCGGCACGAACACTGCGACCAGCACCAGGGCGATGGCGATGATCGGCCCGGACACCTCGCTCATCGCCTGGTAGGCGGCGGCACGGGGCGTCAGCCCGTTCTCGATGTTGCGCTCGACGTTCTCCACCACGACGATGGCGTCGTCGACCACGATGCCGATGGCGAGCACGAGGCCGAACAGGCTGAGGGCGTTGATCGAGAAGCCGAAGACGTACATCACCGCGAAGGTGCCGACGATGGAGACCGGCACAGCGAGCAGCGGGATGATGGAGGCGCGCCAGGTCTGCAGGAACACCACCACGACGATGACGACCAGCAAGACGGCTTCGAACAGCGTATGCACCACCGCCTCGATCGAGGCGTCGACGAAGCGGGTGGTGTCGTAGACGATGGCGTAGTCGACGCCTTCCGGCATCGTCTTCTTCACCTCTTCCATCGTCTGGCGGACGTTCTCGGCGATCTCCAGCGCGTTGGAGCCGGGCGCCTGGAACACGCCGATGCCGACCGCCTGCTTGTTGTCGAGCAGCGAGCGCAGCGCGTAGTCGGCGGCGCCAAGCTCGATGCGGGCGACGTCGCGCAGGCGCACCACCTGGCCGTCGGCGCCGGTCTTCACGACGATGTCGCCGAACTCCTCCTCGGTCTCGAGGCGGCCCTGGGCGTTGACGGAGAGCTGCAGGTCGACGCCTTCGGCGGCCGGCGAGGCGCCGACGATGCCGGCGGCGGCCTGCACGTTCTGGGCGCGGATCTCGTTGGCGATGTCGCCGGCGGAGAGGCCGTGCTCGGCGATCTTCTGTGGGTCGAGCCAGACGCGCATCGAATAGTCGCCGGCGCCGAAGATGTCGATCTGGCCGACGCCGGAGATGCGCGCCAGCCGGTCCTTCACGTTGAGGACGGCGTAGTTGCGCAGATAGGTGATGTCGTAGCGGTCATTGGGCGAGAGAAGGTGCACCACCATGATGAAGTTCGGCGAGCTCTTCGCCGTGGTGATGCCCAGCGCGCGCACCTCTTCCGGCAGGCGCGGCTCGGCCTGGGCGACGCGGTTCTGCACCAGCTGCGTCGCCTTGTCGGGGTCGGTGCCGAGCTTGAAGGTGACGGTCAGCGTCATCACGCCGTCCGTCGTCGCCTGCGAGGACATGTAGAGCATGTCCTCGACGCCGTTGATCTGCTCCTCGATCGGCGTCGCCACCGTGGCGGCGATGACCTTCGGGTTGGCGCCGGGATAGGTGGCGCGCACGATGACCTGCGGCGGCACCACTTCCGGATATTCCGAGATCGGCATCACCCGCAGGGCCAGAAGCCCCGCGAGGAAGATGACGACGGAGAGGACGCCGGCAAAGATCGGACGGTCGATGAAGAATTTGGACAGATTCATAGCGTCCTCCCCCCTAGGAGGGTGCTTCGGCGGCTAGCGATCAGCGCGCGGCGACGGAAGTGTTGGTGTTCGCCGCACTGGCGGTCGTGTTCATCGGGACGACTTCGGGCGCCAGTAGCGCGCCGGGACGCACCCGCTGCAGGCCGTTAACGACGATGCGCTCGCCTTCCTTCAGCCCGCTCGCCACCACGCGCAGGCCCTCGCTCGGCGGGCCGAGCTTGACCTCGCGATAGACGGCCTTGTTCTCCGGGTCGACGACGAAGACGTACTTCTTGTCCTGGTCGGTACCGATGGCGCGCTCGTTGATGACCAGCGCCGGCTCGGTCTTGGCCCGGCCCATGCGCACGCGGGCGAACTGGCCCGGCACGAGGCGTCCGTCGGGATTGTCGAACACCGCGCGCAGGCGGAACGTGCCGGTGGCGGCGTCGACCTGGTTGTCCACGAGCTGGAGATGGCCGCGCGCCGGCTTGCCGCCGGTGGTGGCGGTGGTGATCTCGACCGGGATGCGGTCGATCTCGCCGAGCACGTCGCCGTCGCCGAGCGTGGCGAGCGCCTCGCTCACCGCGCCTTCGTCGGCGGCGAAGCCGACATAGATCGGGTCGACCGAGACCAGCGTGGTCAGCACGGGCGAGGTGGGCCCGGCCGAGACGAGGTTGCCGACCGTCACGTCGATGCGCCCGACACGGCCGTCGACCGGCGCCCGCACTTCGGTGTAGCCGAGGTCGAGCTTGGCGGTCTGCACGTCGGCCTGCGCCGCGCGCAGATTGGCCTGCGCTTCCTTGTAGTTGTTGGTGCGCTGGTCGAGGTCCTGCACCGAGACGACGCGGGAATCGACCAGTTTCTGGCCGCGGTCGAGCTCGTTCTTGGTGAACAGCAGCCGCGCCTCGGCGGCGGCGGACTGCGCCTCGGCACGGTCGAGCTCGGCCTGGAAGGGCTCGGGATCGATGGTGACCAGCAGGTCGCCCTGCTTCACCAGCGCGCCCTCGCGGAAGTGGATGGTCTTCACCGCGCCGGCAACGCGCGGGCGCACCTCGACGCGCTCCACCGCCTGCAGGCGGCCGGAGAACTCGTCCCACTTCATGGTGTCACGCGGCTGCAGCACCGCCACCGCGACCGGCATGGCCGGCGGGGCGGCCGCGGCGGGCGCCGGATCGGTCGCCAGCGCGTTGGTGCTCGGCCAGGCTAGGAATACCGCCGCGCCGGTGGCGAGCGCCGCCAGCGTCAGGACGACACCGGCCTCGCGCCAGCGGCGGCGCTTATGCTGCGACGCAACGTCGCGAGCGATTTCAACGTGTGCGATCTGGCTCGGACCAACGTCGTTGCCAAGGGTCTCGTTACTCATGGCGGTCTCCTGGCCCTCAGGCCCGAATAGTGCGAACGGGGCTGGCGGAATGCTCCGCCAGGAAATTCTGGAAAAGCTCACGCAGCGGCGCTTCCCATTGCGGGCTGGCGTCGATGTTGGCGCCCATGCTGGTGTCGGTCTCGTCCGGCGACTCCGCCGGCGCTTCGAGCACGCTGGTCTCCACCGCGATGCCGCTTTCGGCGAGGCGGCGGGCATAGGCGAGGCTCTCGTCGCGCATCGGGCAGTCGCTGCAGGTGATGATCAGCGCCGGGGCGACGCCGGCCAGCCGGCGCGAGCCGAACGGCGCGGCATAGGGGTGCGCGGCCTTGTCGGCCGAGCCGAGATAGCGGTGCCAGCCATCCGCCCATTTGCAGCCGGCAGCGCCCGCTTCCGCCGCGTGGATCGAGCCCGTGCACAGCGAGGGATCGATCATCGGCGAGAGCAGGATCTGCCCGGCGACCGGCGGCGCGCCCTGGTCGCGCGCCATCATCGCCAGCGCTGCGGCAAGGTTGGCGCCGGCTTCCTCGCCGGCGACGAATATCTTCGCCCCGCGGCCGGCCCATTTCGACCGCTGCGCATGCAGCTGGCCGAGCGCGGCGAAGGTGACGTTGAGGGCGGCGGGGAAGGGGTGCTCAGGCGCCAGCGGATAGTCGGCGGAGACAACGACCGCCCCGGCCTCGGCCATCAGCTGGCACACCTTGACGCTGCATTCGAGGTCGCCGTCGGTGAAGCATCCGCCATGCAGATGCAGCACCAGCGGCGCCGGACGCATGGACGCGGCCGCGCGATAGACGCGGATCGGCAACGCCGTCCCGTCGATCTCCAGCCTGTCCTCGGTCCACAAAGCGGTCATGGTGCCCACCATCGAAACGGGCAGGCCCGATGCCCACCCGATTTCGTCCTATTGCAGTGCGGCGAAAACTAGTATCTTGTCCGCGCCGAAAAAATACCCGTCTGGTGATTTCATTATTCACATATGGAAATAATCAGGCAGTAGGAGCCCAGGCATGGACCAGATCGCCGCCATGCGGGCCTTCGTCCGGGTCGTCGAGGCGGGCAATTTCAGCCGTGCGGCCGACCTGCTGGAGATGCCCAAGCCGACCATTACCAAGTTGATCCAGCAACTGGAATCGCATCTGCGCACCAAATTGCTGAACCGCACGACGCGGCGCGTCGGCGTGACGCCGGACGGCGCCGCCTATTACGAGCGGGCGCTGGCGCTGCTGTCGGACCTCGACGAACTCGACGGCTCGATGACCAAGGCGCAGACCACCCCGTCCGGCCGGCTGCGCGTCGATGTCGGCTCGTCGCTGGCGCTGAACGTGCTGATCCCCGCCCTGCCGGACTTCCACGCCCGCTATCCTGACATCCAGCTCGACCTCGGCGTCTCCGACCGGCCGGCGGATCTCGTCGGCGAGAACATCGACTGTGCCATACGCGGCGGCGAGCTCCTGGACCCCAGCCTCATCGCCCGCCGCATCGGCCAGGTGGAGCTCGTGATGTGCGCGACGCCGGGCTACATCCAGCGCCACGGCATGCCGCAGCACCCGCGCGACCTGCGCGACGGGCACCGCGTCATCGCCTATTTCAGCCCGCGCACCGGGCGGCGCTTTGCCTTCGACATGATCCGCGGCGAGGAGACCTACGAGCTCGATCTGCCCTATGCGGTGGCGGTGAACGATTCCACCGCCTATCTCGCCGCCTGCCTCACCGGGCTGGGCATCGCCCATGCGGTCGAGCCGATGATCCAGCCCTATCTCGCCGCCGGCACGCTCGTGCCGGTCCTGCCGGAGTGGCGCGGCGAGCCGATCGTGCTGCACGTCGTCTATGCGCCCAACCGGCACCTGAGCAGCCGCCTGCGCGTCTTCGTCGACTGGGTGGCCGAGCTCTTCGCCTCTGGCGGCGTCTATCGCCGCCGGCCGGAGGCGCTGTTCTGAGGGGGAGGGGCATTTCCCCATTCCTGCCCTCATGGCCAGGCACCCAGTGACCGGGTGCAGGCGGAAAGTCTGGGTCCCCGGGTCGAGCCCGGGGATGAGGGAGGAAAGACGCCTAGTGCGCCGTCACCCCGAGGAACTGCTTCAGCTCCGGCGTCTTCGGAGCGGCGAACACCTCCTCGGGCGGGCCGATCTCGTGCACCCGGCCCTGATGCATGAAGACGACGCGTGAGCACACGTCGCGGGCGAAGCGCATCTCGTGCGTCACCATCATCAGCGTCATGCCCTCGGAGGCGAGCTCCTTCACCACGGCGAGCACCTCGCTGACCAGCTCCGGGTCGAGTGCGGAGGTGATCTCGTCGCAGAGCAGGGCGATCGGCTGCATGGCGAGCGCGCGGGCGATGGCGACGCGCTGCTGCTGGCCGCCGGAGAGCTGGTCGGGATAGGCGTCGAACTTGTGGCCGAGCCCGACCCGCTCCAGCATCTTCTTGGCCATCGCCTCGGCCTCTGCCTTCGGCGTCTTCTTCACCACCATCTGCGAGAGCATGACGTTGCGCCCGGCGGTGAGGTGCGGGAACAGGTTGAAGCTCTGGAAGATCATGCCGACCTTCAGCCTGAGCGCCTTGAGGTGCAGCTCGTCCGGCAGCAGCTGCGCGCCGGCCACCGAGATCGAGCCCTCGTCGATGGTCTCCAGCCCGTTGATGCAGCGCAGCAGCGTCGATTTCCCCGAGCCCGACTTGCCGATGATGGCGATGACCTCGGCGGGATCGACGTCGATATTGATGCCCTTGAGCACTTCGTTGTCGCCGAAGCGCTTCTTCACCTCAGTGATTTCGATGAGCGACATTGAGCTTCCTCTCGAGGATCTGGGAGGACTTGGACAGCGGCCAGCACAGGCAGAAATAGATGAGGGCGACGAGGCCGTAGACGGTGAAGGGCTCGAAGGTGGCGTTGGTGACCACCGTGCCAGCCTTGGATAGCTCGACGAAGCCGATGATCGAGGTCAGCGCCGTGCCCTTCACCACCTGCACGGAGAAGCCGACGGTCGGCGGGATGGCGACGCGCAGCGCCTGCGGCAGGATCACGTGGCGCATCTGCTGCACATAGCCCATGCCGAGGCTGGAGGAGGCTTCCCACTGGCCGCGGGCGACGGCCTCGACGCAGCCCCGCCAGATCTCGGCGAGGAAGGCGGCGCTCCACAGGATCAGCGCCAGCCCGGCGGCGAGCCAGGCCGGCACGTCGATGCCGAGCAGGCCGAGGCCGAAGAAGGCGAGGAAGAGCTGCATCAGCAGCGGCGTGCCCTGGAAGACCTCGACATAGGCCTTCACGAAGGCGGGGCCGGCCTTGCCCTTGCCGATGCGGATGAAGAGCAGCGCTGCGCCGACGATGCCGCCGCCGATGAAGGAGACGAGCGAGAGCAGCACCGTCCAGCGTGCAGCCAGCAAGAGGTTGCGGACGATGTCCCAGGTGGTGAAGTCGCTCATCGTGCCGCTCCGCGCCTGGGGAAGATCGTCCAGCCGACGCCGCGCAGCAGCTGGCGCAGCGCGATCGCGAGGGCGAGGTAGATCAGCGTCGAGACGAAATAGGCCTCGAAGGCCCGGAAGGTGCGCGACTGGATGAAGTTCGCCGCGAAGGTCAGGTCCTCGGCAGCGATCTGCGACACCGCCGCCGAGCCGAGCATGACGATGACGATCTGCGAGGAAAGCGCCGGCCAGATGCGCTGCAGCGCCGGCACCAGCACGACATGCCAGAAGGTCTGGATACGGCTCATGCCGAGCGAGGCGCCGGCCTCGAACTGGCCCTTCGGCGTCGCCTGTATGCCGGCGCGGATGATCTCGCAGCCATAGGCGCCAAGATTGACCACCATGGCGAGGTTGGCGGCCTCCAGTTCGCCCATGCGCAGGCCGAGTGCCGGCAGGCCGAAGAAGATGAAGAAGAGCTGGATCAGGAACGGCGTGTTGCGGATCAGCTCGACATAGGCCGCAACGAACGGACGCAGCCATGACGGCCCGAGCGCCCGCGCCCAGGCGCAGGCGACGCCGAGCGCCACGCCCAGCACGCCGCCGACCAGCGTCAGCTCGACGGTGACGGCGAGTCCCTTGGCGAGGACCGGCCAGTATTCGAACAGCCAGCCATAATCGAACGCGTAGTTCATGCCCGTGAACTCCCGCTGGTGCAGTGTGACGGAGGGTGGGCGACGTTCTGCGTCCTTCGAGGCCCCGCTGCGCCGGGCACCTCAGGATGAGGAGGGTCGGAAAGCCGAAGGGGAGCTCCTCATGCTGAGGAGCGGGGCGTAGCCCCGCGTCTCGAAGCACGCAGGCGAGATCGAGTTGGCCAATCCCGTCAGAGCTCCGCCGGCAGTTTGGCGCCGAGCCACTTCTGCGAGATCGCTTCCAGCGCGCCGTCCTTGCGGGCCGCGGCGATGATGTCGTTGACCTTGGCGAGCAGCGCCGGCTCGTTCTTGTTTAGCCCGATGTAGCAAGGCGAGTTCTTGATCAAGAACTTGATCTCCGGCTTCTTCGGTGGGTTGCGCGCGAGGATGGCGGCGGCGACCACGTTGCCGGTGGCGATGAGGTCCACCTGCCCGGACAGGAAGGCGGAGATGGTGCCGTTATTGTCCTCGTAGCGCTTGATGGTAACGTCGGCCGGGGCGATCTTGGTGAGCTCCAGGTCTTCCATCGCGCCGCGGGTGACGCCCACCGTCTTGCCGGAAAGGTCGTTGGCCTCCTTCACCGCGATTTCTCCGGGGCCGAACACGCCGGAGAAGAAAGGTGCATAGGCGGCGGAGAAGTCGATCACCTTCTCGCGTTCGGCGTTCTTGCCCAGCGAGGAGATGACGAGGTCGACCTTGTTGGTCTGCAGGTAAGGAATGCGGTTGGCGCTGGTCACCGGCACGAGCTCCAGCTTCACCCCGAGCTTGTCGGCGATCAGCTTGGCGACGTCGACGTCATAGCCCTTGGGCTGCATGTCCGCTCCGACGCTGCCGAAGGGAGCAAAATCCTGCGGCACGGCGATGCGGATCACCTTGTTCGCCTCGATGGTGGCGAGCGCGTCGGCATGAGCCGGCAGCGGCGCCTGCGTGGCGACGATGAGTGCGCCGGCGGCCAGGGCCAGGAGGGTGCGACGGTGGACGAAAATGGGGTTCATGCGGTCAATCCTCTTTTCGCAGCGAGGGGGAATGGGAGTGGGAATGGGCATGCGGCACTGAGGGCGTGTTGCCGGCGAAGGCCGCCGGCGTCAGCAATTCGCGCAGGCCGGCGAGCGGATCGGGGCG
This sequence comes from Xanthobacteraceae bacterium, assembly GCA_029239875.1. Lineage (GTDB taxonomy): Bacteria > Pseudomonadota > Alphaproteobacteria > Rhizobiales > Xanthobacteraceae > Ancylobacter. The sequence goes on along the minus strand of JARBUD010000039.1, from coordinate 25,142 downwards.
GGCGGTGAGGTCGAGCCCGGCCTCGACCTTGCCGATGTGCTCGTCCATCAGCCGCGCGGCTTCGGCGAGGTCGCCCGCCTCCATGGCGGCGACGATGCCCTCGTGGTCGTGGCTGGATTCCTCGGCCTTCTCGGTCGGCTGGTAGAGCATCGAGATCAGCGTGGTGCGCGCGGTGAGGTCGCGGATGATCTCGGTCAGCAGCCGGTTGCCGAGCGCGTCGGCGAGATGGATGTGGAAGTCGCCGAGCAGGCAGGCGCGGGAGGACACGTCGCCGGCCTCGATCACCTGCCGCTCCATGGCAACATGCTTCTTGAGGCTCGCCAGCACCCGCGGCGGCACCTCGCGCACGGTCTGCAACAGGCCGGTCTCGATGACGCGCCGGGTCTGGAACGCCTCGCGCGCCTCCTCGGCCGAGGGCTCGACCACGTACCAGCCGCGCCGGGCGCTCACCTGCACCACGCCGCGCGTCTCCAGCCGCATCATCGCCTCGCGCACTCGCGTGCGGGAGACGCCGAACAGGTCGGCCAGCTTCTGCTCGCCCAGCCGCGTGCCGGGAGCGATGCGGCCGGCGAGGATGGCGGAAAGGATCGCCTCTTCGATATTGGCGGCGGCGGGGTTCATCAGGCTTGCCCACAAACTTGTATACAAGCTTGCAAGCAAGGGCTGTGCCATTAAGGAATGCCGTCATCCCGGGACGGCCGAAGGCCGAGCCGGGATCGCTGCCAGGAAGAAAACGGGGCATGATCCCGGCTCTCGCTGCACTCGGCCGGGATGACGGCAAGCGGGGCTACTGCCCCGCATGTGGGCCGCTGCCGCTTCCTTGATCAGCAGCCCGGAAGCGGCGCGAGAACGGGCGCCGCCTACTCCGCCGCCTGCCTTTTGTGCCCCAGCCGCGCGGCGAGCTTGTCGATCAATTCCTCCGCCGCTTCTGCAATCACCGTGCCGGGCGGGTAGATCGCCTCGGCGCCGGCCGCGCGGACGGCGTCGTAGTCCTGCGGCGGCACGACGCCGCCGACCACGACCATGATATCCGGCCGTCCTTCGGCGGCGAGCGCCGCTTTCACCTGCGGCACCAGCGTGAGATGGCCGGCGGCGAGGGAGGAGATGCCGATGACGTGGACGTCGTTCTCCACCGCCTGTCGGGCGGCTTCCTGCGGCGTGGCGAAGAGCGGGCCGATATCGACGTCGAAGCCGAGATCGGCGAAGGCCGAGGCGATCACCTTCTGGCCGCGGTCGTGGCCGTCCTGCCCGACCTTGGCGACGAGGATGCGCGGGCGCCGGCCCTCCTCGTGCTCGAAGGTCTCGATGCGCTGGCGCATGCGGGCCACCCTGTCGCCCATCGCTCCCGCCTCCCGCCGATAGACGCCGGAAACCGCGCGGATCTCCGCCCGGTGCCGGCCGAAGACGCGCTCCAGCGCGTCGGAAATCTCGCCCACCGTCGCCTTGGCGCGGGCGGCGTGAACAGCGAGCGCCAGCAGGTTAGCATTTCCGCGTGCGCCGTTCTCCAGCGCGGTCAGCGCCGCCTCCACCGCCTGCGGGTCGCGTTCGGCCTTGAGCCGCCTGAGCTTGTCGAGTTGCGCCGCGCGCACGGCGGAATTATCGACCTTGAGCACGTCGATTGGCGTCTCGCGCGTGGGCCGGTACTTGTTCACGCCGACCACGGTCTGCGCGCCGGAATCGATCCGCGCCTGGGTGATGGCGGCGGCTTCCTCGATGCGCAGCTTGGGGATGCCGGCCTCGATGGCCTTGGCCATACCGCCCAGGGCCTCGACCTCGGCGATGTGGTCGAGCGCCTTCTGTGCGAGGTCGGCGGTGAGGCGCTCCACGTAATAGGAACCGCCCCAGGGATCGATGGCGCGCGTGGTGCCGCTCTCCTGCTGGATCAGGAGCTGAGTGTTGCGGGCGATGCGGGCGGAGAAGTCGGTCGGCAGCGCCAGTGCCTCGTCAAGCGCATTGGTGTGCAGCGACTGGGTGTGGCCCTGCGTCGCCGCCATCGCCTCGACCATGGTGCGCATGACGTTGTTGAACACGTCCTGCGCCGTGAGGCTCCAGCCCGAGGTTTGGCAATGGGTGCGCAGCGGCAGCGACTTGGGGTTGGTGGCCCCTAGATCCTTCATCAGCTTGGCCCAGATCAGCCGGGCGGCGCGCAGCTTCGCCACCTCCATGAAGAAGTTCATGCCGATCGCCCAGAAGAAGGAGAGGCGCGGCGCGAAGGCGTCGACCGGCATGCCGGCCTGGACGCCGGCGCGCACATAGTCGACGCCGTCGGCGAGCGTGTAGGCGAGCTCGAGGTCCTGCGTCGCCCCCGCTTCCTGCATGTGGTAGCCGGAGATCGAGATGGAGTTGAAGCGCGGCATCTCCTTCGCCGTGAAGGCGAAGATGTCGGCGATGATCCGCATCGAGGGGCCGGGCGGGTAGATGTAGGTGTTGCGGACCATGAACTCCTTGAGGATGTCGTTCTGGATGGTCCCGGAGAGCTGGGCCGGCTTCACGCCCTGCTCCTCGGCCGCCACGACGTAGAGCGCGAGGATCGGCAGCACCGCGCCGTTCATGGTCATCGACACGCTCATCCTGTCCAGCGGAATCCCCGAGAACAGCGTGCGCATGTCGTAGATTGAGTCGATGGCGACGCCCGCCATGCCGACATCGCCGGCGACCCGCGGATGGTCGCTGTCATAGCCGCGATGGGTGGCGAGGTCGAAGGCGACCGACAGCCCCTTCTGCCCGGCCGCGAGGTTGCGGCGGTAGAAGGCGTTTGAATCCTCCGCTGTGGAGAAGCCGGCATATTGCCGGATCGTCCAGGGCTGGGTCGCGTACATGGTCGGGTACGGCCCGCGCAGGAAGGGCGCGATGCCGGGGTAGCTGTGGACGAAGGAGAGCCCGGCGATGTCGTCGGGGCCGTAGAGCGGCTTCACCGCGATGCGCTCGGGCGTCTCCCAGCTCTCCGCCGCGGCGGGCGGCGGGGCGAGGTGAGGTGGCTTCCAGTCGAGGGCGCTGAAATCAGGGATGCGGCTCATCGGACACCCTCCTGCGGGCCGCAAGCCTGCGGGCGAGTCAGGCCTTGCGCGCCACCCACGATCCCGAGCAGTTCTTCACCGGGGAGACCCATTTGCCGGAGGCGGTGTCGCCGCGCACCACGCCCTTCGCCGCCACGGTCTCCTCGCCGCGCACGACGAGGATCTCGATCACCCCGAGCGCGTTCACCGAGCCGCTGGCATCCACCGGCCAGATCCCGGCATAGCTGATGCGCCCGTCGTCGACCGACAGCTTGAATTCGAAGCGTTTCGAGCACGGTCCGGAGACCGGCTCGGTCGCCACCTGCCAGATGCCGTCGTGGAGCGCGACATCCGCCGCCTCCTGTGCCGCTGCTGGGACGAGCAACGCTCCGCAGAGCGCTGCGCCGCAAGCGGCCTGATCCAGCGTTCCCATGGTTCTTCCCTGCGTCCGAAGCGGCGGCCCTGCCGCTCGCAGGAAAACGGATGGCCGGCGTCATGGTTCCGCTCTCCGGGGGATGCCGAGCCGGCGATGCGCCTCTTCCAGGAAGGCCAGGAGATCGCCGCCGGCAAACAGATAGGCGTCGATGCCGGCGTCCTTGAACGCCGCTTCGTGCTCGCCGGGTCGGCCGGCGAGGTAGATCGCGGCGGCGTCGGCCTGCTTGAGCGCGCGGGCGGCTGCCTCGGCGGAGGTCGCGTAGACCTCGTCGGAGGAGCACAGGCAGGCGAGGCGCGCGCCGGAGGCGCGGAAGGCTTCGGCGAGCTTTGCGAAGTCGGTGAAGCTATCGTGGCCGATGGCGGCAATGCCGCCGGCCTCGAAGGCGCTGCGGGCGAAGGCCGCGCGCGGGGTGAAGTCCGCGGCCGTGCCGAGGCCGGCGAGGAACACCCGCGCGCCCGCCGCCTCGCCGGCGTCGCGGAGCTTTTCATAAGGTTCGGCAAGGCGTTGGGCGGTGAGCGGCTCGCACAGCAGCGCACCCTCGGAGGGCGCCGCGCTCGGCCGGCGGGCGAGGGCGAGGACGGTCGGCACGGCTTCACCCAGCAGCGGAAATTCCGACGTGCCGGTAATGGCTTGGCGGAGGGTGGCGACGTCCTTTTCGCGCGCCTTGCGCGCCTCGCCGATGCGCTTTTGCCAGGCGCCGGAGGTGAGGCTCTCGACCATGCCGCCCTCGCGTTCGATCTGGCGGAACAACTCCCATGCTGCGGCGGCGAGCTCCTCCGTGCGCTCCTCGATAGCCCCCGCGCCGGCGGAAGGGTCGGCAACGCGGTGGAGGTTCGATTCCTCGATCAGGATGACCTGGGTGTTGCGAGCAAGCCGCCGCGCATCGGCGTCGGGAAGCCCGAGCGCCTGCGTATAAGGCAGCACCGAGACACTATCCGCCCCGCCGACACCCGCCGCAAAGGCAGCAATAGTACCGCGCAGCAGGTTCACATGAGGATCGCGGCGGGTCAGCGAGCGCCATGCCGTTTCCATGTGGATCGAAACGGGCTTGGCCTCGACGCCGCACGCTGACAGTGCCGCCGCCCAGAGCTGGCGGAAGGCGCGCGGCTTGGCCTGGGTGCCGAACTGGTCGACATCGGCGGTGAGCGTCACCTCGATGGCGCCGGCGGCATCTTCCAGCGACAGCCCGGCGGCTTCCAAGGCGCGCAGATAGGCGAGGGCGGTGGCGAGCACCGCGGCCAACTCCTGCGCGTCGGTGGCGCCCGCCGCGTGGTGCAGCCGCCCGTCGGCCCGCACCATGGGCGAGACGAGCCCGCGAGCGCGCAGCGTCGCCACCGTCTGGCCGAGGCGGGCGGACAGAGCGTCCCATTCGATCGGCGCGGCGCCGAGCGCGGCGAAATCCCCAATCGGATCAAGGCCGAAGTGTATATCGAGCTTCGCCGGGTCCTGCTTCTCGTAGAGACGGGCGAGCGCGAGGGCGATGTCGCGGCCCTGATACTGCCCCGCCTCGACGCGCAGGGTGATGAGCTCCGGCATCACGCCCTTGAGCACCTGCACCAGTTCCTCGTGGCGGACCGGCAGGCCGAAGCCGCCGGCCGCGGGCGCCGAGGCGAAGACGAGGGTGGCGCCGTCCGCGCCGCCGTCGAGGTCCTCCAGCAACTGCGCATTGGCCGCCGCCGGGTCGTCATGGTCGATCCGCGCGATCACCTTCCACGGCGCGCCCGCCCGCCGCCCGGCGATGGGCGCGGCCTCGCGCCGGCGCTCGGGCAGGGCGTCGAGCGTGTAGCCGTCCGCCGTGCGGGTGAGCATGCGCTTGTCGTAGGGTGTGCCCTTCAGCACGCCCTCGACCAGCTTCAGCCAGTCGGCGCGGGCGGCGGGCGGGAAGGAGGCAAGATCGAGGTCCATCGCGCGTTCCCCTCAGGCGAATTCCAGGATCACCGCGTCGACGGCGAGGCTGTCGCCGGCCTTGGCGAGGATCTTGCCGACCGTGGCGTCGCGCTCGGCGCGCAGCACGTTCTCCATCTTCATCGCCTCGACCACGGCAAGCGCCTCGCCGGCCTTCACCTCCTGCCCCTCGGAGACGGCGATGGAGACGACGAGGCCGGGCATCGGGCAGAGCAACTGCTTGCCGGCGCCGGACTGCACCTTTTCCGGCATCAGCGCAGCCAGCTCCGCCTCGCGGCGCGTATAGACCAGCGCGTCCACCGCCACGCCACGATGGGCGAGGCTGACACCGTTGAGGCGCGGGCGCACCTGAACGGCGATGGCCTCGTCGTCGAACACCCCGTTCCACACCGGTTCCCCGGGCTGCCAGCCGGAGCGCAGCTCATGCGTGCCGGCGGCGCGGCCGTCCTCGTCGAGGAAGGTGACGATGAAGCCGCCGGCGGCGCGGTCGACCTCGCAGTGCAGGGCAAGTCCGCCTTGACCGCCGCCGAGGCTGACCACCCGCTGATGCTCGAACACCACCGCCCGGCCGGCAAGCTGGCCGCTGATCTTGCGCTTGCGGGCGTTGCCGACATTGTCGATCACCGCCGCCACCGCCGCGAGGCGGCGGGCCAGCGCCGGGCTCGGCGCGGTGGCGTGGAAGCCATCGGGATATTCGTCGGCGATGAAGCCGGTGGAGAGCTTGCCCGCCCGCCAGCGCTCATGCGCCATCAGCGAGGCGAGGAAGGGGATGTTGTGCTGGATGCCGCCGATGGCGAAGGCGTCGAGCGCATCCGCCTGCGCCTCGATCGCCTCCTCGCGCGTCGGCGCGTGGGTGATCAGCTTGGCGATCATCGGGTCGTAATAGAGCGAGATCTCGCCGCCCTCATAGACGCCGGTGTCGTTGCGGGTGGTGACGGCGTCCTTCACGCCTTCCGCCGGCGGGCGATAGCGGGTGAGCCGGCCGATGGAGGGCAGGAAGCCGCGATAGGGGTCCTCGGCATAGACGCGGCTCTCCACCGCCCAGCCGTTCAGCTTCACGTCGGCCTGGGTGATGGACAGCTTCTCGCCGGCGGCGACGCGGATCATCTGCTCGACGAGGTCGATGCCGGTGACAAGTTCGGTCACCGGATGCTCCACCTGCAGGCGGGTGTTCATCTCGAGGAAGTAGAAGGATCTGTCCTGCCCGGCGACGAACTCCACCGTGCCGGCGCTGTCGTAGTCCACCGCCCTGGCCAGCGCGACCGCCTGTTCGCCCATCAGCTTGCGGGTGGCCTCGTCCAGCAGTGGCGAGGGGGCCTCCTCGACGACCTTCTGGTTGCGGCGCTGGATCGAGCATTCGCGCTCGCCAAGATGGATGACGTTGCCGTGCTTGTCGCCCAGCACCTGGATCTCGATGTGGCGCGGCTGGACGATGAACTTCTCGACGAACACACGGTCGTCGCCGAAGGAGGACTTCGCCTCCGAGCGAGCGCGGTCGAAGCCGTCCTGCACTTCGGCGCGCGAATGGGCGATGCGCATGCCCTTGCCGCCGCCCCCGGCCGAGGCTTTGATCATCACCGGATAGCCGATCTCGTCGGCGATCTTGGCGGCGTGCCCGGCATCTTCGATCACGCCGAGATAGCCGGGGACGGTGGAGACCTTGGCGGCGGCCGCCGCCTTCTTGGATTCGATCTTGTCGCCCATCGCCTCGATAGCGCGCGGATTGGGCCCGATGAAGACGATGCCTTCGGCCGCCAGCGCTTCGGGGAAGGCGGCGCGCTCGGAGAGGAAGCCGTAGCCTGGATGCACCGCCTCGGCGCCGGTCTGCTTGGCTGCGGCGATGATCTTGTCGATCAAGAGATAGGACTGCGCCGCCGGCGCCGCGCCGATATGCACGGCCTCGTCGGCCATCTCGACATGCAGCGCATCCTTGTCGGCGTCCGAATAGACGGCGACCGTCGCGATGCCCATGCGCCGCGCGGTCTTTATGACCCGGCAGGCGATCTCGCCACGGTTCGCGATGAGGATCTTCTTGAACATGGCTGGATCTCAGAGCGGCAGGTTGTCGTGCTTCTTCATCGGCGCCTCGATCCTTTTCGAGGCGAGCATGGCGAGCGCCCGGGCGATGCGCTTGCGCGTCGAGCGCGGCGTGATCACCTCGTCGATATAGCCGCGCTCGGCCGCCACGAAGGGCGAGAGGAAGCGCTGCTCATATTCCTTCGTGCGCGCGGCGATCTTCTCGGGATCGTCGATGTCGGCGCGGAAGATGATCTCTACCGCCCCCTTGGCGCCCATCACCGCAATCTGCGCGGTCGGCCAGGCATAGTTGACGTCGCCGCCGATATGCTTGGAGGCCATGACGTCATAGGCACCGCCGAAGGCCTTGCGGGTGATGACGGTGACGAGCGGCACGGTGGCCTCGCTATAGGCGAAGAGCAGCTTGGCGCCGTGCTTGATCAGCCCGCCATATTCCTGCGCCGTGCCGGGCAGGAAGCCGGGCACGTCGACGAAGGTGAGGATCGGGATCTCGAAGGCGTCGCAGAAGCGCACGAAACGCGCCGCCTTGCGCGAGGCGTCGGCGTCGAGCACGCCCGCCAGCACCATGGGCTGGTTGGCGACGATGCCGACCGTCCTGCCCTCGACGCGGCCGAAGCCGGTGACGATATTGCGGGCGAAGGCTTCCTGAATCTCGAAGAAGTCGCCCTCGTCGACGACTTTTCCGATCAACTCCTTCATGTCGTAGGGCTTGTTCGGGTTGTCGGGCACGAGCGTGTCGAGCGAGGCGTCGATGCGCTCGCCGTCGTCGAAGCTCGGCCAGGAGGGCGCGCCGGACTGGTTGTTCTCGGGCAAGAAGTCGATCAGCCGGCGCATCTGCAGCAGGCACTCGACGTCGTTGTCATAGGCGCCGTCAGCAACCGAGGAGCGCGTGGTGTGCACCTTGGCGCCGCCGAGCTCTTCGGAGGTCACCGTCTCGTTGGTGACCGTCTTCACCACCTCCGGGCCGGTGACGAACATGTAGCTCGTGTCGCGCACCATGAAGATGAAGTCGGTCATCGCGGGCGAATAGACGTCGCCGCCGGCGCAGGGGCCCATGATGACCGAGATCTGCGGGATGACGCCCGAGGCCAGCACGTTGCGCTTGAACACCTCGCCATAGCCGCCGAGCGCCGCCACGCCCTCCTGGATGCGCGCGCCGCCGGCGTCGAACAGGCCGATGATCGGCGCTCGGGTCTTGAGCGCCAGGTCCTGGATCTTGGTGATCTTCGCCGCATGCGCTTCCGACAGCGAGCCGCCGAACACGGTGAAGTCCTTGGCGAAGACGAAGACCTGCCGGCCGTTCACCGTGCCCCAGCCGGTGACGACGCCATCGCCGGAGATCTTGGTCTTCTCCATGCCGAAATCGGTACAGCGGTGCTGCACGAAGCTGTCGAACTCCTCGAAGGAGCCGGTGTCGAGCAGCAATTCGATGCGCTCGCGGGCGGTGAGCTTGCCGCGCTTGTGCTGCGCCTCGATGCGTTTCTCCCCGCCCCCTAAGCGGGCGCCGGCGCGGCGCTGTTCGAGCTCGTCGAGAATGTGCTTCATCGGGCGGTTCCCTCGGCGTGCGGCAAGTCGGCGATTGTTCTAGGCCCTTGCGGGGCAAAACTTAAGCTGTGAAAATGCGGATCGTAAAATTGTAAAATTTTCACAAGATCGATGACGGGACGCAAGCGGCGACCATGGCCGGCATGTCGAAGAAGGTGTTCGCCGGCCACGCGGTGCGCAATGTGCGCGAGCGGCTCGGGCTGACGCAGATCGACTTCGCCCGCCGGCTGTCGCTCTCCCCGAGCTACATCAACCAGATCGAGAGCAACCAGCGGCCCGTCACCGCCGCGGTGCTGCTCGCCATCAGCCGCACCTTCGATCTCGACATCACCCGCTTCGGCGCCGACGATCTCGACCGCATCGTCGCCGATCTGCGCGAGGCGCTGGCCGATCCGGTGTTTCGTGGGCTGGAGCCGAGCCTTCAGGACCTGAAGAACGCCACCACCCATGCGCCCGCCTTCGCGCACGCTTTCCTGCGGCTGCACGGCGCGCTACGCCGGCTCGATGAACGCCGCGCCGCGCTGGACGACGCGGTGGTGTCGGTGGCGCGCGAGGTCGACGGCGAAGCGCGCAACCCCGCGCCCTATGAGGAGGTGCGCGATCATTTCCATTACATCGACAATTATGTCGACGGGCTCGACCGGGCGGCCGAGGAGCGCAATGCGGCGCTCGACCTGTTCGCGCGCGACGATGCGGTGGCGGTGCTGGCGCAACATCTGCGCCAGAGGCACGACATCGTCGTCGACATGGCACCCGCCGACGCGCTCGACGCGCCGCTCATCGCCTATGATCGCCATCGCCGCGTGGCGACGCTGTCGCGCACGCTGGACCGCGCCAGCCAGGCGTTCCGCCTCGCCGCGCTGATCGCCCGCTTCGAGCAGAGCGAGCTGATCGACCAGCACGTCGTCGACGCCGGCTTCCGCAGCGCCACCGCGCGCGAGGTCTGCCGGCTATCCTTGCAGAACTACTATGCCGGAGCGCTGATGCTGCCCTATCGGCGCTTCGCGCGGCTGGCGCGGGAGAAGCGTCACGACCTCGACATTCTGGCTGCGATAACCGGGGCGAGCCTGGAACAGGTCTGCCACCGTCTTTCGAGCCTGCAGCGGCCGGGCGAGAAGGGCGTGCCGTTCTATTTCCTCAAGGTCGACCGCGCCGGCAACGTCATCAAGCGCCACAGCGCCACGCGCTTCCAGTTCGCGCGCTATGGCGGCGCCTGCCCGGTGTGGAACGTGCACGAGGCGTTCGAGCAGCCTTCGCGCACGCTGGTGCAGGTCGGCGAGATGCCGGACGGGGTGCGCTATCTGTGCCTTGCGCGCGGCACCTCGAAGCCGGCGACCCGCTACGGCGCGCGCGAGCGCCGCTTCGCCCTCGGCATAGGTTGCGAGCTCTCCTATGCGGGCGAGCTCGTCTATGCCGACGGGCTGGATTTGAAGTCGGCGGCGGTTGCGCCGCTCGGTGTCAATTGCCGCATCTGTCCGCGCGCCTCGTGCCCCGAGCGCGCCTTCCCGCCGCTCGACCGGGAGATCGTGCTCGATCCCGACCGGCGCGGCGTGGTGCCGTTCTCGGTGCGGGACTAGCCGCCGGAGCAAACGTCATGGCCGGGCTTGGGCCGGCCATCCATGCCTTCAACGGTGCCCAAAGACGTGGATGCCCGGCACAAGGCCGGGCATGACGTCGCTTTGGTGGAGCGCCCGATCTATCCGCCGCCTCAAATATCCAGCGTGTTGTCGCGCTCCCACTGAGTGAGGTGGCGCGAATAGGCGTTCCATTCCTCGGTCTTCAGCTTGATGTAACCGTCGATGAAGGGGGCGCCGAGCGCGTTGCGCAGCACGGAGGACTTCTCCAGCGCCCGCAGGGCGTCGAGCAGGTTGAGCGGCAGCTTCTTGGCGCCGCGCACCTTGTGCCCGTCCGTGTACATGTTGATGTCGAGCCGCTTGCCCGGATCGCGCTGGTTCTGCACGCCGTCGAGACCGGCGGCGAGCACGGCAGCCGGCATGAGATAGGGGTTCGCCGCGCCGTCCGGCAGGCGCAGCTCCAGCCGTCCCGCATCGGGGATGCGGATCATGTGGGTGCGGTTGTTGCCGGTGTAGGTGACGGTGTTCGGCGCCCAGGTGGCGCCGGAGACCGTGCGCGGGGCATTGATGCGCTTGTAGGAATTCACCGTCGGGTTGGTGATGGCGCACAGCGCGTCGGCCGAATGGATCAGCCCGCCGATGAAGTTGTAGCCGATGTCGGACAGGCCGAGCTCACCCGCCTCGTCCTCGAACACGTTGGCGTCGCCCGACCACAGCGAGGTGTGCATGTGGCAGCCCGAGCCGGTGAGGTCGATGAAGGGCTTGGGCATGAAGGTCGCGCGCAGCCCATGCTTCTCCGCGATCGAGCGGGCCATGAACTTGAAGAAGACGTGCCGGTCGGCGGTGACGAGCGCGTCGCCGAAGTTCCAGTTCATCTCGAACTGGCCGTTGGCGTCTTCGTGGTCGTTCTGGTACGGCCCCCAGCCCAGCGTGAGCATGCTGTCGCAGATCTCCTTGATGACGTCGTAGCGGCGCATCAGGGCGGACTGGTCGTAGCAGGGCTTGGTGGCGTTGTCGGCGCCGTCGGAGATCTTCGAGCCATCCGGCGTCGTCAGGAAGAACTCGCACTCGACGCCGGTCTTCATCTGGTAGCCGATGGAATCGGCGCCCAGCATGGTGGTCTTGAGCAGGTTGCGCGGGGCCTGCGCCACTAGCTCGTCATTCATGACGAGATCCGAGGCGAGCCAGCCGACTTCCGGTTTCCAGGGAAGCTGGATCAGGCTGTCCGGATCGGGAACGGCGAACAGGTCCGCGTCGGCGGGGCTCATGTCGAGCCAGGTGGCGAAGCCGGCGAAGCCCGCGCCCGCCTTCTGCATGCCACCGATGGCAGCGGCCGGGACCAGCTTGGCCCGCAGCCCGCCGAACAGGTCGACATAGGAGATCAGGAAATACTTGATGCCGAGCTCTTTGGCGGCATGTGCGAGATCGTTCGCCATGGTGCAATCCGGTTCCGTGCTGTTCCCTGGCCCGTGCGGGCTCGTTGGTGGTCGTGACGTGCAAACCCCGCGCCGAGGCGCGGGGTTTTGATGATTTTTAGAAGCTTGCGTTCCTGCCCGGCACCCAGTTGGTGCCGGCGAGCGGCACCTGGGCCATGGCGGCGGCCTCGATGGTGAGCGCCACCAGGTCCTCGGGCTCGAGATTGTGGACGTGGCTCTTGCCGCAGGCGCGGGCGATAGTCTGGCACTCCAACGTCAGCACGGCGAGATAGTTGGCGAGGCGACGGCCGGCGGCAACCGGATCGAGCCGCGCCATCAGCGCCGGGTCCTGCGTGGTGATGCCGGCGGGGTCGCGGCCCTCGTGCCAGTCGTCATAGGCGCCGGCGGTGGTGCCCAGCGCCTCGTACTCGGCCTGGTAATGGGGGTCATTGTCGCCGAGGGCGACGAGGGCCGCGGTTCCGATGGCGACGGCGTCGGCGCCGAGCGCCAAGGCTTTCGCGACGTCGGCGCCGTTGCGGATGCCGCCGGAGACGACGAGCTGCACCTTGCGGTGCATGCCGAGGTCCTGCAGCGCCTTCACCGCCTGCCGGACGGCGGCGAGCGTCGGGATGCCGACATGCTCGATGAAGATCTCCTGGGTGGCGGCGGTACCGCCCTGCATGCCGTCGACGACCACCACGTCCGCGCCCGACTTCACGGCGAGCGCCGTGTCGTAATAGGGGCGGGCGGCGCCGACCTTCACATAGATCGGCTTCTCCCAGTCGGTGATCTCGCGCAGCTCCTCGATCTTGATCTCGAGGTCGTCCGGCCCGGTCCAGTCCGGATGGCGGCAGGCCGAGCGCTGGTCGATGCCGACGGGGAGCGTACGCATGGCGGCGACGCGCTCGGTGATCTTCTGGCCGAGCAGCATGCCGCCGCCGCCGGGCTTGGCGCCCTGGCCGACCACCACCTCGATGGCGTCGGCGCGCTTGAGGTCGTCCGGGTTCATGCCGTAGCGCGAGGGCAGGTACTGGTAGACGAGCTGGGTGGAGTGCCCGCGCTCCTCGTTTGTCATGCCGCCGTCGCCGGTGGTGGTCGAGGTGCCCATAGCCGAGGCGCCGCGCCCGAGCGCTTCCTTGGCGTTGGCGGAGAGCGAGCCGAAGCTCATGCCGGCGATGGTGATCGGGATCTTCAGCTCGATCGGCTTCTTGGCGAAGCGCGTGCCGAGCACGACTTCCGTCGAGCACTTCTCGCGGTAGCCTTCCAGCGGATAGCGCGACATGGAGGCGCCGAGGAAGAGCAGGTCGTCGAAATGCGGGACCTTGCGCTTCGCACCGCCGCCGCGGATGTCGTAGATGCCGGTCGCCGCGGCGCGGCGGATCTCCGAGAGCGTGTACTCATCAAAGGTCGCCGAGACGCGCGGCTTGGTGCGCGGGGTGTTGGTCATATCGTTCATCGCCCGCGCCCTCAGTAGCTCGACACGTTGTCGACGTGGAAATGGTAGAGCGTGCGCGCCGAGCCGTAGCGGCGGAACTCGGAGATATCGACCTCGCCGAGGATGCCGGCCGCGTCGAGCTTGGCGGCGAGCAGCGCCTTGTGCTCCTCGCGCATCTCCTTCTCGACGCAGTCGGCTCCGAGGCCGGCGACCGAGCCGCGCACGAACAGCTTCGCCTCGTAGAGGCTGTCGCCCAGCGCGTCGCCGGCGTCGCCCAGCACGGTGAGCGTGCCGGCCTGCGCCATGAACGCGCTCATATGGCCGACCGAGCCCTTCACCACGATGTCGATGCCCTTCATCGAGATGCCGCAGCGCGCCGACGCGTTGCCATCGATGATGAGGAGGCCGCCATGGGCGGTGGCACCGGCGGCCTGGCTGGCATCGCCCTTCACATGGACAAGGCCACTCATCATGTTCTCGGCGACGCCGACGCCGGCATTGCCGTTGACGATGATGCGGGCCTGCTTGTTCATGCCGCCGCAGTAATAGCCGACCGGCCCGTCGATCTCGACGGTGACAGGAACGTCGAGCCCGGCGGCAACGGCGTGGCGGCCGGCGGGGTTGGCGACCTTCCAGTAGGTTTCGTTGGTGTCGGCGGAAAGCTTGTGCAGCGCCGAGTTGAGCTCGCGCAGCGGCGCGCTCGCGAGGTCGAAGCGGGTGGCGTCGGTCATGGTTCGATCTATGGCGATGTTCACGCGGCGCGGTCCCAGAAATAGACCTTGGCGGGTTCGGGCTCGAAGACGCGGGCGCTCTCGATGCCGGGTAGGCCGGCGAGCGCCCGGTATTCCGAGCCGAAGGCGACGTAGCCGTCGGTCTCGGCCATGACGGCGGGCTTGCAGGCGATGGGGTCGCGCAGCACGCCGAAGCCGGACTCGGTGCCGACGACGAAGGTGTAGAAGCCGTCGAGGTCGTCGAGCGAGTGCTCCAGCGCCTCGCCCAGGCTGTCACCGCCGCGCATGCGGTAGGTGAGATAGGCGGCTGCGACCTCGCTGTCGTTCTCGGTCGTCACCGGCAGCCCCTCGCGAGCGAGCAGGCGGCGCACGCCGGCATGGTTCGACAGCGAGCCGTTATGCACGAGGCACTGGTCCGGGCCGGTGGAGAAGGGATGGGCGCCATCGGTGGTCACCGCGCTCTCGGTCGCCATGCGGGTATGGCCGATGGCGTGGGTGCCGGACATGGTCTCCAGCTTGAAGCGCCGGGCGACGTCGGCGGGCAGGCCGACCTCCTTGTAGAGCTCCATGCGGGCACCTGCGCCGACCACGCGGACCTCCGGGGCGATGCGGGCCAGCGCCGCGCGCACGGTGGCTTCCTCGGCCGCGGGCACGCTCAGTACCGCATGGGTGTCGCGCGGGGTGACGAGATGGCCGATCTCGGCGCCGAGGGCGGAAAAGTCCGTGCCGGCGGGGCCGCGCAAAGTGAGCTTCACGAAGCCCGGCGTGCCGGCGCCATAGACGGCGAAGCCGGCCGAATCCGGCCCGCGGTCGCACATGACGTCGAGCATCTGCGCCACCATGGCGCCGAGCTCGGGCTCGAGCTTCTTGTCTTTCAGGAACAGGCCGACAATGCCGCACATGGCGGAACTCCGGGGCAGGAGAGGGGTCCCGATCCTTGTAGGGGAGGTGAGACGGGGCGTCAATGGAAGGGAATATAATTTTCTCTGTAGGAAACTATGCTTTGCTTCCACATCTCCTCAGGATGAGGTCATCCAAAAGGAGACCCTCATCCTGAGGCGCGCGGCAAAGCCGGGCCTCGAAGGATACTCACGCAGAGCGGTGGCGCCCCCCGATCAACCCGGCTGGCGGGGGTAGATGATGATCGACAGGTAGCTCATCGGCCGCACCAGCAGCTCCTCGGGGCCGTGATTGGCGGCGGAATCGAACAGCAGCGAATCGCCGGGCCGGAGGTGATAGGTGCGGTCGCCGTGGCGGTAGACCACCTCGCCCGAGAGCATATGGATGAACTCCACCCCGGCGTGGCGGAAGCCGGTATAGGACACCGCCTCCTCGCTCAGCGTGATCAGATACGGCTCGACCACCACGTCGCCGCCGAGCGCATGGCCGAGCAACTCGTACTGGTGCCCGACCTTGGTGCCGCGCCGCTCGATGTGCACGCCCTGGCCGGCCGGCACATAGGAGCAGTCGCGCTTCTCCTCGAAGGTGGTGAACAGGGTCGAGATCGGCACGTTGAGCGCGCCGGCGATCGCCTGCAGCGTGGCGAGCGAGGGCGAGATCAGCCCGTTCTCGATCTTCGACAGCATGCCGACCGAGATGCCGGCGGCATTGGCGAGGTCGGAGACGGTGAGCTCGAGCTCCCGCCGCACCGCGCGCACCTGCTGGCCGAGCGCCTGTTCCAGCGTCCGCTCATTGACGAGCGGCGCGCCCGAGCCGGTGCTGAGCTCCTCATTGGTAGTCTCGGCCTTGATGTCGGCTTTCGCCGGCCTGCGGGACGTATCGGTCAAGTCTGCTCTCCCTGCGACCGGACCATGGGAGCGCTTTCGCCGGCAAAAGCCAAGCCTCCGGTAGCAGCCGACCGTCATCGAAGCTTGGCATTCATCGTGCATCGATGGACGGCAATCCTGCTGCCCCAAGGTTCGGCGTCCTCCATGTACGACTACGACATGATTGTCATCGGCAGCGGTCCCTCCGGGCGCCGCGCCGCCGTGCAGTCCGCCAAGATCGGCAAGTCGGTGCTGGTGATCGAGAAAGGCCGCCGCGTCGGCGGCGTCTCGGTCCATACCGGCACCATCCCCTCGAAGACGCTGCGCGAGACAGTGCTGAACCTCTCCGGCTGGCGCGAGCGCGGCTTCTACGGGCGCGCCTACCGGGTGAAGCAGGACATCGGCGCCGGTGACCTGATGGCGCGCCTGCACAAGACGCTCGACCACGAGGTCGAGGTGCTCGAGCATCAGTTCGCCCGCAACGGGGTGAAGAACGCGCGCGGCGAGGCGCGCTTCCTCGATCCCCACACCATCGAGATCACCGGCGAGACCGGCGAGATCGAGACGGTGACAGGCGCGAATATCCTCATCGCCGTCGGCACCAAGCCGTTTCGGCCGGACTACGTGCCGTTCAACGGCATGACCGTGTTCGACAGCGACGAGATCGTCGACCTGCCGAAGCTGCCGCGCAGCCTGGCGGTGATCGGCGCCGGGGTGATCGGGGTGGAATACGCGACGATCTTCAGCGCGCTGGATGTCGCGGTGACGCTGATCGAGCCCCGCGCGAGTTTCCTCGACTTCATCGACAAGGAGCTGATCGAGGAGTTCACGCACGAACTGCGCGACCGCAATGTCGGTCTGCGCCTCGGAGCATCCGTTACCTCGATCACCCTCGGCCCTGACGAGCGCCCGATCTGCAAGCTGGCCGACGGACGCACTGTGCAGGCCGACATGCTGCTCTTCGCCGCTGGCCGCGTCGGCGCCACCGACCGGTTGAACCTGGAGGCAGCGGGCCTCACCGTCGACCATCGTGGGCGGCTCAAGGTCGAACCGAAGACGCTACAGACCGAGGTGCCGCACATCTATGCGGCGGGCGACGTCATCGGCTTCCCCAGCCTCGCCTCCACCTCGATGGAGCAGGGCCGCGTCGCCGCCTGCCATGCCTTCGGCCTGGAGCCGCCGCCGCCGCCGGAATTCTTCCCCTATGGCATCTATTCGGTGCCGGAGATGTCGACGGTCGGCATGAGCGAGGAGGAGGTGCGCAAGCGCGAGATCCCCTATGAATGCGGCATCGCCCGCTTCCGCGAGACCTCGCGCGGCCACATCATGGGGCTGAGCACCGGCATGATGAAGATGATCTTCTCGGTGAAGACGCGCCGTCTGCTCGGGGTGCACATCGTCGGCGAGGGCGCCACCGAGCTGATCCATATCGGCCAAGCGGTGCTGAACCTGAAGGGCACGATCGACTATTTCATCGAGAACACGTTCAACTACCCGACGCTGGCCGAGGCCTACAAGATCGCCGGCCTCGACGCCTGGAACCGCATGCCGCGGGGGTGAGGAGAAGCCGTCATCGGCTTTACTATCCTTCGAGGCTCGCCTTCGGCTCGCACCTCAGGATGAGGTCCATTTCAAAGAGCAACCTCATCCTGAGGTGCCCGGCCGCAAGCCGGGCCTCGAAGGATGCTCGTCAGAGCGGGCGTTCTACGCCTCCACCTGCCGCTTCGCCGCCGTTAGCGTGTTCGCCAGCAGGCAGGCGATGGTCATCGGGCCGACGCCGCCGGGGACCGGGGTGATGGCGCCGGCGATGCCCTGCGCTTCCTCGAAGGCCACGTCGCCCACCAGCCGGTGCTTCCCGTCGGCAAGGGTCACCCGGTTGATGCCGACGTCGATCACTGTCGCGCCCGGCTTGATCCAGTCGCCGCGGATCATCTCCGGCCGACCGACCGCGCCGATGAGGATGTCGGCGCGCCGGCATACCTCGGGGAGGTCGCGGGTGCGCGAATGGGCGACGGTGACGGTGCAGTCCTCGCGCAGCAGAAGCTGCGCCAGCGGCTTGCCGACGATGTTGGAGCGCCCGACCACCACGGCTTCCAGCCCGGCGAGCGAGCCGAGCTGGTCCTTCAGCAGCATCACGCAGCCGAGCGGCGTGCAGGGCACCAGCGCGTCGAGGCCGACGGTGAGCCGGCCGGCGTTAACCACATGAAAGCCGTCGACGTCCTTGGCCGGGTCGATGGTGGACAGAACCGCCTGCGCGTCGATGTGAGCGGGCAAGGGAAGCTGCACGAGGATGCCGTGCACTTCCTTTTCCGTGTTGAGCGTGGCGATCAGCGCCAGCAGCTCGGCCTGGCTGGTCGTGGCCGGCAGCTTGTGCTCGATGGAGGCCATGCCGGCCTCCACGGTCTGCTTGCCCTTGTTGCGCACATAGACCGAGCTGGCCGGGTCCTCGCCGACCAGCACCACCGCGAGTCCTGGTGTTACGCCGGTTGCGGCGTGGAAGGCGGTGACATCGCTGGCCACGCGCTTTCGCAGATTCTCGGCGAAGGCCTTGCCGTCGATGATCCGGGTCTCGACCATTTTCGCCCCCTCAGTCGCGGAAAACGACGGTGCGATGGCCGTTTAGCAGCACCCGGTCGTCGAGGTGCCAGGCCAGCGCGCGGGCGAGCACGCGGCGCTCGATGTCGCGGCCTTTGCGCACGAGGTCATCAGCGGTGTCCTGGTGACTGATGCGCTCCACATCCTGCTCGATGATCGGCCCTTCGTCGAGGTCGGAGGTGACGTAATGGGCGGTGGCGCCGATCAGCTTCACCCCGCGCTCATGCGCCTGGTGATAGGGCTTGGCGCCCTTGAAGCCGGGCAGGAAGGAGTGGTGGATGTTGATGCAGCGCCCGGAAAGCTTGGCCGACAGCCCATCCGAAAGCACCTGCATGTAGCGGGCGAGCACTGCCACCTCGGCGCCGGACTTCTGGAACAGTTCCCAGAGCTGGGCTTCCTGCTCCATCTTGGTCTGCTTGGTGACCGGCAAATAATGGAACGGGATATCCGCGAAATCGAGATGGGCGTAGGTCTCGCGCGGGTAGTTGGCGATGATGCCGGCGATCTCCATCGGGATCTCGCCGATGCGCCAGCGATAGAGCAGGTCGGCGAGGCAATGGTCGAACTTGGAGACCAGCAGCATCACGCGGCGCTTCTGGTTGCGCCCGCGCAGGCGCCAGTTCAGCGCGAACTTCTCGGCCACCGCCTCGAATTCCGCCTTCAGCTCCGCGATGGACCCGGAATCGGCAGCGCGGTCGAACACGACGCGCATGAAGAAGCGCCCGGTCTCCGTGTCGTCGAACTGCTGAGCTTCCAGGATGTTGCTGCCGCGCTCGAACAGGAAGCTGGCCACCGTGGCGACAATGCCCGGGCGATCGGGGCAGGAGAGGGTAAGGACGTAGGGTTCGGTGGTCTGGGTCATGGGATCGTCTCGTCGCGGCGCCGGCGGCGCGGGTTTTACGGGAGATGAGGTGTCAGGGGAAGCGCGCGGCGCGCCGCCTTCAACCTCGTCCCTCGGACCCTTTGTTTTCCAGACGCAGACCGTATTCGGCGGCGCTGGCGATGAGGAAGCGGGTGAAGCTCGCCTCGTAGCTGCGCCCCACCAGCACGCGCCAGCTCTTCTCGCCGCTTCGCCACAGGGTGACGCCGATATGGGCGATGACGGTGGTGACAGCGTCGCCCACATGGAAGGCGACAGGATCGAGGTCTATCAACGCTCCCTTGGCGAGCACGTCCGACACCCTGTCACCGGTGACATCAAAGGTGACATAGCCGTCGCTTTGCTCTGTCACCGTGGCGTCGGTGCCGAGGATGGCGCGCAGCGTGCCGAAGAGGTCGGCATCGGTGCGCGACAGCACGAGGAAGCGGCCCGGCGCCGTGCCAATGACGGTGGTGTTGCCCTCGATGGCGGCGTGCGGGCGGTCCGCCAGCGCGACCGAGAAGGCGCGGTGCAGCCGGTCGACCACGCTCGCCGCCTTGCCCGGCCGGGCGAGGACGAGGGCGACGAACGGCTCGGCGGTCGAGGCCACCACGCCCGGCTCGCCCGGGGCGCCATAGGCGCCGGCCGGCGGCAGCCGGTCGAAGGCGATCCCGGCGAGAGGGTCGTGAGACGAACGGTCAGCCACGCAGACGCTCCCCTTGCGGATCGATGAAGCCTGGCGCGCAGACCTCTAGCTCAAATTCCTCGCCGCGCACCGGGTCATAGGCGCGCACCCGGTCGCCGACGCGCTTCGCGCCTCCCTTGAGGAGACCGAGGCCGATCCAGTGGCCGAGATGCGGCGAATAGGCGACCGAGGTCATGTAGCCCTCGTCATGCGCCATGTCGGCGGGCGCGCCGAGACCGAGGAAATGCGCCCCCGCCCGTAGGCGCTTGGTGCGGTCCGCCGGCTTGAAGCCGACGAGGCTCGGGCGGTCGGGATCGATCAGGCCCGCCCGCCCGGCCATGACGCGGCCGATATAGTCCTTCTTAGGTGAGGCCATGCGGCCGAGGCCGAGATCGCCGGCCGTGGTCTGGCCGGACAATTCGTTGCCGGAGACATGGCCCTTCTCGATGCGCATCACGCCGAGTGCCTCGGTGCCGTAAGGGGTGATGCCGTATTCGTGGCCGGCCTCCATCAATGCCTGCGCCAGCTTCGCGCCCTGCCGGGCCGGCACGGCGATCTCGTAGCCGAGCTCGCCGGAGAAGGAGAGGCGGAAGAGGCGCGCCTTCACGCCGCCCATCACCGTGCCCTCGATCGCGCCCATGAAGGGCAGGGCGGCATCGGAGACATCGACGTCCTTGTCGACGACGCGGGACAGCACGGTGCGCGCGACCGGGCCGGCGATGGCGATCTGCGCCCAGTGCTCGGAGACCGAGGCGAGCGAGACGTCGAGCTCCGGCCACAACACCTGCAGGCAGAATTCGAGATGCTGGTAGACCTTGGCGGCATTCGCCGTGGTCGTGGTCATCACATAGTGCTCGGGTGCCAGCCTTGCGGTGGTGCCGTCGTCCATCACCATGCCGTCCTCGCGCAGCATGACGCCGTAGCGCGCCTTGCCGACGGCAAGCGTCGAGAAGGTGTTGATGTAGACGCGGTCGAGGAAGGTGCCGACGTCGGGACCCTGCAGGTCGATCTTGCCGAAGGTCGACACGTCGATGAGGCCGACCGAGGAGCGCACCGCCTTCACCTCGCGGGTGACCGTCTCCAGCCAGTCCTTCTCGCCCTTGCGCGGGAAATATTGCGCGCGTAGCCACGGGCCGGTCTCGACGAACACCGCGCCGAGCTTCGCCGCCCATTCATGCGTCGGCGTGAGCCGGACCGGGCGGAAATCCTTGCCCCGATGGTGCCCGGCCAGCGCGCCCAGCGAGACGGGCGTATAAGGCGGGCGGAAGATCGTCGTGCCGGTCTCGGCGATGGAAGCGCCGGTCAGCTCGGCCATGATGGCCAGGCCGGTGACGTTGGAGGTGCGGCCCTGGTCGGTCGCCATGCCGAGCGTGGTGTAGCGCTTCAGGTGCTCGACCGAGCGGAAGCCCTCCCGGTGGGCGATGCCGACATCCTTGGCGGTGACGTCGTTTTGCAGGTCGACGAAGGCGGCGCCCTTCGAATCCGCCACATGCCAGAAGGGCTGGAGGGCCGTGCTCTCCTCGCTCGTATGCGGCACGTCGAGCGGCGGCACCGGGAAGCCGAGCGCTTCCGCGGCCTCGGCGCCCTGCTGCGCGCCTTCCTTCAGGATGGCGCCCAGGGCGAAGCTGCCATTCGCCGCGCCGGCGACGCTGAGGCCGGGCGGCGTGGCGCCGGGCACGAAGGCGGCGACGGCTTCGTTCCATACCGGCCTGCCGCCGTGATGACAGGTGAGATGGACGGCGGGCGACCAGCCGCCGGAGACGGCAAGCGTGTCGATATAGAGCCGTTCGTGTCCGCGCTCCGCGGAGGCGACGTCGATGGTGCGCAGCTTCTTGCCGTGGGTGGCGATTACGCGCGCGCCGGTGAAGACGCGGATGTCCTTCGCCTTCGCAGCCTCGGTCAGCACTGAGGCAACGTCGCCGCGCACATCGACGATGGCCTCGACATTGGCGCCGGCCGCCTGCGCCGCCAGCATGCCGCGCCAGGCGGCATCGTTATTGGCGAAGAGCGCAACGTGCCGGCCGGGCCGCACAGCGAAGCGCTGCACATAGGTGCCGACCGCGCCGGCCAGCATCACGCCCGGCCGGTCATTGCCGCCGAACACGATGGGCCGCTCGGTGGCGCCGGCCGCCAGCACGGCGCGCCGTGCGACGATGCGCCAGAACCTGTGGCGCGGCTGGAAGGGCGACGGCACCCGCAGATGGTCGTTGACCTTCTCCAGCGCGCCATAGGTGCCGCCGTCATAGACGCCGAACACGGTGGTGCGGGTCATGACCCGTACATTGGGCAGGCTCGCCAGTTCGGCGGCGACATGGGCCGCGTAGGCGGCGCCCTGCTGGCCACCGATCTCGTGGACCTCGGCGTTGAGCCGCCCGCCGGGTAGGAAGTCCTCGTCGGCGAGGATGACGCGGGCGCCGGTGCGCCCGGCGGCGAGCGCCGCCATCAGCCCGGCCGGGCCGGCGCCGATCACCAGCACGTCGCAGAAGGTGGTCGCCTTCTCGTAATGGTCGGGGTCCGTGCCTTCCGCGGCGCGGCCAAGGCCGGCGGCGCGGCGGATGAAGGGCTCGTAGAGCTTCTCCCACGCCTTCGCCGGCCACATGAAGGTCTTGTAGTAGAAGCCGGCGCCGAGGAAGGGCGCGACGAGCCGGTTCATGCTGAGCACGTCGAGGCCGAGCGAAGGCCAGCGGTTCTGGCTGGTCGCTTCCAGCCCGTCATAGAGCTCGGCGACGGTGGCGCGGGTGTTGGGCTCGCGCCGGCCGCCGTCGCGCAGCTCGACGAGCGCGCTCGGCTCCTCCGCGCCGGCGGAGAAGATGCCGCGCGGGCGGTGATATTTGAAGGAGCGGCCGACGAGGCGCACGCCGTTCGCCAGCAGCGCGGAGGCCAGCGTGTCGCCGGCATGGCCGCGGTAGCGCTTGCCGTCAAAGGAGAAGTCGAGCACCTGTGAGCGGTCGACGAGGCCGCCTGCCTCCAGGCGATTGCGCTGGGCGCGGCTCATGCGGCGTCTCCCGCAGGCGTGTCGGCCTCGCGCGCGGCGCGGGCGGCGGCGATGGCATGGGTGCGGGTGTCGCGCTCGACCTTCAGCCACTGGCGGCAGCCATTGGCGTGGTACCACCATTCAACGTGCGCGCCGGCCGGGTTGTCGCGCAGATAGACGTAATCGTGGAAGCGCGCTTCAGCGTCCTCGGCGGCGGGGTCGGGCCGCGTGAGCGTGGCGTCGCCGAGATAGGCGAACTCGTGGGCGTCGCGCTCGCCGCAATAGGGGCAGGGAATGCGCATCAGTGCAGGTTCGGCTGGGCGCCGACTCCCTTCTCGTCGATGAGATGGCCGGTGCGGAAGCGGTCGAGCCGGTAGGCGCCGCCGACGTCGTGGAATTCGTCCTTCGCCAGAAGATGCGCGAAGCACCAGCCGGAGGCCGGGGTGGCCTTGAAGCCGCCATAGCACCAGCCGGCATTGAGGTAGAGGCCGGGCACCGGCGTGCGGTCGATGATCGGCGAGCCGTCCATCGACATGTCCATGATGCCGCCCCACATGCGCAGCAGCCGCAGCCGGCCGATGCGCGGCATCAGCGCCATGCCGCTCTCGGCGACGTCCTCGACCACGGGGAGATTGCCGCGCTGGGCGTACGAGTTGTAGCCGTCGATGTCGCCGCCGAAGACGAGGCCGCCCTTGTCGGACTGCGAGATGTAGAAGTGCCCGGCGCCGAAGGTGACGACACCGTCGATCAGCGGCTTTAGCCCCTCGGAGACGAAGGCCTGCAGGACGTGGCTCTCGATGGGCAGGCGAAGGCCGGCCTTCTGCGCCACGCGCGAGGAATTGCCGGCGACCGCGAGCCCGACCTTGGCCGAACGGATCGGCCCGCGGGAGGTCTCGACGCCGACGATGGCGTCGCCCTCGCGCAGGAAACCCGTGACCTCGCAGTTCTGGATGATGTCGACGCCGAGCCGGTCGGCGGCGCGGGCATAGCCCCAGACCACCGCGTCGTGGCGGGCGGTGCCGCCGCGGCGCTGGAGCAGGCCGCCATGGACGGGGAAGCGGGCATTGTCGAAGTCGAGGAACGGGTACATGGCCCGCACCTGCCGCCTGTCGAGCAATTCGGAATCCACGCCGGCGAGCCGCATGGCGTTGCCGCGCCGCGCATAGGCGTCGCGCTGGGCATCGGAATGGAAGAGGTTGAGCACGCCGCGCTGGCTGACCATCGCGTTGTAGTTCAGCTCCTGCTCCAGCCCTTCCCAGAGCTTCATCGACCATTCGTAGAACGGCTCGTTGCCCGGCAGCAGGTAGTTGGAGCGGATGATGGTGGTGTTCCGCCCGGCATTGCCGGAGCCGATATAGCCCTTTTCGATCACCGCCACGTTGTGGATGCCGTGGACCTTGGCGAGGTAATAGGCCGTCGCCAGCCCGTGGCCGCCGCCGCCGACGATGATCACGTCATAGGCAGGCTTGGGCGCGGCGTCGCGCCAGGCGGGCGTCCAGCCCTTCTGCCCGGTGAGGCCGTTCTTGAGGATGCTGAGCCAGGAATAGTGCATCGGGAGCAGTGTTCGGCGGGATCGGCGTGGATGTGGCTGAGAGCTATAGGCGAGAGCCGATCCGCTGATAATATAAGTTTCACTTATAATCTCCAGTGGCGCCATGGCACAGCCCGACACCCTTCCCTTCGACCTGCGTTCGCTGGAGCTGTTCCTCACCGTCTGCGACGTCGGCACCATGGCGCAGGCGGCGCGCCGGCTCGGGCTGACGCAGCCGGCGATCTCGCAGGCCGTTGCCGAGATGGAGCGGCGCATGGGCGTCGCGCTGTTCGACCGCAGTGCCCGGCCGCTGGCGCTCACCGCCGCCGGCGGGGCACTGCGCCAGCGGGCGAGCGCGCTGCTCTCCGAGGCGCGGCAGATCGCGCCGCTGCTGCGCGAGGCCGAGCGGGCGCGGCTGCCGCTGATCCGCACGGGCATCGTGGATTCGCTCTCGCGCGTGCTGATCGCGCCGCTGGTGCGGGCTTTGGCCGAGAAGGCCGAGCAGGTCTCGCTGCTCTCCGGCCTCACCGCCGCCCATGCCGGGGCGCTGCTGACGCGTCAGCTCGACCTGCTGGTCGGCGCCGACGCGCTCGACGAGATCGAGGGGCTGGAGCGCTGGCCGCTGCTCACCGAGCCCTATGTGCTGCTGATGCCGGCG
>JARBUD010000038.1 GCA_029239875.1 Xanthobacteraceae bacterium | reverse complement strand
CTGGGCGCCCATGTTCTCGAACTTGTCCTCGAGCTCGATCTCCTTGGCGACGGTGACGCCGTCCTTGGTGATGCGGGGAGCGCCGAAGCTCTTCTCGATGACGACGTTGCGGCCCTTGGGGCCGAGGGTCACCTTCACCGCGTTGGCGAGGATGTCGACGCCGCGCAGCATCTTCTCGCGCGCGTCGCCCGAAAACTTAACTTCTTTGGCAGACATGTGATTTTCTCCGGTGAAGCGTTGCGAGCAGCGCTAGAGGCTGCCTCACGCGGCCTTCTTGGCCGAGGTGGTGGCTTCCAGCACGCCGAGGATGTCGGCTTCCTTCATGATGAGGTAGTCGACGCCGTCGATCTTGACCTCGGTGCCCGACCACTTGCCGAACAGCACGCGGTTGCCGGCCTTGACGTCGAGCGGGACCAGCTTGCCGGCCTCGTCGCGCGCGCCGGGGCCGACGGCGACGACTTCGCCCTGCGAGGGCTTTTCCTTGGCGGTGTCGGGGATGATGATGCCGCCCGCGGACTTCTCCTCCGCGTCGATGCGCTTGACCACGACCCGGTCATGCAGGGGACGGAACTTCATCGGTTCTCTCCACAAATCCTGGACGATCGCTTTATCCGGCAGCGCCCGCCGGCGCCCCAGGGCCGCCGCTTTTTCCGGCGCGCTGCCGCGGGGACATCTAGGCGGCGGCGAAAGCGGGCGCAAGGGCGCGGCGGCAAAAAATTAGCAGTCCCGGCAGGTGAGTGCCAAGAGCTGTCATACGACGCTGTCAGCACTCCGTCGCATATGCTGCCAGTGCATTGATTTTGCACGTGAAAATGAAACTTTGGCCTTGTCGTGCGCATTATCCCACCGCACAATTCGACTCATCGCGACAGGAGGTTCCGCATGGGTGTTCATGGGGTATCGTCTAAGGGCGTTGAGCCGGCAGGGGCGGTTTCGGAGGATTTCCGCCGGCAACTCGCCGGTTACGGGCTGACCACGGCCCGCATCCTCTACCGCATGCCGGACCACCCGGCGATCCTGCAGACCTATCTCTGGCAGCATTACGATCTCTGCCCGCATTTCCCCGAGCTCAACCGCTTCCTGGACTTCTGGAAGCGGGAGCTGGAGGGCCCGCTGCACTCGGTGACCGTGGCGCATGCGCGGCTGATCGGGCCGGCCGAGCTGCGCAGCGTCGACGGGGTTTTCAGCCTGAACTGAGAAGCGCCACGCCTTTTCCCTTCCACCGGTCATTTGACCGCGCTGCCCTCACCTTGCCGCCTTCGACGTGCTATGAGGGCGGCGAAAAGGGTGCCGTCCCGGCGTCCGAAGTCGAGATGAAGGCACCTGGTCAGGCCCGTGGATCACCGCTCGCCGCGTACGTCGGAGCTGCTCTCCGCCATCGTGACCGCCCATTCGGCGGAACGCATCGGCGTGGGCGAAGTGGTGCACGCGCTGCGCAACCGTGCCTTCGGCCTGTCGATCCTGCTGCTCGGCCTGCCGAACTGCCTGCCCATGCCGCCCGGCCTGCCGGTGATCTGCGGCATACTGCTCTGCCTCGTCGGCGGGCAGATGGTGATGGGACGCGACGAACTCTGGCTGCCGCGCTGGCTCGCCAACCGCACCATCTCCCGCGCGCTGCTGGAGCGGATCGTGAACGGCTCGCTCAAGTGGATCCGCCGCTTCGAGAGCTATTCCCGCCCGCGGCTGCACTATTTCTCCTCGCCCTCGGCGCGCTTCGTGCTGGGCGGGCTGGTGGTGGTGCTCGGCCTGCTGCTGCTGCTGCCGATCCCGATCTTCGGCAATCTGCCGCCGGGCATCGCCGTGGCGATCCTCGGCCTCGGGCTGGTGGAGCGCGACGGCGCCTTCATCTTCGCCGGCGTCGTCGCCACGCTGGTCAGCCTCGGCGTGATGGGCCTGCTGAGCTGGATGCTGTTCCAGGGCGCGCTGGCGGTCATCTGAAAGGCCGAGCGGATCCGCATTCTCGCGTGATGGCCGTCGTCACGAAAAGACTGCCGGAAAAACCTCATCCTGAGGCGCTCGCGTAGCGAGCCTCGAAGGATGCTCGTGAGAGCGCACCCGGACGAGCATCCTTCGAGGCCCGGCGAAACGCCGGGCACCTCAGGATGAGGTCGGTTCTATGGGCATCGAGGGAGGATCGGAAGGCTCGTAAATCAAAGGTTGTGTTTCCGCATATGCAACCATAGGATGCTGCCGCTGTCTGGGCACAATCGATTGTGTGGGGGGCGGGGATGGCATCGAAGGCAAACGGGGCTGCGGCCCCCAATCCGCGCAAGCGGCTGATCCTGTGCCTCGACGGCACCTGGAACACCGCGGATGGCGACGAGATCACCAACATCGTCCGGCTGCGCGACATGCTCCAGCCGGGGCTCACCGCAGGCATCGAGCAGCGCATCTATTACGACGAGGGCGTCGGCACGCAGGGCTGGTTCGCTCGGTATGTCGCCGGTGCCACGGGCGAGGGCCTCGACGTCAATGTGCGCCAGGCCTACCGCTTCCTCAGCCAGTTCTACGAGCCCGGCGACGAGATCTATCTCTTCGGCTTCTCCCGCGGCGCCTTCACCGCGCGCAGCCTCGCCGGCTATATCGGCGCCAGCGGATTGCTGAAGCAGGAGAACTGCACGCAGCAGAACGAGGAGCGGGCCTGGGCCCATTACCGGACCGACGCCAAGGATCGTTATCCCCATGAGGGCCTGGGGCTGGCGGAGCTCTGCCACGAGAAGCTGCGCATCCGCGCGCTCGGCGTGTTCGACACGGTCGGCTCGCTGGGCATTCCCCTCGACATCGGCGCCGCGGCGCGCGAGCGCTTCCAGTTCCACGACACGACGCTGTCGTCGATCATCGACTTCTCGCTGCACGCGGTGGCGGTCGACGAGAAGCGCGGGCCTTTCCCGCCCTCGCTGTGGCAGGTGCCGCAGCATACGAACTTCAAGGCCGTCGAGCAGGTGTGGTTTCCCGGCGTCCATTCCGACATCGGCGGCGGCTACGGGGATGGGGGCGTGGGAGCGCTGACGCTGAAATGGATGCTCGACCGGATCGACGGGCTGAACGCGGATTACAAGCAGCCCTCGCTCGTCCTCCGGGACGGCGAGCGGCAGAGCCTGGCGCCGAACGGGGCCGCCCCGATCCACGAGTCGCGCAGCCGCGAGTATGTGTGGAGCCGCTACCGGCCGACGCTCCGCGTCATCGCCCAGCAGCGGCCGTCCGGCAACGGATTCAGTCTGGCGTCCCTGCCGCCCCACGCCCGCCCGATCGGCGAGTACCTGCACCTGTCCGTGCTTGATCGGCTGCGGCGGGGCAACGATGAAAGCGGGCAACGCTACAACCCGATCACCGTGCGCCATGCGCTCGACCGCCTGTTCAGCGCGGGGCAGCGTGCGCTGACGCGGCCGACCGTCCAGCTTGGCTTCGTGGGGAAGAACGGCCGCCCGCTCGATTGGATCGACGATGAACGCGATGCGAGTGAGCTCTCCGCGGCGCTGCCGCCGGAATATCTCGACCCGCTGGCGCTAGCCCGGATGGCCTGGGCCGGAAGCGCGGCCTCCGCCCCGCTACGCCCTTCCGACGAAGGGCGCGTTGGTGGCCATGAGGGTCATGAAGAGGACGTTCGCGTCGAGGGGTAGCCCCGCCATGTGGGCGACCGCCCGGCCGGCATGGACGGGATCGAAGGTAGGCTCGACCATGAGCTGGCCGTTCGGCTGGAGGATGCCGGTCTTCATCTTCACCGCCATGTCGGTGTCGGCGTTGCCGATGTCGATCTGGCCGCAGGCGATGTTGTGGGCGCGGCCTTCCAGCGCGACCTGCTTGGTCAGGCCGGTGACGGCATGCTTGGTCGCCGTGTAGGGGCCGGTGAACGGGCGC
This sequence comes from Xanthobacteraceae bacterium, assembly GCA_029239875.1. Classification (GTDB taxonomy): domain Bacteria; phylum Pseudomonadota; class Alphaproteobacteria; order Rhizobiales; family Xanthobacteraceae; genus Ancylobacter. The sequence goes on along the minus strand of JARBUD010000038.1, from coordinate 50,854 downwards.
GGCGTGTGCGCGGAGAGCGAGCCGTTGTTGATGATGCGCCCGCCCTTCGGGTCCTGCGCCTTCATCAGCCGGATGGCGGCCTGCGTGCACAGGAACACGCCGGTGAGGTTGACGCTCACCACGCGCTGCCAGTCCTCCAGCGGGACGTCCTCGATCGGCATGCCCGGCGACCAGCCGCCGGCATTGTTGAACAGCACGTCGAGCCGGCCGAAGCGCTGCTTCACCGCGTCGAACAGAGCGGCGACGGAGGCGGGGTCGGCGACGTCGGAGGTGACGACATGCCCGCGCCCATCCATCGCCCCGGCCACGGCCTCGAGCGGCTCGGCCCGCCGGCCGGTGAGCACGACGGTGAAGCCGGCCTCGCCGAGGGCGAGCGCGGCGGCCTTGCCGATGCCGCTGCCGGCGCCGGTGACGAGGGCGATGCGATCTGCGTTCATGTTGGTTCCTCCCAGGGCGGGCGAAGATGGACGAGCGGCGGCGCAGGGGCAAGACGGTGCGGGGACCGGCGATGGACCTTCAACTTGTCGCGCCCGCCAAGGAACCTCGAAGACTTGTCCGCGTTATCGAGGCGACAGACAAGTCATTCGCACGGGAGGCAAACCATCATGCCCGCCATTCTGATGTGGCTTATCGGTATTCCGATTCCGATCATCATCCTGCTCTACCTCCTCACCTGACGGTGATGAGGCGAGCGCCGCCGGACGACCCGGCGGAGAAGATGAAGCTGCGGGCCGGCCATGTGTACGACGTGGCCGGCCCGTGTCGTTTCAGCTCAGCGCGGGCGGCTATAGGGCGGAGGGGGAATGGAGTTATGCGCGGCGCGCAGGGCCGCCGACCAGCGCTCGCGCAGATCGTGGAAATAGGGCTCGCCCGGCTCGATCCGGTAGTTGAGTTCCGATTGGCCGGCGTCGCGCCGCGCCACGATGACGTCGATCGGCATGCCCACCCCGAGATTGGAGCGCATGGTCGAATCCATCGAGATCAGCCCCGACTTCAGCGCGTCGTAGATGTCCATGTCGTAGGAGATGGAGCGGTCGAGCACCGGCTTGCCGTATTTGTGCTCGCCGATCTGCAGGAAGGGCGTGTCGGCGGTGCATTCGATGAAGTTGCCGGCCGAGTAGATCATGAACAGCCGCAGCCGGCCGCCATTGACCTGGCCGCCGAAGAGGAAGGAGACGTCGAAGCGCACGTCGGCGTCCTTCAGCGCGGCGCCGTAGAGCTCGTAGACGTGCCGCACCGCGCGCCCGACCAGCTGCGTCGCCCGGAACATGCTGGTGCAGGTGGCGAGCGTCTCCCTCTTGCCGGTCTCGGTATCCTCCAGCCCCTCCTGCAGCGTCGAGATGACCGCCTGCGAGATGGAGAGGTTGCCGGCGGTGGCGAGCGCCAGGACATGCCGGCCCGGCTCCTCGAAGATGTGGAGCTTGCGGAAGGTCGACACGTTGTCGAGCCCGGCATTGGTGCGGGTGTCGGCGATCATGACGAGGCCGTCACGCACCAAGATACCACAGCAATAGGTCATGAACGGCGCTTTCCCCTGGCCCGCCGCCAAGGCGCGAGGCCGGCGGCTGTTCCCGCGCCCTTATAGCGGGGCGCTTTCCTGGCGGGCAACCTCGGCCCGGCGTTTCAACCCTGAATCTGCCGGCTCGACTGGTCGACCTTGAGGGCGACGGTGAGGTTCTCGTCGCCGCCGCCATAGCGGTTGCCGCGCACCGGCGCGGCGCCGAGATAGTCGAGGCCGACGGCGACCCGCACATAGGCGTCGGTCGGGCATTGCCGGTTGGCGGCGTCGAAGCCGATCCAGCCGAGCCCTTCTATATGCGCTTCCGCCCAGGCATGGCCGGCCTGATGGCCGGCGCGCTGCTCGGGCTCGGCGCCGTCGCCGACCAGATAGCCGCTGACATAGCGCGCGGGGATGCCGAGATGACGCGCGCCGGCGGCGAAGATGTGAGCGAAGTCCTGGCACACGCCGCGCTTCAGCTCGAAGGCCTGGGCGGCGCTGGTGGAGGCATGGGTCGGGTCGGGGTCGAAGGTCATCGCCTCGGCGATGGCCTCCATCAGCAGGTGCAGCTTGGCGATGCGGTCGCCCTCGGCCGCGGTCGCGGTCTCGGCGAAGCCGGCGAGGTCGGCATCGGCCGTGGTGAGATCGGTGCCGCGCAGGAACAGCGAGGGCGGAAAGCGCTCGCCTATGCCGCGGATGACGCCGGCGGTGTCCTGCGTCTCCACCTCGCCCTCGACCAGCACCCGCAATTCGCCGATGGGCCCGTCGAGGGCGAAGGTGTGGGTGAGGTTGCCGAAGGCATCCTCATGCGCGCGCAGGCGGCAGCCTTCCGACACGTCGATGCGCCAGGAGACGACGTACTGCCCGTCATGGTTGCGCGGGGTCAGCCGCAGCGTCTGGATCGCGCCGTGGGCCGGCGGATCGTAGCTGTAGAGGGTGGCGTGGTTCACATGGATACGCATGACGCGAATGCCGGTTGGATCACAGCAGGTACTGTTCGGTGACGGTCGCGCCGAGGCGGTTGTTCTCGACGACGAAGGTGTCGATGTACTCGTGCAGGCCGGTCTGGAAGATGTCCTCCATCCGGCTGTTGCCGAGCTTGGTCAGGGTCGAGCGGGCGATGCGCTGGGCGCTGCCCTGGCGTCCGTAATAGGCGGCGATGTCGTCGAGGTGACGGGTGATGTTCTGGTAGCAGCTGGTCAGCGAGCGCGGCATCTGCGCGTTGAGGATGAGCAGGTCCGCGACCAGCCACGGCTTCACGCTCTCGCGGTAGACCCAGTGGAACGAGGTCAGCGCCGAGACCGAGCGCAGGATCGAGGCCCACTGGAAATAGTCGAGCGGGCCGCCGATGTGCTCGGAATCCGGCAGCAGCACATGGTACTTCACGTCGAGGATGCGCGCGGTGTTGTCGGCGCGCTCGACATACATGCCGACGCGCGAGAACCAGAAGGCGTCGTTGCGCAGCATGGTGCGGTAGGCGGCGCCGTCGAAGCGCAGCGAGGTCTCCTTCACGAAGGAGAGGAAGCGCGCCAGCTCCTCGCGGGTCATGCTCTTGGTGGAATAGCGCTTCAGCTCCAGCCAGGCGGAGTTGATGGTCTCCCACATCTCGATGGTGAGCGCGGTGCGCACCGAGCGGGCGTTGGTGCGCGCGATCTCGAAGCAGTTGCGGATGGAGGAGGGGTTCTCCGGGGAGAAGGCGAGGAAGCCGACGACGTTCTGCTCGTTGGTCTCGTCGCCGTGGAACTGCTTGAACAGGTCGGCGCAGCCGGCGGTGAGCAGGGCCGAGCGCCATTCATTGGTCGAGCCGCCATAGGCCGCCGGCAGCTGGGCGAGGCGCTGGGTGACGTCGAGGATGCGGGCGAGGCAGTCCGCCCGCTCCATGTAGCGGGAGAGCCAGTAGAGGTTGTCGGCAGTGCGTGAAAGCATGGGACCCGCGTTCTATTTGGCGTTGCGCCAGGCGAGGGTGGCGACGCCCGCCCCGATCAGGAAGGTGCCGCCGACCCGGTTGATGGCGGCGACGACGCGCGGATTGCGCACGGCACCGCGCAGGCGGCCGGCGAGCAGCGCGTAGCCGAAGGCGTTGGCCGCCGCCAACGCCAGGAAGGTGCTCTCGAAGATCGCCATCTGCGAAAGCCAGTCGCCGGCCGGATCGAGGAACTGCGGCAGGAAGGCGACGAAGAAGGTGATGCTCTTCGGGTTCAGCGCGGTGACGATCCAGGCATGGGCGACCATGCGCGCGGGCGAGCCGACCGTGCGCTCCTCGGTGAGCGAGGCTTCGCCGCCGGCGCGCCAGAGCTTGATGCCGAGCCAGATCAGGTAGCCCGCGCCGATCCACTTCAGCACGGTGAACAGCGTGGCGGAGGTCGCCAGCAGCGCGCCGAGGCCGAGCATGGAGAGCGTCATGGCGGTGAAGTCGCCGAGCGCGACGCCGAGCGCGACGGGCAAGGCGACCTTGCGCCCCTGGCCGAGCGCATAGGAGACGACGAGCAGGATGGTCGGCCCGGGTATCACCAGCAGGACCGCCGAGGCGGCGACGAAGGCCAGCCAGGTTTCGATAGACATAGGCACTCCCCCTCGGCGTCATCCCGGCCGCAGCGAAGCGGAGAGCCGGGATCGCTCACCAGTTCTGCCGACGATCCCGGATCGGCCTGCGGCCGTCCGGGATGACGGTTATTCCCCACCCGAAACCACGTCATCCTGAGGTGCGAGCAAGGCGAGCCTCGAAGGATGTTTATCGAGAGGACCATCCTTCGAGGCCCGGCTGACGCCGGGCACCTCAGGATGACGTGGCTTCAGGTCGGGTCTGCTCCGTCAATTCTCCTCCAGCACCCAGGTATCCTTGGTCCCTCCGCCCTGGCTCGAATTCACCACCAGCGAGCCGGCTTGCAGCGCGACGCGGGTGAGGCCGCCCGGCACGATGCGGACCCGGTCGGAGCCGGTGAGCACGAAGGGGCGCAGGTCGACATGGCGCGGCGCGATGCCCTCGTCGACGAAGGTCGGGCAGGTCGACAGCGCCAGCGTCGGCTGGGCGATGAAATTGGTCGGGTCCTGCTTGAGCTTGGAGCGGAACAGCTCGATCTGCGCCTTGTCGGCGCGCGGGCCGATGAGCATGCCGTAGCCGCCGGAGCCGTGGACCTCCTTCACCACCAGCTCCTCGAGGTGGTCGAGCACGTATTTCAGGTGGTCGGCCTCGCGGCAGCGCCAGGTCGGCACGTTCTTCAGGATCGGCTCCTCGCCGAGATAGAACTTCACCACCTCGGGCATGTAGCTGTAGACCGCCTTGTCGTCGGCGACGCCGGTGCCGACCGCATTGGTCAGCGTGACGTTGCCGGCATTGTAGGCGCTCATCAGCCCGGGCACGCCGAGCGCGCTGTCCGGCCGAAAGGCGAGCGGATCGAGGAAGTCGTCGTCGAGGCGGCGATAGATCACGTCGACCCGGCGCGGCCCCTCGGTGGTGCGCATGTAGACAATGTCGTTGCGCACGAAGAGGTCGCGGCCCTCCACCAGCTCGACGCCCAGCTTGTCGGCGAGGAAGGAGTGCTCGTAATAGGCCGAGTTGTAGATGCCGGGGGTGAGCACCACGACGACGGGATCGCTGCTCGCCGTGTGCGGGGCCAGCGATTTCAACGTCGCCAGCAATTCGTCGGTGTAGTTCTCCACCGGCGCGACGCGGTTGTCGGCGAACAGCTCCGGGAAGAGCCGCATCATGATCTCGCGGTTCTCCAACATGTAGGAGACGCCGGAGGGCGTGCGGGCATTGTCTTCCAGGACGTAGAAGGTCTCCGAATCCACCCGCACCACGTCGATGCCGGCGATGTGGACGTAGAGGTCGTGCGGCACCTTCTGGCCGTTCATCTCCGGCCGGAAGGCGGGATTCTGGTAGACGAGATCCTCCGGCACGATGCCGGCTTTGAGGATCTCGCGGCGGGAATAGATGTCCTTGAGATAGAGGTTGAGCGCCTTCACGCGCTGCTCCAGCCCGCGCGACATGCGCCGCCACTCGCTCCCGGTGAGGATGCGCGGGATGATGTCGAAGGGGATGAGGCGCTCCTGCGCATCGCTGTCGCCATAGACGGCGAAGGTGATGCCGATGCGGCGGAAGATGAATTCGGCTTCCTTCCGGCGATAATCGAGCACGTCGGGCGGGACGTCGCTCAGCCAGCGTGAGAGGGTGGCGTAGGCGGCGCGGATCGAGCCGTCCGCATTGGTCATCTCGTCGAAAGCGACGCTCATTGGTGCAAATCTACTCCCCAACTCCGGCAAGTTAGCTACAAAGCGCGTGCCAGCGGAAGAGGCGGAAGAATCCGGATCGCGATATTCGGAAGATTGGCCGCGGTTTGCCCATTTGGCGGGCGCTCTGCCCTTGCTTGCGGCGTGGCGTGCGTGGATTTGCGGCGGATGACGAAAAATTCCGCTGCGTGAGGGAGGAGGAATCAGATGGCGGCGTCGAACGAACTCGTGACGGCGGCGATCCTGGTCATCGGCGACGAGATATTGTCGGGCCGCACCAAGGACCGGAACATCGGCTATATCGCTGAATATCTTACCGCCATCGGCATCGATGTCCGCGAGGTGCGGATCGTGCCGGACGTCGAGGAGGAGATCGTCGGCGCGGTGAACGCGCTGCGGGCGCGCCACACCTATCTCTTCACCACCGGCGGCATCGGCCCGACCCATGACGACATCACCGCCGATTGCGTGGCGAAGGCGTTCGGGGTGAGCATCGATGTGGACCCCCGCGCGCGCGCCATGCTGCTCGAATACATCAAGCCGGAAGACCTGAACGAGGCACGGCTGCGCATGGCGCGCATCCCCGCCGGCGCCGAGCTGGTGCCCAACCCGGTCTCCAAGGCGCCGGGCTTCTGGATCGGCAACGTCATCGTCATGGCCGGCGTGCCGACCATCATGCAGGCCATGCTCGACCAGGTGGCGCCGAAGCTGAACACCGGCGTGCGCATGCTCTCCGAGACCGTGCGTGCGGACGCGCGCGAGGGAGATGTCGGCGGGCCGCTGGGCGAGATCGCGCGGCGTCATCCCGAGGTGAGCATCGGCAGCTATCCGTTCATGACGGAGGAGGGGAGGCCGAACACCAACCTCGTGGTGCGCGCGCGCGACCCCGAGAAGCTCGCCGCGGCGGTGGCCGAGGTGGAGGCGATGGTCGCGACGGTGCGGCGGACGTAGGGAAGCTCATAGCGCACCGTCATCCTGAGGTGCGGGCGTAGCGAGCCTCGAAGGATGGTCGTTCGAGCGCATCCGGAAGAACATCCTTCGAGGCTGGCCTTCGGCCAGCACCTCAGGATGACGGTCCTCATGTAGAGGCCGAAGGACGAGGCCGTCGGGAAGTGCCAATTCCACGCCCCGCTGCCGCGATAAACAATAAAGTCTATTGACTTTATGTACTAATAATCGAGAGTCCCTCCGACCCTTCAGTTCGGACGGAGACTCCCATGCGCCTTCGCGCCCTTCTTGCCGCCACGGCGCTCGTCCTCGCGCCGGCGGCCGGCCTGCTCCACGCCGCGCCTGCCCGCGCCGAGACCGACCAGCTGCGCATCGCCCAGCAGTTCGGCATCGCCTATCTGCCGCTCATCGTCGCCAAGGAGCAGAAGCTCGTCGAGAAGCATGCGGCGGCGGACGGGCTGCCGGATCTGAAGGTCGAATGGCTGCGCCTTTCCGGTGCGGCGGCGATGAACGACGCACTGATCTCCGGCGGGCTCGACTTCGCCACGGCGGGCGTGGCCCCGGCGATCCTCACCTGGGACAAGACCCGCGGTAAGGCCGACATCACCCTCATCTCGGCGCTCGGCTCGATGCCGAATGTGCTGACGACGAACAATCCGAAGGTGAAGACCCTCAAGGTCTTCACCGATGCCGACCGCATCGCGCTGCCCTCGGTGAAGGTGGGCTTCCAGCCGATCGTGCTGCAGATCGCCGCCGAGAAGGAATTCGGCAAATACGACAAGCTCGACGACATCACGGTCAGCCTGCCGCATCCGGACGCCACGGCGGCGATTCTCTCCGGCACCGGCGGGATCACCGCGCACTTCACCTCGCCGCCCTTCGTGCAGCAGCAGCTCGCCGACGAGAAGGTGCATGCGGTGCTGAACAGCTATGACGTGCTCGGCGGGCCGCACACCTTCAACGTGGTCTACGGCACCAGGAAGTTCGCCGAAGCCAACCCGAAGACCATCGACGCCTTCGTCGCCGCGCTCGACGAGGCCAATGCCTGGATCAGGGCCAACCCGGCCGAGGCGGCCAAGCTCTACATCGCGGCGGAGAACTCCAAGCTGACCCCGGCCTTCGTCGAGGCGATCATCCGCGACCCGCAGAACAACTTCACCACCGTGCCCGAGCGCGTCGACGTCTTCGCCGACTTCGAATACCGCATCGGCCTGATCAAGCAGAAGCCGAGCTGGAAGGAGCTGTTCCAGCCCGGCCTGCACGCCAAGAACGGGAGCTGAGCGGGTGGCGATGCCGGCCGAGGGCCGCGCGCCGGCCGCACCCGCCAAGGCGGCGCTCGACGTCGACCGGGTGAGCCTGCGCTACGCGACCGAGGCGGGCATCGTGACCGCGGTGGAGGACGTGTCCTTCACGGTTCGTACCGGCGAGCGGCTGGTGCTGCTGGGGCCGTCAGGTTGCGGGAAGTCGACGCTGCTGCGAGCCGTCGGCGGCTTCCTCAAGCCGGCTTCCGGCGAGATCAGGCTCGGCGGCGCGCCGGTGGCGGCGCCGGGGCCGGACCGCATGGTGGTGTTCCAGGAGTTCGACCAGCTGCTGCCCTGGCGCACGGTTTCCGGCAACATCGCCTTCGCGCTGCGCCGTGCCCGCGGCCTCTCGCGGGCCGAGGCGCGCGAGGTGGCCCTGGACTGGGCCGGAAGAGTGGGGCTGGGAAAGTTCGCCGATGCCTTCCCGCACACGCTCTCCGGCGGCATGAAGCAGCGCGTGGCCATCGCCCGCGCCTTCGCCGTGCAGCCGGCGATCCTGCTCATGGACGAACCGTTTGCGGCGCTGGACGCGCTCTCGCGCCGGCGCATGCAGGACGAGCTGCTCGGCCTGTGCGAGGAGACGGGGGCGACCTGCCTGGTCGTCACCCACGCCATCGACGAGGCGCTGCATGTCGGCACCCGCACCCTGGTCATGAGCCCGCATCCCGGCCGCATCGCCGCCGAATACGACGTGCCGGAGGTCGCCCGCCGGCGCGGCACGCCGCAATTCGCCGCGCTGGAAGCGGAGATACAGGCGCGGCTGTTCGGCGGCCCGCGCGCGGCGGCGGAGGAGGTCGTCGATGTCTGACGGCACCTTGCCGGTATCGGCCGCCACCTCGCCGGCGCGGCCGATGTCGCTCAGCCCGCGCGCGCGGCAGGCGGTCATCCTCGTCGCGCTGGCGGCGATCTGGGAAATCTATGCCCGCTGGCTCGGCAACTCGCTGCTGCTGCCGACCTTCTTCGAGACGCTGACGGCGCTGTGGACGGCGACGCTGAACGGCGAATTGCCGGACCGCACCCTCGCCTCGCTGAGCGTGCTGCTCTCGGGCTACGCCATCGGCATCGTGCTGGCGGCGGCGATCACCGCGCTCGCCGTGCTGAACCGCTGGGGCGAGAGCCTGCTGTCGCTGCTCACCTCCATGTTCAACCCGCTGCCGGCCATCGCGCTGCTGCCCATCGCCCTGCTCTGGTTCGGCATCGGCGCGTCGAGCGTGATCTTCGTCATCGTCCATGCCGTGCTGTGGCCGCTGGCGCTGGCCTGCCATGCCGGCTTCCGCGCCGTGCCGCCGACCCTGCGCATGGCGGGGCGAAACATCGGCCTGTCCGGCCCTTCCTATGTCTTCGCGCTGCTGGTGCCGGCGGCGCTGCCCTCGATCCTTTCCGGCCTGCGGCTCGGCTGGGCCTTCGCCTGGCGCACGCTGATCGCCGCCGAGATGGTGTTCGGCGCCAGCGCCCGCTCGGGCGGGCTCGGCTGGTTCATCTTCACCAACCGCGCGCAGCTCGAGACCGCGAACGTCTTCGCCGGGCTGCTGGCGGTGATCCTGATCGGGCTGGCGGTGGAGATCTTCGTCTTCGCCACGCTGACCCGGCTCACCGTGCAGCGTTGGGGGATGGAGGGGTAGGGGCTCAGGCCCACGTTCTCCGTCATCCTGAGAGCTCCCACACACAATGCACCCTCATCCTGAGGTGCTGGCCGGAAGGCCAGCCTCGAAGGATGCTCGTCCGGGTGCGCTCTCACGACCATCCTTCGAGGCTCGCTGCGCTCGCACCTCAGGATGAGGGTCCATTATTGGTCAGACATTCGGGATGACGATTGACGGGGCCAGTCGCTCAACCGGGGATTTCGCCCTTCGGCTACTGGAGAAGGCGGCGCGCTGCCGTTAATGATCTCGGCGAGCGCCGAATACGCGAAGTCCGGGATTTCCTGCCCATGTCCGACGACCGCCAGAAGAAGGCCTTTCCGGTCTCCTGGGACCAGTTCCACCGCGATGCCCGCGCGCTCGCCTGGCGGCTTGCCGGGGCGGGGCCGTTCGCCGGCATCGTCTGCATCACCCGCGGCGGGCTGGTCCCCGCCGCCATCGTCGCCCGCGAGCTCGGCGTGCGGCTCATCGAGACCGTGTGCATCGCCAGCTATCACGACTACACCAAGCAGGGCGAGATGGAGGTGCTCAAACCCATCGCCGATGTGGTGAAGGGCGCGGCCGGCGCGAAGGGGCAGGGGCTGCTCGTGATCGACGACCTCGTCGACACCGGCAAGACCATGCGGCTGGTGCGCGAGATGCTGCCCGAGGCGCATGTCGCCACCGTCTATGCCAAGCCGCTGGGGCGGCCGCTGGTCGACACCTTCATCACCGAGGTGAGCCAGGACACCTGGATCTATTTCCCGTGGGACATGGGGCTGAGCTTCCAGCCGCCGATCCGCGACGGCGTGGCGTGAGGAGAAGACGATGGCGAACGAGCACGGCGGCTATGACGGGCCGGAAGACGAGACCGACGAGGAATACGACGCCGCCTATGAGGCGCACCGCACGGCGCTCTACGACATGCTCATCGCCTATGCCGACAAGGAGGAGCTGAGCGACGGCTTCATGGCCCAGCTCCTCTCCGATCTCGGCCTGTCGCTGCGCATGGTCGCCTATGCCTCGGAGACCGAGAAGCCCTCCATCGGCGGGCTGCGCGACCGCTACACCCGCGAGCTCGGCGAGAGCGTGCGCGAGGCGAAGAAGCACGCCGCCGAGTTCATCGCCGACGCCAAGGCCGCGCGCGAGGCGGAGGAAGGCGAGGACGGCGAGGACGAAGCCGAACCCGACGCTCCGCGCTCGTAAGAAGGTTGCATGGCGCCGCCGCTCGCCTTTCCGCGGGCGCTGCGCTATGCCGTGGCGCGGCCCTGAACGCCGCTTGAGGAAGCTTCCATGACGCCCGCGCCGATCTCCGTCCTGCTGCGTTCGCCGGTTACGGCCTTCGTCGCGCGGCTGCTGCTGGTGTTCATGTTCCTCGGCAGCGGCATCTCGAAGATCGTCGACTTCACGGGCGCGCAGGCCGAGATGGCCTTCTTCGGGCTCAACCCGCCCTGGCTGTTCGCGGTGCTGACGATCATCACCCAGCTCACCGGCGGCGTGCTGATCCTCCTCAACCGCGCCACCTGGCTGGCGGCAGGCGCGCTGGCGATCTTTACCGTCCTGACCATTCCGATCGCGCACCATTTCTGGTCCATGGAAGGGCCGATGGCGCAGCTCGAATTCTATTTCGCGGTCGAGCACCTGTCGGTGATCGGCGGCATGATGCTGGTCGCGATCCTGGCCGAGCGCACGCGCGCGGCCTGAGCGACGAAGGGAGCCTTGGAGAACCCGATGAATACCGCGGTGCGCAAGATCGATCCCAACAGCGATGCGGCGATCGCGGCTTCGGTGACGCCGCGGCCCATCGAGGAGATCGCCGACAAGCTCGGCGTGCCCGCCGCCTCGCTCTACCGCTACGGCCACACCAAGGCGAAGATCGCGCTCGACTTCGCCCGCCCGGCCGAGGCCAAGGCGGACGGCCGGCTCATCCTCGTCACCGCCATCAACCCGACGCCGGCGGGCGAGGGCAAGACCACCACCACCATCGGCCTCGGCGACGCGCTGGCGCGCGCCGGCAAGCGTGTCGCCATCGCCCTGCGCGAGCCGAGTCTCGGCCCGGTGTTCGGCGCCAAGGGCGGCGCGACCGGCGGCGGGCGCTCGCAGATCGTGCCGATGCAGGACATCAACCTGCATTTCACCGGCGATTTCCACGCCATCAGCGCCGCGCACAACCTGCTCGCGGCGGCGATCGACAACCACATCTACTGGGGCAATGCGCTCGACATCGACGTGCGCCGCATCAACTGGCGGCGCGTGGTCGACCTCAACGACCGGGCGCTGCGCAGCGTCACGGTCGGGCTCGGCGGGCCGGGCAACGGCTTTCCGCGCGAGGACGGCTTCGACATCACGGTGGCCAGCGAGGTGATGGCGATCTTCTGCCTCGCCCGCTCGCTGGAGGACCTGGAGGAACGGTTGGGGCGCATGGTGGTGGCGCAGAACCGCGCCCGCCAGTCGATCACCGCCGCGCAGCTCAAGGTGACCGGCGCCATGACGGCGCTGCTGCGCGACGCCTTCCAGCCCAACCTCGTGCAGACGCTGGAGGCGACGCCCGCCGTCGTCCATGGCGGCCCGTTCGCCAACATCGCCCATGGCTGCAACTCGGTAATGGCGACCCGCACCGCGCTCGGCCTCGCGGATTTCGTGGTGACGGAGGCCGGCTTCGGCGCCGACCTCGGGGCGGAGAAGTTCCTCGACATCAAGTGCCGGCAGGCGGGCCTCGCGCCCTCCGCCGTGGTGATCGTCGCCACGGTGCGGGCGCTGAAGATGCATGGCGGCATCGGCCTGAAGGAGCTCGGCACCGAGAATGTCGCGGCGGTGAGCGCGGGTTGCGCCAACCTCGTGCGGCATATCGAGAACATGAAGGCGTTCGGCCTGCCGGCGGTGGTGGCGATCAACCGCTTCACCAGCGACACGGCGGGCGAGATCGAGGCGATCAAGGCCGCCTGCGCCGCGGTGGGCGCCAGCGTGCATCTGTGCTCGCACTGGGCCGAGGGCTCGGCCGGGGCGGTGGACCTCGCGAGCGAGGTGATCGCGCTCGCCGCGCGCCCCTCCGCCTTCAAGCCGCTCTACGAGACCAGCCTGCCGCTGGTGCAGAAGATCGAGACCATCGCCAGGCGCATCTACCGCGCCGGTGCCATCGCCATCGAGCCCGGCGCGCTGAAGAAGCTCGCCGAGTTCGAGGCGCTGGGCTATGGCGAACTGCCGATCTGCATGGCCAAGACCCAGTACAGCTTCTCCGCCGACCCCGCCCAGCGCGGCGCGCCGGAAGGCTTCACCCTGCCGATCCGCGAGGTGCGGCTCTCCGCCGGCGCGGGCTTCGTGGTGGCGCTGGCGGGCGAGGTGATGACCATGCCCGGCCTGCCCTCGCGCCCGGCGGCGGAGGACATCTTCGTCGACGAGACCGGGTTCATCGGCGGGGTGTTCTGAGGGCGTTGCCCGCAGGTGCGTTGCCAGAGAAAGCCTCCGACCCTATAGCTGGGGTCGGCTGGCGGACGTGGCGAAACTGGTAGACGCACGAGACTTAAAATCTTGCGCCCACAAGGCTTACGGGTTCGAGTCCCGTCGTCCGCACCAGCCGCGCTCGCAGGGACGACCGACACGCCTCCCTTCTGACGCCGGCGTGGACCCGAGGTCGCTTCGTCGATCTCGCGGCCTGCTCCGTCGAGACGATAGAGTCTCGTCCATACCGAAGCGGATGGACTGGAAGAGGGCAGGCGCCCTCCGATGGCCATGGATCCCGGCCAGTCTTCGCGGTCCCAAGACAGGCTCAGCAACCGGAGAACGGACCATGAAGTGGGAATATCTGGTGGTCGACACCACCCTGGATTCGGCCGCCCTCGGGGAGATGGGAGCGGAAGGATGGGAGCTTGTCGCGGTCGTCTCCCCCGCGCATTTCGTGCTGCACTACTTCTTCAAGCGCGAGCTGCGCGCCTGACCGGCATCGATCCGCCGGCACCGCCTTCCAGCGAACCAGCAATGGAGAATCCCCGATGGCCAAGCGTGACGCCGTCTTCCCCGCCGGCCGGCATGACCTCTACAGGGCGCACACCTATTCCGCCGCGATCAGATCGGGCGATCTCCTGTTCGTGTCCGGCCAGGTCGGCAGCCGCAGCGACGGCTCGCCCGAGCCGGACTTCGAGGCCCAGGTCCGCCTGGCCTTCGCCAATCTCGAGGCGACGCTGAAGGCGGGTGGATGCGGGCTCGACGACATCGTCGACGTGACGAGCTTCCATACCGATCCGGAAAACCAGTTCGGCACGATCATGAAGGTCAAGGGCGAGGTCTTCCCCGACGAGCCCTATCCGAACTGGACGGCGGTCGGCGTCAACTGGCTCGCGGGGTACGACTTCGAAATCAAGGTCATCGCCCGCATTCCCGGCTGAAGGGAGCCTGCCGTGCCCGATCTCGAACGCAACAAGGCGAATGTGGTCGCCTTCTACGAGCTGATGTTCAACGCATGCCGGCCCACCGAGGCCGTCGAGCGCTTCGTCGGGGACGAGTACATCCAGCACAACCCGCACGTGGCCACCGGCAAGGACGGCTTCATCGCCTATTTCGAGCGCATGGCCCGGGAGTGGCCGGGCAAGCGGGTGGAGATAAAGCGGGTCGTGGCGGAGGGCGAGCATGTCGTCCTGCATTGCCTGCAGCACTGGCCGGGAGATCATGACTACGCCGGCATCGACATCTTCCGGCTCGACGATCAGGGGAGGATCGTCGAGCATTGGGACGTGCTGCAGATCGTCCCCGAACACGCGGCCAATCCGAACGGCATGTTCTGAGCCGCGCCGTCACGACGTTTCCTGACGATGCCCGAGCTCCTATGATGGGACGACCAAGCTCGGCGATCTGACATGCAATTGCCCATCCGCGCCATCTTCGTGTTTCACACCGCCGCGCGCCTCGGCAGCGTCTCCAAGGCGGCGGAAGAGCTGAGCGTGACGCCTTCCGCGGTGAGCCAGCAGATCCAGGCGCTGGAGACCCAGCTCGGGCTGACACTGATGAGCAAGGTCGGGCGCCGCATCGTGCTCACGGAAGCGGGCGAGCGTTACTATGCCACCATCACCGACGAGGTGGAGCGTATCGCCGAGGCGACCAACCTGATCCGCGGCTATCGCTCCGTGACGACGCTGACCGTGCGCGCGACGCCCACGCTGTCCAACAAGTGGCTGCTGCCGCGCCTCGGCGCCTTCCTCGACCGCAATCCCGACCTCGAGGTGCGGATCGACGGCACCAACGAGCCGACGAACTTCAAGCGCGAGGTGGTCGACGTCGAGATCCGCCATGGCGACGGGCGCTGGCCGGGCCTGTTCGTCGAAGGCCTGGCGGAGGAGGATTTCCTGCCCGCCTGCTCGCCCGACTATGCCCCGGCGGCCAGCCTGACCGCGGCCGAGCTGCCGCGCTTCCGGCTGATCCACTCGGTGAAATCGCAGGCGCAGTGGCCGCGATGGTTCGCGCTCGCCGGCGTCGCGCCCGCCGAGCGCTGGGCCCGCGTCTCGTTCGACCGCAGCCATATGGCGATCGACGCTGCCGCCGGCGGCATGGGCATCGCGCTCGAAAGCGCGCTGATGATGGACCGCGAGCTGGAGAACGGGCGCCTGGTCTGCCCGGTCCGGACCCCGCCATCGGTCCGCCTCGTCACGCAATGGATCGTCTGCCCGCACGAGCATCTGAAGCAGCGCAAGGTGCGGCTGTTCCTCGACTGGCTGCGCGCCGAGCGCGCGGGGTGGGAGACGCGGCGGCGCAATGCGCTCAGCGCGACGCGCTCTCCACTGGCCGCAGCAGGTCCAGCGCCGCGGCGACGATCTGTGCCGGCGTCAGGCTGAGCGAGAGCGTGACGGCTCCCTCCTGTGCTGTCGGGCGTTCCAGCGTCGCCAGCTGGCTGTCGAGCAGCGTGATGGTGGCGAAGTGCCCGGAGCGCGCCCGCAGCCGTTCTTCGATCAGCGCCCGCGGGCCGTCGAGGAAGACGAAGCGCACCTCGCCCCGGCCGCCGTCGCCCAGCTCGGTTCGCAGGAAGTCGCGATAGACCCGGCGCAGCGCGGAGCAGGCGATGACGACCGGCCGGTCCGCTTCCGCCCGTGCGGCCGCGCACACCGCCGCGAGCCAGGGCCAGCGCATCGCGTCGGTCAGGCCCCGGCCTTGCGCCATGTGGGCGATGTTGGACGCGCTGTGCAGCCGGTCGGCCTCGATGAAGGGCGCTTCGAGGGCGGCGGCGAGCCGGTGGGCGACCTCGCTCTTGCCCGATCCCGCGACGCCCATCACGATGACGAACTCCGGCCCCGCATGCATCGGGCGCACCTCAGTAGAGGCCGAGGAGGCGTATCGGCCCGAGCGTCAGCACCGGGAACAATACGAGGGCGAAGATCGCCAGCGTCAGGACCGCCATCGGTGCCAGCGAACCGCGGATGACGTCCTCGATCCTCATCTCCGCCACCTGCGCCGCCGCGAACAGGCATACCCCGACCGGCGGGGTCACGAGGCCCAGCGTCAGCGTCATCACCGTCACGATGAGAAAGTGGATGGGATCGATGCCGAGCGTCATCACCGGGGGCATCAGGACCGGAATGAGGATGAACATGGCGGGGATCGCTTCCATGAAGATGCCGATCAGCAGCAGGAAGACGAAGATCGCCAGCATTCCGGTGGTCGGGCCGAGGTCCATGGCGGCGAGCAGCAGCGACAGCTTCTGCGGCAGGCCCTCGTAGGCGAAGATCCAGGCGGCGATCTGCGAGGTTGCCGCGATGAACAGGATGCTGCCGGAGAGGCGCGCGGTCGAGATGAAGATGTCGGGAAGCTCCGAGAGCGGGATGGTCTTGTAGACCAGCACGCCGAGCACGCCGACATAGAGCACCGCCACCGCCGCCGCCTCGGTCGGCGTGAACACGCCGCTCGCAATGCCGATGATCAGGATCAGCGGCGTCAGCATCGGCAGGACGGCGCGCAGGCCGGTGACGAACACCATGCGCAGGCTGAAGCGCGAGGGCGGGTTGTAGCCGTAGTGCACCGAGTAGAAGTGGTTGAACACCAGGAAGGCGAAGGCGATGAAGAGGCCCGGCACCAGCCCCGCGACCAGGAGGGTGCCGATGGAGACATTGGCGATCGAGCCGGCGATGACGATCAGGATCGACGGCGGGATGATCGAGGACAGGGTGGCCGTGCACAGCGTCATGCCGACCGCGTAGCCCTTGGGAAAGCCGTGGCGCTCCATGGCCTTTATCTCGATCGCCCCGACCGAGGCGATGTCGGCGACGGACGAGCCGGAGACGCCCGAGAAGATGACGGAGGACAGGACGTTCACATGTCCAAGGCCGCCCGGCAGCCAGCCGACCATGGATTCGGCGAAGTCGAAGATGCGCTCGGCGACGCGGCCGCGCTCCATCACCGCGCCCACCAGGATGAACAGCGGCACCGCGACCAGCAGGAACGAGTTCATGGAGGAGAACATCGTCTGCGTCAGCAGGTCGAGCGGCATGGAGGTGAACATCAGCAGGGTCGCGACGCCGGCCAGCGCGAGCGCGATGGCCAGCGGCACGCCGATCATGCTGAGCCCGATGAAGAGCGCGAAGAGAACGAGGCTCATCATGACGGGTGTCCTCCCGAGACGGAGACGTCGGCGTGAAGCAGCTCGCGCGCGAACTCGTCCTGCATCAGGCCGGGTTCGGGAACCGCGATCAGCTCGCGACGGCTGCGTACGGATTCGACGATGGCGAGGATGGCGATCGCGGAGGAGAGCGGCATGATGATGCCGACCACCCACATGGGAAGCGGCAGGGTCGCGGCTTCCTCGTTCATCATGATCTGCTGCTCGACCAGCGCGACGCCGGTCCAGCCGATGAGCAGGAAGAAGCCCACGGAGAAGATGACGTAGATCGGCACCGCGACGTGCCGCGTCACCTCGCGCGCCATGGCGAGGAACACGATCACCCGTGCGTTCTCGACGGTGCGGAAACCGGCGGCGAGGCCGAGGAACACCATCCAGATGAACAGGAAGCGTACGGCTTCCTCCGTCCAGGGCAGCGGATGGCCGATGAGGCGGCTGGTCACCTGGAGCAGCGCCACGACGAGGATGCCGCCGCAGGCTAAGCCGGCTACGTAGTCGGCGACGATCTGGACGAAGCGTCCGAGCGTGAAACGATGAGAGGACATAGATCCCCCTGTGTCCGCGGAGGGAGGGAGGCGGCCGCGCGAGGCCGCCGCCGGGTCAGCTCGTGCCACTGAAGGCGGTGGTGCGGGCGAAGAAGGACGGGTCCTTCACCAGTTCCTGGAATACCGGATAGAGGCTTTTCGAGACGGCGATGAAGGCGGCCCGCTGCTCGGGCGTCAGCTCGTTGGTCTTCATGCCGTTTTTCTCGAGCGTGGCGATCGACTTGGCGATATCGGCGGCGTCGTTCTTCGCCTTCCAGGCCTCGGTCTCGACCGCGGCGTCCTTCAGCGCGGTCTTGAACTTGTCGGGCAGCGCCTGGTAGCGGCGCGGATTGATGCCGACCACCCAGGCATCGGCAATGTGGTTGGAGATGGTCAGGTACTTCTGCACCTCGTAGAGCCGCGCGCTGACCGGCACGTTGACCGGGTTCTCCTGGCCGTCGACCACGCCGAGCTGCAAGGCGTTGTAGACCTCGGCAAAGGCCATCGGGGTCGGGGCCGCGCCCATGGCGCCGAAGAACTTGACCCAGAGCGGGTTGTTCGGCACGCGCAGCTTCATGCCCTTGAGGTCGTCCGGCTTGGTGATCGGCAGCTTGGAATTGGTGATCTGCCGCAGCGGCCGCGACCACAGGTCGAGCCCCATGATGCCGATCTTTGAGAGATCGCCGCGCAGCTCCTCGCCGAGCGGGCTGTCGAGATAGGCGCGCAGCTGCTCGACGTCGTCGAAGAGATAGGGCACGGCGATGGCCGTGAATTTCGGGTTGAAGGTGGCGTAGAGCGATGTGGCGTTGAACAGCATGTCGAGCGAGCCGCTCGCCAGCTGCTTCACGCCCGCGGAGGGGTCGCCGCCATAGAGCGTGCCGTTCGGGAACACCCGGATCTCCAGCTCGCCATTGGTCTTCTGCTTCACCAGCTCGGCGAAGTGATTGGCGGCAAGCGTGATCTCGGACGTGTCGGCGTCGGGGGTGGAGAGGGTCAGCGTCTCGGCACCGGCCGGCAGCGCGAGAGTGAGCGAGGCTACGACCAGCAGGCCGCGGATCGACAAGGCTTTCATGTCATTTCCTCCGTAGCGGGATTCTCTGTCCCGGTTGCTTGGCGTCGTTGAAGGTTATCAGGCGTCGAGGCCGGCCTCCGCCGGATGATTGGCGCGGCGGAGTTCGACGATCGCCGCGCTGTGGTCGAGCTCGCCGCCGCCGTGATCGACCAGGCTCTGGAACAGCCGGTCGACCGCGACCGCGACCGGAAGGTTGAGACCGAGCGAGCGCGCCAGGCGCAGCGCGGTCGATGTGTCCTTCACCTGGTACTTGGCCGGTCCGCCGGGCGTGAAATCACCGCGCACCATGCGCTCGCCATGCTGGCGCAGCACGGTGGAGTCGGCGAAGCCGCCGAGCAGCGCCTCGCGTACCTTGGCCGGATCAGCCCCGCCGCGCTCCGCGAGAAGCAGGGCTTCCGCCACCGCGCAGATGTTGGAAGCGACGATGAGCTGGTTCGCCAGCTTGGCGAGCTGGCCGGAACCTGCCGGCCCGACATGGGTCGCCCGGCCCAGCGCCGCGAAGACCGGCGCCAGGGCATCGACCGTCGCCGCATCGCCGCCCGCCATGATGGCGAGCGTACCGTCGCGCGCGCCGCGCTCGCCGCCGGAGACCGGCGCGTCGAGATAGCCGAGACCCCGGCGGGCGCAGGCTTCCGCCTGGGCGCGGGCGGTCTCCACCGGAATGGAGCTCATCACCACCAGCGTCGCGCCGGTCGGCATGGCCGCGATGACCCCGTCCCGTCCGCCGAGCACCGCCGTGCAGACCGGGCCGGAACTCAGCATGCAGATCACCGCCTCCGCGCCGGCCGCCGCCTCGGATGCCGAGCCGGCAAGCGCGACACCGTGAGCGGCGAGCGCCTCGGCCCTTTCCACCGTCCGATTCCAGGCGCGGACCCGGTAGCCCGCCTCGGCAAGCCGGCGGGCCATGTGGCCGCCCATGATGCCGGTACCGATGAAGCCGATCGCTCGGGGCGTGCCGGGCATCGTCCTGCTCCTTTACGAGCCCACGCCGGGGAATTGCCGCGCGCCGAAGCGCACCGGCCGTTCCTCGACGATCAACGAAGGAAAGGCGGCCCGGAAACGCGCGAGATGCGGGGTCTCCAGATGGGCGTCGAAGGCGGCCCGGCTGTCATAGACCTCGTAGAACAGCACGCGGTCGCCCCCGCCTTCGGGGCGGACGACATCGAACTGCCGGCATCCCGGCTCGTCCGCCACCGAGTGGCGGGCATCGTCCAGAGCTGCCGCCAGGAAAGCCGACATGGCGTCCGGCTTCACCTGGAACTCGGCGATGACCACGAAGGGGCGGCCGGCTTCGATCTCGGACATGTCGCCCTCCAGCGCGGCATCGGATGGGCCGTTGCCCGTCCCTGCAGCGAGACGCCTCACGCCGCGACGCTCGTCCCGGGACGGAAGCGATCCTCCATCTCGCGCCGCAGCTTCACCACGTCGAGATCGCTGGTCAGCTCGACATCGTCGAAGCTGACGATCTGGTCCTTCCTGATCGGGCGCTTGAGCTTGACGTTGTGGGCGAGGCCGATCGGCAGGGCGCCGAGCTCGAGGCTGCGCGTGGCGGGAATGGCATTGGCCCACACCGCGAAGCCGCCTTCGCCGTCGAGGATCTCGCCGGGCTGCATGTCCTTCTTCGCCGTGGCGACCGCATCGCCGCGGAACTCCTTGGAGGAGCCGGTCGGCTCGTTGCGCAGGCAGGCGGAGAGCACGCTCACCGAGGTCTCGAGGCCGATGATGTGGAAGGGGCGCCACATGGAGGCGTACCAGCCGGAAGGGTCGGTCAGGAGGCCGTACTGCTTGAAGCAGGCGCGGGCATATTCGTTGTGCGCCTTGAAGGTGACGAACACGCCGTAGCGGATGTTGTTGTAGACCTCGCGGCCATCCGGCTCCTGGCTGGCGGCGATGTCGACGAGACCGGAGCGCGCCATGCGGCCGCCATCCGCCGCCGGGCGGAACACCTTGGCGAGGTCGTGCAGGCCGGCCGGGGGAAAGGCCAGCCCGTCATCCGGGCAGTCGAGCCCGGTGCCGTTGGCGACCGCCGCCATCTCGATCGCCGCCTTGGTGCCGTCGGTGAAGGAGTTGTACATCTTGGGATTGAAGTCGCCGGCCTTCACCTCCTCTTCGGTCCAGCCGAAGAAGCCCCAGACGGTCTCGGGGGTGGAGTAGCGGTAGCGCGGTTCGAAATTCATGCCCTTGCCGGCGGCCGTGATCTCGAAGCCGGTGGCGCGCGCCCAGTCGACCAGCTCGCAGATCAGCGCCGGCTGGTCGCCATAGGCCATGGAATAGATCACGCCCCTCTTGCGGGCGCGCTCGGCCAGGATCGGCCCGACCATGACGTCGGCCTCGACATTGACCATGACCACGTGCTTGCCGGCCTCGATGGCGCCGAGCGCGTGGCGCGTGCCGGCGATCGGGTGGCCGGTGGCCTCGATGACGCACTCGATCTCGTCGCAGGCGAACATCGCATTCACGTCGTCGGTCACGAAGGTCCTGCCGGTCTTGACGGCGTCGGCGGCGCTGGTGGCTTCGTAGCGCTCCGCCGGCCAGCCGACACGTTCCAGCGACTCGCGCGCCTTGCCGACATTGAGATCCGCAATCGCCACGATGTGCAGCCCTTCGATGCGCTGCGCCTGCGCGAGCACCATCGAGCCGAACTTGCCGGCGCCGATCAGGCCGGCGCGAACCGGTCGGCCCTTGGCAGCGCGCGCATGGAGCAAAGTCGAGAGATTCATCGTGCGATCCTCAATACGATCCTGTTGCCCGTGACGGCGTTCAGCCATGCGCCCACATTCGCGCGACCGCCATTCACGGCGTCATGCGTCGGGGTGTCGATCATGGGCCGCGCGGCCACAGGCCGGCGTCACGGACGGTGCGGTTTTTCAGAAGCGGCGAATTTTCCTCCGCCAGAACCGGGGTCGCCCCGTCGGTCCATGGCGCGGCAGCATTGTTTCTGCTGCTTCAGGCAGACCATAGGAGGAAAAGGTCCGTTAGCGCCATTTAGAAAGTCAGGCCCATTTGTTAGGTGAGCTAACAAATGGCGCCGAGCCGATCAGGCGGAGTCGGCGACCGCGGCGCGCTTCGGGGCGTGCCATTCCTCGCGCCGGGCGAGGACGCGGGTGACCTCGGCCATGTTGTTCGTGCCCCAGACGCAGAGCGGCTCCAGCGCCTTGGTCAGGTCGAGACCGAGGGAGGTGAGGGCATAGTCGACCCGCGGCGGCACCTCCTTGTAGTCGGTCCGCACGATGAGCCCGTCGGCCTCGAGCTCCTTGAGCTGCTGGATCAGCATCTTGTCGCTGACGCCGCGCACCGCTCGCTTGAGTTCCCCGTAGCGGGTCGGTCCCTGCAGCAGGAAATAGAGGATCAGCGGTTTCCACTTGCCGGCGATGACGCGCAGCGTGGCGTCGAGGCCGCAGCTGAAACCGGCGAGGCATGATGGGGTGCTGTTCATGATTTTTGATACTTACCAAAAAGTGCATACTTGTCCATAGGTGTGTGGCCCGCCAGTTCCTTGCCACCTGAGTACAGGAGGCAAGACATGACCAGGCTAGAAGGCAAGACCGCGGTGGTGACCGGCGGCGGCAGCGGCATCGGGCTCGGTGCGGCCAAGCGGTTCATCGAGGAAGGAGCGTTCGTCTACATCTTCGGGCGGCGCCAGGACGTGCTGGACGCGGCTCTGGCGCAACTGGGACCCAACGCCCGCGCGGTACGGGGCTCGGTGACCGATCTCGCCGATCTCGACCGGCTGTACGAGACGGTCAAAGCCGAACGCGGCGGGCTCGACATCCTGTTCGCCAACGCCGGAACCGGATCCTTCGCGCCGCTCGGCGAGATCACGCCCGAGCACTACGACCAGAACTTCGACGTCAATGTGAAAGGGCTGGTCTTCACGGTGCAGAAGGCGCTGCCGCTGATGAAGGCGGGCGGTTCGATCATCCTCACCGGCTCCAGCACGGGAGTGATGGGGACGCCGCAGTTCAGCATCTACAGCGCCACCAAGGCGGCGATCCGCAATCTGGCGCGCAGCTGGGCGCTGGACCTGCGCGGCACCGGCATCCGCGTCAACGTGCTCTCGCCCGGGCCGACCAAG
Source organism: Xanthobacteraceae bacterium (assembly GCA_029239875.1). GTDB lineage: Bacteria > Pseudomonadota > Alphaproteobacteria > Rhizobiales > Xanthobacteraceae > Ancylobacter. The sequence continues at coordinate 27,990 of JARBUD010000038.1, read as the reverse complement.
ACGGAGCTGGCGCTCGAGATCGTGGGCGAGGAAGCGTTCACCGCGCTCGGGGACATGACGCCGCTCGGCCGCTTGGCCGACCCGTCGGAGACGGGAGCGGTGGCGGCGTTCCTCGCCTCGCAGGACAGCAGCTACATGACCGGCGGCGAGGTGTTCGTGGACGGAGGTCTCGCCCAGGTCTGACGCGCGTATCGAGGAGGCCGGCGATCGCGTGTCGCCGGCCTCCATTTTCCGTGCCTAGAGCGCCGGGCTGGCGCAGCGCGAGCGCAGCGCGTCGAATTGCCCGTCGGCGTAGATGAGGGGATGCAGCGGCGTCTCCGGCAGCGCGATGTCGACCACCGTGCCGAGGAAGATGCTGTGGCTGTGCACACTCACCCTGTCGGTCAGCACGCAGTCGAAACTGGCCAGCGCCCCGACCAGTGCCGGCGCCCCGGTGGAGAGCGGGCGCCATTCATGCGTGCTGAAGCGCGCGTGGCGGCTCTCGGCGGAGCTGAACGCCTTGGCCAGCTCCAGCTCCGGCTCGGCCAGGAGGTTCACGCAGAACGACCCCGAGCGGTCGATCACGTCGTGGCAGGAGACCTTGCGGTTGACGCAGACCAGCAGGGTCGGCGTCGGATCGGCGGCCACCGAGGTGACGGAGGTGGCGACGAAGCCGTGCGGCTGACCTCCGTCGATGGTGGTGATCACGGACACCCCGGCGGCGAGGCGCCGCATGCCCTGCTTGAAATGAGACGGCTCGATCATCGCGAACTCCACGTTGCGGCTCATCCGGTCCTTCCGGCTCCGGGGCGCAGGGCAGGGAGCGCAAATCGCGTGCCACGCCCTGCTTCCAGCAAAATCAACGGCGCGTGCGCGGTGCGTCTCGCGGAATCGCTGCGACAATTGTCGCTGATGTGAGACGCGCGGCGCTGCGGGAGCAGGCGAGAGGAGCGGGAGAGTCGGGGAGGGAAATCCAGCATTGGCGCCGTCTTCCGCGGGGCTCGCGGGCGCATGGGTCCGCCCGCCCGCGAGAGGAAAGCCCATGGCATGGCTCTTGCGGTCCCGAGGCATCCCTTTCGTTTCCGAAAGTAGTGCCATGACCATCAACGTGAATCCGATCGCCGACATCATCGCGCCGCTGCCCAAGCAGCTGCTGATCGACGGCAAGTTCGTGCCCTCGCTCTCGGGCAAAACCTTCAAGACCTTCAACCCGGCGACGGGGGAGGTGCTGGCCGAGGTCTCCGAGGGCGGCGCGGCCGATATCGACCTCGCCGTGGCGGCGGCGCGGCGGGCCTTCACCGGCCCGTGGAGCCGCTTCACCCCGTTCCAGCGCCAGCAGTGCCTGCTGCGCTTCGCCGATCTGGTGGAGAAGCATTTCGACACGCTGGCGCATATCGACGTGCTCGACATGGGCGCGCCGATCACCTCCATGTATGCCCGCCGCCAGCGTGCGCTCGGCCTGCCGCGCTTCTATGCCGGCGTGTGCACCGTCATCGCCGGCGGCACGCTGCCGAACTCGATGCCCGGCGAGGTGTTCACCTACACGCTGAAGGAGCCGGTCGGCGTGGTCGGCGCCATCACGCCGTGGAACGCGCCGCTCACCTCGACCATCTGGAAGATCGGCCCGGTGCTCGCCACCGGCTGCACCATGGTGCTGAAGCCCGCCGAGGACGCCCCGCTCACCGCGCTGCGGCTCGGCGAGCTGCTGCTGGAGGCCGGCGTGCCGGAAGGCGTGGTCAACATCGTGCCCGGCTTCGGCCATGTCGCCGGCGACGCGCTGGCCCGGCACATGGATGTCGACAAGGTCGCCTTCACCGGCTCGGACCTCACCGGCCGCAAGATCATCGAGGCCTCCAAGGGCAACCTCAAGCGGGTGACGCTGGAGCTCGGCGGCAAGTCGCCGGACGTCATCTTCGCCGATTGCGACATGGACGCCGCCGTCGCCGGCGCCGGCATGGGCGTGTTCGCCAATAGCGGGCAGATCTGCTGCGCCGGCACGCGGCTGCTGGTCCAGCGTCCGATCTATGAGGAGTTCGTCGCCCGCGTCAGCGATTATGCGCGGTCGCTCAAGGTCGGCAACGGCCTCGATCCGGCGACGCAGATCGGGCCGGTGGTCAACGCCAGGCAGCTCGACCGCGTGGCGGGCTACATGGAGATCGGCCTCGGCGAAGGCGTCACCGCCGCCACCGGCGGCAAGCGCCTGACCGAGGGTGCGCTGAAGGACGGCTATTTCTTCGAGCCGACCGTGCTCAGCGGCGTGACCAACGACATGCGCATCGCGCGGGAGGAGATCTTCGGCCCGGTGGCCGCGGCCATCCCCTTCGACACGCTGGAGGAAGCCGCCGCCATCGCCAACGACACGGTGTTCGGCCTCGGCGGCGGCGTGTGGACGACCAACGTCTCCACCGCGCACCGCATGGCGAAGGCGATCCGTGCCGGCACGGTGTGGATCAACACCTATGGCGGGCTCGATCCGGTCGTGCCCTTCGGCGGCTACAAGGCCAGCGGCTATGGCCGCGAGTCCGGTGTCGAGCATCTCGACGCCTATCTCGAGACCAAGTCGGTGGTGCTGAAGCTGGGCTGACCGTCGCGCCGCTCACCGCACGCCGCGGGGAATGACGGCCGCACCAGCCCCGCGATCACCCGCGCGCCGCCGACCGGCAGGAGGAAGGCGGCGCGCGCCACGGGGCTGCGCGATTTCAACGATGTCGTGCAGCAGGATTTTTTCTCATCTTTGAGAATTGATGTCTCATGGATGAGAAATGATTGTACGTAAACTTAAATCTATACTTAGATAAACGTATGACATATTGAAGGTCATTCGTGAAATTGTCGCCAATGTCGCTCGGGTGCAGTGCAGATCCATGGAATTCGATTACATCGTAGTCGGCTCAGGGTCCGGCGGCAGTGCCGTCGCCGGGCGGCTCGCGGAAGACGGCCGCTCGAAGGTCCTCGTGCTGGAAGCCGGCGGCTCGGATCGCCGGCTGCCGGTGCTGATGCCGGCCGCGACCTATCTCTACGCCATCGGCAATCCGCGCTTCGACTGGCGGCTGACCTCTGCACCCGATCCCTCGCGCGGCGGGCGCACCGACTACATGCCGCGCGGCAAGGTGCTCGGCGGCTCGTCCTCCATCAACGGCATGCTCTATGTGCGCGGCCAGCCTGAGGATTTCGACGACTGGGCGGCGAATGGCTGCGCCGGCTGGGATTTCGAGAGCGTGCGCCCCTATTTCCGCCGCGCCGAGGACAATGAGAACGGCGCCGATGCCGATCACGGTGTCGGCGGGCCGCTCGGGGTGCAGAACCTGCGCACCTCGCACCCGCTCTCGGAGGCCTTCCTGCGCGCCGGCGTCGAGGCCGGTCTCGAGGCGACGGCCGATCTCAACCGGCCGCCGCAAGGGGGCATCGGCTATCTGCAGGCGACGCAGCGGCGCGGCTGGCGGTGCAGTTCGGCGCGGGCCTATCTCTGGCGCCGGCGGCCCAACCTCACCGTGTTGACGCAGGCGCAGGTCCGGCGCGTGCTGTTCGAGGGCAAGCGGGCCATCGGCGTCGAGTTCGAGCGGCAGGGCCGAACGGTCGTGGCGCGGGCGGGCAGGGGCGTGGTGCTCGCGGCCGGCGCCTTCGGCTCGCCGCAGATCCTCATGCTCTCCGGCGTCGGGCCGCAGGCGCATCTGCGCGAACACGGCATCGAGGTGGTGCACGATCTGCCGGGGGTGGGCGAGAACTTCCACGACCATCCCGGCACCAGCCACGTCGCCTGGGTCGACCGGCCGACCTACAACGTGCAGCACACGCCGCTGCACGCGCTGCTCTACGGGGCGCTCTGGCTCCTCGCGGGCCGCGGGCCGGGGACGACGCCGGACGCGCATGTGCTGGCCTTCGCCCGCTCGCGCCCGGAACTCGCGCGCTGCGACCTGCAATACCACTTCACGCCGGCGGGCTACGACCTGACCGACACCGGGCCGATCCTGTTCGACAGGCCGGCGGTGACGGCGCTGAACAACATCCACCGCCCCTATTCGCGTGGCCATGTGCGGCTCGCCTCGCGCGATCCCTGCGCGGCGCCGGCGATCCAGCCGAACCTGCTGGGCGACGCGCGCGACCTCGACGCCCTCGTCGCCGGCGCGAAGAAGCTGCGCGCCATCTTCGAGGCGCCGTCCATGGCCCGCCATGTCGTCGCCGAGTTCAAGCCGGGCCGGGACGTGCGGAGCGACGACGAGTGGGCGGCTTACGTCCGCGAGACCTCCATCGGCATCTACCACCCCGCCGGCACGGCGAAGATGGGCAGCGACCCCATGGCCGTCGTCGATGAGAAGCTGAAGGTGCGCGGCCTGTCGAATCTCTACGTCGCCGACGCCTCGATCATGCCGGTGATCGTCAGCGGCAATCTCAACGCGAACTGCATCATGATCGGCGAGCGCTGCGCCGACTTCCTCAAGGCGGCCTGAACGATGGTTACTTCCAGCAAGTCGGACAAGAAACGCACCGTGGCGGTCATCGGCGGCGGTGCCATCGGCGTCGCGGTGGCGAGCTTCCTCCTGCGCGACGGCAACGACGTGGTGCTGATCGAGCGCGGCGGCATCGGGGAGGGCGCTTCCTTCGGCAATGCCGGCTGCCTCAACCCGTCCTCCATCGTGCCGATGTCGATGCCGGGCACGCTGAAGAAGGTGCCGGGCTATCTGCTCGACCCGCTCGGGCCGCTGTCGATCCGCTGGGGCTACCTGCCGACCCTGGCGCCGTGGCTGATCCGCTTCGTGCAGGCCGGCACGCAGGCCAAGGTGCGGGCACAGGCGCGGGCGCTGAAGCCGATGCTCGACGATTCCTACGGCGCCTGGCTGCCGCTGGTGCGCAATGCGGGCGCGGAGGACCTCATCCGCCGCGACGGCCATCTCGTCGTCTATCGCACGCAGGCCGATTTCGAGGGCGACGCTCTCGGCTACCAGCTCCGCCACGACAACGGCATCGCCTTCGACGTGCTGCGCGCGGACGAGCTGTGGCAGTTCGAGCCGAGCATCTCGCACGACTACACGATCGGCGTGGCGTTCCATCAGAACGGGCATACGGTGAACCCGAACCGCCTCGTGCGCACGGTGGCCGATGCCTTCCGGCGTGACGGGGGCCGGGTTCTGGCGGCGCAGGCGCGCGGCTTCGTGCGCGAGGGCGGGACGCTGACCGGCATCGAGACCGATGCCGGCGTCATTCCCGCCGATGCCGCCGTCGTGGCGGCCGGCGCGCATTCCCGCGCCTTCGGCGCGAGCCTTGGCGACGACGTGCCGCTCGACACCGAGCGCGGCTATCATGTGCTGATCAGCACCCCCGAGACGCAGCCGCGCCGGCCCATCCTCGACGCCAGCGCGAAGTTCGTCTCCACCCCGATGGAGACGGGGTTGCGGCTCGCCGGCACGGTGGAATTCGCCGGCCTCGACGCGCCGCCGAACTGGACGCGGGCCGACTACCTGCTCACCCTCGGCCGGCGGCTGTTCCCCGGCCTCGCGGCGAGCTACCCGGAAGGCCGGGTCTCGCGCTGGATGGGCTTCCGGCCGAGCATGCCGGATTCACTGCCGGTGATCGGCCGCGCCAGCCAGTGCCCGGACGTCGCCTATGCCTTCGGGCACGGCCATGTCGGCCTTGCCGCCGCGGCGCGCACCGGGGAGGCGGTCGCCGACCTCATCGCGGGCCGCACGCCGGCCTTCGACCTCGCGCCCTTCGCGCCGACGCGCTTCTGACCGCCGCGCCGGCGCTTTCGCATCGGCGCGGCCGGTTTCTCCGCGATGAGACACGGCCCGCGGGCGGGTGCCCTCGGCGACAGGTTAATCGAGTGAAATCAGTCAGATAGGTGAGTGGCACGGGCCTTGCCGACATGCTCCTGCCGGCGCGATGCCGGTCGCAGTCAAGGGAGTCCGGTCGTGCTGCTTTCCTTCTTCATGATGCCGCTTCATTCGGTCAACAGACACTACCCCACCGCGCTGGCCGAGGATGTCGAGGCCTTCAAGCTCGCCGACGAACTCGGCTTCGAGGAAGCGTGGATCGGCGAGCACTATTCGGCCGAGATCGAGCAGATCTCGTCGCCGCTGATGTTCCTGGCGCACATGGCGCCGCAGACCAGGCGGATCAAGCTCGGCACCGGCGTGCTGCCGCTGCCGCTCTATCATCCGGTGATGGCGGCTTCCCACATCGCCCTGCTCGACCATCTGGCCCCGGGCCGCCTGCTGCTCGGCATCGGCACCGGCGGCCTCGGCTCGGACTTCGAGGTGTTCGGCATGGAGACCGCCGACCGCACCGCCATGATGCTCGACTCCATCGAGATCATGAAGATGATCTGGACGTCCGATCCGCCCTACGACATTCCCGGCAAGTTCTGGAACGTGAAGCTCAGCAAGACGTACTGGCCGGACCTCGGCGTCGGCATCCTGCCGAAGACGCTGACCCGGCCGCATCCCCCGCTCGCTGTATCGGTGTCGAGCCCCAATTCGAGCTCGATGCGCGTCGCCGCCCGCCACGACTTCATGCCGATCTCGGCCAATTTCGTCGCCTCCTGGGTGGTGAAGACCCATTGGGAGACCTATTGCGACGAGATGGCCAAGCTCGGCAGGACGCCGGACGGCTCCAAGTGGCGCGTTGCCCGCTCCATCCATGTGGCGGATACCGACGAGGAGGCCGAGCGCCTCGTGAAGGCACCCGGCGGCGCCTATGACTGGTACTACGACTACATGTACCGGGTGTATGAGCGCATGGGCGCCGGCGCGCTGCTCGCCCCCTTCCGCGACACCGACCCGGCCACCATCACCCACCAGATGGTGCGCGACAATTTCGTGATCTACGGCAGCCCGGAGACGGTGGCGCGCAAGATCCTCGCGCTGCGCGAGGAGGTCGGGCCGTTCGGCACGCTGATGATGACCTCGCACGAATGGGTGGACAAGCCGGCGATGCGCCGCTCCATGGAGCTGCTTGCCAAGCGCGTCATGCCCGCCGTCAATGCGGCGCTCGGCGAAGACATGCCGGCGATCGCGGTCTGAGCGGCAGGGGAAGAGCAAGATGCTGAGCGTCGACAAATCGGGCGTGTTGCAGCCCGGCAAGCTGTGGTGGAACTGGTTCGGAGAGCAGTATTTCGTGCCGCGCTACACGGCGCGCCCGACCTCCGAGGAAGAGGTGTGCGCCATCGTGCGCGAGGCGCGCAAGCTCGGCCTGCCGATCCGCGCCAGCGGGGCCGGGCATTCCAATCCCGCCATCGTGCCGACGCCCGGTATCCATATCGACTTCGACGATTTCAACCAGGTGGTCGCCGTCGACAGGGAGAAGCTCCAGGTCACGGTGCGTCCCGGCATGCGCATCAGCGCGCTGACGAAGTTCCTGCGCGAGCAGGGGATGTCGCTCAACAATCAGGGCGACATCGACCGACAGGCGATCATCGGCGCGCTGATGACCGGCACGCACGGCGCCGGCAAGAAGCTGCCCTGCCTCTCGGCGCAGCTCGTCGGCGCGCGCATCGTCACCGCGGAAGGCGAGCTGCGCGACCTCTCGCCGGCCGACGGCGAGCTGTTCAAGGCGTTCCGCACCTCTATCGGCATGTTCGGGCTGGTGGTCTCGCTGACCCTCCAGGCGGTGCCGTCCTACAACATCTACAAGCGCTCGTGGAACACCGACACCGAGGACTGCCTCGGCCATCTGCACGAGCTGCTCGACGCCAACCGGACCTTCTGGTTCTTCTGGCTGCCGCGCAAGGAATCGGCCGATCTCTACGAGCTGCCGGGCGGCGTGGTGCCCTCGAAGGCGACGCGGGACTTCGACATCTGCCACATGCGCACCTACAACGCGGTGCCGGTGGACGAGCCCGCGCCGCTGCTGGGGCCGGGCGAGCAGTTCGACCATTCCTCGATCATCTACCCCAACGACTACGTCCCGAACTTCCGCGAGATCGAATACGCCGTGCCCTTCGGTCGCTTCGAGGAGTGCTTCGCCGAAGTGCGGCACATGTTCCAGACGAAGTATCCCGAGGCCATCTACCCGGTCGAATGCCGGGCGGTGAAGGGCGACGACACCTATCTCTCCGCCTATTCGGAGCGGGACGGCTATGCCCTCTCCATCTCCGGTCCGCTGGAGGAATGGAGCTGGGGCATGCTGCGCGATGCCGACGCGATCCTCGACCGCTACGACGCGCGCCCGCACTGGGGCAAGCATCACTTCATGACCCCGGAGCGGCTGGAGCGGATCTATCCGAAATACGACGCCTTCAAGCGCCTGCGCCGAGAAATGGACCCCGACGGGGTCTTCCTCAACGACCATCTGCGCATGCTCTTCGCATGAGGAACGGGCCGGCACTGCCGGCCCGTTTTTCGTTTGCGGAGGAGCGGCGAAGCGGGAGGGAATTCGGTTGACGACTAAGATTTGTGCTGCGCAGAATTTAAGCGGAGGGTCGGAACCGGAGTTCGCGATGCTGGACCTGCGCAGCCACGTTTCCCGGATCGTTTCGAGCGCGAACCAGCTGGTCGTGGCCCCCGGCGATTTCCGCGCCCCGCGCGCGGCCGACGCGATGGCGGCATCGTGGCGTCGCTGCATGGAAGGCTATCGCTTCGACCCCGGTGCCAAGTTCCGCATCGAGGCGGTGAGCGAGGCCGAGCTGAAGCAGCAGCGGCAGGCCAATGACGAGCTGATCCATTTCGCCCGGCCGGAGATCGACGCCATTTTCGGCGCCGTCTCGCTGTCCGGCTTCAGTATCAGCCTCGGCAATATCGACGGCTACATCATCAGCGAGCGCGCCAACTACAATCCCGAATTCTACAGCGAGGTGGAGCGGCCGGGCACGGCGTGGGCCGAGCGCTCGGCCGGCACCAACGCCATCGGCACCTGCCTGGTGGAGCGCCAGCCGGTCGGCGTCTACACCAACGACCATTTCTTCTACGAATTCTCGGCGCTGTCCTGCGCCAGCGCGCCGCTGTTCAGCCCCGATGACGAACTGCTCGGCGCCATCAACATCTCGATCCGCAATCCCGAGCTTCAGCGCGAGACGCTGAAGGTGGTGCTCGGCCTCACCTCCGGTCTGGCCGACCGGATCGGCGAGCGGATGTTCCGCCAGGCCTTCCGTCGCAACTACATTCTCAAATTCGCGACCGGCCCGGTGGACCACGGGCTGATCGCCGTCGACGACGACTTCCAGCTCGTCGGCCTCAACCACGCCGCGCGCGCGATGCTGAGCGACCGGGTGCAGCTCGCCCGCGTGCGCAGCCTGTGGGCGGTGTTCGAGCGCGACCATCGCCTCATCGACCTCGCCCGCCTCGGCGGCGCCGAGCTGACGCTGCATCTGCAGAAGGGCGGGGATGCCATCACCGTCTCGCTGAGCGGGCCGACGGAGGTGGCGTCGGCTGGCTCACGTCCCGCCGCGTCGGCGGAGCCGGCTGCACGGCCCCGCCCGACCCCGGCGCCTGCGCCGGTCCGTCCTTCGACCTCGCTCCTGACGCTGGACGACTGCGCCGGCAGCGACCCGCGCATGGCGACCAATGTCCGCTTCGTGCGCCGCGTGCTCGGCGGCTCGCTGCCGATCCTGCTGCTCGGCGAGACCGGTGTCGGCAAGGACGCCTTCGCCCGCGCCGTCCACGAGGAAAGCCCGCGCCGGGCGGCGCCCTTCGTTGCCTTCAACTGCGCCTCCGTGCCGGACACGCTGATCGACAGCGAGCTGTTCGGCTATGGCAGTGGCGCCTTCACCGGCGCGCGCCGCGAGGGCAGCCCGGGGCGGCTGGTGGAGGCCGATGGCGGCACGCTGTTCCTCGACGAGATCGGCGACATGCCGGTCAGCCAGCAGACGCGCCTGCTGCACGTGCTGGAATCCGGCGAGGTCACCCCGCTCGGTTCCGGCAAGCCGCGCCGCATCGACGTGCAGGTGATCGCAGCGACCAACCAGAACCTCGAGGCGCAGATCGCGCGCGGCCTGTTCCGGCAGGACCTCTATTATCGGCTCGCCGGCGCGGTGATCGACATTCCCGCCCTGCGCGAGAGGACCGACCGGCGCGAGCTGATCGAGGCGGTCTTCGCCAGCCTCGCCGACGGCCGGCGCCTGAGCCTCGCGCCGGACGCGCTGGCGATGCTGATGAGCCACGACTGGCCGGGCAATGTCCGCGAGCTGCGCCATGTGCTGAACCGCGCCGTGCATGTGTGCGAAGGCGCCGAGCTGACGGCGCGCGACATCGCCATCCGCACCGGCGCCCGCGCGCCCTCCATGCCGGCGGTCGGCGTGCCGGGACCTGCCGCGGCGGCTTCGGACGCGATGGCGCCGGGGGCGGAGGCCGAGACAGCCGGCAGCGTCCGGCACGCCATCGCCGCGGCGGAGCGCGACGCCATCCTCGCCACGCTGGCGCGCTGCGGCGGCAACGTGAAGGCCGCGGCCGTCGCGCTCCAGCTCAGCCGCGCCACCCTCTACCGCAAGCTCCAGCGCTACCAGATCGTCCATTGAGACGATGCTGCGACCGGCGACGCGCGTGTCGCGCCTGTGCGACAGCGGCCGGCTCATCCATGCAACTCGCTCACCTCGTGTCCGGGTGTTTCATCCGGCCTCATGCGTGAGATCATGTTTCGCTGATGAGAAAGTATAAATCAGTAGAACGTCCTCACATGATTAAAAGTGGACGCTTGGTTATTCCGATGTTTTGATGAGGGGTGGCATGAAGGGGCGATTTCAACTTGCCATAATTATGTCGACGCAGCTGGCACGATAGTTGCCGAACCACGTGTCGGCCGAAAAGGCCCGAACACAGGGGATAAAAATGACCTTCCAAAACGGGTATCGGGCGCCGTCGCGCCGCAGTGTCATGAAGGGCATGGGCCTTGCGGCAGCCGCCCTGGCCGCGCCGGGCGTGCTCCGCCGCGCCTATGCGCAGGAGCCGATCGTGCTGCTCACCTGGGAGACCTATCACGACCCGGCCTGGTGCAAGGAGTGGGGCGAGGCCAATGGCGTCGAGGTGAAGCCCGTGGTCATCGGCTCGGTGGACGAGCTGTTCTCGCAGCCCTTCTCCGGCGCCGTGCAGCCGGACGTGATGTATATCGAGACCGGCTCGCTGCCGCGCTTCAAGGAGGCCGGCCTCATCGTGCCCTTCGACACCGCCAAGGTGCCGAACATCTCGAACATCACGCCGAAGCTCGACTGGAAGAAATACACCGATGTCGGCGGCGAGATCGTCGCCGTGCCCTACAATTGGGGCACCCAGCCGCTGATGTACAACGCCGACCTGATCAAGTCGCCGGACAGCTGGGCGGCGCTGTGGGACGAGAAATACCGCGGCAAGGTCAACATCTTCGACGACTGCACGATCTGCTTCCCGATGATCGCGCTGTCTGTCGGGGCGAAGGACCCGTTCAACCTCACCGACGCCGATTTCGAGGCCTGCGAGAAGGCGCTGCGCGCGCTGCGCAAGCAGGTCCGCACCATCGCCCGCGGCTTCGACGACGCGGTGACGATCTACGCCGCCGGCGACGCGGTCATCGGCTACTGCCAGAACATCGCCGTCGTCACCTCGCTGCAGGACAAGGGCAAGAACTTCAACTATTCGCTGCCGAAGGAAGGCACCCCCACCTGGATCGACTGCACCGGCGTCTCCAAGAAGGGCGACCGCGACATCGTCTACAAGTTCATCAACGACAATCTCTCGGTCAAATGGCAGGCCCGCTTCATCGACGCCTCGACCAATAACGGCGTGCTCAACCTCGCCGAGGCGAAGGAAGGCGGCGTGAGCGAGAAGACGCTCAAGCGCACCAACATTCCGGATTCGCAGGCCGGCGACTTCTGGGAAAAACTCGTGATCCTGCAGAAGCCCGAAGATTTCGAGCGGCGCCTGCAGATCTGGAACGACTTCAAGGCCGGCACGCTCTGAGGAGCGTGCCTACCCTGACGCGGATATCGGAGCACGAGTGATGGCAAAGTCTTCGCAGGCGATCCTGACCGTCGCGGGGGTCGACAAGACCTATGACGGCGCGACCCGTCCGGCCCTCGACCGGATTTCCTTCTCGGTCGAACCGGGGGAGTTCTTCTCCATCCTCGGCCCCAGCGGCTCGGGCAAGACCACCTTGCTGCGGATGATCGCCGGCTTCGAGCAGCCAGATGTCGGCCGCATCCTGATGGACGGCGACGACATCACCCATGTCCCGCCGTTCCGCCGCGATGTGCGCACGGTGTTCCAGAGCTACGCGCTGTTCCCGCATATGAGCGTGCTGGAGAACGTGGCCTATCCGCTGCGGATGGCCGGCGCCCGCAAGGGCGAGCGCCTTGCCAAGGCGCGCGAATGCCTCGAACTGGTGAGCATGGGCGACTTCGCCGCCCGCCTGCCACACCAGCTCTCCGGCGGCCAGCGCCAGCGCGTGGCGCTGGCGCGCGCCATCGTCTGCCGGCCGCGCATCCTGCTGCTCGACGAGCCGCTGGGTGCGCTCGACCTGCGGCTGCGCCAGCAGATGCAGCACATGCTGGTCTCGCTGCAGCGCGAGCTCGGCATCGCCTTCGTCTATGTCACGCACGACCAGGGCGAGGCGCTGTCCATGTCGGACCGCGTCGCGGTGATGAGCGAGGGGCGCATCGCCCAGCTCGGCACGCCGCGCGAGATCTATTTCGACCCGTCCTCGGAGTTCGTCGCGCAGTTCGTCGGGCGCTCCAACCTGCTGCCGATCGAATGCGTGTCGCGCGAGGGCGGCATCACCGCGCTGCTGGACGGCCAGCCGCTGTCCGGCATCACGACGCCGCGCACCGGCCCGGCGCGGATGGCGATCCGCTTCGAATGCGTGCGGCTCGCCGCCGCCGACGAGCCGGCCAACGGCGCCTGCAGCGTGGCAGGTAAGGTCGAGGACGTGCTGTTCCTCGGCAATGCGCTGGAAGTGAACGTGCGCTGCGGCGGGCTGAACATCATCGCCGCGGTTACCTCGGCGGGGGAAGGCTATCCCCTCGGGCGGGAGGTGCGCGTCCTTTTCGACGCCAGCAATGCGACGGTGTTCCATGGCTGACATTGCCTCCGACATGCCGATGTCCGCCGCCCGCCCGCTCCGCTTCCGCAGCTTCAGCCCGCTGGGCTGGCCGGTCTATGCCTGGTTCATCGCGCTGGTGCTGGTGCCCAACCTGCTGCTGATCGGGGCGAGCTTCCTGCGCACCTCGAACGGGCTGATCGTGTTCGATCCCAGCATCGCCAGCTATGTGCGGCTGTGGAAGTCCTCCAGCTTCCAGTTCCTGCTGCTGAAGACGCTCGCCACCAGCTTCGGCGCCGCCGCCATCGGCTGCCTCATCGCCTATCCGATGGCCTATTACGCGGCGCGGGTGGTGCGGAAGAACCGTTCCGTCATCGTGCTGCTGGTGATCATCCCGCTCTGGATCAGCCTGCTGATGCGCGTCTTCGCCTGGCGCATGATCCTCGGGCAGAACGGCGTGCTGAACTCGTTCCTCATGGGCAGCGGCATGCTCGACCAGCCGAGCGAAGCCTTCCTCTACACCGGCTTCTCGGTGCTGCTGACCTACACCTACATCTCCATTCCGTTTTGCTTCGTCGCCATCTTCACGGCGCTGGAGAAGATCCCGCATTCGCTGATCGAGGCCTCGCAGGACAGCGGCGCCTCGTCCTGGCAGACCTTCCGCCATGTCGTGTGGCCGCTGTCGCGGCCGAGCGTCGCCATCGGCTTCTCGCTCGCCTTCCTGATGACGGTCGGCGACTACATCACGCCCTCCATGGTCGGCGGCATCGACGGCACGATGATCGGCATGGTCATCGCCTCGCAGTTCGGCATCGCCAACAATTGGCCCTACGGGTCGGCCATCGCCGTCTGCCTGATGCTGAGCGTTGGAATCGTGCTCGCCCTCGTCATGTGGGCCGGCCAGACCAAGGGCGTGCTGATGGGCGACGAGGGAGCGAAGCCGGCGATCTCGCGTGCCCGGCTCACGCCGGGGCGGCGATTGCTGCGCACGCTCGCCGCCGCCGCCTTCGTCCTGCCCTTCCTGTTCCTCTACGCGCCGCTCGCCATCATGGTGCTGATGTCGTTCAACGACTCCTCCGTACAGGCGTTTCCGCTGCACGGCGCGACGCTGCGCTGGTACGCAGAGCTGGCGGAGAACGCCTCGATGCTGGAGGCGGTGCGGCGCAGCCTCGTCGTCGGCTTCGCGGTGGTCCTCGTATCGAGCGTGGCGGCGACCGGTTTCGCCTTCGCGATCCATTACGGGCGGGTGCGGCAGGCGCGCTTCTTCGAGTTCGCGCTGGCGATCCCGGTCGCCATCCCCGGCGTCGTGCTCGGCATCGTCATGGTGCTGGCGACGCAGCTGGTGCAGGTGCCCTCCGGCATCTTCCGCACGGTGATCGGCCAATCGAGCTTCGTCATGCCGGTGATCCTGATGATCATCCTCGCCCGGCTGCGGCGGCTCGACGGGGCGCTGCTGGAAGCCTCGATGGACGCCGGCGCCAACCACTGGCAGAGCTTCGTCCATGTGCTGTTCCCCTCGATCAGGGGCGCGGTGATCGGCGGCGCGCTGCTCGGCTTCACTTTGTCGGCGGACGACGTGATGGTGACGCTGTTCCTCTCCGGCACGGCGCCGACCTTGCCGATCTGGGTGTGGAACCAGATGCGCTTCGGCTTCACGCCGTCGGTGAACGCCATCTTCACGCTGGTGGGCGTGGGCTCGCTGCTGGCGATCCTGGTCTGCAACCGGCTGGTGTTCCGTGGAACCTCGCGCGCGGCGGGCTCGTCCTGACCCCGCCCGATCTGAGCGGCGTGGCTACGTCGCGCCCGTGGCCGGCTGCATCTCCGCGAGCAGGGTGGGGATGAGCTCCGACACCGTCGGGTGGATCGGCACGGCGCGCTGGAAGATGGTGTAGGGCACGTCGGCATTGACGATGTCGAGCAGGCCGTGGATCGCCTCGTCGCCGCCGGTGCCGAGGATCGCCGCGCCGAGGATGCGCTTGGTCTCGGCGTCGACCACCGCCTTCATGAAGCCCCAGGTCTCGCCCTTCTCCACCGCGCGCCCGACCCGCGTCATCGGCCGCTTGCCGATCAGCAGCGGCCGGCCGGTGGCGCGGGCCTGCGCCTCGGTCATGCCCACGCGGCCGAGCGGGGGATCGACATAGAGCGCATAGGCGGGCACGCGCTCGCTCACCCGCCAGTCCTGCCCGTCGAGCAGGTTGGCGGCGACGATCTCGAAATCGTTATAGGAGGTGTGGGTGAAGGCGCCGCGGCCGTTGCAGTCGCCGAGGGCGTAGACGCCCTTCACGCTGGTCTGGAGATAGTCGTCGACGGTGATGTAGCCACGGGAGTCGGTCGCGATCCCCGCCTTCTCAAGCCCGAGATCGTCGGTGTTGGGCCGCCGCCCGACCGCGACCAGCACATGCGAGCCGAGGATCTCCGGCGGGCCGTCGGTGCAGTCGACGCTCACCGCCACGCCGCGCTCGTGCCTGGCGAAGCGGATGCATTCGGCGCCGGTACGGAGATTGATGCCTTCGGCCTCCAATATCTCGCGGATCGTGGCCGAGACGTCCTCGTCCTCGCGGCCGATCAGCCGCGGCCCCTTCTCGATGACCGTGACCTCGGCGCCGAAGCGGCGGAACATCTGCGCGAATTCGAGCCCGATATAGGAGCCGCCGATCACCACCAGATGGTCGGGCACGGTCTTCATCTCGACCATGTCGCTGTTGGTGAGATAGGGCACCTCGTCGATGCCCGGCATGTCCGGCACCGCCGCGCGCCCGCCGACATTGATGAAGATGCGCTCGGCGCTAAGTGCCTCGCCGTCCACCTCGATCGCGTGCGGGCCGGTGAAGCGCGCATGGCCGCGAAACAGGGTGCAGCCCTCCATGCCGCTGAGCCAGCCCTCGACGCCGGCGCGGCTGTCCTGGATGACCTTCTCCGCGCGCGCCTGCACCGTGGCCATGTCGATGCCGGGCGCCCCGTTCAGCACCACGCCATACTCGGCGGCGCGCTGCGCCATGCGTGCGGCATAGGCGCTGGCTACCAGCGTCTTGGTCGGCTTGCAGCCGGTGTTCACGCAGGTGCCGCCGAAATGCAGCCGCTCGATCACCGCGACCTTCATGCCGGCGCCGGTGAGCCGGCCGGCCATGGACGGGCCGGCCTGGCCGGCGCCGATGACGATCGCGTCGAAGGTGCGCGCCATCACGGCACCAATACGATGAGCAGGGCGCCGATGACCGCGACCGCATCCTCGATGATGGCCGCGGGCGGGTCCTTGCCGAAGGAGGCGGCGAGGCTGCCGCGCACCGAGCGCCCGCCCAGCGTGCCGATCACCGCGCCGATGGCGCCGAGGATCGCGCCGACGACGAGATTGCCACCGACCACTCCCAGGCACGCGCCGCACAGCGCGCCGCTGACGATGCGGGTGCCGAACTGCACCGGCACGGTGCGGCTCGGGGTCGAGGGCAACTGGTCGGTGATGAGCTCGACCACGGCGAGCACCGTGAAGATCCACGGCGTCCAGGCATAGCCCATGAAGGCGAGGGGGCCGGCGGAAAGGTCGATCCAGCCGAGATAGGCGGCCCAGGCGACCGCCGCAGGGGCGGTCATGGCCCGCAGCCCGGCGACGACGCCGATCAGCAGTGCAAGCAGATAGAGCATGCGGTCTCTCCGGAAATGGCGCGCGATCGGGGCCGGCCGCAGGATCATGTCCGATGTTGCTGCAGTGCGCCAGAAGCCGGGCGAGCGATTGCGCTCAGGCGAAGCGCTTTGCCCCGGCGACGCACAGGACGACGAGCCCGGTCGCGGCGATCATGGTCCAGGAGATCTGCTCCCCGACCAGCAGGCCGGCGAGCGCCAGGCCGAAGAAGGGCTGGAGCAATTGCAGCTGGCCGACCGCCGCGATGCCGCCGAGGGCGAGCCCGCGATACCAGAAGACGAAGCCGACCAGCATGCTGAACACCGAGACATAGGCGAGGCCCAGCCAGGCCGGTCCGCCGATCGGGCTCCACGAGGCCGGCAGGGTGGCGAGGGCGAGCGCCGCCATGAGCGGCAAAGCGAGGAGCAGCGCCCAGGAGATCACCTGCCAGCCGCCGAGGCGGCGCGACAGGTGCGCGCCCTCCGCATAGCCGAGCCCGCACAGGATGACCGCGCCGACCATGAGCAGATCGCCGATCAAGGACATCGGCACGCCATTGCCGAGCGCGAAGCCGGCCACCGTCGCCGCGCCGATCAGCGAGAACAGCCAGAAGGCGGGCTTGGGCCGTTCGCCGCCGCGCAGCACGCCGAACAGCGCGGTCGCCAGCGGCAGCAGCCCGATGAAGACGATGGAGCGCGCCGAGGTGATGTGCTGGAGCGCCAGCGCCGTCAGCAGCGGGAAGCCGATCACCACCCCGACCGCCACCACGGCGAGCGGCGCGACGTCTTTCCCCGCCGGCCGCTTCTGGCCGAACGCGAGCAGCAGGGCGGCGCCGAGCAGGGCGGCGATGACGGCGCGCGCGGAAGTGAGGAAGAGCGGCGTGAAGCCGGCGACGGCGATCCGGGTCGCCGGCAGCGAGCCGCTGAAGATGATCACGCCGATCAGGCCGCTCCACCACCCTCTCGCCACCGACTCTCACTCCTTCGACCGATGCCCTCCGCTAGCCGCAAGGCGGTGGCGGCGACAGGAACGCTGCCGTACTGTGGCGCAAAACAGTATGGCCGCACGGAGCAGTACAGTTGGTTCAGGGTGAAAGCGGCGCGCCGGACGCGATGGGCCGCACGGAGACGGTGATGCAGGCGATCCGCCGCCGCATTGCCGGCCACGCGCTGGCGCCCGGCGACAAGCTGCCCTCGATCCGAAAGTTCGCGCGGGACATGGCGGTGTCGCCCTCCACCGTGGTCGAGGCCTATGACCGCCTCGTCGCCGAAGGGCTGATCCGCCCGCGCGCCGGATCGGGATTCTATGTCTCGGCCGCGCTGGCGCCCGTCGCGACCTCCGATGCGCTGCCGGAGGTCGAGCGCGCGGTCGACCCGTTCTGGGTGTCGCGGCAATCGCTCGACGCCGGTCGCGAGATGCTCCGGCCCGGCTGCGGCTGGCTGCCGCCGGACTGGATGCCGCTCGCCGCCATCCGGCGCGCGACGCGTGCGGCGGCGAAGACCGACGATGCGGTGCTGGTCGAATACGGCTCGACCCGGGGATCGCCCGCCTTGCGCCGCCTTCTGGTGCGCCAGTTCATGACGCAGGGCATTGAGGCCGGGGCGGAGCAGGTCCTGCTGACGAGTTCCGGCACGCAGGCCATCGACCTGATCTGCCGTCTCCTGCTGCGGCCGGGCGACACGGTGCTGGTCGACGATCCCTGCTATTTCAATTTCCGGGCGCTGCTGCGCGCCCATGCGGTCCGGGTCGTCGGCGTGCCCTACACGCCCACCGGACCGGATGTCGAGCTGTTCGAGGAGGCGCTCGCGACGCATCGCCCGCGCCTCTATCTGACCAATTCGGCGCTCCACAACCCGACTGGCGCCAGCCTGTCGCCGCGGACGGCGCACCGGCTTCTCGCCGCGGCGAGCGCGCATGACGTGACCATCGTCGAGGACGAGATCTTCGCCGATTTCGAGCCGGAGCCGTCGCCGCGGCTCGCCGCTCTCGACGGGCTGAGCCGGGTGATCCGGATCGGCAGTTTCTCCAAGACGCTCTCCGCCTCGATACGCTGCGGCTTCATCGCGGCGCGGCCGGAGCTAGTGGACGGCCTCATCGACCTGCAACTGGCGACGGGGTTCGGCGGGCCGAGCCCGCTCGCCGCGGAGCTCGTCTTCCGCACGCTGAGCGATGGCAGCTACTACAAGCATCTGGCCGGGCTGCGCAGCCGGCTGGTGAGGCGGCGCAGGGAGATGATCGCGGAACTCGCGAAGCTCGGCGTCCACCCATGGACGCTGCCCCGCGGCGGCTTCTACCTCTGGTGCCGGCTGCCGCGGGCGCTGGACGCGGCGGAAGTGGCGAAGAGCGCGTTGCGGGACGGGGTCATGCTGGCCCCGGGAAACGTGTTCAGCGTAAGCCAGAGCGCGACCGACTTCATGCGCTTCAACGTGGCGCAGATGAACGCCGACGTCTTGAGGCTGCTGCAGCGGACGCTGGGGTGAGGTCGCGCGACGTGGCACGACATCATCCCCTGAGAGGAGGTGCCTCACTCCGTGCGGTGGAGGATCATGCCGCCATGGTGGAGGACGCCGTCGATGAACACGCCGTCAGCGGTGAAGCCAGTGTCGTCCCAGTAGAAGATCTCGTTGCCGGTGACCTCGTAGCGGCCCTGATAGGCACTTTCGCGCGTGCCGCGCGCCTCGTCATAGCGCCCGTTGGGCAACAGCCTGTGGCGGACGCGGCGGTCGGCCGTGACCCAGAGACCGACATAGGGATGGGTGGGGGCGGTCGTGGTCTGCGTATCGGGGTTCATTTCAGAACGGCCTTCCTGGGGCAAAGCGAGCGTGGAGGCGAGCAGCAGGGCTGCGGCGGAGAGGCGGGGGAGAGCGAACGGCATGGCCTGCCTCCTCACGCCGCGGTCGGGCGGACGACGATCTCGTTGACGTCCACGTCGTCCGGCTGCTCGATGGCGAAGCGCACGGCGCGGCCGATGGCGTCCGGCTTCAGGGCGATGGCGCGGTAGGTCTTCATCATCTCCGCGGCGGCGGGATCGGTGATGGTGTCGGCGAGCTCGCTCTCCACCACGCCCGGATGGATGCATGTCACGCGGATGTCGCGGTTCTCCTGCCGCAGCCCGTCGGAGATGGCGCGCACGGCGAATTTGGTGGCGCAATAGACCGCCGCGGTCGGCACCACCGACAGCGCGCCGATGGAGGCGATGTTGACGATGTGGCCGGCGCGGCGGGCGGTCATTTCCGGCAGCACGGCGGCGACGCCGTAGAGCACGCCCTTGATGTTGACGTCGACCATCCGGTCCCATTCCTCGACCTTGAGCGAGGCCATGAGCGACAGCGGCATGACGCCGGCATTGTTGACCATGACGTCCACGCGGCCGAAGGCCTGCCGTCCGGCCTCCGCGAAGGCGGCGACGTCGGCGCGGTCGGTGACGTCGAGCCGGCGGGTGACGACCTCGGCGCCGTCCGCGCGCAACTCCTGTGCGAGCGCTTCCAGGCGGTCGGTGCGCCGGGCGCCGAGTACCAGCCGGGCGCCGGCCGCGGCGAGTTCGCGGGCGATGCCGGTGCCGATGCCGCTGGAGGCGCCGGTAATGAGAACGACCTTGTCGAGAGCCATGTCCATCTCCTTGTTTCGGTGCGGCCGGGCGACCCCGGCGCGCTGTCGTGGAAAGATAGACAGCGGCCATTGTCGCGATAATCTCCCGATGAATGGACAGACTGGGAAGCTGATCTAACCAATGGAAACGGATCTCGACGCGCTGGCGGTATTTGCGGTGGTGGCGGAGGAGCGCAGCTTCCGCGCCGCTGCCGACCGGCTGGGCGTCACCCGCTCGGCGGTCAGCCAGGCCATGCGCCGGCTGGAGGAGCGGCTCGGCATCGCGCTGCTCCAGCGCACCACACGCAGCGTCAGCCTCACCGAGGCGGGCGAGCGGCTGTTCACCGACGCGGCGCCGGCACTGGCGGAGATGAGGTCGGCCCTGGAGGCGGCGCGGAACTTGCGCGGCGCGCCGCGGGGCCAGCTACGGCTCGCCGTCTCCTCGATCGCCGAGGATTTCCTCTCCGGACCCATGCTCGCGGCCTTTGCCGAGGCGCATCCGGCAATCGAGCTCGACATCGTGGTGACGGACGAGGAGTTCGACATCGTCAGCGAGGGCTATGATGCCGGGGTGCGGCTCGGTGAGGTGATCGAGCAGGACATGATCGCCGTCCCGGTCTCCGGATCGCAGCGGCAGATCATCGTCTGCGCGCCGGCCTATCTCGAGCGCTATGAGGCGCCCGCGCATCCGCGCGAGCTCGCCGCGCATCGCTGCATCGGCTGGCGCCCGGCACCGCGCGTCGCGCCCTATCGCTGGGAGTTCGCGGAGGAGGAAAGGGAGTTCGCCGTCACCGTCGCGCCGGAGATCACCACCAACGACATGGCGCTGATGATCAAGCTGGCGCTGGCAGGGGCGGGCATCACCTGCGGTCTCGAGGAGAGTTTCCGGCCGTTCCTGGCAACAGGCCGGCTGGTAGCGGTGCTGGAGGAGTTCTGCCCGCCCTTCGCGGGGTTCTATCTCTACTACCCGAACCGCCGGAACATGGCGCCCAAGCTGCGCGCGCTCGTCGATCACGTAAGACGAGACGGCCGCCGGACGCCTTGATGCGCGCCGCCGCTGCGGCCGTCCGTGCCTTATCGGCCGGACGGCCCGCTCGCATCGAGCGCGTCGCGCAGGGCGCAGACCTCGCCGCGCAACCGCGTCAGCTCCTCGACGTCCTGCCGCGCCGCTGAGGTGAGCCGCTCGCGCATCGCCGCGGCGCCGGCATGCAGCTCCCGGCCCTTGGCGGTGAGGCGGATGCGCACCTGGCGCTCGTCCTCGACGTCGCGCTCGCGGGTGAGCAGGCCGGCAGCCTGCAGCCGCTTGAGCAGGGGCGTGAGGGTGTTGGATTCCAGCCGCAGCCGCTCGCCGATCTCGCCGACCGTGCGCCCGTCCTTCTCCCACAGCAGCACCATGGCGAGATATTGCGGATAGGTGAGGCCGAGCCGGTCGAGCACCGGCTTGTAGACGCGGTTGATGGCGTGCGAGGCCGAATAGATCGCGAAGCAGACGAAATCGTCGAGCCTGGGCTCGGCCTGATCGGGCGCGCGCTCCCTGTCGGTCGCCGCGGCGGCCGGAGCGGCGTCCCCGCGCGGGTCTTTCTCGATGGGGCGGCTATTCGCGATCATGGCAGTCTCCTTAAGGTCTCGGCCTCCTCCAAAGCAGTCGTAACAGATATAGGTCGCATGCGATATATCGCCATGGATGAGGCGCATATCAGCCATGCGAAGGGGCAGGCGAGGGGGCCTGCGCCCCCTCGTTCAGCCTATGCTCATCAGGCTGGCATTGCCGCCGGCGGCCGCGGTGTTGATGGAGGTTGCACCTTCGAGCATCAGGAGGTCGAGCGGGTACAACTCGCCGCGCGCGAGCGCATCGGGATGCAGCCCGTGCACGAGCACGATCGGCCCGCCGCGGGCGGCGATCTCGCCGTTCAGCCGGTGCAGCGCATCGCTGTCGCCCTCGAACAGCACCGCGTCGAACCGGGCGCTCGCGAGGTCGTCGGTGATGGCGACATGGCGCTCCAGTCCGGCCGGCAAGGCGGGGAGGTCGGTGCCTTCCAGCAGCACGCGGTTGCCGGTGGCGAGCGCGGACGCGATCTGCACCGCGAGCCCGCGCTCCGTCGAGGCGAGGCACAGCACCGTGCCGCGGGGCTTGAGCGCATAGACGTTGCGCTCACCGACCGGGCCGGCGAGTTCCGCCTTGTGGCCGAAGGGCGAGGCGTCGAGCACGGCGCCGCACAGGGCGCGGGTGTCGGCATCCGACACGAAATCGGTCCACAGCCGCGCCGGCTCCGGCGCACCGGCGGCAGGCAGGCGCACGGGCGGGCGCACGCTCAGCAGGCGGTGGAGATAGAGCGGTCCGCCCGCCTTCGGCCCGGTGCCGGAAAGGCCGTGCCCGCCGAAGGGCTGCACGCCGACAACGGCGCCGATGATGTTGCGGTTCACATAGATATTGCCCGCCTCGATGCGCGAGGAGACATGGGCGATGGTCTCGTCGATGCGGGTGTGCAGGCCGAAGGTGAGGCCGTAGCCGGTGGCGTCGATCGCGTCGATCAGCGCGTCGAGTTCGTCGCGGCGATAGCGCACCACATGCAGCACCGGGCCGAACACTTCGCGGTGCAGCTCGGCGATGTCCCCGATCTCGATGATGGTCGGCGGCACGAAGGTGCCGTGGCGCGTCTCCGCATCGAGCTCCAGCTGCTCGACGGGGCGCCCCGCCTTGCGCATGCGGGCGATATGCGCCTCGATGGTCTCGCGCGCCTCGGCGGTGATGACCGGGCCGATATCGGTGGAGAGCTGCACCGGGTTGCCGACGGAAAGCTCCTTCAACGCGCCGCGCAGCATCTCCAGCATGCGGTCGGCCACGTCCTCCTGCAGGCAGAGGATCCTGAGGGCCGAGCAGCGCTGGCCGGCGGAATCGAAGGCGGAGGACAGCACATCCGCCACCACCTGCTCGGCCAGCGCCGAGGAATCGACGATCATGGCGTTCTGCCCGCCGGTCTCGGCGATGAGCGGGATGACGCCGCCCTCCGGGCTGAGACGCTCAGCGAGCTGGCCCTGGATGAGCCGCGCCACCTCGGTCGAGCCGGTGAACATGACGCCGCGCGTGCGGGTGTCACCCACCAGCGCCGCACCGACCTCGCCGGCGCCGGGAACGAGCTGCACCGCGCCCGCGGGCACGCCGGCCTCGCGCAGAATCTCGACCGCCGCATGGGCGATGAGGGGCGTCTCCTCGGCGGGCTTGGCCAGCACGGCGTTGCCGGCGGCGAGCGCGGCGGCGACCTGGCCGGTGAAGATGGCAAGCGGGAAGTTCCACGGGCTGATGCACACCACCGGGCCGAGCGGGCGGTGGCTGTCGTTCGACCAGCCGGCTAGCTGGGCACCGTAATAGCGCAGGAAATCAACGGCTTCCCTCACCTCGCCGATGGCGTTGGGGAAGGATTTCCCTGCCTCGCGCACGATGATGCCGATGAGCGCGGGCATGCGCGCCTCCATCAGATCGGCGGCGCGGGAAAGGCACTGGGCGCGCTCTTCCGGCGGGGTGGACTGCCAGATCGGCGCGGCGCCCTGGGCGATCTCCATGGCGCGGGCGACGATCTCGGGCGTCGCTTCCTCGACCGTGCCGACCTGGTCGCGATGGTCCGCGGGATTGAGCACCGGGCGGGCGATGCCCTCGGCCGGGCCGTCGCCGAGCAGCGGCACGGCTTTCAGCGGCGCGGCGCTGCCGGCGAGCAAAGCGGCGGCGAGCGAGGCGAGGCGCTGCTCGTTGGAGAGGTCGAGGCCGGCCGAGTTGCGGCGCTCCTCGCCGAACAGGTCGCTCGGGCCGGCGATGCGCGGGTGCGGCGCGCCCATCGGCTCGATGCGCGAGGCCGCGGCGACCGGGCTCTCGATCAGCTCGTCGACCGGCACCGCCTTGTCGGCGATGCGGTTGACGAAGGAGGAGTTGGCGCCGTTTTCGAGCAGGCGCCGCACGAGATAGGCCAGCAGCGTCTCGTGGGTGCCGACCGGCGCGTAGATGCGGCAGGGCCGGCCGAGCTTCTCGCGGCCGACCACCTCCTCATAGAGCGGCTCGCCCATGCCGTGCAGGCACTGGAACTCGTACTGGCCGGCATAGTAGTTGGCGCCGGCCATCTCCATGACGGAGGAGAGCGTCTGCGCGTTGTGGGTGGCGAATTGCGGGAACACCGCGTCCGGCGCGGCGAGCAGCTTGCGGGCGCAGGCGAGATAGGCGACGTCGGTGTGGACCTTGCGGGTATAGACCGGGAAGCCTTCCAGCCCGTCGACCTGCGCGCGCTTGATCTCGCTGTCCCAGTACGCGCCCTTCACCAGCCTGATCATGATGCGGTGGTTGGAGCGGCGCGCGAGGTCAATCAGGTAGTCGATCACATAGGGGCAGCGCTTCTGATAGGCCTGGACGACGAAACCGATGCCGTTCCAGCCGCTTAGCGACTCGTCGAAGCAAAGTGATTCAAGCAGGTCCAGCGAGATCTCAAGCCGGTCGGCTTCCTCGGCGTCGATGTTGAGGCCGATGTCGTACTGCCGCGCGAGCTTAGCCAATGTGACAACGCGCGGCAGCAACTCATTGACGACACGGGAATATTGCGCGCGGCTGTAGCGCGGGTGCAGGGCCGAGAGCTTGATCGAGATGCCCGGCCCCTCATAGATCCCGCGCCCGGCCGAGGCCTTGCCGATGGCATGGATCGCCTGCTCGTAATCGGCGAGATAGCGGCGCGCATCCGCCTCGGTGGTGGCGGCCTCGCCGAGCATGTCGAAGGAATAGCGGAAGCCCTTCGCCTCCATGCGGCGGGAGTTCGCCAGCGCCTCGGAGATGGTCTGGCCGGTGACGAACTGCTCGCCCATCATCCGCATGGCGACGTCGACGCCCTTGCGGATCAGGGGTTCGCCACCGCGGCCGATGAGACGGGTAAGGGCGCCGGACAGGCCGGCCTCGCTGGAGGTCGTGGTCAGCTTGCCGGTGAGCACGAGGCCCCAGGTGGCGGCGTTGACGAAGAGCGAGGGGCTCTGGCCGACATGGGCGTGCCAGTCGCCATGGCCGATCTTGTCGCGGATCAGCGCGTCGCGGGTGGCGCGATCGGGGATGCGCAGCAGCGCCTCGGCGAGGCACATCAGCGCCACGCCTTCCTGCGAGGACAGCGAATATTCGTGGATCAGGCCCTCGACCGGACCCTTCTGGCCCTTGGCGCGCAAGGATTCCACGAGGGAGCGGGCACGCTCCCTGGCCGCCTCCGCCTTGGCCTCCGGCAGGCTGGCGGGGCCGATCAGCATGGGCACCGCCTCGGTCTCGGGCATGCGGTAGGCCGAGGTGATGCGGGCGCGCAGCACGCTTTGCGGCTGGATGGCGCGGGCGAAGGGCAGGAAGGGGCTCTCCTGCGGGGCGCTGCCCGCATCGGCTGTGGGAATCTCCGCCGCATCAGCGGCCAGCGCCGGCATACCGCGCTCGGTGCGCTCGACGGCGGCGATGAGCGCCTGCTTGACCAGCGCGTGCGGCGAGCGGCCCTCGCGCTCGGCCGCGGCCTTCAGCCGGGCGCGGAGCTCTTCGTCGATCTTCACGCCGATGGTGGTCGCGGTCATGTCGGTTGCCCCTATGCGGCCGTGCTGGTGCGATGAGGTTTAACCTTTGTGGTCGAAAGGTGCAACCTGATGGTTTCTCTCACCCTCATGGCCGGGCTTGACCCGGCCACCCAGTGACTGGGCGTACCCGGTCCTCTGGGTCCCCGGGTCAAGCCCGGGGATGAGGGAAGGGGGCATGAGTCGGGTCCGAAGAAGGCGTGGATGCCCGGCTCAAGGCCGAGCATGACGGCGTGAGGAGGCACCGGCCCTGCCTGGCGATGACCGCGTCCTTGCCCTCCGCCGCGGACCGCCCCGGTCACAGAAAGGATACTCCTTGGCACCGCGCGGGCGCGTACCTACGTGTCAGCAATGACTCGTCTCGCGCGCACCCCGCTCTCCGTCCTCGACCTCTCCTTCGTCGCCTCCAACGGCACCGGGCCGCAGGCGCTGTGGGGCACGGTCGAGCTCGCCCGCCATGTCGATGGCCTCGGCTACACCCGCTTCTGGGTCGCCGAGCATCACAATCTGCCCTCGGTCTCCTCCGGCGCGCCGGACGTGATGATCGGCCAGATCCTCGCCGCCACCCAGAATATGCGCGTCGGCTCGGGCGGGGTGATGCTGCCCAACCATGCGCCGCTGATGGTGGCGGAGCGCTTCAAGGTGCTGGAGGGTCTCTATCCCGGCCGGGTCGATCTCGGCCTCGGCCGCGCACCCGGCACCGACCAGCTCACCGCCCATGCGCTGCGCCGCCGGCAGGATATTGATCCGGGCGACGATTTCCTCGACCGGCTGAAGGAGCTGATGCTCTGGGACACCGGCGAGTGGCCGGCCGACCATCCCTACCGCAACATCAAGGTGATGCCGGTCGACGTGAAGCTGCCGCCGCTCTGGCTGCTCGGCTCGTCCGGCTACAGCGCGCGGCTGTCGGCGCAGATCGGTGTCGGCTTCGCCTATGCCCATCACTTCGCCCAGCACGACGTGCTCGACGCCATGCTGAGCTACCGCGCCGGCTTCCAGCCCTCCGACCGGCTCTCCGCGCCGCACGCCATCCTCGCTTTGGCGGTGGTCTGCGCCCCCACCGACGAGGAGGCCGAGTGGCTGGCGGGCAGCGTCGACCTCGCGCATCTGCGGCGGGCGCGCGGCGATTACGGCCCGATCCCGACGGCGGAGGAGGCGGCCGCCTTCCCCTATAGCGACGCCGACCGCGCCTTCATCCGCCGCAACCGCGAGAAGGTGCTGGTGGGCGGGCCGGAAAAGGTGGCCGAGGGGCTGGAGCGCTTCTTGGAGACGACGCTGGCGGACGAATTGATGATCACCACCGCCATCCCCGACATGGCGGCGAAGAAGCGCTCCTACGAGTTGATCAAAGCGCTGCAGGCTGCGCCGGTGGCGGCGTAGCGACCGCATTCTCCCACACACGACCTCATGCCCGGCCTTGGCCCGGGCGTCCACGTCTTTTGGGGCAAGGCGAAGTCGTGGATGGCCGGGCCAAGCCCGGCCATGACGATGTTTGGGGCGGTCAGGCCGTCCCCCTTGCCGGGCGCGTCACCAGCCAGATGCCGAGAGCGATCGGCACGATGCCGAGGATGTCGAGCAGCGGCACCTCTTCGCCCAGCAGCAGCCAGCCGAAGAACAGGCCGAGCGGCGGCATCAGGAAGTGCAGGCTGGAGGCCGCCGTCGCGCTGGAGCGGGTGAGCAGGTAGAACCACAGCCCGTAGCCGCCGATCGACACCGCCACCACGAGGAAGGCGAGGCCGCCGATGAGGTTGGCGGTGAGGTGGATGTCGGCCGGGTTCTCGGTGGCCAGCGCGAAGGGCAGCAGCACCGCGCCGCCGGCGAGGCACTGTATGGCGTTGCCGGTCCACACCCCGCCATGCGGGCGGAAATATTTGAACGCCAGCGTGCCCGCGGAGAGCGACAGCACGCCGCCGGCGATCAGCAGCGTGCCGGCCAGCGTCTCATGCGCGCCGGCGAGGCGCGAGCGCAGCACGATCATCACCCCGACGATGCCGAGCGCGATGCCCAGCCATTTGCGCAGGTTCATCTTCTCGCCGAGCAGCGGCCCGGCGCCGAGCGCCACGAGGAGCGGCAGCGAGGAAGTCAGTACCGCCGTATAGGCGGAAGAGGTGAAGGTGAGCGCCGTCCAGTTGAGCCCGAGATAGATGGAATTGTTGAGGATGCCGATGAAGATCAGCGCCCAGACGTCGCGCCGGCGCAGGCGGTGGCCGCTGTCCCAGACCGGGGCGATGATCAGCATGATGGCGCCGGCCAGCACCAGCCGGGCGGTGAGCAGCACCAGCGGCGGGCAGTCGGCGAGCGCCAGC
>JARBUD010000037.1 GCA_029239875.1 Xanthobacteraceae bacterium | reverse complement strand
GGCGTCGCGCGTCAAGCTCGGCCCGATGCGCGACAGCTACGCAAAGAAAAAGGGCGGGCCGATGGCCCGCCCTTCTCGGGCGATCAAAACCTCAACGGTCATCAGCCTTAGCGGCTGCTACGGCTGTTGGCGCGCTGCTGGTTGATGATCGCCTGATCGCTGGGCAGATACCAGGGATCGGTGTAGTTCGGCTGGTAGCTGTAGCTCGGGCCTACCATCGGCACCGGGGCCACGTAGCGCGGCGACTCGTAGACGACGGTCGGGCCCGGGTCCATGTAGACGTTGCGGCCCTCGTACACATAGGCGGGACCCAGGTACTGCGCCGACGCGGTGGCGACGCCGCCAGCGGTCAGCATGCCCAGGGCAGAGGCGGCAAGAATCAGCTTGCGCATGATATGTCTCCGTATCCTCTTCCAATCGTGCACCGGCCGGCGCGCATCCGCCGGCCTGTTCGCTGTAACAACGGCGAAAAGCGGAGAATTGTTCCGAAGTTTGCCGCAGGCGCGTCTTTCGGCTGCGGATTCGCCTTTCCGCTACGTCGCTACCAGGCGACCAGCTGATTGACGAGAAAACCGGCGGCAAGGGCCGCGAACAGGCTTATCGCCAACGCCAGCACCACCCAGGAGCGGGCCATGCGCTGCAATTCGCGGTTCTTCAACGTGAAGGCGAGCGCGCCCACCGCCTCGGCAATGGCCTGCTCCGGCGTCGCCCAGACACGGCGGCCATCGACGATCATCAGGTTCTCGGTTCGGCCGCCATCCTCGACGAGGTTGCCCTCCCCGTCCCGGCCATCGGCGCGGGCGGGCACGCGCTCGACGAGGGTGCGGGTGTCGCTCGACCACAGGAACACCGGCTTGCCGCGCGCTTCTGCATAGCCGACCTCGAAGGCGGTGCCAGGGTCCATATGGATACCGCGGAAGGGCGAGATATTGGCGACGAGCGCATCCGCCTCCTCGATCATGTCGATGCATGCCTGCCTTATGTCGACGCCGTCCGCATGCAGCGGGAACAGGCCCTCGACCCCGGCCTCGCGGCACAACGCCGCCAGCCGCGCGCCCTCGGCGGCGGCGTCCGGCCGGAACACCTCGGGTCCGGCGAGATAGAGGCGAAGCGGACGGGACATGGACAACTCGGCCTGGCTCCTCGGCGGAGGATGCCCGCCAGCCTTAGCCGTGGCGCTGCCGTGGGCGCAACAGGTCAGCCGCGCCGCATGGTGCCGCGTTCGCGCAGCGCCGCGTGCCAGCCGAGCGCCTCCTCGATCACGTGCGGCGTATGCCCGCCCCGCGCGAGCGCCCGCTCAAAATAGTCGGCCAGCGCGTCGCGATAGTCGGGATGGGCGCAGTTGGCGATGATCAGCTTCGCCCGCTCGCGCGGCGCCAGCCCGCGCAGGTCGGCCAGCCCCTGCTCCGTCACCACGATGTCCACGTCGTGCTCGGTGTGGTCGACATGGGAGACCATGGGCACGACGCTGGAGATGGCGCCGCCCTTGGCGACCGACTTGGTGACGAAGATCGAGAGGAAGGCATTGCGGGCGAAATCGCCGGAGCCACCGATGCCGTTCATCATCTGCGTGCCGCCGACATGGGTGGAATTGATGTTGCCATAGATGTCGAATTCGAGCGCCGTGTTCACGGCGATGACGCCGAGCCGGCGGATCACCTCCGGGTGGTTGCTGATCTCCTGCGGGCGCAGCACCAGCCTCGGCTTATAGCGGGCGAGTTCCGGCAGCACGGCCTGGTATTTGGCCTGCGACAGGGTGATCGAGGAGCCGGAGGCGAAATCGAGCTTGCCGGCGTCGAACAGATCGAACGTCGAGTCCTGCAGCACCTCGGAATACATTGTGAGGTTGCGGAACGGGCTATCGATAAGCCCGTGCATCACCGCATTGGCGATGGTGCCGATACCGGCCTGCAGCGGCTGCAGCGTGTCGGTCAGCCGGCCGAGCTTCACCTCGCGCTTCAGCAACTCGGTCAGGTGGCCGGCGATGGCGCGCGTCTCCGCATCCGGCGGCAGCACGGTGGAGGAGGAATCGAGCTTCGAGGTGACGACGATCGCGGCGATCTTCCCCGGATCGACCGGAATGAAGGGAAGGCCGACACGGTTCTCCGGCGCCACCACGGGAATCGGATGGCGCACGGGCCGGCGGGTCGGGATGTAGATGTCGTGCAGGCCCTCGAGCAGCGTCGGCTGCGACAGGTTGATCTCGACGATGACCTTCTCGGCCAGGATGGCGAAGCTCGCCGAATTGCCGACCGAGGTCGTCGGGATGATGCCGCCCTGCTCGGTGATCGCTACCGCCTCGATCACCGCGACGTCGACCGGCCCCAGCTGCCGGGTGCGCAACATCTCCACGGTCTCGGAGAGGTGCTGGTCGACGAACATCACCTCGCCGGCATTGATCGCCTTGCGCAGCGCCGGATCGGACTGGAATGGGATGCGGCGGGCGAGGACGTGCGCCTCCGCCAGCTGCTTGTCGAGGTCGTTACCGAGCGAGGCGCCAGTGATGAGGGTGATCTTCAGCGGCTCGGTCTTCGCCCGCTGCGCGAGCGCCATCGGCACCGCCTTGGCCTCGCCGGCGCGGGTGAAGCCGCTCATGCCCACCGTCATGCCGTCGCGGATATGGGCAGCCGCCTCCTCCGCGCTGACGACCTTGTCCAGAAGGGACGGCTGGCGGATGCGCTCGCGATGCATGGCGGGACCTGTGGCGGAACCCGACATGTCGGGCGGATGACGGCTCCGATAGCGCGCGCCTTCGCCGACGGCGATTCGACTTTGGTGCGGTGGGACCGTCGCCATGCGCAGGACGCAGAGCGGCCTGCCACCCAAATCCAGTCGTGAGGCCGGCGAGCTGGCGACCGCGGCTGGGCTCGAACCAGCGACCTGCCGCTTAGAAGGCGGGATTTCCTTTTCCGACTTTCCCCTTGTTTGCCAGCTTCTTAGAGGCGGGCTTTGACGCCAACTCGGGATTTTCTCGGGACTTCGTGTCGCGCTCGTGCTTCGCGCGGCGTGTGGCCTCGTCGGCGTGGCGCGCCTTCATGGCGTCGGCGATGTCGTCGGTCAGCGCGTGGGCGTAGCGCATCGTCGTCTTGATGTCGGAGTGGCCGAGCATCTCCTTCACCGCGCGCAGGTTTTTCGACGCGCGCAGGGTGCGGGTGG
Source organism: Xanthobacteraceae bacterium (assembly GCA_029239875.1). Taxonomy (GTDB): domain Bacteria; phylum Pseudomonadota; class Alphaproteobacteria; order Rhizobiales; family Xanthobacteraceae; genus Ancylobacter. The sequence continues at coordinate 37,544 of JARBUD010000037.1, read as the reverse complement.
CGCTGGTATGGCGCAGGTCGTGGATCTTCAAATCCTCGATGCCAGCCTTCTCCTTGTCGCGGGCGAAGCGGGTGCCCCAGCCCCAGTAGGTCACCGGGTAGCGGGTGCCTCTCACATAGCGCTTGCCGGTCTTGCCGCAGCGGCGGGTGCGCTTGGCGACGAAGGTGAAGACGTGCACGGGATCGTGCCCACGCAGCGGCCAGAGAAGCTCAGTGATCTCCGGCGTGATCGGCACCACGTGCGGCTTGTCGCCCTTGCCGACCACGCGGATGATGCCGGCCGCCCAATCCACCTGCGGCCATGTGAGGCTGACCACCTCGCGCCGGCGCAGGCCCGTCGCCTGGGCGAAGAGCCGGACGGGCCGATAGTCGTCCCATTCGACGTCTTCATAGGCGATCTCCTCGTCGAGCCGCAGCTCGCGCACGCGCTCGCGCGGCTCCTTCAGCATGTGGCCGGACCAGTCCGGCTCGTCGGGCAGAGCGATCTTCCACACCTTGCGGGCGCGCATGAAAATGCGGCGCAGGATCTGGGTGAAGCCGCGATTGACGGTCGCCGGGCTCACGAGCCCAAGCTCCGGCTTGCCGAATCGGAACGTACCTCGCCGGCGGGCGACGCAGGCGGCGAGCGTGTTGTCGTCGATGTCGCCGAGCGCAGTCGACGCACCAATGGTGGCGACAAGCTCGGCGAGCTCGCGGTCGAGATCCTCGGCGTTGGTGGTGTGCTGGCCGACCTCGGTCCAATAGCGGCCGGCGGCATCGTCGATCGACATGCGGGCGCTGGCGCCGGCGCCGCGCGCGAGGGCGGCCTTTACCCGTTCTTTTTCGGCCCGCTCGAAGGCTTCCGCCTCTCGGCGAGACGTTTCTCCCGTTGAGCCGTAAAACCGTACACCACGGCGCTGGAAGTCGAAGTGGTAGTACGGCGAGTCTTCCCGCTTGTAGACGGACATGCCAGCCTCCGCTGGCGCTCGAGGAATTCGAGGATGTCCGCCAGGGTGAACTCCCGGCGGGGGCGAAGCTCCCCTACCCCCTTCGCGCGATACCGAATGTTCCCCTGCTTCACGTGGCGCTGCAAGGTCGAGTAATTCATGCCGAGCAGCAGCGCTGCCTCCTTCACCGGCAAGCTCACGCGCCGGGAGAAGGCTTCGAGCAGCGGCTGGGGAATGGAGTCTGCGGTCATGCCAGCCTCCTAGAACGGAATCTCGTCGTCGAGGCCGCCGCCGAAGCTGCCGCCGGTCGTCGCCGGCGCGGGGGCACGCCTCTCGCGCGGCGGGTCGGTGCGCTCGTAATCCTCCGGCGTGCCGCGCGAGCCGTTGTCCTGCTTGTCGAGCAGAGTGATCTCGCCGCGGAAGGGGCGCAGCACGACCTCGGTGAAGTAGCGCTCGCCGTCATTGGTCTGCGCCTTGCGGGTCTCGATCTGGCCCTCGACATAAACCTTCGAGCCCTTGCGCAGATATTGCTCGGCGACCTTCACCAGCGGCTCGTTGAAGATGACGACGGTGTGCCACTGCGTGCGCTCCTGGCGCTCGCCGGTGGTCTTGTCGCGCCAGGTCTCGGAGGTGGCGAGGCGGAAGGTCGCGATCCTGCCGCCGTTCTGGAAGGTGCGGATTTCCGGATCGCGGCCGAGCTGGCCGATGAGGATCGCCTTGTTGACGCTGCCGGCCATTAGAGGAGGCTCCCTTGCTCTACGCGGTTCTCCCGCGCCGCGACGACCCGCGCGAGGCGGGCTTCGCCGATGAGGACGATTTTCGGGTCCGCGCTGGCCATCTGCCGCCGCGCCTGCCATTCGAGCGGCCCGAACTGGTCGGTCTCGACGGCGCCGGCGGCGCCCGCGAGCGCTCGCTTGCTCTTGGCGATGTCGAAGTGGACCCAAGATGCGCCGCGGAACTGCGGCAGCGAGAGCGTGGGATGGCCCTGCAACCATTTGCGCTGCACGCCGATGGTGTCCGCCATGGCGAACAACTCCTCGAGCGTGTCTGCCCACATGTGGCACATCACCATGCGGCCGAATGGCCAGACGGGCGGGTCGACGTAGACCGTCACAGCAGCCTCCCTTGGGCCAGATGGGCGGGGATCGGATTGGCGAAAGGGCGAGCCGCCGCGCCGGGGTTGAAGAAGCCGAGCGCGCCCTTGCAGGGCTGGAAGGGCAGCGGCCGGGCGTCGGCCATGACGAAGCCGATCGGGCCGAAGAACCACGGCGAGTCCATCTGCCAGACCACGTCGACGATGCGGGCGCGGCCGACAATGCCGCCGCGCTGGAACTCCTCCGGCTTCGGCAGCGGGATCTCGGGGAAGGTCTCGGCGATCCAGTCATAGCCGTCGCGGTCGAACTTCTGGCCGGCGTGCAGCAGCACGTCGCCGCGGAAGCGCAGGCCGGGATTGCCCGGCTTCCAGTCGCGGTTCTCCACGGGCTTAAAGCGGTGCGCGATGCACCAGGTCCATGGCTGGATGACCGAGAGCGCGCGCCAGCCGCAGGTCATGGCGTCGTCTCCCTGCGCTGCCTGCGCAGCAAAGTGCGCTTGACCTCGTATGCATCGACGATCTCAGCGAGGTGGCGGCCGAAGGACCCGGGCGCGAGCAGCGCCCAAGAGAGGATTGCCCAGCTCAAAACGCCGAATACCGTCATAGCCTCTCCTCCGGCATGGCGTTGTGCTCGACGCCGTCGAGGAGGCGGCCGGCGGCCTTCTTGCCGATGCGCTGCGCCCACGCCGCCACTTCGAAGTAGTTTCCGGCCTTCCGCTCGCCCCGATGCATCGTGCCGTCAGGCGCCCATGTGACGTAGTTGGCGTCAGGGCGACTTGCGGCGCGCGGTCCCCATCCGCCGTCCTGCCAATGCGCAACCCGCCGACCGTCCTTGAAGCCCGGATAGACTTCGTTCTGGCCGGGAAGCCACTCTCCCCACTGCTTGAAGAAGAAGGCGACGCCGGCGGCGGCGCACTGGTCGCGCAGGGAGCGCGCCCAATCAGGATGCATCGGCCGGGCGTTCGGCCCGCTCTCGCCGCCGGCGATGACGAGGTCGAGCCTCGGAAAGCGACGGGGCGACGCGGCAGAGAAGCCGCCCATGTGGTCCGGGGTTTGGAAAAATTCGATCGACGATTGAGCACTACCAACGGCTTCGATCTGGAAGCCGGATACCGAGCCGTCGCCGCTGCGAGGCCGCTTACGCTCCTCCCTGGCGACCACTTCGGGGAAGGCGGCTCGGATCGAGGAAAGGTTGCCAACGCGGGTGAGATCCAGCGGCCCAAGCAGCGGCTCGGCCGAGACGAAGCGGATGGCCGCCGGCGTGGCGAGCAGGTCGGGCACGCGCTCGTCGGCGCGGCGCTGATCCTCGGTCGAGACGCCGAGCCAGACCCCCGGCAAGGGCCAGGGGAAGTAGGAACTTGGCCGCTCGCCCGGCGCGAACTTCTCGACGGCCGAGATGTCGCGGGTAACCGGGACTTGGCGCATCGCCGCCGAGAAGGCGCGTTCGGGAGTATCAGCGGCAGCAAGGTAGGCCCGCATCCGCGCCGAGCGCTTGGTCAGCACCTGATAGGTGTGCTGCGGGGTGAGCGCCATGACGGCGAAGACGCGGTCGATCCACTCGTCGGGCACGCTCTCATGGAAGAGGTCGCCCATGGAGTTGACGAAGATCCGGCGCGGCCGGCGCCAGCGCAGCGGCTGAGTGAGGATGTGCTCGGGCGCGAGCGCGACCTTGCCGGTCCAGACCGGCCCGGCTTTCGACGGCTGGACGGTGCCGGCATAATGCGAGCCGGGCTGCATGCGCTCGATGCGCGCCGCCTGGCGCATGGCGTAGCAGTTGGTGCAGCCGGGCGAGACGACCGAGCAGCCGACGATGGGATTCCACGTCGCGTCGGTCCATTCGATGGCGGAGCGGTCACCCATGATCGCCCCCGACCTCAGCCTCGACCGCTACGAACTTCGCGCGGCCGTCCTCGACGACGAGCCGGAAGTCGGCATCTCCCCATTTGCAGAAGCTCAGATCGACGTCGACCTCGTCGCCCGGGCCGAGCGGGTCGGCGTCGAGGATGTAGCGCACGACCTCGTCGACGCTGTCGCCCGACTGCTCGATCTCGCCGTCTTCCCAGCAATGGGTGAAATCGTCCGGTACGCTGCCGCGCCAGGTGCCATCGGCGAAGATGGTGATGGTGGCCATGCCGCGGGGCTCGACCCAGATGAAGTTCACCACCTCGCCTTCGGTGGCGAGCCGGCAGCCGAGATCGGCGGCCTGGTCCCGATCTTCCGGGGCGAGCACCCAGCCGGCGGGGGATTTCCCGAGGATCCAGCGATCCGGCGTGAACGAGCCGCCTGGCATCATCTCATCGGCATAGTCGCCCGGCCACCATTTACGCGCCGGGGTGACGTTCTCGAAGCGGCCGTCGCGGAACTCGTCCTCGAAGCGCACCCAAAGCCTGATGCCATCCTCGGTGCGGTAGACCGCCAGCCGGTCGCCCTCGCGCAGGGGGCGGAAGGCGTCCGCCTGGAACACGTTGTCGGTGGTCTTGCTGACCTGCGCCTCGGCGATGCCGAGAAGTTCATAGGTCGAGCCGCGCTTCTTGTGGCGATGTAGTTCACGCATGGCTCAAACCCTCATCGGCATGAGGACGCAGAGGTCCTCGGTGGCGGATGGGCGGCGGAAGATGGTGGGGCTGCCGGGATCGGCCAAGGCGATCTCGATATCGCCGTCGGGCAGGGTCGCCCTCAGCAGGTCGGCGAGGTACTTGCCGTTGAAGCCGATCGCCAGTTCCTCGTGCGCGAAGGTGGCGTCGACCTCTTCGTGCGCGGTGCCGGAATCGGGGTTCGTTACGTCGAGCGCCAGGCCGGCATCGGAGAAGGTGAGCTTGACCGCCCTGCCCCGCTCGCTGGCGACGGTGCCGACGCGGTCGGCAGCGGCGGCGAGATCCTCGGCCTGCAGCGCCGCCACCTTGGCGTTGCCCAGCGGGATGACGCGGCCATAATCGGGATATGTGCCGTCGATGAGCTTGGTGGTGAAGCGGGCGCCGTTGAAGGACGCGGCGAGCTTCGACGACGAGACTTCGAGGGCGACCTCGGCCTTGTCGGCGGCTTCGGCCATGCGCTTGAGCTCGGCCACAGCCTTGCGCGGAACGATGACGCCCGGGATGTTGGTCGGGCAGTCGAGCGTCGCGAGCGAGAGGCGATGACCGTCCGTCGCCACCAGCCGCAGCTTGGTCGGCGGCGCGGTCGCATGCAGATAGATGCCGTTGAGGTAGTAGCGCGTCTCCTCGGTGGAGATGGCGAATTCGACCCGGGCGATGGCATCGGCGAGCAGCGAGCCGACGATGGATAGACGGACGCCGTCCTTCACCTCGGCGAGGTCGGGGAATTCGTGCGCCGGCAGCGTCTGCAGCTTGAAGCGCGAACGCCCGGCGCGGATTGTGGCCTCGCCACGGTCGCCGGACACCTCAATCTGAACTTGTGCGCCGTCGGGAAGCTTGGCGACGATATCGGCCAGGGTATGCGCTGGGACGGTGATTCCCTCGCCCGGCAGCGCGCCCTCGGCCTTGATGATCTCGACCATCTCGATATCGAGATCGGTGGCCGTGACGGTGAGTTCGCCGGCGCCGGGGCGCAGCAGCAGATTGGACAGGATCGGGATGGTGTTGCGGCGCTCGACCGTCCGCTTCGCGCGCTGGAGCGCGGCGAGCAAGGGAGCGCGTTCGACGGTGAGCTTCATGGCGGGTCTCGCTGTGGGAGAGGACCGCGCGGCGGCAACCGCCGCGCGGTAACGACGATCAGAATTCGAACTTGCTGGTGTCGACGCCGAGCCGGCCGGCGATCTTCTTCAGCACCTCGACCTCGGCCGGCTCCAGTTCGCCGTCGGCATGGGCGACGTCGTCGGCGATGAGGTAGATGTCATCGGCCATCTGGCCCGCATTGGGCCGGCTGCGGATGTCGTCGAGCTCGTTGGCCAGCGCCTGGCGACCGGAGCGGTCGCCGGCGCGCTTGAACATGGTCTCGGCCGTCTGCTCGATCGTGCGCTGGTCATACATCTTGCCGAGCGAGGCATGCCCCGTCAGGACGCGCACGACCTTGGCGCGTTCCGCGTCCTCGATCTGGCCGTCGGCATAGGCCACCAGTGCGCAGGCGGCGCAGACGGCTTCGAGATAGTCACGGTTGCCGGAATAGTCGGCCTGCACTTCCTTCGCCGCGGCACCCGCCACGCGCTTCAGTACACCGAACATTGTGGTAGTCTCCGATTTGCAGGGTTGTGCGGCGTGCCTCGCCGCGCGGTCTTTCAGGCTCGGCGGGCTCTCCACCTGCCGAGCCTGTATCCGGTCCAGCCGACGAGGCCGGTCCATGCCCCGCCCAGGATCATCTCAGGCAGGTTGTTGATGACGGCGATCCACATGGGTCGTGGGTCCTTCGCGCTTGAGGAAAGAGCCGGGCGGCTGCGCCAACGGCCGCCCGGCAGGTCACCGGCGCCCGGTCATCGTGGCGCCGGCGGGAGGATCGTCAGGCCTCGGGCTGGCCTTCGAAGGTCGGGAGCGTCGTGTCCTTGCCCGCCTTGAGGAGGTCGTTCTGCACGCGGGTGCGGAGCCAGTATTCCCAGCGATAGAGCTGGTAGAACCACGTCACCGAGCCTTGGCCTGCGCGGTAGCGGATGCGCGCGGGGATGCGCACGACATCGCCGTCGATGAAGGGCGGCAGCTGGATCATGAAGATGCCGGGGATGTCGACCGGCTCGCCCTTCTCGTTCATGTGCTCGGTTTCGAACACGATCTGCCGCTCGCCCGACTGCAGCCGGTTCGACTGCTTGATCTTGGCGCCGACGAACACCTCGAGGTGGCGCGAAAGGTCGATCAGTTCGTTCGGGTTGGCGAAGCGCTCCTTGAACAGGGGCTCATAGTCCGTGCGCTCCTGGTCGAGCGGCGCGGCCAACTCGGCAGCGTGTTCCTCAAGGAACTCGGCGAAAGCCAGCTGTTCCATCTGCTTGCCGTTGAAGCTGACCCACGCCTTGAACTCGTCGGTGAGCGGGAAGCCGTATTCGACGCGGTGCTTCAGGAAGTCCGGCTCATGGCCGGGGCCGTGATAGTCGATGACGGCGGTGAGCTTGGGGTTCGGCCACGATGTGCTGGCGAAGATGACGCTCGCGTCGGTCTTGTGGCGGTTCGCCAGGTTGACGAAGCTCTCCAACGTCTCGACCTTTGCGGTGCCGGTCGAGGTCTTCGGCTTCAGCCGGTAGCGCTCGATCTCGTCGCGGACGCTGATGACGCGCTGCTCGCTCGCGTCCCACAGGGCGGGGATGGCCGACGGCAGGCCGGGGCCGAGGCCGCTGGTGGTGATGGAGACGTGGTGCGGGCCGGCGGCGGCCTTCGCCATCTCGGCGATAAGGCCGGCCGCCGAAGCGGTCGGGATGTCATTCTTGGTCGGCGTGCTGGTCACGGCGGTTGCTCCTGGTGCGAGGGAAGGTTGCGGCGTCAGGCGGTTTCGCTGGCGCGGCTGCGCTCCGCGGAGTCGCGCGGGCCGGCGAACATGTCGGACTGGCTGGGATGCTGGACGGACAGGCCACCTTCGACAGGCCAGAAGGCAGTCGAGGCGAAGCCCTTCTCCTCCGGCAGCTTGGCCTTGACCGACGGCTTCATGTCGATGCGGTCGCCGAGCTTGACGAAGTCGATGGTGACGGTGAGCTGGCCCTTGGCCTTGTCCTCGGGATGCTCCTGCAGCGCCTCGATCAGCCGCTGCATTTCGGAATTGGCCTTCTCCTCGAAGCGGCCCCGGCTGTTGAGGCCGAGCACCTGAAAGAGGCTGCGGATGACGCGGGTCGACATGGGCTCTCCTTCGGCCTGCCGGCCGGATCAGCGGTTGATGAAAAGGTCGAGGTCGCCGGCCAAGGTGCGGGGCCGGTTGCGGGCGCGTTCGACCGCCCGCGCTGCGGCCAGTTCAGCGCGCAGCAGGCGAATGGTGGCGCGCTTGAGCTGCTGGGCCACGCCGGCTCGCCGTCCATGGTGCTTGCGAAGCCGCGCATAGTTCATGGCCAGTTCGGCACGCTTGCGCTGGAGATAGGCGGTTTCCGAGCTCATGCCGGCCTCCGCATGGATTGGCCCGGGCAGCGCTGGCTCTGCGCGCGGGCACCGGGCAGCAGATCGAGGAACAGGCCGTGTAGCTCGATCGCCGCGGCGCCGGGGGGCAGGAGGCGCTGGCGATGCTTGAGCGGCACGGCCTGCTCAACGGCCCTCGCCCATGGCATGGGCGGGCTGGCGAGGAAGTCGCGCTTCTCGGTGGCGAGCGCGACGATGTCGCAATGGTGGATGAACAGCTTCTCCTCGGCCGTCGGCATGGCGATGCCGGCGGCTTCGTGGATGGCGCGGTCGTGCCGGCGCTTCTCCTCGTCGAACACCTGGCGCAGCGCGTCGGCCACCGGGAGGCCGAACATCTGCGTGGCGATGGCGAGGCGGGCATGGGTGGCGGGCGTCGGCGTCTCGCCGATGCGGGTCTCGTGCTGGTCGTGCAGCAGCACGAGCGCACGCAGCCGCGGCGTGGCGCCGGAGGTGACGGCGACACGATCGGCGATCAGCGTGTGATTGGCGATCGACACCATGGGAACGGCGGCGCCGGCATAGCGGGCGATGTCGGCCATCTGGTCGGCGATCTCGGCGAAATCGACCTGATCGGCGCGCGGCTCGACCATGTCGACGACGCGCCCGCGGCGCGATTGCAGCCAGATGCGGGGGGCGACGCTCATCAGGCCGTGCCCTCCGTCTTCATGGCGTTGGCCGCCATTGCGTTGGCGGTGTCGCGCACTGCATTTTCGACGGAAGCGAGACAGCCCTTCAGGAACGCTTCCCGGTCAGGGGCGTGAAGGGCGAGGCCGCCGAGATATTCGGCGAGCCCCATGGTGAGGATGGAGAGCGTCGCAGAGCCCGGATCCGTGGGCTCGATCATGCTCGCATCCACGAATGCGGTGATCCGAGCCCGGCGGGCCGCTTTCATCAAGGCTACGCCCTTGGCCTGTTCGCTTGCGGCGGCGGCCATCACGCGGCCTCGCGGGCGGGTTCGGCGGTGCGGGACTTGCGGTAGCGCCGCATGGCGACGTCCATCGCCTCGGCGAGCTGCGCGGCTTCGAAGCCGGCCTCGGTGATCTGCTCGGCGGTGAAGCCCTCGCAGGCCAGCACGTCCGGCGTGACGGGGATGCCGGCCTGACCGAGGCGGCGCATGGTGAGCGCCATGAAATCGACCAGGGCGCGGAAACCGCCGACGTCGCGGTAACGCCCCGCGGCGATGTCGTTGATGAGGTGCGCGAGCCGGTGCCCCTCGCCGCCGGCGGCCATCCAGTCGCGCGCCGGAAAGGCGTGGCGACCGAAGCGGCAACCATCGTCGGCGTCGGGCTGGGCGCGGAAATCGGCCTCGCGCATGGCGAAGCCCATGGCGAGCACCAGGCCGAGACGCTCGATCAGGCCATCGGCATCGGTGAGCGGCGCCACCAGCGCGTGGCGGCGGAAGAAGGCGGCGAGCGCCGATTCATGGTGGGTGGGCTGCATGGGGTCGCTCCCAATCGCGAGGATTGGGGCAACGCTACACGATTTGTGTAATAGGTCAACACGATTTGTGTAGACTAGAACTTGATGCCGGCGTCCCTACACATGCTGGCATGGACCGCCTCGTTCCCGCCGAGGCCTATAGGTATGAAGTTAATCTGAGGAACGGCGAGCAGCCCGTAAAACAGCTTCTTGCCGGCATAACCACCGAAGCTGTTCCTCGCGTTCACGTAACCGCAGACGGTCACCATGCCGGAACTCGGCTCCTTGGTCGCGACGAAACCGGAGAACTTGGCCGAATCCGGGTCCTTCAAGTCCTCTCGAACGCCACTCTCCACCGCCGCAATCTCAGCGGCGCTCAATCCATAAGGTAATGCCGCCTCCTTCTTGGCCGCATGGGCGTGAGCTACGAAACATCCAAGCGATATCAAGAAAAATATAATCACTCCCCATGCCCGTCGCATAACTACCTCGTCGTAAAGCGACCCGCATACCGCCCAATTATACGCACTTCGTCAGCATTCTGCTCATATGAAGAGTATTTTTCATTTTCCGGAATCAATCGAAGGCGCACAGGGCTGCTATTTGCGACTATCTCAATTCGCTTGATGGTTATGCCATCGCCTTCCCAAAGCGCAAAGATGCCCGGCATGCTCGGGTTAATCTTGGTTTCGTCGATGAAGACGAAATCGCCATCCATGATGCGCGGCTCCATCGAATCGCCGGTGCACTCGACGATATGAATGCGACGGGATGGCGCGCGCAGCGTCCGCTGGGCGACGAACTCTGGCAAACGCCAAGTGCCTAGGACGTTCGCCGCGCCGATGGTGTTCCCGTTCTGCTCAAAGGCAACTTGCGGCGCATCGAGCGCAAGGCCCGCGCCCAGATTCGCGTCGAGGTGAGCTATCTCCCCCTCGGCAAGGCCGCTGCGCAAGCCTCCAGCAGCAACAGCCTGAACCCCTTCATCTGCACGTTCCGGACGCGCGTCGGGATCGAACGATGAGATCAGCGGCGGGCGCTCGCCTTCCAGAAGAAAGGCAACCGAGCTCTTGAATGCCTTGGCATATTTTGCCGCGTCGTTCGCATAGCCATTCTGGCCGTTTTCATGGGCCGCATAAGTAGACGGAACCCAGCCGAATCGGGCGGCTGCATCCGCGGCCGTTTCGAACCCCGCCTCCTCCCGCGCTCTGCGCAGTCGAGCGGCCCTAGCGGCTTTATCCTGCTGACTTTTTGCCATGCCCGCAGCTAAACAAAGCGTGTAACATAAATCATGTTGTCGACGTTACACGTTTCGTGTAGCGTCCCGGCTCATGAACTCGTTCAGCGACTTGCTCACAGCCCTTGGCCCGCTGCAGATCGTCGGCGACCGCTTTGGCGTCACCGCGCAGGCGGTCTCCAACATGAAGATCCGCAACGCGGTGAATAGCCGCTACTGGCCGACCATCGTCGAGATGGCTGCTGAACGGGGCATTCCCGGCATCACGTTCGATTACTTGGTCGAACTGGATCGCCGTGCTCGCCTTGCCGTCACCCTCTCACCCGCCGGTGACGCGCACCACGATAATCAGGTGGCAGATTTTACCGCCGACGGGGTGGCGCCATGACCAAGCGCCCTGCCCTCGGCTCCGCGCATGAAGCGCTCGACCTGATGTTCGACAGCATCGGCCGCGCGCACGGCCCCAACGGTTCGCCCAGCGAGGGCGCGCAGGTGGCGGCGGCGTTCCTCAACATTGCGCGCTCGACACTCTATCGGCAGCTCGACCCTGACCAGCCGGGCGAGTTCGCCTTCGCGCATGCCTGCCAGCTGGCGCAGCAATTCGGCTGCACCGAAGCGGCGGCGCATCTCGCCCTGTGCGCCGGCGGCGTATTCGTGCCGATGCCGGACGGCGATGGGCGCGTGGCGGAACTGACCGCCGAATCCATGCAGGAGATGGGCGAGGCCGCCGCGGCGATCTTCGCCGCCCATGCGCCGGGTTCCGACGGCGGCGTGAGCACCACGTCCGCCGAGGCGCGCAAGATGCTGCCGCAGGTGCGCGACGTGCTGTGCGCCGTGGCGGCGCTCTATGCCGAGGTTTCCGACATTGCGCGCAAGGGGGCGGCCTGACGTGCTGGCGCGGACCCCTGTCCTCATCGTTCGGCGGCGCCCCTGGCAGCGGGTGGTGCCGGTAGTGCGCCGCATGCACGCGCTGCGGCACCCGCGCTGGGAGATCGCGAAGCGGCTGCGCATCAGCGACGACTATGTCGAGCGCGCGCTGAAGGCCGGCGCCGGCATCTGGTCGCCGGAGGAATGGGGGCGGCTGACCGCTGCCGCCGCAGCGGCGGAGGCGGGGCGTTGACTCTAGTCGTCCTTCAAGATGGATATAGGCAACGGCGGCGTGCCGTTAGCGTAGTACTGGTGGTACTTTTCCAGTTTCACCAAGGTGGCGTTGGATATCTCTTCAATATCCGCGCCGCTTTCCACCATCGTTATGCGACGCTCGATCGCCGAAATAAGCTCGCGCGTGATGAAGTACGCTATGACCGACGAGCGCTCCCGGTAGACATCACCGTTGATGGACAGGCTCATGCCGGACGTATTGCCGAAGTAATACACGGCCCTTCTATCGCCCTTGAGAATCCGGTCAGAAGCCAATTCGAGGTATGCCTCGGATTCTCGTCGCTCATCGAACTTTTCAAGCGCGTCGAGCAGTGCGGGATTGTCAGCGCCGAGATGCAGGAGGGACTGGCCGCGGGTTCTGATCCGGGCAAGTTGGTCGACGGTGACGCGGTGTCGACGCAAGCGATCGGCGACCTTCTCGCGTCGGCTGTGATCCAGTGCGTCGTAAGTCGACACAGCGGCGATGACTACGCCGACGAGGGCGATGAGCGCGCCAATGAACCCGCCAAGATCCTGCAGCACCTTGTACAAGCCGCCGCCCTGGATGGCGCCGCGGACGCTAGGATCGGCCACAACGCCGAGCAGCAGTATTGCTGCTGCGATCGATCCGCCTACGAATGCCGGGTGCTTGAACATCATGGAACGCTGCCTCTCGCTCTGACTGTTGTCGAGAGGGCGGCGGCATGATTGCACCGATTTCAATCCTCGACGGCCGTGTCTCCATCCTGCTCGGCGACGTGCGCGAGCGGCTGGCGGCGATGGAGCCTGACAGCGTCGATTGCGTCGTCACCTCGCCGCCCTATTGGGGCCTGCGCGACTATGGCGTCGACGGGCAGATCGGGCTGGAGCGGACGCTGGGCGATCACCTCGAGGTGATGCTCGACGTGTTCCGCCTTGTGCGGCGGGTGCTGAAGCCGAGCGGCACGCTCTGGCTCAACTATGGCGACTGCTACGCCACCAGCCCGAACGGGCGCTCGGCCGCCGACACCAAGGCGGCGGGCAAGGATGACCGCACCTTCCGCGACAAGCCGTTCTCGACCATCGGCGGCGTGCTGAAGGCGAAGGACCTCTGCATGCTGCCGAACCGGCTGGCCATCGCCCTGCAAGAGGACGGCTGGTGGGTGCGTTCCGAGATCGTGTGGGGCAAGCCGAACCCGATGCCGGACAGCAGCGGCAAATATCGGCCTTCAACCGCGCACGAGAAAATCTTCCTGCTGACCAAGACCGGCAGCGGTTTCTACGACTTCGACGCGGTGAAGCAGGCTGTGACCGGCAATGCTCATAGCCGCGTCTCGAAGGTCAAGGTTCCCGGCGCATGGGATCTCGGCAAGGGCGGCCATGGGACCATCAACCGGCAAGGGCGCACCAGCGCGGTCTATCGCGACCGGAAGCCAGGCGTGACTCCGAAATCGGCCGGTGAAGACACCAACGTGCGGGCGAAGGGCAGCCTCCACGCCAGCACTACCGAGATGGTCGATAGCCGCTACCTGCGGAACTACGAAGAGGCGCCGCTCACGGTCTGGCGCTTCGCCAGCGAGTCGTTCCCCGAGGCGCATTTTGCCACCTTTCCGCCAGAGCTGGCGGAACGCTGCATCCTCGCCGGCTGCCCGAAGGGCGGGCTCGTGCTGGACCCGTTCGGCGGCGCCGGCACCACCGGCCTCGTCGCCGCGCGGCATGGCCGCCGGGCGGTGCTGATCGAGCTCAACCCCGACTATGCCGAGATCGCCCGCCGGCGGATCGAGCGCGAGTGGAAGGTGCCGGCGCGGCCGGCTTCTCAGGACTTCGGGCCGCTCTTCGCGGCTGACGCGGAATTGCCGGAGGCGGCGGAGTAATGCCTTCCTTCGACAACCCTGCTCCGATGCGCATCCTTGTCGGCTGCGAGACGTCCGGCGTCGTCCGTCGGGCCTTTGCCGCCTATGGGCATGACGTCTGGTCGGTCGACCTGCTGCCGGCCGAAGATGGCAGCAACCGGCACATTATCGGCGATGTCCGCGACTATCTCGGCGAGGGCTGGGATCTGCTGGCCGTGATGCACCCGCCCTGCACGCGGCTGTGCAACAGCGGGGTGCGTTGGCTCCGCAAGGCGCCGCCCGGCCGGACCCTGGAGGCGATGTGGGCGGAGCTCGACGAAGGCGCCGCCCTGTTCTCGGACTGCTGGAATGCGCCGGTCGAGCGCATCTGCGTCGAGAATCCCGTGATGCATCGTTATGCGCGCGAGCGCATCCGCGGCTGGGCCAAGCCGCAGACGGTGCAGCCCTGGTGGTTCGGCGAGCCGGCCTTCAAGGCGACCGGTCTCTATCTGCGCGGCCTGCCGCCGCTGGTGCCGACGCGCAAGCTGGTGCCGCCGAAAAAAGGCACGCAGGAGCACAAGGACTGGTCGAAGGTACATCGCGCCTCGCCCGGCCCCGACCGCTGGCGGGACCGCAGCCGCACCTATGACGGCGTCGCCGCCGCCATGGCGGCGCAATGGACGGCCGCCTGCGCGCGCGAGCGGGAGGCCGCCGAATGACCGCTCACCCCTTGATCGCCTTTTTCAGCGTGTCGTCGATGCGGGTCTGCCAGCCGGGGCCGGTGGCGCGGAAGTGCGCCAGCACGTCCGGCGAGAGGCGCAGCTTGATCGCCTCCTTCGGGGGTGCCTTGCCGGGGCCACGCTGGCCGCGCCGGCGCTTCGCCTCGGCCACGAAGCCGGGCGCCACCTCGGCGCTCGGGCGCATGCGGGCCAGCGTCTCCTCGTCCAGCGGCGGATTGTCGGGATCGGCCTCGGCGGCGCGGGTGATGGCGGCATCCTCCTCCGGGGTGATGTCGCGCAGGTTCGCCAGCGCGCGCTCGCGCGCCGTCTTCCGGTCATCGGGTGAGGTCGACATAGCGGGCAATCTCCTTCGCGTTGGCCTTGCGCAGGCTGATGATGCGGACCTTCTCGGCGCGGCGGCTGAACACCATGACGTGCAGCCGGTCGGCAATGAAGCCCATGGCGACGGTGCGGACTTCCACATAGGGGCGGCGGGTGTCGCGGGCCTCGATGGCGGTTTCCCATTCGAAGCCCTCGGCGGCGGCGAAGGCGACGCCATGGGTGCTGGCGTCTTCCTTGTTCGGGTCCCACTCGTAAAAGCCGCTCATTTCCCCGCCCCTCTCAGTGATTTTTTTGTACCCCCATTTCATGGGCGCGTCAATTCTTTTCGGGGGTACGATAAAATATTCCATAAGGTTGTTCCTCTTCTGTGGAACGCTCGCGCGGCTCTGCAAATGCGCGCCGCGTCATTCCACATAAACAGGTTCATGCCGTCGCCTCTGCGCCTCGCATCAGGGGTGCTGGGATCATGATCTCCCCTTCTGCACTCGACGATCTACGCGAGCGCAACCCGGTGCCGGACGTCGCCTCTCGCTGGGTGAGCCTGCGGCGCGGCAGCAAGGGGCGCATGGTTGGCCCCTGCCCTATGCATTCGACCAATCCGCACGCCCGCGATTCCGTGAGCTTCGAGTGCTGGCCGGAGGGCTGGGTGTGCGCGGCCTGCCAGGACGGCGGCGACGTGATCCGCCTCGTCGAACTGCGTGAGCGGCTGGACTTCCGCGGCGCTGTCGCGTGGCTGGGCGGGGCGCAGGACGTCGATCCGGAAGAGGAAGCCCGGCGGGCGCGCGAGCGCGCCGAGCGCAAGGCCCGCGCCGAGGCCCAGGCGGCCACCTATCGCGAGCGCGAGCGCCGGAAGATGCACCGCCGCTGGGAGGCCAGCCTGCCGCTGGCGGGCTCGCCTGCGGCGGACTACCTCGCCTTGCGCGGCCTGTCGGCGCCGCCGACGGCGCATCTGCGCTTCCACCCGCGCATGCCCTATTACGTGGCGACCGGGAAGGACTGGCGGCAGGTGCATGAAGGGCCGGCGATGCTGGCTGGCATCATCGGGCCGGACGCGCGCTTCGCCGGCGTGCATATCACCTGGCTCGACCTTTCCACGCCCAAGGGCAAGGCAGAGCTATTCGACCCGGTGACGGGCGAAGTGTTGCCGGCGAAGAAAGTGCGCGGCAGCGCCGGTGGCGGGCGGATAGAACTGCTGCGCGGCCCGGGCGCGCCTTGCCTGATACTCGGCGAGGGCATCGAGACCGTGCTCTCGGTCTATACCGCGCTGCTGGAGACCGGCCGCTCGCTGGACGGCATCGCCATGTGGAGCGCGATCTCGCTCGGCAATCTCGCCGGCGGCGCCGCCCGCGACAGCCGCGAGCGCCACCCGACGGCGAAGGACAAAGCCGGCCGCGCGCTGCGCGTGCCCGGGGCGGTGCCGGACTTCGACAGCAAGGCCGTTCCGATTCCCGACCATGTGCGCGACCTGCGGCTGCTGGGCGATGGCGACAGCGACCCTTTCACGACGCGGCTCGCCATGGACCGGGCAGCGGCGCGGCATGCCGCGCCGGGACGGCGCGTTTCGATCGCCTGGCCGGAGCCGGGCCGTGACTTCAATTCGATGGTGGCGTGATGGGCGAGCAGCCGAAAAAGGAAGCCTTCGAGAAGGTGGCCGCCGCCGTGTTTCCGGAGGGCGAGGCTGCGCCTTCCTTCCCCGCACCCCATTCTTCCGCCGACGATTTCTCCGCCCGATCCTCCCATTTGGGCGGATCGGCGCGTGCGGGAACGGGGGGGGCGGGGGGCGACGGCGACGGTGCCGACACTTTGCATCGTGAGATGGCATGGCTGCCGCCGACGGACCTTGGCAATGCCGAACGGTTCCTGCAGCGCTTCGGCGACGACTTCCTGTTCGTGCGCGAATGGGGATGGCTGGTGTGGGACGGGCGGCGCTGGTCGCGGCGCGAGGCCGATCGGATGCTGGAAACCCGCATCAAGGAAACCATCCGGCTGATTGCCGACGAGGCGTCGTGGCTCGCCTCCAGCGGCGAGGACATGGAAATACCGAAGCCGGGGAAGCGCAAGCCGCCCATGCTCTCCGAGGAACTGGCGGATTGGGCGATGACGAGCCAGGCCGCTGGTCATGTGAACTGCCTGCGCAATCTGGTGCAGAGCGACCGCGAGCGCATGACCGACGTCTTCGACGCGGACCCGATGGTGATCAACGTGCGCAACGGCACGTTGGAGGTGCGCAAGCGCGACGGCGACGAGCCCTATGTGCAGCTTCGCCCGCACCGGCGCGAGGACCTGATCACCAAGCTTGCCGAGGTGGAATACGACCAGGAGGCGACGTGCCCGAAGTTCGACGCCTTCCTCGCCGAGGTGCAGCCCGACCCGACGGTGCGGCGCTTCCTCGACCAGTGGGGCGGCCTGTCCTTCACCGGCGACATCGGCGAGCAGAAGCTGGTGTTTTTCTACGGCAAGGGACGCAACGGCAAGGGCGTCTATGTCGAGACGCTGAAATTCATCGCCGGCAGCTACACCGAGACGGTGCCTATCGAGACCTTCCTCGACAGCGGCCGGGCGCGGCGAGGCGGCGAGGCGACGCCCGACCTCGCTATCCTGCCCGGCGTGCGCTACCTGACGACCTCGGAGCCGGAGAAGGGCGCCAAGCTCGCCGAGGGGTTGATCAAGCTCGCCACCGGCGGCGACACGATGAAGGCGCGGCACCTCAACCGCGACATCTTCAGCTTCGTGCCGCAGTTCAAGCTGACCATGCAGGGCAACTATCGCCCCAAGATCACCGGCACCGACGAGGGCATATGGGGCCGCGTGCTCCTGATCCCGTGGCCGATCTTCATCCCGCCGGAGAAGCGCGACCCGCGCCTGACGCACAAGCTGCGGCAGGAGGCGAGCGGCATCCTCAACCGGATGCTGAACGGGCTGTGCGACTGGCTCGACCATGGGCTGGCGATGCCGGACGTCGTGATAGAGGCGACGCAGCAGTATCGCGAGGATTCGGACCCGCTCGGCCGCTTCCTGGCCGAATGCACGGCGCCGGCCATCGGCCAGCGGGTGCAGTCGTCCGTGCTGCACCGGCTGTTCTGTGCGTGGACGAAGGCGGCCAATGAGACCGCGTGGTCGGCCAAGGGGTTGGCGAACGCCCTGAAGGACCGGGGCATGCACCAGACCAAATCGAGCAACAGCTATTGGCTCGATATCGAGCTGATCAAGCACGAGTACGACTTCGATCCGCCGGACCCGCGCGATGCGCCGCCGGCAGCCGAGGATGACAACCCTTATGAGCGCTGATCCTCCCATCCTCCCATAATCGGGAGGATGGGCGCAGAGCTAACCGATTGATTTTGCACAGCTTGGGAGGATGCGGGAGGATAGGGAGGATTTGTGCAGGCCGCCGATGTAGCGCGCTCATATGCGCACCTTAGGAGACCTACCGGAATTATCTTCCCTAACCTCCCTATCCTCCCAAACCTAGCAATACCAATGCTTTTCAAGCGGGAAGATGCGGCGTGAGCCGGGAGGATGGGAAGATGGGCGCGAAGGTGAGCATCGATATCGAGGATCTGCTGATCTGGGCGTACCGGCAGGAACTGCCGAAGGTGCCGGCTGGGGCGATCGCGCCGTCAGCGCTCAAGCCGGGCTGGTCGTCCATGTCGGCCTACGGCGAGTTGCTAGCCGTGATCGACGAGGCGGATATCCGCAACCGCTATGGCGTGACGCCCGACCGGATGGCCAATGGCGTGCCGCATGTCGATGCCCTGGCCGTTGCCGATGCGGTTGCCGGGCTGGATGGGCTGCTGGTCGAGGCACCGGAGGGGTGGTGGCCCTTCGCCGATATGGCCGCCCCGGATGCATGGGGCGAGGCCGGGCAGGCGGCGGTCGCCGATGCGCTCGCCCGGCTTTGCGTCGTCGGCGAGGATGGGGCGCGGCGGTTCAAGACCTCGCCGGCATGGCTGGTGCGCAAGCACGCCATGGTGGCCAGCGTGCCGGAATGGGAAGCCGAGGCGCCGGAATACCGCACGGTACGGGGCGGCAATGGCAAGGCCAAGTGGTTCATGAAGCGGCTGGTGCCGCAGACCGTGAACGGCGAGATCGTCACCTATGCCGAGCACGAGGTCGACGGCTGGTGTGGCTCGCGGCGCCGCCCCTACAAGGGCGCCTATCACAAGATGGAACTGGTGCCCTCCCCGTTCTACGCCGCCATGGATCGGGCGGAGTACGAGGTTTGGCACGCTGCGCTGGCGATGCTGGCGGAGATGCTGCGCGAATCACTGTTCGATCATGTGGCCACTGGCCCGCGTCGTCCGGCGCGTCCATGGGAGAGCGCGGGGCCACAAACCCGCATTCTCCCGTCGCTCAAGGGATTGCCGTCGAAGGGGGCTTGACGCGCGCCTGGATTTTGGTGCTCACTGTGCATGGATAAAGAGGCCCGGGGCGGAAACGCTGCCGGGCCTTCGCATTTCCGCCCGGTGGTCGATGGATCGCGGGCGGGGGTGCCGAGCCCCTCGCCCCGCCTCGGTGGCGGCGGCGGCGCCTCCCCCGGCCTCGCGGCCGACCCCCACCCCCCTTGCGGGTCCTTCCCGGCCTCCCCCCGTATGCGGGCGGCGAGAGCGCGAACGTTCGCTAGCCGGACCATCGTAAAGCGGGGTTAACGAGATTAACGATGACCGATCAATCGGTTAACGATGGTCTTTGGCTGTCGCTGACGGATCTTGCGCAGGCGCGCGGCGTCTCCAAGCCGGCGATCTCGCAGAACCTGAGGAAGTGGAAGGACCGCGGCGTCACCATCCCGACCCGGATGGAAGGCCGGACGCTGCTGATCAACGTGGCGGCCTATGACGCAGCCCGCGGCGAGGTCGGCAATCCCGCCTATGGGCAGGAGCCGGAGCGCGACGAGCCGGGCACCAAGCCGGGCACCGATCCGGTGTTCTCCCGCGAGCAGGCACGCGAGAAGGCCTACTCGGCCGACATGAAGAAGCTGCAGCTCGCCCGCGAGCTGCGCACCACCGTCGCCATCGACCGGCTGGAAGATGAAATCACTCGCGTGCTGGAGCCCATCGTGAAGGCAATCGACCGGCTGCCAGGGATGGCGGAGGACGTCGCCGCCGCCATCTCGCAGAACGGGGTACAGGGCGTGCGCGTGGCGCTCAAGACCGCGGCCACCGATCTGCGCAATCAGGTCGCGGACGGATTGGCCGCCCTCGCCTCCGAGCTCCGAGCCGAGCCCCGGCGCGGCCTCGACGATTTTGACCCGACCGGAGCAACCGAGCCGCCGCCAATCACGGCCCGGCAGGAGAGCTTTCTGCAGACCGGCGAGTGGAAGCGCGCCAGCATCTCGACGCCGACCATCAAAGGCTCGTCGCGCATCTGGTCGAGGTACGAGGCCGGCGACCAGCGGCGTTGGCATGTGCGCTGCCCCGGCTGCTCGGAAGAATTCGTCTTCGAGTTCGGCCCGTTCTTTCGGCACGAGGCCGAGTTCCCCTACCGCGCCCATTATGTGGCGCCTTGCTGCGG
Source organism: Xanthobacteraceae bacterium (assembly GCA_029239875.1). GTDB lineage: Bacteria > Pseudomonadota > Alphaproteobacteria > Rhizobiales > Xanthobacteraceae > Ancylobacter. The sequence goes on along the minus strand of JARBUD010000037.1, from coordinate 17,315 downwards.
GACGGTGATCGAGGGTGTGCAGAAGAACAGCCTGGTGCGCCGCGGTCGCTGGATCGCGACATCGCCCGGGCCGGGCAAGCACCCGAGCTATCATTTCGACGCGCTGTCCTCGCCGTTCGTGCCATGGGACGTCATCGCCAAGCGCTTTCTCGACGCCGGCGACGATCCGTCAAAGCTGAAGACGTTCTACAACCTGACGCTCGGCCTGCCCTTCGAGATCCGCGGTGACGCGCCCGACCATGTTCGGCTGATGGCGCTGCGCGAGGAGTATCCGCGCGGACGCATCCCGCCCCTCGGCCTCTTGCTGACGGCAGCGGCCGACGTGCAGGGCAACGGAATCTATGTCGAGGTGCTGGCGCACGCTCCGAACCGCGCGAGTTGGCCAATCGAGGCGACGTTCCTCGACGGCGACACGTCGGACCCGAAGGGCGGGGCCTTCGCCAAGCTGGACGAGTTCTATGAGCGTGCGTGGCCGGATGCGTTCGGCAAACGCCGACGGGTCGACGCCTTCGGGGTGGATTCAGGCTACCGCTCGCATGTTGTCTATAGCTGGGTACGCGGTCGCCCCGGCGCCTTCGCATTGAAGGGCGAGGATGGATGGACCCGACCGCCGCTCGGCACGCCGCAGCCGGTCGACATCGATCTCAACGGCCAGAAGATCAAGCACGGCGCGGTCGTTTGGGCCGTCGGCACCTGGTCGCTGAAGGCCGTTTTCTATGCGGATCTGCGAAAGCAGCGTCTTGCCGAAGGGGCCGAAGTCGAGCCCGTCGGCGCCTGCCATTTCGGCACGTGGCAGGACACTGTCTATTTCGAGCAGATCACCAACGAATATCTGGCCGACGAGAAGTTCAAGGGCCGGCTGCGCAAGGTGTGGAAGCCACGCGGGCCGAACCACTTCCTCGACTGCCGGATCTACAATCTGGCGCTGGCCGAATATCTCGGCCTCTCCCGCATGACGGCCGACGATTGGGCCGTGCTGGCGCGCGATCGCGGCGTGCCGGAGGAGATGCGCACCAGCGACCTGTTCTCGCCGCCGAGCGTGCAACTCGTCGCGGCCCCCACGCCGAGCGCTCCGCGTGCGCCGGAGATTACCGAGACCGAAGAGACCGACGACGCGACGAGCGGCGACGGGTGGCTCGACGGCTATTCGATCAACTTCTGAGGTTCCGATGGCGACCAGTCTGACGCAGGCCGATGTCGACCGGCTGGAACAGGCGATCGTGTCCGGCGAGCTGCGCGTGCGCTTCTCCGACGGTCGCGAGATCACTTACCAGTCGACCGAGGCAATGCTGCGCGCGGTCGCTTACGCGAAGCAGCAGATAGCCGAAGGCTCCGGCCTTGCGACCGCTACGCCGTCCACCTTCGCCGTCTTCGAGCGGGACTGAGCATGCTAGAGCTCAACCTGATCGAGCGCGCGCTGGCCTCACTCGCGCCGGAATGGGGTGTTCGCCGGCTTCACGCAAAGGCCTCGCTTGCCTCCGCAGCTGAACTGGCCCGCAGCTTCGACGCTGCCCGTCGTGACCGCCGCACGCAGGGCTGGCGCGCCACGGGCGGCTCCCCGAATGCGGAGATCGCCCCGGCGCTCGACCTGGTGCGCCGCCGCTCGCGCGACCTTGTGCGCAACAATGAGTGGGCCGGCAACTTCAAGCGCAAGCTGGTCGCGCACATGGTCGGCACCGGCATCGTCGCGCGCCCGCCGCGTGATGCCAGCAAGGCTGCGAAGAAGCGCAGTCGCGAGGCTTGGAATGCCTTCGTAGAGAACGCCGATCCGGCCGGCATGGCCGATTTCTACGGCATCCAGGCGCAGCTGGCCGGCGAAGTGGTCGAGGGCGGCGCCGCTTTCGTCCGCTGGTATCTGCGTCCGAGCGAATGGGGCCTGAAGGTGCCGCTCCAGTGCGAGGTGCTTCCGCATGAGCATCTCGACACGCGCAAGACCGAGCGTCGGGGCAACAACGTCGTGATCAACGGCGTGGAGTTCGACCCTTGGGGCCGCCGCGCAGCCTACTGGCTGTTTCCGCAGCACCCTGGCGACGTGTTGTCTCTGTCGCGGACGCGCAACCTGTCGGAGCGGGTTCCGGCAAGCGAATGCGACCATGTGTTCCGCGTCGACCTAGCCGGCCAGGTGACGGGGGTGCCGTGGCTCGCCTCTTCCGCGCTGCGCCTGCGCGACGGCGGGGATTACGAGGAAGCGGAGATCATCCGCAAGAAAATCGGCGCCTGCATGACGGTGTTCGTGCGTCGCAATGCGATGAACCCGCACACGCTCGCGCAGGCTACGGGCCAGGCGGTCGATCCGAAGTCCGGCAAGCGCATTGAAAAGCTCTCGCCGGGCCTGATCACCTATCTCGGCGACGGCGAGGAAATCGCAGCCGTGACGCCGCCGGACAGTGGTGATTACGGCACGTTCATGGATCGGCAGATGCTCGCCGCCGCTGCCGGCGTCGGCCTGCCCTACGCCATCGCCACGGGCGACCTGACCAAGGCCAACTTTGCCGGACAGCGCGAGGGCAAGCTCGACTTCTGGCAGGTGCTCGACCAGTGGCAGTGGCTGATGCTGGTGCCGCAGGTGTGCCGCCCGGCATGGCGCCGCGTCATGCGCGCCAGCGTCGGCGCCGGCATGGCCCTGCCGCGCGACCTCTCGGCCGAATGGACCATGCCGAAGCGGCCTTGGGTCGACCCGCTGAAGGACGTGAAGGCGGAGGAGGCCGAACTCGCCCTCGGCCTTGATAGCTGGGTCGAAAAGGTCGCGGCGCGCGGCTTCGACCCCGAGGACCATCTCGCCGAGATCACCGCATGGCGAAAGAAGCTCGAAGCCGCCGGCGTCCGCTTCGCCCCGGCGCCGGGCATCCCGGCCCCTGCCCGCCCCGCCGGCGACGGGCCGAACAGCGACAAGGAAAAGGAAGATGGACCCGACGCCGATCAATGAGAGGCCGGCACAGGGCGTGTCGGCTGGTGACATCGCAACCCTGCCGATGCAGCGCCTGCAGGCTCCGATCGTAGAGGGCTCGGTTCGCGCAGAAGCCCGAACGGTCGACGTTGTGTTTACTACCGGCGCCAGTGTCAGGCGGCGTCGGTGGATCGGCTGGGATGATCACGTCGACTTCGACGAAATCCTTGTCGTTTCGCGTGAAGCCGTGAACCTCGAGCGCTTCGAGCGTGGGGGGCCGGTTCTCGACAGCCACAATACGTGGTCGACGCGTGCGCAGATCGCGGTCGTCGAGCGCGCATGGATCGAGAATGGCCGTGGCTACGCGACCATTCGCTTTCCCACCGCGGGCATCGACCCTGAAGCGGATCGGTTCTTCGCGCTCGTCCAGGACAAGCAACGGCAGAACATTTCCGTTGGCTACTCGATCGACGAGGTTCGCATCGAGCGCGGCGAGCGCCGCGACGAGATCGAGAAGTGGTTCGTAGAGCGTTGGACGCCTTACGAAATCAGCTTCGTGACTGTGGGCGCCGACGCGCGCGCGCAGGTTCGCAGCATGGCGGGCAGCGATGCCCCCAAGTTCCCCTTGAGCTTCAACCGGGCAACGCCCACCACCAGTGAGGTCCCCATGACCACGCCGATCCCGGCGGGCAGCGAGCCCGCGCCGACCACCACCCGCTCCGAGCCGCCGGCGCCCGCGCCGGTGGTTACGCCGCCGTCGCCGCTGCCGGCAGAGGAGCACGCCTGGCGGGCCGCTGATATCACCAAGCTGCAGCAGCGCTCCGAGGCCTTTGGCCTGACCGCCGCGGAGGCGATTACCGTGATGGGCCAGCATCGCACCCTCGAGGCTGCGACCGACGCGCTGCAGAACCTCGCGGCGACCCGTAACGCGCCGCGCCAGCAGCCGCATATCCAGATCGTCACCGATGAGGGCGACACGCTTCGCTCGGCGGTGGAGAATGTGGTGGCCGCCCGTGCCAACCCGCAGGCGACCAAGCTCACCGACGCCGGGCGCCAGTATCGCGGCATGTCGCTGATGGAACTGGGCCGCACCTTCGTCGAGGAATCGCAGGGCGTGCGCCTGCGCAATCTCGGCAAGATGGAGATGGCCAGCGTCCTGCTCGGCCTGACGCGCGCCGCGGGCATGCAGTCGACGTCGGACTTCCCCAACATCCTGGCGAATGTCGCCGGCAAGCGTCTGCGCGACAGCTATCAGGAGGCGCCGCGGCTCTGGAAGCTGATCTCCCGCCAGTCCAATGCCCCCGACTTCAAGGAGAAGGTCGTTGTGCAGCTGGCGGGCATCCCGGAGCTGCAGAAGGTTCGCGAAGGTGGCGAGTACACCTATGCCAAGCTGGGCGAGTCGGCGGAGAAATACTCCATCGCCACTTATGGCCGCATCATCGCCATCACCCGGCAGGTGATCATCAACGACGATCTCGGCGCCTTCGACCGCCTGCCGGCGCTGTTCGGCCGTGCGGCGGCCGAGCTCGAGAATGATCTGGTGTGGGGCATCCTGGTGTCGAATCCGGTCATGGCGGATGGCATCCCGCTGTTCCATGCCGATCACGGCAACCTCGCCGCCGCCGGCGCGGCGCCTTCGGAGACCACCTTCGAGGCCGCGGAGACGGCTCTCGGCGACCAGAAGGATGCTGCGAGCAAGCCGCTGAACCTGTCCTTCAGCTACTTCGTCGGCCCGCAGAAGTATTCGGTGGCGGTGAAGAAGCTCCTCACCTCGGTGCAGGCGACCAAGACCGGCGACGTCAACGTGTACCAGAACGCGGTCGAGCCGATCATCGAGAACCGCCTGAAGCCGGCGGCGGGCGCTGCGCCGTGGTTCATGTCGGTCGATCCCGGCAGGTGGGACACGATCGAGTATTCGTACCTCGAGGGCGAGGAAGGCCTCTACACCGAGGAGCGCATCGGCTTCGAAGTGGATGGCGTCGAGGTCAAGGGCCGTCTCGACTTCGGCGCCAAGGCCATCGATTTCCGCGGCCTCTACAAGAACCCGGGTATCTGACCGGCAGCGTGCGCGAGCCCCGGCGCCTGACGCCGGGGCGTTCCTCAGCAACATAGCGGCCGAGGCCGCCCGTTTCTTCGGAGACCTCCCATGAACAACTTCGTGAAACATGGTGACATCGTCACCATGAAGGCCCCGTACAATGTCGCCTCCGGTGGCGGTGCGCAGGTCGGCCAGCTTTTCGGTGTCACCGTCGCAACCGTCGCCTATCAGGATGACGGCGAGTTCAAGACCACCGGCATCTTCGACCTCACCAAGATCGGTTCGCAGGCCTGGGCGGTCGGCGACCTCGTCTATTGGGACAACACCAACAAGCGCTGCACCACCGTCGCCACCGGCAACCTGCTGATCGGCGCCGCCATGGCCGCCGTCACCAATGCCGCCGGCAACACGGTCGGCCAGGTCCGGCTCAACGGCGTCGCTCGGCCGAACGAAGCCTGATCCTGATGAACGCCTTCGCCCGCGCCCTCGACCGGCTCTTCGCCCATCGCGACCTGTCGCATGCAGCGCTGTATCGGCCGCAGGGCGCGGGCGACGGGGTGCCGTGCCGGGTGATCAAGCGGCAGCCGGACGAACTGTCCGACTTCGGCGGATCCCCGATGGTGCGAGCCACCACGCTGATTGACGTGCGCGTGGTTGAAGTGGCGAAGCCGCGAGAGGGCGACACCTTCGATCTCGCCGGCGACGTCTATAGCGTCCTCGGCGTGCCGCGGCGCGATGCCGATCGGCTGACGTGGACCTGCGGTTGCCGGGGCGGATGATCGTCTCCCCCTCCGTCACCATCGAGGGTGACCTGCGGCAGATCATGGCGGCGGAGCTCGGCATTGCCGAGACGGCGGTCACGCGGGGCATCCGTGCCGGCTCCGACGGGCTGAAGGGCGAACTGCGTCAGCAGGTGCTCGGCGCCGGCATGAGCCAGCGCCTCGCCAACACCTGGCGCTCGGAAACCTACCCGCGTGGCGGCACCAGCCTGCGGGCCGCGGGCCTCATATTCACGCGGGCTCCCGATCTCATCGACGCCTTCAACCGTGGCGTAACGATCCGCTCGCCCAACGGCTTCTATCTCGCCATTCCGACACCGGCGGCAGGCAAGTTCGGCTTTGCCCGGCAATCCTCACCCGAGAGCGGCCAGAAGCTGGAGAGGCTCACGCCCGGCGGCTGGGAACGGCGCACCGGCATGAAGCTGCGCTTCGTGTTCCGGCCGGGCAAGCGCGTGTCGTTCCTCGTCGCCGACAATGTGCGCGTCGGCGCCGGCGGCATCGCCCGCGCGAACACCGTGACGCGTAAGGGGAACAAGGCCACCCGGCTCACGGGCCGCACCACGGCGGTGATTTTCTGGCTGGTGCCGCAGGTGAAGCTCGCCAAGCGTCTTGATGTGGAAGGTGCAGCGCGCAACTGGTCGGCGAAGCTGCCCGACCTGATCGTCAACTTCTGGCGGGACTAGCGGATATGAGCCGACGTGAGATCGCGCTGGCGGCGCTGAAGGCGACGCTCGCCGCGGCGCTGACCGGCGCCGACGTGAAGCGCAACGCCGCCGTGCCGCAGGAAGCGGGGCCAGGTGGACTGGTGATCCTGCGCGATGGCGATCCCGGCGAACCCGAGGTGAGCCTCTCGCCGCCGCTCTACGCCTATGAGCATCGCGTTGATGCCGAGATCTATGCGGAAGCGGCGACCGAAGCGCAGGCGCTGGCGATCCTCAACGCGATCCTCGACGACATCGACACGGCGCTCACCGCCGATCGAACCCTCGGCGGCACCGTCGACTATTGCGAGCCGACGGCTCCGACCACCGACACCGACACGCTTGAAGGCTCCGCGCCGATGCTGGCCGCGAGGCTCGGCATCACGCTGATCTACACCACCACCTCGCCGCTCGGCTGAGCGGCCCATCCCCTCAGGAGAGAGACATGGCACGCGCAAGGGGCATCAACGCCCGGCTGGCGGGCGTTATGGAGGCGACCTATGGCGTCGCTCCCGTCAACGGCTATCGCCTGCTGCCGTTCATCAGCACGACGCTCGGCGGGGAACAGGGGCTGATCGCCGACGACCTGCTCGGCACCGGGCGCGACCCGCTGGCGCCGAGTCGCGACGTGATCAACGTCACCGGCGACGTGGTGGTGCCGGTCGACGTGCGGAACTTCGGCTTCTGGCTGAAGCTGCTGCTTGGCGCGCCGACCACCACTGCGGACACGGACGTGTACACGCATGAATTCACCTCGGCGAAGGCCAGCCTGCCGAGCGCCTCGCTCGAGATCGGACATCCCGAGGTGCCGGCCTATGCGATGAACAAGGGCGCGCTCGCCAACACGCTCGCCATCCGCATGCAGCGCTCCGGTACGGCGCAGGCGACCATCGGGCTGATCGCGCAGAGCGAACTCCCCAACGGCGCCAGCGGCGCCGGCTCGCCGACCGAACTGGAAGTGGTGCGATTCAACCAGTTCCAGGGCTCCGTGAAGCGTGACGGCGTCGCCATGGCCAATGTCGTCTCAGCCGACCTCACCTATTCCAACAATTACGAGCTGGTCGAGGTGATCCGCAGCGACGGCCTGATCGCCGGCGGCGACCCGGGCAAGGCGTCATTCACCGCCTCAGTGACGGTGCGCTTCGACAGCCTTGACCTCTACAACCTGGCGGTCGCTGGCACGCCGGTAGACCTCGAATTCGGCTTCACCCTCGACGCCGAGAACAGCCTCACCTTCGCGCTGCCGGCGATGCATCTGCCGCGGGCGAAGCGGCCCGTTACCGGCCCCGCCGGCGTGCAGGCGACCTTCGCCCTGCAGGCGGCGCGGCCGGCGCCGGGCGAGGAGATGCTGACCGCCACTCTCGTCAACGATGTCGCCAGCTATTGAGGCCGCGATGTACCGTCTCGATCTGAAACGCCTGCCCTACTGGGTCCCTCTCGGCCTGGGTGTGAAGGTGGAAGTACTCCCCTTCGGCACCGAGGTGGAGCTTCGCTCCCGCGACCTGCCGGAGGAGCTTCGCGCCGAGATGAACGGCGACACGGCGGTGAAGTCCCTCGCCGTGATCAAGGCCTTCGGCCGCGCCGCCATCATCGGCTGGTCCGGCCTCGATGTGGACGGGCGCGAGGAAAAGGGGCCGTGGCCAGAGGGAATCGACGCCCTGCTGAGCACGTCGCCCTTCGGCGCGGCCTTCTCCCGCGAATATGTCGGGCCGGCGCTCCTGGCGGTGTCGGAAAAAAACGCATCCGCGCCCTCGCCGGCTGGCACTTCGGCGACGGGCGCAGCTACTGCGCCGCCTGCCCCGGGCGCTGCGCCGAGTGCCCCTCCCGGGTCGAAACCCCACTGAGCTTGGACGGCTTCCTGTTCTGGGAGGCCTTCCGGGCAGGCGAGCACCAGCTGCGGATCGCCGGCACCTTGCCGATCGGCTTCGACTTTCCGGCCATCGCCGCGCTGGCGCGGGCAAAGGGCTGCCCCAGCGCGGCCGCCTCCTACTTCTTCGACGCGGCGGAAGACGCCGCACTTGCCGCCATCCATGACAAGCTGAGGGACCGCGACGATGGCTGAGCGCAACGTCAATGTGCGCCTGCAGGTGATCGACGGCGGCAAGGTGAAGGCCGAGCTTGCCAGTGTCGGCGAGGTCGGCGCCGTGGCGCTCGATCGCCTGCAGCAGCGGTCGCAGCAGGCGGCAGCCGCCGTCAACCAGCTGCGCACGCATGAGGTGACCAATCTCACGGCGCAGCTGACGGATCTCGGCGTGCAGGTGCTGTCGGGTCAGTCCTTCGGCATGGCCATGATCCAGCAGGGCCCGCAGATCGCCGCCGTGCTGGGCGAGCGCGGCGTGAAGGCCTCGCTTCTCGGCGTCGGCGCGGCACTGGCCTCCCTCGTCACGCCGACGACCGCGGTGCTCGCCGGCATCGTCGCGCTCGGCTACGGCGCATCCTTCGTCTTCGATGCGATGTCGGACGATACCGAGGATGCGTCGAAAGCGCTGGAGAGGCATCAGGATATCCTGCGCCTCGTCGCCGAGCGCTATGGCGACGTTGAGAAGGCGGCGAAAAAGGCCGTCACAGAGCAACAGCGTCAGGTCGATCTAGCCCTGGCCGAGGCGAATGCCCGATCCCAAAGCAACCAATATTCGCAGGCTGCGGGCGCGTTCGCCGACACGCTGAGCCCCAGCCTCATCCGCGGCATCGGGCAGGTGTATGGCGGCAATGTCGGGAATTCGTACTTCGCCGCGCCGATCGAAGCCTTTCTGAAGTCGGTGCGCGACGGTGTCCCGGATATCGAGGCCTTTCGCGCCGAAGTCGCCCGGATGATGAACGAGGCCGACGATCCTGCCATCAAGGATCTCGGCGCCGACCTTCTCGATGGTTCAAGCGCGGCGTCCAAGTTCGCTCAAGGTATGAGCGATGCGTCGCTGGCGGTACGCACCATCGGCAGCGATATTCAGTTCTCCGCCGAGCAGCTGAAAACCTTCAAGAAGACGCTCGAAGATTGGGCGAAAGCCGAAGAGATCATCGCCAATATCGAGCGATCCGCCTCGACCGTGGGTGACGATCGCCAGCGTGCGATCGACGCTGTTCTCGGGCGCTTGCCGGATAACGCCACCTCAGATCAGCGCGACCGCGCCGCCGCCGCCGCGGCGACCGAGTATGACCGGCTGCAGGCACAGCGCGCGCAGGAGAAAGCCGCTCGGGAGGCGGCATCTGAAGCGCAGCGCGACGAAAACCGGCTGGTGAGCGAAGCCAAGCGCATCTACGAGTCCACCCGTACCGCCAGCGAAGCCTATGCCGACACGCTGGCGAAGTTGCAGGAGCACCTCGAGGCCGGGCGGATCGACCAGGAGACCTATAACCGCGCGGTCGCGGCGGCGGCGGAGGTGATGGAGGAAGCGAACCGGCAGGCGCTGGAAAGCGCCACCGACGCCGCCTCCGGCTATCAGCGCTTCGTCGAGGATTACCTGAAGTCGGCGCAGGACATGGCGAGCGCGACCGAGGATCTGATGGTGGACGCCTTCGGCGCCGCCGAGGACGCCTTCGTGGACTTCGTCATGACCGGCAAGGCGGAGTTCAGCGACCTCGTCAACACCATCATCGCCGACCTCGCTCGGCTGGCGTTCCGGCAGGCGGCGTCCGGCCTGCTCAGCAGCGGCGGCGACATTCTCGGCAACCTCGTCACCGGGCTCGTCGGCAGCATCGCCGGCGGTCTCGCCAGCCCGGGGGCTGGCGGCGTCGAGAGCTACTTCGTTCCGGGCTACGCGAACAACAACTCCTATGGCGGCCCGCGTGCCTATGGCGGCGCGGTGAAGCAAGGCTTCGACTACTGGGTCGGGGAGAACGGGCCGGAGAAGTTCACCGCGCCGCGCGACGGCTACATCGTGCCGAACAGCGCGGTGCAGGGGCAGGCGCCGCGGGTGCAGGTGATCGTCAACACGCTTCCGGGGCAGACCGCCGACGTGGTGCAGAGGCAGCGGCCGGATGGCGTGACCGAGATCGAGGCCACGGTACGTCGCATCGCATCCGACGAGATATCGAGCCAGCTTTCCGAGGGCGGCGACGCGGCGACTGTCCTTGAACGCCGCTATGGCCTGCGCCGCGGGGACCTCGGTTGATGGCATACGCGTCCTGGCCTGTGGCGCTTCCCTTCGAGTGCGAGGCGGCGGCGTTCACCCGCCGCCCCTATCGCGAGATGCTCGAAACCGAGATGGAGGGCGGCAATTCCCGGCTGCGCTTCCGCCCCGGCGACAATGTCGAGACGGTGACGTGGGCACGGCGTTTCACCGCCGACCAGTATGCGGCGTGGCGGTCGTTCCTGTCCGGCACGATCGCCCGGGGAACGGCCCGCTTCCTCATGCCGATCTGGAACGGCGCGGCCTATGAGGTCCGTGTCGTGCAGATCGTCGGGGGCGGCGGTGGCGTTTCCGAGGCGGTGACGGGTCGCGGGCTCTACACCCGGGTAAGCTTCTCGCTGCTGGTGCTGCCCGCCGAACTCGTGCCGGTGTCGCCGTGAGCGTGCCGCACAACGCGGCGTGGGAGGAGGCGGAAGCCAACAGCACCACGGACTTCGACGTCTTCGTCACGCTTGAGCTTCAGCACCCGGCGATTCAGGACGAAGAGGGCAATGAAGTGCCGGCACGCCTAGTGCATGACGTCATGCCCCGCTCGCTCGGCATTGAGCCGGGCGGGCTGTTCAATCCCGGCCAGATGGCGACCTTCGAGCCGGCGGCCTTCACCTCGCCCTTCGCCGAGCTCTCGCAGGGGCAGATTCCGCAGGCGCCGATCGCCATCGACAACGTCGCGCGAGAGCTGACCGCCTATCTCGAGGCGGCCGTCGGCTACAATGCCGACCTCAAGGCGATCTATCGCGAGTACCGCGACGATGATCCTTCCGAGCCGATCTATGGACCGGTGGAGTTCCTGATCTCCAAGGCGAAGGTGGTCGGCAGCTCCGTGACCGGAGCGGCCTCTCTGTCGAACCTCGGCAACAAGAAGTTCCCGCGCAATGTCTACACCCGCGCCGCTTTCGCCGGGCTGGTGCGATGACGGATCGCAGCGCCTTCCTCGCCGGCCTCGTCGGTCGGCGCTGGTCGCCGGACTATTCCTGCTGGCACCACGCGAAGCTGATCGAGCGCGAACTGTTCGGCCGCGACCTTCCGGACGTCGTCCTGCCAGAGCATCCCGGCTGGCGCTGGATGATCGAGACCATAGAAGGCCATCCGGAGCGCCAGAGGTGGCGTGAGGCCGTGCCGCCGGCTCCGGGCTTGATCAGTGCCGCCGACGGCGCGCTGGTCGCCATGGGGCGTGCTGACCGCGCCGCGCATATCGGCGTGTGGCTCGCCCCCGAACGCATCGTTTCCCATTGCGACGAGGGCTCCGGCTCTCGCTTCGATCCGGTCCCCGCCCTGCGCATGCAGGGCTGGGGGCGCATCCGCTTCTTCGAGCCCGTAACGGACTGATCCTCCATGGCCGCTGTTGCCTACCTGCCGGTGCTGCACATCGCACTGCCGGGGATCGAACTCGCGCGCGCTCTGCCGCGCCGCAACGAGACGATCACCAGCTTCCTGCGCCGCACCGGCTGGAACACCACCACCCTGCCGACGATCTGCCTCGTCGACGGCGAGCCGGTGCTACGGGCGAACTGGAACTCGCGCCGCATCCGCAAGGGTTCGGCCGTCGAGTTCCTGTCCCGCCCGCGTGGCGGCGGCCTGACGCAGAACTCCATCGCCGGGCTCGTCGGAGTCATCGCCCTGTCCGCCTTCGCGCCATGGGCTGGCGGTGCGCTGTTCGGCGCCGGGACGGTGGCGGCCAAGGTCGCCGCCGGCGCGATCATGGTCGGCGGCGGCTTCCTCATCAACACGCTGATGGCGGTGAAGCCGGGTGGCAGCCAGGCCGAGCCCGACCCGATTTATAGTTGGGGAACCGGCCTCAACCTCGCCCGCCCGCTGGAGCCGATTCCGTCCTGCTACGGCCGGCGCAAGCGCGTGCTCGACAAGGCCGCACCGGAATGGTCGAGCTATGAGGGGAACGACCAGTACATCCATGTCCTGCTGTCACGTGGCGAGGGCCGGCTCCAGCCCGAACAGATCCTGATCGAGGATACGCCGCTGTGGACCAGCGGCACCGGCGTGAACCCGCAGTTCAGCGGCGTGCAGATCGCCTTCTACAATCCCGGCCAGCAGGTGACGCTGTTCCCGGTGAACGTCGAATCCTCTGCCGAGGTGAGCGGGCAGGAACTCGACTTCCCGGCATGGACCGGCGGCTTCATCGCCAACGCCGCCGGCACGCAGGCGACGCGCCTCGTCGTCGACCTGTCCATGCCGAACGGCTGCGGCCTGCAGAATGACGCGGGCGTGCTCACCCCGCATTTCGTGCCGGTGATGATGCAGTACCGGCCGGTCGACGCCGCCGGCAACGAGCTCGGCGACTGGACGTCGGTCGGGCCGTTCCCGAACGTGCCGCTGTGCTCGAAGTCGCCGCTGCGCTTCAGCCTCGCCGCCGAGGTGCCCGCCGGGCGCTACAAGGTGCGGGTGCGGCGCACCACGCCGCGGGCCACCGACACCAACATCGTCGACCAGATCAATTGGGCGGAGATGCGCGCCTTCCTGACCGGGCCGCAGAGCTTCCCGGTCTCGACGATCGCCATCCGCGCCAAGGCCACCGACCAGTTCTCCGGCGATGCGCTCTCCCGCCTTTCCGAGGTGGCGACGCGCATCCTGCCCGTGTGGAACGGCTCGGCCTGGGTGGAGCAGCCGACCCGCTCGCCGGCCTGGGCGGCGCTCGATATCGTCACCAACACGAGCTATGGCGGCAGCCTGCCGCTGTCCCGGCTGGACTTTCAGGCTTTCGTCGATCTCGCGGCGACCTGCGCCGCGCGGGGCGACACGTTCGACCATGACTTTGCCGCCACGGTTCCGGTGCCGCAGGCGCTCGATACCGCGCTCTCGGCCTGCCGCGCCAAGCATGTGTGGATGGCCGGCACGCTGTCGCTGGTGCGCGAGCAGTGGTCGAGCGTGCCGCGCATGCTCATCACCGACCAGGAGATCGTGCGCGGCTCGCTGGAGATCGAGTACCTGCTGCGGCCGACCGACGAGGCGCAGTGCGCCGTGCTCGAATATCTCGACGAGAGCACCTGGCAGCTGGCCGAGGCCGTGGCGCCGCGCTCCGCCAGCGAAGTGCAGATCGCCCGCGCGACAAGGCTGCAGCTGCCCATCGTGAAGCGGGCGCAGGCGCAGCGCGAGGTCGAGTTCCTGCTGCGTCAGAACCTCTATCGCCGGATCAATGTGCGGCTTACGACCGAGCATGACGGCCGGCTGCTCTATCTCGGCGCGCCGGTGCTTCTGCAGTCGGACCTGCCGCAGCAATGGGGCGCCTCCGGCAAGGTGACGCGCCGCGTCGGCAATGCGCTCTATCTGCACGAAGCCCCGGCGTGGGTGGCCGGCCAGCACTACATCCTGATCCGCGACAAGCGCGGGCGGCCGTTCGGCCCGATCAAATGCGCGCGCGGCGCCAATGACGGCATCGCCATCCTCGACGGCGCCGACCTCGCCATTGTGGAAGCGGCACAGGGCACGCTGAACGCCGCGCTGGAGCGCCCCGAGGGCGCCGAGCTTCCGAGCTTCGCCATCGGCCTCGGCACGACCTGGCAGCGCCGCTGCATCGTCACGCGGGCGGCGCCGGCCGGCGACCGGGTATCGCTGGAACTCTTCGTCGACGACGCCCGCGCGCATGACGAGGATCTGACTGAGCCGCCGCCGCTGCCGGAAGCCACCACGCCGCGCAACCCGACCTTTCCGCAGCCCCTGCTGCTGAGCGCGCGCTTCATCGCCAATGAGGTGCCCTGCCGCATCGTGGCCGAGTGGGGGCCGGTGCCGGGCGCGGTGTTCTATGTCGCCCGCGTCTCCTATGACGAGGGAGAAAGCTGGACGCCGCTGCCGGACGTGCGGATGCCGAAGCTCTCGGCACAGGTGGAGCCGCTGGCGCTGCGGCTTGGCGTCGCTGCGGTGAACGCCAGCGGCAAGCAGGGGCCATGGGCCTATTACGATCTGGAACAGCCGACGACGCGCGCCGACAACGTGCAGATCGACGTCGACAACATGAGGCGCGGCATCCGCGATCTCGTCACCCGCACCAATCAGGCGGCGATCGACGAGCTCGAGGCGAAGATGGGCCAGCTGGCGCTGCTCGTCGCCAGCCTCGATAGCGCGGTCTTCGAGGATCAGCAGAAGCAGTTCCGCGAACTGCAGTCGGTGACCGGCCGTGTGACGGCCGCGTACCGCGAGGAAATAACCGTCGCCACCGGGCCGACCTCCGCTCTGGCGCAGGCGATCACCGAGCTGCGGGCAGCGGTCGACAACTTCGAGGCCAACCTCTCAGTCAAGTGGGTGGCGGCGGCCTCGCCGATCGCCGGCGCCATGTCGGCCTTCGAACTGTCGGTGACGGCGGCCGATGGGCTGCAGACGGCGCAGGGCGACGTGCAGATCGCCGCCTTCGCCGATGGTGCCGGTGGCGCCTATTCGGTGTTCGCCATCACCGCCGACCGCCTGCTGGTGCGCCGGCGGGATAATGGCCAGGTGGTCGGGCTGCTGACCATCACCTCGCAGGGCATCTTCCTCAATGGCGACCTGATCGCCGCCGGCACCATCACAGCGGAAATGCTCAATGTGGCCGAACTCTCGTCGATCATCGCCAATCTCGGCACGGTCGTCGCCGGCCGCCTGCGGTCGCAGAACGGCAAATACGACCACGTCCTCGGCGAATATGAGGACTGGATCTCCTGATGGCGATCAACCAGTTGCGTTTCATCGATCCGAACGGGCGGATGCGCATGCGCGCTGTTCTCGCGCCGAATAACCCGCGGAACCTCTCGCTTGATACGCGGCTGGTCACCTTCGACAGCGCCTGGACCAACGTGCTGCGCCTGCGCGCCAATGGCGTGGCCGCCGCCAACTCGCTCGCCACCAGGTCGATCACCTATGCCGGCCTGCCCGGCTCTACCGGAACCCGCGCCGTGCGCGTCATTCCTCACGCGGGGGTGAACGGGCCGTGGCGCCCCACGCTGGCCTGGCAGCGGAACAATGGCGGCACCCTGCAGCAGCAGGTCGCCGGAGCCCCCGTAAGTGGCGCAACGACGCCCAGGCCCTATGTGCGCGGCTATGGCGTCTGCGCGGTGTCCCTGGCCGATAACGAGATCCTGGTCTCGCCGTCGAAGGCCACCTCTGAGTATTGCTGGTTCATCTTCGGCACAAACCCGACCTCCGATGAAGGGGATGGGCCGAACGGCATGCGCCGCGGCCTTCACCCCCTCTATGGGCGGGGGCTGTTCATGTCGCGGCCGGGCTTCAACTATCTGACCTGCAGCCTCGACGACATGATGATGTCGACGCGCAGGCCCAATTTCCAGATCGCCGAGACCGGCACGGTGTTTCCCGCCACCTATTCCGGCGGCGGCGCGAACTACTCAATCGATCGCATCGTCACCGACCCGTTCCCTACCGGGCCGGACGTCAGCAACCGAAACTGCGCCATCGTCACCCTCAACAGGTCGTATCCGCATTACCCGCCGGTGATGGCCTATGCCATGGCGCCCCAAGGGCAGGGCCATGCGCATCTGAGCGTCTTCTGGCTGAGTGCAAACCAGATCCTCATCGCCGGAACGCCGGCCGGCAATATCGGCATGCGCTATGCCGTCGTGGCAACCGATCCGGCCTACCAGGGTGGCCTCGATACCGTAACCGGAAGGTGCCGCATCCACACCGAGCCCGGGCTCGGCACGTGCGTGACGCACCATGATGTCCACTACTACACCGCCCATGCGGGACAGTTCATCTTCCGTGCCGATCGGCTCACGCCAAGGTTTCCGGGCTTCGGGTCCATCGTTACCGGCGAAAGCACCGGGGCCAAGGCGCTGCCTGGGATAGGCATCCCCCCCGTCGGCGCCAGCGCTCCCTTTGTTTTCTACCTCGTCCCGCACGGCCTGCACTGGTGGTGCGGCTGCGGCGTTGTTCATTCGCAGGACATCTACGACTCCGTCACCAACTTCCCGATGTTCTATTTCCGGGCGTCTACCTATAACCGCGCGAATTACTGGTGGGCGAAGGAATCCGGCTGGACCTCCCAAGCATTCGGGTGGGTCGCGCTGATGAATATTTCCGATTTCGGCTGAAGCAGAGGTCAACATGCCCAACTTCATCGCCTCCGGCACGGTCACCGTGACGGCGGGGCAAACCCTCGTGACCTTCGAAGACGTGCTGTTGACCGAGGCGCGCGCGGGCGACACGCTGGAGCTCTATGGGGCCAACAAGGGCCGCTACACGCTGGCCTCGATCGGCGGCGACCTCGTCTCGGCGCAGTTCACAGTGCCCTTCGAGGGCGTGACGCAGGCGGATGCGCCCTACACGATCCGCTACGACTCGCTGCAGCGCGTGCCGCCGCTGGAACTGGCGGACCAGTTGCGCCGCATGCGCGACCAGATCCGGATATTCGAGCGCACGGCGCCGCTCTATCGGGTGCAGAGCCTCGGCGCCAATGCCCCGCCGGGCGCGCCTGTTACCGGCGACATGTATGTCGTCGGCACGGTGCCGACCGGAGCCTGGGCTGGACAGGCCGGGAGCCTGGCTCAGTGGACCGGCTTGGTCTGGCAGTTCACGCCCGCCGAGCCGGGCTGGATGGTCTACAGCGCTGCCAATGGCAGGGTGTACTTTCGCGGTACCTCGGGGTGGCTCCCCTATATCGGGCCTTCGCCGTTCATCGAGACGTTCATGGACGACGTCAACGATGCCGCGGCGCGCACCACGCTCGGAGGCACGGCATTCCAAGCGCTGGGCACCTTGAATGGCGCCGCCGGGTCGTTCCCCCGCTTCACCGGCCCCGGTGGCGCTGATGCCGTCATGCAGGAGATCGTTGGCACCGTTTCG
>JARBUD010000005.1 GCA_029239875.1 Xanthobacteraceae bacterium | reverse complement strand
GGCGGCCACTTCGCCGCGTGGGAGCAGCCGGCCGCCTTCACCGCCGAGCTGCGCGCCTCGTTCCGCTCCGTGCGCGCCTGAATGGCCAGCAAGGGCGGCGCCTTCGCGAGGATGGCGCCGCCCTTCTTCATCGCGTCCGCCACAGATGGCGTCATTCCGCAGGCAGGCGGTCCTCGACGCCGGTCTGCGCGATCTGCGCCATGCCGTCCGACTGGTGCTCGAACAGCCGGCGATATCGACCGCCCGGACGGGCGAGCAGCGTCTCGTGCCGGCCGTCCTCGAGGATGCGGCCGTGCTCGAAGACCAGGATGCGGTCCATCGCCCGCACCGTGGAGAGACGGTGCGCGATGACGATGGCGGTGCGTCCCTGCATCAGCCGCTCCATCGCCTGCTGGATCGCGCCTTCCGATTCCGAATCGAGGCTGGAGGTCGCCTCGTCGAGAATGAGGATCGGCGCGTCGGCCAGGAAGGCGCGGGCGATCGCCACGCGCTGGCGCTCACCGCCGGAGAGCTTCACCCCCCGCTCGCCGACCAGCGTGCGGTAGCCCTTCGGCAGCCGCTCGATGAAGTCGTGCGCATTGGCGAGCCTCGCCGCGCGCTCGATCTCGGCCGCGCTGGCGCCGGGCCGGGCATAGGCGATGTTCTCCGCCAGGGTGCGGTGGAACAGGATCGGCTCCTGCTGCACGATGGCGATCTGCTGGCGCAGCGAGGCCTGCGCCACCTCGCGCACGTCGTGCCCGTCGATCAGCACCCGTCCGTCGGTGACGTCGTAGAGCCGCTGCAGCAGCTTCACGAAGGTGGTCTTGCCCGAGCCGGAGGGACCGACAAGGCCCACGCGCTGCCCGGCGGGGATCACCACGTCGAGCCCCGAGAACAGGGGCGCGGCATGCCGGCCATAGTGGAAGGTGACGTGCTCGAAGCGCACCTCGCCGCCCCGTATGGCCAAGGGCTGCGCCTCGTCGCCGTCGGCGACGCCGGCGGTGAGCCCGTGCAGGTCGACCATCTCCTCCATGTCGTTCACCGCGCGCTGCAGGTTGTGCACGTGCTGGCCGATCTCGCGCAGATAGCCGTGCAGCACAAAATAGGTGGTCAGCACATAGGCGACGTCGCCCGGCGTGGCGCGTCCCTGCCACCACAGCCACAGCGCCGTGGCGGTGACGGCGGTGCGCACCACCCAGAGCAGCGCGAACTCGCCGCTGGCGCTCCAGGTTGCCAGCATCCAGGTGCGCCGCACCCGCCGTCGCCAGCGCGTGACCACGGCGGCCAGCCGCTCGTCCTCGCGCGCCTCGGCGCCGAAGGCCTTCACGACCTGGTTGGCGCCGAGCGTGTCGGAGAGAATGCCGCCGATGCGGGTGTCCCACGCATTGGACAGCCGCGCGGCGGGCGCCACGACGCGGGTGGCCAGCGTGACGGTGAGCGCGCCATAGGCCAGCGCCCCCACCGCCATGACCAGCCCCATCACCGGCCAGTGCAGCATCAGCAGCAGCACCGTGCCGGCGAGCACCACCACCGAGGGCAGGAGCGAGAGCAGCAGCACGTCGTTGATGACGTCGAGCGCCCACATGCCGCGGGTGATCTTGCGCACGGTGGAGCCGGCGAAGCTGTTGGCGTGCCAGTCGCTGGAGAAGCGCTGCACGCGGTGGAACGCCTCGCGCATGACATCGGACATGATGCCGAGCGTCAGCGGCACCACGCCCCACCAGGCGAGGTGGCGCAGCACGACCATGGCGAGGCCGAGGCCGGCCATCACGACGAAGGCCTCCAGCGCGGCCGGGGCCTCGCTCTTGCCGGCGGTCAGCGCGTCGATCAGCCGGCCGGCATAGAGCGGCACGAAGATCTCGGTCAGCGTCGCCAGCACGATGGCCGCGCCGATGCCCACCGCCATGGGCCAACGGCGCGCCCAGTGGCGGAAGGTGAAGGCAAGGACGTTGCGCAGCGCGTCGCTGCCGTGTTTGGACGAGAAAGACATGGGGAACGCAGGCGCGAAGGCGCGCCTCTCCTGCGAAGGAACTGTGCTCAGCGCGGGGAAAAACGGGGTGCCGGATGGCGGGGGAGCGCGGCTCCGCGGCCTGCCGAACTAGCCGTGCGGCTTCACAGCCGGGGTGGGCTGACGAAACAGAATAGTCATTCGCGCCCCTCCCTGGTTCGCAGTGTCAATTGCCACCTAGTACCACGATCCGGCCCCGCGGACAATCGCGCGCGGCCTGGGTGCGGCTGCTGGAGCTTGCCGGATCGGTCTTGGGGCGTGGCCGACCGGGCGTCGGCAGCACCATTGACGGCTCAATCATCATACGTATGATGAATGCATGACGCTCTACCACGACACGCTCGAGCGACTGGGGAAGGATATCTGCGCGGGACGCTATCGTCCCGGCCAGGTCATTCCGGCCGAGCCGCTGCTGTGCGCGCAATTGGGCGTCAGCCGCATCGTGCTGCGGGAGGCGATCAAGGGGCTGGCATCGAAGGGGCTGCTGGAGGCGCGTCGGCGCACCGGCACCGTCGTGCTGGAGCAGAACCGCTGGAGCTTGCTCGATCCGGAAGTGATGATCTGGCGTGCCGATGCCAACGGGGTCGATCTCGCCCTCGGCTCCGACATCATGGAATTGCGCCGCATCATCGAGCCCGCCGCCGCGCGCCTCGCCGCAGAGCGCGCGCGCCCCGAGGAACTGGCGGCATTGCGGGCCGCCTATGAGGCGATGGCCGCCGCCGCGGTCGACGGCGAGGGCGACTATGTCACCGCGGACATCGCCTTCCACAGCACCATCATCCGCGCCTGCTCCAATCCCTTCGTCACCCAATTGCAGAGCGTGATGTCGACGGTGCTGCGCATCTGCTTCGAACGGGTCGCCGCCGTACCCGGCGGCCGCATCCACTCGCTGCCGCTGCATCGCCGGGTCTGCGAGGCCATCGAGCAGCGGCGCCCGTCGGAGGCCGGCGACGCCATCATAGCGCTGCTCGACGATGCCGAGCGCGACATGCGCCGATTGCTGAACGCGGATCCCGGCGCCTTTCTCACGCCGGCCCAGAGGGCCAGCGCGGCGGAGATCCAGAAACGAGCCGACCAAGAGCTCGACCGCAAAAAGAGCGATGAAGCCCTGGAGGAACGCCATGACCGACGCGTCCTGATCTAGCGCGCTGCGCATCGCGCAGTGATCGCCCGCGCCGCCTGCCCTGTGCAGCCGGTCGGCTCCTGCACCTCATCTCCGATCCATCGGCAGCCGGTCAACCAGGACGGGCAATGCCTTCCTGCACCTTCAGAGCCTCCGCAATCTCATGAAAATCACCGCCATCGAGACGATCCGCGTCGCCGAATTCGGCAATCTGCTCTGGGTGCACGTCCACACCGACGAGGGCGTGATCGGCCTTGGCGAGACCTTCTACGGTGCCGGCGCGGTCGAGGCGCACATCCATGACACGCTGGCCGGCCGGCTGCTCGGCCGTGACCCGCTGCGCATCGAGGCGCTCAACCGCGACATGGTGAACCTGCCGCTGGCGCAGGCGTCGACCGGCGTCGAGTACCGCGCAGCCTCGGCCATCGACTTCGCGCTGTGGGATATATTCGGCAAGGTCTGCAACCAGCCGGTCCACCAGATGCTCGGGGGCCTCGCCCACGACAGGCTGCGGCTCTACAATACGTGCGCGGGTTACAAATATGTCCGCTCCATGAGCATCAAGCCGGTGTCCACCTGGGGGCTTGGCGAGGCCGAAGGTCCTTATGAGGATCTCGATGCCTTCATGAACCGCGCCGACGAGCTGGCCGAGAGCCTGCTCGACGAGGGCATCACCGCCATGAAGATCTGGCCCTTCGATCCGGCCGGCATCGAGACCGGCGGCAACTTCATCTCCGCCGAGCAGATGAAGGCGGCGATCCAGCCCTTCGAGAAGATCCGCAAGGCCGTTGGCGACAAGATGGAGATCATGGTCGAGTTCCATTCGCTGTGGAACCTGCCCACCGCCAAGAAGATCGCGCGTGCGCTCGAACCCTATGCGCCCACCTGGTACGAAGACCCGATCCGGATGAATTCGCCGCAGGCGCTGGCGGAATATGCGCGCTCGACGGATGTGTGGGTCTGCGCCAGCGAGACGCTGGGCTCGCGCTATGCCTATCAGGACTATCTCAACGTCGATGCCGCCCATGTGGTGATGGTCGACCTGTGCTGGACCGGCGGCCTGACCGAAGGCCGCAAGATCGCCGCGCAGGCAGACACCTATCACCGCCCCTTCGCCCCGCATGACTGCACCGGGCCGGTCGCCTTCGCCGCAGCGGTCCACTGCTCGTTCAGCCAGCCGAACACGCTGATCCAGGAGTCGGTCCGCGCCTTCTATCGCGGCTGGTACACCGAGCTCGTCACCAACCTGCCGCGCATCGAGGGCGGCTACGCCTATCCGATGGAAGGCGCCGGCCTCTGCCTGGAGCTCAAGCCGGAGGTCTTCAAGCGCGACGACGTCACCCTCCGCCGCAGCTCGCTCTGAGAGACACGACCATGTCCACCTCCCTCTTCTCTCTCGCCGGCCGCACCGCCCTCGTCACCGGCTCCGCCCGCGGCCTCGGCTACGGCATCGCGCGCGGCCTCGCCCAGGCCGGCGCAAAGGTCGTGCTCAACGGGACCAGGGCCGACACCACGGAGGAGGCGCGCCGCACCCTCGAGGGCGAGGGCCTTCTCGCCCATGCGCTGCCCTTCGACGTGACGGACGATGCCGCGGTCGCGGATGCCTTCGCCCGGCTCGACGCGCAGGACATCGCCGTCGACATCCTCGTCAACAATGCCGGCATCCAGTTCCGCAAGCCCATGGTCGACCTCGACCCGGCCGACTGGCGCCGGGTGCTCGAAGTCGATCTCACCAGCGCCTTCCTGGTCAGCCAGCAGGCGGCGCGGCGCATGATCGCGCGCGGCCGCGGCGGCAAGATCATCAACATCGCCTCGCTCATGAGCCAGGCGGCGCGGGCGACGGTCGCGCCCTACACGGCGGCCAAGGGCGGCATCAAGACCCTGACCCATTCCATGGTCGCGGAGTGGGCGCAGTTCAACATCCAGGCCAACGCCATCGGTCCCGGCTACATGGCGACCGACATGAACGAGGCCCTGATGAACGATCCGGCCTTCGATGCCTGGGTCAAGGGGCGCACCCCGGCACGACGCTGGGGCCAGCCCGACGAACTGGTCGGCGCGGCGGTATTCCTCGCCTCGCCGGCCTCCAACTACGTCAACGGCCAGCTCATCTACGTCGATGGTGGCATGCTGGCCGTCCTCTAAGCGGCTCACGACGAAGCCGCACACCTAACCGGATGCACCAAGGAGAAGACAGATGAAGACCGCTATCGGACTACGCGCCGCCATCGCGGCGTTCGCGACGATCGCCCTGATGGCCGGCCCCGCCTCGGCGGAAACCAAGGCCAAGATCGGCCACGCCATGCCGGAGAGCCATCCGCAGGCCGCGGCGATGAACAAGTTCGCCGAGCTCGTCGGCACCTACACCAACGGCAATGTGAAGCTGCAGACCTATCACGGCGCCCTGCTCGGCAGCGACGAGAAGCAGCTTCAGGCCGTGCAGGCTGGCACGCAGGAATTCTACATCGGCACGCTGGCGCCGCTGTCCTCGCGCGTGAAGGAAGTGCAGGTCTGGGATCTGCCCTTCATGTTCCAGAACACCAAGGAGGTGTACGCCGTGCTCGACGGTGCTTCCTCCAAGCAGATCTTCGAGAAGATCGAGCCGTCGGGCCTCGTCGGTCTCACCTGGACCGGCATGGGCTTCCGCAACCTGTCGAACAGCCGCCATCCCGTGACCAAGCTGGACGATGTTTCCGGCCTCAAGCTGCGCGTGATGGCGAACCCGGTCGCCCTCGACACCTGGAAGACCATCGGCGCGAACGCCACGCCGATGCCCTTCTCGGAGGTGTTCCCGGCGCTCGAGGTGAAGGCCATCGACGGCCAGGAGAACCCGCTCCTGCACATGTACGCCAACAAGATGCAGGAAGTGCAGAAGTACATCTCGCTCACCAACCACGTCTATACGCCGGTGGCGCTGGTGGCCTCGAAGAAATTCTGGGACAAGCTCACGCCGGCCGACCAGGATGCGATCCGCAAGGCGGCGGTGGAAGCCGGCCTGCTGCAGCGCAAGCTGCTGGACGAGGGTGATCGCGACGTCATCGCCAAGTTCAAGGAAGCCGGCGTCGAGGTGGACGAGGTTCCCGCGGACCAGCTCGCCCGCATCCAGGCGCAGGTGAAGCCGGTGGTGGACAAGTTCAAGCCGCAGATCGGCGACGCCTTCGTCGACGGCTTCTACGCCGAAATCCAGAAGGCGCGCAGCGCCAACTGAGCGATCGCGATCCGGCGGTCCGCCCCAGCGGACCGCCGGGCCACCCTTCACCGGCGCACCCTTTCTTCCGGCGACGGAACGGCGCTCGGCTTTTCCCGAGGTGTCTCGATGAACCAACTGCTCAAGTTGGCTATCGCAGCCTTCTACCGCGTGATCGAAGTCGTGATGGTGCTGTGCATGGTCGTCATGCTCGTCACCGTCTTCAGCAACGTGGTCCTGAGGCTCGGCTTCAACACCGGCATCGACCTGTCCGACGAACTGCCGCGCTTCGCCTTCGTCTGGCTCACCTTCCTCGGCGCCATCGTCGGCCTGCACCGGCGCGCGCATCTGGGCGTCGACCTGGTGGTGCGGGCGTTGCCGCTGCTCGGCCGCAAGCTGTGCTGGGGCATAAGCCAGGCGATCATGCTCGTGTGCAGCCTCTACATGCTCTACGGCACGTGGCTGCAGCACGACATCATCGCCGGCAATTCCTCGCCGGTCGCGCAGATCTCGACGCTGTGGGTCTACGGCGTGAGCTACGTCGCCGGCACGGCCATCGCCCTCATCTGCATCGCCAACCTCGTCCGCCTCGTCCTCGGTCACGTCGCCGAGGAGGAGCTCATCGACGTGAACGAGGAGGGGATGTCGGAGGTGCACGAGATCGAGCACGAGCTCGCGGACCAGACCGTCCGCAAGGGGACGGCGTCATGATTGTCCTGGTCTTCGTCGGTTCGCTGCTGGGCCTCATGGCGCTCGGCATGCCGGTCGCGTTCGCGTTGATCGGCTGCGGCCTCGCCATGATGTTCTACATGGGGATCACCGATCCCCAGATCATCATCCAGAACATGTGGGACGGCGCCAACAGCTTCCCGCTGCTCGCCGTTCCCTTCTTCATGCTGGCCGGCGAGTTCATGAATGCCGGCGGCATGACCCGGCGCATCATCACCATGGCCATGGCCTGGGTCGGCCATATTCGCGGCGGCCTCGGCTATGTCGCGGTGATGGCGGCGGTGATCATGGCCTCGCTCTCCGGCTCGGCGGTGGCGGATACGGCCGCGCTCGCCTCCGTGCTTGTGCCGCTGATGCGCAGGTCCGGCTACGATGTGAACCGCTCCTGCGGCCTCATCGCCTGCGGCGGCATCATCGCCCCCGTCATTCCGCCCTCCATCGGCATGATCATCTTCGGCGTGACCGGCGGGGTGTCGATCACCAAGCTGTTCATCGCCGGCATCGTGCCGGGCGTGCTGATGGGCGTCGCCATCATGCTGGCCTGGCGCTGGTGCATCCAGAAGGACAATCCGCGGGTCGAGCCGCGCCGTTCGATGTCCGAGCGCCTCGTCGAAACCCGCGACGCGTTCTGGGCGCTGCTTCTGCCGGTGGTCATCGTCGGTGGCCTGAAGTTCGGCATCTTCACCCCGACGGAAGCCGCCGTCATCGCCGCGGTCTACTCGCTCTTCGTGGGCGTGGTCATCTATCGCGAGATCAAGCTGCGCGATCTGTTTCACCTGATCTACCGCGCGGCCGAGACCACAGCGGTGATCATGTTCCTGGTCGCCGCCGCCGGCGTCTCCGCCTGGCTGATCACCACCGCCGACATTCCCCAGCAGCTCGCCGAGATCGTCGCGCCCTTCATGGACAGCCCGATCTTGCTGATGGCGGTGCTGATGGTGCTGGTGTTCATCATCGGCACGGCGCTCGACTTCACCCCCACCGTGCTGATCCTCACCCCGGTGCTGATGCCGGTGGTGAAGCAGGCGGGCATCGATCCGGTCTATTTCGGCGTGCTGTTCATCATGAACAACGCGCTGGGACTGGTGACCCCGCCGGTCGGCACCGTCCTCAACGTGGTCTGCGGCGTCGCCAAGGTCCCGATGAGCGGGGTGATCCGCGGCGTGCTGCCCTTCCTCATCGCCCAGACCATCGTGATGTTCCTGCTGGTCGCCTTCCCGCAGATCGTCATGTGGCCGCTGCACTGGATGACCCGCTGACGCGGGTCGTCTCTCTTCTCTGTATTTCAAGGACGTCACCGACATGCGCGCCATCGTCATCCATGCACCGCACGATGTGCGCCTCGAGCCCATGCCGGCCGCCGCGCTCGGCCCGCACGACGTCGTCGTGCGGATGGGAGCGGGCGGCATTTGCGGGTCGGACCTGCACTATTTCCACGAAGGCGGCTTCGGCGTCGTACGCATTCGCGAGCCCATGGTGCTCGGGCACGAGGTCGCCGGCACGGTGAAGGCGGTCGGATCAGCGGTGACCGCGGTCAAGGTCGGGGACAAGGTCGCGGTGAATCCGTCGGGACCGTGCGGGCAGTGCGACTATTGCCGGCGCGGCCTGCGCAACCAGTGCCTCGACATGCGCTTCTACGGCAGCGCCATGCGGTTTCCCCATGTCCAGGGCGCCTTCCGCGAGGAGATGACGGTGCCGGAAGCGCAGGCGGTGAAGGTCGCCGACGACCTCGATCTGTCGCTCGCCGCTCTGTGCGAACCCTTCGCCGTGGCGCTGCACGCGGTGGCGCAGGCCGGCGACCTGACCGGCAGGACCGTCCTGGTCTCCGGCTGCGGGCCGATCGGCTGCCTCGTCATCGCCGCCGCGAAGCTCGCGGGCGCCGGCTCCATAGTGGCCACCGACATCGCCCCGGAAGCCCTCGCCATCGCTTCCCGCCTCGGCGCCACACGCTGCGTCGACGTCTCCGGCGGAACGGGCGAGCTGGCGGACCTCGCGACGGACAAGGGCCGGGTCGACGTGGCGTTCGAATGCTCCGGCAACGGGCGGGCGCTGGCCGCGGCCATCGAGCTGACGCGACCGCGCGGCGTCGTCGTGCTGGTGGGCCTCGGCGGCGAGCAGCCCCTGCCGATGAACGCCATCGTCACCAAGGAGCTCAACATTTCCGGCAGCTTCCGCTTCGATACCGAATTCGCCCGCGCGGCCGAGCTGATCTCCAGCCGGCAGGTCGACCTCGCGCCGATGCTGACCGGCAGCTTCCCGATCGAGGAGGCGGATGCCGCGTTCGCCCTGGCCTCGGACCGGCGGCGGGCGATGAAGGTGCAGTTCCGTTTCGGCGACGCGGTTTGACGCCCATGGCGCACGAGGCGCTTCCCGCTATCGTGGTGATGGGTGTCTGCGGATGCGGAAAGTCGTCGATCGGTCAGGCGCTCGCAGAGCTGTTCGGCGCCGGCTTCATCGAGGGGGACGCGCTCCATCCACCCGCCAGCATCGCCAAGATGGCCCGCGGCGAGCCGCTGGACGACGAGGATCGCAAGCCCTGGCTGGAGGCGATCTGCCGGGCCATCGCGGAGAACCGTGCCGCCGGGCGTGGCGTGGTGGTCTCGTGCTCGGCGCTGCGCCGCGCCTATCGCGACCATCTGCGCCGCGCCGGGCCATTGCAGTTCGTCTTCCTTACCGGGTCCACCGCGGTGCTGGCCGAGCGCATGAGCCGGCGCGAAGGCCACTTCATGCCGCTCTCGCTCCTCCACAGCCAGCTCGCCACGCTGGAGGACCCGACCGGCGAGGCGGATGTCGTGACGGTCGACATCGACCGCCCCCTCGCTGAGGTCATCGCCGGCGCGGGCGAGGCGCTCCGCCGCGCGCAGGCCGCCCGGCCGGCGATCGATCTTTCGATGGCCGACGAGAGATAGTCTTCAGCCACCGCAGGCGCTGGACAGCGCCGTGGCCGCTCGCCGTTGGGCGACCTCCGAGGAACTGATCGGCAGGGCGTTCGCCTAGGTCGCATGCCGCTCTTCAATTGGGGGGCGGGTCGATCCAGCTCGCCGACGCCGTTCCTCGGTAGCCATAGCCGATCCGGTAGTAGAAACGGCCCGCCGGCATGCCGTGCTTGACGATCACTTTTTCCCGCGGCTCGCTCAGCGCAGCGAAGTGCCGGTCTAGGCCCGGGACGTCGATGTGGCGGCGCTTGACCGCGAACATGATCGCGGGCCGCCCGTGCAGCGGCTCCGGCCGGTGCCAGTACCCGTACATGAGGCTCGGCAGCCCCAATATGCCGCGGCCGACCGAGTTTGCCGTCCGGCGATCGCCGTCATTGCCGTAGAAGGCGAGCAGGCTCGCGACATTGTAGGCGTCGAGGCCCACCATCAGCGGCTCCTCGCCGGTCTCCCGTCGCACCTCTTGCGCCAGGATGGCGGCTTCGCGTCCGAATTCGCTCCACGCGACCGGCGCGGCAGGCACGCGCACGACATAGCCGATCGCGGGGACGCCCGATGCCAGGTAGTTCAGGGCGAAGCCGTAGAGCACCAGCGTGATCGATAGGGTGGGCACCCACAGCCGGGATACGGCGCGCTGGAGATCGGTCGTCTGCTCCGCGACGGAGAGGAGCGCCGCCGAAACCGCGGGCAGTGCGGCGAGCCAGAGCGGGCCCGTCCAGTTGAGCTTCACGTCGCGCATGAGGCTGAAGGCGACGAAGACGGAGAGCGGCACGAGCGTGAAGACGAGGATGAAGCGTGCCACGCGCCGCCTGCCGTCATCCCCCCCTGCGCTCCAATGCCGGTGCTGCGTCCACAGCGCGCCCACTGTCGCCAGCAGCCCCGCCGGTGTGAGCAAGGCCGCGGCGTAGGCGCCGAGTATCGGAAGCGAGAAGGTGAACGAGCCCTCGATGCGTCGGGTGCTCTGGAAGGCGAAGGACGCCCACCCGTTCTCGATGTTCCAGTAGATCACCGGGCAGAAGACCAGCAGCGCCAGCAGGGCGGCGCCATAGGGCTCGGGCCGCTTCAGCCATCGGCCTGCCCGCCCATCCGTCAGCATGAACAGCGCGATGGCCGGCACCAGCAGCACGATGGTGTATTTCGACAGCAGGCCGAGCCCAAGGCACAGGCCGATACCCCACCAGGCATGGCGCCGGCCGCCGATCATCGCGCGGGCAAGGAAATGGAGCGTCCCGGCCCACGCCGCGGCCATTGGCGCGTCGGGCGTCATCAGGAAGCCGGTGGCGAAGCAGAAGGGCAGCACCGCCACGAGCAGCAGGCTGGCAAAGGCGGCCGATCTGCCGAACAGCTGATGGGTCAGGCCGAAGCTGAAGAAGGCGGTCGCGAACCAGCCGAGCCAGGCGGCGAAACGCACGCCGAACTCGTTGTCGCCGAACAGGCCGGTCGCCGCCCAGATCAGCCAGGCTACCATCGGCGGATGGTCGAGATAGCCGATGTCGAGGTGCTGGGCGTAGTTCCAGTAATAGGCTTCCTGCGGCAGGAGATCGACAAGCCCGAGGAAGATCAGGCGCAGCATGCAGGCGTATATCGCCACGCCGATGGCGGCGACACGCCAGCGGACCGCATCGGGAACGCGCGCATCGGTGGATGGAAATACGAAGAAGGCCGAGCCGAGATAGCCGACGACGGCCGCCGCGCCGATGGCGCAGAAGATGGCGAGCTGCGGCGCCATCCCGAATATTTCGACCCCGCCGGTGAGGACGCCGCCGCGAACGGCGAGAGCCAGAAGGCACACCAGGGCAAAACGGGCATAGGGGTGTCCTGTCCGGCTCCGGCTCCCGATCCTTTCTGCCGCGAACGCCCAACGCGCGTTGAAGTAGTAGTTCCAGGCGGTGGCGACGCAGAAGCTGGAAAGATGAGCGATGCCCATCCCGGCGCCGAGGGCGATGAGCAGCTGGAAGAACAGAAGGTCGACGAACACGCCGCTGAAGCCGACCGCGGCGAAGCGCGCCGCGTTGCCGGCCGACACGCGCCCTCCGGCCAAAGCGAGCAGGCGATTGAGATAAGCCAGCAGTTCCGCCGTGCCGAGCTTGGATTCGCCGCGTATGCGGTCGACGAAGACGATCGGGATCTCGCGGACCCTCACCGCGCCATT
This sequence comes from Xanthobacteraceae bacterium, assembly GCA_029239875.1. Classification (GTDB taxonomy): domain Bacteria; phylum Pseudomonadota; class Alphaproteobacteria; order Rhizobiales; family Xanthobacteraceae; genus Ancylobacter. Next base: position 151,395 of record JARBUD010000005.1, on the reverse strand, counting down.
TCCGCCCGCGATGATCTCCAACGCGATCTTGAAGCCGGCGGCCTCGGTGCCGACGGCAAGCAGCCGCTCGCGTCGCACGGCGAAAAAGCCCGACATGGGATCCCTGACGTCCGTCAGCGGCCAGGCGAGGGCGGCACCGAGCCGCGACAGCGTCAGCCGCCAGAGCGGCCATCCCGATGTCCCGCCGCCGGGCACGAAGCGGCTGCCCAGCGCCATGTCGCTCGAGCCGTCCAGTACCGGCCGGACGAGGGCGCGCAGACGGTCCGGCGGGTGGCTGAGATCGGCATCCATGACCGCGACGACATCGGCCCTCGCGAACGCGGCCGCCTGGAGCACATCGCCGGCCAGCCCGTGCTTTCCGTCGCAGGAGATGAGGCGCACATCGGCCATCTCCTCCCATGCCTTCACCCGCGCGATGGTGCCATCGGTGGAACCGCCATCGGCGATGAGGACCTCGAAGTCGAGGCCGTGGCCGCATTCCATGAAGATCGCGGCCAGCAGGGCATCGATGTTCTCGACCTCGTTCAAGGTTGGGACGATGACCGAGACGCGGACGGCGCTGTTCAACGCACAAAGCCGGGCCGTCCCTTCCAGCGGCTGCTGGACAGGCTCTGTCTGCGATAGCGGCAACATGGGAGTGGTTCGTCTGGTTGGAGGAGCCATCACGCGATGGCAGGACGCGGCGCCCGCCCCCGTGGCGGCGACGCACAGGGCCGCCCCGCGCGGGAGGCGCCCTGACTGGTCACGTGGTCAGCTACTGCGCGGCTGCCTGATCCGGCGCCGTCGCCACGGGCTCCATCCCCGGTGCCGCTTCCATAGCCGGTGCCGCTTCCGTGCCCGGCGCTGGCTTGGCGCCGGTGTCGGTCCATTCGGGCGGCAGGCCCAGCTGGCTGCCGACCACGCCGGCAAGGCCGGGATAGCGCCCGTAGCGCTCGCACTCCGCATATTTGGGCGGCAGGCCCATTGCCGAGTTGATCTTCTGGAAGGACGGAAGATTGATGCCCGAACTGCCGAAGGGGCTCTCGCCCTTGACCAGCAGCTCGCCGAAATCCTCGCCGAAGGCGTCCGCGAGCTCATAGGCGTCGCTCGCCTTGGAGGCGCGCGGCGAGCTGAAGAAGGCGTTCGCGCCCCTCGCCCACAGCATGGACGCTTCCTGCACTCCCGCCGGATTGGTGGCTTCGGCTTCCATCGAGAGATTGCCCAGCCCGATCGGAATGCGCGGGGTCGGGACCGGCACGGACATGTCGACGAAGTTCATGCCGATCGACGCGGCAGCGGAAATGCCGGCGGCGACCTCGTCGGTTTCCGTCGCCTGGGTGACGGCGGCCCGCACCGTCAGATCCGCCGGCTGATCCAGGGGGACCAGCTCGAAGCGATCGCTGAGGCTGACGCACAGCCCGCGGTTGACCGCATTGGCGATGAGCTCCCTCTGCTGGGGCGTCAGCTTGGGCGCAAGGGTGGGGGGAAATGTCGTGGGCACGATCTTGACGGTCCGGGCCGCCAGGACCGCCTCCTTCTGCACCTTCAGGCGCGATTTGGTGACCAGCCCGTCGGAAGGAACCATGGCGTCGTAGGACGACAGCTCGACGCCCTCCACCAGCGGCGCGGGGGCGCAGCCGGTCAGCAGGCCCGAGACGGCCACGAGGCCGGCATATCCGGCATCACGAAGCGGTCGCATCGGACGCCCCCCGCACGCAGGAAATGTCCGGCCCGAGAGCCTGTTGGATGCGCCTGCGCGCGGGGACGGCCAGACTCGTGCCATTGCGCGCGAGATGTCCGGTGAGCCGTTGGAGGACGAACGATGTCAGCGCCGCCGCAACCGAGGAAAAGCCGGCGACGGGTCCTGCATGAGCCCAATCATTGGCCGACATCCGCTCGTACAAGTAAAAGACTGGTGCCAGGAGTGCTTGCGAGGGGCCGGATCGGGTATGAATTCTTCGCCTTGCGCCGGAGATGACAGCTTTCGTCTCAGAAATAGCGCGCATGCGGCGCCTCCCGGGGTTCATCAGTGCTGGTTAGTATTGCACTGAGGTATCGGTACCGGGCGTTGTGGATTAAAATCTGTCTCTAAATGTCCGAATGCGTCTGCGTGAATTATTTTGATGTCGAAACATGTCTAGAAACGTTTTCGGCTGGCGTGGACATATAAAAGCCCTCACTGGCCCGCTACGGCAGAGTCTCCCAAAACGTGGAAGCGACAGGCCGTTCAGCCGCCCATGAGCACGCAAGCGCCGCAAATTCTCGTTGCCGACGATGACAGCGAAATCCGCAAGCTCCTTGCCCGATACATGCGCGATCAAGGTTTTCGCGTTCTGCTCGCGTCGAGTTGCGAAGAGGTCAACGAGAAGATCCCCGTCTATAAGATCGATCTCATCATTCTAGACGTGATGTTGCCGGACGGGTCGGGGCTGGACCTCTGCCGCGATCTGCGGGCCGCGCGATCGAACATACCGATCATATTGCTCACCGCCCTGCAGGAAGATGTCGATCGCATCATCGGGCTCGAAATCGGCGCCGACGACTATCTCGGCAAGCCCTTCAACCCCCGGGAACTCGCCGCCAGGGTGCGCGCGGTGCTGCGTCGTGGCGTGAATTCCCGGCCCGAGCCCCGCTCCATGAGCCTCTATCGGCTCGAGGGCTTCGTCGTCGACCCGTCCTTGCGCTCGGTGACCGACGCGGCGGGCACGACCATCGCGTTGACGGGCGCGGAATTCGACCTGCTGATGATCTTCCTCGACCGGCCGGGCCGCGTGCTCTCCCGCGAGCAACTCCTCGACCTGATGGGCCGCAAGGACGGCGACGTGCTCGACCGGTCGATCGACGTTCTCGTCAGCCGCCTGCGGCGCAAGCTGTCGGGTGACGGGGCCTTCCAGACCTTCAAGGCGATCCGCAACGGCGGCTACCAGCTCGCCGCCAAGGTCGGCGTCGTCGACAGGCTGCCATGAAGACGCTTCGCGCCAAGTTCGCCCTGCTCCTCATGGCCTCGATCGTCCTGGTGGTCGTGCTGATCACGCTCGCGGTGCTCTATGTCTTCACGGCGCCCAAGGAGATCGAAGCCGCCCTTTTCGCCAAGCAGTTCATCACCATGGAGCGGCTGGCAAAGCAGACCCCGGACACGGCGGATCTGGCCCGAAGCCCCGCCGCCGGCGCCCTCGACAGCGAGCAGACCGAACTCTTGCGCGCGGCGACCGAGCGGCTCGGGACGCGTCTCGACCTTCTCGTGACGCACAGGCCTGACGATTTCCGGGTTCGCACCGTCTCGCTGCCCGTCGGGCCGGACCGCTGGGTCATGGTGGACATCGATCCGCCGTCCGATCCCGAACTGCTGGTGTGGCTGGCCCTGATGAGCCTCGGCGTCGGGGCGATAGCGGTGAAGGCGGCCAATCGCATGAGCAAGCCGCTGGCGCTTCTCGAAAGCGCCGTGGAGTCCGTCAACGCGGACGGCACGCTTCCCATGCTCGCCGAGCAGGGGCCCGCGGAAGTGCGCGCGACAGCGGCGGCGATCAACGCACTTTCCGCCCGCCTGAAGCAGGCCATTGAGAGCCGGATGCGCCTGGTCGCCGCGGCCGGCCATGATCTTCGCACCCCCCTGACGCGCATGAGGTTGCGCGCGGAGTTCGTCGCCGGCGAGGAGCGGGGCCTGTGGCTGAGGGACATAGACGAGTTGCAGCGGATCGCGCACAGCGCCATCCAGCTCGTGCACGAAGAGACGACGAAGACACCGGCGGAGACGCTCCGCCTGGACGAGTTGGTCGGCAACGTCGTGGCGGAACTGCGGGAGCAGGACCTCGAGATCGAGCTGGCCGGGACCAGCGAGGTCTACGTCAAGGCCTGCCGCCTGACCCTGAGCCGCGCCTTGCGAAACCTCTGCATCAACGCCGCGACCCATGGGCTGCGGGGCAAGATCACCGTGACGGCAGGCACGACGGCACGGATCACGATCGCCGATCAGGGGCCGGGGATCGCCCCCGACATGGTGGATCAGGTGTTCGAGCCGTTCTTCCGCGCCGACCGGGCGCGGAGCCAGAACATCCCCGGCGCCGGGCTGGGGCTCACCATCTCGCGGGAGATCATCCGTAAGGCCGGCGGCGACATCACCATCGCCAACCGGCCGGGCGGCGGGCTGGTGCAGACGGTCGACCTGCCCGCCGTCGTCACCGCCATGGGATGAGAGGCGGACTACGGGGCGAGGCTGGGCCTGGCTGACGAGGTCGCTGGCATCGCCATTGCCGCCAGGAAGACCTGCCAGCGCGTCTCGAACAATGCCTCGACGTCCGGCGTCTCGCCGGCGGCGAGACGCACCCGGTTGTTCACGCCTTCCAGCAGGTCGACGAGCGCGTCGCGGACGGGGAGGGGATCTCCGGGCCGCAGGGCACCGGCCGCCTGCGCCGCGGCGATCGCCGCCGTCAGCGGTTCGAGCGCCGTCGCCGACCAGGCGGCGAGCCGCTCGCGCAGCGCCGGGACGACCGCGGCCTCGGCGCTCAGCGACAGATAGAAGGCGGCATAGTCACTGGAGGCGCCGAACGCGACATAGCTCCGGGATATCCGCCGCGCCGCGTCGAGGGGATCCCCGGCCACATCGGCGGCGGTAGCGAGCGCCTGCCGGAAATGCCCGATGTCGCGGGCGACCACCGCGTCGAGCAACGCCGCCATGCCCGGGTAGCGCCGGTAGATCGTGTGCTTGGACACGCCGAGGGAGGAGGCGATCTCCTCCAGCGACACATTGGCGATGCCCTTCCGGCCGAAGGCGGCGCGGGCGCCGTCGAGGATGCTCTCGCCGAGGCGCGCGGCTTCCTCCTTGCTCGGCCGGCCGCCCGGCCTGCGCGCGCTCTCCACCATGATGCGTTATCCCCCGACGTGCGAAACGGCGCGCCTTCGTTGCGATTCGCGAGCGCCTCTGATAAAAGCACGGAATCGTGCCGTTATCCAGTTCGTCGTGGCCATGACGTCAATCACCTTGTCCGGGCTTTCCTGGACCACGCCCGACGGCCGCCCGCTCTTCACCGGCCTCGATCTTTCCTTCGGCCCGGAGCGGACCGGCCTCGTCGGACGCAACGGCGTCGGCAAGTCGACGCTCCTCAAGCTGATCGCCGGCGAGACGTCGCCGCGCGCCGGGAGCGTGCGCGTGGAGGGCAGGATCGGCCGGCTGGCGCAGCTGGTTCAGGTCGCCCCGCAGGCGAGCATCGCCGATCTGTTCGGCGTCGAGGATGCGCTGGCGCTGCTGCGCCGCGCCGTTGCCGGCACCGCGAGTGCCGAGGAACTTGCGGACGTCGACTGGACGCTGGAGGAACGGCTCGCCGCGGCCCTGGCGCGCACGGATCTCCACGCCGACGCCGACACGCCGCTGGTGCGGCTTTCCGGCGGGCAGCGGACGCGGGCCAGCCTCGCAGCGGCGGTCTTCGGCGATCCCGATTTCCTGCTGCTGGACGAGCCCACCAACAATCTCGATCGCGCCGGCCGCCAGGCGGTGATCGATCTCCTCGCCGGCTGGCGCTCCGGCGCGATCGTCGTCAGCCACGACCGCGAGCTGCTCGACCATGTCGACGCCGTCGTCGAGCTGACCTCGCTCGGTGCAGCGCGCTATGGCGGCAACTGGAGCGCCTATCGGGCCCGCAAGGCGACCGAGCTCGCGGCGGCCCGGCACGATCTCGCTTATGCAGAAAGGCAGCTGGCCGAGGCGGGCCGCAAGGCCCAGCTCGCCACCGAGCGCAGCGACCGGCGCGCGGCTGCGGGAGCGCGGAGAGGCGCACGCGGCGACCTGCCCCGCATCCTGATCGGCGGCCGCAAGAGCAATGCCGAGGCGAGTCGGGGCAGCGGGGTGCGGCTTGCCGACCGGCAGCAGGCGCAGGCTTCCAAGGCCGCCACCGAGGCGAGGTCGCGGGTGGAAATCCTGCAGGGGCTGTCCGTGAAGCTGCCCTCGACGGGCCTGCCGGCCAGCCGGCAGGTGCTTCGGCTCGACGACGTCACCGCCGGCTATGATGGCGCCGCGCCGATCGTCCGGAACCTGTCATTCGCCATGACCGGGCCCGAGCGCGTGGCGCTGACGGGACCGAACGGCTCGGGCAAGACGACGTTGCTCAAGCTGGTCACCGGCGCGTTGCAGCCGCTGGCCGGTCAGGTTTCGGTCTTCGTGGAACTTGCCATGCTCGATCAGGCCGTCGACCTGCTCGATCCCGGCGCCAGCCTTCGCGACAATTTCCTGCGGCTCAATCCCGGCGCCGGCGAGAATGCGTGCCGCGCCGCCCTCGCCAGCTTCCAGTTCCGGGCGGACGCCGCATTGCAGCTCGCCGGCGCGCTGAGCGGGGGACAATTGCTGCGCGCCGGCCTCGCCTGCGTGCTGGGAGGGCCGCAGCCGCCCTCGCTGCTCATTCTCGACGAGCCGACCAATCATCTCGACGTGGAATCCGTCGAGGCCGTCGAGAGGGGGCTGCTCGCCTATGACGGCGCCCTGCTCGTGGTCAGCCATGACGAGCGCTTCCTCGATGACATCGGCATCGAGCGCCGCCTCACGCTGGCGAGTGCGGCGTGACGCGCCAGATGCAGTCGCCGACATCGTCGACCACCAGAAGGCCGCCGCGCTGGTCGACCAGCACGCCGACCGGGCGGCCGAGCGCCTTGCCGTCGACGCGGAAGCCGCCGAGGATTTCCTCCGGGCCGCCGGCGGGCGCGCCGTCGCGGAAGGGGACGAAGATCACCCGGTAGCCCGAAGGCGGGTTGCGGTTCCACGAGCCGTGCTGGCCGATGAACACGCCATCCTTGAAGCGCGCGCCGAAGCGCTCGTCATCGACGAAGGCGAGGCCGAGCGAGGCGGTGTGCGAGCCGAGCGCATAGTCGGGCTTCAGCGAGGACGCCACGAGATCGGGCCGCTGCGGCTGCACCCGCTCGTCGACGATCTTGTCGTAGTAGCAATAAGGCCAGCCATAGAAGGCGCCGTCCTTCACCGAGGTCATGTAGTCCGGCACCAGGTCGTCGCCGATCTCGTCGCGCTCGTTCACCGCGGTCCAGAGCTCGCCCGTCACCGGGTTCCAGTCCATGCCGACCGGGTTGCGCAGGCCCCCGGCGAAGACGCGCACCGCGCCGGTCGCGATGTCGACCTCGAGGATATTGGCGCGGTTCACCTCCTCCTGCATGCCGAACTCGGCCACGTTGGAGTTGGAGCCGACGCCGACATAGAGCCTGGTGCCCGCCTTGTTGGCGACGAGGCTCTTGGTCCAGTGGTGATTGCGCCCCGCCGGCAGGTCGCAGACCTTCACCGGCGCCGCGTCGATGCGGGTGGCGCCCGCCGCATAGGGGAAGCGCACCACCGAATCCGCATTGGCGACGTAGAGCTGGTCGCCGACCAGCGCCATGCCGAAGGGCGAGTGGAGGTTCTCGATGAAGGGCAGCTTGACCTCGGCGATGCCGTCGCCATCGGCGTCACGCAGCAGGGTGATGCGGTTGGCGCTCTTCACGCCGGCGCCGGCGCGCACCATGACGAAGCCCATCACCCACCAGCGCGGACTGAACGCGGCGGCCGAGGGCGGAGCCGCCGTCTCCGCGACGAGTATGTCGCCGTTCGGCAGCTCGTAGACCCAGCGCGGATGGTCGAGCCCCTCGGCGAAGGCTTCCACCTTGAAGCCCGCCGCGGGCTTGGGCTTCTGCCCTTTGCCCCAGCCGATGGCCGGCGCGATCTTCATGATCGGGATGAGCGTCGGCTTCGGCTTGGGCAATTGCGGGAGCGTGCCATAGCCGGCATCCTCGTCGAGTGCCGGCGCCTTGCGCAGTGCGGTGAGCAGATGGGCTACCCCGGTCACGCAGGCGCCGAGGAAGCCGCTGATCTTCACGTAATTGGCCATGACAGCTCCGAATGTGCGTTGCGGCGATCTAATGCCCCAAAGGTAGCGGGGGGCAATCCCCACTTTGTGCAGGCCGGCCCGGCATTGCCGGTTAGCCCGCCTTCCGCATGGCGTCGGCGAGGGGTGATCTTCCAGTCTTCCGCCGCCGTCCCATATGGCTCCGGCGAGCGGCCGTCTTGACTTGAAGACGCCCGCCGCTCGTGATGGGGAGCCGAACATCCTCCGTTCGAAGGTCACGCCGTTGCCAGCCTTCAGTGACCGCCTTCCTTCCGGAGATGGCGAGCCGGAACATGTGCCGGTGCGCATATGGATCGGCTTCGGCGCGCTGTGCCTCGGCATGTTCATGGCGGTGCTGGACATCCAGGTGGTGGCGACCTCGCTGCCGACGATCCGCACCGCGCTCGCCATTCCCGCCGATATGATGAGCTGGATCCAGACCGCCTACCTCATCGCCGAGGTGATCGCGATTCCGCTGACCGGCCTGCTGACGCGCGCGCTCGGCATGCGCGTGCTGTTCGCGATCGCCGTGGGCGCCTTCACGCTGGCCTCCATAGGCTGCGCCGCCAGCATGGGCTTCGCCTCGCTGGTCACCGCACGCGTGGCGCAGGGCTTCTTCGGCGGCATGCTGGTGCCGCTGGTGTTCTCGGCGGTGTTCCTGCTCTTCCCGTTCCGGCTGCAGGGCTTCGCGACCACCATCGCCGGCCTGCTGGCGGTGCTGGCGCCGACGGTCGGGCCGGTCGTCGGCGGCTGGATAACGCAGACCACCTCATGGCACTGGCTGTTCCTCATCAACGTCGCGCCGGGCATCCTCGCCTGCACGCTGGGGCTGGCGCTTCTGGCGCGCGAGGCGGCCGACCGGGCGCTGCTGCGTACGCTGGACATCGCCGGCCTTGCCCTGCTGGCGATCTGCCTCGCGAGCCTGCAGATCGGGTTGAAGGAGGCGCCGCAGCGCGGCTGGCTGGCCGTGCCGGTGCTCGCTTTGCTTGCCGCCAGCGTGCTCGCCGGCGCGGTGTTCGTGCGGCGCATGCTGGTCGGAACGACGCCTATCATCCAATTGCGCACCTTCCGCGACCGGGGCTTCGCCATCGGCTGCGCGCTCAGCTTCATTCTCGGCATGGGGCTCTACGGCACGGTCTATCTGATGCCGGTGTTCCTCGCCTTCGTGCGCGGGCACGGGCCGCTGGCCATCGGCATGGTGATGCTGGTCACCGGCGTCACGCAGTTCGTCACCTCGCCGGTCGCGGTGGCGCTGGAGCGGCGCAGCGATGCGCGCCTGCTGACCATCCTCGGCTTCGCGCTGTTCGGCATGGGGCTGGCCATGAGCGCGTTCTCGACCCGCGAGACCGATTACGACGGCATGTTCTGGCCGCAGGTCGTGCGCGGCGCCGCGATCATGCTGTGCCTGCTGCCGCCGACCCGCCTTGCGCTTGGCGCCCTGCCGCCCGAAGCGGTGCCGGACGCCAGCGGCCTGTTCAACCTGATGCGCAACCTCGGCGGTGCCATCGGCATAGCGCTCATCGACACGGTGATGTTCGGGCGCAGCCCCGTCCATGCCGAAGCGCTCAAGCAGCGCCTGCTCGCCGGAGACACCGCCGCCGCCGACCTCGTCGGGCTGCCGGCCGGCGCGCTGCACGGCGCGGTCACCGGCCCGCTCGATCCGGCCATCGAGGCCTATGTCCGGCCGCTGATCGAGAAGGCCGCGCTGGTGCAGTCGATCAACGATGCCTGGCTCATGCTCGCCTGCTGCACCTTCGCCGGCTGCGCCCTGGCGCTGCTGGCCCCCGCGCGAAGCGGCCGAGGCTGACGATCGCGTGCCGGAACGCCGGTCCGCGACCCGCGTTGAGGACGCGACGCCGGCGTGGCGTCCAATTGTCAGGGAGTATCCTCGATGCGCGCGAACATCATCGGCCTTGCCGCCGCGGCGGCGCTGCTTTCCGCCCCCGCGCTGGCGCAGACGCCGATCACCGAGACCGCCAACGTCGCCGTGAGCCCGAGCGACGCGCTCGCCTCCAACCTCGTCGGGCTCGACGTCAACAACGCGGCCAACGAGGATATCGGCGAGATCGAAGACCTCGTGCTCGACAGCTCGATGAAGGTGAAGGGCCTGGTGCTGTCGGTCGGCGGCTTCCTCGGCCTGGGCGACCGCTATGTCGTGGTCCCGCCCAGCGCCGTGAAGGTGACGTTCGACGGCACCGCCAAGGAATGGAAGGGCACCAGCACGCTGACGCGCGAGCAACTCAAGGCGATGCCCGAGTTCAAATACGAGGGCAAGTTCGACGACTGACCCCATTTCTTCCGGGCCGGTCATGACCCCGCTCTCCGCTGGAGGGCGGGGTTTTTTGCGTCCGTCCGGCCGTGCGCCGGTCACCATCCCGCACCGTTCGGGAATAAACCGGTGCCGTCATCCGTTTGGCTGTTGACGCGATTGTACTCGGCTCATGCGGGCGGAGAACGGACGGGTCTGCCCATTTTCAAGTAATTGCAAAATAAAATATCTTCCGGAACCATAATCTCTGCAAACAATTCTCAAGATGCTCTTTGCAATCTCAGGAGGATTCCATGAGGAAGGCAGTATTCGTCGCGGCCTTTGCCGTTTCGGCTCTCGTGCTGCCGTCGACCGGCTTCGCGCAGGCCGTGGTCACCGTTCCCGGCGAGGTGGAGACCTACGTCACCAAGGAGAGCATGCCGTCCGTGACCGTCGAACGTGAAGTCATCGTCGGCTCGGAACTGCCGGACACGGTGGTTCTCCGCCCGGTGCCCAAATTCGACACCTACAGCTACGCCGTCGTGAACAATCACCGGGTCATCGTCGAAGCGAAGACCCGCAAGGTGGTGAAGGTCGTGGAGTGATCGACTTCCCGCTGCAAGTTGCCGTGCGAGGCACCACGAGCGGGAGGTCGGACCTTCGCACGCGTCTGGGCATGCGACGTGGTCACCATGTCTGTCTGTAACGTCGCGTGTCGGCCGGGCCTCGCTTTTCTTCGGAAGGGCGAGGCTCTGCTCGCTTCGTATCTAATATACGATCTAAATATATATTGATTCATTGAAAAGAAAATACTTTCCGATGTTGTCAAAGTTTCATGATTTCCTGAAGATATATTCTCTGAATTGGAATAAATATCTCCGTCATTCGTTAATAAGTCGGGACGTTGTGCTCGCCTCGTGCGAGACGGGCCCGTCATATGCCTGAAATCGACACGCATGGAGGAAATGATGCGGAAGATAATCCTCGCGGCAAGCACGGCAATTCCTGCGCTGATGCTCGCCACCACCTTGGCCGCGCAGAACCCGATTCCCCCGCAGGGAGGTCAGCAGGGTGCGTCGCCATCGACGGAAGCGCCTTCCGGCGCAGGCTCGTCCGGAGGCACCGAGCAGCCCGGCGCCTCCGGGGCCGGCTCGATGAAAGGCGCCAAGCCGCCGCCGGAAGCGGGCGGAGCCCAGAAGCGCCCGGACGCCACCGGCGGCGAGAGGGCGCAGGACAACCAGCCGCCGATGAAGCGCCAGCAGAGCGGCGCCGGCTCGTCGGACACGCAGATGCAGAAGCAGGGCAAGACCAACGGCAAGGCCGACACCGGCAAATCCGAGGGCGGCACCTCGACCAAGCAGATGCAGGGCACCAAGCGCACCGAGCCCGCCACCGGCGACGCCCAGAACCAAGATCAGCAGAAGGCCACCGGGCAGAACACCCAGCGCTCCACGACGGGTACCACCCAGAACAAGACCATGGAGAGCGGGACGACGACCCAGCAGCGCACCGGTACCGGCCAGAACGTCGACACCACGACCACCGGCAGCGTCAACATCAGCTCGGAGAAGCGGACGACGATCCGCGAGACCATCACGCGCGAGCATGTGACGCCCATTCGCGATGTGAACTTCTCCGTGAATGTCGGCGTCGCGGTGCCGCGCACCGTCGAACTGCGCCCGCTGCCCGCGCGCGTCATCGAGATCGTGCCGCAGTACCGGACCTACCGGTTCTTCGTGCTCGCGGACGGGCGCATCGTCATCGTCGAGCCCGACACCTACAAGATCGTCTACATCATCACGGCCTGACCGGCTTACCTGCGCAGGACCGCCCGGGCGTTTCCGGGCGGTCTTCGTTGGATCGATTCCATCGGCAACTCGTTATCCGCCCAGCGTTCGCATAGGTGCGAGAGCGGGTTCCATGATCTTTCGCTGCAGCCGCCTTGGGATCGCGCTGGTGATCGGTGCGGCGGGTCTCCTTTTCACTCCTCAGCCGGTGGTCACCGACCATTCCCTGGGCGTCGCCCCGAGCGCCGCGCAGGCCAAGGCGGGCAATGCCGGGGGCAACGGCAAGGGAGGCGGCAATGGGGGCGGAAAGGGCAGCGGAAAGAGCGACGGCGGCAACAGCGCCGGCAACCGGGGGAGGGGCGGCAATCCGGGCGGCGCCTCGGCCGCCGCGCGCAACGGCTTCAACGGCAATCCATTCGCGGCGATGCAGATGCTGTTTCCGCGCAGCGTCGAACCGAGGCCCCGGCCCAATGTCGCCCGTCCGCGCACGGTTTCCAGGAGCAAGGCCGCCGGGGCCGGAAGCGGGGGCTTGAGCGGGCGCGGGGCGGTCGTCTCGACAGGGCGGGCCGCGGCCAATGCGCGATCCGTCATTGCCGCCGGCCTGAGCGAGGGCGATATCCGCCGCCTGTCCTCAAGAGGGCTGCGCGTCATTGCCCGGGCCTCGCTGGCGCAGACCTCGTTCGTGAAGTTCGGCCTGCCGGGCAGGCTCGACGCCGCCACGGCACGCCGATGGATCTCGGACGTGAACCGCAGCGCTGTCGCGGATGCCGACGCCTTCTATTACACGGACGAGGGGGACGAGGGCTGCGACGGCACCGCCTGCGCGCGGACGCTCATCGGTTGGCGCCCGCCCTCGGGGTGCGGCGCCCCGCCGAAGATCGGCATGATCGACACCGGCATCGATCTCGGCCACGAGGCGCTGCAGGGACAGGACATCGAGGTGGTCACCCTCGATCCTTCGTCCTCCGCCGGGCCGGGGCACGGAACCGCCATCGCGGCGCTGCTGGTCGGCAAGGCCGGCAGCGGAGCCGCCGGGCTTCTGCCCGAAGCCAAGCTGGTGGCGGTGAACGCCTTCAGCGCCCACGAAGGCACCGACAGGACCGACGTCCTGCGCGTCGTGGCAGCCCTGCAGGAACTCGAGCGGCGCGATGTGAAGGTCATCAATCTCAGCTTTTCCGGCCCGCCCAACGAGGTGCTGAAACAGGCGATCGACCACGCGCTGGCGCTCGGCATAACGCTGGTCGCGGCCGCCGGAAACGGCGGGCCCGGAGCCGATCCGGGCTATCCCGCGGCCTATCCCGGCGTCCTCGCGGTAACGGCGGTGGATGCGGAGATGCGCATCTACAAGCGCGCCACTCGCGGCGGCTACATCGCGCTGGCGGCGCCGGGCGTCGGCGTCTCGACCGCCGCGGCCGGCGGCGGGGAGGCCGACAGGTCTGGCACGTCCTTCGCCGTGCCCTTCGTCACCGCGGCGGTCGCGCGCCTCGCCTCGATGGACCCTCATGCCGGCAGCATCCACATGGAGGATCTGCTCGCATCGGCCGCGCGCGACCTCGGCGCGCCCGGCCGGGACGAGGTCTTCGGCTGGGGGCTCGTGCAGGCCGCCGGGCTGTGCGGCGGCCCCGCCGATGGCGAGGGGACGGACATTGCCGGCAGGTCCGCTTCCGAAACACTGGCCGTGCCGCGGGAATAGATGCGCCTGTTGGTTCGTTAATCGACGTGACGTACGGAGCCAGCATGCCCGGGACCATCAGCGCCGAGCTTCCGGCGCTCCTGCCGCGCCTCAGGCGCTACGCGCTGGCGCTGTGCCAGTCCTCGGCGCTCGCCGACGATCTTGTGCAGGGCGCGTGCGAGCGCGCGCTGGCGCAGCCGCACATGTGGACGCCGGGCACCCGTCTCGACGCCTGGCTGTTCCGCATCATGCGGAACATCTGGATCGACGGCCTCCGCCGGGCGCGGCTGGAAGTGGAGGTGCAGGCGTCCCAGCTCGGCCCGGATGGGGCATGCGACGGCGAGCGCGAGGCGCTCGGCCGCATCGAGTGCAGCGAGGTGGCGGCGAAGATCCAGGATCTGCCGTGGGAACAGCGCGAGGTCCTGCTGCTGGTCTGCGTGGACGACATGTCCTACCGCGAGGTGGCCGACGTCCTCGGCGTGCCGATCGGCACGGTGATGAGCCGGCTGGCGCGCGCGCGCAAGCGGCTGCTGGAGGCCTGCGAAGGCGGTACAGGCGAAAGGGCGAGGGGATGAGCAACGTCCACGTGCATCCGAGCGACGAGACCTTGATGGCCTATGTCGACGGCGAGCTGGAGGAAGGTGCCGCCATCGCCCTCGAGCGGGTGCTGGCCACGGATCCCGAGCTTGCGCGCCGCCTCGTCGGCTTCATCCGGAGCCGGCGGCTGGCGCGCAGCCAGTTCGCCGCGAGCGAGGCCGACGTGCCCGACGGTCTCCGGGAGGCGCTGTCCCGGCTCATCGAGGAGGACGAGGAGCAGTCCGCCGAGGAGCGGGCCGCGCCGTCGCCTGTCGCCGCCAGGCCGGCATGGCCTTCGGTGCGGAGCTTCGCCGCCGCCGCGGCGGTTGGCGGCGTGGCGGTGCTTGCCGCGGCCACGGCCTATCTGGCCGGATGGGCATCGCCCGAGACGGCAGGGACGGCCTTCGGCCGCATCGACGATCCCGCCGTGCTCGCCGCGCTCCAGACCACGGCTTCCGGCGACCGGGCGGACATCGCGGGCGGCAATGTGCGCCCGCTCGCCACCTACAGGCTGGCGAACGGCACGCTGTGCCGGGACTTCGTCGTCGCTCTGGCCGCCGCATCGGTCGAGGGCCTCGCCTGCCGCGGCAAGGAGTGGCGCATCGTGGCGGCGGTGGGCGCCTCCGGGGGCGAGGGATATGTGCCCGCGAGCGGCGAGAACCTGATCGATGGCTATCTCAAGAGCCTCGATGCCGGAGAGCCCGTCTCCGCCGCCGATGAAGCCAGGCTTCTGTCGGATCGCTCCCGCGCTATTCCATGATCCGGGGCGTGCCGCAATTCGGCGGGGCGCAGTCCGGCAGCTTGATGTCGGCGGCCGTTCCCTCCGGCGGCGGTCCCGGCGGCGGCTGCACCACCCCGGTCACCGGATTCGGCGTCACGGGCTGGTCGGGCGCTTGTTGCTGAGTGGGGCTGCCCGCCGCCGGCGGCGACACTCCCGGACTGTTCGACTGCTGCCCGGCCGGCTGCGCGAAGGCCACGCCGGCAGCCGTCAGCATCAGCGATCCGGTCACAAGCGAAATGACGGATTTCATCATCGTCGTCCCCTCCCTGATGGGGCAACGCGACACGATGGATGCCGTTCCTCGTGACGGGCGCTTAAGTCCGCGCTCCTCTTTTTCCTCTATCGGAGGCAGCCTTTCCGCCCGGTTTCGCGCACCGGTTGCCGTTGCGGCAGCCGGCATCGACCGTGAGCCGGCACGCGGGCATATGCGCAACACCTTGCCGCCGTTTGATCTCGCACGGGCGGGTGCGGCCCAGGGCGGGTTAAATTGCCTGAGACGATGGTCTATCTTGCCCTGACCGGCGGAGGCGGCGATTGCAGCCCTTTCGACCGCAACGACAAAAGTCGACGGCAAGCGAGGGGGAATGCGAATGGGTGGGCTGCTGGCCTTCAGCCGCGCCATTGACGCGCTGAACGAGAGGTTCGGGCGTCTCGCGGATTACTGCGTGCTGATCGCCTGCCTCATCAGCGCCGGCAACGCCACGGTGCGTTATCTGCTCAGCTATTCGACCAACGGGCTGCTGGAAATCCAGTGGTACCTGTTCGGCGCGGTGGTGCTGCTCGGCGCGCCCTACACGCTCCAGCGCAACGAGCATGTGCGCGTCGACCTGCTCTACATGTCGCTGTCGCCGCGCGGGCGGCTGTGGATCGACACGCTCGGCTTCGTCATCATCCTGATCCCGGCCGGCATCTACCTCACCTGGCTGAGCTTCCCCTTCTTCTGGCAGTCCTTCCGCGCCGACGAGATGTCGCAGAACGCCGGCGGCCTCATATTGTGGCCGGCCAAGCTGCTGCTGCCGCTCGGCTTCGCACTGCTCACCATCCAGGCCGTCTCCGAGCTGATCAAGCGAGTCGCCGCCCTCGCCGGCGCCATCGAGATCGAGACCGAATACGAGAAGCCGCTGCAGTAGCGGCGTCCCCGCGCCGCTTCGATCCGCCCCGCCCGATCTCCGATCTCACCAGCCGCGAGCCCTTCATGTTCTCCTATGGCGTGATGCCCCCGCTGATGTTCGCCGGCATGATCTGCTTCATGATCATCGGCTTCCCGGTCGCCTTCTCGCTGGTCGCGGTGGGCCTGTTCTTCGGGACGATCGGCATCATCACCGACCATTTCCACCCGAGCTTCCTGCAGGCGCTGCCGCTGCGCTTCTACGGCATCATCTCCAACGACCTCTTGCTGGCGATCCCCTTCTTCACCTTCATGGGCGCGATCCTCGAGCGCTGCGGCCTCGCCGAGGACCTCTTGGAGGGCACCGGCAAGCTGTTCGGGCGCGTGCCGGGCGGTCTCGCCTATGCGGTGATCGTGGTCGGTGCCATCCTGGGCGCCATCACCGGCACTGTGGCGGCCTCGGTGATCGCCATGGGCGTGATCTCGCTGCCCGTCATGATGCGCTACGGCTACGACCAGAAGCTCGCCACCGGCGTCATCGCCGCATCCGGCACCATCACCCAGCTGATCCCGCCCTCGCTGGTGCTGATCATCCTCGCTGAGCAGCTCGGCAAGCCGGTGGGTGACATGTATCTGGGCGCCATCGGCCCGTCGCTGCTGCAGGTGGCGATCTTCATCGGCTATGTGTTCGTGCTCTCGCTGATCAAGCCGCACCACATGCCCCCGCTGCCGCCGGAGGCGATCGGGGAGGGCGGCTGGCCGCTGATCCGCAAGGTGCTGTGGGGCATGATCCCCTCCATCGTGCTGATCATGCTGGTACTGGGCACGCTGGCCATGGGCCTGGCCACCCCGACCGAGGCCGGCGCCATGGGCGCGGTCGGCGCCATGGTGCTCGCCGCGCTGCATCGCCGCCTGACCTGGGACCTCGTGCGTCAGGCGATGGCCTCGACCATGCGGCTCACCGCCATGGTGGTGTTCATCCTCATCGGCGCCACCGTGTTCAGCCTGGTGTTCCAGGGCATGGATGGGGCGCTGTGGATCGAGCACCTGCTGGCGCAGCTGCCGGGCGGACGGATCGGCTTCCTGCTGTTCGTCAACATCTTCGTCTTCTTCATCGCCTTCTTCCTCGACTTCTTCGAGATCGCGTTCATCATCGTGCCGCTGCTGGTGCCGGTGGCGATCAAGCTCGACATCAACCTGATCTGGTTCGGCGTGCTGCTCTGCGTGAACATGCAGACCGCCTTCATGCACCCGCCCTTCGGCTTCGCGCTGTTCTATCTGCGCGGCATCGCCCCGAAGTCGATCCGCACCTCGCAGATCTACTGGGGCGCGATCCCGTGGCTGGCGATGCAGCTGATCCTCGTCGTGGTGGTCATCATGTGGCCGGAGGCGGTGACCTACTGGATCAGCGCCGGGTCGACGGTCGATCCCTCGACCATCGAGCTCAACATCCCGCAGATGGAGCCGCCGAGCCTCGACATGGGCCCGCCGCAGTTCTGAGGACTGCTCTTATTCCGGTGCCATAGGAGCCACGTCATCCTGAGGTGCCCGGCGGAAGCCGGGCCTCGAAGGAGGCTCGTCCCGGGCGCGCGGGCTCTGCCGGAGCACTGTCATGGCCGGGCTTGGCCCGGCCATCCACGACTTCCGGGATGCCTGCACACCAGATCCAAGTCGTGGATCCCCGGGCCAAGCCCGGGGATGACGATCCAAAAGCGGAACAGTCGCTCCCAGTCGGGCACGATTCCGGATCGGCCTGCAGCCGTCCGGGACGACGTTTCATTGGTCCGGCGCCGGCGACCGCCTCCAGCTTCGCCATCGCGATTTTGTGAGGCTTTTTGCGACGATTGCGCCCGGTTGTGGCTTCCAGCCAATAGGGCGGCGGGCGCTTTTGCGCCATAAGGCGAACCCCGCCCGCTCTGCCAGCCCCGGATTGACGATGAAAAGGTCCGCCCCCGCGCCGGAGAACCCCCATCCCGGCATGGGTTTTCGCGAGTTCGTGGCCTTCATCGCCGGGCTGATGGCGACCAACGCCATCGCCATCGATTCCATGCTGCCGGCGCTGCCGGAGATCGGCGAGTCGCTCCAGATCGATACCGCCAACCACACCCAGCTGGTGATCACCGCCTATCTGCTCGGTTTCGGCGGCGCCCAGCTCGTCTACGGCACGCTGGCCGACCGCTTCGGCCGCCGCAAGGTGCTGCTGTTCGGCCTCGCCCTCTACACCGTCGCCTCCATCGGCGCGCTGTTCGCCGGTTCGCTGGAGGTGATGCTGGCGGCGCGGGCGCTGCAGGGCGTCGGCTCGGCGGCGACGCGCATCCTCGCCATCACCATCGTGCGCGACTGCTATTCCGGCTCGCACATGGCGCGGGTGATGTCGCTCGCCTTCCTGGTGTTCCTGTCGGTGCCGATCCTCGCCCCCTCCATCGGCCAGGCGATCATGCTGGTGGCGCCGTGGCGGGCGATCTTCCTCATGCTCTGCCTGCTGGGCGGCATCCTGTTCGTGTGGACGCTGACGCGGCTGCCGGAGACCCTGCACCCGGAGGATCGCTCGCCGATCTCGCTCGGAGCCGTCACCCATGCCTTCGACCTGATCGTCCACAGCAGGGTGACGGTCGGCTATGTGCTGGCCATGACCATGGTGATGGGCGGGCTGTTCGGCTTCATCAACTCCGCCCAGCAGGTCTTCGCCGACGCCTTCGACGCGGAGGAACTGTTCACGCTGATCTTCGCGATGATCGCCGTGTTCATGGCCGCCTCCTCGCTGCTCAACGCCCGCGTGGTCGAGAAGCTCGGCATGCGCCGAGTCTCGCATGCGGCGCTGTTCGGCTATTGCGCGGTCACGCTGGTGCACGCCGCCGTCGTCCTCGCCGACGCCGAGAACATTTGGACGTTCTCCGCGTTGCAGGGAGCGATGATGTTCTTCTTCGGCCTCATGGTGTCGAACTTCAACTCGATGGCCATGGAGCCGGTGGGGCATATCGCGGGAACGGCGTCGTCGGTGCTCGGCTTCGTCTCCACCGCCGGCGGGGCGCTACTCGGCTTCGCCCTCGGCCAGCATTTCGACGGCACGACGCTGCCGCTGACCATGGGCTTCGTCATGCTCTCGCTCGCCGCGGTGGCGTTCGTGCTGTTCGCCGAAAGAGGACGCCTGTTCTCGCCCGACGTATCCGTGTCGGATACCGCAAGGTAGACGTCGCTCTCTCTGGTTTGTGCGAGCAGATCGTTCCTATTGATGGAACTGTTTCTCGCGAAATCCGTTGTATCGCAGCGAACAACGGGTGCGGGGCACCAGGAGATTACCATGATACGTCATGCGATTATTGCAGCTTCGCTGCTCGTTGCTGCTCCTGTGGTAGCGAATGCTCAGGATGGCGCCGGCACGGCGGCCGGCGCGACCACCGGCGCCGTCGGCGGCGCGATTGTCGGCGGCCCGGTCGGGGCCGTGGTCGGCGGCGTGGCCGGCGCGGTGATCGGCGGCATCTCCGACGACCATCGGGCGCGCTTCCGCCAGTACGTCGTGCAGGAGCGCGTGCCGTCCTACACCTACCAGCAGGAGGTCGTGGTCGGCACCGAGCTGCCCACCAGCGGCGTGCGCTACTACGAGGTCCCGGCCGAGTACGGCACCACGCAGTACCGCTACACCGTGGTGAACGACCGCACCGTGCTGGTCGACCCGTCGACCCACCGCGTGGTGCAGATCATCAACTGACGATCTGCCACGGAAGATCAGCGCTGAGCCGCACGCTGCCAAGCGCGCGGCTCAGTCGCTTGTGGGTCAGACGCTCGCCGACGCCGCCCCGCGCTCGGCGCGTCGGCGTCGGTTCTCGTCGTCGTCCGCTGCCGGACCGGACGGGCGGGTGAGGCGCCGTGCCTCCCGCGACTGGCCGAATTCGAGCATTATTGCGCCGAGCTCCGGCTCGTCGACCAGCAGCGCGGCGTCCTCGGCCGCAAGCCAGACCTGCGAGCGCTCATGGCGTTCGCGCCAGTCAGCGAGCTGCCGGCGGAAGGCGAGCGGATAGACCGCGACCTTCACCAGCGCGAAATAGCCTTCCAGCCGTTTCCAGTAGCGATAGTAGCCGATGGGCTTGCGGCTGATATCGCCGATCACGCCCGCCTCCTGGCGCGCCTCGATCTTTGCCGAGGTCCAGCTCTTGCGGTTCTTCATCGGCCAGCCCTTTGGGATGACGACCCGCTGCGTCTCGCGCGACGTCATCACCAGGACTTCGATCCCACCGTTTTCGGCGATACGAAAGGGCAGGGCGGCTATCTGCTCCAGCGGACGCCCATCCGTTGGCGGCCTTTTTTTCTGTGTCTGTTTTGCCATGATGGTTAAATGTAGCGTGCCTCGCGCGAAATGCGATGGTTTTCGC
Organism: Xanthobacteraceae bacterium; assembly: GCA_029239875.1. Lineage (GTDB taxonomy): Bacteria > Pseudomonadota > Alphaproteobacteria > Rhizobiales > Xanthobacteraceae > Ancylobacter. The sequence goes on along the minus strand of JARBUD010000005.1, from coordinate 131,021 downwards.
TGTTTTCCCCTACGGCCGATTCCAAGATGACACTGCAACTCATGCTGCTCGCCTGGACGCTGGTGCTTGCACTGGTTCAGGTGTTGCTGCCCGCGCTGCTGCGCAACGGAGAGACCGGCATCGCCTACAATGCCAGCCCGCGCGACGAGCCCGGCCCGCCGGTCGGCGTGGTCACCGGCCGGCTGCGGCGGGCGCAGGCCAACCTGTTCGAGACGCTGCCGATTTTCGCCGCGGCCGTGCTGGTCGCGCATGTCGCGGGGCGCGACGGCGAGCTCACCCTGTGGGGTGCCTGGCTCTATCTCGGCGCACGCATCGTCTACCTGCCGCTCTACGCCTTCGGCATCCCTTATCTGCGCTCGATGGTGTGGACGGTCTCCTTCGCCGGCGTGCTCATGATCCTGTTCGCCGTGCTGCGTCCAGCCTGATTCGGGGAATGCCCATGCCTGTTGATTTCGCGTCCTTCGATTTCCTCGTCGTGCCCGGCCGCGAGAACGCACCGGCCGAGCACTGGCAGTCGCACTGGCTGGGTGCCTTCGCCAATTCCACGCGGCTGATCCAGCAGGACTGGAGCCGGCCGGAGGTCGGCGCGTGGACCGGGCGGCTCGATCAGGCGGTGCGCGCGGCGCCGCGCCGGGTGGTGCTGGTCGCCCATTCGGTCGGGGTGGCGACGGTGATCCGCTGGACCGCGGCGCAGCCCGAGCTGGCGAAAGCCAAGGTCGCCGCCGCCTTCCTCGTGGCGCCGACCAATGTCGACGATCCCGATCCGTCCTTCGACGTGGTGCGCAATTTCTCACCCATGCCGCTGGGGCCGCTGCCCTATCCGGCGCTGGTCGTCGCCTCGCGCGACGATCCGCGGGTGAAGCCCGATCAGGCCCGCGCCTTCGCCGACGCCTGGGGTGCCGACCTCGCCGATGTCGGCGAGCTCGGCCATATCGGCAGTGCCGCCCGGCTCGGTCTGTGGCCGGCGGGGCTGCTGCTGCTCGGCGGGCTGCTGGCGCGGATCTGACGCGAGCTAGTGCTGCGCCAGCATGAGGGCGAGCTGCTGCGCCACCTGCTTGGTCACGCGGCGCTTGTAGCGGCGGTGGACGAGCTGGCCGTTATGGAAGACGTCCTGCTCGACATAGAGGTTGGTGCCGTCCCAGCGCAGGACGTTGTCGGACTCGGTGGTCTCGATCACGCCCATCTCGGGGATCAGGTTCCCCTCCGCGGTGTTGCCCATGCGTTTCTCCTGCTGTGACGGGTGGCTCTGCCGGCCCCCTCCGGCATGATGATAGCCGACTGTGGGACGAACGCCATGGCGCTTCCATACGGATCATCCCGCAGGCGGCGGTTCCCCCGTCGTGCCCTCGGGCTCGATCTTGCCGCGCCGTTGCAGGATGAGGGCGACGGTCCAGCACAGCAGCGCCCAGGCGCCGCCTGCGCACCAGCCGGCGAGGACGTCGGTCGGCCAGTGGACGCCCAGATAGATGCGGCTGAGGCCGATGATCAGCGTGAGGGTGACGGCGACGCCGATCACATAGGCTTTAATCCGCCGCTTCGCCTCGGTGCGCACGATCAGCGCGCCGAGCGTCAGATAGGTGACGGCGGCGCCCATGGCGTGGCCGCTGGGGAAGCTCAGCGTCGACACGTCGACCATGTGGGCGACGAGGTCGGGGCGCGGGCGCTCGAAGCCGAGCTTGAGCAGGTAGCTCAACGCCCCGCCGCTCGCCGTCGCCGCCAGCACGAACAGCGCCGCCGACCGCTTGCGGTCCACCACCAGGAGGCCGGTCACCATCAGCGTGATCAGCGCCAGCACGGTGGTGCTGCCCAGCGCGGTGATGTCCATCATCATGATCTCGAGCCAGCGCGGTCCGAGCGGGTCGGCCGGATCGCCCGGCGCGCGGAAGGCCAGCAGCACCGCCTCGTCGAAGCCGTGCGTCTCGCCCTCCACCACCTCGTCGGCGATGGAGGCGAAGATCCACAGGCCGAGGGCGGCCCCGGTGAGCGCGACGAGCACGCTCAGCTCCGACAGCGCCCAGCGTGTCAGGTCACGGGGCCGCAGCTGCGACAGGCGCCGCAGCGGGGGTGCCAGGGAGGTGAAACGGGCGAAATCCGGCATCGGACATTCCATGTGCAGGTTGCGCGGGAGGTCGGCAAGAGGTCGGCAATACGGATCACGAGCGACGGCATCTTCCCACAGGGAACCGGAAACCCTTCTTACGTGTTCCTAGGCGTAGGCGAGAGGAGGCACATATGCTCAAAGGCGGTATCCTGTGGCTGATCGGCATTCCGCTGCCGATCATCATCGCGCTCTGGCTGTTCGGCTATCTGAGTTGAACGCCTTGTTCGCCGAGGCGCGCCGCGTGGGGCGGCGCATCCGGTACTGCGCGTCTATGTGTCTGGTGTGTGCGGACGGGGCGTCCGCGGGAAGAAGGCTCCTGGTCGTGCCATGAACGTTATCGGTAGCCACGATCAGGCGCTGGTCGTGTTGTCCATCCTCATTGCCGTCGCCGCCTCCTACACGGCGCTCGACCTTGCCGGCCGCGTGCCGAAGTCGTCCGGCCATGTGCGCAATGGCTGGCTGGCCGCGGCAGCCCTGGTGCTGGGCGGCGGCATCTGGGCGATGCATTTCATCGGCATGCTGGCGCTGCACCTGCGCGTGCCCGTCTCCTACGATATCGGGCTGACGGTGCTGTCCTTCCTGCTGGCGGTGGTCGCCACCGGCATCGCGCTCTATGCGGCGAGCCACGTCACCGTCGGCTACGGCGTCGCCGCGTTCAGCGGCGTGTTCATGGGGCTCGGCATCGTCGGCATGCACTACACCGGCCTTGCGGCGATGCGCCTGCCCGGAACGCTGTCGCACGACATGATCTTCGCCGGCGCCGCCGTGGTCCTGGCGGTGAGCGCCTCCACGGTGGCGATCTGGCTGGCGTTCCGCCGCCACTCCGTGCCCCAGCGCCTTGCCGCGGCGGCCGCGCTCGGCATCGGCATCGCCGGCATGCACTATGTGGCGATGGCCGGCGTGAGCTTCATGCCGCAGGAGGGGCCCGACGCGGTCTCCGAGGGCAGCATCGGCAATGTCGAGCTGGTCATCGTGGTGGCGGCGGCGACCTTCGCCATCGTCGTCGCCGCGCTGCTCGCCGCCATGTACGACCGCCGCTTCGCCGTGCTCGCCGAGCGCGAGGCGGCGATGTGGCGCGAGGGCGAGGAGCGCTACCGCACCCTCTACCGCCGCACGCCGCTGCCGCTGCATTCCCTCGGCTCGGACGGGCGGATCGAGCAGGTCAGCGACCGCTGGCTGGAGCTGCTCGGCTATCGCCGCGAGGAAGTGGTCGGCCGGCTGCTGACCGACTTCATGACCCCCGAATCCGCCCGCGTGCGCATCGAGCAGCACTGGCCGCAGCTGCTCGGCACCGGCGAGCTGCACGATGTCGAATACCAGTTCGTCACCCGCGACGGCCGGATCCTCAACTGCATCCTCTCCGCCGTCGCCGAGCGGAACGCGCAGGGCAAGCTGGTCAAGACGCTGTGCGGCCTGATGAACGTCACCGAGCGCCGCACCGCCGAGGAGGCGCTGCGGCAGGCGCAGAAGCTGGAGGCGGTCGGCCAGCTCACCGGCGGCATCGCCCACGACTTCAACAACCTGCTCGCCGTGGTGCTCGGCAATCTGGAGCTCGCTGCCAAGCGCGCGCCGAGCGATCCGCGCCTGCAGGCGCTGCTCGACAACGCCATCCAGGCGGCGCAGCGCGGGGCGGCGCTGACCCAGCGCATGCTTGCCTTCGCCCGCCGGCAGGACCTCAAGCCCGAGCCGGTGGACGTGCCCGACCTCGTGCTCGGCATGGCGGAGCTGCTGCGCCGCTCCATCGGCCCGAGCGTGCGCATCGAGACGCACTTCCCGCTCGGCCTGCCGCATGCGCGGGTGGACGCCAACCAGCTCGAGCTCGCGCTGCTCAACCTCGCCGTCAACGCCCGCGACGCCATGCCGGACGGCGGCACCATCACCATCGCCGCGCGCGAGGAGGCGGTCGCCGCATCCGAGGACGAGACGAACCGTCCGCCGCTGCGGCCGGGCCGCTATTTCTGCCTGTCGGTGACCGATAGCGGCACCGGCATGGACCAGGAGACGCTGGCGCGCGCCACCGAGCCCTTCTTCACCACCAAGGGCGTCGGCAAGGGCACCGGCCTCGGCCTCGCCATGGTGCACGGCCTCGCCGCGCAGTCCGATGGCGGGCTGATGCTGGCGAGCCAGAAGGGGCGCGGCACGACGGCCACCATCTACCTGCCGATCGCCGACGAGGTGCACAATGCCGGCGCCTCTCCCGCGGCGGCGGAGGAGGACCTGTTCGTGCCGGCCGGCGAGGGCGGGGCGCTGCGCGTGCTCGTCGTCGACGACGACCCGCTGGTGCTCGCGGCGACGGGGGCGATGCTGGAGGACCTCGACTGCCTCGTCACCGAGGCTGCGTCCGGGCAGGAGGCGCTGCGCATCCTCGAGACCGGCGTCGCCTTCGACGTGGTGCTGACCGACCAGGCCATGCCCAGCATGACCGGCGTGCAGCTCGCTGCGCTGATCGCGGCACGCTGGCCGAACCTGCCGGTCATCCTCGGCACCGGCTATGCCGAGCTGCCACCCGACGCCAAGGCCGGCACGATGCGGCTCGGCAAGCCGTTCAGCCGCGAGACGCTGCGCCGCGCCGTCATCTCGGCGACCCGCCCGCCGCCGGACAATGTCGTGCCGCTGTCGCGGCTGGGGTGAGCGCAGGCGGGCGACAGACGTCGGGCGCTTCCTCTCGATGCCCCTCATCCTGAGGTGCGAGCCGAAGGCGAGCCTCGAAGGATGCTCATCCGGGTGCGCCTATCCCACCATCCTTCGAGGCTCGCTGCGCGAGCACCTCAGGATGAGGGCGTATTGTGGTCAGCATCCGCCTCCATCCGGCAAAGTCCGGACCCGGAATATTGTCGACGCCAGCGTGACATTCCCCGGCTTCGTGACTATATCAATACGCATCCGGGGGAGCCTCGACAGGAGGCTGAGAGGCCATCGGCGCGCAAGCGGCATGGCGACCCTTCGAACCTGATCCAGTTGAGACTGGCGGAGGGAGGAATGATGACGTCCCCGCACACCGAATCGACCGAATGCGCCGCCCGCGGCGCCAACGCCATGCGCGTGAAGATCGTCGGCGCCGGCGTCGCCGGGCTGACCTGCGCCCATGCCTTCGCCAAGAGGGGCGCGCAGGTGACCATCGTCGAGCGCAAGGCCGGGACGGGGCAGGGCTGCTCCTGGTTCGCCGGCGGCATGCTGGCGCCCTGGTGCGAGCGCGAGAGCGCCGAGCCGATCATCGCCGAATTGGGCTTCGAATCCCTCGACTACTGGCGCGAGGCGGTGCCCGACGTGCCGCGCGAAGGCTCGCTGGTGCTGGCGCCGGCCCGCGACCTGCCGGAGCTGAAGCGCTTCTCGCGCCGGACGGAAGGCTATGAGTGGCTCGACGGCGCCGGCATCGCGGCGCTGGAGCCGGACCTCGACGGGCGCTTCGAGCAGGGGCTGTTCTTCCCCACCGAGGCGCATCTGGAGCCGCGCAAGGCGCTCGCCGCGCTGACCGCCAAGCTGGTTGACGAGCATCAGGTGAAGATCCGCTACGAGGCGGACGGCTTCGAGAGCGAGCAAGGGGCTGAGGACGAGATCGATCTGACGGTCGACTGCCGCGGGCTCGCCGCCCGCGACCAGCTCGCCGACCTGCGCGGCGTGAAGGGCGAGATGCTGGTGCTCTATTCCACCGAGATCTCCCTCAAGCGCGCCGTGCGCATGCTGCACCCGCGCATCCCGGTCTACATCGTGCCGCGCGGCGACGGGCATTTCATGATCGGCGCCACCTCGATCGAGAATGACGAGCGCGGCCGGGTGACGGGCCGCTCCATGCTGGAGCTGCTCTCGGCCACCTATGCGCTGCATCCCGCCTTCGGCGAGGCGGAGATCGTGGAGATCGGCGCCGATGTGCGCCCGGCCTTCCCCGACAACCTGCCGCGGCTGCGCAAGCGCGGCAACACGATCTATGTGAACGGGCTCTACCGCCACGGTTTCCTCGCGGCCCCGGCGCTGGCGCGCCGCGCGGCGGAAGTGGCGTTCGACGGGGCGTATTTCCCGGAGGTGATGGATGAAGATCATCGTCAATGGTGAGCCGGCGGACACCCGCGCCGGCACCCTCGCGGACCTCCTCGCCGAACTCGGCCTCACCGGCGCCATGGTCGCCACGGCGCTGAACGGGGCGATGGTGCGCGCGGTGAAGCGCGAGGCGACGGCCATATCCGATGGCGACCGGGTCGAGATCCTCGCCCCGATGCAGGGAGGCTAATCATGGACGCGATGACCAACAATCCCGGCACGCTCGCCGATCCGGTCGAGTTCTACGGCACCAAGGTGAATTCGCGCCTGCTGCTCGGCACGGCGCAGTACCCCTCGCCAGCGATCCTGTCCGAGGCGATCCGCGCCTCGGGGGCGGAGATCGTCACCGTCTCGCTGCGCCGGGAATCCGGGGCTGCGAAGGCGGGCCAGAGCTTCTGGCAGCTCATCCGCGACCTCGGCGTGAAGGTTCTGCCCAACACCGCCGGCTGCAAGACCGTGAAGGAAGCCGTCACCACCGCCGAGATGGCGCGCGAGCTCTTCGGCACGCCCTGGGTGAAGCTGGAGGTGATCGGCGAGGACGACACGCTGCAACCCGACGTGTTCGGGCTGGTGGAGGCCGCGCGCATCCTCTCGCGCGACGGCTTCGAGGTCTTTCCCTACACCACCGAGGACCTGGTGGTGGCGGAGAAGCTGATCGGCGCCGGCTGCGAGGTGCTGATGCCGTGGGGTGCGCCGATCGGCTCCGGCCGCGGGCTCAACAACCCCTATGGCCTGCGCTCGCTGCGGGCGCATTTCCCCGGCGTGCCGCTGGTGGTGGACGCCGGCGTCGGTGTTCCCTCGCATGCGGCGGCGGCGATGGAGATGGGCTATGATGCGGTGCTGCTGAACACCGCCGTCGCCAAGGCCGGCGACCCCGTGCGCATGGCGCGCGCCTTCGCCCGCGCCATCGAGGCCGGGCGCGAGGCGGTGCTCGCCGACCCGATGGAGGTGCGCGACATGGCCGCGCCCTCGACGCCCGTGATGGGCCGCGCCGTGCTGGGCCAGTGAGTGAACCGATGAAGCTCGACCCGTTCTACCTCATCGTCGACCGAGCCTCCTGGCTGCCGCGGCTGCTGCCGCAGGGCGTGAAGCTGGTGCAGCTGCGCGCCAAGGACATGGAGGAGGCGGAGCTGCGCCGCGAGATCGCCGAGGCGCGCGCGGTGTGCGAGCGCTACGGCGCGCAGCTCGTCGTCAACGACTATTGGCGGCTCGCCATCGAGGAGGGCTGCGACTTCGTCCATCTCGGCCAGGAAGACCTCGCCACGGCGGACATAACGGCGATCCGCAGCGCGGGGCTCAGGCTCGGCATCAGCACCCATGACGAGGCGGAGCTGGAAGTCGCGCTGCTGGCGCGGCCGGACTATGTCGCGCTCGGCCCGGTCTACCCGACCATATTGAAGAAGATGCGCTGGGCGCCGCAGGGGCTGGAGCGCGTCGCCAGGTGGAAGAAGCGCGTCGGAGACCTGCCGCTGGTCGGCATAGGCGGGCTCACCATCGACCGCGCGCAGGGCGTACTGGAGGCGGGGGCGGACAGCCTCGCCGTCGTCACCGACGTGCTGCTGAACGAGAACCCCGAGCGCCGCGCCCGCGAATGGGTGCTGGCCACGCGCGAGATGGCGTAGGCCTGTTTGTTCCATTAGGCGTTATCCCGGACGGCCGAAGGCCGATCCGGGATCGCAGGCCAATTGGAGAGCGATCCCGGCTCTCGCTTCGCTCGGCCGGGATGACGGCTTGTTCCTGACGGCCGGCCACATGGCTATGATCCCCCCGTTGCCGGGGGAGACCTCCATGAAGCGCCTGTTCCCGATCCTCGCGCTCTCAGCGCTGTTCCTCGCCGGCCCGGCGCTCGCCGACGACGCACAGGCGATCCGCCAGCGGCTCGCGGAGTGGACCACGGCCTTCAACAAAGGCGACAAGGCGACCGCCTGCGACCTGTTCTCCAGGACGCTGGTCTCCGACTATCGCGGGCAGGGCGAGGCGGGCTACGAGGCCCGCTGCGCGCTGATCTCCAAGGCGCTCGACGACAAGGCCCGCCGCTTCCGCTACGCGGCGGACATCAAGGAGGTCATCGTCTCCGGCGACCTCGCGGTGGTGCGGCTCACCTGGACGCTCACCATCGAGCCCGGCGGGGCGAAGAGCGTCGAGCCGGGGCTCGACGTCTTCGCCCGGGAGCCGGACGGCAAATGGCGGATCATCCGCTACATGGCCTATGAGGAGTGAGGCCGCCCGCGCAGCCGCGCCAGCAGCACGGAAAGCTCCGGCGGCGGCTCGCGCTCGATGCGGGCATATTCGCGCCCGTCGCGCGTGCGGCGCATCAGGCCGAACTCGACCATCTCGCGGCGCAGGATCGCGTGGTCGCCGAACAGGTGCCAGTCGTTCAGCCGCTCGTTCACCTCGCGCTCGGTGGAGACGATGCCGGCCGGCAGATGCGACCACATCACCCACAGGCAGAGAATCTGCAGGTTGCGCTTCTTCGACCAGCGTTCCAGCCGCCCCTCGGCATCGAACAGCCGCGCCGCCTTCTCGCAGCGGGCGTGATCGGCCAGCGGCGCCGTCGGCGGGGGAGGCGCGTCGAGACGCCGCCGCGCCTGCGCATCCGCGCGAAGGTGCTGGAAGTTGCGGAAGCCGGCGCCGCGCGCCAGCAGGTTCAGGAGCTCGACATGGCCGGGCGCATGGTCGAGCGCGGCGATGCCGTGATGCAGCGTGCGGGCGAGCGCGGAAATATCCGGCGCCTCATAGGCCAGAATGGTTCTGGACATGACCAATCCTCGTTCGTGCCCTCTGCGAGGAGATGTCGGGGTTGCCGTCTTGCGACCGGGCACAAGGATGGTGCGGGTCCATTCGGTAGATGCAGGTTTAGCTCCCCTCGCGGGGCGGCAACGCCTCGGTGAACTGCAGACCGTTGCGCGAGGGATAAGGGATGGACGAGGGGAAGTCCAGCGGGCTGCGTTGCCGGTTCGTGCGGGTTAGCGAAAACAAGCAATGCATCGTCATGGCCGGGCTTGGCCCGGCCATCCACGCCTTTCCGCCAGCACGATCCGAAGTCGTGGATGCCCGGGCCAAACCCGGGCATGACGTTGTGAAGGGTGGAGAGTCTACTCCGCCGCCGCGCTGACCCCGCCCCCGAACGACCGCTCCATCTCGCGGCGCAGGCGGATGGCGGGGCTGTCGGTGGCCTCGACGTCGGCCCAGCCGACGATCTCGCCCTCGGCGACGTCGCACTTCAGCGCCATGTGGTGGGCGAGGCCGATGGGCAGGCCGCCCTTGGCGAGCGAGGTCGAGGCGGGGAACAGCTTGCCCCACACCGTGTAGCCGCCTTCGCCGTCGAGCATCTCGCCGGCCTTCAAGGGGCGCTTGGCCACCGCCACCACGTCGGCGTTGAACGCCTCCGTCACGCCCGTAGGCTCGCCGCGCAGCGCGGCATTGGCGACGCTGACCCCGAGCTCCAGCCCGATCATGTGATAGGGCCGGTAGAGCGCGGTGTAGCGGCCGGAGGAATCCGTCACCACGCCGTATTCCTTGAAGCAGCGGCGGGCATAGTCGCCGCGCGCCGACGGATCGGCCTCGAACACCACATAGACGCCCCAGCGCAAATCGCGGAACACCGGCCGGCCGTCGCGCTCCAGCGAGGAGATGGTCTCCACCGTGCCGGACCGCTCCAGCACGCCGCCATGCTCGCGCGGGCGCAGAATGGTGGCGAGGTCGTCGACGCCGCAGGGCGGGAACAGCAGGCCGTCGGAGGGCGCCGCCAGCCCCGCCGCATTGGCGATGGCCGCCATCTCGATGGAGGACTTGGTGCCGTCGGCGAAGGAGTTGAACATTTGCGGGTTCATGCCGCCCTTGGCCGCTTCCTCGGGCGTGAGGCCGTAAAGGCTCCAGATCGTGTCCGGCGTCGATTTGTGGAAGCTCGGCAGGTACTTGGTGCCCTTGCCGGCGCAGACGACGCGGAAGCCGCAGGTGCGCGCCCAGTCGACCATCTCGCACACCAGCGCCGGCTGGTCGCCATAGGCCATGGAATAGACGACGCCCGCCTTGCGCGCGCGCTCGGCCAGCAGCGGGCCGACCAGCACGTCCGCCTCCACCGTCACCATGACGATGTGCTTTCCATGCTCGATGGCCTTCAGCGCATGGGCGGCGCCGGCGGCGGGACTACCGGTGACTTCGACCACCACGTCGAGCCCGTCCGCGGCGATCAGCGCATTGGCGTCCTCGGTCAGCATGGTGCGGCCGGTGCGCAGCGCCTCGTCGAAGGAGGAGGCGATCACCGCGTCCGCGTCCCAGCCGGTCGCCGTCAGCGCGGCGCGGGCGCGGGGAATCGAGAGATCGGCGATGCCGTAGAGGTGCATTCCCGGCGTGGTGCGGACCTGCGACAGGAACATGGAGCCAAACTTGCCGGCGCCGATGACACCGACACGGACCGGGCGGCCTTCATCGGCGCGCGCCTTCAGCATGCGAGCGAGATTCATGGGGGCGTTTTCCTTGAGGCGTTTCCTAGGGGCGTTTTCTTTGGGGGGCTTTCCGGCGGCTTCTTGTTGTCTGCCGTAGCGTCGCCATCCTGAACGAGCGGCCGGCAATCGCCAAGTCGGCCGTCATCCCCGGCCTTGGCCCGGGGATCCAGCCATTCTGTCTGCGCCCCGTCACTGGGTGGCCGGGTCAAGCCCGGCCATGAGGGTGTGAGAGTGGAAACGGCTAAATCGGCCGTCATCCCCGGGCTTGGCCCGGGGATCCACGACTTGCTGGCGCGCCGAGACGAACCGAAGTCGTGGATGGCCGGGCCAAGCCCGGCCATGACGTGCAAGAGGTGGTTGGAGCGCCGACGAGAGGACCGGCGCGCTACCGCGTCGCGCTATTCCACCGCGTGTTGATGCAATTAGCCGCTCCATCCTGGTGGCTTGGCATATTCAATCCGCGGAAATGTGGGGTCTTTGAGATATTCTTGCGCAGCTGGCCCTATCTCCGCAACCACCTTACGGGCCTGCACATCTAGTTCTCTCCCAATGCAAATGGCTTGAGAGATAATCGTTTCCATCTCAACGAAATAGGGTTGAAGAGCTTTCAGTTGCTGATCGTTGACGAGTGAGGATCCGGTGTTTTCGTCAAATCGTTCGACACTAACCTTGTCCTTCAGTTGAAGGCGCATGTTGTTGTAAGACATGATTGATTCTATAAAAACTTGGTGTCTCGTCGAAATTTCCACGAGTTGGTGGACGATTTCGAATTTATTCGCGTCAACGAGAGGTTCTAGTTCTTCCGCTGAAAAGGATATAGATTCAAAACTTCCCACTATCGGAGTTATTACTGCATATTTTGGCCAGCTCACACGTCCGAGTTCGTTGGCGGAACGTAGTATGTCGTCAATTGTGTTCATCGTGCTTGCAATATCACTGGACAATATGCTCCCACGAATCTGAAGCTTTAATAACATACTCCGCTGAAGTTGTTTTCGATGTTCGCGGTCACGCTTGTCGATTGCTTTGTTCGACTGCCACGCCAGGATGAGGGATACGACAGTCGCAATGCCAGCACCTACAAGCGTTGCATAGAGTTGCGCTTCGAAGTCGGTCATCTGCGGCCCCCTGAAGGGTAATATCACGCAATTTAGAGACGTTGCAGTCGTCGCGGAAATGCGGCGGCGCGATCGTTATGCTCGGCGCCTTCCCGGGCATGACGTTCAATAGGAGACTAGCGGGCTGCCAAGAGGACCGGCGCGCTAGCGCGCCGAGCTACTCCGCCGCGTGGTTCGCCGCCGGCTCCTCGGCCTTGCGCAGCGCGATGATGCGGTCGGCGAGCGAGGGCGTCGCGCCGTTGGCGGCGGGCACATGGCCGGCGAGCAGGGCGTCGATCGGCGAGCCCGGGCCTTCCAGCCGGGCGGTGAGATTGGCCACCTCGGCGGCGATGTCGCTGATGCGATCGCGCAGCAGCGCGGTGTCGGCGCCGTTCGACGGCGCGAGAGCGGCGGCGCTGCCGACGAGCTGCTGCTGCAAGGTCGTGCGGTCCTCGCGCGCCTTGGCGAGCGCGCCGTCCAGCATGACCTTCTCGGCGCGCAGCATCTGGATGGTGTCGGCCGCCTCGCGCGCCAGCGCCTCGGCCTTCTGCTGCGCCTCCAGCGCCGCGCCGGTGACGCGGGCGGCCTCGGCCTCGGTGGTCGTGCGCGCCGTCTCGGCGGCATGGGTGCGGGCGTCGAGCTCGGCGACGCGGGTGATCAGCGCCGCGCGCTCGGTGCGCAGCATCGTCGCCTCCTCGGCGACCGCCTCCAGCCGCGCCTCGACATCGACCAGCCGCTCCTTCATGTCGCGGTTGCGGCCGACCTCGATCGACAGGCTCTCGGAGGTGTTGCGCAGCGTGGCGCGCTCGGCGGTCAGATGCGCATTGGTGGCGGCGAGATGCCGGTCGAGCTCGGCGATGCGGTCCTTCAGCGTGTCGCGCAGCGTGGTGAGGGCGACATGCTCGACCTTCAGCTCCTCCTCGCGGGCGCTGGTCTCTTCCAGGGCGATCTTCGTGCTGTCGAGCTCGGCACGGGTCTCGTGCAGCGCCGCGCGGGTCTCCTCGAGGTCGCGGGTGCGGATGTCGAGATTCTCGGCCAGGGTTTCCTTGAGGACGAGGTTGTCGCGGTGCTCGATCTGCAGCGCCGAGAGGTCGGTGGAGAGCTGCTCGATGGTGACGGCGCGGGCGCGCAGCTCCTCGGCCTGGCGCGTCACCTCGCCCCACTGGCTGGCGGCGCGGGCCTGCAGCTTGCCGACCTCGACCTCGAGGCGGCGGACATCGGCGGCGAAGACGGCGCGCTGCTCGTCCTTGTCGGCGAGGATCTCCGCCGTCGTGGAGGGGATGGCGCCCTCGATGCGCTTGCGCGTGAGGCGCACGGCACGCCGCCACACTGCCGGCAGCGCCAGCAGGGCCAGCAGCGTCGCCGTCAGGAAGCCGATGGCGGAATACATGATCACTTCGATCATGCGGCGGTCTCACCTCGAACGCGGTACGTCCGGCCTTCGAGGCCGGAAGGTCGGACCTGGCAGCATATAGGCCCGGCCGCCACCAAGTTACAGATACGAAGGCGGCCGGGATAGCCCGGCCGCCGGCGATGGAACGGCGATATCAGAACGGGTTCCAGGTGGCGTTGGGGGTGAACTTCAAATAGCCGATATTGGCGCCGAGGCGCACGCCGACGCCGGAGCGGATCGGCACCACCACGATATTGTCGGCCGCGAGCGCCGTCATGCCGAAGCCCGCGACGAAATAGGCGGAGCCGGAAATGCCGCCGAAACGGCGGAAGATGTCGTTGATGTTGTTGAGGTTGTACACCAGGATCATGGTGCGGGCGCCGTCGCCGCCGAAGTCCCAGCCGAGCGAGGGGCCCTGCCAGAACACCTTCACGTCGCCGGCATTGCGTGTGTAGAGCGTGCCCTCGCCGTAGCGCAGGCCGCCGACGAAGGCGCCGGAGCCCTCCTGGCCGAGGATGTAGCCATTGGGCTGGCCCCACTGGCTCGTCGCCTTCTCGATCGAAAGCGCGAGGCCGCGCGAGACCTCGCCGAAGAAGCCGTGGCCCTGCTGCACCAGCTCGTCACGCGAGTAGGTGTTCTGCTGGGCATGGCTCGGGGTGGCGGCGAAAGGCAAGGCGGCAAGCAAGGCAAGGCAGGCAATTAGAGCGCGCAAGGTCGGCATCGTCGGTCCCGCAGTTGATCCAACAATCGGGTGGCGGAGGCCGCGACGGGCCAGGCAACCAGCTCCCGAACCTATCATTAGCACGGAGTGCGACCTTAGGAAGGCGTGTCGCAGCGGCAAAAGGGCGGTTGCGATCAAGGTGTGGTCATCAGGCCGCGGCGCCGCGGGCGATGAAACCGTGGACGCGGTAGGCCGCCTCGGTGCGGCCATAGGGCAGGGGACTGCCGTCCGGCCGGCAGACGCTGCCGCCCGCCGCCCGCACCAGCGCATGGCCGGCGGCGACGTCCCATTCGCACACGGTGCCGAGGCGCGGATAGATGTCGGCGCGGCCTTCGGCGACGAGGCCGAACTTCAGCGCCGAGCCGCAGCTGATGCGCTCGGCGACGTCGAGCCCGGCGAGAATCGCCTCGGTGCCGGCATCGGGATGCGACCGGCTGGCAACCGCGACGAGGCCGTGCCCGGGGGCGGGACGGCAGCGGATCGGCGTCCACAGGCCGGCATCGGGCTCCAGCCCGGCGGCGAAGGCGCCGCCGCCGGCGGCCGTGGTCATGCCGGCATAGAGCCGGGCCACCGCAGGGGCGAGGACGATGCCGAAGGCCGGCGCGCCGTCGGTCACGAGGCCGATATTCACCGTGAACTCGCCGCTGGTGCCGATGAATTCCTTGGTGCCGTCGAGCGGGTCGACCAGCAGGAAGGTGTCGGCCGGTGCTTCTCCCTTGCCCTGCGACACCGCCTCCTCGGCGATGACCGGCACGCCCGGCAGGATGCGCGCGAGCTCGGCGTGCAGCAGTTCCTCGGCGGCGAGGTCGGCGGCGGTGACCGGGCTGTGGTCGGGCTTGGCGTTGACCGTGATGCCCTCCGCGCGGATGCGCATGATGACCTCGCCGGCCTTGAGCGAGGCCTGCGCCAGCGCGGCGAGCAGGCTCAGATCGGCGGCGGACGACGACGGCAGGGACATGGCAAGCGGGTTCCGGGAAGCGGGGCGACAATAGGGCGCGCAAGGTTGGCGTGCCCGGGAGCGCGGTGTATCACAGCCCGCGTGCCGGCCGCACGCCCCGCGGCCGATTCGCAAGGCAATTCTCGACAGGGACGCGATGACGACCGCCATCGACCTCGACAAGCTCGACCTCGCCGCGCTCCTGTGCTCGCGCGTCTGCCACGACGTGATCAGCCCGGTCGGCGCCATCGTCAACGGGCTGGAAGTGCTCGACGACGAGGACGATCCGAGCATGAAGGCGTTCGCGCTCGACCTCATCGCCAAGAGCGCCCGGCAGGCCTCCGCCCGGCTGCAATTCGCCCGCCTCGCCTTCGGCGCGGCCGGTTCGGCCGGCGCGCAGATCGACACCGGCGACGCCGAGAAGGTGGCGCGCGGCTTCATCGAGGATGACCGCACCAGCCTCGAATGGCACGTGCCGCGCGTGCTCTCGCCGAAGAACAAGGTGAAGCTGCTGCTCAATCTGCTGGTGGTCGCCACCTCGACCATCCCGCGCGGCGGCAAGATCCTGGTGATCGCCACCGGCGAGGGCGACGAGGGCGGTTTCCGCCTGACCACCGAAGGCAGCCATTCGCGCATCCCGCCGCATCTCGTCGCCCTGCTGGCCGGCGAGGCGCCGGAGGGCGGGGCGCTCGACGCCCACGCGATCCAGCCGCATTACACGGGCCTGCTGGCGCGGGCGGCGGGCTACCGCCTCAGCCTCGGCCATGCCGGCGAGAGCGTCGAGATCGCCGCCGAGCGCGGCTGACGGGCGGGCGCCGATTCCCGCTGCGTCACTTCTTTCAGACGACGTTAACGCGATCGGAGGACACTTCGCTCTGCAGGCCGAAAGGCATGCGCGTTGTGTTCCGTACCGCCGGTCGCCCATGGTCCCCGTCGACACCCATTCCGCCGCCCTGCGCGGCCCCGTTCCGGGCGATGCATCCGAGGGACCGCTCGCGGCTCTCGCCGCCCGCTCCTTCCGCGCGCTGACGGCACAGCCGGCGCGGACCTCCTCGCCCGAGCCGCGTCCCGCGCCGGCGCGCGAGGAGATGCTGGTGTTCTCGCTGCGCGGCATGCGATTCGCCCTGCCGGCCGCCCAGGTGGTGGAGGTGATGACGGTTTCCGGCGAGCGCTGGCAGCGGCTCGTCACCATGTCCGCCGCCGGCACGCTCGGCGCCAGCGGCCTGCCGCTGATCCGGCTTTCCACCCGCATGGGCCTCGTCGCACCGCCCTCAGTGCAGGGCGGGCTGGTGCTGTTCGGCACGGCGGGCAAGGTGCGCGCCACCGTTCTCATCGACGACCTGCCGGCGCGCCAGCGCGTCGCGGTCGAGGCCATGCCGGCGAGCTGGCGCGACCGCTTCTCGCCCTGCGACGACATGATCGGCGGCATCGCCCTGCTGCCCGACGGCACGCAGGCGGCGATCCTCGACCTGCCGATCGGCGTCGCGGCGCCCCGCATGGAAGCGACCGTCACCGAGGCCCGCGATACCGCCCATCTGCTGGTGCGGGCCGGGCGGGCGCAGCCGGAGGCGGTGCGCATCGCCGCGCTGCGCGGCGCCACCCTGCTCGACGAGATGCCCGGCGTCGCCCTGTTCCCGTCCCTGCGCCGCGGCCCGCGCGTGCTGCTGCATCTCGGCGACGAGGCGGTCGCCGTCGACGAAGTGATCGGCCTCGCACCGCGCGGGCGCATCGAGCGCGCCGGCGGCCTGCGCTTCCTCGCCACCGACAGCGCCCGCTACCGGCTGCTGGAGCCGGCCGAAGCCGCGCCCGCGAGCGCGCCGCTCCGTGTTCTGGTGACCGCTCCAGAAGGTCCGGCCCGCGCAGGCGTGCGCGAGCTTGCCCGCGCCATGGGCCACGAGGTCTCGCTCGCCGACGATCCGCGCGCGGCGCGGCTTGCCGGTGGGCGCTTCGACGTCATCCTCATCGACCTCGACGCCTATGCCGACATCCGCGACGCGGGCGTCGAGGCGACGGACGCGGCGCGGCGCATCGGCCTGGCGGCCGGCGGTGCCGCGCTCCCGCACGGCTTCCATCGGGTGGTGCCGGCGGGAGACGAGGTGGCGCTGATCCTCGCGCTGCTGCAGCGTGCGGGCTGAGGGATCGGTCAGTCGTAAGGCTATAGCCCCAGGAAACCACCTTCTTCCCTCATGGCCGGGCTTGACCCGGCCACCCAGACTTCGACCGGGTGCCGAGCCACAAAGGCTGGGTCCCCGGGTCAAGCCCGGGGATGAGGGAAGGGGGAATGCCGATGCCTCTCCCGGCTTCCCCGATCACAGCTGCGCCATCCGTGTTTCGCCCGGCTGTCCCGCGCCCGCGCGCCTGCTAGTCTCCCCAAGATGCAATTCCGCCGGGACGCGTGCATGCGACTGCTGCGCCTTCTTCGCCTGATGGTCGGGCTCGTGGTGCTGGCCAGCCTCATGGCCGGCCCGGCGGCCGCTGCCACGGCGATGGCGGCGCGCATCATGCCGTGCCATGAGCCGGCATTGCCGGCCGTCACCGATCCGGGCGACCACGGTGGGCATGCCGCTCATTCCGTCGAGGCCACGCCTGTCATGGTGGGGCAGGGCGCCACGCTTCTGCATCCGCCGGCGCCCGACGCGGTGCGGCTGCACATGTGCTGCGTGCTCAGCCAGCTCATCGCGCCGTTGCTGGCCATGCCCGGCCTGACCTTGCCGGCACCTCGGCTGCTTGCGCTTTCGCCTCCCGATACGGCGCCGCTGCCCGACCTCGCCTGGCCCGCGCCAGTGCCGCCGCCCCGTGCCGTCTGATCGCTCGCACCGGCGTTGTCCCCTCGGGACACGCCTTCCCTGATCAGATGGAGATTCCCAATGAACACTCTCACCAAGGCGGCGCTCGTCGCCGTCAGCCTCGCCGCGCTTCCCGTCCTCGCCATCGCGCAGAACATGCCGATGCAGCACGACAACATGCCGATGGGCCAAGGAAATATGGGCCAAGGAAATATGGGCCAGGGCGGCATGATGATGGACCACAGCGCCCATGGCGGCGGCAATGCCGGCCCGTCTACCAAGGCCTTCGAGGACGCCAATGCCAAGATGCACAAGGACATGGCGATCACCTTCAGTGGCAACGCCGATGTCGACTTCGCGCGCGGCATGATCCCGCATCATCAGGGCGCGATCGACATGGCGAAGATCGAGCTGCAATACGGCAAGGATCCCGAGCTGAAGAAGCTCGCGGAGGACATCATCAAGGCGCAGGAGAGCGAGATCGCCTTCCTGAAGGCCTGGCTCGAGAAGAACGCGAAGTAGGCAAGACCGCCGGCCGGCTGCCATGAGCGGCCGGCCGGCGCCGCGCGCCAGGTCCCTTCGCCGCGCCTTTGCTGTATGATGTTCGGCAAGGGTGGTGACAGCCATGCCCGGAAGCAAAGGGATGCCGGCCGCGACCCGCGACAGCGTGTTCGCGGGGCCCATACCGGAAATATATGAGCGGCTGCTGGTGCCGCTGCTGTTCGCGCCCTATGCCGAGGACATCGCGGCACGGGTGGCGGCATTGGCGCCGCGCCGCGTGCTGGAGACTGCCGCCGGCACCGGGGCGGTGACGCGTCGCATCGCCGCCCTCCTGCCGGCCGACGGCACCCTCGTCGCCACCGATCTCAACCCGGCCATGCTGGAGACGGCGAAGAGCGGCGCCACCGACCCCCGCATCGTCTGGCAGCTGGCGGATGCGCTGGCGCTGCCCTTCGAGGACGCCAGCTTCGACACCGTGGTCTGCCAGTTCGGCGTCATGTTCTTTCCCGACCGCCGCCAGGGCTTCGCGGAGGCACGCCGGGTGCTGGCGCCGGGCGGGACGCTGATCTTCAGCGTCTGGGACCATCTCGCCGCCAATCTCCTTCCCGCGGCCGCGAGCGAAGCGCTGGCGGCGCTCTTCCCGCAGGATCCGCCGCTGTTCTTCGTCCGCACGCCCTATGGCCACGCCAGCCTCGACCGCTTGCGCGAGGAGGTCGAGGCCGCGGGCCTCGGTGGCTTCACGGCGGAAGTGGTGCGCCGGCCCGGGCGGATCGCCTCGGCGCAGGAGGCGGGAATCGCGTTCTGCCAGGGCACGCCGCTGCGCGCGGAGATCGAGGAGAGGGCGCCGGGCCGGCTCGGCGAGGTGACGGACAAGGTGGCACAGGCGCTGGGGCTCCGCTTCGGGACGGGGCCGATCGAGGCGCCGCTGCAGGCGCTGGTGATGACGGCACGGTGCTGAGCCCGCCCCAAAACAAAAACCCCGCCAACGTGGCGGGGCTTTAGTTGGGCGGGCGCGGGCTTCAAGCGACCTGGCGCCCCGCCGCTCGGGATGTCGTCTCAGCTTACGCCGGGATGCGCTGTTCCTGCTCGCCCATCTCGCGCAGGACGTAGCCGCGGCCCCACACCGTCTCGATGAAGTTGTGGCCCTGGCTGGCGTTCGCGAGCTTCTTGCGCAGCTTGCAGATGAACACGTCGATGATCTTGAGTTCCGGCTCGTCCATGCCGCCATAGAGATGGTTGAGGAACATCTCCTTGGTCAGCGTGGTGCCCTTGCGCAGGCTGAGGAGCTCCAGCATCTGGTACTCCTTGCCGGTCAGGTGCACGCGGTTGCCGGCGACCTCGACAGTCTTGGTGTCGAGGTTGACCACCAGGTCGCCCGTGGTGATGACCGACTGCGCATGGCCCTTGGAGCGGCGCACGATGGCATGGATGCGCGCCACCAGCTCGTCCTTGTGGAACGGCTTGGTGAGATAGTCGTCGGCACCGAAGCCGAGGCCCTTCACCTTGTCCTCGATGCCGGCGAGGCCGGAGAGGATCAGGATCGGCGTCTTCACCTTGGCGACGCGCAGACCCTTGAGAACGTCATAGCCGGACATGTCCGGCAGGTTCAGGTCCAGAAGTATGATGTCGTAGTCGTAGAGCTTGCCGAGATCGACACCCTCTTCGCCGAGATCGGTCGTGTAGACGTTGAAGCTCTCGGATTTGAGCATCAGTTCGATGCTCTGCGCGGTCGCGCGGTCGTCCTCGATGAGCAAGACGCGCATGCCAATCCCCTTCCCTCGCCATGGCCCCGGGGGTTTCAGCGCTCAATCGGACGACTCCGGACCGAACGTGACCCCTCCCGCGCCCGGCCGACACACCGATTCGTTACTTCCGGCAATAGAGGTAACAAACTCCGATTCCCGAGCACAAGCAGAGACTCGAAAAATCTTCGAGTCTTCCCGCAAGGTTCTGTTCAGGAACCCGAATTCATCAACTCGACCGTTAGAGTCGAATCTCAATAAGTATGCCTAAGTGAGTCAGCCGACTCCGCTTTCATGCGTCGTCGGCCGTCCGCACCGGACGATGCGTCGATCATTAACGAGGCCGGTAAACAAATCGTTTCCATCCCGCTGAAGAGTCGGGCTTTCCGGTCGCTGGCTACCTTCTCCACCGAAAGGGTAAGGAAGCGGCAACATCTCTGCGCCAAGATCAGCTCTGCCGCCGCGTAAGGGCGGCTCGATCCGGCTGCGTTCATGCCTGCGGGGGCGGCGTGGCGGAGTACGAGGAGCGGAGTAGCCGGCCATGAAGTCGCTCGACACACTCATCCGCCTCAAGCGGTTCCAGGCGGAGGAAAAGCGCCGCCATTTCGCGCAGATCGAGACCATGATCGCGGATTTCGATCGCATGGCGCGCGATCTGGAACGCGAGATCGATGCGGAGGAGCAGCGCTCCGGTATCACCGACGCGCAGCATTTCGCCTATTCGACCTATGCCCGTGCCGCCGCCACCCGCCGCGACAATCTGCAGCGTTCGGCCGACGAATTGAAGGGCCGGCTGGAAGAGGCGCGCCTCGCCTATGAGGAAGCCCTCGACGACCTGAAGAAGGTCGAGGCGCTGGGCGAGCGCGAGCGCGCCGACGCCCCCGTCGAGATTCCCCCGCGCAACGTCGCCGGCCGTGCCCGCGCCGTGATGGGCGGCTGAGGGCGCCAACCGCCGCCATCCGCAGCCTTGCCGCTATAGCCCCGTCATGCCCGGCCTTGTGCCGGGCATCCACGTCTTTGTGCAGGTAGGAAGACGTGGATCGCCGGGCCAAGCCCGGGGATGACGTCCGGCAGATGTTGCGGACGTGGTTTTCAGTCGATCACCGGCACGTGCGTCGCGGCGTCGCGGCGCAGCAGGCCGGTGAGGCGCGGGTCGTCCGTCACCTCGATCGCCTGCGCATAGGGCCGGAAGCCCGCCTTCATGTAGAAACCGACCGCGCCTTGCAAATCATGCGTGCAGGTGTGGACGTGCACGCGCTTCGGCGCGCGCGCCCAGGCCAGCGCCAGCGCGCGGTTCATCATGAAGCGCCCGGCGCCCGAGCCGACCAGCTCCGGCGCCACGCCGACGAAGGCGAGCTCCACCTCCTCCGGCACGCGGAAATCGAGCTCGATGAAGCCGGCCTCCACGCCGTCCTTCTTCAGCACATGCACCGAGACGTCCGGGTCGGCGAGGAGGGCGGCGAGCTCCTCGTCCGGCAGGCGCAGGCGCGAGAACCACAGCCACTCCTCGCCGATGCGCCGGAACAGCGCGCGGTACCAGCCGATGTCGGGCGCCGCGACATGCTCCAGCACGAGCCCGGCATCGCCACGCTCGAACAGCGGCGCGGGTGGGGCGGTCATCTCCAGCATGGTGACCACCGCCGCCACCTTGCCGGGGGGCAGGGCGGTGTAGCCGTCGAGGTCGAGGCGAAGTGGGTCGCTCATGCGGCGAGGGATACAGGCTTCGCGCGGGCGGAGGAAGCGCCGCGTGCAGGCTGATACCAGCGGGCACCCTCATCCTGAGGTGCGAGCCCACGGGTCTTGCCTTCGGCAAGCCCGAGGACAGGGCTCCGCGAGCCTCGAAGGATCCTCGCCTGAGCCTGCCCGGACGACCATCCTTCGAGGCCCGGCTTACGCCGGGCACCTCAGGATGAGGGTGTACCTAGTGCAGGGATGGGAATTCCCAAGCCTTCCGCCATATCGCAGGGGTTCACAGCGCCGAATTTTCAGATATCTTGCGGACAATTCCATTTAGTACACCAATTAAGAGTGAATTCATGACCGTCGCGGTGACGATCGATCAGGTCGGCAAGAGCTTCGGCAGCGGCGCGCCGGCGCTCTCCGACGTGTCGCTCGAGGTCAAGCCGAGCGAGCTGGTGGCGCTGCTCGGGCCGTCCGGCTCGGGCAAGACCACGCTGCTGCGCATCGTCGCCGGGCTGGAGCAGCCGAGCCATGGCCGCGTGTTCTTCGACGGGCAGGACGCGCTCTCGGTCCCCGTGCGCCGGCGCGGCATCGGCTTCGTGTTCCAGAACTACGCGCTGTTCCGCCACATGACCGTGGCCGAGAACATCGCCTTCGGCTTGCGCTCGCGCCCGCGCGCCGAGCGGCCTTCGGAAGCCGAGATCAACAAGCGCGTGGCGGACCTCCTCTCGCTCGTGCAGCTCGATTCCTATGGCGGGCGCTTCCCGGCGCAGCTTTCCGGCGGCCAGCGGCAGCGCGTGGCGCTGGCCCGCGCGCTGGCCATCGAGCCGAAGGTGCTTCTTCTCGACGAGCCCTTCGGCGCGCTCGACGCGCTGGTGCGCAAGGAGCTGCGCCGCTGGCTGCGCGAGCTGCACGACCGCACCGGCCATACCACGCTCTTCGTCACCCACGACCAGGAGGAGGCTCTGGAGCTCGCCGACCGCGTGGTGGTGATGGGCAAGGGCCGGATCGAGCAGGTCGGCACGCCGGACGACGTCTACGACCAGCCGGCGACCGCCGCCGTGTTCGGCTTCATGGGCGAATCCAGCCGCATCGAGGTCGAGGTGAAGGACGGCGTCGCCGTCGCCGGCACCACCGCCATCGCCGCCGCCACCCAGCCGGTGCCGGATGGGCCGGCGCTGCTCTATGTGCGCCCGCACGACGTCTCGCTCGGCCTGCCCGGCACGCCGGGGCTGAAGGGCGCGGTGCGCGGCTTCCGCCGCCACGGCGCCATCCGCCGGGTCGAGATCGAGGTCGGCTCGGCGCTGTTCGAGGCCGACATCGCCCCGACCGTGCGGGTGCCGGTGGGCGAGCAGGTGGCGGTGCGGCTCGACCGCGCCCGCCTGTTCCCGCCCGCCGGCCCCGGCGTCGACACCAAGGCCCCGCCGGCGCAGCAGCCGGGCGACTACGCGATCTGAGCAGCTGGGCCGCGCTCAGCGCCGCTCCATCAGCCAGACTTCCTCATAGATCGGCGTGGCGCCGCGCAGGCCGCCCTTCACCTCGTGCCGGCCGAGCCCGCGTATATGATAGGCGGCGCCATAGTGCCGGCGCACCTCGTGCTCGGGCACGCTGAAGGGCGGGCCGACCAGCAGCGAGGGATCGTAGTCGAAGCTGATCAGCAGCTGCGGCGCGGCATGGGTGAGGTGGACAAGGTGCCCGGCATAGCGCTCGCGCATCGGCTCGGGCAGCGCGACAAGGGCCGCGCGGTCATAGACGGCGTCGACCGTGCCCAGCGCCTCGCGGTCGAGATCGAAGAAGTCGCCGACGAAGACGGTGAGCCCGTCCGCCTCGAAAAGCTCCAGCGGCCCGACCTCGCTCACGCGCGGCTCGATCTTCAGCTCGGCGAAGAGCTGCTCGATGGCGAGCCGGCTGAGCTCGATGGCCGCGACCTCGTAGCCGCGCCCGCGCAGCCAGCCTATGTCGAGGCTCTTGCCGGACAGCGGCAGGAACAGCCGGGCGCCGGTCGCGAGGCCGAGGGCGGGAAGATTGTGCACCAGCAGCGGATGCGGCTCGCCGCCGTGGAAGGCGATCTCGTTGCGCTCCCATTTGTCGTGCCAGAACTGCTTTTCCATCTCGGTCGGCCCTTCCGTGTCGAAGGCCCGTCGCTGCGGGCCGCGTGTGTAACGGCACCTCAGGATGAGGGCTCAAGCAAGGCAAGTCTCCCTCAGGGCTGCGTCTTCCGGATGAAGGCGCCGAAGGCGCGCGGCCCGTCAGCGACCTCAATCTTCCGGATCACCTTGTGGCTCGACGTGTCGATGACCTCCAGCGTGTTGGCCTCCCAGCAGGCGACATAGACGGAGGCGCCGTCGCCGCTAGCCTCGATGCCCTCGGGATAGTCGCCGACCGCGATCTTCGCCACCGGCGCCAGCGTCTCCAGGTCGAACACGCTGACCGTGGAATCGTACTGGTCGGTGACGAAGGCGCGGCCCTTGGCCAGCGCCACCGCATAGGGCCGCTGGCCGACCTTGGCCGTGCCGATGAGCTTCTTTTCCCCGATGTCGATGATGCTGACGTCGTTGGAGGCGACGTTGGCGGTGTAGGCGCGTTTTCCTTCCGCATCGATGGTGACGCCGAAGGGCCGCGCACCGACCTTGATCGAGGCGAGGCGCGTCAGGCTCGACGTGTCGATCAGGCTCACCGCGTCGGAATCGCGGTCGGCGGAGATGAGCAGGCGCCCGTCCGGCGTCACCGCGAGGCCGGAGGGGGAATCGCCCACCTTCACCTCGCCGGTGATCGCTCCGTTCGCCGCGTCCACCGCAAGGATGCGGTGCTGGTACCAGTCGGCGACATAGGCAGGGCTGCCGGAAGGATGCACGGCGACGCCGAGCGGCCCGCCGCCGACCTCGACGCGGTGTTCCAGCTTGCGGGTGGCGGCATCGAGGATGCTCAGCGCCTTGCCGTCCGGCGAGGTGACGAAGGCGCGCCTGCCGTCCGGCGAGACGGCGATGCCGGCCGGCTTGCCGGGAATGGGGAGGGTGGCGACGACCTTGTTGGCGGTGAGGTCGACGACGGACAGCATCTCCGCCGGCTGCGAGGTGACGAAGGCCTCGTCGGCGGCGGCGGGAAGCGCGAGGAGCGTGCAGGCGACCAGGGCAAAAAGGCGGGTGAGGGGGACTTGCCTCGCCATGCGGCCGGGAGGATGAGCCGCACGGCTTTCCCCCTCACCCGATCCCTCTCCCGGGCGGGGAGAGGGATCCCAGGTGCGATTGCCGTCATCCCGGACGGCCGCAGGCCGATCCGGGATCGCGACCCGACTGGAGAGCGATCCCGGCTCTCGCTGACGCTCGGCCGGGATGACGCCACAGGGGTTCACGGCGCAGCAAACCGGAGGGCCAGCCCTCAGCTGCCGCCTTCGATCTGCTTCTTCAGCGATTCCAGCCCGGCCTTGTAGAGCCCGGTCACCGCCTTGATGGCGGCCTCGTCGTTCAGCTCCGGCGGGGGATCGTTGTTCGGGTAGCCGCGATAGAAGGCGCCGCGCCACTCGACCTCGGACTTCTTGCCGCCGTCGGCCGGCGTCACGACCAGCCAGGACGAGTAGTTCGTCACCGGCAGCACGGCGACGTCGACCTTGTCGATCCGGTACATGAGGGTCATGGTCTCCGGCTCGAGCTTGGCCACTTCCTCCTCGACCGTGGCGCCGTTCTTCAGCGTCAGGGTGCGCTTGGCGCCGGGCGCGTTGCCGCCGGTGCCCTCGGTCTTGGCGACGACGGGGATCCAGCCGCCGTCCTGGAAGTTGGAGACCACGGCCCAGACCTTCTCCGGCGGGGCGTTGATCTCGATCTTCTCGGAGATCTTCTGGCGGGTGGGGCCGTGCGCGCCGGCGCCGACGGCGGCGAGCAGGGTGGTGGCGGCGAGCGCCGCGGTGAACAGCTGGAGCTTCATCATTTCCATCCCGGAACAGGGGTCATTCCGGACTTTTCGTCCGTTGCCGCCCAGTCTAGGGACAGAATCCGCGCGCGTGAACTCTTTTGCGTGTGGAAAACTTCCCGCACGCTATTCTTAGAATTCCCTAAGAGAATTCTTTGAGGATCTTAAGAAATGCGGTGCCGAAGGCCTCCAGCTTGGCGGCGCCGACGCCCTTGATGCCGGCCAGCTCGGAGCGCGTGCGCGGGTGCTCCACCGCCATTTCCTCCAGCGTGCGGTCGGCGAAGACCACATAGGCCGGCACGTTGCGCTCGGCGGCGAGCTCGCGGCGCAGCGCCTTGAGCTTGCCGAGCAGCGCCGCCTCGGCCGGCGCCAGCTCCGGCCCGCTCTCGCGCGCGAAGCGCTCGCGCTTCCGGCGGGTCGGCGCACGCAGCGTGACGGCGCGGGTGCCGCCGAGCACGGAAACGCCGGCCTCGGTGAGGGTGAGCGCGCCGAAGCGCTCGGGGTCGGCATGCAGCGCGCCGGTCGCCACCAGCTGGCGCAGCAGGGCGCGCCATTCGGTCGCCGGCTTGTCGGCGCCGGTGCCGAAATCGGCCAGCCGGTCGTGGCCGCGGGCGGCGATCTGGTCGGTGCGCTGGCCGGTGACGACGGAGGCGATATAGGCCGCGCCGTAGCGCTCGCCGGTGGCGCGCACGAGGCGCAGCACGAGCTGGGCGTCGCGCGAGGCATCGACCACCTGCGGCGGGTCGCGGCAGACGTCGCAGGTGCCGCATGCCTTGGCGCGCTCGCCGAAATAGCCGAGCAGCACCGCGCGCCGGCAGGTCACCGCCTCGCAGAAGCCGACCATGGCGTCGAGCCGGCGGGCCTCCACCATCTTGCGCTCGGGCGGGGAGGGCTCCTCGTCGAGGAAGCGGCGGCGGGTGGCGATGTCGCTGGCGGAATAGAGCAGCTGCGCCTCGGCCGGGGCGCCGTCGCGGCCTGCGCGGCCGATCTCCTGGTAATAGGCTTCCAGCGTGCCCGGCGCGTCGGCATGCAGCACATAGCGCACGTCCGATTTGTCGATGCCCATGCCGAAGGCGACGGTGGCGACCATGACGATGCCGTCCTCGGCGAGGAAGACTTCCTGGTTGGCCGCGCGGACCTCCGGCGTGAGGCCGGCATGGTAGGGCAAGGCGCGGATGCCCGCAGTGGAGAGCCGCTCGGCGGTCTCCTCCACCTTCTTGCGCGAGATGCGGTAGACGATGCCGGAGACGCCGGCGCGCGCGCGCACGAAGCCCTCGATCTGCCGCGCCGGGTCCTTCTTCGCCTCGACGCCGATGAAGATGTTCGGCCGGTCGAAGCCGGAGACGAAGACCCGCGCGGTGCCGCCGAACAGCCGCTCGACGATGTCGTCGCGCGTCGCCTTGTCGGCGGTGGCGGTGAGCGCGACCAGCGGGATGCCGGGGAAGATCTCGCGCAGCTTGCCGAGGCCGAGATATTCGCCGCGGAAGCTATGCCCCCATTGCGAGATGCAGTGCGCCTCGTCCACCGCCACGAGGCCGAGGGAGAGGCGGGACAGCGCCGCCAGCATGCGCTCGGTCAGCAGGCGCTCGGGCGCGAGATAGAGCAGGCGCACCTCGCCGGCCGCCACGCGGCGCCAGATGGCGACGTTCTCCTCGCGGGACTTGCCGGAATGGATCGCCTCCGCGGCGACGCCCTGCAATTTCAGCGCGTTCACCTGGTCGTCCATCAGCGCGATCAGCGGCGAGACGACGATGGAGAGCCCGCCCAGCACCAGCGCGGGCAGCTGGTAGCACAGCGACTTGCCCGCGCCGGTCGGCATCACCGCCAGCGTCGGCACGCCGGCGAGCACCGAATCCACCACGTCCTGCTGGCCGGGGCGGAAGCGGTCGAAGCCGAACACCTCCTGCAGCCTAGCGCGCTTCAGCTGCTCCATTTCCGGCGGCAGCAGGCCGAGCGAGGTGACGGGGATGTTCATGCGGCGCGCAGCATCCGGTTGATGGGCGCGGGAAGCCGCGCGGCGGGTCTTGATGGCACGCGCGCGGACGGAAATGGTGGTACGCGCGGCCGGCAGATTCGATGCGTACCGGAAGCCCTCTATAAAAGAGAATCACTTCCGATGGCCCTCGACCTTACTCTCGGTTTAACCCTGGCGGCGCTGCTGATCGAGGCCGTGATCGGCTATCCCCGCATTCTGCTGGAGCGCGCGGGCCATCCGGTGATGTGGATGGGCCGGCTGATCGCGGCGCTGGACCGCGAGATCAACCTCGACACCGACACCCCGCGCCACCGCAAGATCGCCGGCGTGGCGACGCTGGTCATGATCGTCGCGCTCGCCGGGACGGTGGGCTTCGTGACGCAGAAGCTCTTGCTCATGCTGCCGCTCGGCTTCCTCTACACGGCCTTCGCCGGCTCGACCCTGCTCGCCCAGCGCAGCCTGCACCAATATGTCGCCCGCGTCGCCGACGGGCTGGAGGAGAGCCTTGAGGCCGGGCGGCGGGCGGTGTCGCACATCGTCGGGCGCGACCCGGACAAGCTCGACGAGGGCGGGGTGGCGCGGGCGGCGATCGAGAGCCTCGCCGAGAACTTCTCCGACGGTGTCGTGGCGCCGGCCCTATGGATGGGCGTCGGCGGCCTCGCCGGCGGGGCGATCTACAAGGCGGTGAACACCGCCGACAGCATGATCGGCCACAAGGACATCAGGCACACCGATTTCGGCTGGGCCTCGGCGCGCTTCGACGATCTGGTCAACCTGCCCGCCTCGCGGCTCGCCGGCATGGCGGTGGTGATCGGCGCGATTTTCGTGCGCGGTGCCTCGGCGCGCGCGGCGTGGACGGCGATGCGACGCGACGCGAGAAAACACCGCTCGCCCAATGCCGGCTGGCCGGAAGCGGCGATGGCGGGCGCGCTCGGCATCGCCATCGCCGGCCCGCGCCATTATGGCGGCAAGCTCTCGGTCGACGGGCTGATGGGCGAGGGCGGCCGCTACGAATGCACGGCCGCCGACATCCGCCGGGCGCTGGCGCTCTACCGCGCCGCGGACGGGGTTGTGGTGGGCGCGCTGGCGATACTGACGCTGGCGGTGGTGATCTGAGGCACTCCATAAGCCGTCATCCCGGACGGCCGAAGGCCGATCCGGGATCGCAAGCAGAATGGAGGGCGATCCCGGCTCTCGCTGCGCTCGGCCGGGATGACGCCAAGCCTATCGCGCCAGCTCCAGCAGCCGGTCGAGGTCGACATGGGCGGTGAGGTGGGCGGCGAGGTCGTCGAGCGTCGCGTCCACCCCGTCCTCATAGGCTAGACCGCTCGGCGGCGCGCCGAGGGTTGCGAGCCAGTGCGCGCGCTGGCGGTCGTCGGCGAACAGGCCGTGGGCATAGGTGCCGATGACGCGCCCGTCCGGCGAGACGGCGCCCTCCGGACCCCCGCCGTCGATATGCGCGAAGGGGCGGGCCCGGCCCGGACCTTCCGTCACGCCCATATGCATCTCGTAGCCGGCGAACGGTATGCCGCCGGTCGAACCGGTGATCGCCACCAGCCGCTTCTCAGCCGTCAGCACGGTGTCGACCTCCAAGAGGCCGAGGCCCGCAACGGTGCCGGGCAGACCTTCCACGCCCTCTGGGTCGGCCAGCGTGCGCCCCAGCATCTGGTAGCCGCCGCACAGGCCGAGCACCCGGCCGCCGCGCCGCACATGGGCGAGAATGTCGATGTCCCAGCCGGCGCGGCGCAGATCTTCGAGGTCGGGGATGGTGGATTTCGAGCCGGGCAGGATGACGAGGTCGGCATCTCCCGGCAGGGCGGTGCCGGGGCGCACGCGCACCACCTCCACTGAGGGTTCCGCGTCCAGCGGGTCGAGATCGTCGAAATTGGCGATGCGCGGCAGGATGGGGACGGCGATCTTCACGCGCGCGCCCGGTTTCAAAGGTCGTGCGGCGTCGAGCGCCAGCGCGTCCTCCGCCGGCAGACGGCCGGCATCCGCGAAGAAGGGGATGAGGCCGAGGGCCTCCCAGCCGGTGCGTGCGGCGATCTCGTCCATGCCGGAAGCGAACAGCGCGGGATCGCCGCGGAAGCGGTTGACCAGGAAGCCGCTTATCATCGCCGCGTCCTCCGCCAGGAGCACCGCCTTCGTCCCGACCAGGCTGGCGATGACGCCGCCGCGGTCGATGTCGCCGATCAGGATGACAGGCACATCGGCCGCGCGGGAAAAACCCATATTGGCAATGTCGGCCGCGCGCAGGTTGATCTCCGAGGCCGAGCCTGCGCCCTCGACCAGAACGAGGTCGGCCTCGGCGCGCAGCTTGCCGTAGCTCTGCAGTACCGCCGCCATGAGCGAAGGCTTCAGCTTCTGGTATTCGCTCGCTTTGGCGTTGCCGCGCGCGCGGCCCTGCACCACCACCTGCGCGCCGATCTCGCTCTGCGGCTTCAAGAGCACCGGGTTCATGTGGACGGACGGCGCCACGCGTGCCGCCCGCGCCTGCAGCGCCTGCGCACGGCCGATCTCGCCCCCGTCGGGCGTGACGGCGGCGTTGTTCGACATGTTCTGCGGCTTGAAGGGGCGGACCGTGAGCCCGCGATTGGCGAAGGCGCGGGCGAGGCCGGCGACGATCAGCGACTTGCCGACATCCGAGCCGGTGCCCTGGAACATCAGGGCGCGCGCAGAAGAGGGCGCGTTCATCACGCGCCCTCAGGGGTCGAGGAGGTCAGCCGTGATGGCCGTGGCGCGAGCCGTAGTCGCGGCCTTCGAGATAATCCACGCGGCGTTCCAGATTGGCCTCGCGCACCATGCCGGGGATCAGGAACAGGTCGATGATCTGGCCGATGCCGAGCAGGCCGATGGTCAGCAGCCAGAGCGCGCCGGTCCAGTAGCGGCCGGTGTAGAAGCGGTGGATGCCGCAGATGCCGATCAGGCCGAACAGCCAGAACAGGTAAGCGACAGGGGTGGAACGCATCGAAGCGTTTCTCCGTGAAAGCGCCACGCCGCAACATCCGGCGTCGCATTCCACATAGGAGTGTCGCTGCGGAATTGCGAGATCGCACCGTGCAATTCCTTGGCGAAGTGCCGGGCATCAGAACTCGATGCCCTTCTGCGCCTTCACCCCGGCTTTGAAGTGGTGCTTCACCAGCGCCATCTCGGTGACGAGGTCGGCGGCCTCGATCAGGGCGGGCTTGGCGTTGCGGCCGGTGACGACGATATGCAGGTCGGGCCGGCGAGCGGCGAGCGCGGCCACCACCTCGTCCACCGGCAGATAATCATAGCGCAGGGCGATGTTGAGCTCGTCGAGGATGAGGAGGCCGATGGTCTCGTCCGCCATCAATTCGCGCGCCTTCTCCCAGGCGCGCCCGGCGGCGGCGATGTCGCGGGCGAGGTCCTGCGTCTCCCAGGTGAAGCCCTCGCCCATGGAGTGCCATTCCACCCGGTCGCCGAAGGTCTTCAGCGCGTCGCGCTCGGCCGAATGCCAGGCGCCCTTGATGAACTGCACCACCCCGACGCGGCCCCCGTGCCCCAGCACCCGCAGGGCAAGGCCGAAGGCGGCGGTCGACTTGCCCTTGCCGGCGCCGGTATGGACGATCAGCAGGCCCTTCTCGACGGTCTTCCCGGCGACCTCGGCGTCCTGCACCGCCTTGCGCTTTTCCATCTTGGCGCGGTGGCGGACGGCGTCTTCCTCGGAAATCCCGGTCATCCCTTCACCCTCATAGGAAGGCCGGCGACCATGAAGATCACCTCATTGGCGCAGGCGGCCACCATCTGGTTCAGCCGGCCCTGCGCATCACGGAAGCGGCGGGCGAGGGCGTTCTCCGGCACGATGGAAAGCCCGACCTCGTTGGAAACCACGACGGTCTCGCCGTCCCGCGCGGCCAGCGCCTCGGCCAGCGCCGCGCCCTCGGCCTCGATATCGGCCTCGGCGAGCATGCGATTGGTCAGCCAGAGCGTCAGGCAGTCGACCAGCACCGGCCGTCCGGCGGGCAGGCCGGCCAGCGCGCCGGCGAGGTCGTGCGGGGCGTCGAGCGTGTCCCACTCCTCGCTGCGGCGCGAGCGGTGGAGCGCAATGCGCTCCACCATCTCCTCATCATAGGCTTGCGCGGTGGCGATGTAGCTCCACGGGCCGGGCAGGCGCTCGACCAGTTCCTCGGCGTGCCGGCTCTTGCCGGAGCGGGCGCCGCCGAGGACGAGGGTCAGGCTCACGCGTGCGAAGCGAAGCGCGGGCGCAGCCAGCCGGCGAGGCCGCCGAGCAGCACCCAGAATACGAAGCTCACCGTCACCGAGGCGACGACGAAGCTGTGGTGCAGCGCCTCGGGGATCGGCGTCTCGTAGCTGTCCGGCTGCGGCGCGCCGATGAGCTGGGGCGCCAGGATCAGCGTGATGCCCAGCACGGCGAACAGCGGCGAGCGGCCGAAGACGACGAGGGCGAGGCCGGCGGCGGTCGCCGCCGCCGTGCCGATCCACCACATCTGCCGCGCGGCGACGTCGGCGGCCGGCATGGCCGGAAGCTCCGGCGGCAGGCCGAGCCCGGGCGCCAGGGTGAAGGCGGCGAAGCCCGCCAGACCCCAGAGCAGGCCCTGCCGCCAGCCGGTCAGCCCGCCGGTCAGCTCGCTCGCGGCGACCAGCAGCAGCGCGAAGCCGAAGCCGGTCAGCACGGTGAACAGCACGGTGAGGCCGTTGCGCTCGATGCCGTCGGCCGGCGCCCATTCCTCGCCGTCGTGGGAATGCTCATGCGCCGCGGTGCCGGGCGCGTGCTCGTGCGGGGCGGCTTCCTCGGGGGCCGAGCCCTCGAAGCTCTCGGCCTGCACGATCAGCGGCACGGTGGTGAAGAGATGGATGGCGGCGACGACGACGCCGGTGCCGATACCGGCGAGCGCGGCGACGAACAGAATCGTCCTGAAAAGCGACATGGCTGCACGTCTCCGCCGGTCAGTGGCAGGGGAAGGCAGCGGCGTGACGCACGTCGTGCGTCGCATTGTGCATCGGCCCGATCTGCGAGAAGCCGACGCCGCCGATGACGAAGACGCCGAGCAAGGCGGCGAGCGTGATCGGGATGGCGCGCGAGGCGGCGGACTGGGACGAGGCAGCCGTGGTGCGGCTGTGCGGGCTATTCATGGCAGGCTCCTTTGACCCTCCACCCGAGGGTCGCTGCGGTTGTGTCGCCGGCCGGTCTCCTGGCTCGCGGGTCTCGGCCCTTCCCCGCCTTCCCGGCGTTGCCGCCAGTGGCTGATGGAGAAGGGCTCGCCGCTCACAGTTGCGGGGGCAGCCGCGGATTCGACGTCGACCTTGAAGGAAGGTTTTCCGCCCCACCGCGTTCCCGTCTTGCGTCCCGTGCGCATCACGGGAACCGACGACTCCCGCGACTATAGCGGCCAAATACCGCGCCGCAATGGGGATGCGCCGCGCCGGTTTGACAATCCCCGGCAAGGCTCCTTTAGTGGCGGCGATCGACGGTTCCCGCTCTCGGGCGGGATGAAAAGGGAATGCGGTGCGGGGTGCCCTTCGGGTGCTCCTATTCCGCGGCTGCCCCCGCAACTGTGAGCGGCGAGCCCGCGCCTGAAGCCACTGGAGACCTCTCCGGGAAGGCGGCGACGAGGCGGCGACCCGCGAGCCAGGAGACCTGCCGGAGATTCGGTCGTGTCCGTCGGCGGGGTGCCCGACGGCCAGGCAGAGCTGCGATTCCCTGTCGCGGCCTCGCGCGGAAAAATCCTTCCGCGACCGGCGCATCCCGAGACCCCGTTCGTGGAGACGCCGCATGACCGCCGCTTCGACCAATCTTTCGCGTGTGCCCTGCACCATCGTCACCGGCTTCCTCGGCTCGGGGAAGACGACGCTGATCCGCCACGTGCTGGAGACCGCCAAAGGCAAGCGGCTGGCGGTGATCGTCAACGAGTTCGGCGATGTCGGCATCGACGGCGAGATCCTCAAGGGCTGTGGCATCGACACCTGCCCGGAGGAGAACATCGTCGAGCTGGCCAATGGCTGCATCTGCTGCACCGTGGCGGATGATTTCGTGCCCGCCCTCGACGCGATCCTCGCCCGCTCGCCCAAGGTCGACCACATCCTCATCGAGACCTCCGGCCTCGCCCTCCCTAAGCCGCTCGTGCAGGCCTTCCACTGGCCGGCGATCAAAAGTCGGGTGACGGTCGACGGCGTCGTCGCCGTGGTGGACGGCGCGGCGCTGGCGGACGGGCGGGTGGCGCACGACCATGACGCCCTCGCCGAGCAGCGCGCGGCGGATTCTTCACTCGACCATGACGACCCGATCGAGGAAGTGTTCGACGACCAGATCGCCTGCGCCGACCTCGTCATCCTCACCAAGGGCGATCTGATCGACGAAGCCGGCAAGCAAAAGGCCCGCGCCGCGCTCGACGCCGAGCTGCCGAAGGGCGTGCGCGTGGTCAGCATCACCGACGGGCGGATCGACCCGGCGGTGCTGATGGGCCTTGGCGTCGGCACCGAGGACGACATCGAGAACCGCCGCACCCATCACGACGACGAGGCCGAGCACGATCACGACGATTTCGACAGCGTGGTGATCGAGGTGCCGGAGATCACTGAGCCGGCAGAGTTCGCCGCCCGCATCGCCCGCGCCGCCGAGGAGGCCGAGGTGCTGCGGGTGAAGGGCTTTCTCGCCGTGACGGGCAAGCCGATGCGCCTGCTGGTGCAGGCGGTCGGCCCGCGCGTAGCGCATCATTTCGACCGTGCCTGGGGCGCCGAGCCCCGCCGTGGCCGGCTGGTCGCGATCGGGCTGAAGGGTTTCGACGCGGCGAAGGTGGAGGCCATCCTCGCCGGCGAGGCGGTGGCGGCCTAGGAGATTTCGTCATCCCGGAACGGCCGCAAGGCCGTATCCGGGATCGCTGTCAGAAAGAGATCGGCACGCGATCCCGGCTCTCCGCTTCGCTTCGGCCGGGATGACGTTTTCAGGAGATCGTCGCACCCATGCACATCCTCACCACCACCTCGACCAGCCTCGACGACCTCGTCGAGCCGGTCGATCTCGGCCAGACGCCGGGCGAGGTGGTGGTGCTGTCCTTCACCGACAGCGATCTCGGCGCACTCGCGCGGGCGCAGCAGGCCGAGCCCGAGCTTCCCAGCCTGCGCCTCGCCAACCTGCGCGACCTGCGGCACCCCATGTCGGTCGACCTGTGGATCGACAGCGTGGCGCTGCATGCCCGCATCGTGGTGGTGCGGCTGCTCGGCGGGCTCGACTGGTGGCGCTACGGCGTCGACCGGCTGAGCGCCGAGGCGCGGGCGAGGGGCTTCGCGCTGGCGGTGCTGCCGGGCGAGGACCGCGACGACCCGCGCCTTGCGGAAGCTTCCACCCTGCCGGCTTTGGAGCTAGCGGAACTGCTCGCCTATTTCCGCGCCGGCGGCCCGGCCAATATGCGCGCGCTGCTGCGCCGTCTGGCGGGACATGCCGGACGCGATATGGACGCCGCGTCACCGCAGCCCGTGCCGCTGGCGGGGGGATATGAGTGGGTTCCCCCGACCGGACCTTCCTCCCCAATTCCCAACGACCTCATCCTGAGGTGCTCGGCCAAGGGCCGAGCCTCGAAGGATGCTGAAGCAGGGGACCTTCTCGCTGACCATCCTTCGAGGCTCGCTGCGCTCGCACCTCAGGATGAGGGCGTATCCGGTGAAGGCACCGCCCCCGCCATCCCCGTCATCTTCTACCGCTCCATGTGGCTGGCCGGCGACACGGCGCCGGTCGACGCGCTGTGCGACGCGCTGGCCGCGCGCGGGCTGTCGCCAAAACCCATCTTCGTCGCTTCGCTGCGCGAGCCGGCCTCTGCCGCCTTCCTGAAGCAGGCGCTGGCGGCGATGGAGCCCGCAATCATCGTCACGCTCACCGCCTTCGCCGCCGCCGATCCGGGCGAGGAAACCGTGCTCGACGCGCCCGGCGTGCCGGTGCTGCAGGCCATCGTCGCCACGACCAAGCGCGAGGCGTGGGCGGAGGGCGTGCGCGGGCTGACGAGCGCCGACCTCGCCATGCACGTCGTGCTGCCCGAGCTCGACGGGCGCGTGCTCGCCGGCGCGCTCTCGTTCAAGGCCGCGGAGGAGGCGCCCACGGTGCCGGGTTTCACCGCGCTGGCGAACCGCCCGGAGCCGGACCGGGTGGCCGAGGTCGCCGACCGCGTCGCCGCGCTGGTCCGCTTGCAGGCCACGCCGCGCGAAAAGCGCCGGGTGACGGTGCTGATCCCGGAATACGCCGGCGCCCCCGGCCGCACCGGCTGGGCCGTCGGCCTCGACGTGCCGGCGAGCGTGCGGGCGCTGCTCTCGGACACGAAGGCGGCCGGCTACCGGGTGGAGGACGTGCCGGAGGATGAGCGGGGGCTGCTCCATCGACTGACCAAAGAACACCCTCATCCTGAGGTGCGAGCGGAGCGAGCCTCGAAGGATGCTCGTCCGGGCGTTCGAGGCGAGCATCCTTCGAGGCCCGGCTGGCGCCGGGCACCTCAGGATGAGGTTGCTCTTGAATTGGCCGAATACCGGACGTGGCTCGCAACCCTTCCACCCGCCGCCGTCGTCGCCATCGACGCCGCCTGGGGCGCGCCGGAGGACGATCCGGACCTTGTCGGCGGCGCCTTCCGCTTCCGCGCGGCGCGCTTCGGCCATGTGACCGTCGCCATAGCGCCGGACCGCGGCTCGCGAACCGAGCGCCGCGCGCAATATCACGACCCGGCGCTCCCCCCGCGCCATGCGCTGCTCGCCTTCGGCCTGTGGCTCCAGCGCTCCTCCGATGCGCTCGTGCATATGGGCGCGCATGGCACGCTGGAATGGCTGCCGGGCAAGCATGTCGCGCTCACGCAAGGCTGCTTCCCCGAGCTGGTGCTGGGCGCGCTCCCGGTCGCCTATCCCTTCATCGTTTCCAATCCCGGCGAGGCGGCGCAGGCCAAGCGGCGCATCGCCGCGGTGACGCTCGGCCACCTGCCGCCGCCGACCGTCGAGGCCGGGCTCGCCGGCGAGGCGGCCGAGCTCGAGCGTCTCGTCGACGAATATGCGCAGGCCGACGGGCTCGACCGCCGACGGCGCGAGCGCCTCGCCCGCCTCATCGTCGAGGAGGCCGAGCGCACCGGCCTTGCCCGCGACGCCGGCCTTGCCGTGGACGTGGCGCCGGACGAGGCGCTGAAGCAGATCGACGCTTTCCTGTGCGACATCAAGGAGATGCGGCTGAAGGACGGCTTTCACGTCTATGGTCGTGGGCCGTGCGGCGATGCCGAGCGAGACGGGCTGCTCGCCGCGCTGGACGGCCGTCGCGTCCCCGCCGGGCCGGCTGGTGCGCCGGGGCGCGGGCGCAGCGACGTGATGCCGACCGGCCGCAACCTCTTCACCGCCGATCCCCGCGCCTTGCCGACGCCGACCGCCATGGACCTCGGCCGCCTCGCCGCCGACGAGGTGCTGCGGGCCTATGCGCAGACGCATGGCGACTGGCCGCGCGCGCTGGTGCTGGATCTGTGGGGCAGCGCCACGCTGCGCACCGGCGGCGAGGAGATCGCCCAGGGCCTGGCGCTGATCGGCGCGCGGCCGACCTGGGATCCGGCCACGGGCCGCGTGACCGGCATCGAGGTGCTGCCGACCGCGCTGCTCGGCCGCCCGCGCGTCGACGTCACCTTCCGCATATCCGGCCTGTTCCGCGACCTGTTCCCGGCGCAGATCGCGCTTCTCGACGCCGCCCTGCGCGCGGTGGCCCGGCGCGAGGAAACGCACGACGAGAACCCGCTGAAGGCGGCCGGCGCGGGCGCGCCGCGCATCTTCGGAACGGCGCCGGGCGCCTATGGTGCGGGGCTCGATGCCGGCGAGATCGAGCGCGAGGCGCTGGGCGCCGCCTATCTCGCGAGCGCCTCGCATGCCTATGGCGGTACGGAGGGCGAGGCGCAGGAGGCGGGCGACACTTTCGAGGCGCGCGTCGCGGCGGCGGACCTTCTCGTCCATGGCGGCGACGATCCCGGCCGCGACCTGCTGGAAGGCGATGCCGACCTCGCCTTCATCGGCGGCTTCGCGGCGGCGGCCGAGAAGCTGGGCCGCGCGCCCGACCTCGTGGTGCTCGACACGTCCGATCCCGCCCGGCCGAAGGCGCGTCCTCTGGCGGAGGCGATCGCCCGCATCGTCCGCGGGCGGACGAATCCCCGCTACATCGCCGGCCTCATGCGCCACGGCCCGCGCGGCGCGGCGGAGATCGCCGAGACCGTCGACCGGCTGATCGGCTTCACTGAAGCGACCCGTGCCGTACCCGGTCCCCTGATCGACGCGCTGCACGCCGCCTATGTCGGTGACGAGGCCGTGCGCGATTTCCTCAGCCAGGTCTCGCCGGAGGCAGCACGCTTCGTCGCGGCGCGCTTCGAGCTGGCGCGGGAGCGGGGCCTCTGGCATCCGCGCCGCAACGATGTCGGCGCCGGGCTGGCGGCATTGGCGGGGGAGGCGGCGGAATGAGCGTTGTCACCCCTGCCACCGATGCCACTACTGCCACTAATGACGTCGCCACCGGTGGCGACGGAAATGTCACCAAAAATGCCACCAGCGATGTCGCCCGCCTGCGGCGCGGCGCCTGCCCCTCGCTGCCCGCGCCGATGCAGACCGGCGACGGGCTGCTGGCACGGCTGCAACCCTTGCAGCCGTTGACTTTCGAGCAGCTCTCCGGCCTCGCAAGGCTGGCGCGCGCACTCGGCAACGGCATCGTCGAGGTGACGGCGCGCGGCAAGCTGCAATTGCGCGGCTTGACGAGCGCCGGCGCGACCCGCCTGCCGGAAGCGGTCGCTGCGCTGGGAATCGTTGTGCCGCAAGGCTTTCCGGTCGAGGCGAGCGCGCTCGCCGGGCTCGATCCGGTCGAGCGTTTCGACCCGCGCCCGCTGGCGCGGGAGATTTCCGACCGCGCCGCCAAGCTGGTGCTGCGCCTCGCGCCGAAAGCGTCCGTCGTCGTCGATGGCGGCGGCGAGCTGCATCTTTTGGCGCTGAAGGCCGATATCGGCGTGACGGCGGGAAGGGGAGACAACGCTCTGATCTTGCTGGCGAATCGTCCCGCCGGCGAAGTCCCGCCCCACCGGGTTCCCGCCATCGTGGTCGCGCTGCTGGAGCGCCTCGCCGCCCGCGGGCCGGCGGCACGGATGGCTAACCTCTTGATGGAACACGGAATCGAGGCGCTGCGCGCGGAATTCGCCCTCGCTCCCGTTTCCTCCGTCGAATCGAAGCCGCCGGCCGAGCCGGTTGGCCTTCACGCCCTGAACGACGGCACCCTCGCGCTCGGCCTCGGCCTCGCCTTCGGGCAGGTCGAGGCCGAGGCGCTGCAGGCGCTGGCCGAAGCGGCGCGGGCGGCCGGCGCCCGGCATGTCGAGCCCGCCTCGGGGCGCGCGCTGCTGGTCGTCGGTCTCTCGCTGGACGCGTCTAACTCATTGAAAAATAATGCCGCCGGGCTCGGCTCCATCACCGATCCGGCCGATCCGCGGCGGCGTATCTTCGCCTGCGCCGGCCGTCCGGCCTGCGCCTCCGCGCGCCTCGACACGCACGCGACCGCCATGCGGATCGCCGCGCTGGCCAAGGGCCGCGACGTCCATGTTTCCGGCTGCATCAAGGGCTGCGCTCATCCTGCGCCGGCGGCGCTGACCATCGTGGGGCTGGACGAAGGGGCCGCGATCGTGGTCGAAGGCACGCCGCGCAGTGCTCCGGCGCGGGTCGTCCCCGTGTCGGGGCTCGCGCAGGCCGTGCGGGAATTGCTGGAAAAGGAAGACGCCTGAGTGTCCATCCCGTTCGATTACGTCCGCGACGGCAACGCCATCTATGAGCGCTCCTTCGCCATCATCCGCGAGGAGGCCGAGCTCGGCCGCTTTTCGCCGGAGGAGGCGGACGTGGCGGTGCGGATGATCCATGCCTGCGGGCTGGTGGAGGCCGCCTTCGCCATTGATTTCGCTCCGGATTTTGTGCGTGCCGCCCGCTCCGCGCTGGACGCGGGCGCGCCGATCCTCTGCGATGCCGAGATGGTGGCGCATGGCGTCACCCGCGCCCGCCTGCCGGCGAACAACGAGGTGATCTGCACCTTGCGCGAGCCGGCCGTGCCCGGCCTCGCCGAGCGGCTCGGCACCACCCGCTCCGCCGCCGCGCTGGAGCTGTGGCGCGACAAGATGGAAGGCGCCGTCGTCGCCATCGGCAATGCGCCGACGGCCTTGTTCCGGCTGCTGGAAATGCTCGACGCCGGCGCGCCTAAGCCCGCCGCAATCCTCGGCATCCCGGTCGGCTTCGTCGGCGCAGCCGAATCGAAGGACGCGCTCGCGGCCGGCGACCACGGCGTGCCGTGGCTGGTGGTGCGCGGCCGGCTGGGCGGCAGCGCCATGACGGCGGCCGCGGTCAACGCACTGGCGAGGCCGGGCATATGAGCGGGGGCAATCTTCCGGGACGCCTGATCGGCGTCGGCGTCGGGCCGGGCGATCCCGAGCTGATGACGCTCAAGGCGGTGCGCGCGCTGAAGGAGGCGGACGTCGTCGCCTATTTCTGCAAGCGGGGCAATGGCAGCCACGCGCGGGCCATCGCCGGCGGGCACTTCCGCATCGGCGTGGAGGAACTCCTCCTCGGCTATCCCGTGACGACCGAAAGCCCGAAGGACGAGGCGCCCTACAAGGACGCCATCGCCGGCTTCTACGAGGAGGCGGCGAAGCGGGTGGCGGGCCATCTCGACGCCGGGCGGACGGTGGCGGTGCTCTCCGAGGGCGATCCGCTGTTCTACGGTTCCTACATGCACCTGCATGTGCGGCTGTCACCGCATTACCCGACCGAGATCATTGCCGGTGTCACCGGCATGTCCGGCTGCTGGTCGCAGGCCGGCGCACCGATCGCTCAAGGGGACGACGTGCTCTCAGTGCTGCCGGGCACGCTGGCCGAGTCGGACCTCGCGCGGCGGCTCGGCGAGGCGGATGCCGCGGTGATCATGAAGGTCGGGCGCAACCTGCCGAAGATCAGGCGGGCGCTGGAAGCCGCCGGCAAGCTGGAGCGCGCGCTCTATGTCGAGCGTGGCACGATGAAGGACGGCCATTGCACGCCATTGGTGGCACGGGACG
The DNA here is from genome assembly GCA_029239875.1 of Xanthobacteraceae bacterium. Taxonomy (GTDB): domain Bacteria; phylum Pseudomonadota; class Alphaproteobacteria; order Rhizobiales; family Xanthobacteraceae; genus Ancylobacter. The sequence goes on along the minus strand of JARBUD010000005.1, from coordinate 90,653 downwards.
AGAGCCCGGCGCCTTATTTCGCCATCGTGCTGGTGCCGGGATGGGGTGCGCGCGGATGAATGCGGGCAAGCTCACCGTCGTCGGACTCGGGCCGGGCGAAGCGCGCTTCCTCACGCCGGAGGCGGCCGCGGCGCTGGAGGAGGCGCAGGCGCTCTACGGCTATGGCCCCTATCTCGACCGGGTGCCGGCGCGCGACGGCCAAGCGCGCCATCCTTCCGACAATCGCGAGGAGCTGGTGCGCGCCGGCGCCGCGCTCGCCGATGCGGCGGCAGGCGCCCGCGTGGCCATGGTGACGGGCGGCGATCCCGGCGTCTTCGCCATGGCGGCGGCGGTGATCGAGGCGGTCGAGGACGGCCCCGCGGAATGGCGGGCACTCGAGCTCGTCATCGTGCCCGGCATCACTGCCATGCTCGCGGTGGCGGCGAAGGCCGGCGCGCCGCTGGGGCACGATTTCTGCGCCATCTCGCTGTCGGACAACCTCAAGCCCTGGGACGTCGTCGAGAAGCGCCTGCGCCTCGCCGCACAGGCCGGCTTCGCCATGGCCTTCTACAATCCGGTGTCGCGAGCGCGCCCGCACCAGCTCGACACCGCCTTCGACATATTGCGCGAGGAGCTGCCCGACACGGTGCCGGTGATCTTCGGCCGCGCGGTGGGGCGGCCGGACGAACGGCTGCGTACGCTCCCGCTCGCCCATGCGCGCGGGCACATGGCCGACATGGCGACCTGCATCATCGTCGGCTCGGCGGAGACGCGGATCGTCGAGCGGCCGGGCCGGCCGGCGCTCGTCTACACGCCGCGCCGTGCGGGCGACAGATGAGGCTCCAGCCACGCCAGCGCCGCCTCGACGCTCTCCACCGTCTCGACCTTGGGGCGGGCGGGACGTGCCACCATGATCACCTCGATGCCGAGGGCGCGGGCGGCCGCGATCTTGCCGTAGGTCGCCGCGCCGCCGCTGTTCTTGGAAAGCACCGCGTCGATGTGGTTGGCCGTGAGCAGCGCGCGCTCGTCGGCCTCGGGGAAGGGGCCGCGCGCCTCGATGGTGGCGACGGAGGGCAGGGCGAGCGGCGGCTCGACCGGATCGATGCTGCGAACCAGCCAATGATGCTGCGGCGCGGCTTCCAGGGCATGCGCCTCGTTGCGGCCGAGGGCGGCGAGCACGCGGCGCGGCGCGGTGCCGAGCCTCGCCACCGCGTCTGGAATGTCGGCGGCCTCGGTCCAGAGGTCGCGCGGCTGGCGGGTCCATTCCGGGCGCAGGAGCGCGAGCAGGGGCACGCCGGCGAAGCGCGCGGCCTCGGCGGCGTTGCGCGAGATGTTGGCGGCGAAGGGGTGGGTGGCGTCGATCAGCGCGTCGATGCGCTCGGCCCTCAGATGTGCCGCGAGACCCTGCGCGCCGCCGAAGCCGCCGGAGCGGACGGGCGCGGGCTGGTCGAGCGGGTTGCGCGTGCGCCCGGCAAGCGACAGGCTGACCTCGTAATGGCCGCGCGCGGCGAGCGCCGCCGCCAGAGCGCGCGCCTCGGCCGTGCCGCCGAGGATCAGCAGGCGCGGGCGCTCATCGCGGTTCGGGTCGGGCAGGGTCATGCAGGGCACTGAGTCCATAGCCACCGGGCGGCGCGACGATGCGCAGGAGGCGCGCTGGTTGTCCATCGTCGGCATCGGCGAGGACGGGCTCGACGGCCTGTCGCCGGCCGCGCGTGCGGCGATCGAGGCCGCCGAGGTGGTGTTCGGCGGTGCGCGGCATCTGGCGCTGGCCGGCGCGGCGGTGAAGGGGCGGGCGCAGGCCTGGCCGTCGCCCTTCGAGCGCGGTGTGGAGATGGTGCTGGCCCTGCGCGGGCGGAATGTCTGCGTGCTGGCCTCGGGCGACCCATTTCTTTACGGCGTCGGCGCCACGCTGGCGCGGCATGTGCCGGCCGGCGAGATGCGGGCGATCCCAGCGCCGTCCTCCTACAGTCTCGCCGCCAGCCGGCTCGGCTGGCCGCTGGCGGAGGCGACATACCTTACCGTGCATGGCCGCGCGCTCGACCTCGTCCGCGCACATCTTCATCCCGGACGGCGGCTTTTGGTGCTGACCTCGGACGGCGCCGGGCCGGGTGAGATCGCCCGGCTGCTAACGGAAAGCGGCTTCGGCGGTTCGATCCTGTACGTACTGGAGGCGCTGGGGGGGCCGCGCGAGCGGGCGCGGCGGGCCACCGCGGCGGCGTTCGACCTCATGGATGTCGACCCGCTCAATCTCGTTGGCATCGAGGTGGCGGCGGGGGAGGGCGCGCGGATCATCCCGCTCACGCCCGGCCTGCCGGACGATCTCTATGAGCATGACGGCCAGCTCACCAAGCGCGAGATCCGCGCGCTGACGCTCGCCGCGCTGGCGCCGCGCCGGGGCGAAGTGCTGTGGGACATCGGGGCCGGCGCGGGGTCGATCGGCATCGAATGGATGCTGGCCGATCCGTCGCTCAAGGCCGTCGGCATCGAGGAACGGCCCGAGCGCGCCGCCCGCATCCGCCGCAATGCCGCTTCGCTCGGCGTGCCGGGGTTGGAGATTGTCGAAGGCGCGGCGCCGGAAGCGCTCGCTGGTTTGCCGGCGCCGGACGCGATCTTCATCGGCGGCGGGGCGGGGGACGCGGGCGTGCTCGACGCCGCCCTTTCCACGCTCAAGTCCGGCGGGCGGCTGGTGGTCAATGCGGTGACTTTGGAGACCGAGGCGCTGCTGATTGCACAGCATGGCTCGCGCGGCGGCGAGCTCGTCCGGCTCTCCGTCGCCCGCGCGGCGCCGGTCGGCGGGCTCACCGGCTGGTGGCCGGCCATGCCGGTGACACAGTGGAGCTGGGTCAAGCCGGGGGGCGCGCCGTGATCGTCGCCGGCGTCGGCAGCCGCCGCGGGGTGACGGCGGAGGAGGTCTGCGCCTGCGTGCGCGGAGCGATGGCGCGCCATGACGTCAAGCTCAACGAGATATCGCTGATGGCGACCCCGGCGCTGAAGGGTGGCGAGGCCGGCATCATCAAGGCGGCGCTCGACCTCGGCCTGCTGCTCGTCATGGTGCCGCAACAGCAGCTCGAGGCGGCTGGGGCGCGGGCGGTGACGCATTCGGAGCGCGTCGTGGCGCTGATGGGCGTGCCATCGGTGGCGGAGGCCTCGGCACTGGCGGTGGCGGGGCGGCGCTCGACGCTGATTGGGCCGCGCTTCGTGCTCGGACCCGTGACCTGCGCGTTGGCGCGGGAGGCGGAGAAGGAAGTCTCATGACGGTGCATTTTATCGGCGCCGGGCCCGGCGCGGCCGACCTGATGACGCTGCGCGGGCGCGATCTCATCGCCCGTTGCCCCGTCTGCCTCTATGCCGGCTCCATCGTGCCGCCGGAGGTGCTCGGCTGGTGCCCGCAGAGCGCGCGCATCGTCGACACGGCGCCGCTGTCGCTCGACGAGATCGAACAGGAATACGTCACTGCCCATGCCGCCGGGCTCGACGTGGCGCGGCTGCACTCGGGCGACCTTTCCATCTATTCGGCGGTGGCCGAGCAGGTCCGGCGGCTGGAGCGGCATGGCATCGCCTATACGCTCACCCCCGGCGTGCCCGCCTTTGCAGCCGCGAGCGCGGCGCTGGGGCGCGAGCTCACCGTGCCTGGTTTGGCACAGAGCGTGGTGATAACCCGCGTTTCCGGCCGCGCTTCAGCCATGCCGGAGGGCGAGACGCTGGCCGCTTTCGGTGCGACCGGGGCGACGCTGGCGATCCACCTCGCCATCCACGCGCTGGACAAGGTCGTTGCCGAGCTCACGCCGCTCTACGGGCCGGATTGCCCGGTTGCGGTGGTGGTGGAAGCGACGCGTCCCGCCGAGCGCATCCTCCGCGGCACGCTGGCCGATATCGCCGCGCGCGTCGTCGCCGAGCCGGTCGAGCGCATGGCGCTGATCATAGTCGGGTGGGCGCTGGCGGCCGAGGATTTTCGCGAGAGCGCGCTCTACGACGCTGCCTATCAGCGCCGCTTCCGGGGGCGGGCATGACCGCCCGCGGCCTCATCATCGCTGCGCCGCGCTCGGGATCGGGCAAGACGACGGTGACATTGGGAGTGGGGTCGGCGGTGACATCGCGCGGTGTCACCATGCGCGTGGTGAAGTCCGGGCCGGACTATATCGACCCTGCCTTCCACGCCGCCGCCACTGGCCGGCCGGGGCTCAACCTCGACAGCTTCGCCATGGCGCCGGCGCTGATCGACGCGCTGGCTGGCGAGGCGGCAGCCGACGCCGAGCTGGTCATCATCGAGGCTTCCATGGGCCTGTTCGACGGCATCGCCGGCGAGCCGGGCCGCTCCGGCGCGGCGGCGGACCTTGCCGGCCGGCTCGGCCTGCCGGTGGTGCTGGTGCTCGACATTTCCGGCCAGTCGCAATCGGCCGCCGCGGTGGTGCGGGGCTTCGCGACGCATGATCCGGCGGTGCGCATCGCCGGGGTGATTCTCAACAAGGTGGCGAGCGCCCGCCACCATCAGCAGGCGGGCGAGGCCATCGGGGCGCTCGGCATCCCCGTGCTCGGCTCGCTGCCGCGTGAGGCGGGTACCAGCCTGCCCGAGCGCCATCTCGGCCTCGTGCAGGCGGGCGAGCATGCGGCGCTGGACGAGTATCTGGCGCGGCTGGCGGCGCTGGCGCAGGCGCATATCGATCTCGACGCCCTGATCGCGCTCGCTGCGCCGATGGCCGCGAGCGCGGCGCCCCCGGTACCCCTGCCGCCGCCCGGCCAGCGCATCGCGCTGGCGCGCGACGTCGCCTTCTCCTTCGCTTATGAGCATCTTCTCGCCGGCTGGCGGCGGGCGGGGGCGGAGATCATCCCCTTCTCGCCGCTCGCCGACGAGGCACCGGACGAGGCGGCCGACGCCTGCTGGCTGCCGGGCGGCTATCCCGAATTGCATGGCGGCACTCTCGCCGCCGCCACCCGCTTCCTCAACGGTGTGCGGCGGTTTAGCGAGAGCCGGCCGGTGCATGGCGAGTGCGGCGGCTTCATGGTGCTGGGGCAGGCGATCGAGGACGCGGACGGCGTCTCCCATCCAATGCTCGGCCTGCTCGGCCACGCCACCAGCTTCGCCAGGCGCAAGCTCAACCTCGGCTATCGCCGCGCGGTCACGCTCGACGCCTCGCCCGTCGGCCCGGCGGGGACGCGATTGCGCGGCCACGAATTCCATTATGCCAGCGTCACATATCGCGGCGACGATGCGCCGCTGGTCGAGCTGAGCGATGGACAGGGTAATCTGATCGGGCCCGCCGGCAGCCGCCGCGGGCGGGTCTCGGGAACCTTCTTCCACGTGATCGCCACCGACTGAATGGAGTGAGCCCATGAACGCCTATCGCCGCTTCCTCGTCCTCCTCGCCGGGCTGATGGGTGCGGCGGGGGTGGCCGCCGCGGCGGCCGGCGTGCATGTCGATGCCGATCCTGCCCTCGCCACGGCCGCCAGCTTCCTCATGCTCGGCGCGGCCGCCGTCGTCGGTGCCAGCGCGCTGGCGGCCGCGCGGGGGCCGGGCTGGTCCTTCGCCACCGTCGGCGGCGGCATCATTGCCGCCGGCACGCTGCTGTTCAGCGCCGCGCTGATCACGCGGGTGCTCTGGGGCACGCCCATTTTTCCTATGGCCGCGCCGACGGGCGGGACTATTCTGATCCTCGGATGGCTGGTCCTGGGACTGGCGGCATTCGAGCGGGACACCCGCACCAGCTGAAGTTGGCCAAAAGGTTGCATCGAGCAAGGAACGGCGGCCGCCATCCGGGGTGGCAGGTCGCAACGGGAGCACAAGCTGCATGTCAGTCGAGGTCGAAGATAAGATGCTGGACAAGCCGGAAACCACATCACGTCCGGCACCGGCCGCCGGTGACGACGTCGCCAAGTTCCGTGCCGCGGTGATCTCCAAGCTCACCTATGCGGTGGGCAAGAACCCGGCAGCCGCGAGCGATCGTGACTGGTTCCTAGCCACCGCCTTCGCCACCCGCGACCGTATCGTCGACCGCTGGATCACCTCGACCCGGCAGACCTATTCGGAAGGCCGCAAGCGGGTCTACTACCTCTCGCTCGAGTTCCTCATCGGCCGGCTGCTGTTCGATGCGCTGACCAACCTCGAGCTGCTTGACACGGTGCGTGCGGCGCTCGGCGACCTCGGCGTCGACCTCGACCGGCTGCGGCAGGTGGAGCCGGATGCGGCGCTCGGCAATGGCGGCCTCGGGCGCCTCGCCGCGTGCTTCATGGACAGTATGGCGACGCTCTCCATCGCCGCCTATGGCTACGGCATCCGCTACGAGAACGGCCTGTTCCGCCAGATGATCAAGAATGGCTGGCAGCAGGAATTCCCCGAGGACTGGCTGTCCTTCGGCAATCCCTGGGAGTTCGAGCGCCCCGAGGTCACCTACGATGTCGGCTTCGGCGGCTCGGTGGAATCGGTGCCGGTCGGCGGCGACCGCAAGAAGCAGATCTGGCATCCCGCCGAAACGGTCGAGGCGGTGGCCTACGACACGCCCATCGTCGGCTGGCGCGGCCGGCACGTGAACACGCTGCGGCTGTGGTCGGCCCGCGCGGTGGACCCGCTGCGGCTCGACGCCTTCAACCAGGGCGACCATGTCGGCGCGCTGGTCGACCAGGTGCGGGCCGAGGCGATCTCCAAGGTGCTCTATCCGAGCGACGCCACTCCGGCCGGCCAGGAGCTGCGGCTGCGGCAGGAATTTTTCTTCACTGCCGCCTCGATGAACGACCTGATGCGCCGGCATATCGACAGCTTCGGCGATGTGCGCTCGCTGCCGGACAAGGTGGCGATCCAGCTCAACGACACGCACCCGTCCATCGCCGTCGCCGAGCTTATGCGCGTGCTCCTCGACGAGCACGACCTCGAATGGGACGAGGCGTGGGACATCACGGTCCGCACCATCTCCTACACCAACCACACGCTCCTGCCCGAGGCACTGGAGACCTGGCCGGTGCCGCTAATGGAGCGCGTGCTACCGCGCCACATGCAGATCATCTACCTGCTCAACGCCAAGCACCTGGAGAAGGTGCGGGCGGAGTTCCCCAATGACGGAGAGCTGCTCTCCTCGGTGTCGCTGATCCAGGAGGATCATGGCCGGCGGGTGCGCATGGGCAACCTCGCCTTTCTCGGCTCGCACTCGATCAACGGCGTGGCGGCGCTGCACAGCGAGCTGATGACCACGACGGTCTTCAAGGATTTCTACCGGCTGTTCCCCGAGCGCATGAACAACAAGACCAACGGCATCACCTTCCGCCGCTGGCTCTACCAGTCCAACCCCGGCCTCACGAGCCTGCTGGTCGACGTGTGCGGGCCGGAGGTGCTGGACGACGCCACCCAGCTCAAGAAGCTGGAGCAGTTCGCCGCCGACCCGGCGCTGCACGAGCGGCTCGCCGCCGTGCGCCGGCAGAACAAGGTGGCGCTGGCGCGAGTGATCCGCGACCGGCTGGACATCAAGGTCAATCCGGGCGCGCTGTTCGACGTGCAGATCAAGCGCATCCACGAATACAAGCGCCAGCTGCTCAACGTGCTGGAGACCATCGCGCTCTACGACGCGATGCGCGCCAACCCGGCCAAGAACTGGGCGCCGCGGGTCAAGATCTTCTCCGGCAAGGCCGCGGCCAGCTACCAGATGGCCAAGCTCATCATCAAGCTCGCCAACGATGTCGCCCGGGTGGTCAATGACGACCCGACGGTGCGCGACCTGCTCAAGGTGGTGTTCCTGCCGAACTACAATGTGAGCAAGGCAGAATCCATCATCCCGGCGGCGGACCTGTCCGAGCAGATCTCCACCGCCGGCATGGAAGCCTCGGGCACCGGCAACATGAAGATGGCGCTCAACGGCGCGCTCACCATCGGCACGCTCGACGGCGCCAATGTCGAGATCAAGGAGCACGTCGGCGACGACAACATCTTCATCTTCGGCCTCACCGCCGACGAGGTGGAGGAGCGCCGCCGTACCGGCATCAACGAGGCGGAGGCGATCCGCGCCTCCCAGCATCTCGGCGAGGTGCTGGACGCGGTCGGCTCCGGCGTGTTCTCGCCCGACGAGCCGGACCGCTTCAAGCCGCTGGTCGACGCGCTGCGCCACCACGACTACTTCCTGGTGACGTCGGACTTCGACGCCTACTGGGACGCCCAGCGCAAGGTCGACGCGCGCTGGCTCGACAAGGCGGCGTGGTGGACCTCGAGCGCGATCAACACCGCCAACATGGCGTTCTTCTCGTCCGACCGGACCATCACCGAATACGCGACCGACATCTGGCACGTCCCCGTGCGGTCGGTCCGCTGACGCCGCCGCGGGCCGTCCGGCGTCGCGCCGGATGGTCCGCCGTTTACCTAGTGCCACGGTTCGTGGCCGCGGATTGTGGACTTTGTCTTGGCGGTAGAGGAACCTTCACTGTGCCCGGGCCTTGATACCGGAAGTACGGGACAGGTGAGGTTGGCGGTAATGTTGGAATGGCAGGCCCCCGGCCATGAGGTCGATGCACTCGTCGGGGGCCGCCATCACGACCCGTTCGCGCTGCTCGGGCCCCACGAAACGACCGGCGGCCTCGTCATCCGCGCCTTCGTTCCCCATGCCGACACGCTGGAGGCGATCGAGCCCGGCGGCACGCTGATCGTCGAGCTCGACCGCCGGCACGATGCCGGCTTCTTCGAGGGGCGGGTGCCCGGTCGCCCGGCCTGGGCGCGCTACTGCCTGCGCGCGCGCAATGCCGGCGGCGAATGGGTGATCCACGACCCCTATTCCTTCGGTCCCGTGCTGGGGCCGATGGACGACTACCTCCTCGTCGAGGGCACGCACCGCCAGCTCTATGAGCGGCTCGGCGCGCATCCCGACGTGCATGAGGGGGTTGAGGGCGTGCGCTTCGCGGTGTGGGCGCCCAACGCTTCGCGCGTTTCCGTGGTTGGCGACTTCAACCAGTGGGACGGGCGCCGCCACCAGATGCGCAAGCGCGTCGACAGCGGGTTGTGGGAGATATTCGCGCCGAGCGTGGGCGAGGGGACGATCTACAAATACGAGATCATCTCCGGCGACGGACGGCTGCTGCCGCTCAAGGCCGACCCGTTCGGGTTCAAGGGCGAGTTCCGCCCCGCCACCGGCTCCGTAGTGGCGCGCACCGACAATTTCGAGTGGCACGACGAGGCGCATGTCGCCTCGCGCAATGACGGCGAGGCGCGGCGCAAGCCGATGTCGGTCTACGAGGTGCATCTCGGCTCATGGCGCCGCGGCGACTGGGGGCAGTTCCTCACCTATGACGAACTGGCCGACCAGCTCGTCTCCTACGCCTCCTGGATGGGGTTCACCCATATCGAGCTGCTGCCTATTTCCGAGCATCCGCTCGACGCCTCCTGGGGCTACCAGCCGATCGGCCTGTTCGCACCGACCAGCCGTTTCGGCGATCCGGCCGGCTTTGCGCGCTTCGTCGACAAGGCGCATCAGGCCGGGCTGTCGATCATCCTCGACTGGGTGCCGGCGCATTTCCCGACCGACATCCATGGCCTCGCCCATTTCGACGGCTCGACGCTCTACGAGCATCCCGACCCGAAGCGCGGCTTCCACCCGGACTGGAATACGGCGATCTACGACTTCGGCCGGCGTGAGGTCGCCAATATGCTGATCGCCAACGCGCTCTACTGGCTCGACCGTTTCCACATAGACGGGCTGCGCGTGGATGCGGTGGCCTCGATGCTCTATCTCGACTACTCGCGCCGTCATGGCGAATGGTCGCCTAACCCCGACGGCTCCAACGACAACAAGGACGCCGTCGCCTTCCTGCAGCGCGCCAACACGGTGATCTATGCCGAGCACCCCGGCACGGTGGTGATCGCCGAGGAATCGACCTCCTGGGCCGGCGTTTCGCAGCCGGTCCACACCGGTGGCCTCGGCTTCGGCTTCAAGTGGAACATGGGCTGGATGCACGACACGCTCGACTACATGTCGACCGATGCCGTCTACCGCCCCTGGCACCACGACAAGATCACCTTCGGGCTGATGTACGCCTTCTCGGAGAACTTCGTGCTGCCGCTCTCGCATGACGAGGTGGTGCACGGGAAGGGCACGATCTTCGGCCGTATGCCGGGCGACGACTGGCAGCGCTTCGCCACCATGCGCGCCTATTACGGGATGATGTGGGCCTATCCCGGCAAGAAGCTGCTGTTCATGGGCCAGGAGTTCGCCCAGCGCAATGAATGGAGCGAGGCGCGCTCGCTCGACTGGCACCTCGTCGGCATGGGGCCGCATCATCGCGGCATGCAGCTCCTGGTGCGCGACCTCAACCACCGTTATCGCGACGAGATCGCGCTGCACGCGCGCGACTGCGAGCCGGAGGGCTTCCGCTGGATCGTGGTCGACGACCGCAACCAGTCAGTGTTCGCCTGGCTGCGCTTCGGCGGACCAGATGATCCGCCGATCGCCATGGTCTCGAATCTCACGCCGGTGCCGCGCCCCGATTATCGCATCGGCCTGCCGCAGGCCGGCACCTGGCGCGAGATCCTCAACACCGACGCGACCGATTACGGCGGCTCGGGGCTCGGCAATCTCGGCACGGTCACCGCCGTCGCCGAGCCGGCGCACGGCCAGCCGGCGAGCGCGCATGTCGTGCTGCCGCCGCTCGCCACGCTCTATTTCAGATGGGAACCGGAACCACCTCCGCCCGCGGGCGAGACGGCGGCCGGACAATAGCAAGGTTCAGGGAGAAGACGCCAAATGGCACGGCCCACGCTCCAGAATGCTCCACTCGCCCGTTCGGCGATGGCCTATGTCCTCGCCGGCGGCCGCGGCAGCCGGTTGATGGAGCTGACCGACCGACGGGCGAAGCCGGCGATCTATTTCGGCGGCAAGTCGCGCATCATCGATTTCGCTTTGTCGAACGCCATCAACTCCGGCATACGCCGCATCGGCGTCGCCACCCAGTACCAGGCGCATAGCCTGATCCGCCACATGCAGCGCGGCTGGAACTTCCTGCGCCAGGAACGCAATGAGAGCTTCGACGTGCTGCCCGCCAGCCAGCGCGTCTCGGAGACGATGTGGTATTTAGGCACAGCGGACGCCGTCTACCAGAACCTCGACATCATCGAGGCTTACGACACCCGCCACATGATCATCCTGGCCGGCGACCACGTGTACAAGCAGGACTACGAGGTCATGCTGCAGCAGCATGTCGACGCGGGGGCCGACGTGACGGTGGGCTGCCTAGAAGTGCCGCGCGAGGAGGCGAGCGCCTTCGGCGTGATGCATGTCGACGAGCAGGACAACATCATCTCCTTCCTGGAGAAGCCGAAGGACCCGCCGCCCATGCCCGGTCGTCCCGACAAGGCGCTGGCCTCGATGGGCATCTACGTCTTCGAGACCAAGTTCCTGATCGACCAGCTGCGCCGCGACGCCGCCGACCCCAATTCGGCGCATGACTTCGGCAAGGACATCATCCCCCACATCGTCAAGCACGGCAAAGCGGTGGCGCACCATTTCTCGCGCTCCTGCGTGCGCTCCGACATGGAGACGGCGCCCTATTGGCGCGACGTCGGCACGGTCGACGCCTATTGGGAGGCGAATATCGACCTCACCGGCGTGGTGCCCGAGCTCGACCTCTACGATCGCGACTGGCCGATCTGGACCTATGCCGAGATCACCCCACCGGCCAAGTTCGTGCACGACGACGAGGGACGGCGCGGCCAGGCGATCTCGTCGCTGGTCTCGGGCGGCTGCATCGTCTCCGGCTCGTCGCTGCGCCGTGCGCTGCTGTTCACCGGCGTGCGGGTGAATTCCTACGGCGCCATCGAAAACGGTGTCATCTTGCCTTATGTGGAGGTCGGGCGCTCGGCGCGGCTGAAGAACGTGGTGATCGATTCCCATGTGCGGATTCCGGAAGGCCTCGTGGTGGGCGAGGACCCGGAACTGGACGCCAAGCGCTTCCGGCGCACGGAGAAGGGCATCTGCCTCATCACCCAGTCGATGATCGACCGCCTGTCGAATTGAGGAACTGAAGGGGCTGGGTCGGGCGTGTCATCGTTGAAGGTTCTTTCGGTCGTTTCCGAGGTTTTCCCGCTGGTGAAGACCGGCGGGCTGGCGGATGTCGCCGGCGCGCTGCCGGGCGCGCTGGCGCCGCACGGCATCGAGACCCGCACGCTGCTGCCGGGCTATCCGGCCGTGCTGGCGGCGCTCGGCGAGGGCGAGACGGTGCACCGTTTCGACCATCTTTTCGGCGGGCCGGCGCGGCTCCTCGCCGGCACGGCCGGCGGGCTCGACCTCTTCGTCATCGACGCCCCCCATCTCTACAACCGTCCCGGCGGCCCCTATGTCGGCCCGAACGGCGTCGACTGGGGCGACAATGCCCAGCGCTTCGCCGCGCTCGGCGCGGTGGCCTCCGGCCTCGGTCTGGGCCTGCTGCCGGGTTTCGTGCCCGACATCGTGCATGCGCACGACTGGCAGGCGGGCCTCGCCCCGGCCTATCTCCACTATTCCGGCGGGCGGCGGCCGGGAACGGTGATGACGATCCACAACATCGCCTTCCAGGGCCAGTTCCCCGCCCACATGTTCGGCATGCTGGGCCTGCCGCCGCATGCTTTCGCGGTCGATGGTGTCGAATATTACGGCATGGTCGGCTACCTCAAGGCCGGCCTTCAGCTCGCCGACCGCATCACCACCGTCTCGCCCGGCTATGCCGGCGAGATCCTGCTGCCCGAGGGCGGTATGGGTCTCGACGGGCTGCTGAATGCGCGCAGCGATGTGCTGTCGGGCATATTGAACGGGCTCGACGAGGCGACGTGGAACCCGGCCGCCGACAAGCTGATCCCTGCACCCTTCGACGAGAAGAAGCTGAAGGCCCGCGCGGCCAACAAGGCCGCCCTGCAGCAGTCCTTCGGCCTCGATCCCAACCCGGACACGCTGCTGTTCGGCGTGGTGAGCCGGCTCTCCTGGCAGAAGGGGCTCGACCTGCTGGCCGACAGCCTGCACACGCTCACCGGCCTCGGCGCGCAACTGGTGCTGCTCGGCGCGGGCGACGCCGACCTCGCGGGTCGCTTCTCCTGGGCGGCGCAGACCAATCCCGGCCGCATCGGCGTCGAGCTCGGCTATGACGAGAAGGCGGCGCACCTGATCCAGGCCGGCTCCGACGTCCTCATCGTGCCCTCGCGCTTCGAGCCCTGCGGGCTGACCCAGCTCTCGGCGCTGCGCTACGGCGCGCTGCCGCTGGTCTCCCGCGTGGGCGGCCTCGCCGACACGGTGATCGACGTCAACGAGATGGCGCGTACCACCGGAGTCGGCACCGGCGTGCAGTTCTCTCCCGTCACCGCGCCGGCGCTGCAGCTTGCTTTGAAGCGCGTCGCCGGCCTTTGGCAGGACAAGGCGCTGTGGAAGAAGCTGCAGCGCAACGCCATGACTACCGACGTCTCCTGGGAACGCGCCGCCAAGCAGTATGACGCGCTGTTCCGCCAGCTCGCGGCGGAGCGCGCCGCGTGAGCGACCTTCGCGTTTCGCCGGGCCATTACGAGCCGCTCGGCGTCACGGCGGATGCGGCGGGGGTGAATGTCGCGGTGTTCTCGGCCAATGCCGAGCGCATCGAGTTCTGCCTGTTCGACGCCGCAGGCGAGCAGGAAGTCGCCCGCATCGCCCTGCCGGGGCGCACCGGCGACATCTTCCACGGCCATATCGCCGGCGTGCCGCCCGGTTCCCGCTACGGGCTGCGCGCGGCAGGACCGTGGGCGCCAGACAGGGGGCACCGCTTCAATCCCTACAAGCTGCTGGTCGACCCTTATGCGAGCCGGTTCGACCGGCCGTTCCGGCTCGACCCGGCCATGTTCGACGCCCGCGCCCGCGGCGCCGACCATGACGAGACCGACAGCGCCCATGTGGTGCCCAAGGCCATCGTGCCGCAGCCGGACGGCATGGCGCCGCGCCCGGCGCTGCCCTTCCGCTGGGACGGCGAAGTGCTCTACGAGCTCAATGTGCGCGGCTTCACCAAGCGCCACGAGGGCGTTCCGCTGGAGATGCGCGGCACCTTCGCAGGCCTGGCGCAGCCGCCGGCGCTCGATCATCTGGTGAGGCTCGGCGTCACCACGGTCGAGCTGATGCCGTCCATGGCGTGGATCGACGAGCGGCATCTGCCCGCGCTCGGGCTCACCAATTACTGGGGCTACAACCCCGTCGTCTTCGGCGCGCCGGACCCGCGCCTCGCGCCGGGGGGCTTTGAGGAGGTGGCGCTCGCCATCGAGGCGCTGCGCGGCGCCGGCATCAAGGTCGTGCTCGACGTGGTGCTGAACCACAGCGGCGAGAGCGACGAGTTCGGCCCGACGGTGAGCCTGCGCGGCCTCGACAACGCGACCTATTACCGCCACGCCAAGGACGATCCCGCGCGCCTCATCAACGATGCCGGCACCGGCAACACGCTGGCGCTGGAGCGCGCGCCGGTGTTGCGGCTCGGCATGGACATGCTGCGGCGCTGGGCGGCGCTCGGCCTCGACGGCTTCCGCTTCGACCTCGCGGCGACGCTCGGGCGGCGGGTCGACGGCTTCGACCCCGAAGCGCCCTTCCTCGCTGCGCTCCAGCAGGATCCGATGCTGCGCGATCTCGCGCTCATCGCCGAGCCGTGGGATATCGGCCCGGGCGGCTATCAGGTCGGGCAGTTCCCGCCGAACTGGGGCGAGTGGAACGACAAGTTCCGCGACACGGCGCGGCGCTTCTGGCGCGGCGAGCGGGGCATGGTGGGCGAGGTCGCCACGCGGCTCGCCGGCTCGGCCGACATCTTCGCCGCCCGCCGCCGGCCGCTGTCGCGTGGCATCAACTTCGTCACCGCCCATGACGGCTTCACGCTGGCCGACCTCGTTTCCTTCGAGGGCAAGCACAACGAGGCCAATGGCGAGGGCAATCGCGACGGCACCAGCGACAACCACAGCTGGAACCACGGCGTCGAAGGCTGGACCGACGATCCGGCGGTTCAAGCGGCACGGCACGCCGACATGCGGGCGCTGCTGGCGACGCTGCTCGTCGCCCGCGGCACGCCCATGCTCACCATGGGCGACGAGTGCGGCCGCTCGCAGGCCGGCAACAACAATGCCTATGCGCAGGACAACGAGCTCGCCTGGCTCGACTGGTCGAAGACCGACGAGTCTCTCGCCGCCTTCACCGCCAAGCTGGTGAAGCTGCGCCTCGCCCACCGCGCGCTGCGGCTGGAGGCGCCGCTGACCGGCCATCCGCTCGATGCCAGCGGCATTCCCGACGTCGAGTGGCACGCGCCGGACGGCACGCCGGTGGCGTGGGACGACGCGGCGAGCGGCGCGCTGGTGGCGCTGTTCTACGCGCCGCCGGACGGGGATGAGCCGGCCGATCGCGTGGCGGTGGCGCTGAACGCCTCCGATTCCGGCCATTCGCTCACCTTGCCACCGCCGCGCGAAGGCTTCGCCTGGCGCGTCATTGCCGATACCGCGCATCCGGAGGGCACTGCCGCCGGCGAGCCTTTCGAGCTGGCCGGCCGCGCCGTGCTGATCCTGGCCGAGGAGCCGGTGACGGGCGCTGCCCGCAACGGTACCGATCCGGTGCTGCTGGAGCGGCTCTCCGCCGCCGCCGGCATCGACAAGGAATGGTGGGACGTCATTGGGGAGCGCCACCCGGTCGGCGATGACACCAAGCGCGCGCTGCTCGCCGCGCTCGACTTGCCGGCAGGGACCGGCGGCGAGGTCCGCGACAGCCTCGCGCTGCTGTCCGAGCAACGCTTCGGCCGCGACCTGCCTTTCGCCCATGTGCTGTGCGCCGGCGCGCCGCTGACGCTGACCTCGAGCGGTACTGCGGCCGAGGCGCCGCGACGGCTCGACCTTTCCATCCGCCTTGAGGACGGCGGCGAGCGCGAACTGGCCATCCGCCCCGAGGACGGCCGGCGCGAGCGGGCGACGCGGCCGGACGGGCGGCCGGCGACGACCCGCACCATCGAGCTGCCGGAGCTGCCGGTCGGGCGGCATGTGCTCGATCTCGGCGGCACGCAGTGCCGGCTCACCGTCGCTCCGCCGGCCTGCTATTTGCCGCCGGAGCTTGCCGGGGGTGGAAGGCTGACCGGTGTCGGCATTCATCTCTACACGTTGCGCCGGGCCACGCTCGATCAGGGCATCGGCGACTTCACCGCACTGGGTGAACTCGCCGAGCTGGCGGCGCGGCAGGGCGTATCGGTGCTCGGGCTCAACCCGCTGCACGCGCTGTTCCCCGGCGACCGCGAGCGGGCGAGCCCCTATTCGCCCTCCGACCGGCGCTTCCTCGATCCCGTCTATATCGACGTCGCGACGCTCGGGGCCGACACCGCGCCCTTCGCCGCGCTCTCGGCCAAGGAGGCGGTGGACTACACCGGCGTCTGGGCGGCGAAGGAGGTGGCGCTGAAGGCGGCCTTCGCCGCGTTCCGCACGGATCCGGATTTCGACCGCTTCGTCGCCGAAGGCGGCGAGACGCTGCGCCGCTTCGCCATCCATCAGGCGATAGCCGCTGAAAACCCAGGGAAGGGATGGCGCGACTGGCCCGGCGGCCTGAGCGAGGTCGGCAGTGCGGCGGTCGAGAACTTCGCCGGTACGCACTCCGAGGCGGTGCGCTTCGCGCTGTGGCAGCAGTGGGTGGCCGACTGCCAGCTCGCGGCGGCGGCCGGCAAGGCGCGGGAGGCGGGACTCTCGCTCGGCCTCTACCGCGACCTCGCGGTGGGCACGGCGCCGGACGGGGCCGAGGCCTGGTCCGAGGCGGCGATGATCATGCAGGGTGTAAGCGTCGGCGCGCCGCCCGATCCGCTCGGCCCAGAGGGGCAGAACTGGAACCTGCCGCCCTTCGACCCGCTCGCCCTGCAGCGCGATGGCTATCGCAGCTTCGCCGGTCTGGTGCGAGCGAATATGCGCCACGCCGGCGCGCTCAGGATCGACCATGTGATGGGGTTGCGCCGGCTCTTCCTCATCCCGCACGGCGCGAGCGGAGCGGAGGGCACCTATCTCGCCATGCCCTTCGAGAGCCTCGCCGGACAGGTGGCGCTGGAGAGCATGCGGGCGAAATGCCTCGTCGTCGGCGAGGATCTCGGCACCGTGCCGTTCGGCATGCGTGACCAGCTCGCCGGCGAGCGCATGCTGTCCTACCGCGTGCTGTGGTTCGAGCGGCAGGGCGAAGAGTTCGCGCCGCCGTCCGCCTACCCGGCGCTCGCGGCGGCCTGCGTGTCGACGCACGACCTGCCGACCCTCGCCGGCTGGTGGCGGGGCGTGGACCTCGATGAGCGCCGAAAACTGGAACTCGAGGACGAGGCGAGCTTCGAGAAGGCGCTGGTCGAGCGCGCCCGCGAGCGCGAGGAGTTGGGCCAGGCGCTGCTCAAGGCGGGACTGATTGCAGAACTGCCGGCGGCCGATGCGCCGCTCGACGAGTCTTTCCTTGCCGCCGTGCATGGCTTCGTCGCCCGCACGCCGTCCATGCTGGCGCTGGCGCAGCTGGACGACCTCGCGGGCGAGACCGTGGCGGTGAACCTGCCGGGCACCGACCGCGAGCGGCCGAACTGGCGGCGCCGGCTGTCCCATCCCATAGGCGAGGCTATGGACAGCCGACGTGCGCGCGCCGCGCTCGCCGCCATGGCGAGGGAGCGCGGCGCGCAATCCTGAGAGAACTCATCCCCCTGGGGCCGGGCCCCGGGGGGATGAACGCCGATCGTGATGACCGAGTCTTATGGCGTATTCGGCGTCGCCGGCGAACCACTGGGAGCCGGGGCCGGCGGGGTGCTCTCCGGCGTGGCCGGGCTCGGCGCGGCCGGGGGCGTGGTCGCCGAGGAACCAGGGGCCGGTGGCGTGGTCGGCGAAGTGGAAGCGGGCGGCGTCGGGCTCTCGGTAGGCTGCGTGGTCATCCGTCCCGAATACTGGACGGCGGCATAGATCGCGAGGATCAGCACGACGGCGGCGATGATGAGGGCTGTGGTGCGGTTCATGCGGCGTTACTCCGGCTCGGCGTCGCACGGCGGGCCTTGAATCGGAAGGGCTTTTGCCCACCGCGCGGCGCGGATGAGGGGCGGGAACGACGTCGGGTGCTCACACCGGAAGCGCGCGCCGGTGTGGAGCGACCCCAATCCTGAACACCTTTATCTGGCAATATTTCCCCCTCGCACAGATTCCCGTTGTTCCAACGCGCGTATTGGACGAAAGTTCCAGACGGCCCGGTGCCGACCAGCCGCCGGGACCCAGATCGAGCCGTAGAAGCGGCCGCGCCGCCCGTCTCCGCGACGGGCAAGCAGGGGAGGGGACGAACATGCCGCAAGACGATTTCGACGTTGTCACGCTTTCGCCTTCCACCGTGCGCGTGATGCACCGTGTCGCCCACCACATCTACGAATTCTCGGTGGTGGACGATGGCTGCGGCCGGCGCGTGGTCAGCAGCGGCCCGCGGATCACCTTCGGCAAGGACTGCGATATTCCCGCCTGGGATCTCGTTGCCCGCGCCGAGACGGTCGCCGCCCAGACGGCGCGGCAGACCGGCATGATCGACTGACCGGCGCCAAGTTCCGATCTCAGAAGGATCACCCTCATCCTGAGGTGCCCGGCGTTTCGCCGGGCCTCGAAGGATGCTCGTCCGGGTGCGCTTCACTGACCATCCTTCGAGGCTCGCTTCGCTCGCACCTCAGGATGAGGGAGCCTTTTTCGGCCAAGTTCGGAGAAGCCGTCCGCGCACATCGCCGGGCGCGAGTGCATCGGCGCTGGTATCCCGCGGCCAATCATGTATATGGAGGAACATATATACGGACGGATACACCATCCCGGGAGCCACGCCATGCAACTGTTTCGTCGCCTCTTCCTCCGCGGTGCAGCCGCGCTGCTCGCCGCCGCTTTCCTCGCCGCGCCGTTCGCCGGCGCGCGGGCGCAGGATGCCGCGCCGACCGTCTTCGCCGCCGCCAGCCTGACCAACGCCTTCCAGGACATCGGCAAGCTCTACAAGGAGAAGGTGGGCAAGGACGTGACCTTCTCCTTTGCCGCCTCCTCGGCGCTGGCCAAGCAGCTCGAGGCCGGCGCGCCGGCGGCGATCTTCGCTTCCGCCGACCTGAAGTGGATGGACTATACCGACGACAAGGGCCTGACGCTGAAGGCCACTCGCGTCACCCCGATCGGCAACAGCCTCGTGCTGATCATGCCAGCGGACAAGGCGAAGGACGTGAAGATCGACAAGTCGTTCGACTGGCTCGCCTTCCTCGGGCCGGGCGGCAAGATCTCCACCGGCCTGACCGACAGCGTGCCGATCGGCGTCTACGCCAAGACCGCTCTGACCAATCTCGGCCAGTGGGACAAGGTACGCGAACGCATCGTCGGCGCCGAGAGCGTGCGCGCCGCCCTCGCTTTGGTCGAGCGCGGCGAGGCGACGGCCGGCATCGTCTATTCGACCGACGCCGCCATCGCCAAGAACGTCAAGGTGGTCGCCACCTTCCCGGCCGACAGCCACCCGCCGGTCGAGTACCCATTCGAGATCGTGAAGGGCCAGGACACGCCCGCCGCCAAGGCGTTCTTCGACTTCCTCACCGGCGCCGAGGCCAAGGCGGTCTATGCCAAGTATGGCTTCATCGTGAAGTGAGGGCTTGCCGCGTCCAAGGTCGTCATCCCGAGACGGTTGAAGCCGTGTGCGTGCTTCGAGGCCGGCCTTCCGGCCGGCACCTCAGCATGACGTAGGTTTGTCGGGACCGAAGAACCACGTCATCCTGAAGTGCTCGCCCAGCGAGCCTCGAAGGATATTCGATTCAGAGCGGAAAGCATGCTCACTCCCGAGGAATGGACGGCGGTCTACCTCAGCCTGAAGGTGGCGTTCTGGGCGACCTTCTGGAGCCTGCCCTTTGCCATACTCACCGCCTGGGTGCTGGCGCGGCTCGATTTTCCCGGCAAGGGGCTGTTCGACGGGATCGTCTATCTCCCCCTCGTGCTGCCCAAGGTCGTGGTCGGCTATCTCCTGCTGATCGCCCTCGGCGCACGCGGCTTCATCGGGCAGTATCTCGACGCTTGGTTCGGCATAAAGCTGATCTTCACGACCGCCGGCGCCACCGTCGCCGCCGCCGTCATCAGCTTCCCGCTCACCGTCAACGCCATCCGCCTCGCGCTGGAGGCGGTCGACCGTGGGCTGGAGGTGGCGGCGCGTACGCTGGGGGCCTCGCGCCTCGACGTGTTCTTCTCGGTGACGCTGCCGCTGATGCTGCCCGGGATCCTCTCCGGCGCGCTGCTCTCCATCGCGTCGGCGCTGGGCGAGTTCGGCGCCACCATCACCTTCGTCTCCAATGTCGAGGGCCAGACGCGGACCATCCCGCTCGCCATCTACAGCGCTACCCATATGCCCGACGGCGACGCCATGGCGCTCAGGCTCACCCTCGTCTCCATCGTGCTGGCGCTCGCCGCGCTGCTGGCGGCGAACCTCGTCGACCGGCGCATCCGCATACTGATCGGGCGCGTATGATCGAGGTCGACATCCGTCTCGCGCGGCCGGGCGGCTTCGCGCTGCAGGCCGCTTTCACCGCGCCGAACGCCGGCGTCACCGCGTTGTTCGGCCGCTCGGGCGCCGGTAAGACCACCATCATCCAGGCGGTGGCCGGTGTGGTGCGGCCGGATGCCGGACGCATCGCGGTGGAAGGCGAGACCTTCTTCGATGCGGCGCGCGGCATCGACGTGCCCATCGAGGCCCGGCGGGTCGGCTATGTCTTTCAGGACGCCCGGCTTTTTCCGCATCTCTCGGTGGAGAAGAACCTGCGCTATGGCGAGCGGCGCAGCCGCGCGGCGGAGCGGCCGATCGGCTTCGACACGGTGGTCGAGCTGCTCGGCATCGCTCCCCTGCTGGCGCGCCGCCCGCATACGCTCTCCGGCGGCGAGCGCCAGCGCGTCGCCATCGGCCGGGCGCTGCTGGCGCAGCCGCGCCTCCTGCTGATGGACGAGCCGCTCGCCTCGCTCGACGAGGCGCGCAAGGCCGAGATCCTTCCCTATCTCGAACGGCTGCGCGACCGCATGCGCCTGCCCATCCTCTATGTCAGCCATTCCGTCGACGAGGTGTTGCGTCTCGCCGACACGGTGGTGGCGCTGCGCGAGGGGAAGCAGGTCGCCAGCGGGCCGGTGGCGGAGGTGATGGCGCGGCCGGAGATGGTGCCTATCGTCGGACGCTTTGATGTCGGCGCGCTGCTCGACTGCACCGTGAGCCGGCACGATCCCGCCTATGCGCTCTCCAGCCTCGCCTTTCCCGGCGGCGAGTTGCGCGTGCCGCAGGTCGACCTGCCGGTCGGCGCGCCGGTGCGGGCGCGGGTGCGTGGGCGCGACGTGGCGCTGGCCCTGGCGAGGCCCGCCGACGTGTCCGTCTCCAACCTGCTGCCGGCCATCATCGAGGAAATTCGGCTGCAGGAGGGCCCCTATGCCGACGTCATGCTCAAGGTCGGGGAGGGGCGGCTGACCTCGACCGTGACGCGCGAGAGCGTCGAGCGGCTCGGCCTGCGGCCGGGGCTCGACGTCTGGGCCATGATCAAGAGCGTGGCAGTGGACAGCCGAAACCCGGATTTCGGCGCGCCGACTTAGTTTGGCGCCTAGTTCGGACCCTGCATGATCGGCGGCACGCCGGGGCCGACCGCGAACTCGTCGCTGACGAAGCCGATCACGGCGAGGATGATCAGCGCGATGACGAGCACCATGAGCACGCCGCGCAGCCCGTAGGCGCGATGGCCGAAGAAGCCGGTGGCGCCGAGCAGCACCAGGATCAGGATGATGACGATGAGGGTCTGCATGGGTCCTCCACTCGCAGGGGAGAACCGTCGGGACGGGAGGCAGGTTCCTTGCTACCCCTCGGCTCTCTTCCGATTCGCGCCCGCCGGCGAGGAGAGGGCGGTGCGCAGCTCCGCGACCGCGGCGGCGCTGGCAGCGGCGCTGGTGCGCTCCACCTCGCGGTAGAGCGCGATCAGCTTCTCGCCGAAGGGCGTGAGCTCGGTACCGTGGCCGCGCCGGCCGGGATAGGTTGCGACGATCGGCTCGCGGAAATTGCGGGCGATCTCGTCGACCAGCAGCCAGGCGCGGCGATAGCTCATGCCCATGCGGCGGGCGGCGGACAGGATCGAATGCTCGCTGCGGATGGTCTCCAGCAGCTCGATCATGCCGGGGCCGAGATGCCGTCCGTCGCCGAAATAGACGCGGATGAACAGCCCGTCGCGATGCCTGCCCGCGCCCGCCTCTTCCGCGTCGTCGATATCCTTGTGTTCCATGCGCGCCTCTTTCCCGACGATGATGTTAGGGGAAGTGGCGCGCAGCAGAAACCCGGCAGGTCGACCCGTCAGGCGGTCCGTGCTCTCGGTCGGCGGGTGAAGGCGAGGTCGAGCAGGACCATCACCAGCAGCGAGGCGCCGACGAGCGGGAAGACCAGCCCGACCACGGCCATTATCGCGATGAGCCCGCCCATTACCGAAGGGTCGCTTGGTGCCGGCGGGATGCCGAGCGAGCCCTTCGGCCGGCGCTTCCACCACATCACGCCGGCCGAGACCGACATCAGGATGATGGCGAGGCAGACGGCCAGCATAAGGAGCTGGTTCGCGAGCCCAAATTCCTGGCCCATATGGACGTTGATGCCCCATTCCATCGCCTTGGCGGCCGGGCCGTAATCGGCATAACTCATGTCCAGCAGCGTCTTGCCGCTGTATTGGTCGAGATGGACGACGCGCTGCTGCGAGAGGTCGTCCGGATAGACCGCGGCCGAATAGACGCCCGTTGGCCCGCCGGGCAGGCTCAGCGCATAGCCGGGCGCCACGCCGAGCCTGTCGAAGGTGGCGGCGGCTTCGTCGATGGCGATGGGCTGCCCCGAAGCGGGCGCCGATTCCGGCATCTTCGCCTGCTCCAGCGACCAGGCTGTCGGGCCATTCACATGGGCGAGGTGCTCGTCCGACATCGGCACGTCCACATAGAGGCCGGCCGGATAGCCGTAATTGGAGCTGTTCGCCCACTCGTTCACCTGGGCCCCCCAGAACACCGACCACGGCATGCCCGAGAGCGCCATGAAACCGACGGCGAGGCCGGCCACCGCGCCGGTCACCGCGTGCAGGTCGCGCCAGAACACGCGGCGGCGCGGCGTGCCGCGCACGGTGAGAACCCCGCCGGCCTGCTTGCGCGGCCACCAGAGATAGAAGCCGGTGCCGACCAGCAGGATCGACCAGCCGCCGACGATCTCGATGATGCCGCTGGCGATGGGTCCGAACTCGACAAGGCTGTGCAGGCGGCGCACCAGCCACATCACCGTGCCGCGGTCGGGTAGCTCGCCGAGCACGCGCGCATCATAGGGGTCGACATAGACCGAGCGGCGCTCGCCCTCGGGCGTCTTCACCACCACCTCGGCCGAGGCGTCCGGCGTCGCCGGCGTGACAATCTTGAGCGCGGTGCCAGGCCGGGCCGCCAGCGCGGCATCGATCCAGGCACTCGGCACCTGCAGCGGGGCTTCTTGCACGACGACCTGCTTGAGATCGCGGTGGACGAGGCCGTCGATCTCGTCGCAGAAAAGGTAGAGCCCGCCGGTCACGCTGAGCAGGATCATGAAGGGCAGCACCAGCAGCCCGGCATAGAAGTGCCAGCGCCAGACGGCGCGATAGAGACTGGCCGCGCGCTCGGAAGCGGCGGGCATGGCTGTAGCGGTCATCGGAAAGGTCCGGGAAAGAGGTTCGCGGGGCGCGGGCAGGCGTTCGCCCAGCCGGCGGCCGGGCGGCCTGTCGCGCGGTTCGAGCGAGGTGCGGCGCTAGTTCGCCGGCGGCGCCATATGGCCGCTATGGTCCTCGGCGCCGGCAGGGGCGGCACCTTTCGGTCCGGCCATGCCTTCGACCTTGAACTCGACGTCTACCGTACCGGCCTTGGCGAAGGTCAGCGTGCCCTTGAAGCGCTCGCCTTCCTTCAGCGGCTGCTTCAGGCCGATGAGCATGAGGTGGTAGCCGCCGGGCGCGAGCTTGACCTCGCCGCCGGCCGGGATCTCGATCCCGTCGGCTAGCATGCGCATGTTCATCACCCCGTCCTTGACGGTCATCTCGTGGATCTCGACGCGGTCGGCGATCTCGGCGGTGACGGAGACGAGGCGGTCGGGCTCGGTGCCCTTGTTCTCGATGGTCAGGTAGCCGCCGCCGACCTTGGCACCGGCGGGCGTCATGCGCGCCCAGGGATGGCCGATCTCGAGCTGGCCGATCTTGTAGCCATGGGCGAAGGCCGGCTGGACAGCAAACAGAGCGAGGGCGGCGGCGAGGATGAGGAAGCCGACGCGGTCCTCGGTGCCGCGCAGCGCGCGGCGCAGGATGAAGCGGATCATGGTGGTACTCCCCGATGCCGGCAGGCGCTCGTCTGGCGCGGCCGGCGGATTCGACTGACGTTGGCGGAAACCCGCAGGGCGGGCAGAGCGTCAGGCGAGGGGAGGCGCGCGGGTATGGCGGGGCGAGCGCTCGACGCCATGCACGACGACAGCCTCGCGCGGCAGCGGAACGTCGACGAGGACGGGCGTGAGGGGCCGGGCGAGGCCGGCGAGCGCCGGTGGCGGCAGGCCGGCGCCGAGCGAGACCTGGCAGCCGGTGGTGCAGCAGTCCGGCGTATGCTGAACGGGATCGGTCGGGGCGGCGGGCGCGTCATGCGCGCCGAGGCAGAGCGTCTGGCCGAAAGCGTCGACGGCGAAGCCGCTCGCCGCATGCGCGCCGGTCGCGAGGCCGCCGAACAGCGCCTGCAGCACGAGCACATAGGCGATGGCGAGCGCCATCCCCATCCTGCGCAGCGTGGCTTTCGGCCGATCCTCAAGCGTCATCGGACTGAACTCCTCGCCCGCGATTTAGCACGGGCGAGGACGTTACGGAACAGCGGCACGGCGACGCTGGGCCGTGCTGCGGCTTCAGCTAGTGCGACGCGCCCGGCCCTGGCATGGCGCCGGGCGGCACCTTGCCGAGGATGATCATGCCGAGCACCTCGTCCTGGGTGACGTCGGAGGTGCGGGCGGTGCCGACCAGCTTGCCGTTCTTCATCACACTCACCCGGTCGGCGAGGTCGAACACGTCGTGGATGTCGTGGCTGATGAGGAAGATGCCGATACCCTCCGCCTTGAGCTGCTTGATCAGCTCGGCCACCTGCGCAGTCTCCTGCGGGCCGAGCGCGGCGGTCGGCTCGTCCATGATCAGGATCTTGGCGTTGAAGTGGATGGCGCGGGCGATGGCGACCGACTGGCGCTGGCCGCCGGAAAGGCCGCGCACCGGCTCCTTGAACTTGCGGAAGTTCGGGTTGAGCCGGCCCATTACCTCGCGGGTGGCGGCTTCCATGGCGACGTCGTCCAGCGTGCCCCACGGCGTCATGATCTCGCGGCCGAGGAACAGATTGGCGGCGGCGTCGACGTTATCGGCGAGGGCGAGCGTCTGGTAGATCGTCTCGATGCCGTAGCGCTTGGCGTCGCGCGGATTGGCGATGCTGACCGCCTCGCCATTGATGCGGATCTCGCCGATGTCGGCCTTGTAGGCGCCGGCGAGGATCTTGATCAGCGTGGACTTGCCGGCGCCGTTATGGCCGAGCAGGGCGACGACCTCGCCGGGCATCAGATCGATGCTGACATGATCGACGGCATGGATGCCGCCGAAGGCGATGCAGATGTCGCGCATCTCCACCAGCGGGGCACCGGCAATCTGCGAGGCACCGGGCGGCAGGGAGGTGGCGGTGATCGTATCGGTCATGGCGTCACCTCTTACTTGAACCGCTTGCGGTACACGGTGTCGATCCACACGGCGAGCACCAGCACGATGCCGACGACGATGTTCTGGTAAGGCGTGTCGACCCGCATCAGCACCATGCCGGACTGAAGGCTCTGCATCACCAGGGCGCCGAGCATGGCGCCGGCGATGGTGCCTGATCCGCCGGACAGCGATGTGCCGCCGATCACCGCCGCGGCGATGACATAGAGCTCGTCCAGCGTGCCCTGCGCATTGGTCGCCGAGTTGAGGCGGGCGGTGGAGATGGCCGCGCCGATGGCGGCGAGCATGCCCATCAGCGCGAACACCATCAGCGTCACGCGCTTGGTGTTGATGCCGGCGAGCTCGGCGGCCTCAGGATTGCCGCCGATGGCGAAGACGTAGCGGCCGAAGCGGGTGCGGGTAGCGACGAAGGTCATGACGATGCCGACCGCGAGCGCCACCAGCACCGGCACGGCATAGCCGAAGCTGATCGAGATGCCCTCCGGCGGCACGGTAATCCCGGCGGCCTCGGCGTAGCGGCGGGCGAGGGCCGGCGGCAGCGTGTAGGCGTTCACCACCAGCGTCGCGGCGATCACGGCGAGGCAGCCGGCGGCGACGATGACGAGCTCCGCCCAGACGGGCTTGAGCGGGAAGTGGAAGCGCTGGCGCTGGCGGCGCGCCTGCACGGCGGCGGCGGCGATGAACAGGCAGGCGATGGCCGCGACGATCCAGCTCCATTCAGCGCCGATCGAGCCGTCGGCCCCGCCGCCCAGCAGCTTGAAATTGTCGTCGACCAGCGGGATGGTCTTGCCTTGCGCCGCCGCCCAGGCGGCGCCGCGCCAGACCAGCAGGCCGCCCAGCGTGACGATGAAGGCCGGCACGCCGAGATAGGCGATGACGAAGCCGTGCAGCGCGCCGATCGCGGCGCCGAGCGCGATGCCCGCGGCCAGCGTGCCGATCATCACCGCCGGATTGTTGAAGCCGAAGGTCGGCATCAGGTAATTGACTTGGAACACCGCCATGATCATGCCGGTGACGCCGAGGATCGAGCCGACCGACAGGTCGATGTGGCGCATCACGATCACCAGAACCATGCCGGTGGACATGACGGCGATGGAGGAGCTCTGGACCGACAGGTTCCAGAGGTTGCGCGGCGTCAGGAAGGTGCCGTCGGCGAGGAAGTCGAACACGACCCAGATGACGGCGAGCGCGCCGATCATGCCGAGGAAGCGCACGTCGAGCTCCAGCGCGCCGAGGAAAGAGGTCGGGGCCGAAGCCGGCGCCGAAGGCGATCCCGGCCTGGATGACGGGACGGGCGTGCTGGCCGTCGTGGTGTCGGTCATGGGCATCCTCCTGCTGCCCGCGCGACCCGCGCGGGCGCCCCGGTGGGCAGGCGGCGGGGTCGGCCCCCGCCGCGATCGGCCTGGCTCAGTCGCAGGCCTTGACGGTGCCCGGCTTTACGCCCTGGCAGACGGTCGCCTTCGGCACCCAGCCAGCCTCGATGATCACGCCGAGATTATCCTTGGTGATCGGAACCGGCTTCAGGAAAGTCGAGTTCATCGGCACCTTCTTCGGGCCTCCGGAGAAGGTCGCCGTGCCCTCGATCGACTTGGGGTCGGTGCCCTTGGCGAGTTGGAGGGCGATCTCCGCAGCGCGCTTGCCGAGCTCGCGGGAGTCCTTCCACACCGATACGGTCTGGGTGCCGAGAGCGATGCGGTTCAGCGCCGCGAAGTCGGCATCCTGGCCGGAGACCGGCACGGAGCCGGCGAGGCCCTGAGCGGCGAGCGCGGCGACGGCGCCGCCGGCGGTGCCGTCATTGGAGGCGACGACGGCGTCGACCTTGTTGTTGTTGGCGGTCAGGAACTGCTCGGTATTCTTCTGAGCGTTGGCGGGCAGCCAGCTATCCGTATAGGCCTCGCCGACATTCTTGATGTCGCCCTTGTCAATGGCGGGCTTGAGCACTTCCATCTGGCCGGAGAACAGGAAGTCGGCGTTCGGATCGGCCGAAGAGCCCTTGATGAAGAGGTAGTTGCCCTTCGGCGCCAGCTTCTGGACCTCAGCCGCCTGCATGCGGCCGACCTCCTTGTTGTCGAAGGTGATGTAGTAGGCGTAGGGGATCTCGATCAGGCGGTCATAGCCGACCACCGGGATGCCCTCGGCCTCGGCCTTGGCGATGGCGGGGGCGATGGCGTCGGAATCCTGCGCCAGGATGATGAGGGCGTTCGCGCCCTGGGCGATCAGCGCCTCGACGTCGGAGAGCTGCTTGGAGGCCGAGGACTGCGCATCGGCGGAGATGTACTTGGCGCCGGCGGCGGCGAGTGCCTTCTTGATCGCGGCTTCGTCGGTCTTCCAGCGCTCTTCCTGGAAGTTGGACCAGCTCACGCCGACCACGGGCTCGGCGGCGCGAGCCGCGCCGGCCGCCATGACGGTGGCGAAGGCAGCGGCGGTGATCATCAGTTTCAGCTTCATGCGTTCCTCCCAAAATGGGTGCGATATGTCGTGGCCGTCGGGCTTGGCCGCCTCCTGCCTACAAGAAGGCGCGTGCCGCGATCTTTCCTGACGTCCGAACCTCAGAAAGATTCAAGTTTCGTCAAATTGTTGATCGACCGCAACGGGTCGACACATCTTCAGACACCTCACCAATCCGGGTGACTGCGGCCAACGTAACAAATCGTGAGCCATCACGCCTTCGATATTTGGTCTAGTGGATCACCTCAATCCATGAGTTGCGCACCTCAGATTTTGAGGGCATCCTTGCCGCATGTCCAGAGGCGCTTCGCGCATAACCTTGCAAGATGTGGCACGCGAGGCCGGCGTGTCGCTGGCGACCGCCGACCGCGTGCTCAACGGCCGCACGGGCGTGCGAGGCGTCACCGCCGAGCGGGTGAAGGACGCGGTGGTCCGGCTCGGCTACAGGCCTAACCTTGCCGCGGCGCGGCTCGCACGTGGTTCGACCTACCGCTTCTGCTTTGTGCTGCCGGTCGGGGCCAACGTGTTCATGCGCACGCTCGCCGAGCAGGTGGCCAACACCGCCGCATGGCTCGCCGCCGACAACGCCTATATCGACACGCTGCGGGTCGACGTGTTCGAGCCCGAGACGCTGGCGTCGGCGCTGGAAGGGCTGATCGGCCATTATGACGGCGTGGCGGTGGTGGCGCTCGACCACCCGACCGTGCGGGCGGCGATCGACGATCTCACCGCCGCCGGGATCGCTGTGGTGACGCTGGTCTCGGACGTGCCGTCCTCGCACCGGCTGCATTATGTCGGCATCGACAACATCGCCGCCGGCCGAACGGCCGCGACGCTGCTCGGCCGCTTCGCCGGCGGCCGGCGCGGCTCGGTCGGCCTGATCGTCGGCACGCCGGCGCTGCGCGACCATGCCGAGCGCCAGTTCGGGTTCACCCAGGTGCTGGCCGGCGAATATCCGGCGCTGAAGGTGCTGCCGGCGCATGAGAGCCTCGACGAGGACGAGCGCACCGAGGCCATCGTCTCGCAGATGCTGCGGGACGCGCCGGACCTCGTCGGCCTCTACAATGTCGGCGCCGGCAATCGCGGCATAGCGGCGGCGATCTCCGCCGCCAACCGCGCCTCCGACCTCATCTTCATCGGCCATGACCTCACCGACGACACGCGGCGCTTCCTGCTGCGCGGGGTGATGGACGCGGTGATCAACCAAGACCCCGGCCACCAGTCGCGCTCGGCTGCCCGGGTGCTGCTGGCGCATTGCGCCGGCGAGCCGCTGCTCGACGAGCAGGAGCGCATCCGCATCGACATCTTCGTGCGGGACAACCTGCCGTGACTTTCCCCTCCAACCGTGCCGAAAGGGCGTGAGGCATGTTTCTCGGCCTCGACATCGGGACCTCCGCCATCAAGGCGGTGCTGGTCGACGACGCGCAGACCGTCATCGCGACGGCGGAGACGCCACTGGCGATCTCCCGTCCGCAGCGGGGCTTCAGCGAACAGAGTCCGGAGGAATGGTGGGAAGCAACGCTCGCCAGCATCGACCGGCTGAAGGCCGAAAACTCGCAGGCGCTCGCGGCCGTGCGCGGCGTCGGCCTTTCCGGCCAGATGCACGGCGCCGTGCTTTTAGACAAAAATGGCGACGTGTTGCGCCCGGCTATCCTGTGGAATGACGGCCGCGCTTCCGCCGAGTGCCGCGAGCTGGAGGAGCGCTTCCCCG
Organism: Xanthobacteraceae bacterium; assembly: GCA_029239875.1. Taxonomy (GTDB): domain Bacteria; phylum Pseudomonadota; class Alphaproteobacteria; order Rhizobiales; family Xanthobacteraceae; genus Ancylobacter. The sequence goes on along the minus strand of JARBUD010000005.1, from coordinate 60,840 downwards.
ACCTGCATGAGGTCGCCGGCAATCTCGCTTTTCCCGGCTTCACCGCGCCGAAGCTGCTCTGGGTGCGCAAGCACGAGCCGGACATCTTCGCCCGCACGGCCAAGGTGCTGCTGCCCAAGGCCTATGTCGGCTATCGCCTGACCGGCGAGATGGTCGAGGAGATGTCGGACGCGTCCGGCACGCTCTGGCTCGACGTCGGCAAGCGCGACTGGTCGGACGCGGCACTGGCGGCGACCTATATGGACCGCTCCTTCATGCCGCGCCTCGTCGAGGGCAGCGCGGCGGCGGGTAAGATCAAGCCGGACCTCGCCGCCCGCTGGGGCATGGCGACGCCCCCGGTGCTGGCGGGCGGGGCAGGGGACAACGCCGCCGGCGCCATCGGCCTCGGCGCGTTCCATGCGAACGATGCCTTCGTCTCGCTCGGCACCTCGGGCGTGCTGTGGGCGACCACCGACCGCTACGCGCCGAACCCGCGCTCCAGCGTGCACGCCTTCTGCCACGCCATCCCCGCGACCTGGCACCAGATGGGCGTCATCCTCTCCGCCGCCTCGGCGCTCGGCTGGTGGTCGGGCGCGACCAAGGTGGCGCCGGGCGAGTTGCTGGCGCCGCTCGGCGAGGCGCCGGACGCGCCCTCGCGGGCCATCTTCCTGCCCTATCTCTCCGGCGAGCGCACGCCGCACAACGACACGGCGATCCGCGCCGCCTTCATCGACCTTGATCATGACGCCTCGCGCGAGGCGATGACGCAGGCGGTGCTGGAAGGCGTCGCCTTCGCCTTCAAGGACTGCCTTGACGCGCTCGCCGCCGCCGGCACGAAGCTCACCGAGGCCGACGTGATCGGCGGCGGCTCTCGCTCGCGCTTCTGGATCGCGGTGCTGGCGAGCGTGCTCGGCCTGCCGCTCCACCGCGTCGAGGACGGCGAGCGGGGCGGGGCGTTCGGCGCCGCGCGGCTCGCCCGCATGGCGGCGACCGGCGAGAGCCCGGCGGCGATTTGCCTGCCGCCGCGCCGCATCGAAACCATCGCGCCAGATCCCATCCTTCAAGCCGCCTATGCGGAACGGCACGCGCTCTACCGGGCGCTGTACCCCGCCCTCAAGGGAGTGACCCCATGAACGCCCGCTTCTTTCCCGAGATCGCACCGCTGAAATATGCCGGTCCGACGAGCCGGGATACCTTCGTCTACCGCTGGTATGACAAGAACTGCATGGTGCTCGGCAAGCGCATGGAGGAGCATCTGCGCTTCGCCGTCGCCTACTGGCACAGCTTCACCTGGCCGGGCGGCGACCCGTTCGGTGGCGAGACTTTTCTGCGCCCGTGGATGCACGGCAGCGACGAGATGGAGCTGGCGCGGGCCAAGGCCGAGGTCGCCTTCGAGCTGTTCCGCATCCTCGACGTGCCGTTCTTCGCCTTCCACGACCGCGACATTGCCCCCGAGGGCAAGTCGCTGAAGGAATCGAATGCGAATGTCCGCGCTATCGCCGATATCTTCGCGAAGAAGATGGAGACCGAGAAGGTCCGCCTGCTCTGGGGCACGGCGAACCTGTTCTCCAATCGCCGCTTCATGGCCGGCGCCGCCACCAATCCCGACCCGGACGTCTTCGCCTATGCCGCGGCGCAGGTGAAGAACGTGCTGGAGGTGACGCACGAGCTCGGCGGCCAGAACTATGTGCTGTGGGGCGGGCGCGAGGGCTACGAGACGCTGCTCAACACCTCGCTGCCGCGCGAGCTCGACCAGATGGGCCGCTTCCTCAACCTCGTCGTCGAGCACAAATACAAGATCGGATTCAAGGGTACGATCCTGATCGAGCCGAAGCCGCAGGAGCCGACCAAGCACCAGTACGACTTCGATGTCGGCACGGTGTACGGCCTGCTCTGTCGCGCCGGGCTGGAGAAGGAGGTTAAAGTCAACATCGAGGCCAACCACGCAACGCTCGCCGGCCACAGCTTCGAGCACGAGATCGCCATGGCAACGGCGCTCGGCATCTTCGGCTCGATCGACATGAACAAGGGCGACGCCCAGTCCGGCTGGGACACCGACCAGTTCCCGACCAATGTCGAGGACACCGCGCTCGCCTTCTACGAGATCCTGAAGGCCGGTGGCTACACCACCGGCGGCACCAATTTCGACGCCAAGATCCGCCGCCAATCGATCGAGCCGGAGGACCTCGTGCTCGCCCACGCCGCCGCCATCGACGTCTGCGCGCGGGCGCTGCTGATCGCCGCCGACATGTTCGAGGATGGCGCACTCAGGAAGGCGGTCGACGCTCGCTATGCCGGCTGGGGCGAGCCGGAGAACAGGGCGATGCTCGGAGAAGGTGCGTCGCTCGAAGCGATCGCAGCCCGCGTCGAGGCACAGGGCCTCGATCCGCAGCCACGCTCGGGCCGCCAGGAGCGCTTCGAGGCGCTGGTCGGAAGCTATCTGCGCTGATCCCAATCTGCGCCGGTGGAACGGTACCGGCGCAGATTTCATCTTCCTGTGATTGACTTGCTGGCATTTCCCCCGTTCGATCGGTAGTCGGGAGCGACCCGTGACTCGGTGCCGGCCAGCCCAGGCCCGCCGCAGCCATCCAAGGGGGAGTGAGAATGCGTCTTCGCATGACGGGAGCAGCGCTGGCCGCTGCGAGTGTGGCGATCTTGGCCGCCCTGTCCTTTTCCGCCGCCGACGCCCAGGTGCGGCCGCCGGCGACGCTGGGCAGCCAGATCGTCGACGTTCCGGAGAAGCCGGGCTACGTGCCTTCGGCGGAAGAGGAGCAACTCGATCCGGCCTTCCGCCGCCAGCCGGTGTATTTCCGCACCAACGAGGCGCCGGGCACCATCATCATCCACACCAATGAGCGCTTCCTCTATTTCGTGCAGGGCGACAACCGGGCGCTGCGCTACGGCATCGGTGTCGGGCGCGACGGCTTCCAGTGGGCCGGCCTGCAGAAGGTGAGCCGCAAGGCCGAGTGGCCGGACTGGACGCCGCCGCCGGAGATGATCCAGCGCCAGCCCTATCTGCCGCGCTGGATGGCCGGCGGGCCCGGCAACCCGATGGGTGCCGCCGCGCTCTATCTCGGCTCCACGGTCTACCGCATTCACGGCACCAACATGCCCGACACCATTGGCATGGCCGTCTCCTCGGGCTGCTTCCGTCTGATCAATCCGGACGTGCAGGATCTCTTCAACCGCGTGCCGGTCGGCACCAAGGTCGTCATTCGTCAGGCGCCGGAGCTCTGAGTCTCAGAGTTCCGTGCGTCCAGGCGACATCGATCGATCTGGGGGAAACATGAAAAAGATCGCATTTGCGCTGGCCGCGGCCGGCATCTTCGTGACGGCCGGCCTCGGTCATGCCGATACGCTCGCCGACGTGAAGGCCCGCGGCACGCTGAAATGCGGCGTCAGCCAGGGCCTCGCGGGCTTCTCGGCCAAGGACGACAAGGGCCAGTGGTCGGGCTTCGACGTCGATTTCTGCCGCGCCGTGGCGGCGGCGATCTTCGACGACGCCTCGAAGGTCGAATATGTGCCACTCTCGGCCGATGCGCGCTTCCCGGCACTACAGAAGGGCGAGATCGATCTGCTTTCGCGCAACTCCACCTGGACAATGCAGCGCGAGGCCGACCTCAAGCTGCTGTTCGCCGCGGTCTCCTACTATGACGGCCAGGGTTTCCTCGTCCCGGTGGCGAAGAAGGTCGACACCGCGCTGGAGCTCGACAAGTCCAAGGTCTGCACCCAGAGCGGCACCACCAGCGTCGGCAATGCGCGGGACTTCTTCAAGCAGAACAATATGGCGCTCGAGCTGATCGAGCTGCCGACCGTCGACGAGGTCGTGAAGGCCTATGACGAGGGCAAGTGCGACGTGCTCACCACCGACGTGTCGCAGCTCTATGCGCTGCGGCTGCGCCTCGCCAAGCCGGCCGACTACATCGTGCTGCCCGACGTGATCTCCAAGGAGCCGCTCGGCCCGGTGGTGCGCCAGGGCGACGATGTGTGGCTGAACGCCGTCAAGTGGAGCTTCTACGCCCTCCTGAACGCCGAAGAGCTCGGCATCAGCCAGGCGACGCTGGAGCAGGCGCTGAAGTCGCAGAAGCCCGACGTGCAGCGCTTCGTCGGCACTGACGGCAGCTATGGTGAACAGCTCGGCTTGACCAAGGACTGGGCGGTGCGCATCGTCAAGAATGTCGGCAATTACGGCGAGGTGTTCGAGCGCAATATCGGCACCCAGTCGAAGCTCGGTATTCCGCGCGGCATCAACCAGCTTTGGAGCGCCGGCGGCATCCAGTACGCCCCGCCGATCAGGTGAGGCGGCCATCCTTCGAGGCTCGGCCATTGGCCGGGCATTTCAGGGCCTGACCCACAATGCGTCGTCATCCTGAGGTGCGACCCCGGACTTGATCCGGGGGAGCCTCGAAGGATGGTCGTTTAAGCGCACCCAGACGAGCATCCTTCGAGGCCCGGCTAACGCCGGGCACCTCAGGATGACGGTCTATTGGCGGAAGCGGCGTTTCTGCCCGAATGACGATCGAAAACTACTGCCCCCGCCAGACCGGCGGGCGCTTGGCGAGGAAAGCCTCCACGCCCTCGCGGAAATCGGCGCTGCCATAGGTTTCGCGCAACAGGTCCGCGTCGGCCGCCTGCGGGTCCTCGGCGAGGCGGCGCAGCATCTCGCGGGTGACGCGCAAAGTGATCGGCGCATTGGCAGCGAGACGGCCGCACAGCGCTTCCACCTCGGCGTCGATGGCCTCGGCGGACGCCACAGTGACATAGTTCGGCGGCATCTCCTCGGCCGCCGGCGTCTCGGCGCAGAGCAGCATGCGTCGCACCAGCGGTGCGCCGAGCGTCGAGGTCAGCCGGCGCAGATTGTTGGCGGAGAGGCAGTTTCCCAGCGTGCGGGCGATCGGCACGCCGAAGCGCGCGCCGGGCGTGGCGAGGCGGAAATCGCAGGCATTGGCGAGCATCATGCCGCCGCCGACCGCCCAGCCTTCGACCACCGCGACGGTCGGGACCGGCAGCGTCTCCAGCGCGCCGACATAGCGCTCGACCGCCGCCTCATAGGCGATGCCGTCGTCGCCCGAGGTGAAGCTGCGGAATTGCTCAATGTCGGTGCCGGCGACGAAGGCCTTGCCGCCGGCACCGCGCAGCACGGCGACGCGGATCGAGCGGTCCTCGGCGATCGCTGCGCAGGCGGCGGCGAGTTCCTCATACATGCGCCAGGTCATGGCGTTGCGGGCGGCCGGCCGGTCGAAGACGAGGTGGGCGACCGCGCCGTCGCGGGTGAAGCGGACCGTGCCCTGATCGGAGGGCGGCGCGTCGGACGTGGCTGCGAGGCTCATGAGGCGAAGGCTCCGCGGGCGGCGAGGTCCTCGACGGCCGAGCCGTCGAGGCCGATCTCGTTGAGGATTTCCCCACTGTGCTGGCCAAGCAGCGGCGGGGGCCGGCGCACCTGCTGCGGCGTGCCGGTGAGCTTAACCGCAAAGCCAATATTGGACACCTTGCCTTCGTTCGGATGGTCGATCTCGAGCCGCATCTGCCGGTGCTGGCCGTGCTCGCTCTCGAAGGCCTCGGGATAGCTGTACATGGTGCCGGCCGGGATGCCGGCGGCGAGCAGTGCCTCGACCCATTCGTCGGATGTACGGGTGACGAAGGCCTTCTCCAGCTCCTCGATCAGCGCCTCGCGGTTGGCAAGGCGGTCGGGGTTGGTCGCGAAGCACGGATCGGCGACGAGGTCCGGGCGGCCGATGACCTCGCAGAGCTGCACCCAGAGCTTCTGGTTGGTGGCGCCCATGACGAAATAGCCGTCCTTCGACTTCACCGCCTGATAGGGCGCGCTCATGCGGTTGGCGGTGCCGAGCGGGATCGGCTGCGTGCCGCGGCCCCAATATTCGGAGATGTCCCACACCGAGAAGGCGAGCGCCGCCTCGAACAGCGAGGCGTCGATATACTGGCCCTCGCCGGTGTTCTTCGCGCCGATATAGGCGGCGAGCGCGGCATGGGTGGCGAACAGGCCGCAGCCAATGTCGGCGACCGGCACGCCGGCCTTGACCGGCGGGCCGCCGGGATGGCCGGTGACGCTCATCACGCCGGACATGGCCTGCGCCATCAAATCGAAGCCGGGTCGCCCAGCCCAGGGACCGGTCTGGCCGAAGCCGGAGATGGAGACGTAGACGAGGCGCGGATTGAGCGCACGCACCGTCTCGTAGTCGCACTTCAGCTTCTTCATCACGCCGGGCCGATAGTTCTCGACCAGGATGTCGGCACTCTTCACCAGCTCGTAGAACACCTCGCGGCCGGCCTCGCTCTTGAGGTTGACGGCGAGCGAGCGCTTGTTCCGGTTCATGTTGAGGAAGCCCATGCTGTCGGGCCCCTTCATCTTGAAACCCATGGCGCCGCGCGTCTGGTCGCCGGTGCCGGGCGGCTCGATCTTGATGACGTCGGCGCCGAGATCGCCGAGCAGCATGCAGCTATAGGGGCCGGCCATGACCTGGCTGACGTCGAGCACGCGCACGCCTGCGAGCGGCAGGGGCCGGGCGGCCGTGGTCGGTTGCACCTCGCGCTGCGGGGCGGCTGCCGCCTGCCGGGTCTGGTCCAGAACGTCGCTCATCGGTTTGGCCTTTCGACTCTAATCAATAATTACAGATCGAGATGCGGAGCCCGCTGTCGCGGGCGGGATGGTGCTTTCAGGCGGTGAGGCGGCTCGGGTTGCGGCGGGCGTGGGCGGCGGGGACTTCCTGCGCCTCCTCCTTCATGCGGGCGATGAAGGCGTGGGCGATGCCGGCGGTGGTGCCGGTGACATGCACCTCCAGGAGATCGCCGAGTCGCTCGCCGTCGCGTGCCTCCAGTGCGGCGATGATCTTCTCATGGTCGGCTACGGCGGCGGTCCAGTGCTCGCGGCTCTTGCGCATCACAAAGCGGCAGGCGTGGATGCGGGTGAGGATCTGCTGGTAGAAGGCCGCGAGCGTCGCATTGCCGGCGAGGTCGAAGAACGCCTCGTGGATCAGTCGGTTGTGGCTGAGATACTCGACCTCCTCGCCCTTCTCGAAATGGTCGATCATGCGGTCGTGCAGCGCCCGCACGCGGGCGATGTCGGCGTTGCTCGCATGGGCGGCGGCGAGCCGGCCGGCGAGGCGCTCCAGCGAGGCCATGATCGGGAACAACTCCTCGACCTGCTCCTCGGTGATGCGGGCGACGATGGCGCCGCGATGCGGCAGGATCTGCAGCACGCCCTCGGCGGCGAGCACCTTCAGCGCCTCGCGGATCGGGGTGCGCGACACGCCGAACCGTTCGCAGAGCTGCTCCTCCGGCACCTTGTCGCCGGGCCTGAGTTCGCCCTGCAGGATCATCTCGCGCAGCGGCGCCACGAGCGATTCGTGCAGGGAGTGGCGGACGATCGGGGCGGCGGGCATTCGGCGGTCCTTGAGCTTGCGCAGCGCCGGGGCGCTGCGGGGAAACTACCGCACGGGCCGCTTTGCATCAATAATTAGGATTGGAGGCTTGAGCCTCCCGCTCAGCAGGCGGCTTCGCCTCTGTCGGGGGTGAAGCTGCGCACCACCTGATAGATGCCGGGATCGAAAGTGGCGATGGACAGTGCCTCCTCGAAGAAGGGCAGCGGGCCGGGCGCGCGGCGCATGGCCTCGTAATCCTCCAGGCGACGCCATTGCGCGTACATCGTCACCTTCGTGCCATCGAGGCTGCGGTGGAGCGTCGCCGAGATGAAGCCCTCGGCGCGGTTGACCGAGCCCTCCGTCGCCGCCGTCAGTATCTCGATCAGCCGCTGCTGGTTGGCGGGGGCGACGGTGAAGACGTTGATGAGGATGATCATGCCGCGCGCCCTGCGCGGCCATTGTTCGTGCTGCTGCGTAGGCCCTTGCCCTCGTCGGTGCAGCGCTTGTCGAACTGCGCCTGGGCCTGCGCGATCGCGCCGGTGTTGGCCAGCGCCCATTGGCCGAGCGCCATCACCGGCTCGCGCAGCGAATGGCCGAGCGGGGTGAGCTCGTAGTCCACGCGCGGCGGGATGGTGGGGTAGACGGTGCGCGAGACCAGCCCGTCGCGCTCCAGGCCGCGTAAGGTGAGGGTGAGCATGCGCTGCGAGATGCCGTTGATCAGCCGCTTCATCTCGTTGAAGCGGCGAGGGCCGTCAGCGAGCATCATGACGATGAGCACGCTCCATTTGTCGCCGATGCGGGCGAGCACGCGGCTCACCTCGCGGCAGCCCTCGCTTTGAAAATCATGATGTGCCTCAGTCACTTCCGTGTGCCTCGGTATGGGTGATGTGCGTTCTTGCGCAATATGAGGATGGGTACGTAATTAGTCCAGGTCACAATTCGTAACCGGATTATCACGGTATCAACACATGGCAACCCGTACCCTTCTGCATATCGATTCCTCCATTCTCGGCGGCCATTCGGTGAGTCGCCAGGTCAGCGCGGCGATCGTCGCCCGCCTCACCGCTGCCGAGCCCTCGCTCCACGTCGTCTATCGCGACCTCGCGGCCGAGCCGCTGCCGCACGCGACGCCCGCCAGTATGCCGGCCGACCACCCGATCACCGGCGGCAAGGGTGATGCGCCGAGCCAGCAGGCGCTGGACGAGTTCCTCGCCGCCGACATCGTGGTCATCGGCGCGCCGATGTACAACTTCTCCGTTCCTACTCAGCTTCGGGCCTGGATCGACCGCATCCTCGTGCCGGGCAAGACCTTTGCCTATGCGGACGGCAAGGCGCAGGGTCTGGCGGGGAACAAGCGGGTGATCGTGGCGCTGTCGCGCGGCGGCATCTATGCCGACCCGGCCTTCGCCGCCATGGCCGAGCATGCCGAGACCTATCTGCGCTGGATCCTTGGTTTCATCGGCGTGAGCGAGCCGGAATTCATACATGCCGACGGCATCACCATGGGCCTGCGCGAGAGCGCGCTGGAAGGCGCGCTGAAGAACGCGGGCGAGCTGCGGGCGGCGTGAAGTTTTGTCGTCATCCGGGCCGAGCGTAGCGAGAGCCGGGATCGCTCTCCGATGTTTGCGCGATCCCGGATCGGCCTAACGGCCGTCCGGGATGACGATGCAAGGGGAGCGCCGGTTTACTCCGCTGCGCGGCTGTCCAACTCGTCGAGCGATTCGTGCACCATACCGGCCTTGTGGCGCAGATGCTCCTTGAGGACGGTGCCGAGCCGCACGCCGTCGCGGGCCTTGAGCGCTGCCATCATCTCCTCATGGTCGTCGACCGCCTCGCGCCAGCGCTCGCTGGACTTCTGGGCAATGAAGCGCACCGCGTGGATGCGCACCATGAGGGTCTGGTAGAACTGCGTCAGCGCGGAGTTGCCGGCGATCTCGAAGAACGCCTCGTGGATGCGGCGGTTGAGCCGCAGATAGCCGGCCGGATCGCCGGCGCGGTAGAACTCCAGCATCTCGTCATGCATGGCCTGCACGCGGGCGACGTCGGCGTCGGTGGCGCGGGCGCAGGCGGCCTCGCCGGCCAGCCCCTCCATCGCCCCCATGATCGGGAACAGCTCGTCCACTTCCTCGGGCGAGACGCGGGCGACGCTGGCCCCGCGATTGGGCGAGAGGATCAGCAGCCCCTCATTGGCGAGCACCTTGAGCGCCTCGCGCAGCGGCGTGCGCGAGACACCGAAGCGCTGGCACAGGGCCTGTTCGGAGATCTTGTCGCCGGCCTTGAGGTCGCCGCGCATGAGCATGTCGCGCAGCTGCGCGGCCAGCTCGTCGTGCAGGCTGCGGCGCGGGATGATGGCGGTCTCCGACATCGCCATGCGGCGGTTCTCTCCAAAATGCCGCGCGCCCGGCGCGGCTGAGGGGCAGATAGATTCCCCAAAATTGCGCCGGCCGGCGAATTACGCAAGCCGGCGCCGATTTCAGGCTGCCGCCGGGTCAGGCGGCAGCGCGCAGGGCGCCGCTGGCGCACTCGGTCAGATAGTCCATCGCCGCCTGCACGCCGCCCTTCTTGTGCGGCACGCCGGCGATCGACAGGCCCATCTCCACACCCGACAGCGCGCCGAGGATGGTCAGGTCGTTGGTGTCGCCGAGATGGCCGATGCGGAACACCTTGCCGCTGAGCTTGGTGAGGCCGGTGCCGAGCGACATGTCGAAATGGTTCAGCGTCTTCTCGCGGAAGGCGTCGGCGTCGTGGCCCTCGGGCATCATCACCGCGGTCAGCGAGGAGGAATAGTACTTCGGCTCGCGGCAGAGCACCTCGAGGCCCCAGGCGCGCACCGCGCCGCGGGTGGCCTCGGCATGGCGATCATGGCGGGCGAAGACGTTGTCCAAGCCTTCCTCGTGCAGCATGTCGATGGCCTCGGCGAGTCCGTAGAGCAGGTTGGTGCCGGGCGTGTAGGGGAAAAAGCCCTTCTCGTTGTGCGGCAGCATCTCCTCCCACGACCAGAAAAGCTTGGGCGTGGTCGACTTCTTGGCCGCCGCCAGCGCCTTGGGCGAGAGGGCGTTGAAGGACAGGCCCGGCGGCAGCATCAGGCCCTTCTGCGAGCCGGAGACGGTGACGTCGACGCCCCACTCGTCATGGCGGTAGTCGATCGAGGCCAGCGACGAGATGGTGTCGACGAGGAGCAGCGCCGGATGGTCGGCGGCGTCGATGGCCTTGCGCACCTCGGGGATGAGCGAGATGCAGCCGGTCGAGGTTTCGTTATGGACGACGCAGACCGCCTTGAATTCGTGGTTCTTGTCCTCGCGCAGCCGCGCCTCGATGGCGGCGGCATCCGCGCCGATGCGCCAGTCGGAAGGGATGAACTCGGGATGCAGGCCGAGCTTGATCGCCATGTTCTTCCACAGCGTGGCGAAATGGCCGGTCTCGAACATCAGCACCTTGTCGCCGGGGGAAAGCACGTTGGCGAGCGCGGCTTCCCACGCGCCGGTGCCAGAGGCCGGGTAGATGATGACCGGATTGGCGGTCTTGAAGATCGACTTCATGCCTTCCAGCACGCGCTTGCCGAGCTTCTGGAACTCGGGACCGCGGTGGTCGATGGTCGGCATGTCCATCGCCCGCAGGATGCGGTCAGGCACCGGGGTCGGTCCCGGAATTTGCAGGAAATGGCGACCCGCGACCCGGGCGGCATTGCTGGACATCGGTCTTCTCTCCCTTGGCGCGCTGGGCGCGTCCCTTCTCGAATGGCGGGCCGGAACCTGTTTTCCGGCGCCCCATCTTGCATAAATGAATTATGAATGCAAAATTCGTCCAAGTCCATCGGGTCGCGCCGGCGATCGGATGGACGCGAGGGAGAGACGACATCATGGCGGCACGGCTGGCGCCCGGACTGGAGCGGCGCCTGAAGGCGGAAGTGACGGGTGACGTATGGTTCGACCGCTTCAATCGCGGGCGCTATGCCACGGACGCCTCATTCTACCAGATCATGCCGGTGGGCGTGGTCGTGCCGCGCAGCACGGAAGAGGCCGAGCGCGCCATCGCGCTGGCGCGGGCCGAGGGCATCCCGGTCACGCCGCGCGGCGGGGGAACCTCGCAATGCGGCCAGACCATCAACGAATCGTTGGTGGTCGACGGCTCAAAGCACCTCAACCGCATCCTCGAACTCGACGTCGAGGGCGGGCGCTGCATCGTCGAGCCGGGCATCGTCCTGGACGACCTCAACCGATCGCTGAAGCAGCACGGGCTGTGGTTCCCCGTCGACGTATCGACCGCCAGCCGCGCCACAATCGGCGGCATGGCCGGCAATAATAGCTGCGGCGGGCGCTCGCTGCGCTACGGCACGATGCGTGACAACGTCATCTCCATCGACGCCATGCTGGCCGACGGCACCAAGGCGCATTTCGGCACGGTCGACCACAACCTGTCCGGCCTGCCGCCCGATTCGCCGCTGGCGCCGCTCGCCCGTGACCTGATCGAACTCGGGGCGCGCGAGGCGGCGGAGGTGGCGCTGCGCTTCCCGAAGGTGCAGCGGCGCGTCGGTGGCTACAATCTCGACGCGCTGCTGCCGGATGGGCGCGGTTACAACCTCGCCCATATCCTCGTCGGCTCGGAAGGTACGCTCGCCTATTCGACCCGGATCGAGCTCAAGCTCTGGCCGCTGATCGGCAAGAAGGTAATCGGCGCCTGCCATTTCGGCAGCTTCTACGCGGCGATGGATGCCGCCCAGCATCTCGTGAAGCTCAAGCCCATCGCGGTGGAATTGGTAGATTCGACCCTGCTCGCGCTGGCGAGCGAGATCCCGATGTTCCAGGCGACGCTCAAGCAGTTCGTGCAGGGCAGGCCGGAAGCGATCCTCCTGGTCGAGTTCGCCGAGGACGAGGCCGAGAACGAGCGGCGGCTGAAGCTGCTGGAAGAGACCATGGGCGATCTCGGCTTCGGCTGGGACAGGAGCGGCGCGCAGTGGGGTGGCGTCGTGCCGGTGCGCGAGGCGGGCTTGCAGGCTGCTATCGCCGATGTGCGCACCTCCGGGCTCAACATCATGATGTCGATGAAGGAGGCGGGAAAGCCGGTCTCCTTCGTCGAGGACTGCGCCGTGCCGCTGGAGCACCTCGCCGACTACACGGCGCGGCTGACCGAGGTGTTCGAGAAGAACGGCACCCGCGGCACTTGGTACGCGCATGCCTCCGAGGGCTGCCTGCACGTCCGCCCGGTGCTGAACCTCCGCCAGGAGAAGGATGTGAAGGCGATGCGCGCCATCGCCGAGGAAGCCTTCGACATGGTGCGCGAGTACAAGGGCTCGCATTCCGGCGAGCATGGCGACGGCATCGTCCGTTCCGAGTTCCACGAGAAGATGTTCGGGCAGCGGCTGGTCCACGCTTTCGAGGAGGTGAAAGACCGCTTCGATCCGAACGGGCTCTACAATCCCGGCAAGATCGTCCGTCCGCCGAAATTCGACGACCGCTCGTTGTTCCGCTACGCGCCCGATTACAAGGTCGCCCCCATCCCGGCCGCGCTCGATTGGACCGGCTATAGTGGCGCCGGCGGCGGCCTGCAGGGCGCCATCGAGATGTGCAACAACAACGGCGCCTGCCGGAAGATGGCGGGCGGCGTGATGTGCCCGAGCTACCGCGTCACCCGCGACGAGAAGGACGTGACGCGCGGACGCGCCAACACGCTGCGCCTCGCCATCTCCGGCCGCCTCGGCCCGGACGCGCTCGCTTCCGACGAGATGATGGAGACGCTGAAGCTGTGCGTCTCCTGCAAGGGCTGCCGGCGCGAATGCCCGACCGGCGTCGACATGGCCAAGATGAAGATCGAGGCGCTGGCGGCGCGGGCGAAGGCGAAGGGCATCGGCCTGCACCAGCGGCTTGTCGCCTATCTGCCGCGCTATGCAGCGCTGGCCTCGAAGGTGCCGTGGCTGCTGAACCTGCGCGACACGCTCCCGGGCGCGGCGAAGCTCTCGGAAATCGTCGCCCAGTTCAGCGCGCGGCGCTCGCTGCCGCGCTGGCGCCCGGATGCCTTCCGTGAGGAGCAGGGCGCCTTCGGCCCGGAGGATGGGCGCGAGGTGGTTCTGTTCGCCGACACCTTCAATCGCTGGTTCGAGAAGGAGAACGTGGTCGCGGCGCTGGAGGTGCTCACCGCCGCCGGCTACCGAGTGCACATGCCGCGCCCGGCGGACGGGGCGAGCCGACCGCTGTGTTGCGGGCGCACCTTCCTCTCCGCCGGCCTCGTCGACGAGGCGAAGACGGAGGCGGCGCGCGTGGTTGAGACCTACGCCCCCTTCATCGCCCGCGGCGTGCCGGTGGTCGGGCTGGAGCCGAGCTGCCTGCTCGCCTTCCGCGACGAGTTGCCCTCCATGCTGCCGGGGGAGGGGACGCAGCGGCTTTCCGCCCATGCGCTGCTGATCGAGGAGTTCATCGCCCGCGAGATCGACGCCGGGCGGTTCGTCCTGCCGCTGGCGCCGGTGGCGGAGAAGGCGCTGCTGCACGGCCATTGCCACCAGAAGAGCTTCGGCGCGATGGGCGCGGTGGAGAAGGCTCTGCGCCTCGTGCCGGGGCTGAAGGTCGAGACGGTGGAATCGAGCTGCTGCGGCATGGCCGGGGCCTTTGGCTATCACGCCGAGACCATCGACACCTCGCTCGCCATGGCCGAGCTCTCGCTGCTGCCGGCGGTGCGAAAGGCCGAGCCGGACACGCTGGTCGTGGCCGACGGCACGTCGTGCCGTCACCAGATCCATGACGGCGCACAGCGCGAGGCGATCCATGTCATCGAGGTTCTGGCCCGCAGCGTCGCGGCGGCCCGCGCCGGCGTGACGCGGGAGATGGAGGCGGCAGAATAGAGCCGTGCCAAAAGTCCGCTTGATTTCGCGGACACATATTGCATTATGAATGCATAACTCAAAAAGACTTCAGGAAACGCATTCGGACGTCCGGGAACAATCGGGCGCCGTCACAAGAGAGGAACGACGTATGTTTGAGAGCTTCGTCTCCAGGCGCACCGCCGTGCTCGCGGCCTGCCTGACCGGCCTGAGCCTGTCGGGCGCGCCGAGCGCATCCGCCGCCTGGCAGCCCACCAAGCCGATCGAGATCATCGTGCCCGCCGGCGCCGGCGGCGCTTCCGACCAGATGGCGCGCATGATGCAGGCGGCCATCCAGAACAATAAACTCTCGCCCACCCCCATCGTGGTGACGCTGAAGGGCGGCGCCAATGGCGGCGAGGGCCTGATGGACATGCTGGCGAGCGCCGGCGACCCCTACAAGATGGTCATCTCCAACTCGGCCATCTACACGCTGCCGCTGGCGAACAAGCTGCCCTTCGACTGGCGCAAGCTCACCCCGATCAGCATCCTCGCCTTCGACAATTTCGTGCTGTGGGTGAACGCCAACGCGCCCTACAACACCGCGCAGGACCTGATCGCTGCCGTGAAGAAGGAGCCTGAGGGCGCCTTCAAGATGGGCGGCACCGGTTCCAAGCGCGAGGACCACATCCTCAGCGCCGCCATCGAGCGCATCGCCGGGGTGAAGTTCAGCTACATCCCCTACAAGTCGGGTGGCGAGGCAGCGACCCAGCTGGTCGGCGACCATATCCGCGTCAACGTCAACAACCCGTCCGAGAACATCGCCGTGTGGCGCGCCGGGCAGGTGAAGGCGCTCTGCGTGTTCGACAACGAGGTCATGAACTATCCGGCCAAGGTCACCGCGGACAAGTCATGGAAGGACATCCCGACCTGCAAGTCGCAGGGCATCGACTTCCAGTGGATCATGCTACGCGGCGTGTTCCTGCCCTCGGGCGTGACCCCGGACCAGGTCGCCTTCTATCAGGACATGCTCGACAGGCTGACCCAGACCAAGGAATTCAAGGAATACCTTGAGAAGCAGGCGCTGAAGGGCTCTGACCTGAAGGGCGAAGAGATGGTCAAGTTCCTCGAGAAGGACGAGGCCCTCTACAAGGATCTCATGACCCAGTCTGGCTTCGTCGCCACGAACTGACGCCTCCCGCCGCCGGCACCTCGCCCGAGGCGTCGGCGGCACCGTTTCGCCGTCCCCGTACACCCTCATCCTGAGGTGCTCGCGCAGCGAGCCTCGAAGGATGGTCGTTACAGCGGGCTCAAGCGAGCATCCTTCGAGGCCGGCCTCCGGCCGGGCACCTCAGGATGAGGTCCATCGGGACCATGACACTCTGGAGAGAAAACCGATGTCCGATGACCCGAACGCGGATGCCGCGCTGACGTCGACGCGTAATGTCGAAGTGGTTGTGATGGCGCTGCTGCTGTGCGTCGCCGTCTTCCTCGGCTGGGACAATTGGCGCATCGGCGCCGGCTGGGCGCCGGACGGGCCGCAGGCCGGCTATTTCCCGTTCTACCTGTCGGTGCTGCTCGGCGGCGCCAGCCTCGTCGGCATCGTGTCCGCGCTGCGCAGCGCTGAACTGCGCGAGGAGGTGTTCGTCGGCCGCTCCGCCTTCGGGCGGGTGCTGCGGGTGTTCATCCCGACCATCCTTTTCGTCTTCCTCGTGCAGTTGATCGGTCTCTACGTGGCGAGCTTCGTCTTCGTCTCGGCGTTCATGATCTTCATCGGCAAGCTGTCGGTCTGGAAGTCGCTGCTCACCGGCCTGATCTTCTCCGGGCTGATGTTCTACATCTTCGACGTGCAGTTCAACGTGCTGCTGCCCAAGGGTCCGCTCGAAGCGGCGTTCGGTTTCTAAAGGAGGACCCCATGGAAGCACTCGATTCACTGTTCCACGGCTTCGGCGTCCTCCTCACCTTCCACAACATGATGCTGATGCTGGTCGGCATCTGCCTCGGCATCCTTGTGGGCGTCCTTCCGGGCCTCGGCGGGCCGAACGGCGTCGCCATCCTGCTGCCGCTCACCTTCACCATGGACCCGACCTCAGCCATCGTGCTGCTGTCGTGCATCTATTGGGGGGCGCTGTTCGGCGGCGCCATCACCTCGATCCTGTTCAACATACCGGGTGAGGCATGGTCGGTCGCGACGACATTCGACGGCTACCCGATGGCGCAGAAGGGCGAGGCGGCCGAGGCTCTCACCGCCGCCTTCACCGCCTCCTTCGTCGGCTCCATCGTGGCGGTGATGCTGATCACCTTCCTGGCGCCGTGGATCGCGACCTTCGCTCTGCGCTTCGGCCCGCCGGAATTCTTCGCGGTCTATCTTCTGACCTTCTGTTCCTTCGTCGGCCTCGGCAAGGAAGCCCGCCACAAGATCATCATCTCGCTCGCCATCGGCTTCCTGCTGGCGGCCGTCGGCATGGATACGGTGTCCGGCGAGCTGCGCATGACCTTCGGCTCGATCGAGATGCTGCGCGGCTTCGACTTCCTCGTCGCGGTGATCGGCCTGTTCGGCATCTCCGAGATCCTGCTGGCCATGGAGGAGCATCTCGCCTTCAAGGGGCAGGAAGCGAAGATCCGCCTCAAGGTGGTGTGGCAGACCTGGATGACGCTGCCGCGCTACTGGATGACGCTGCTGCGCTCGAGCGCCATCGGCTGCTGGCTCGGCATCACGCCGGGCGGGGCCATCGCCGCCTCCTTCATGGGCTACAACCTGGCCAAGCGCTTCTCCCGCGAGGGCGCGAGCTTCGGCAAGGGCAAGATCGAGGGCGTGCTGGCGCCCGAGACCGCGGCCCATGCCGCCGGCACCTCGGCGCTGCTGCCGATGCTGGCGCTCGGCATTCCCGGTTCGGGCACGGCGGCGGTGCTGCTCGGCGGCCTGATGGTGTGGGGCCTGCAGCCGGGTCCACTGCTCTTCGTCGAGCAGAAGGACTTCGTCTGGGGCCTCATCGCCTCCATGTATCTCGGCAACATCGCCGGCCTGATCATCGTGCTCGCCACCGTGCCGCTCTTCGCCTCGGTGCTGCGCGTGCCCTTCGCCACCATCGCGCCGATGATCATCGTCTCCTGCGCCATTGGTGCCTTCGCGGTGCAGAACGCGATGTTCGACATCTGGCTGATGCTCGGCTTCGGCGTGATCGGCTACATCTTCAAGAAGATCGGTATACCGCTGGCGCCACTGACCCTGGCGCTGGTGCTCGGCGACAAGGCCGAGGACGCCTTCCGCCAGTCGATGATCGGCCTCGATGGCGGGCTGTCGATCTTCTGGTCGAACAAGCTGGTCGGCACCATCACCACCCTGGCCTTGATCATGCTGTTCTGGCCGCTTATCGGAAAGGTGATCGACATGATCCGCGGCTCCGGGCACGCACCCGCGAGCGCGCCCACCAGCGAGAGCAGCCGTCCATGAGCCTCAGCCTGAACGCCGCCCAGACCATCCTCTCCACCGCGCTCGACCATTGCCGCAAGGGCAATTTTGCCCCGATGGCGGTGGTAGTGCTCGACGTCCGCGGCGCGGTGAAGGTCGCCGCCGCCGAGGACGGCACCAGCCTGAAGCGCTTCGAGGTCGCGCACGGTAAGGCCTATGGCGCGCTCTCCCTCGGCATGGGCTCGCGCTCGCTGTTCAAGCGGGCCAAGGAACAGGCCTTCTTCATCGCCGCGGCGAGCCATGTGAGCGGCGGTGCGTTGGTTCCGGTGCCGGGCGGCGTGCTGATCCGCGACGCTGCTGGCGCGGTGGTCGGCGCGGTCGGCATCTCCGGCGACACCTCAGACAATGACGAGGCGGCGGCGGGCGCCGGCATCGCCGCGGCGGGTTTCACCGCCGATCCCGGCAAGGACTGAAGGCGTTCACTTTCGAAATGTCGCGGGGCGCGGGGCGGAACGCCTCGCGCCCTCGTCGCGTTGGCCCGGCGGATACCGTCCGCCCATCCGCCCTTGCTGAACGGGTATTCAGCAATCTGCCACATCTCCGACAGATTTCGTTCAGTGGGCATTCATCGACAGGGCGTTACCCATGAGTAATGGACTGTATTTTCGGAGGAATGCCGCGATGAAGAAAGTCACGATCGCTCTCGCTGCCGCCGCAACGCTGGTTACTTCCAGCGTCGTTCCGGCCATGTCGGCGCCATGGAACCCGACGGGCATTGAGAGGCCGGCATCGGGCATCGAGAATGTGCAGTATCGCCCGGCTTACCGGCAGGGATATAGGCAGGGATACAGGCAGGGGGCTCGCCAGGGATTCTACCGCAGCGGCCGTTACGGCTATTACAACGGCCACCGCGGCTACAACTACTACCGGCCCGGCTACCGCCAGTATAATGGCTGGTGGTTCCCCGCCGGTGCCTTCGCCGCCGGCGCGCTGATCGGCGGCGCCATTGCGGCGCAGTCCCAGCCGACCTATGTCGTGCCGGGTGGCGGCGGCAACGGGCACGTGCAGTGGTGCGCCCAGACGTACCGCTCCTATCGCGCCTACGACAACACGTTCCAGCCCTATAACGGCCCGCGCCAGCAGTGCGTCTCGCCCTACTGAGCCACGCCGACATATTCGATGCGAAAGCCCGGCCTCGTGCCGGGCTTTCTGCTTTCCGGCCCTCCGGCGCGAGTTGATACCTCTGCGCCTCCTACCTTAAGAGTCGCAGGCGCGGTGCGCCTTGCTCCGCAGGCTTCAGCGTGCCGGAACCAGCGGAATGGCGTTGTCGTACAGGGCGGACATAGACGGGTTGCGCGCGGTCGCGGTGCTTGCCGTGCTGCTCTTCCATGCCGGCGTGCCGCTCGTCTCCGGCGGCTATGTCGGCGTCGACGTGTTCTTCGTCATCAGCGGCTACCTGATCACCGCCATCCTGCGCCGCGAGGCAGAGAGCGGGCGCTGGTCGATCGCCCGCTTCTACGAGCGGCGCATCCGCCGGATCCTGCCGGCGCTGATCGTCATGAGCATCGCCACGGTGCTGCTCTCGGGCGTGTTCCTGCTGCCGAGCATGAACCGCGACGTGCCGAAGCAGGCGCTCTCCGCGCTCGGCTTCGTCGCCAACATCCATTTCTGGCTGAGCTCCGGCTATTTCGCGCCGGCGGCGGAGACCAAGCCCTTCCTGCACACCTGGTCGCTCGGGGTGGAGGAGCAGTTCTACATCTTCATGCCGCTGGTCGTGCTTGCAGTCTCGCGCCTTGCGCGGGGAGCGCAACTGGCGCTGCTCGCGGGGCTCGCCCTCCTGTCCTTCGGCCTGTGCGTCGCGCTGACCCCCCGCTATCCAGAGGCGAGCTTCTACCTGCTGCCGATGCGCGCGTGGGAATTGCTGGCCGGCAGCCTGCTCACCTATCTGCCGGCGCAGAGCGGGCGGGCACTGAACGAGGCGCTCGCGAGCGCCGGCCTCGCGCTGCTCGGCTTCGCCATCTTCGCTTTCGACGCAGGTACGCCCTTTCCCGGCTGGCACGCGGCGCTGCCGGTCGTCGGCGCCGCGCTGCTGATCCACGCGGCACCCGGCACGTTCGCCGGCCGGCTGCTGTCGACGCCGCTCATGGTCGGCGTCGGGCTGATCTCCTATTCGCTCTATCTCTGGCACTGGCCGATCGTCGTCTTCGCGCGCGGCGGCGCGTTCGATCCCGGGCCGGCGGGTCCCGTCGTCGTCCTCTGCCTGTCGCTGCTGCTCGGCTATCTATCGTGGCGCTTCATCGAGCAGCCGTTCCGCAACCGGCAGGTCGTGCCGACGCGCAAGCTGCTCGCGGCCACCGCTGCGGGGGCCATCGCGGTGTTCGCGGCGACCAGTGTGCTGCGCGCCGCGCACGGCAATTTCGGCCGCTTCGACGCGCAGGCGCTGGCCTATGACCGCGCGCGCTTCGACATCAGCCCGCTGCGCCTCGATTGCCACCTCAGCGCCGGGATCGACCGTCCGGGCGGCTACTGCAAGGTCGGAGAGGGGACGAAGGGCGAGGTGACGGTGTGGGCCGACAGCCATGGCGTCGAACTCTCCTCGGCGCTGGCGGCGCTGGGCTACGGGGTCACGGTGATCACTTATTCCGGCTGCCCGCCGGCGCTCGGCTATGCCCGTGCCGAGCGGCCGGATTGCCAGGAGCACAATGACAGCGTGCTGGCGGCGCTCGGCGCGCCAGATGGCCAGGGGCCGGTGATCCTCGCCGCGTTCTATCCGGTACTGGACGGCAAGGCCGTCGCGGGCATCGTCGCCGCGGCCAATGCTCTGGCGGAGGCCGGGCGCGAGGTGGTGCTCGTCGGGCCGATGCCGAGCCCGGAGGTCGACGTGCCCACCCATCTCGCCTTCGGGCGCGATCCGTCCTTCGCCCGGCCGGCGGAGACGCTGAGCGCGGCGCTGGCCGGGCTGGACCCGCGCGTGCGGGTGATCCGCCCGGCCGACATCTTCTGCCGCGACGCGGCCTGCTCCATGCTGGTGGACGGGGCGCCGCTCCTGTTCGACGACAACCATCCGAGCCTTGCCGCGGCAAGGCTGATCGCCGCCCGCCTGCCGTCGGCGACAGGGCTGGCGGCGCAGCAATAGGCGTCAGCGCGCTGGTGGCGCGACGGTTTCTATCTTGGCATCGACGGAGGATGCGTCCGTCGCCGGGCGGGTCAGGTGGCTCAGCACCATGCTGAGGGCGAAGAGCAGGCTCATCACCACCGCCATGCGGGTCATGAGCTGCTGGCTGCTGGCATAGCGTGCCGCATGGCGGCGGCGGTGGCGCAGCGGGTGATCTTCGATGCGGGACATGTTCACACCAGATGATGCAGCGCGCGGTCATGCACGCCGGCGAGCGCCGCGATCGCGACACGGATGGCCGAGGCCGAGGAGGGGCTCGGCGGGGTGAGGGGCAACCGCAGCTCCGAGCCGAAGGTCGGTGTCATCAGCGACACAGCGTATTTGACGCCCACCGGCTCAGGTTCGAGGTCCAGCGCATATTTCAGCGTGGTGAGCGCGGCGGCGAGCTCGGCCGCCTCCTTGCCCTTGCCGGCAAGCCGGAGTTCCCACAGCCGGCCGCACAGGCGCGGGGCGATGTTGGCGGCCGGCTCAAGGCAGGCGCGCGGTGGCCGCAGCCCGGGAAGGAAGGCGCTGAGGCTAGAAGGGGCGATTCGCCAGAGCCGGTCGGCGCAGGCCTCCGCCACCACACGCTGGCGGGCGAAGTCCTCGCTCTCGTCGAGCAAGGCGAAGATGCTGGGCAACTGCCCGAGCCGGTCGATGGTCTCGGGCGCCAGCGTCACATTGGTGCGCTGGGGCACGTTATGGAGGATGAGCGGCAGGTCGACGGCGCGTGCCACCGCCTCGAAGTGCCGGTACATGCCCTCCTGGCCGGGCTTGTTGTAATAGGGTGTCACCACCAGTGCCGCCGAGGCGCCGGCCTGTCGTGCCATGCGGGTGGCCTCGATGGTGGCGGCGGTGGAATTGGTGCCGGTGGCGGCGACGACCGGCACGCGCCGGCCGGCCGCCTCGACCGCGATGCGCACGAGGCGCTCCTTCTCGCGGGGGGTGAGGGTCGGGCCCTCACCGGCGATCCCACCGGCGATGAGGCCGCCGACGCCTGCCGCCAGAAGCGTCTCGACGTGATGGGCGAAGGAATCCTCGTCGACGGCGGTGGCGAGGAAAGGCGTGACGAGCGGGACGAAGACGCCGCTGAGCATGGGAGGCCTCCTTCACAAGGAGAGCGGGAGCGGACGGCGCGAGACGCGGACCGCGCGCCGGCGTCCGCCGCATTCGGCCATGGCATAGTGCAGGGCGGCTTCCTTGGAGCGGAAGAACCCGCCGCCGCGTCCGTGAAGCTCGAGGGCGACCCAATGGCCGACGGCATCCCTGCCGACGGCGAAACGCAGATGATTGACGACCGGAACGATGCGATCGGCGATCCTGCATTTGAGACTGCTCATGCTTTTCTGCCGGGTTTTCGGCGCGGAATGTGCGCCGCAACGGAAAGCTAGGCAGGACCGTCTCAAGGCGCGATGGGAAGATGAGGCCTCCGGCATAAGGGGGGCATAAGTCAGTGCGGCTTTGACCGCCGGCTTATGGCCCGGGCGCGAGAAACGCATCGATCCCTTATGCGCCGGCGCGGCAGAAGGACCGCTCTTTCCTGCGCATGGGAGGCGGGCATGACCCTGATGAGCGTGTGGCGGATGCTGGTCGGCGTGCTGGAGCCGCGCGGCCGGCGCCAGGAGGCGGGGCGGTGATCCTCAAGATCGACGAGGTGTCCTCGCGTACAGTGGGCCGCTTCGTTGCCAAGCTCGCGCTCGCGCTGGTGCTCGCCGCCCTCGCGTGGCTGTCGGTGCTGGCGTGGTTCACTGCGATTCTGGCGGTGATGCGCCGCTACCGTTTTGATCCGGACCCGTTCACCTCATGGGACGAGGTGCTGTGGCTGATGTTCCTCGCGCACGGCTTGCGCCTCGCGCATATGGCGACGGCGTGAGGCCTGCGCGGGACCACAAGCATGTGTCGGCGTCGTTCCCGCCTTGACACCGTCCGGCTGGCTTCCTTATATCCCGCCCACTCTGCAATCGGCATCATCGCCGGAGCGTCGTGGCGGGGTAGCTCAGCTGGTTAGAGCACGGGAATCATAATCCTGGGGTCGGGGGTTCAAGTCCCTCTCCCGCTACCACGACAACCCGAGAGCCTTCACAGATTGGGAGAAGGCCGCCTCTGCGGCCCGAATCCGCTGTCCGCGGCACAGGCTTAGCTCGCGCGCCGCACCTGGGGCGCCAGTTGCCGGTGAAGCGCGGGGACGCGCCAGCCCATGAGCGCGCAGGTGATCAGATTATCCTTGGGATCTCGCACCTCGAGCGGGCTGAAGCGCGGCGAGTGCCGCATCTCATGCGCCTTGTCGACGGCTTCGGCGACCGAGGCGAAGCGTGCTCGCTTGATCGGCCCCATCACGCCCCCCTGGGGCTGCTCGGCATAATAGAGAATGAAATAGCTTTCCGACTGCGCAGGGATATCGACGGCGGGGGTTTTCATGGCGGAAATCCTGGCTAACGCTGCTGAAACTCGCGCTGGCGTGCTTGGTTCCTGCGTTCCTCATCATTGACTGTGGATACTGCGGACATCCGCGGCGACGGCCGCAATACACGTTGAACCGGGTTCGAGCGTTGGCTCCCGAAGCCGCACCCTAGAGAGTGCGTTTCATCTTCCGGTACTCGGCCTCGCGTTGCGCCAGATCCGGCGGCTCGGCCAGGGCTTCGGGGTCCAGGACGCCCATCATTTCCCGGGCGGCCACCGGCCACAGGCGTTCGACGACGCCCGGAATCCGTCTCCCCGCAACCCCCGCGATCCTCGCGTCGAGCGCACATTGCGCCCGTGCACGGTCTTCCACTGCCTTGTTCATGAAATAACCACGCGCCACCGACGACTGCCGGTGAATCGAGTTCGGGGCGGTGGGGATGGCGGAGGCCTGACCTCACATCTCGACCGGCGGGGCCGTCTGCCCCCGGCACGTGTCGCATACATTACCCGAGCGACAACGGAGCATATCACAGATCGCGGGGCGCGAGGGTGCGATACTGCACATGGCGCGCGGATTCGTAGTCCGGTGCGGGTGTGGCCGCAGCAGCGTGGAAAGGCTGCAGTTCCCGCCGGTATGCCGCCACATGGTTCGCCATCATGGACGGCGTGGCATCAATCTGGTGGTCGAGATGGCGGCGCTTCGGTCCTTGCTGGTTTCCGCTCTTGTGCTGTCGGCGCAGCCGTCATCGGCCGACAGCTCCTGCTGCGATCCGGCCAGCCCGTTCCGGCCGGGAGAGGCCTATCCGGAGACGCTCGCCAGCTGCGAGACGATGCGCCGCTGGGCCGACGCGGCACCGAGGACCGAGAACCGCATCACGCTCGGCATCAAGGGGGTGCTCACGGGCGTACATACCGACGGCGTCATGGCCTATCTGCTGATGTGCGAGCCCGCCCAGGTGCAGGTGATGTGCGTCACCTACAGCGCCAACGACCTCTCGCGCGGCGACGTCGTGGTGTTCGGCGGCGGATATAGCCGGCTGGACGATCATCATGTGGTGTTGGATCCCTGCCTGGCGTCGCGGGAGTAGCGGTCGACGGTGCCCATCCTCGACCGGACATGAAAAAGGCCGCCCCGGAAGGGCGGCCTCCATTCGCGAGTTGCGAAACGCGTCAGCAGGGAGTCTGCTGGTTGGTGCAGTCCCGGCGTCCATCGTCCGAATTACCGCTGCCGGCCGCGTTCTGGTCGCCGGGCTTCACGGTGGTGTTGCGGCCCTCGGTGGAGCCGGCGGTGGAATCCACAGGGTTCGAGCCACCCGTGGCGCGGCCATCCGGGTTCAGATTGGTGGCGCCGGCGGCCGGGGGCGACTGCGTGGTGGTGCCGCCGCTCTGGGCCAGCGCCGGGCCGCCGAGGGCCAGCAGCGCAGCAAGCGCGGCGAAAGAAGTCGTCTTCGCGAAGCTCATGTGATTCTCCTTGTGTGATGAAGAGTCAACGGAGCCTGCCGGCGATCGTTCCGGAAAAAGAGCATAAAAATCGAATTCGGTTCGATGCGAAGGCATCGTCATAATAGTAGTTGTCGATACTTGCTCCTCGGTATCGAAATAGTTCTTTGGACTGTTCGATGCATCCGAGATCGTCTCGGAAGCGGCGCCATCGGGGGTATCCTCCGATGGCGAACCACCGTCACGTGTTCCGTCCCGAGGCCCACAGGCACCCGATGAAGAAGCCTGCGGCTGCGGCGACGAGCATCCCGGGGAGGGGATCGACATGCGCGGCAACGGCCTCGTTGCCGCTCCGATAGGCGTCGACGCCGCGCTTGCCCAGCCGGGAGATCAGCTCCTCGGCCGCTGCCGCCGCGTCCTGCACCTTCTGGGTTGTCGTCACCTCGCTCGCCGGCAGACTGTCAGCCTTGGAGGGGCGACCCGCATTCATGTCGGTCATCATGTGGTCCCCCTTCAGCGAAGCGCGCTCGCGGCATTGGAGGACCGGCGACGTGGCGCTGCTTTCGGCGCGCTGCCCTGCGCGGCCTCCGATGACGGCGCCGCGTCGGGCAGATGGGGAGGCTGCATCTCGCCCTGATCCGTCAGCGTGGGGAACTCCCCCGCATTGGTGAGGGCTTCGATCGGCTCCACCGGCTCGTCCGGCGATCCGATCGGCTTCAGGGTCTCGTCATGCCCGTCCTCCAGCGCGACGATTTCCTTCGCCTGGAACCAGTGATCCTCGGCTCGTCCATCGGGCCGGCCTTCCTCTTCCCACAGTCGGTGGGCGCGCTCGCGTATCCGTTCTTCTCTCTCGTCCATGGCTTCCTCCTGCCTGCGGCAACAACGTGGTGCTCGTCGACAGCGTTCCAGCACATGTGGATGAGCGAGGTGACCGGCGCTCCCGGTCGCGGATGGCGGCTGGGCGCGGAGTCTGCGGTGCTTTTCGTCGATGCCGATGCGCCCGACGCGCCCTGAAATATCCTGGGGCCTGCAACCCGATGGCGGGGTCGAGCGTTGTAGGCCGCCAACAGGAGTGCCAGCATGCGCGACCAGCCTCAGGTATCGTCCTCTCCCGCCACGCCTCTGCAATTCCGGCTGCCGCACGGTGTCGAGTGCGTCGTCCATGAAGACGCGATCCGTGCTCTCGGGCTGAAGGCGACACAGGAGATCAGCGTAAGGCACCGCCGTCTTCTCGAGGCCATCGCGACCGAGAAGTTCGAGTGGAGCCCGCGGCTGTCGAGCATCGTCACGGTCGGCGAGAAGGACGTTGCCGCTCACCTCAATGGCTGAGACGCAGCAGGACGGTCCCTGAGCCGCCCTGGCTCGGGTCCACGTCCTGCCACGCTATCGCGCGGACCGATTTCCGGGGAGTGCGTGAAAGGCCGATCAGCCCTTCACCTCGGCGTCGGGGCGGTCGTCGCCTCGGGCCGTTTCCTCATGCCACTTGCCGGACCTGTCCTCGTACTCGATCGAGGTGGTCTCGCCGGGGCGGGACTGCTCGTGGGCGACGCGTTCGGCGGCGCGGCGGGCTTCATCATGGGTGGGAAAGGTCTCAGAGAAGACGTCCCCGAGCTTATACGCCCAGCCGCCATCGTGCTCGACGATCTGATAGGTGATGTGTGCCATGCTGTGCTCCTCGGCGGCTTGTGATCCGACGAGCGATATGGGACGCCGCAGCCGCCGTGACCAGAGGCAGCCTTACGGAGCCGAACGGCGTGTGTCCGCCGCCGAGGGGGCGGCCTTGCCGGCGTCGTCGTTGCGCAACTGGCTCGAAGGCCAGGTAATCCCATCCGGATGCACCAACGCGTCCTCGAAGCGCATCGGTCGGCCGGTGAGAAAGCCCTGCACGAAGTCGCAGCCGATCGCCTCCACTTCGCGCAGCGTCTCGGGATGTTCGATGCCCTCCGCCACCACCGACATGCCGAGCGCATGGGCGAGGTCCACCATCACCGCCACGATTTTTCGCGCACGCGATTCCCTCGCCAGATCCGGCATGAAGGAGCGGTCGATCTTCAGCACGTCGACGGGTAGGTGCTGGAGATAGCTGAAGCTGGAATAGCCGGTGCCGAAATCGTCGATCGCCGCCGTGCAGCCGAGCGCCTTCAATTGCTGCAGCACGTTCGCCGTCGTGGCCGGCTGGGCAAGGAGCGTGCTTTCGGTGAGTTCCAGCCGCACCTGCGCGCCTTCGACGCCGTGGCGGGCGAGGATGGCGGCGATGCGGGCGGCGAGGTCGGGCGCGGCAAGCTGCGGCGCGGCGAGATTGACCGAGACGTAGCGCAGCGGCGCCCCGCTCGCGTGCCTTCCGGCATTCCAGCGGGCACAGGCCTTCACCGCGCGATCCATGATCAGGTCACCGAGCCGGTCCATCAGCCCTACCGCCTCGGCGAGCGGGATGAAGTCGGCCGGCGGCACCGCGCCGAGCCTTGGGTGCTCCCAGCGGGCGAGCGCCTCGAAGCCGGCCACCATGCCGGTGCGGCTGTCGACGATGGGCTGGAACACCGGATAGAGCTCGTCGGACTGGCTCGTCACCGCCTCGCGCAGCGCGTTTTCGAGATCGAGCCGGTGCTGGTGGTCGGCGCGCAGTGATTCGTCGAACACCTGCCAGCGCCCGCCGCGGTCGGCGCGCGATGCCATCTCTGCATTGCGCAGGATCTGCTCGGTGCGTCCGGGCCCGGTGGCCATGCCGATCTCGGCGTGCAGGTAGAACCGGCGGCCCTCGCTTTCCAGCGGCGCGTGCAGCAACTCCTCGATCTCGGCGCCCAGCGTTTCGGGTTCTCCTTGGTCGGCAAGGATGAGCGCCAGCTCGCTCTCGCCGGTGCGGGCGAGCCGCGCGTCGGCCGGCAGATGCGTGCGCAGCCGGTCGGCGAGCGCGACCATCAGCGGCCCGATGAAGTCCTCCCCCAGGCTGGCGGAGAGGATGGCGAGGTCCGGCAGCCGCATCACCAGCGCGCCCGCCGGCTCGCGCCCCTCGGCGTCGACGAGGCGCACCAGGCCGGCGCGGTTCGGCAGGCCGGTGATGGTGTCGGTATAGGCGAGCCGTTCCAGCGCCTCCTTGGCGCGGATGCGGTCGGAGATGTCGCGCAGATATGCCGTGAACAGCCGCCGGTGCTCGGTCCGGATCTCGGTGATGGCGAGCTCGACCGGGAAGACCTCGCCATCGGAGGTGCAGGCCTCGATCTCGATCCGCCGGCCCAATATGTGCGGCGCCGCGCCGGACATGTAGCGCGTCATGCCGCTGAGATGCGCGTTCCGCAGGTTGGGCGGCACGATGGTCTCGCCGAGCGAGCGGCCGATCACCTCCGCCCGCCTGTAGCGGAACATGGCCTCGGCGGCGGGATTGAAATCGACGATCTGTCCGGCCTCGTCGACCGTGACGATGGCGTCGAGCGCCGCCGACAGCATGGCGAGGCGCGTCGCCTCGCTGAGTTCGCGCCCGGCGCGCGAGCGTTCCACTGCCAGCGCGATCAGTCCCGCGAACGCCTGGAAGGCGGTGCGCTCCTCCTTGCTCCAGGCCCGATCGCGGTTGTCGGAGCTGAGGCAGAAATGGCCCCACCAGCGCCCCTCCACCATCACCGGCACGGTGTAGAAGCTGACGATGCCGGCGGCACGGAAGAAGGCGCCGAGATAGCCGTCGAGGTCCTCGGTGCGGCCTTCGATCACTTCGCCCCGCGTGCGCCGCTCCGCCCAGTCGCGCTGGCAGGCATCGGCGTCGACGGGACGCACGGGCGGGTGGGTGTTGTCAGCGAGGGAGGCAAGGCCCGGGCGCGCCCAGTCGACGCGGCAGGTGACGCCGAGGCCGGCACCGGGTGACGTATGCACCTCGAAAAGAGCGACCCGGCTGAGCTCGAGTTCAACTGCGAGCCGCGGCAAGAGAGCGGCGAGGGCGCTACGCCAGTCGAGCGGATGGTTCAGCCCGGCGACGAAGGAGCTCATCACCGACAGCAGGCGGTCCGATACTCCCGCATCCTCGCTCACGACACGCACCCTTCCGCACGCTCGTCTATGTCGGGAGCGAGCAAAAGGTTCCGCCCGCTACGTCCCGTCGCCCGCCCAAGGCGAGCCTTGCGCCCGTTGTCGGTCGAACGGATGCCCCCGCCCGCGAACGGTAAAAGCTAGCGGGACTTCCGCGCAACCGGAAGCGGCAATCGCGCCGGCCTTCACCAGAGCGCGGCGGCGGGGGCGCCGGACAGCACCTCGGCGATGCGCCGGCGCGTCGCCGGTGAGGTCGTCTCGGGCAGCGCCCCGGGCGGGAAGAAGCCAATCTCGGCGATCTCATGGTTGGGCACGCGCGGCGGCGCTTGCGTGAAGTGCTCGACCACATAGACCGCCACATGGTCGCGCGCGCCGAGATGCAAATTGAGCATGAGCCCGTGCAGCCGGGCCGGCGCGGTGGGGGTGACGGCGGTCTCCTCGAACAGCTCGCGGACGACCGCGGCCTCAATGGTCTCGCCCGGATCGACCGCGCCGCCCGGCAGGTGCCAGCCGGGCACATAGGTGTGGCGCAGCAGCAGGATGGCGCCGTCCTCGTTGATCACCACGGCACGCACGCCGAGCGTGACGCCGCGCGTCAGCCGGCCCCAGCCGTGCAGCAGGCGCACCAGCAGCCTGCGGGAGGCCGGTATGGGGGTGACCGGACTGCCGCTGGGGGAGCTTTCCATCTCCCGCTCCGGACTGGTAAGGAAGCCCCCGTGTTTGTCCTCGCCCATGTCACCGACGCCCATCTGGGACCGCTTCCCCGCGCGCGCTTCGCCGAGCTCGCCGGCAAGCGGGCGCTGGGCGTCATCAACTGGCGGCGCGGGCGCCAGCACCGATTCAACATCGCCACCATCGACCTGCTGGTGGCCGACATCAAGGCGATGGCGCCGGACCACATCGCTGTCACCGGTGACCTCGTCAATGTCGGCCTCGCCGCCGAATTCGCCACCGGGCTGAACTTCCTGCGCTCACTCGGCGACGGGCATGACGTGACGGTAGTTCCCGGCAATCACGACGCCTATGTCCGCTCCACCGCGCATCATTCGCTGCTCAACTGGGGCGACTACATGCGCGGCGACGGGGTGAACGGCGACGTCACCGCCGAGGAGGCCTTCCCCTTCGTGCGCCGGCGCGACGGCGTGGCGCTGGTCGGCGTCTCCACCGCCGTGCCCACCCATCCCTTCATGGCGACGGGCAAGGTCGGACGGGCGCAGCGCGAGCGGCTCGGCCGGGTGCTGGACAAACTCGCCACTGAGGGTCTGTTCCGCGTCGTCATGATCCATCACCCGCCCTGCGGCTGGCGCGCCGGCCACAAGCGGCTGATCGACGAGGAGGCGGTGCGCGAAGTGTTCGCCCGCCATGGCGCCGAGCTGATCATCTGCGGCCACGACCATGTCCCGATGGTCGAGATGCTGCCCGGGCCGCATTCCGGGCTGATCCCGGTGGTGGAGGCGCCGTCCTTCGCCGCCGGGCCGGACGACCGGCACTGGCCGGGCGGCTATCATCTCTACCGCATCGAGCGCGTCGACGCGGCCTTCCCCTGGCGCTGCACGCTGGAGACGCGCGGCTTCCAGCGCGGCGACGCGAATGTGGCGACGCGCACCGTGCGCGTGCTCACCGAGGCGATCAGCGGACGCTGAATTCCGGGTTCAGCACCAGCAGCGCCAGCATGGCGACGGCGCCGATCACCAGTCCCAGGACGAAGAAGCCGAAGGCGCGTCCCCGGCCGTGCGGCGGCTGCGCCGGCGTGGCGGCGGGATGGTGCGGCGCCGGGTGCGGCTCGGCCTCCGGCGGCGCTTGCACCGCGACCATGGCCTGCTCGCGGGCGATCAGCCGGCGGGCGATGTAGCGGGTGACGGCGTCGACGATGTCGTGCGGGTTGGTGCTCTCGGCCAGCACACGCCGACCCGAGCGGGTGTCCTGCAGGAAGCGGTACGTGCGCCGGTCGCGGCCGAGGGCGACATGCGCGACCATGTCGACGAAGAGGCGCGGCGTCTCGCCGGGCATCAGCCCGCGGTCGAACAGGTCGGCATGCTCCAGCGGCACCTCGGCGAAGACCGGATCGAGCAACTCGTTGAGCATGGAGAGCCGGGCGAGGCTGGCGTCGCGCAGTTCGACGATGACGCCCGTGCGCTCGGCGGCTTCCACCCGCGCCGCGCGGATGGCCTCGCGCAGCGACAGGCCGGGCGTGTCGCCGGATGAGCGCTCGCTCTCGTCCATCGCCTCGTGCCCTCGCTTCGCCGCCGGTCGGTGTCCTATCCGCAGCATAGGGCCGGCGCGGTTAATGGCCCGTTGGTGCCCCCCGATGCTGCATGACGCCCGGCAAAGGATTATGAAGCCGGGCAGGGATGCGCGACAGAGGGTGATGAGGAGCCGGGGCATTCGGGGACCGCATGACGAGAAGCTATGAGATCCCCGCCGGCGTGGTGGCGGTGGACGACTATGAGCGGCTGGCGCGCGAGCGCCTGAGCTCCGAGGCCTTCGCCTATTATTCCGGCGGCGCGGCGGACGAGATCACCATCCGCTGGAACCGCGAGGCCTTCGACCGGCTGAAGCTGCGCACGCGCGTGCTCGGCGACTTCAGCGGCGGAGGCACGGTGCTGACGCTGTTCGGCCAGTCCTTCGACTATCCGATCCTGCTGGCGCCCACCGCGCATCACCGCCTCGCAGCGCCGGAGGCCGAGATCGCCACCGTGATCGGGGCGGGCGGGGCGAGGGCGGGCATGGTGGTGAGCACCGAATCCGACCTCACGCTGGAGGAGATTGCGAAGCCCGCACGCACGCCGCTGTGGTTCCAGCTCTATATCCAGCACGATCGCGGCTTCACCGCCGAGCTGGTGCGCCGCGCCGAGGCGGCGGGCTATGGCGCGTTGGTGGTGACCGTCGATTCACCCGTCTTCAGCCCGCGCAACCGGGAGCAGCGCGCTGGGTACAGGCCGCCCAAGCTTTCCGAGCACGCCAATACGCGCGGGCTGCACACCGATTACGTCGCCGAGGCCGCGCTGGGCGAGAGCCTGATGTTCCGCGGCTATCTCGACGTCACCGCGCGCTGGACGGACATCGCGTGGCTGCGCTCCGTGACCCGGCTGCCGATATTGCTCAAGGGCATCATGGCGCCGGAGGATGCGGAGTTGGCGATCGGCCACGGCGCCGACGGCATCGTCGTCTCGAACCATGGCGGCCGGGTGCTCGATACCGTGCCGGCGAGCCTCGACGCGATGCCGAGCGTCGTGCGGCAGGTGGCTGGCCGCGTGCCGGTGCTGATGGATGGCGGCATACGCCGCGGCACCGACGTGCTGAAGGCGCTGGCGCTCGGCGCCTCTGCGGTGATGGTCGGTCGGCCCTATCTCTACGGGCTGGCGGTGGCCGGCCCGGCCGGCGTCGCCCATGTGCTGCATCTTCTGCGCTGCGAGTTCGAGGTGGCGATGGTGCTCACCGGCTGCCGCACGCTCGCTGAGATCGGCCCGGAGGTCATATGGCCGGAATGAGCGTATTCATGGAAATTATGCGCATTTTCTGACAATTGATCTCCAAGTCATCGGATATTTTAATTCGAGCAATAATAATAAGAATACGTCGAATACTGTCGTCATCTTCTTCGTGCTAAGGTGAAGCGATTCGGCTGGAGAGGGGATCGACATGCCTATTGAAGCTCTTATCGCGCAGCTTGTCGGCGGAGCGGTTGGCGGAACGGCCGGGGGCAAGCTGCTCCCGGACAGTGATCTCGGAAACATCGGCAATCTGATCGCCGGCGCCATTGGTGGCGTGGGCGGGGGACAGCTGCTCGGCGCGCTGCTGGGCGGCGCGACCGGCGACGCGACGGCGGGGATCGACATCGCCGCCCTGGCCGGTCAGTTCGTCGGCGGCGGCGTTGCCGGCGCCGTCGTCCAGATCGTGGTTGGGCTGATCAAGAACCGGCTGCTGGCGCGGTAACGGGCGCGCTCAGTAGAGCGTCGCCTTGTAGCGCTCGAGCATTTCCGCCTGCGTTTCCGCGGTGGCGAGGTTGAGTTGGTCGCGCAGCATCTCGCCCATCGACGGCAGGCGCGCGCGCTCGACGAAGCTCGACGCATCCCAGGCGTGCGAGCGCATGAACGCCTTGGCGCAGTGCAGATAGGCTTCCTCGACCTCGATGCGCAGCACGGTGACGGGCAGGCGCTCGTCCACCTCGAAGCGGGCGAGGAGATCCGCGTCGTCATGGATGAAGGCGCGGCCATTGACGCGCAGCGTCTCGTCGACACCGGGGATGATGAAGAGCAGGCCGATCGCCGGGTTGGCGAGCAGATTGGTGAGCGTGTCCAGCCGGTTGTTGCCCGGCCGGTCCGGCAGCAGCAGCGCGCCGGCGTCCTCGACCTGAACGAAGCCCGGCGTGTCGCCGCGCGGGGTGACGTCGGCGCGCCCGTCAGCACCGAAGCTCGCCAGCATCACTAGCGGTGACAGGGCGATGAAGCTCCGGCAATGCGGATCCAGTACTGGGAGCACCTTGCGCCGGCTGCGCTCGCGCGGGCGCGCGTAGAGCGCGCGGAGCTGTTCGGGAGAGGTGAGGCGGGCCATTGGAGGTCCTGTCAGTTCTTCACTATCAGCTGCACGCGGTCGGAGCAGAAGCGCGCCCGTGTATACTGGATCGGCCGGCGCTGCGCGTCGCCATTGATCGATTCTACCACCATGACCACGCGGCCCGCCGGCAGGCTGAGCCGGCGGCGTTCCTCCTCGTCGGCGGGGCGGGCGGTGATGCGCGTTTCCAGCCGGCGGTAGTCGCCGAGGCCGAGCGTCTCCAGCGCCCGCGTCACCGAGCCGGTGGCGGCGAGGAGGAGGTCGAGGTCGCGGCAGCGCTCGGCGTCGTACCAGTGCGAGCCGATGGTGATCGGCACGCCGTCCGCCTCGCGCAGCAGGTCGACCCGGAGCACGTCCGCGCCCACCGGAAGATGCAGCGCCTCGGCGATCTCGGCGCTCGCCGGCTCGATGCGCGAGCCGATGAGCCGGCCGCTGGGCGCGCGGCCCTCGCGCGCGACGATCTCGGAGAAGCGGGTGCGGGGGCCGATCGGATAGCGGATCGGCGGCTCCTTGACGAAGGTGCCGCGCCCCGGCGTCGCCTCGATCAGCCGGCGCTCGGTAAGCATGGCGAGCGCGCGGCGCAGCGTGTGGCGGTTTACGCCGAAGCGCTCGGCCAGCTCCATCTCGGTCGGCAGGCGCATGCCGGGGGCGAGGCGGCCCTCGACGATGTCCGCCTCGATGCGCTCGGCGATCTGCTTCCACAGCGCGACGCCGGTGCCGCGGGCGACGTCGTCGCCGGGCTCGGCCTCGCTCCATGTCGTCACGGCGCTGTCGTCGCTGTCGCTCATATTCGCGTCGTCCGGTGATTTCTGCGCTTGCCTATTTGTATAGATCATTATACAAATCCGTCGACAAGTAAACAGGCTCGACGCGCGGCGCGTTCCGGATCCCCGATGCAGGCTCTGAAGAAAAATCTGAACGACGGCAGCGACTTGCGTGCCGCGCGACAGGCCACGATGGCGCTGCTGGCGCGGGCGAGCGCGTCCGAGCTCCACGCCATGCTGGCGCGGCTCGCGCCGATTCCCGCGGCTTCCGACCTGCGTCCCACCGAGACGGGCCTCGTCATGCTGCGCGGGCGGACCGGTGGCGACGGCGCGCCATTCAACCTCGGCGAGGCGACGGTGAGCCGGGCGGCGGTGCATCTGGAAGGCGGCGCCACCGGCTTCGCCTACCGGCTCGGCCGCGATGTCGGTGCCGCCCGAGCGGCGGCGATCATCGATGCGCTGTGGCAGGACGAGGAGCGGCGCGACGCCGTCGAGGCTGCGCTGGCGTCGCTGAAGGCGCGGCTCGAGGCCGAGGCGGACGAGGCGCGGGCCGAGACGGCGGCGACCAAGGTCGACTTCTTCACCCTCGTGCGCGGGGAGGATTGAGATGTCCGCTCAGGTACTTGCACGCGGTTTCGATGATCCCGTCGGCGAGTCGCAGGCCGCGTTCCGCGCGGCCATGTGGGCGCTGGCGCGGCCCGGCCGGGTCGAGGCGCTCGCGACCGATCTCACGCCGCCCGCGCCGCTCTCGCCCGAGGCGGCGGCGCTGGTGCTGGCGCTGTGCGATTACGAGACGCCGCTGTGGCTCGACGCGGCGCTGGCCGCCGTGCCGGAAGTGGTGGATTTCCTGCGTTTCCACACTGGGGCGGCGATCCTCGAAGAGCCCGGCGAGGCGCGGTTCGCGATCCTTTCCGATCCGCTGGAGATGCCGGATTTCAGCGCCTTTCCGCAGGGTTTGCCGGAATTCCCCGACGCTTCCGCCACGCTGATCGTGCAGGTCGCCGGCTTCAGCGATGCTCGTTTCATCCTCGAAGGGCCTGGAATCAAAGGACAAACGTCCTTCGGCGCGGCGCCGCTGCCGGCGGATTTCGCCGCCCGCATGGCGGCGAACCGGGCGCTGTTCCCGCGCGGGGTCGACCTCTTGCTCGCCGGCCCCGGCGGGGTCGCCGGGCTGCCGCGTTCCGTGACGGTCAGGGAGAGCTGAGCCGATGTATGTGGCAGCCAAGGGCGGCGAGAAGGCCATCCGCAACGCGCATGCGCTTCTGGCTAAGCGCCGGCGCGGAAACGAGAATCTGCCCTCCATCGGGCTCGACCAGATCGCGGCGCAACTGACGCTCGCGGTGGATCGGGTCATGGCGGAAGGCTCGCTCTACGATATCGAACTCGCCAGCCTCGCGGTGAAGCAGGCGCGTGGCGACCTGATCGAGGCGATCTTCCTAATCCGGGCCTTCCGCACCACGCTGCCGCGCTTCGGCAATGCGCAACCCCTTGATACCTCTCGCATGCTGGTGCGCCGGCGGGTCTCGGCGACCTTCAAGGACCTGCCCGGCGGGCAGCTTCTCGGGCCGACCTTCGACTATACCCACAGGTTGCTGGATACCGCGCTGGGTGGTGGCGAAAATGGTGACATTTCCGGTGACTCACCGGTGGCAAGCGGTGGTGACATCGGTGACATCCCGGCCGCACCGGTGGCGATGCCGCGCGTCACCGACCTGCTGGGGCAGGAGGGGCTGATCGAAGCCTCCCCCGCCGACGACGGCGCCGAGCCCTTCGACATCACCCGCGCGCCGGTCGCTTATCCCGTCGACCGGGCGACCCGCCTCCAGACGCTGGCGCGCGGCGACGAGGGCTATCTGCTCGCGCTCGGCTATTCCACCCAGCGCGGCTATGCCCGCTCGCATCCCTTCGTCGGCGAGATCCGCTTCGGCGACGTCGAAGTGATCTTCGAGGTGCCGGAGCTCGGCTTCGAGGTGTCGCTCGGCACGGTGCAGGTCACTGAGTGCCAGATGGTCAACCAGTTCAAGGGCTCGGCCGAGGTGCCGCCGCAGTTCACCCGCGGCTACGGCCTCGTCTTCGGCCAGTGCGAGCGCAAGGCCATGTCCATGGCGCTGGTCGAGCGGGCGCTGCGCTGGAAGGAACTCGGCGAGGAGCAGAGCGCCCCGGCGCAGGACGAGGAATTCGTGCTCTCCCATTGCGACAACGTGCAGGCGACCGGCTTCGTCGAGCATCTGAAGCTGCCGCACTATGTCGATTTCCAGGCCGAGCTCGATCTCGTGCGCCGCATGCGCGCCGAGCACGAAGCGGAGATGAAGGAGGCCGCGGAATGAGCGCCAGCGATGTCGGCGGCATGCCGCAGATCACCTACAACTTCGCCTATCTCGACGAGCAGACCAAGCGGATGATCCGCCGGGCGATCCTCAAGGCGATCGCCGTTCCCGGCTATCAGGTGCCGTTCGCCGCGCGCGAGATGCCGATGCCCTATGGCTGGGGAACGGGGGGCGTGCAGGTCACCGCCGCCGTGCTCGGCCGCGACGATGTGCTGAAGGTCATCGACCAGGGGGCGGACGACACGACCAATGCCGTGGCGATCCGTGGCTTCTTCGAGAAGACCGCGCGAGTGGCGACCACGACGTCCACCACGGAGGCGACGGTGATCCAGACCCGCCACCGCATCCCCGAGACGAAGCTGCGCGAGGACCAGATCCTCGTCTATCAGGTGCCGATCCCCGAGCCCTTGCGCTTCCTCGAACCGCGCGAGACCGAGACGCGCCAGCTCCACGCGCTGGCCGAATACGGGCTGATGCATGTGAAGCTCTACGAGGACATCGCCCGGCACGGGCATATCGCCACGACCTATGCCTATCCGGTCGAGGTCGCCGGGCGCTATGTGATGGACCCATCGCCGATCCCCAAATTCGACAACCCGAAGATGGACGACAGCCCGGCGCTGCAGCTCTTTGGCGCCGGCCGCGAGAAGCGCATCTACGCCATCCCGCCGCACACGAAGGTGCGCTCGCTCGACTTCGAGGACCATCCGTTCAAGGTGCAGCGCTTCGCCAAGCCCTGCGCGCTGTGCGGGGCTACGGGCGCCTATCTCGACGAGGTGATCCTCGACGACAAGGGTGGGCGGATGTTCGTCTGCTCCGACACCGATTTCTGCAATACGCGGCAGGAAGAGGGGCATCGCGGGGAGATGGGGGCGTGACGATGCATGGTCCTTGCCCGGATGAGCATCCTTCGAGGCTCGCTGCGCTCGCACCTCAGGATGAGGTTCATCTTAATGTGCGTCCTCATCCTGAGGTGCCCGGCAGAGCCGGGCCTCGAAGGATGCTGAAGCCGCGCATGGCCCGCCTCGCCAGTGAAGGAGCGTGGCTATGACCGCCACCGAGCAGCCCCTCCTCGTCGCCGAGGGCCTTTCCAAGAATTACGGCGCCCGCATCGGCTGCCGCGACGTCTCGCTGGAAGTCTATCCCGGCGAGGTGCTGGCGGTGGTGGGCGAGTCCGGTTCGGGCAAGTCGACCCTGCTCAGCCTGCTCTCGACCGAGCTCGCGCCCACTTCCGGCCGCGTCTCCTATCGCCTGCGCGACGGCGCGCTGACGGATCTGGCCAGCCTCGGCGCGGCCGAGCGGCGGCTGCTCATGCGCACCGATTGGGGCTTCGTACGACAGAACCCGGCGGAGGGGCTGCGCATGGCGGTCTCGGCCGGCGGCAATGTCGGCGAGCGGCTGATGGCGGTCGGCTGGCGGCACTACGGCAACATCCGCGAGGAAGCGCTGGACTGGCTCGGCCGGGTGGAGATCGCCGGCGACCGCATCGACGACGACCCGCGCGCCTTCTCCGGCGGCATGCGCCAGCGCCTGCAGATCGCCCGCAACCTCGTCACGCGTCCGCGGCTGGTGTTCATGGACGAGCCCACCGGCGGGCTCGACGTCTCCGTGCAGGCGCGGCTGCTCGACCTTATCCGCGGCCTCGTGACCGATCTCGGCCTCGCCGTGATCATCGTCACCCACGATCTCGCCGTGGCGCGGCTGCTCTCCCACCGCATGGTGGTGATGCGGCAGGGCCGGGTGATCGAGACTGGGATCACCGACCAGGTGCTCGACGACCCGCGCGAGCCCTATACGCAGTTGCTGGTTTCCTCGGTGCTGGCGGTGTGAGGGCGATATGAGCGAACCAATCCTCGAAGTCTCCGGCGTCGCCAAGACCTTCGTGCTGCATCTGCGCGACGGGGCGCGGCTGCCGGTGGTCTCCGGCGCCGGCTTCGAATTGTTCGCCGGCGAATGCGTGGCGCTGGGCGGCCCTTCGGGCGCGGGCAAGAGCTCGCTGCTCAAGATGGTCTACGGCAATTACCGCGTCGACCAGGGCGCCATTCTCGTGCGCGACGGTGACGAGACGGTCGATGTGGCGCATGCCGGCCCGCGAAGGCTGATCCGCCTGCGCGAGACCGCCATGGGCTATGTCAGCCAGTTCCTGCGCGTCATCCCGCGCGTCTCCGCCCTCGACGTGGTGGCCGAGCCGCTCATCCATGACGGGGTCGACCGCGACGAGGCGCTGGCCAAGGCGCGCGCGCTGCTCGCCCGGCTCAATTTGCCGGAGCGGCTGTGGAGCCTGCCGCCGGCGACCTTTTCCGGCGGCGAGCAGCAGCGGGTGAACATCGCTCGCGGCCTCATCGCCCACCGCCCGCTGCTGCTGATGGACGAGCCGACCGCTTCGCTCGACGCCGCCAACCGCGCCGTGGTGATCGGCCTGATCGAGGAGAAGAAGAGGGCCGGCGTCGCCATCCTCGGCATCTTCCACGATGCCGAGGTGCGCGAGGCGGTGTGCGACCGGATCATCGACGTAACGGAATTCGCCAAGGCGGCGTGAAGCCTGCGACTTGAAGGAGGCGGCGCACCGGCGCCGTGAGGACATATGACCGAGACGGTGTTCGCCAATGCGCGCCTCGTGCTGCCCGATGAGGTGCGGCACGGGCATCTGGTGGTGCGCGACGGGCGCATCGCCGAGATTGGCGAGGGCACCGCGCCGCGCGCGGCGCTGGACATGGGCGGCGACTATCTGCTGCCCGGCTTCGTCGAGCTGCATACCGACCATGTCGAGGGCCATCTCTATCCGCGCCCGCGGGTGATGTGGAACGCCTTCGCGGCCGTGACCGCCTATGACGCGGCGATCGCCAGCGCCGGCATCACCACCGTGTTCGATTCCCTGCGCGTCTGGCCGGACAAGCGCGCCATCGAGATGGCTGGCGACGCGCCGCTGCTGGCGGCCACCATCAGGCAGGCGAGCGAGGCCGGCCTGCTGCGCGCCGAGCACCATGTGCATCTGCGCTGCGAGGTGGCGGCGGACGGCGTGGTCGAGGATGCGCAGGCGCTGATGGAGGCGACCGATGTGCGCCTGATCTCGCTGATGGACCACACGCCCGGCCAGCGGCAATTCCTCACCGAGGAGAAATTCCGTACCTACTACAAGAAGAAAGGCGGCCTGACCGACGACGAGATGGACATCATCGTCACCGAGCGCATGAGGTCGCACACGCTGCATGCCGGCGCCAACCGCGCGCGGCTGGTGGAGCTGGCGCGCGCCCGCGGCATCGCGCTGGCGAGCCATGACGACGCCACCGACGAGCATGTCACGGAGGCGATCGAGGACGGCGTCGCCATCGCCGAGTTCCCCACCACCGATCTTGCGGCGGACGGCTCGCATGCCGCCGGCATCCGCGTGCTGATGGGCGCGCCGAACATCGTGCGCGGCGGCTCGCACACCGGCAATGTCGCGGCCGAGAGCCTGGCGCGGCGGGGCGTGCTCGACATCATGTCCTCCGACTACGTGCCGGGCAGCCTGCTGCTCGCCGCCTTCGCCTTGCCGGGGCTGGTGGAGGGCATCGGCCTGCCGCAGGCGGTTGCGATGGTCAGCGCCAACCCGGCCGACGCCGCGGGGCTTGCGGATCGCGGCCGGCTGGCGCAAGGGCTGAAGGCGGATATCGTCCGCGTCTCCGATGCCGGCCCGGCGCCGGTGGCGCGCGCGGTGTGGCGCGACGGGGAGCGGGTGGCGTGAGCGAAGGCACAAGCGCGGGCACCGGCGCGGATTGTCCGCCGGCCGAGGCCGGCCTGCTGGGGCCGGGGCTGCTGGTGCTGGTGGTCGGGCCTTCCGGCGCCGGCAAGGACACGCTGATCGCCTATGCGAAGCGGTCGCTTGCCGCCCGCGCGGACATCGCCTTTGCGCGCCGGCGCATCACCCGCGCGGTGGACGCCACCGAGAACCATGTCGCCATCGACGAGGCCGCGTTCGCCCGCGACCTCGCGCTCGGCCGCTATCCGCTGCACTGGCGCGCCAACGGGCTCTCCTATGCGCTGGGGCCGGAGGTGGCGGAGGATATCGCCGCCGGGCGCACCGTGGTCGCCAACGGCTCGCGCGCGGCGATCCGCGAGGCGCGGGCGCGCTTCGCCGGGGTGAAGGTGGTGCATGTGACGGCGCCGCTTGAAATCCTGGCGGAACGCATCGCCGCGCGCGGCCGAGAGACGACGGCGGAGGTGACCGCACGCCTCGCCCGCGAACCGGCCCTCGACGCGCCGCCGGATTTGCGCATCTACAATGTCGACGCGGTGGACGCCGCGGGCGAGCGGCTGGCGGCGTATCTGCGCGGCCTCTGAGCCGGCCGCGCCTCCCTTTCCTCGCGACCGGGGCAGGGGTATCCCATCCGTGAGGCCAAGGAGGCGCGCATGGGACTGCTGGTCGAAGGCAAATGGGTCGACAAATGGTACGACACGGCGAGCACGGGCGGGCGCTTCGTGCGCACCGTCACCAGCTTCCGCAACTGGATCACGCCTGACGGCACGCCCGGCCCGACGGGCGAGGGCGGCTTCGAGGCCGAGGCGGGGCGCTACCACCTCTACGTCTCCTATGCCTGCCCCTGGGCGCACCGCACGCTGATCATGCGCAAGCTGAAGAAGCTGGACGGCGTGGTCTCCTTCTCCGTCGTCGATCCGTTCATGGGCGAGGAAGGCTGGGTCTTCGCCGACCATGCCGCGCGCCGCAGCGAGGGCGCGACCGAGGACAGCGTGCTCGGCAAGCAGCGGCTCTACGAGGTCTACACGCAGGCCGACGCCGCCTATTCCGGCCGCGTCACCGTGCCGGTGCTGTGGGATCGCAAGCGCGGCACCATCGTGAACAATGAATCGGCGGAGATCATCCGCATGTTCAACGCCGCCTTCGGCGCCTTCACCGACGACGGCCACGACTACTATCCCGAGGAGCTGCGCGCGGAGATCGACGCGCTCAATGCGCGCGTCTACGACGCGGTGAACAACGGCGTCTACAAGGCCGGCTTCGCGACGAAGCAGGCGGCCTATGAGGAGGCGGTGCGGGCGCTGTTCGCGATGCTGGACGAGCTGGAAGAGCGCCTGTCCGCCCGCTCATGGCTGATGGGCGAGACCATCACCGAGGCCGACATCCGCCTGTTCACCACGCTGATCCGCTTCGACGCGGTCTATGTCGGCCACTTCAAGTGCAACATCCGCCGCATCGCGAATTACCCGAACCTGTCGCGTTTCCTGAAGAGCCTCTACGCCCTGCCGGGCGTGGCCGAGACGGTGAACCTCACCCACATCAAGCGGCACTATTACGAGAGCCACAAGACCATCAACCCGACGGGCATCGTGCCGGTGGGGCCGGAGCTGGGGTGGCAGAAGGCATGACCACCGACGTCATCCCGGAAGGACCGCAGGTCCTATCCGGGATCGCGTGCCGCTCTCAAATTGGGAACCGATCCCGGCTCTCCGCTTCGCTGCGGCCGGGATGACGGCGTTAACCCGCCAGCTTCACGCCCTCGACCGCCCCGGCCACTTCCGCCTCGCTGCGCTTGCGGAAGCGGACCATGGTGTACATGCCGAGGCCGACATCCTTGGCGACGGGGAGGTCGACGGTGCCGTTCTGCACCGCCCAGTTGCGCAGGCGCGCGAACTGGAATTCCGGGCGCCAGCCGAGCTTGCGCGCGCGTCGGGCGAACCACTTCTCGAAGGCGGCGCGGGGGCCGTCTTCGGCGCCGAGATGGTTGACCAGGATGATCTCGCCGCCGGGCTTCAGCACGCGGGCCATCTCGTCCAGCGTCTCCTCGGGCTGCGGCACCACGGTGATGACGAATTGGGCGATGACGACGTCGAAGGAATTGTCGGCGAAGCCCATATGGGCGCCGTCCATCAGGCAGAGCCCCTCGACATGGTCGAGCCGTTCCTTCTCCACCCGCTCGCGCGCCTTCTGCAGCATGGGCTCGGAGATGTCGACGCCGACGAGGCGGTTGGTGCGCCTGTAATTGGGCAGGGCGATGCCGGTGCCGACGCCGAATTCGAGGATGCGACCGCCGATCCGCTCCGCCGCCTTGATCGCCGCCTTGCGGCCGGCCTCGAAGACGGCGCCGAACACCACGTCATAGACCGGAGCCCAGCGCGCATAGGCTTCCTCGACGGTGGAGCGGTCGAGATCGGTGGTCATGATTGGTCCCCCCTTAGGCCCAGCTTGCCGTTGCAGGCGCAGTCGACTCACGCCGAACGCGCCATCATCTCCATGTCACGTGTCAGCGCGGTGAAAGGTTCCCGCGCGCGACGGATGACGCCGCCGCCGAGCAGCCGCGCGCCGGCGCCGTCGTCCTCGTAGAAGACGCAGGCCTGCCCCGGCGCCACGCCTTCCTCGGCGTTCGACAGATGCACCTCGATGCCGCCGTCGCCCGCGCGGGCGAGATGGCCGGGGACGGGCGCGCGCGCCGAGCGCACCTTCACATGGATGTCGCGGCCGGCATCGGCCGCCGCGTCCAAGGGCTCGTCGCCGAGCCAGTTCACCTCGTCGATGCGGATCGCCGAGACGCCCAGCGCCGAACGCGGGCCGACCAGCACGCGGCGGCGGCCGGCATCGATGCCGACCACGTAGAGCGGCTCGGAGGCGGCGATGCCGAGGCCCTTCCTCTGGCCGATGGTGTAGCGCATCACGCCGGCATGCTGGCCGAGCACGCGGCCGTCGAGATGCACGATCTCGCCCGGCTCGGCCGCCTCGGGGCGCAGCTTCTCGACGATGGCGGTGTAGTGGCCGTTCGGCACGAAGCAGATGTCCTGGCTGTCCGGCTTGTCGGCGACCTTGAGGCCAAACTCCTCCGCCAGCGCCCGCACTTCCGGCTTAGTGGTCTCGCCGAGCGGGAAGCGGAGCATGTCGATCTGCTCCTGCGTGGTGGCATAGAGGAAGTAGCTCTGGTCGCGGCTCTCGTCGAGCGGGCGGAACAGCGCCCGGCGGCCGCCCTCCAGCGCGCGGCTGGTGACGTAGTGGCCGGTGGCGAGGATGTCGGCGCCGAGGTCGCGCGCGGTCTCCAAGAGGTCCCGGAACTTGAC
The DNA here is from genome assembly GCA_029239875.1 of Xanthobacteraceae bacterium. Lineage (GTDB taxonomy): Bacteria > Pseudomonadota > Alphaproteobacteria > Rhizobiales > Xanthobacteraceae > Ancylobacter. The sequence goes on along the minus strand of JARBUD010000005.1, from coordinate 17,586 downwards.
CGTGCGGTTGCAGTCGACGCAGGGGATGGGCGTCTCGCCGGCCGCATAGGCGTCGGCGAAGCGCTCGATCACCGCGTGGCGGAAGCGGCTCTCATAGTCGAGCACGTAGTGCGGGATGCCGAGCTTCTCGGCCACGGTGCGGGCGTCATAGATGTCCTGGCCCGCGCAGCAGGCGCCCGGGCGATGATGCATCGCCTCGCCATGGTCGTAGAGCTGCAGCGTCACGCCGACCACGTCGTAGCCCGCCTTTGCATAGAGCGCGGCGACGACCGAGGAATCCACGCCGCCGGACATCGCGACGACGACGCGCGTCTGGCTCGGGGGGCGGGATGTATCGTCGAGACGGATCATGGACCAGGTACGGGCGGCTACGGTCTGCGCAGGGTGCCTCCCTATATAGGACAGGATGGCCGTTCTATGAACCCTGCGCTTTCCCCGACTTCGGCGATGGATGTAACCACCCGGCGTAGCGCCCCATCCGGGTAATGCTGCCGTTGCGGCATGAAGGGTAAACAAAGTCCTGCGTAAATATTAACGAAGCCGCCACCAGTTCACGCTCACCGATACGTGATTCGCTTAGGAGAATATTTAAAACTCGCCAGATATGCTGCTGTCATTGGTCGTGTGTATTGAGTGAGCGTAACATGACAGAGCCCTACCGCCCGAGGGTGAAATATGTAATCGGGCCGGACGGAAGTCCGCTGACCATTGCCGACCTGCCCCCGTCCAACACCCGGCGGTGGGTTATCCGCCGCAAGGCGGAGGTCGTCGCCGCCGTCCGTGGCGGGCTCCTCAGCCTCGAGGAAGCCTGCAACCGCTATACGTTGACCACCGAAGAGTTTCTTTCCTGGCAGGCTTCTATCGACCGGCACGGTCTTGCCGGCCTGCGTACCACCCGCATTCAGCAGTACCGGCAGTAAGCCGGCACGCCTAAATTCGACTGACGAGCGGCCGGGCCATCTGCCCGGCCCTTTTCGTTTGGGGCGCCGCGCCGGCCAGTCTTGTCACTGGAGCGAGGAGGCGTCCTCCTCGCCGAACAGCACATGGCGCGCGCGGCCGCCGTCCTTGGCGCGGTAGAGCGCGAGGTCGGCCTTGCGCATCAGCGTCTGCGTGTCGTCGCCGGAACCGATGACGGCGGTGCCGACCGAGGCGCGGACCTCCAGGCGATTTCCATCGAGCTCATAGGGTGCGCCGAGCGTGGCGACGAGCCGGGCGCCGAGCGCCCGCGCGCCGTCCGGCTGGGTGCCGCCGGCCTGGATCACCGCGAATTCGTCGCCCCCTAACCGGGCCGCGAGGTCGCCCTCGCGCAGGCAGACGCGCAGCCGCTCGGCCGCGGCGACGAGCAGGGCGTCGCCGACCGGATGGCCGAACTCGTCATTGACCCGCTTGAAGCGGTCGAGGTCGATCAGCAGCAGCGCCCCCGGCACGCCGGCGCCCGCACGGGCGATCGCCTCGCTCAGGCGCTGGGAGAACAGCGTGCGGTTGGCGAGGCCGGTGAGCGGATCATGATGGGCGAGATGGAAGATGCGCGCCTCGGCGAGGTGGCGCTCGGTGGCGTCCTCCAGCGTCGCCAGCCAGCCGCCGTCGGGGGTGGAGTCGACTTCGACGACGAAGATCCGTCCATCCGCCAGATGCCAGCTGATCGAGGCCGGCCGCGCCTCCGGGAGCTGCCTGACGGCGCGGCGCAGATAGCGCAGATCGGCCGGCGTCACCGCGTGCGCCGCCACCGCCATGCGGGCGAACTGCCCCAGGCTCAGCCCGCTCAGGGGCTGCCCGGCCGGCAGCGACAGCATCTCGCGCAGGCGCGGATTGACCACGGCGACGCGGCCCTCGCGGTCGAGCATGCACACGCCCTGGCTCAGATGTTCCATGGCGGTGGCGAAGCGCATGTCCTGCACCCGCCGCTCGCGCTCGGCATGGGCGAGCCGGCCCTGGCTGCGGATCTGCCGCACGCCGAGCAGCACGATGCCGGCGAGGCCGAGCTCGACCAGGCCGGCGCCGGCGGCAATCACCAGCGCCTCCTGGTGCCAGCCGCGCAGCACCTCATGGGCGGCGCGGCTGACCCGCACCTCGATGGGATATTTCTCCAGCTTGTGCGCTGCGGTGAAGTCGTGCGGCGTGATGCCGAGATGCTCCATCTCGCCCGCGGGCACGGCCGGCGCCTTCTGCGACGCGGCCAGCGGATTGGTGGCGCCGTCCTGCGGGCGGCCGGGCAGCGCGGGATAGCGGGCGAGCACGTCGCCGTCGCCATGGACGAGCGAGATGACGTCGCCCGAGGTGGCGGCGACCGTGCCGTAGAGCGACTCGAAATAGGGCAGCCGCACCGCGCCGAGCACCACGCCGAGGAACGCACCGTCCTGGCCGGTGACGCGCTGGGCAATGTGGACGGTCCACACCGTGCCGTCCGGATCGGTCAGCGGCGCGGAGATGTAGCGGGCGTCGGCCGGCCCGTCGCGCAGCACGGTGAAGAATTCGCGGTTCGACAGATTGCCGTCGGGCATGGGCAGGGGATGCGAATGGCCGACCACGTGACCCTGGTCGTCGATCAGCGCGAGGAGGTCGACATGGGCGAGGCCCTCGATGCGCTGGCGCAGCGAGGCGTGGATGTCGGCGTCGTTCTTCTGGTCGCGGAACTCCTCCTGCGTATCGATCTCCTGGTTGCGCATCTCCTGCTGCAGGCCGGTCTGCGCCGCTTCCAGCGACTGGAACGCACGCTCGGCCTGTTCGGCCAGCACGAGCGCCATGCGCTTGAGCTCCTGTTCGTCGCGGTGGATCGCGGCATGGCGGAACTCGATGAGGACGATGCCGACGCCGATCGCCAGCAGGCAGCCGACGGCGAGGCCGAAGACCGCGAGCTGGCGGCCGAAACGGCCCGGCGACGCCCCGGTCGATGGATGGTCTTCGCCCATGATGCCTGCACGCTCCCCGCACGCGGTCCGCAGCCGCGCGCTGGCATGAAATTAACCTATTGCGGGCGCGGAAACATCCGCCTGCGCATGTATCGACTCGGAATGGTTAAAGCGGGCGCCGCTCAGGCGGCCGCAGGCGCGAGGCGCTTGAAGTAGATCAGCGTGCCGGTGAGGCCGCCATGGGGTTTCAGCGCGAAGTCGGGGATCTCGCCGACGCGGACATAGCCGAGCTTCTCGTAGAAGCCGGAAGCGCCTTCCTCAGCAGCCGTGTCGAGCACGATCAGCGTGCGCCTACGCGCCGCCGCGATGTCCTCGGCCTCGCGCAGCAGCGCCCGGGCGACGCCGCGGCCGCGATGGGCGGGCAGCGTCATCATCTTGGCGATCTCGGCCCGGTGCGGCTGGTTGGGCGGGAGGTCGAGCAGCAGCGTCACCGTGCCGATCAGCGCCTCGCCGGCATAGGCGCCGAGCACCACGCGCCCGCCGCGCGCGGCCGCTTCCAGCGAGCCGCGCCAGAAGGCGGCGGCGTCCTCATGGCTGAGCGGGTGCATGAAGCTCACCGAGCCGCCGGCGGCGACCGTCTCGACGAGGAGGGTGCTCAGCGCGGCGATGGTTTCCGGGGAGGTGGCGAGGGGGCGCAGGGTGATGGCGTCGATATCGGCGGACATGAAGATCACGGACGAGGAGGGACGGCTCTATCCTATGCCGCTTCGTCCAGGGTTGTAACGCGGCGTCGATCCGGTCGAGGCCACGCCCGCTCTCGACCTCTTCTCCGCGCTGTGCTATCGGGCGCCCCACTTTCGAGGAAGCTCCCGATGATCCGGATGCCGGCCCAGCGACGACGAGACGAGCGAGCCCGCCGCGCCAGCGCGCGTGCGTGCCTGTCCTTTTCTGCCCGCCGGCGGCCGTGAGGCGCGGACGCTCGGTGCGGCGGCGTGCCTGCCGAGTATTGAGCGTCCGAGACCCATCATGACCGAGCTTTCCATCACCCTTCTGCCCGAGAATCCCTCCGACGACGCCGCGATCGAGCGGCTGGTGGCGCGCACCTTCGGGCCCGGCCGCTTCGCCCGCACCGCCTACCGGCTGCGCGAGAGCAACCCGCACCGGCGCGACCTCTCCTTCACCGCCTATATCGGCACCATGCTGGTGGGTTCGGTACGGTTGACCCCGGTCCTCGTCGGCGAGGTGCCCGGCCTGCTGCTCGGTCCGCTCACCGTCGAGCCGCCCTTCCGCTCGCACGGCATCGGCCGGCGGCTGGTCGAGCGGGCGCTCGACGCCGCGCGCGCCGATGCCGGGCGGCCCGGCGCGGCGCGTCTGGTCCTGCTGGTCGGCGACGAGCCCTATTATGGCCGCATGGGCTTCCAGCGCGTGCCGGGCGGCCAGGTGAGCCTGCCCGGCCCGGTGGACCCGCACCGGGTACTGGCCTTCGTGATGGACGGCCTTGCCCTGGACGAGGTGCGCGGCGCGGTGCGCAAGGATTTTTCCCGCCACGCGCCGGCGGCGTGAGGCGTCAGGTCAGCGCGTAGCGCAGCCGCACCATGCCGTTGGCGTAGCTTTCGGTTTCTTCGAGCGTCAGGCCGCGCGAAGGCGTCTCGCCCGGCGGGAACAGCGAAACGCCGCCGCCGAGCAGCACGGGGATGACGAACAGGTCGAGCCGGGCGAGCGCGCCGGCGGCGATGAAGGCCGCCTGCAGCCCGCCGCCGCCGATCACCCAGACGTCGTCGCTGGCCTGCGCTTGCTCCCGCAGGTGATCGATCAGCGCCGGCACGCCGTCGCGCCACGCCTCGACGCCGGCGGGGGCGCCGGCCAGCGGCCGCGAGGTGACGACGAGGGCGCGCTTGCCGGCATAGAGCCAGCCGCCCTCGAAGCCGGCGACGTCGTCATAGGTCGTGCGGCCCATCACCACCGTGCCGATCTCGGCGATGAAGCCGGCATAGCCGTAGTCGACGCCGTCGAACGGCGTCAGCCAGCCGATCCCGCCGTCGCGGTCGGCGATGTAGCCGTCGAGGCTGGCGGCGATGAAGCCGCGGATGATGCCCATGAGCGCGCTCCCGTCGATTCGAAGGAGGGCGAGCATGGCCGGCCGCGGGCGCCGCGACCAGAGGTTCAGAGTGCGCCCATCAATGCTTTGTGGAATTCCTCCGGCGCCTCGATCTGTGGCGAGTGGCCGAGCTTCTCGAACTCGATCAGCCGGGCGCCGGGGATCGCCTTCGCCGCCTGCTTGCCGAGCTCGGCATAGTTGCCCAGCGTCTTCGCCACCTCCGGCGCGGCGCGGTTGGCACCGGGCGCGGTCCTGTCGAGGGCGCCGACCATGAGCAGGGTCGGCACGCGGACGGCGCCGAATTCGTAGAGCACCGGCTGGGTGTAGATCATGTCGGAGGTCTGCGCCTGGTTGCGGGCGACGATCTCCTTGCCCGGCCCGCCATAGAGGCCGGCGGCCATGGCGACCCAGCGGTCATATTCCGGCTTCCACTGGCCGTTGTAGTAGAACTTGAGCTGGTAGGCCTTGATGGAATCGAAGCTGGTCTTGAGCTCCTGCTGGTAGAGCTGGTCGATGGTGGCGTAGGGCACGCCCTTGGCCTTCCAGTCCTCCAGCCCGAGCGGATCGACCATCACCAGCTTCTCGGTCGCGTCGGGGAAGCTGAGCGCGTAGCGCGCCGCCAGCATGCCGCCCATGGAATGGCCGATGACGGTCGCCTTGCCGATGTCGAGCGAGGCGAGCAGCTTGCTGGTGTTGTCGGCGAGCTGGTTGAAGCTGAACTGGTAGGCGTCCGGCTTGGTCGAGGCGCAGAAGCCGATCTGGTCGGGCACCACGACGCGGAAGCCGGCCTCGCTCAGCACCTTGATCGTGCCTTCCCAGGTGGCGCCGCAGAAGTTCTTGCCGTGCAGCAGCACCGCGGTGCGCCCGTTCGCCGTGCCGCTCGGCGCGATGTCCATATAGGCCATCGACATCGGCTTGCCCTGCGAGGTGAAGTCGAAGCGCTTCAGCGGGTAGGGATAGTCGAAGCCTTCAAGCTGTGGACCGTAGGTCTGGGCGGCGGCGGGCGCCGCGGCGGCGAGGAGGGCGAGGGCGGCGTACAGGCACAGGCGGGCGGCGTTCACCGGTGGGGAGCTCCGTGGTGGTAGCGTTCTGAATGGCAGCACCCTTTTCCCTCATCCCCGGGCTTGACCCGGGGACCCGGACTGCGCGCCGAGATCGCCCGGCTGGACTCTGGGTGGCCGGGTCAAGCCCGGCCATGAGGGGAAACGAATGCCGTGGATGCCCCGGAAGCTAGGGCAGGGGCGGCGACCGACCCAGTCACAAGGGCGGGAGTAGGCTAGCGGCCCTCGCGGGCCCAGGCGGCGGCGACGCCGGCGAGCAGGATCAGCAGGCCCGACAGGCCGGCGAAGAGCGGGAACAGGCCGAGCCCGCGCACCACCGAGACGTCGCGCATGGCGAGGCCCATCCAGTCCTCGCCGGCGAAGCGCTCGCCCGAGCGCACCGCCACCACGCGCGGCACGCCGCCGGAGAGGTCGGCCATGCGCCAGACGCCGCCGCCGGTGGCGGTCACCGTCGGGCGCAGCACCTGCGTGGTGGAGGTCACCTCGGCGAATTCGCGCGGGTTGAGCGGGCCGACATTGACCAGAGCCGTGTGGGTGCCGTCGCTCGCCCGCCACAGGCCGAGCATGTCGGCCGGGAAGGTGGTGCGGAACAGGCCGGGCGCGGCGGAGGCGAGCGTGACGCTGCGGGTCTGGCCGGTCGGGGTGGTGATGGTCACCGGCGGGACAGTGTCGCCCATGGTCTGGCGCTCGACGACGATATCGCCGCCATGGGCCACCATCTTCAGCCGCTCCTCCTCGAGGTCGGGCTCCTTCATCAGCCAGTGCGAGAGCCGGCGCAGCAGGTCGATATGCGGCCCGCCGCCCTCGAAGCCGCGCGCCCACAGCCAGAACTGGTCGGACAGCAGCAGCGCGACGCGGCCCTCGCCGACGCGGTCGAGCAGCACGGCCGGCTTGCCGTCCGGCCCGTCCATCACGCTGGTGCCGTGCACGTCCTTGGTGTCGATGATGCGGAAGAAGCGCGCCCAGGCCGGCGGGTCGCTCTGCGAGCCGGGGAGGGCGCGGGTGACCGGATGGCGCTGACCGGCCTGGGTGAGGCGGGCGCGGTAGGGCGTCTCGGTCATCTGGCCGGTGGGCGCCGCCGGCAGGATGGCGTCGAGCGGGGTGTAGTAGACCGAGCCGTCCGAGAGGTAGTCGGTGCCGGCGGCCACCAGCAGCGCGCCGCCCTCTTCGACGTAGCGCACGATGTTGTCGAAATAGATCATCGGCAGCACGCCCTGCTGGGCGTAGCGGTCGAAGATGATCAGGTCGAAATCCTTGATCTTCTGCTGGAACAGCTCGCGGGTCGGGAAGGCGATCAGCGACAATTCGTTGATCGGCGTGCCGTCCTGCTTCTCCGGCGGGCGCAGGATGGTGAAGTGCACGAGGTCGACATTCGCGTCGGACTTCAGGAGGTTGCGCCAGGTGCGCTCGCCTACATGCGGCTCGCCGGAGACGAGGAGCACGCGCAGCTTGTCGCGCACGCCGTCGATCGACAGCGCGGCGCGGTTGTTGACCGGGGTCAGCTCGCCGTCGAGGCCGGCGGCCTCGATCTCGATGATGTTGGCGCCGGCATGGGTGATCTCGACGTCGACCCTGGCCGGCTGGCCGGCGGTGACGATGGGCCGGGCCACCACCTCACCGTCGCGGCGCACGGTGACGGAGACGCGGGCACCGGCGGGGGCGCCCTCGTCCTCGACGCGGTAGCCGACCGTCTGGCGCTGGCCGACGATGCCGAAGCGCGGGGTGGAAGTGAGCGCCACGCGGCGGTCGCGCTCGCCCTCCTGGCCGGAGATGATGGCGTGCACCGGCGCGCGGAAGCCGAGCGCGGCGATGGTCGCCGGGATGTCGTGAACCCGCCCGTCGGTGAGGAAGATAGCGCCGGCCACCCGCTCGGGCGGCACGTCGGCGAGGCCCGCGGAGAGCGCGGTGAACAGGCGCGTGCCGTCCACCTCGCCGGCGCCGCCGCCGGCATCGATGAAGCGGATTTCCGCGCCCTGCTCCTTCAGCCGGGCGAGGCGGGTCTCGAGCTCGGCGCGGGCGGCCTCGGTCATCTGCGTGCGGTCGCCGAATTGCTGGCTCGCGCTCTTGTCGACGACGACGGCGACGACGGTGGAGAGCGGCTCGCGCTCCTCGCGCGTCAGCGAGGGGTTGGCCAGCGCCAGCAGGGCGAGGGCGATGGCGAGCGCGCGCAGCAGCGAGCCGCGGGTGCGCGAGACGATGACCAGCAGCGCCACCGCGGCGGCAGCGACCGCGACGGCGATCAGCCAGGGCAGCGGGATGAGCGGATCGAAGGCGAGGCCGAGATTCATTGGCCGAGCCTTTCGAGCAGCGCCGGGACGTGGACCTGGTCGGCCTTGTAGTTGCCGGTCAGCACGTACATGACGAGGTTGGCGCCCGCGCGGTAGGCGAGCTCGCGCTGGCGCTGGCCGCCGCCGGAGACGGGCAGCATGGGCTGGCCGTCATCGTCGGCCGCCCAGGCGCCGGCGAGGTCGTTGGAGGTGATGATCACCGGCGAGACGCCGTCGCCGGCGCGGGCCGGGCGCTCCTCTCCGTCCTGCGCCGCCGGCAGAGCCTCCACCCAGGTGGTGCCGCCGGTGAAGCGGCCGGGGAAGTCGCGCAGCAGGTAGAACGCCTTGGTGAGCACGTGGTCGCGGGGAACGGGTTCGAGCTCGGGGATGTCGAGCCCGCCGAGGATGGCGCGCAGCGTGTCGTTGGCCGGCGAGCCCGCGCCGTTCGAGCCGGGCAGGGTGGTCTCGGCGTCGCGCGTGTCGAAGACGATGGTGCCGCCCTGCTTCATGAAGGCGTCGATGCGCGCCAGCGTCTCGCGGCTCGGCTGGGCGGTGCCGGGGATGATCGGCCAGTAGAGCAGCGGGAAAAAGGAGAGCTCGTCGCGCGAGATGTCGACGCCCATCGGCTCGCCGGCTTCCAGCGCGGTGCGCTCGCTGAGGAAGGAGGTCAGGCCCTTGAGCCCGGCGCGGCTGACCTCGTCGGTCTCGGCATCGCCGGTGACGACATAGGCGAGCCGGGTGGCGCTGGTGGCCTGGATGGCGAAGTCCGCCTCGGCCGGCGTCATCGGCTTGTCGGCCGTCTTGGCCGGGGCCGCTGGCGCGGCATTGGGAGCGGCTTGCGCAAGGGGCTTGGGCTGGGCATGCGCCGGCGGCACGGGAAGCGCGGCGGCGAGGCCGAGCGCGAGCAGCAGCGTGGCGGCGCCGGCGGCGCGGCGGGCGGTGAGCCGCGAGAAGCCGCCGGCGAGCAGGAACACGATCATGGCGTCGACCAGGATGAGGGCGAGCAGCGCCAGCAGCAGCGGCGCGCGCAGGTCGCGCGGCGTGGCGTCGCGATAGGGCTCGATGCTGCCGAGGCCGGACAGATCGAGCGCGGCGAGGCGGTCGCGCGGCAGCAGCGCGTTGACCGCGACCAGCCCTTCGGGCGGGCCGTAGAAGCCGGGCGGATGGTCGGCGGTGGCGCGGCCATTGTAGCCTACGGGGATCGCCCTGGCGGTCGGGGTGGTCGGGCGGAAGGCGCCGAAGCCGTCGAGCAGGCGGCTCGGCGCGACGGTCTCGCCAGCGGTGGCGCCCGCGCCGTTCTGGTCGGCGGCGACCTCCGCCGCGCTGGCGCCGCCGAGCGAGACCACCCGGCGCAGCATGTCGACGAAGGCGCCGGAGATCGGCAGGTTCGACCACGAGGTGTCGCCGGTGACGTGGAACAGCACCAGCGTGCCGGCGCCGCGCCGCTCGCCGGTGACCAGCGGCGTGCCGTCCGACAGCGTCGCCCAGGTGCGCGAGGCGAGCAGCCCGTCCGGCTCGGCCAGCACCTGGCGCTCGACGGTGACGTCGTTCGGCACCGGCACGTCGCGGAACGGGCCGTCGGACGAGAAGCTGCCGAGCGATTGCGGCTGCTCCCAGGAGAGCGAGCCGCCGAGCACGCGCCCGCCGCGCCGCAGCGTGACCGGGACGAGCTCGTCGGAGCCGTTGGCGAGGCGCGGACCGGCGAAGCGGATCAGCACGCCGCCGCCCTCGATCCAGCGGGCGAGCCGCGCCTGCGTCTCCGGCTGCAGCGTGCCGACGTCGGAGAGGATGATCACCGGCAGCTTGCTGTCGATGAAGCGGTCCACCGCCTCGCTGGAGCCGGCGCCCTCGGCGGTGCGGATGTCGGCGAAGGGGCCGAGCGCGCGGGTGAGATAGTAGGACGGCGCCAGCAGCGGCTGGCGCTGGTCGGCGGTGGTGCCGGAGACGAGGCCGACCGCGCGCCGGCGCCAGCGCTTGTCGAGCAGCGCCACCGCGCCGGCGGAGGCCTCGTCGACGATCTCCAGCCGCGCCACCTCGTTGCGAATCTCGACCGGCAGGTCGAAGCGCGCCTCGGTCTCCTTGGCACCCGGCTCGAAGCTGAAGGCGGCGTTGCCGAGCGGCAGGCCGCGCATGTCGAGCGCGCGCACCGTGCCGGCGCGCGAGAGCGTGTCGCGGTCGGCGCGGATGACCTTGACGGTGAGCGCGTCCACCGCGTTGTCAGCGGCGGTGAGCGCCAGCGGCTCCTCGACGCCGTCGACCAGGGTGGTCAGCGGGCGGTTGCCCACCGTGGCGGCGATGTCGGCGGGCACGCCTTCGCCGCCCTCCAGCGCCACGCCGTCGGAGAGATAGATGACGGAGGCTTCCGGCGCGGCCGCGAGCGCCTTGGAGAGGCTGGACAGCGCCTGCGCCCGGTCGGGCATGTGCGGCACGGGGGCGAGGGTGCGCAGGCGCTCGCGCGCCTCGGTCGGCATCATCACCCGCGGCTCCAGCGGCGGATCGCCGGTCGGCACCAGCACGATGCCGCGGCCGGCGATGTCGGCGTCGGCGACTATGCCCTCGGCGCTGGCGCGGCGCGCCGCCCAGCTCGCGGCGGAGGGCCAGCCGGAATCGATCAGCAGCACCACCGGGCCGGAGGCGGCGGGACCTGCGACCGGCGGGTTCCAGATCGGTCCGGCGGCGGCGAAGATGATGATGGCGGCGAGCAGCATCCGCAGCGCGGTGAGCCACCAGGGCGTGCGCGCCGGGGTCTCCTCCTTGGGCGGGATGTCGAGCAGCAGCCGGGTCGGCGCGAAGGCGATGCGGCGCGGGCGCGGCGGCACGAGGCGCAGCAGGAACCACAGCAGCGGCAAGCCGGCGAGGGCCGCCAGCAGCAGCGGCGTGGTGAAGGCGAGGGGCAGTCCGAGCAGACCGGTCATGCCGCGCGCCCCGATTCGCCGTGCCCGGCTTCGTCGCGTCCCGTCTCGCCGGTGACGCCGCCTTCGCTCGGGGCCACGGCGCCGTGGCCGCCGCTCATGCGGGCGTGCAGCGCCAGCAGCAACTCGCTCGCCGGGCGGTCGGTGCGGTGGATGAGGAAACTCCAGGTCCGCCGCTCCGCCTCGCGGCGGATGATGGCGCGGTGGGTGGCGACGCGCTCGACATATTCCTCGCGCACCGTCTCGGCCCGGCCGATGGTGAGCATCAGTCCGCTTTCGGGCTCGCGGAACTCGACGCGACCGGAATAGGGGAAGGTCTCCTCCGCCGGGTCGCAGATCTGCACGACATGGCCGTGCGCGCCGGAAGCGGAGAGGCCGATCAGGCTCGCCACGACCTCCTTGGTCGGGCTCCACAGGTCGCCGAGAACGACCACCTCGGCGAGCGGGGAGGGCGAGAAGGCGGGCGGCAGGCTCTGCGGCAGGCTCGGCGCGTGCACCAGCGCCTCGGCCATCTTCTCGACGATGCCGCGCGAGGCGGAGGGGTTCATGATGCCGGGGATGCCGACGCGCTCGCCGCCGCGCACCAGCAGCTCGGCCAGCGCGAAGGCGACGATGAGCGCGCGGTCGCGCTTGGTTTCCCAGACGAGGGGCGAGGCGAAGACCATGGAGGTGGAGAGGTCCGGCCAGATCCACACCGTGTGGGCGGCCTCCCATTCGCGCTCGCGCACATAGAGATGGTCGTCGCGCGCCGAGCGGCGCCAGTCGACGCGGTTCGACGGCTCGCCGTCCATGAAGCGGCGGTACTGCCAGAAATTCTCGCCCGAGCCGGCGCGGCGGCGCCCGTGCAGCCCGTGATAGACGCTTGCCGCGATCTTGCGCGCCTCCAGCACCAGGCGGGGCATGGCGGCCACCAGGCCTGCCGCGTCCTGCGCGGCACTTCGCACGGCTGTATCGGCGTCGAACTCCACCCGATCAGGTCCTCGTCTGCACTGCGCGGCCGGGGGCCGCGATTTAGGCGGTATATAGGGCCGCTTGCGCCGCCTGCGATGCAAGGCGCCGGCCAGGGGCCGGCAGCCAAGGGCTCAGCCGATCTTCTTCGCCAGCCGGGCGATGATGCCGGGCACGGTCTCGCCATCGGCGCGGGCGGCGAAGGTGAGCGCCATGCGGTGCTTGAGGATCGGCTCGGCGAGCGCCACCACGTCGTCGATGGAGGGCGCGTAGCGTCCATCGAGCAGCGCGCGGGCGCGCACCGCCAGCATCAGCGACTGCGAGGCGCGCGGGCCGGGGCCCCAGGCGATGAACTTGCCGACGTCTCCCGACTCGGCGCCGGGACGGGCCGAGCGCACGAGGTTGAGGATGGCCTCGACCACGGATTCGCCGACGGGAAGGCGGCGCACCAGCCGCTGGGCGGCGGTGAGCTCCTCGGCGGTCATCACCGCGCGCGGCTTGGTCTCCTCGGCGCTGGTGGTGTCAAACAGGATCTTCCGCTCGGCGTCGCGGTCGGGATAGTCGACGTCGATCTCCATGATGAAGCGGTCGAGCTGGGCTTCGGGCAGCGGGTAGGTGCCTTCCTGCTCCAGCGGGTTCTGCGTGGCCAGCACATGGAAGGGCTTGGGCAGGTCGTGGCGCACGCCGGCGACCGTGACATGGCCTTCCTGCATCGACTGCAGCAGCGCCGACTGGGTGCGCGGCGAGGCGCGGTTGATCTCGTCCGCCATGAGGAGCTGGGCGAAGACCGGGCCGGGGATGAAGCGGAAGGAGCGTCGCCCGCCCGCGCTCTCCTCCAGCACCTCGGCGCCGAGGATGTCCGAGGGCATCAGGTCGGGAGTGAACTGCACGCGGCGGGCATCGAGCCCGAGCACCACGCCGAGCGTCTCCACCAGCTTGGTCTTGGCGAGGCCGGGCACGCCGACCAGCAGCCCGTGGCCGCCGGCGAGGATGGTGATCAGCGTGCGCTCGACCACGGCTTCCTGGCCGAAGATCACCGCGCCGATGCCGGCACGGGCCGCGCGCACGTTCGCCGTCGTCGATTCCGCCGAGCGGATGATCATGTCGTCGAGCGATTCGAAATTCTCGCCGGTGGCAGACGTCATGTCGTGCTCCTCAAATCCAAAGACTCAGAGCCCAAACTTCCCGCGCCGGCTATGTTGCATCGCAACAAACAATATTGCAATGCACCAGCCAGATACCATCCACGTTCCGTTTCAGCGTAGGCCGGAATGACCGACGCGGGCTTTCGAAAGGGCAAGCTTACGCTATCTTGCCATCGCGTCGACTATCGGGCGGGGGATCACGACTGCGCGATTGCGTATGTGTGACACGGATTTAGCCATGGTTTCAGAGGCTTCCGGCCGACTTGACGAATTGGTGCGTATGATGGGGACGGCTCCCGAGCGGGCCCTGCCGCCGATCGAGCGCTGGAATCCGCCCGATTGCGGCGACGTCGACATCGTGATCGACCGCGAGGGCGTCTGGCACCATGAGGGCCGGCCGATCCGCCGCGCGGCGCTGGTGCGCCTGTTCGCCTCCGTGCTCCGGCGGGAGGGCGAGCGCCATGTCCTCGTCACGCCGGTGGAGAAGCTCGGCATCAAGGTGGAGGACGCGCCCTTCCTCGCCGTCGAGATGGCGGTGGAGGAGGGCGGGCAGGGGCCGGTCCTGGTCTTCCGCACCAATCTCGACGACCTCGTGCGCTGCGATAAGGAGCACCCCTTACGCTTCGACGCACAAGCGGGCGGCGAGCTGCGTCCCTATATCTATGTCCGCCGCGGACTGTGGGCGCGGCTGACCCGCGCGGTGTTCCTCGACCTCGCCGAGCGGGCGGAGGAGCGGGTGGTCGAGGGGCGGGCCGTCTATGGTGTCGCTTCCGGCGGGGCGTTCTTCACCCTCGCGCCCGCCGAGACCGTGAAAGAGAGCCTATGACCGCCGTGCCTGTGCCTTCCGCCGCCACTGCCGATGCCCCAAGCTCTGCGCTCGCGCTGGACGACTTCGTCGCCCGCGCCCGCGCCCGGCTGCTGCACGCGCCTGACCTCGACGGCGAGGCGCCGCGCGGCGACCATGAGCTGACCCCCGAATTCCGTCCGCTGGTCGACGGCCGCCCCGTCCGCGCCGCGGCGGTGCTGATCCCTGTCATCGCCCGCGAACAGCCGAGCGTGTTGCTCACCTTGCGCTCGCCGCATCTGCCGAGCCATTCCGGCCAGATCGCCTTTCCCGGCGGCAAGATCGACCCCGCCGACGCCGGTCCGCTCGACGCGGCGCTGCGCGAGGCGGAAGAGGAGGTCGGCCTGTCGCGCGACCTCGTCTCGCCGCTCGGCTATCTCGACCCGTACCTCTCGCGCACCGGCTTCCGCATCGTGCCGGTGGTCGGGCTGGTGCGGCCGGAATTCGGCCTGACGCTCAATCCCAGCGAGGTGGACGAGGCCTTCGAGGTGCCGCTCGACTTCCTGATGAGCCCGGCCAACCACCAGCGCCACACCCGCGAGGCGGAGGGGCTGCGGCGCACCTTCCACGCCATGGCCTATGAGAAGCGCTTCATCTGGGGTGTCACCGCCGGCATCCTGCGCAGCCTCTATGAGCGGATTTACGCCTGATGGTCCGCATTGTCGCCGAGCTGGCGCTGTTCCTGGTGCCCTTCATCGCCTTCGCGCTCTATCTGCGCTTCGGGCGCAAGGTGGATTCGCTGCTGGACGGCTGGTCGCTGCGGGCGCTCATCGGCTGCTCGGTGGCGGCAGTGCTGCTGGTGGCGCTGAGCCTCTATTTCATCGAGGTCGCCGGGCGCGGGCCGACCACGGGCCGCTACGTGCCGCCGACCTGGGAGAACGGCGTGCTGGTGCCGGGGCACGTCGAATGAATCCCTTGCTTGAGGGCCGGCCGGGCCTCGCCCGCGTGCTCGCCGCGCTCGACGGCGAGGGCGAGGAGGCACGCATCGTCGGCGGCGCGGTGCGCGACTGGCTGATCGGGCGCGGCGTGCGCTCGGACATCGACATCGCCACGACCGCCTTGCCGGAAGAAGTGACGCGCCGGGCCGGTGCCGCCGGGCTCAAGGCGGTGCCGACCGGCGTCGAGCACGGCACAGTGACCGTGGTCGCCGCGGGCGAGCCCTATGAGGTGACGACGCTGCGCGAGGACGTCGAGACCGACGGGCGGCGCGCGCGCGTGGTCTTCGGGCGCAGCTGGGCGCATGACGCCGAGCGGCGCGACTTCACCATGAACGCGCTCTACCTCACCCGCGCGGGCGAACTGGTCGACCTCGTCGGCGGCGAGGCGGATGCCAAAGCGGGCAGGGTGCGCTTCATCGGCGACGCCGATGTGCGCATCCGCGAGGATTATCTGCGCATATTGCGGCTGTTCCGCTTCCATGCCGCCTATGGCAAGGGCGCGCTGGATGAGGCCGCGCTGGCAGCGGCGGTGCGTAACCGCGAGGGGCTGGACCGCCTCTCGCGCGAGCGCGTGCGGGCGGAGACGATGAAGCTGCTGGTCGCCCCCCGTGCGGCCGAGACGCTCGAGCAGATGGACGCGGCCGATCTGCTGGAGCCGGTACTGGGTCGCGCCGGGGACGTGAAGACCTTCGCGCGGCTCGTGGAAGTCGAGGCGGCGCTGGGCATGGCTCCCGACGCGGTGCGCCGGCTCGGCGCGCTGGCGGTGCGCCCAGGTGAGGACGCGGAGGCCCTGCGCGAGGGGCTGCGGCTCTCCAACGCCGAGGCGACGCGCCTCGCCGCGCTCGCCGGCCCCGCGCCGACGCCCGGCATGTGCGAGAAGGGCCAGAAGGCGTTCCTCTACCGCATGGGCCGCGAGGCCTTTCAGGATCGCGCGCTGATCGCCTTCGCCCGCTCCGGCGCGCCGCTCGACGACGAGGGCTGGCGCGCGCTGGCAGGCCTCGCCGCCGGCTGGCCGATCCCGGTGTTTCCCTTGAAGGCGGCCGATTTCATTGCCCGCGGGCTCCAGCCTGGCCCGGCGCTGGGCGCCGCCCTCAAGCGCGCCGAGGAAGCCTGGATCGAGGCGGGGTTTCCGATGGATGCTGGGGCGCTGGAGCGGATCGCGGCGGAAGCGACGTGATCACTCCGCCGCCGCGGCTTCTTCGGCGTCGATGAAGCCGCCGGACTGGCGGTGCCAGAGGCGGGCGTAGAGGCCGCCCTTGGCCACCAGCTCGGCATGGGCGCCGCTCTCGACGACGCGGCCATGGTCCATCACCACCAGCCGGTCCATGCGGGCGATGGTGGAGAGGCGGTGGGCGATGGCGATCACCGTCTTGCCGGCCATCAGCTCGTCGAGATTGGACTGGATCGCCGCCTCGACCTCCGAATCCAGCGCCGAGGTCGCCTCGTCCAGCACCAGTATCGGCGCGTCCTTGAGGAGCACGCGGGCGATGGCGATGCGCTGGCGCTGGCCGCCGGAGAGCTTCACGCCGCGCTCGCCGACATGGGCGTCGAGGCCCATCCGGCCCTGCGGGTCGGTGAGCGTGGTGATGAACTCGGCCGCATGGGCGCGCCGCGCCGCCTCCCAGATCGCCGCCTCGTCGGCGTCGGGCTTGCCATAGCGGATATTGTCGCGCACCGAGCGGTGCATCAGCGAGGTGTCCTGCGTCACCACGCCGATCTGCGCCCTGAGCGAATCCTGCGCGATGCCGGCGACGTCCTGGCCGTCGATCAGCACGCGACCGTTCTCGGCATCGTAGAAGCGCAGCAAGAGGCTCATCAGCGTCGATTTGCCCGCGCCGGAAGGGCCGACGAGCCCGACCCGCTCGCCGGGCCGGATGGTCAGCGTCAGATGATCGATGACGCCCGCGCCCTTGCCGTAGTGGAACGACACGTCGTCGAAGCGGATCTCGCCACGGTCCACGATGAGGGCCGGCGCGCCGGGGCGGTCGGTGACGGTGTGCGGGCGGGCAATGGAGAGGATCGCCTCCTGCACCGTGCCGACATTCTCGAACACGCCGGTGACCACCCACATGATCCAGCCGGACATGTTGGTGATGCGGATGGCAAGGCCGGTGGAGAGCGCGATGGCGCCGAGGTTGATCGCCTCGATCGACCACAGCCATACGCCGAGCCCGCCGACGGCGCCGAGCATGAGGCTGTTCAGCATGGAGACGGTCAGAGCCATGCGGGTGATCTGGCGCTGCTGGTTCTTGTTGGCATCGTTGACGGTCGTCAGCGCCTCGCGGACATAGCTGTCCTCACGGTCGCCATGGGCGAACAGCTTCACCGTCATCATGTTGGTATAGCTGTCGACGACGCGGCCGGAGAGCAGCGAATTGCCTTCGGAGGTCTTCTTGGAGAGGACGCGCACGGTCGGCACGAAGCGGCTCAGCGCCAGGATATAGAGCGCGATCCACAGCACGATAGGCACGGCGAGCCGCCAGTCGGCTTCGGCGAACAGGACGACCGCGCTCACCGCATAGAC
>JARBUD010000065.1 GCA_029239875.1 Xanthobacteraceae bacterium | reverse complement strand
CGGCCGACGAAGACCTCGGGCAGGCCGAGCTCACGGCCGAGCGCGCGCACCTCGTCCTTGAACAGCTCGCGCAGCGGCTCGACGAGCTTCATGTTCATGCGCTCGGGCAGGCCGCCGACATTGTGGTGGCTCTTGATCGTCACCGACGGGCCGCCGGTGAAGGACACAGACTCGATCACGTCGGGATAGAGCGTGCCCTGGGCGAGGAAGGCCGCGCCGCCGATTTTCTTCGCCTCGGCCTCGAACACGTCGATGAACAGCTTGCCGATGGTCTTGCGCTTCACTTCCGGGTCGGTGACGCCCGCGAGCGCGCCGAGGAACATCTCCTCCGCGTCCACATGCACCAGCGGGATGTTGTAGGCGTCGCGGAACAGGGTGACGACCTTCTCGGCCTCGCCGAGGCGCAGCAGGCCGTGGTCGACGAAGACGCAGGTCAGCTGGTCGCCGATGGCCTCGTGGATCAGCACCGCGGCGACGGAAGAATCGACGCCGCCCGACAGGCCGCAGATCACACGTTCATTGCCCACCTGCTCGCGGATGCGGCGGATCGCCTCCTCGCGATAGGCCTTCATGCCCCAGTCGCCGCGCGCGCCGGCGATGCGGCGCACGAAATTGCGGATGAGCGCCGCGCCATGGGGGGTGTGCACCACCTCGGGATGGAACATGGTGGTGTAGATGCGCCGCTCCTCGTCCACCGCGACGGCGCAGGGCGCGTTCTCGGAGGTGGCGACCACCTCGAAGCCCTCCGGCAGGCGGGTGACGCGATCGCCATGGCTCATCCACACCGGGTAGCGACCGCCGACCTCCCACACGCCGTCATAGAGCGCGCTCGGCTTGTTCACGGTCACCTCGGCGCGGCCGAACTCCGCCGCATGGCCGCCCTCCACCTCGCCGCCGAGCTGCAGTGCCGCGGTCTGCTGGCCGTAGCAGATGGCGAAGATCGGCACGCCGAGGTCGAACGCCTCCTGCGGCGCGCGCGGGCTGCCCTCGTCCGTCACCGAGGCCGGTCCGCCGGAGAAGATGATGCCGACAGGGTTCAGCCGCCGCACCGCCTCGGCCGCGCTCTGATAGGGCACGATCTCCGAATAGACGCCTTCCTCGCGCACCCGGCGGGCGATGAGCTGGGTCACCTGCGAGCCGAAGTCGATGATGAGGATGGTGTCGTGCTGCGCGGCGGCGTCGGTGGCGGCGAGAGTATCGGTGTCGGTCATGGGCGGCGGCTCTTGTGACGGGTGTCTTGTTCTATCGGGCGGCGGCGTCGCGCACCATGACGCTGACGAAGAAGCCGTCGGTCCGGGTGCGGCGCGGGGTGAGAAGCAGGCCTTCCGGGCGGTCGATGGCGGCCTCGCGCAGGGCGATGCCGCGCTCGCCGAGCGCCAGCACGGTCTCGGCCGGCGGCAGGGCGCGGAAGGCGGGATGGCGATCGATGAAGGCACGCACCTGCGCGACATTCTCTTCGTCGAGCAGCGAGCAGGTGATGTAGGCGAGGCGCCCGCCCGGCTTCACGAAGCGGGCGGCGTTGTCGAGGATCTCAGCCTGCTCCTTGATGCGCTCGGCCAGCGCGCCGGGGCGCATGCGCCATTTGGCGTCCGGGTTGCGGCGCCAGGTGCCGGTGCCGGTGCAGGGCGCGTCGACCAGCACGAGGTCCATGCGATCCTCGAGGTCGGCGAGCACGTCGGCCTTTCCCTTCGGCGAGCGGACCTGGACATTGTGGGCGCCGGCACGCTGCACCCGCTCATGGATCGGCGCGAGGCGGCGCAGATCGTCGTCATAGGCGTAGAGCTGGCCGGCACCGTCCATCAGCGCGGCGAGCTCCAGCGTCTTGCCGCCGCCGCCGGCGCACAGGTCCAGCACCTGCCCGCCGCGCGGCGGGGCGGCGAGGATGGCGGCGATCTGCGAGCCTTCGTCCTGTATCTCCACCAGCCCCTTGAGATAGGCCGGCTCGGCGGTGAGCGGCGGCGCCTTGCCGTCCGCCTCCAGCGCGATACGCAGCGCCAGCGGCGACCACTGGCCAGACACCGGATGGAGATGGGCCAGCTGCTGCTCCGCCTTGTCGACGGCACCTTTCAGCGAATTGACCCGCAGGTCGAGCGGCGCGCGCTGGGCCAGTGCCACGCCCTCCTCCGCCCGCTCTTCGCCGAACACGGCGGCGAGCGAGACGTCCAGCCATTCGGGATAGTCGCCGCGCACATGGGCCGGCGCATCGTCGAGCGAGGCGTCGGTCAGCCGCGCCGTCTCCGCCTCGCTCAGCGGTTCGGGGGCGAAGCGCGAGCCGTCGCACAGCGCGGCGATGGCTTCGACCTCGAGCCCGCGGCCGAGGCGCAGCATGCCCAGCGCCAGCGCGCGCGGCGTCTCCTCGCCCATGATCCAGGCGGAGGAGGCGCGCCGGCGCAGCACGTCATAGACGAGGGAGGACAGCGCCGCGCGGTCGCCGGAGCCGGCGAAGCGGTGCGAGCGGCCCCAGTCCTTCAGCACGTCGGCGGCCGGGCGGCGATCGGACACAATGGTGCCGATCACCTCGATGGCGGCGGAAAGCCTGGCGGCCGGCGTCATTTCATCTCCGTCACGGCAGCACCGGCGACAGCAAGATCCCCAGTGCGAACAAGATCCACATAACCAGGAGCACGATGGCTCCGAAGGCGAAGGCGCCGAAGCGCCAGGCCACGTCGTTGAACGTCACATGCACGCCGGCATGGACGATGCGGCTGAGCACGAACAGCCAGGACAGCACCACGAAGAGCAGGTCCGCCTGCCGCGTGATCAGCGCGAAGCCAACCAGCGCATAGAACAGCACCGGCAGCTCGAACTGGTTGCGCAGACAGTTGCTGGCCTTGCGCACATAGAGCGGCCAGGCCGTGTCGTCGATCGCAGCCCGCTCGCGCTGCACGCGGCCGGCGCGGATCGCCCGCGCCCGCATGAAGCCGAGCCGGAATAGCACCGCGAAGGTCAACGCTACCTGCACGAAGACCGGCAGCAATATCGCGGTGACGCTCACGGCTCGCCCTCCCCCGCAGGCTCACGCGACCGCGCCTCAAACGCTGCCCGGATAGTTCGGGCTCTCGCGGGTGATGGTCACGTCGTGGACGTGGCTCTCGCGCAGCGAGGCGCCGGAGATGCGCACGAACTGCGCCTTCTCGCGGAAATCCTCCAGCGTGGCGCCGCCGACATAGCCCATGGCGGCGCGCAGGCCGCCGGAGAGCTGATGCAGCACGCCGCCGACCGGGCCCTTATAGGCCACCTGACCCTCGATGCCTTCCGGCACCAGCTTCAGCGTGTCCTTCACCTCGGCCTGGAAGTAGCGGTCGGCCGAGCCGCGCGCCATGGCCCCCACCGAGCCCATGCCACGATACGACTTATAGGAGCGGCCCTGGTAGAGGTAGACCTCGCCCGGGCTCTCGTCGGTGCCGGCGAGCAGCGAGCCGATCATGGCGCAGTCGGCGCCGGCGGCCAGCGCCTTGGCAAGGTCGCCGGAGAACTTGATGCCGCCGTCGGCGATCACCGGCGTGTCGTTCTTCTTCGCCACTTCGACGGCGTCGAGGATGGCGGTGAGCTGGGGCACGCCGACGCCGGCAACGATGCGGGTGGTGCAGATCGAGCCCGGGCCGATGCCGACCTTCACCGCGTCCGCGCCGGCATCGATCAGCGCCTGCGCGCCCTCGCCGGTGGCGATGTTGCCGGCGAGGATCTGCACCTTGTTCGACAGGTGCTTGATGCGGCTGACCTGATCCAGCACCTTGCGCGAATGGCCATGCGCCGTGTCGACCACCACGAGGTCGACGCCGGCCTCGACCAGCAGCTCGGCGCGGCGGAAACCGTCATCGCCGACGCTGGTCGCCGCGCCGACGCGCAGGCGACCCTGCTCGTCCTTGGCGGCGTTCGGGTTGGTGACCGCCTTCTCCATGTCCTTGACGGTGATCAGGCCGACGCAGCGGCCCTCGTCGTCCACCACCAGCAGCTTCTCGATGCGGTATTGGTGCAGCAGCCGCTTGGCCTCGGCCTGCTCCACGCCCTCGCGGACGGTGATCAGCCGGTCCTTGGTCATCAGTTCGGAGACGGGCTGAGCCGGATTGGTGGCGAAGCGCACGTCGCGGTTGGTGAGGATGCCGACCAGCTTGCCGCCGCGCCCGTTCGGGCCGCGCTCGACCACCGGGATGCCGGAGATGCTGTGGTTCTTCATCAGCGACAGCGCGTCGGCCAGCGGCTGGTCGGGATGGATGGTGACCGGGTTCACCACCATGCCGCTCTCGTACTTCTTCACGAGGCGCACATGCTCGGCCTGCACCTCGGGATCGAGGTTGCGGTGGATGACGCCGAGGCCGCCGGCCTGCGCCATCGCGATGGCGAGGCGCCATTCGGTCACCGTGTCCATCGCCGAGGAGAGGATCGGAATGTTCAGCGAGATGGAGCGGGTGACGCGCGAGCGTATGTCGACCTCGCCCGGCATGACGTCCGAGAGGCCCGGCTTGAGGAGCACGTCGTCGAAGGTGAGCGCTTCCCGCGCGAGGCCGTCATAGAGCGACATCGCCAACTCCCGTTTGGGGCGCACGGGAGCGTGGCTCCGGTCCGCCCGATGGATGGAATGACGAAGCGAGCCGGGCTGTACGAGTCCGCCTGCTCCCTTCGAGTTGGCGAGGGCTCATACCATGACCCGTCACGCATTCCTAGGCACTTACCTCTGTGCTGCACGCAATGCGGCCGTGCGGCAACAGGGCCGCTACGTAACCTCATCGTGATGACAGATTTGTGCGCGACAGAGCCTCGCCGGAGCTGTGCCGCGGCGCTATAGCGCAACCATCCGCCCCGAAAGTCGCCCCCGTTGCCGAACGGATGCCCTGTGCGCACCGAACGCCTCGTCCCCCTCATCGTCGCCTGCGCCCTGTTCATGGAGCAGCTCGATTCGACGGTCATCGCCACCTCGCTGCCGGCCATCGCCGCCGACCTCCACGAGGACCCGATCTCGCTCAAGCTGGCGCTGACCTCCTATCTGCTCAGCCTCGCCGTATTCATCCCCGCCAGCGGCTGGTTCGCCGATCGATTCGGCTCGCGCACCGTGTTCCGGATGGCGATCGTCATCTTCACCACCGGCTCGCTGCTGTGCGGCCTCGCGCATTCGCTCCCCGATTTCGTCGCCTTCCGCATCCTGCAGGGCATGGGCGGGGCGATGATGGTCCCGGTGGGGCGCCTCGTCATCCTGCGCACCGTGCCGAAGGAGGAGATCGTCTCGGCCCTCGCCTGGCTGACCATCCCCGCGCTGATGGGCCCGGTCCTCGGCCCGCCGTTAGGGGGCTTCATCACCACCTATTTCGACTGGCGTTACATCTTCTTCCTCAACATCCCCATCGGCCTGATCGGCGTCACGCTCGCCACCCGCTTCATCCCGGACATACGCGAGGACGACGTGCCGCCCTTCGACTTCCGCGGCATGGTGCTGTCGGGCATCGGGCTATCGGGGATCGTCTTCGGCTTCGCCCTGCTCGGCCAGCAGGCCGTGGATCCCTCGATCGCGCTCGCGGTCATCGCCGTCGGCGCGGTGGCGATGTTCTTCTATGTCCGCCATGCGCGGAAGGTGGAGCGGCCGATCCTCGACCTCAGCCTCCTGAGGATCCCGACCTTCTATGCCGGCGTGGTCGGCGCCTCGCTGTTCCGCATCGGCATCGGCGCCCTGCCCTTCCTGCTGCCACTGATGCTGCAGCTCGGCTTCGGGCTGACCCCGTTCGCCTCCGGCATGATCACCTTCGCCTCCGCCGCGGGGGCGATGACGATGAAGTTCACCGCCGCGCCGATCATCCGCACCTTCGGCTTCCGCCGCGTGCTCGTGGTCAATTGCGTGATCGCCTCGGCCTTCATCGCCATCGGCGCCGTGTTCCGACCGGACATGCCCTATCTGGTACTGATCGGCGCGCTGCTGCTCGGCGGCTTCTTCCGCTCGCTGCAGTTCACCAGCACCAACGCCCTGTCCTATGCCGACGTCTCCAGCGAGGCGATGAGCCGGGCCACCAGCTTCGCCAGCGTGGCGCAGCAGGTGTCGATCTCCACCGGCGTCGCCGTGGCGGCGCTTGTGCTCGACGGCATGCGCACCTGGCGCGGCACGGACGCCATCCTGCTATCCGACTTCAGCGTCGCCTTCATCGTGGTGTCGCTGATCGCGGTGTGCTCGCTGTTCTTCTTCCTGAGGCTGCCGGACGATGCCGGCGCCGAACTGGCCCGGCGGCGGGTGAAGCCCGCCACGCCGGCGGAGACGCCCAACGAGATGGGCAGCGCCGCCTAGTCCTCGTTTCTCCGGCCGCGGAAGCCGGTCGCCACCACATAGAGTTCGGCGGAATCCGCCCGGCTCGCCTGCGGCTTGATGTGCCGTACCGTGGTGAAGTCGCGCTTGAGCTCGGCCAGCAGCGTGTTCTCGGTACCGCCCTGGAACACCTTGGCGACGAAGGCGCCGCCGGGCGACAGCACCTGCCGGGCGAAGTCGATGGCGAGTTCGACCAATCCGACGATGCGCAGATGGTCGGTCGCCCTGTGGCCGGTGGTGTTCGCCGCCATGTCCGACAGCACGACGTCGGCCTCGCCGCCGAGCATCTGCTTGAGCTGATCGGGCGCCTCGTCCTTGAGGAAGTCGAGCTGGGCGAAGTCGACGCCGGGGATGGGGTCGATCTCGAGGAGGTCGATAGCGACCACCTTGCCGCGTCCCTCGGTGACCTTCACTCGCTGGGCGGCGATCTGGCTCCAGCCGCCCGGCGCGGCGCCGAGGTCGACCACGCGGAGGCCGGGCTTGAGCAGCTTCAGCTTGTCGTCGATCTCCAGCAGCTTGAAGGCCGCGCGCGAGCGCCAGCCCTCGCGCTTGGCGCGCGCGACATAGGGGTCGTTGAGCTGCCGCTGCAGCCATTTCTGCGACGAAGAGGAGAGCGAGCGCGCCTTCTTGAGCCGGACTTTCAGCGGGCGCGCCTCCCCCCCCTTGCGGGGCTGGGGCTTGTCGATCACGTCGCCGCCCCGGTGGGAACTTCAGCGGGCGCCGCCCGATGGCGCCACACGCCGTCGGCTCGCATCAATTCGACCAGTATGCCCTCGCGCAGGCCGCGGTCGGCGACGCGCAGCCGGTCGCAGGGGAAGGCCCGGCGCACCGCTTCGAGGATGGCGCAGCCGGCCAACACGAGGTCGGCGCGCTCATGGCCGATGCAGGGATTGGCAGCGCGCTCGGCGAAGGGCATGGCGAGCAGCCGGTCGACGACGACGCGCACCTGCTCGGCGCCGAGCCAGGTGCCGTCGACCTGCGAACGGTCGTAGCGCGGTAGGTCGAGATGCACGCCCGCGATGGTGGTGACCGTGCCGGAGGTGCCGAGCAGGTGCAGCCGGCCGCAATTGTGCGGGCCGACCGCCTTCACGAAGCCGGCGAGATGCGGCGAGAACTCGTTGACCATCGCCTCGAAATCGTCGCGCGTGACCTTCACGCCGCCATGGCGCTCGGCCACGGTGACGACGCCGAGCGGCACCGACACCCAGGCGCGGATCACCGCCGCCGGCGGGCCGCCGTCGCGCGTCTCCACCCGATCGAGCCAGACGACTTCCGTCGAACCGCCGCCGATATCGAACAGCACCGCGCCGTCGAGGTGCGGGTCGACCAGCGGCGTGCAGCCGGAGGCGGCGAGGCGCGCCTCGGTCTCGCGGTCGACAATCTCGAGGGCGAGCCCCGTCTCGCGCTCCACCCGGCGGATGAACTCCGCGCCGTTGGCGGCGGAGCGGCAGGCCTCGGTGGCGATCAGCCGGCGGTCGGCGATGTTGCGCGCGTCGATCTTGGCGGCGCAGACCTTCAGCGCGTCGACCGCGCGGTCCATCGCCGCCTCGCTGAGCCGGCCGGAGCAGATGAACCCCTCGCCGAGCCGGACGATGCGCGAGAAGGCGTCGACCACGCGGAAGCCGCTGCCGGTCGGGCGGGCGATCAGCAGGCGGCAATTATTGGTGCCGAGGTCGAGCGCGGCATAGCAGGGATCGTTGTTGCGCGGATGCGAGGCTCCACCGCCGGTGGAGACGCTCTCCTCCGGACGTGACGGGCCGTTGCGGCGGCCGCGCCAATGGCGGTGGCGCGCCCGCAGATGTGGGCGATCCTCGCGGGCCGACCTGTCGGTCGCCCGTCCCCCCGCCCAGCTCTGGGTCTCGTCGACCATCGCGGATTCCCCGGCCGAAGCCGCCGCCCCGACCACCGCACGAGGGGCGGCCGGGATCGAATTTTTCAACATCTCGGATGAAATGTAACATTCGATGCCAAAGGCGCAATCGGCTTCATGCCTGCTGCGCGCAAGAGGCGGGACTGGGCGGGCTTAGGGTTAAGCGAACAGGCGCGTTCAGCCCTTCAGCGCCGGCAGCGCCTTTTCGATGCCGGCCAGCGGCAGCGCCACGTTGACGACCTGGCCGTCGACCAGGGTGAAGCTGGTGACCGCCTCCTTGGCGCCGGCAAGCTCCTTGGCGAAGCCTTCCTCGAACGTGCCCACCGCCGTGCAGCCGCGCTCGTTGCAGGAAAGATAGCCAATCCGGCGGGGCTTGCCGCCGTCGAGCGCCACCCGCACGCCGTCCTTGAGCCGCACGCCGAGCGGGGTGCGGATGACATAGGTCGGCTTGCCGCCCGCGCTCTCGCCGATCTGCCAGAGCAGCGCCACCTTCTTCGTCTTGGCGTCGTTGATCCGCAGGCTGGCGACGCATGTCTTCTTGCCGTCGCTGCGGTCGCGGCAGTTCACGATCCAGTTGCCATAGCTGCTCGCGCCGGAGGCGGGCGCCGTCTGCGCTCCGGCCGCTCCGCCGGCGAGGACGAGGGAGGCGAGCACGAGCGGTGCGGCGAGCTTTGCGGAAACGGACATTCTGACCTCCGGCGGGATACGGGACGGGCGCGCGGGGCAGCCGCGTCGCGGAAACGATACGTGCCCCGGAGCCTCGCCCGGCGGCGCGGCGGATTGAGCCGCACTCTCGCGCGAAACACAATGGACCCGACGAGGGGATTTTGTGTGCCCGCAAGCGGCCGGCCGACTTTCCGCCGCCACGTCGCCGGCCTTCATTTGCACGCCAAGGAAAAAACACCGTCTCCTCAAGCGTTCCGACAGACGAACCTTATCGAAATTGTTCGGCAATTCTCAAAATTGGCTCTGCCCTAATCTCGACGCGAAGCACCCGCAAGAACAGCATGCAGGTTGTATTGTCCTGTGCTAGTTGTATCTTGCGAAGTTGGGGGAAGGCCGCGGCAGTGGTCGGATGTCCGTTCGACCGGGTGTTCTTTCGCGGGAAGCGCGCGGTCTGCTGAGAATGATGCTGATTGGTTACTGTCTGTTGGACCTTGATGGCCCGACGGGAGGGATGGTTGTACCCGAGGCGGCGCCCTTTGCGTCCTTCGATCGCGCATCGGTCGCCCCGCAGGAGGGGCCGGCCGAGGTCGCGAGTTCCGGAAAGGACGCTCTTGCCGCTCTCGGCTGCGAGCGCGTCTTCACCGACTTCGACGACGGGCGGGCCGAGCGGCCGGGCCTGCGTGCCGCGCTCGAATTCCTGCGGGCGGGCGACGTGCTCGTGGTGCCCGCCTTGCGCCATCTCGGGCGCGACGTCGAGAGCGTCGTGCTGCTGATGGAGCGGCTGCGCCTCGCCAATGTGTCGATCCGCCTGGGCGCCGCGCCCGATGATGGCCGGCTCGCGCCAAGCGAGGCGTTGGCGCTGGTCTGCCGCGAGCTTGCCGTGCTGATCGAACCCGAGCAGCCCGCGCCCTCCGGTCTCACGGGACCGCCGCGCCGGCGCGGCCGGCCGCAGGCGCTGTCACCCAAGGATGTCGCCAAGGCGCGGCGCATGCTCGCCGGCGGCGGCTTCACCGTGCCGGATGTGGCGCGCACGCTGGGCGTTTCGGCGGCAACGGTCTATCGCTACTTCCCCCGCCGCAGCCAGAAACAGGCGCCGCCGGAGGACGTAACGCCCTGAAGGCGTGACGGCCCTCCCCGTTCCCGGCCCAGCCGAGCCGCAGGCGGAGCGCCGCGCCCCCACCCTCGCCATCCCGGCCGAAGCGAAGCGCAGAGGCCGTCCGAAATGACGGTACGGCGACGGGATGGTGGCCTCGGGAGATGCAGGAATATAATCCTAGAAAATTGCCCCTCCCTCTATCATCCTTCCCCCACCTCGTCCCGATGAGGGGGCGCAACCGGAGCGGCCGGC
The DNA here is from genome assembly GCA_029239875.1 of Xanthobacteraceae bacterium. GTDB lineage: Bacteria > Pseudomonadota > Alphaproteobacteria > Rhizobiales > Xanthobacteraceae > Ancylobacter. Next base: position 135 of record JARBUD010000065.1, on the reverse strand, counting down.
TCGCGCGGGACGGGGGCGGTGGCCGCCTGGCGGGGAATAACGCACCTCGTCCGGCGGCGGCCCAAGCCGTGCGTTCCCGGTGCGCACACCGCGGGCCACTGGGAGGATGCGTGCCGGTTCGCCGGCGCGCGTGTT
>JARBUD010000036.1 GCA_029239875.1 Xanthobacteraceae bacterium | reverse complement strand
CTGGTCAAGAACAACCCGCGCCCGCTCGACCTCGCGGCCATGCTCCACATCACCCAGGCGGCCTTCACCGGCCAGCGCGCCGCGCTGCGCGACCTCTGATCACCAGGACGAAACGACATGTCTAGCAGCACCGCGAGCCTCGCCCCGACCGACGCCGGCCACACCTATGTCGTGCCGGAGGCCAAGGGCGGATTTGCCATCCCGACCGACCTGCTCATCGCCGACAAATGGACCGCAGGCACCGGCGGCAAGCGCATCGACGTCCTCAATCCGTCCACCGGTGAAGTGCTGACCTCGGTCGCCGACGCCACCGTGGCGGATGGTCTCTCCGCGGTTGACGCGGCGGCTGCTGCGGCGGCCTCCTGGGCGGCGACCCCGCCGCGGGCGCGTGCCACGGTGCTGCAGCGCTGCTTCCAATCCATGCTGGAGCATGCCGACTGGCTGGCGCAGATCATCTCGCTGGAGAACGGCAAGGCGCTGCCGGATGCCCGCGGCGAGGTGCTCTACGCCGCCGAGTTCTTCCGCTGGTACGCGGAAGAGGCCGTGCGCATCAATGGCGACCTCGCCATTGCCCCGGCCGGCGGCAACCGCATCGTCGTGCAGTACCAGCCGATCGGCATCGCGCTCCTGATCACGCCGTGGAACTTCCCGGCGGCGATGGCGACCCGCAAGATCGCCCCGGCGCTGGCCGCCGGTTGCACCTGCATCCTGAAGCCCGCCGAGGAGACCCCGCTGACCGCGCTGGCGGTGGGCGAGATCCTGCGCCGCGCCGGCGTGCCGGCCGGTGTCGTCAACATGGTCAACACCTCCGATCCCGGCCCGCTGTGCAGCGCCATCCTGCGCGATCCGCGGGTGCGCAAGCTCTCCTTCACCGGCTCCACCGAGGTCGGCAAGATCCTGCTGCGCGAGGCTTCCCACAACGTCATCAACTCCTCCATGGAGCTCGGCGGCAACGCGCCCTTCCTCGTGCTCGACGACGCCGACCTCGACGCTGCGATCGAGGGCGCGATGATCGCCAAGATGCGCAATGCCGGCGAAGCCTGCACCGCCGCCAACCGCTTCTACGTGCAGGAGGGCATCTACCCGGCCTTCGTCGAGAAGCTCGTCGAGAAGATGGGCGCGCTCAAGCTCGGCGCCGGCACCGACACCACCACCCAGTGCGGCGCCATGATCAACCGCGCGGCGATCGAGAAGATCACCTCGCTGGTCGACGACGCCGTCGCCAAGGGCGCCAAGGTGAAGCTCGGCGGCAAGGCGGGCGAGGGCGCCGGCTTCTTCTATCCGCCGTCCGTGCTGGCCGACGTGCCGCTCGATGCCAACCTTCTGCGCGACGAGATCTTCGGCCCGGTTGCCGCCATCGTGCCGTTCAAGGATGTCGAGGACGCCATCCGCATGGCCAACGACACCGAGTACGGCCTCTCCGCCTATGTCTACACGGGCGACCTCAAGCGCGGCCTGCAGATCTCCGAGCGGCTGGACTACGGCATGGTCGCGCTCAATCGCGGCCTGGTTTCCGACCCGGCCGCGCCCTTCGGCGGCGTGAAGCAGAGCGGCCTCGGGCGCGAGGGCGCCCATCACGGCCTGCTCGAATTCACCGAGGCGAAGTACATTGCGGTAAGCTGGTAGCTCGTTCGCGGACGGGCGCCGGAGCAAGTCCCGGCGTCCCTGGCGGAGCGAGCGGCGCTGCGGCCTCTCGTTCCGTCGCTTTGTCCGCGACGCGATCGTGTATCTTATATCATCCGCAGCTGGGTTGATTCCAAATGGCCACCAACAATCAGGAGCCGCTCTCCTTCGCTCGCCTCGTCGCGCTGGACGAGAAGCGTCCGATCTATCCGCAGACGCTGGTCGAGCTCGCCTATGAGCAGCTTCTCTCCATGCTCGTGACCATGAAGATCGCGCCCGGCCAGCACATCGGCATCGAGGCGCTGGCGCGGCAGCTGCAGATCTCCCAGACCCCGATCCGCGAGGCGCTGACGCTGCTGGAAGCGCAGAAGCTCGCCTACAAGACCCCCAATGTCGGCTTCCGCGCCGCCGACTTGCTGACGCGGCAGGAGATCAGCGCGCTCTTCGCGCTGCGCCTGCTGATCGAGCCGAAGGCGGCGGCGTGGGCGGCCGAGAACGCCGACGAGACCGCCCTGCGGGCGCTCGCCAAGCTCGCCGAGGAGATGGAGCGCGTGCAGAACGGCGACGAGCTCGCCTATGCGCAGTTCGCCGAGGGCGATGCGAGGCTGCACGACCTTGTGGCCAGGGCGAGCGGCAACCGCTTCGTCGCCGAGACCATCGAGGGGCTGCACGTCCATCTCCACATCTTCCGCTTCCTCTACAAGACCAATGCGCCGGCCAAGGCGGTGGAGGAGCACGCGGCCATCATCGACGCGCTGCTCGCCCGCGATCCGGTCGCCGCGGACGAGGCCATGCGCGCGCATCTGCTGGCCTCGCAGGAGCGCATGGACGCGGCGTTCCAGGAGCAGGAGCGCCTGCTCGCCGGCGATCCGCCGGCGCAGGACGACGGGCGGCCGGCGCGGGCCGGCCGGGGACGCCGGCGCCGCTGAACATCGCCGAGAGGCTTTCGCCGATCAGGGTTTGACACGACCGTCGCCCAGATCATATATGATATAGACAACACGCCGCGTGGCGGGGCATGGCGCTGGCCATCTCACCGCCACCGCAAGGCGTCAGGTTCCAGGCATCCGTGATCGCCGCCTCGCGGCCGGCATCCGCGGAGGCTCCGGCCAAGGAAGAATGGGAGGATTTCGATCATGGCACTGCCTCTCGCGGGCATAAGGGTGCTCGACATTTCGCAGGTGATGGCCGGGCCCTTCTGCTGCATGCTGCTGGCGGACATGGGCGCCGACGTCATCAAGATCGAGCCGCCGGGCACCGGCGATTCCACCCGCCATTCCATGGGCTTCCGGCTCAAGGGCACGGACAGCCCCGGCTTCCTGGCACTCAACCGCAACAAGCGTTCCATCACCCTCGACCTGAAGTCGCCCGAGGACCGCGAGGTGCTCTATGCGCTGGTCAAGACCGCCGACGTGCTGGTCGAGAACGCCCGCCCCGGCGTCGCCGCCCGCCTCGGCATGGACTACCCGACGCTGAAGGCGCTCAATCCGCGCCTCGTCTATGCCAGCATCTCCGGCTTCGGCCAGACCGGCCCGTGGGCACAGCGGCCGGGCTTCGACCTGATCGCCCAGGCGGTGTCGGGCATCCTCTCCTCCAATGGTTTTCCCGGCATGGAGCCGGCGAAGAATTCCATCGCCGTGGCCGATCTCGGCGCCGGCCTGTTCACCGCCTATGCCGTGCTGAGCGCGGTGATCGGCCGGCAGGCCTCGGGCGAGGGGCAATATGTCGACGCCTCGCTGTTCGAGGCGGCGCTGGCGCTCTCGGTCTGGGAGACCACCGAATTGTGGGGCACCGGCGCCTCGCCGACCCCGATCGGCTCAGCCAATCGCATGTCCGCACCCTACCAGGCGGTCGAGGCGTCGGATGGCTGGTTCGTCATCGGCGCGGCCAATCAGGGCCTGTGGCTCACCTTCCTCAAGGCGCTCGGACGCGAGGAATTGCAGGACGACCCGCGCTTCTCCACCAATGCCGCGCGCGTGACCAACCGCATCGCGCTGATGGAGGAACTGGCCCCGACCTTCCTCACCCGTACCCGGCAGGACTGGATCGACACGCTGATGGCGGCCGGCGTGCCGACGGCGCCGATCCTCGACTATGGCGAGGCGGTGGTGAGCGAGCAGGCGGTTGCCCGCGACATGGTGCAGATGGTGCCGCACCCCGTCGAGGGCGAGTTCCGGGCCCTCGGCTTCCCGGTGAAGCTCAGCGCGACGCCGCAGGAGGTGCGCCTGCCGCCGCCGCTGCTGAATGAGCATGGCGACCAGATCAGGCAGGAACTGATCAGCAAGGGCTTGCTTGCCCAGCCGGCAAAGGAAACAGCGTGATGAGCGGTCCGCGCATCGATTTCGAGAAGAAGGGCGACGTCGCCTTCGTCCGCTTTAACAATCCGGAAGCGCACAACGCACTGACCGGCGAGATGTGGCTCGGCCTGCGCGATGCGGCGCGCGCCATCGCGGACGATCCCTCGATCCGCGTCGCGGTGTTCCGCGGCGTCGGCGGCAAGGCCTTCGTCTCCGGCACGGATATCTCCGGCTTCACCAAGTTCACCAGCGGTGAGGACGGCATCAGCTACGAGCACCGGATCGACGAGTGCATGAGCGCGGTCGACGCGATACCGGTGACCACCATCGCCGTGGTCGACGGCTGGGCGGTCGGCGGCGGTCTCAACATCGCCTCGGCCTGCGACTTCCGCGTCGCCACGCCCAATGCGCGCTTCGGCTCGCCCATCGGGCGCACGCTCGGTAATTGCCTGTCGGCGCAGAGCGTCGCGCGCATCGGCGGCGCGATCGGCGTCTCCGTCGCCAAGCGCATGGTGCTGTTGGGCGAGATCGTCCCGGCGCAGGAGCTGCTCGCCAGCGGCTTCCTGCTGCGCATCGTCGAGCCCGACGCGCTCGATGCCGAGATGGAGAGCCTCTGCCGCCGGGCAGCGGAGAACGCGCCGCTGACCACGCGGGCCACCAAGGCCACGCTGCGGCAGATGAAGTTCGCGAACCTGCCGGACATCGAGGCGATCGTGGCCGAGGTCTATGGCAGCGAGGATTTCCGCCGCGGCGTGCAGGACTTCCTCGCCCGGACCAAGGCGGTCCCGAAATGGACGGGGTCCTGAGCTCCACAGCCTGAACCGCGTGCGGCCGGCTCAGCCCGGCGGCGAGAGCTCGCCTTCCAGCACCCGGCGGGTGACGCGCCAGCCGTTGATGTGGTGCGTGCGCAGCAGCTCGCGCAGCAGTGCGCCCTGGCGCTGCTTGAGCGCGTCGAGGATCTGCTCGTGCTCCATTACCGCACGGACCCAGCGCTCGCCGACGCGGTTGCCGGCGAAGCGATAGCGGCGGATGCGTGCCGATTCCGTCCGGTAGACCCGCGACAGCGCCGGATTGTGCGCGCAGTCGACGATGAGCTGGTGGATTTCCTGGTTGAGGTGGAAATAGCCCATCAGGTCGTCGGCGCGCTGGCAGGCGACCATGCGATCATGGCGCGCCTCGATGGCAGCGAACTCGGCCGCGGTGCCGCGCGTGCAGGCGAGCTCGGCCGCCACGCTCTCTAGCCCGGTCAGCACCTCGAACGCCGCCTCGATGTCCGACGGCGAGAGATGGATCACCTCGGCGCCGCGGTTCGGCACGATGCGCACGAGGCCCTCGGCCTCGAGGATCTTGAACGCCTCGCGCAGCGGCGTGCGGGTGACGCCGAGGCCCTCGGTGATCATCCGCTCGGAGATGCGCCCGCCCGCCGGCAGATCGCCGGAGACGATCATGTCGCGGATGCGCTCCACCACATATAGCGTGCGGCGTCCGCGCAGCGCGCGGGCCGGCTCCGGCGGCGGGTCCAGGTCGGGGTGAGCGCCGCCCGGGGCGGGCAAATCGTTTAAGGATTGCATGCAAGACCCTCCCATACTTCGATTTCGCCGTCCATGGGCATTGACGTTTCGACATTATTGCATGCAATATAGGGAATAGACCGCCAAGGCGCCGCAATCAGACGGCGCCACGCGACAGGAAACACCGCAGGAAGGATCCGGCATGCCGCAGCTTCGCGCCGCCTCGCGCCATACGCGCCGCAGGACATGGCGATGACCGTCCAGCCGTCGCAATCCCTGTCCGCATCGGGATCGGCCGACGCCGACGACCTGCCGATCATCGACGCGCACCATCATTACTGGGATCTGTCGCTCGGCAAGCATCCCTGGCTGAACAACGCACCCTATCCCGGCAACCGCTACGGCGACTACCGCGGTTTCTGCGTCGACTTCATGCCCGACGACTACCGCCGCGCCACTGGCCGGCACCGGATTGTCGGCAATGTCTACATGGAAGCCGAGTGGGACCACACCGACCCGATCGGCGAGACCCGCTGGATCCACGATCTCGCCGCGCGCGAAGGCGTGCCCCACGCCATGATCGCGCAGGCCTGGCTCGACCGCGACGACGTCGCCGAGGTGCTGGCGGCGCAGGCGGGCTTCGAGCTGGTGCGGGCGATCCGCCACAAGCCCAAGGGCTTCGCCAACTGGCAGGACTGGCGGCCGGACCACGGCCTGCCCGGCTCCATGCTCTGCCCGCGCTACCGCGAGGGCTATGCCCGCCTCGCCGACCATGGCCTGCATTTCGAACTGCAGACCAACTACTGGCACCTGCCGGACGCCGCCGATCTCGCCCGCGCCTTCCCGCACATACTGATGGTGGTCAACCACACCGGCCTGCCGGGCGACCGCAAGCCCGACACGCTGGAGCGCTGGCGAGCGGCGATGGCCGCGGTTGCCGCCTGCCCGAACGTGTTGATGAAGATCTCCGGCCTCGGCGTGCCCGGCGAGGCGTGGACGGTCGAGGCCAACCGCTACGTCGTGCGCGAGACCATCGCCCTGTTCGGCGTCGAGCGCTGCATGTTCGCCAGCAACTACCCCGTCGACGGCCTGTTCCGCTCGCTCGAAGGCATCTTCGACGACTTCAAGGCGATCACCGCGGACTTCTCGCCCGCCGATCGCCTCCGGCTTTTCCACGATAACGCCAAGGCCGTGTACCGGCTCAACCAAACGGAGGAAACCCATGCCATTCCTTGAGAGGCTGCTTTCGCGACGCAGCCTGTGCTTCGCCGGCGCCGGTATCGTCGGCGCCGTGGCCGCCATCGCCCTTGCGCCGGGTGCCGCGACCGCGGCGGACAACTACCCGAGCCGGCCGATCACGGTGATCGTGCCCTATCCGGCGGGCGGCGGCACCGACATCGTGGCGCGCGCGCTGACCGGCCTCCTCGAGAAGGAGCTTGGCGTGCCGATCAACGTCGTCAACAAGGGCGGCGGCGGCGGCATTCCCGGCCAGACGGCGGTCGCCAACGCCAAGCCCGACGGCTACACGCTCGGCGTCATCGCCAGCGACATCAGCCTCTACAAGCCGCAGGGCCTCGCCAACCTGACCTATGCCGACATGACGCCCATCGGCCAGACCAACGAGCTGGCGGGCGGCGTGACGGTCATCGAGAATTCGCCCTACAAGACGATGAAGGAGCTGGCCGACGCCATCAAGGCGAAGCCCGGCGAGCTCAAGGCGACCGGCGCCTCGCCCGGCTCCAACTGGCATGTCGGCTTCTCCGGCATGATGCTCGGCCTCGGCCTCGATCCGTCGACGGTGATCTGGGTGCCGACCCAGGGCGGCACGGCCGGCCAGCTCGACGTGGCCGCCGGCAACTCCACCTTCGCCACGGCCTCGCTCTCCGAGGCCAGCGCGCTGATCGAGGCCAAGAAGCTGCGGCCGCTCGCGGTGATGGCGAAGGAGCGCCTCGAACTCTATCCCGACGTGCCGACGCTGAAGGAATCGCTCGGCATCGACTGGACCTTCGCGCTCTGGCACGGAATGGTCGGTCCCAAGGGCCTGCCGGACGACATCGTCAAGAAGCTGGCGCCGGCGGTCGAGAAGGTCGCCACCAGCGAGGCCTTCCGCAAGCCCCTGCGCGAGCGCGGCTTCCGCCTCGTCTATCGCGACCCCGCCGAGTTCCGCGCCTTCATGGCGAGCGACCTCTCCGAGATGGAGCGCGTCTTCGCCGCGCTCGCCAAGCTGAAGCAGAACTAGGAGCGGGTCGGTGAAGATCGGCGACGGCCTGCTCGGCCTCATCATCCTGGCGTTCGGCGCCGTCGTCATCTGGCACGTCCGGGGCTTCCCGAACATGCCCGGCCATTATTTCGGGCCGGGCCTGTTCCCCAGCCTGAGCGCGACCGGGCTCATCGTCTGCGGCGGCTTCCTGCTGCTGCGCGGCATGCGGGCGGCGGGGCCGGGAGCCTTCGCCTTCCGCGCGCCCTCCTGGTGCGGCAACCCGCACGGTGCGGTGAGCGGCCTGATGATGCTGGCGACGATCCTCGCCTTCATCTTCCTCGGCGAGGAGATCGGCTTCCAGATCCTCGGCTTCGTCGCCCTGCTCGCCTTCTATCTCTGGCTCGGCCGCGGCCCGGTGAAGGCCGTGGCCGTCGCCGCCGGCGTCACGCTGGCGCTGGACCTGCTGTTCCGCTCCGTCCTTCACGTCGCGGTCCCGTCGGGGCCGCTGACCGGACTGTGGTGAGCCGACATGGATAAATTCATCGCCGCGCTCCATCTGGTGATGGAGCCCGCCACGCTGGCGACGCTGGTCGCCTCCAGCCTGTTCGGCTTCGCGGTCGGCTGCCTGCCCGGCCTCACCGCCACCATGGCGGTGGCGCTGCTGGTGCCCATGACCTTCTTCATGAGCCCCATCGCCGCCATCACCTCGATCGTCGCCGCCTCGGCCATGGCGATCTTCGCTGGCGACATCCCCGGCGCATTGCTGCGTATGCCGGGCACGCCGGCCTCGGCCGCCTATGTCGACGATTCCTACGAGCTGACCAAGCGCGGCGAAGCCGGCCTCGTCATCGCCGCCAACGCCGCCTTCTCGGCCATCGGTGGCATCTTCGGCACCGCCGTGCTGATCGTCGCCGCGCCGGCGCTTGCCGATTTCGCGCTCGACTTCAGCGCCTACGAGTTCTTCTGGCTCGGCGTGCTCGGCCTGTCCTGCGCGGTATTCGTCGCCGGCGACGACCTGGTGAAGGGCCTCGCCTCGCTGATGCTCGGGCTCCTGGTCTCGACCGTGGGCATGGACTACACCACCGGCCACCCGCGCTTCACCTTCGGCATCGTCAACCTGCTGGAGGGGGTGAGCTTCATCCCCGGCCTCATCGGCATGTTCGCCCTGCCGGAGATCCTGCGCTCGCTGCTCTCGCGCGGCGAGATCACGCATGTGGCCAAGGTCACGGTGCGCGGCGCCTGGCGCAAGACCTGGGAAGCGGGCAAGCGCTACTGGGGCCAGGCCGCCGGCGGCAGCGTGCTCGGCACCATCGTCGGCGCCCTGCCCGGCGGCGGCGCCGACACCGCCGCCTGGATCAGCTATGCCGCGGCCAAGAAGATGTCGAAGGAGCCCGAGAAATGGGGCAAGGGCCACATCGAGGGCATCGTCGCCGGCAGCGCCGCCAATAACGCCGCGCTGAGCGGGGCGTGGATCCCGGCCATCGTCTTCGCCATTCCCGGCGATACCATCACCGCCATCGGCATCGGCGTGCTCTATCTGAAGGGCGTGAACCCCGGCCCGACCGTGTTCATCAACAATGGCGAGCTGTTCTACGCCGTCTTCATCATCTTCATCCTCGCCAACCTGATCATGTTCCCGCTGGGCGCGCTCGCCATGCGCATCGCCCAGATCGTGCTGCGCATTCCGCGCGACCTGATCCTGCCGGCGCTGCTGGTGCTGTCGATGACCGGCGCCTACGCCATCGACAGCGACATCTTCGGCATATGGATCCTGCTCGCGCTTGGCACGACCGCCTATTTCATGGAGGAGAACGGCTTCCCGATCGCCCCCATGGTGCTCGGCATCGTGCTGGGCGAGATCGTCGAGCAGAACTTCATGCAGGCGCTGATCAGCAGCAACGGCAACGTGCTCGGCCTGTTCAGCCGGCCCATCGCCGCCACGCTCGGCGTCGCCACCATCATCGTCTGGGCCGTGCCGCTGATGCGCCTGGCCTGGTCCCGGCGCGGACGGCCCGCGCCGGCTTCCGTCACCGATGACGGCAATCGAGGACCCGCATGAACTTCCACCGCTATTTCAATGTCGACCGGGCTCCGGTCGAGACCTGCGTCGTCGGCACCGGCGATTTCGGGCGCAGCTTCCTGACGCAGGGGCTGCGGGTGCCGCGCATGCGGGCGCGCGTCGCCGTCGACCGCGACGCGCAGATCGCTGCCGCCGCGCTGAAGGCCAGCGGCGCCGATCCCGCGCGCATCCGCATCTGCACCACGGCAGCCGAGGCAGGAAAAGCCTTCGCGGCCGGCGACTTCATAGCAGTGGACGACCTCGCGCTCGTCGTCGGACTGCCCATCGAGGTCGTCATCGAGGCGACCGGCCATCCCGAGGCCGGGGCGCGCCATGCCCGCCTCGCCATCGAGGCCGGCCGCCACCTAGCCGTGGTGTCGAAGGAGCTGGACAGCGTCGCCGGCCCCGGCATCGCCCATATGGCGGCCGCGCGCGGGCTCGTCTCGACGCCGGTCGACGGCGACCAGCCGAGCCTCTTGATCGGCCTCGTCACCTGGGCGGAGACGCTCGGCTTCGAGATCATCGCCGCCGGCAAGTCGAGCGAATACGACTTCGTCTTCGACCGCGCCACCGGCCTCGTCACCAGCAATGGGCGCACCGAGCCGGTGCCGGCGCTGGCCGACCATTGGGAGCTCGGCGCCCGCGCCGCGGCCGAGATTGTCGCCGCCCGCGCTGAGGCCGCCGCCGTGCTGCCGCAGCGCGCCGTGCCGGACCTGTGCGAACTGCTGATCGTCGGCAATGCGACCGGCTTCGGCGCCGACCGGCCGGACCTGCACGCGCCCATCGCCCGCATCACCGAAGTACCGACCCTGTTCGCCGGAAAGGCGGAAGGCGGGCTGCTGACGGGCGAGCGCCGGCTCGACGTGTTCCACTGCCTGCGCGCGCCGGACGAGCCGAGCTTCGCCGGTGGCGTCTTCGTCATCGTGCGCTGCACCGACCGTCCGACCTGGGACATGCTGGCGGCCAAGGGCCATGTGGTGAGCCGCGACGGCTCGACCGCCATGCTCTATCTGCCGCGCCATCTGCTCGGGCTGGAGGCCGCGACCAGCGTGCTCGAGGCCGCGCTGCTCGGCGTGTCGAGCGGCGCCGTCGCGCCGCGCCCGCATCTCGACCTCGTCGCCCGCGCCACGCAGGACCTGCCCGCCGGCAGCACGCTCGCCATGGGCGGCCACCACCATACCATCGACGGCACCACCGCCGAGCTGGTGCCGGCCTCGCCGCTCGGGCCCGAGGCGCCGGCGCCGTTCTATCTCGCCGCCAATTGCCGGCTCGTCCGACCGGTCGAGAGCGGCCGGATCATCACTGTCGGCGACATCGAGATCGCCCCCGGTTCCGAGCTGCTGGCGCTGCGCCGCTACCAGGACGCGGCCTTCTTCGGCGCGGCGGCCGCCGGCAAGGTCGCCGAGAACGCCTGACCACGAGCCATTACCGAACAACGTGACATCGTGCGCGCGGCGCGTTTCCGCCGCTGCGCTCGGCCCGAAGGAGAAGTCCCATGAAGCCCCGCATCGCCCTCGCCCTCGGCGATCCCGCCGGCATCGGCCCGGAGATCGTCGCCCGCCTGCTGTCCCGCGAAGAGAACCGCACTGCTGCCGACATCCTGCTGGTCGCCGATCGCGGCGAACTGGAGGAGGGCATGCGGATCGCCGGGGCGCGCTTCGACTACAGTCTCGCCGAGGAGGGTCGTCCCTCCTTCGCTCCCGGCGTGCCGGTGCTGCTCGACTATCGCGGCGCCGCGCAGCCGCCCTTCGAGCGGGCGGTCGCCACCGCCAATGGCGGGCGCTACGCCCTCGACACGCTGCGCAAGGCCGCCGAGCTCACCGTCGCCGGCGTCACCGACGGCATGTGCTTCGCGCCGCTGAACAAGCACGGGCTGCACCTGGCCGGCATCGGCCATTCCGACGAGACGCACTGGTTCGCCGAGATCCTGCGCGCCAACGGGCCGGTCGGCGAGATCAACACGCTGGACGGGCTGTGGACCAGCCGCGTCACCAGCCATGTGCCGCTGAAGGAGGTCTCGAGCCTGATCACCGAGGAGCGCATCCTCGACGCCATCCGCCTCGTCCATGGCACGCTGATCCGCGCCGGCGTCGCCGCGCCGCGCATCGCCGTGTGCGGCCTCAACCCGCACAATGGCGAGAATGGCAGCTTCGGCCGCGAGGAGCTCGACGTCATCGGGCCGACGGTGGAGAAGGCGCGCGCGCTCGGCCTGCCGGTGGTCGGCATGTACCCCGCCGACACCATCTTCCTGAAGGCCAAGGAGGTCGACGCGATCGTCACCATGTACCACGACCAGGGGCAGATCGCGATGAAGCTCATGGGCTTCTCGCGCGGCGTCACCGTGCATGGCGGCATGCCGATCCCGATCGCCACCCCCGCGCACGGCACCGGCTACGACATCTACGGCCAGGGCAAGGCCAATGTCGGCGCCATCCAGGCAGCTTTCGACGTGGTGCGCGCGCTGGCCAGCGCGCCGCGCGCCAGTGCTCCGGCATCGGCGAAGGACAGCGTTCACGCCTGAGCGGCCACCAACCCCGGTATTGCACGAATATCAAGTCGAGAATGATTCTAGTCTGAGAAAATTGTAGCAATGATAAAGTAGAGCCATGTAACTTACCTTGCTCTCGCCTGCGTGATAATCGTCCCGCACATGCCTCTGTGATGTGGAGTGTGGGCCGGTTCATGCAGCCAGACTTGTCGCTTGTGTTCTCGAACCATGGCACCGAGCTGCGGAGCTACCTCCAGCACCGCCTCGGCGATCGCCATATGGCGAGCGACCTGGTGCAGGACACCTTCCTCAACGTGCTGGAGCGTCCGGACACCCGCATCGGTGACATCCGGGCCTATCTCTACGCCATCGCCCGCAACCTGCTGATCAACCACCGCAAGCAGGAGGCCCGGCGCCGCACCGAGGCCGTCGCGCCGGAAGCCCTCGCGCTGCTGGCGGCCGACCAGCCCTCGCCGGAGGATGTGGCGGATTCGCGCCTCCAGCTGGAGCGCGTCCATGCGCTGGTGCGGGAACTGCCGCGCCGCACGCAGGAGATCTTCGTGCTGAACCGCATCGACGGGCTCACCCATGCTGAGGTGGCCCGTGAGCTGCGCATCTCCGAGAGCTCGGTGCAGAAGCACCTCGCGCTCGCCATCGCCCACATGACGCGCCGCCTGCGCGGGCGCTGAGGCGGTCGGCACTCGACGATCGGCACTTGGCGCAGCCGATTTACGGTGTTCCCCCCGTTCGCTTGTCTTATAGGGAATGGGCATCGATTACGGACCTTCAGCGGTGAGCAGTGTCGACGAACGCGCGGACGAGATCGGCATGCGCGCCGCCGAATGGGTGGCGCGGCTCGATGGCGCGCCGCTGAGCCAGGACGAGAAGCGCGCCCTGCGCTCCTGGCTCGACGAGGACCCCGAGCACCGCGCTGCCTTCGAGGAGGCCGGCTCGACATGGCGGGAGCTCTCGCTGCTGCGCCACGATCCCGGTCCGCTACGCGACGTGCTGCCCGCCCGCCGCAAGCCCCGTGCGGGACGCCGCGCCGCGGGCATCGGCGCGGTCCTTGCCCTGGCGGTGCTCGCCGCGGGCGTCGCCCGCTTCCATTTCGGCGACCTCTGGCTGCTCGCCGCCGCCGACTACCGCACTGCGCCGGGCGAATTGCGCACGGTCGCGCTCGCCGATGGCAGCTCCATCGAGCTGGGGCCGTCGAGCGCCGTCGCGATCGACTTCACTGACAGCGAGCGGCGGGTGAAGTTCCTTGCCGGCGAGGTCTTCTTCGCTGCCGCGCCGCGAACGGACAGCGAGCCGCGTCCCTTCGTGGTCGAGGCGGCGGGCGGCACCACCACCGCGCTCGGCACGCAGTTCGTCGTCGAGGAAGCGGGCGAGGGCGCCGACGTGCTCGCCATCGAGCACCAGGTCGAGGTGGCGCTGCAGCAGGGCGGGGAGAAGCAGGGCGTGGTGCTCTCGCCCGGCGAGGAGGTGCGCTACACGCCCGGCATCGGCATGGGACGGGTCCGCACGCGCGACGTCGGCACGGCGACGGCCTGGCGGCGGGGCATGCTGGTGTTCAACGACACCTCGCTGCGCCACGTGGTGGAGACGCTGAACCGCTACCGGCGCGGGCGCATCGTCATCCTCGACGACGCGCTGGCCCGCCGCCGCGTCAGCGGCGTGTTCGCCACCGACGATCTCGGCGACGCCATCGAGACCATCACCTCGGAGCTCGGCATCGGCGCGAGGTCGATTTATCCCGTGATCACAGTGCTTTATTAGATTTTCGCGCGAATTTGGCAGTTTTTCTTACTGAGTCCGCCGGCCCGGTTGTCTTCCTTCCTGACGAGCCGCCGCGAAAAGCTGGGCGGCGCGTGGATGCACGATCTGGCAGGAAGGACGAACGCCTCATGACGACCCCGGTGGATCTCCGCACGCGGCGCCTGCGCCGGCACTATCTGGGCGGCGTTGCGGGCAAAGCCCTGGCGCTCGGGTTGCTCGCCGCGGGGTTCGGCCTGCCGGCGCCGGCGGTGCAGGCACAGGCGACGGCCAACGTCGCGCCCGCGCGGATCGCCTTCAACATCCCGGCGCAGGACCTGAACGGGGCCATCCTCTCCTTCGCCCAGAAGGCCGGCGTGCGCGTGTTCTTCGATACGTCGAAGTTCGGCGGGCGGCGCTCGACGGCCGTCGCCGGCACGCTGAGCGCGCCGGAGGCGCTCGATACGCTGCTGCGCGGCACCGGGCTGACCTACCGCTTCACGGCGCCCAACCGGGTCACCATCGAGGACCCTACGGCGTCGGTCGCGACCGGTGACGCGACCGCCGGCATCGAGCTCGACACCATCGACGTGCAGGGCGAGGGCGACGGCACGGTCGGCTATGTCGCTACCCGCAGCACCGCCGGCACCAAGACCGACACGCCGCTGATCGAGACGCCGCAGTCCGTCTCGGTCGTCACCCGGCAGGAGCTGGACGACCGCAACGTGCAGAGCCTGACCCAGGCCGTCAGCTACACGCCCGGCGTGCGGACCGGACAGAGCGGCTTCGATCCCCGCTACGACGCCTTCACCATCCGGGGCTTCGACGCGACCTATAACGGCATCTACCGCGACGGGCTGCGCTGGCCGGGCGCCAACATGTCGGTCTTCAAGATCGAGCCCTATGGCGTGGAGAGCGTCACCGTGCTGCGCGGCCCGAGCTCGGCGCTCTACGGCCTCGGCTCGCCGGGCGGCCTGGTCGACGTCACTTCGAAGCGTCCGACCGAGGAAGCCTTCGGCGAGGTCGAGGTGCAGGGCGGCAATTACGAATGGTGGCAGGGCCAGTTCGACATCGGCGGCCCGATCGACAAGGACGGCACGCTGCTCTACCGCCTGACCGGCCTGCTGCGCGACGCCGGCTCGCCGAACACGCTCGGCGGCGGCGTCAACGACATGACCTTCATCGCTCCGGCACTGACCTGGAAGCCGACCGACCAGACCCGGATCACCTTCCTCGGCGAATACCAGGAATCCGAGACACCAGCTTCACTGCCCTTCTTCGGCTGGACCGGCACCAGCGCCGACAAGTTCAGCCGCGCGCCCGGCGACTACAACAGCCAGCCGCAGGAGCAGTGGCGCATCGGCTATCTCGCCGAGCACGACTTCAACGACGTCTTTACCTTCCGCCAGAACTTGCGCTACGGCAGCGCCGACACCACGGTGCGCTACACCAGCATCTACGGCATCGATCCGCTCACCAACATCGCCACCCGCGGCACCGGTTACGTGCACGACCTGCTGGACTCGTTCGTCGTGGACAACCAGGTGCAGGCCGACTTCGTCACTGGCGCGGTCGAGCACAAGCTGCTGGTCGGCCTCGACTACACCTATCTCGCGCTCGATGGCGGCATCGGCTTCGGCGCCGCCTCCGATTTCAACTTCAACACCGGGCAGCCGCTCGGCCCGACCTTCGATCCCGGCTTCAACTATTCCCGCTACCGTCAGACGCAGAGCCAGACCGGCATCTACATCCAGGAGCAGGCGAAGTTCGACCGGTGGATACTCACCTTGACCGGCCGGCAGGACTGGGTCGACACCAAGGACGAGGACCTGCTCAACTACACCACCGAGAACATCGACGACAGCGAGTTCACCGGCCGCGTCGGCCTGACCTACGTCTTCGACAACGGCATCGCGCCGTATGTCACCTATTCGACCTCCTTCGTCCCCAATATGGGCGTCGACATCAACGGCAATCCCTTCGCCCCGACGACGGCGAAGCAGATCGAAGGTGGCGTGAAGTACGCGCCGGTCGGCTTCGACGGCTACTTCACCGCCGCGGTGTTCCAGATCAACCAGGAGAACGGCCTCGTCACCGATCCCACCGATCCGCTCTTCCAGGTGCAGACCGCCGAGGTACGGGCGCGGGGCTTCGAGCTGGAGGCGGTGGCCAATCTCGGCGCCGGGCTGAGGGTGCGCGGTGCCTACACTTATCTCGACCTCACCAATGTGGCCGGCGATCCCGAGACGATCGGCCTGACGCCCTCGGGCCAGCCGCAGAACGCCTTCGCCGTGTGGGCGGACTACCAGTTCCAGCCCGGCAGCAAGCTGGTCGGCCTCGGCCTCGGCGTCGGCGTGCGCTACACGGGCTCCACCTGGGGCGATCCGCTCAACAGCTTCCAGAACGATGCCTACACGCTCCTCGACGCCAAGTTGAGCTACGACTTCAGCTATCTCGCGCCGACGCTCAAGGGCTGGAGCTTCCAGGTCAACGCCCAGAACCTGCTCGACGAGGAATACATCACCTGCGACGCGGGCTACTGCTACCTCGGCGCCCCGCGCACCGTCATAGCGGGCCTGAAGTACCGCTGGTGAGGTCGATGCCCACCTTCTCCCGCCGGGCCTTGCTGCTCGGCGGGCTTGCGACAACCGCCCTGGCGCGGCCCCGACTGGCGGCTGCGCAGGCGGGAGCCGATGCGCCGGCTCGACCTCCCCTGCGGGTCGTCTCGATGGATTTCGGCCTCGCCGAGACCCTGATCGAGATGGGCCTTCCTCCCATCGCCATTCCCAGCCCCGGCGAATGGGAGCAATGGGTGGTCGAGCCGGCGCTACCTTCCGGCGTGGTCAACCTCGGCACCGACCGCGAACCCAATCTCGAGGTGTTGGCCGATTTGAGGCCCGACCTCATCGTCTCCACGCCCTATCTCGACGGCATCAAGCCGCTGCTGGAGCGGTTCGCGCCCACGCGGACCCTCTCGATCTATGCGCCGCCCGTCGGCAGTGCCTATGCGCGCAGCAGCAGTGCCACGCGCGAGCTTGCAGCCGATATCGGCCGAACGGATGCCGGCGAGGAACTGATCGCGCGGGCGCAGGCGTCGATGGACGTGGCGCACCGGCAACTCGCCTCCGCCGGCCTCGCCGGGCAGCCGCTGCTGGTAGTCAATTTCCTCGATACCCGACACGTGCGAGTCTACGGCAAGGGCAGCCTGTTCGGCGACGTGATCGAGCGCACGGGGCTGGTCAATGGCTGGACGAAGCCGAGCAATTACTGGGGCTTCAGCACCGTCGGCATCGAGGAGCTGGCGCAGAGCCCGGCAAGCACCCTCGTCTATCTCGAGCCGATCTCGGCCGACACACTCGATCGCCTTTCCGCCAGCCCGCTCTGGCGCAGCCTGCCCTTCGTGAAGGCCGGGCGCATCATCCGCCTGCCGCCGGTGCTGATGTTCGGCATGCTGCCCTCGGCCATGCGCTTCGCCCGGCAACTGGTACTCCATCTCCCCGGAGACCGGAGCAATGGCTGAGACCGCGCTCGCCCGCCCCCGCCTGCAGGCACCGCCCCGTTTCGGGCCGGCATTGCTCGTTCTCGCGCTCTGCGCCGCAGCTCTTGCCGGCACCTGGGCGAACGTCTCGGCGCTCCTGCCGAGAGGCGGATGGTGGGCGGCGATCGTCGCCCCGGACCATAGCCGCCCGGCCGATATGCTCGCCGCCTACAGCCTCGCGCCGCGTCTCGTGGTGAGCCTGCTGGCGGGTGCTGCGCTCGGGCTCGCCGGAGCTATCCTCCAGCAGGTACTCCGCAATCCCATCGCCTCGCCGACCACCCTCGGCATCGAGGCGGGCGCCAATCTCGCCCTCTCCGCCGCCCTCATCTGGGCGCCGGGTTTCCTCGCCTTCGGACGCGAATGGGTGACGCTGGCTGGCGGGCTGATCGCGATCGGCGCCGTCCTCCTGCTGTCCCGCCGCAGCGGCTTCGCGCCGCTCGTCGTCATTCTCGCCGGCATGGTGGTGGGGCTGTATTGCGCGTCCTTCGCCGCGCTCCTCACCTTGTTCGAGAGCCACTACCTGGCGGGCCTTTTCCTGTGGGGCGCCGGCTCGCTCAGCCAGCAGGACTGGGGCGAGGCGATCTTCCTCGCCCCGCGCCTCGCCGTGGTCGCGCTCGCCGCGCTGCTCCTGCTGCGTCCGCTTGCGCTGCTGGGGATGGACGACGCGCAGACGCGCAGCCTCGGCCTTTCCGTCGCCGTCGCCCGGCTCGGCGCCCTGCTGGCAGCGGTGGCGCTCACCGCGCTGGTGGTCGCCTCCGTCGGCTGCATCGGCTTCATCGGCCTCGCGGCACCGGGGCTGGCGCGGATTTGCGGGGCACGGCGCATCGGCCATTGGCTGCTCTCATCCGCCCTGGTCGGCGCCTCGCTGCTCTGGGCCACCGACCAGGCCGTGCAACTGGCCGCCAGCGCCTATGGCGGGACGATTCCCACCGGCGCGGTCACTGCGCTGTTCGGGGCGCCGCTGCTGCTGTGGATGATCCCGCGCCTGCGTCTGCCACCGGGGAGCGGCTGGAACCTTTCGCTCGGCTCCGGGACCGGATCCCGCCGGACGGTGCTGTGTCTCGCCGTTCTCGGCGCGCTGCTGCTTCTCGCTCTCCTCCTGTCGAGCCTGCTCGGCCGGGGGCTGGAAGGGTGGAGCCTCGCTCTGCCCGGCGACCCCGCCTCCCCATGGGCGTTGCGGCTGCCGCGGGCCGTGTCGGCGCTCTCGGGCGGCGTGCTGCTCGCGGTGGCCGGCTGCATGCTCCAGCGCCTCACCGCCAATCCGATGGCGAGCCCGGAAGTGATGGGCGTGAGCGCGGGCGCCGCCGGCGGACTCACCGTGGCGCTTTTCCTGCTGGCGGAGGTCGGGCGGGTCGAGCAGACGCTTGCCGCCTCGCTCGGCGCCTTCCTGGCGCTGCTCGTCCTGTTGCTGCTCGGGCGCATGTCGCGGGGCAATCCGGAACGGGTGATCCTAGCCGGCATCGCTGTCGGCGCGCTGCTCGATGCGTTTGTGAGCGTGCTGCTGGCGAGCGGGGATCCGCGCGCAGTGCTGCTGTTCAACTGGATGACCGGCTCGACCTACGGCATCGGCACGTCTGCCGCGGCGATCAGCGTGTTCGGGGCGCTGGGCCTGCTGGCGCTGCTGCCGCTGGTGCGGCGCTGGCTGGACGTGCTGCCGCTGGGCGAGGAGGCCTCCCGCGCTCTCGGGATGCCGGTCACGCTCGGCCGCATGGCGCTGCTCGTCGTCGCCGCCGTGGCGACCGCCCTGGCGACGCTTCTGGTCGGCCCGCTTTCCTTCGTGGGGTTGGTGGCCCCGCATGCCGCGCGGCTCCTCGGCCTGCGCCGTCCGCTGGGCGAGCTCTACGGGGCGGCCCTGGTCGGGGCGCTCATCATGGTCGCGGCCGACTTCCTCGGCCGCAACCTCGCCTTTCCCTGGCAGATGCCGGCCGGCCTCATCGCCTCGATGATCGGCGCGCCGGCTTTCCTCTGGCTTCTTTCGCGCAAGCAGGCCGTCGCATGACCCTAGCCACCATTCCCGACACGGAAGTCTTCGAGATCTCCTCGCCCTCCGGCGGACCGCCCCGGCGCATCTTCCTCTACCGGCCGCCGGGCGAGGCACCGGCGCAGGGCTGGCCCGTGCTCTACTACACCGACGCCAATGCGGTCGCCGGCACCGCCGCGGATATCATGCGCGTGCAGGCCGCCTGGCCGCTCGGCACCGGCATCGAATGGGGCGTGATGGTCGGCATCGGCTACCCGACGGATGGCGCCTATGACAGCGTGCGTCGCTCATGGGATCTCGGCCCGCCGCCCGGCCAGACCTATCCGCCGCACACGCCGGATGGTCCCGACGTACGCACGGGCGGGGCGGACGAGTTCCTCGCCTTCATCGAGGAGGTGCTCAAGCCCGAGATCGCCCGCCGCGTCGCGATCGATCCCGCGAGACAGGCGATTATGGGCCATTCCTTCGGCGGGCTGTTCGTGCTGCACACGCTGTTCCGCCGTCCCTCCGCCTTCTCCCGCTGGATCGCCGCCAGTCCCGCCATCTGGTGGGAGGGCGCCGGAATCGTCGACGCGGCGCAGGCCTTCATCGCCGAGGGCAGGCCGAGGGATGGGCAGATCCTGCTTCTGGCCGGCGAGTATGAGCAGAAGCTGGCGCCGTTCCAGGTCGGCGCGCCCGACGAGGAGAAGCGGCGGGCCGCTTTCGAGGAAAGCCGCATCGTCGACAATACGCGCCTCATGGCGGAGCGCCTTGCCCAGGCGCCGGGCCTCGTTTCAGAGTATGTGTTCCTGCCCGGCGAGACGCACATGTCCGTGCTGCCGGCCTGCCTCAACCTCGCGATACGCTTCGCCTTCGGCCGGGACCACGCATGACGACCTCGCCCACCGATCCGCTCTTCGAACTCACCGATGTCCGGTTCGACATCGAAGGACGCATGCTGCTGCATCCTCTCAGCCTGGCCGTGCCGGCGGGGCGCGTCGTCGGGCTCATCGGGCACAACGGCTCCGGCAAGTCGACGCTGCTGAAGCTGCTGGGCCGTCAGCTCGCCGCCACCGGTGGTGACATTCGCTTCGAGGGGCGCCCGCTCGCCGCCTGGGGCACAAGGGACTTCGCGCGGCGCGTCGCCTATCTGCCGCAGACGTCTCCCGCCACCGGTGCCATGACGGGGCGCGAACTGATCGCGCTCGGCCGCTATCCCTGGCATGGGGCGCTCGGCCGCTTCACCGCGCAGGACCGGCAGAAGGTCGAGGAGGCGATCGATCTGACCGATACCGGCCCCTTCGCCGACCGTCTCGTCGATACCTTGTCCGGCGGCGAGCGCCAGCGCGTGTGGATCGCCATGCTGGTGGCGCAGGACGCCAATTGCCTGCTGCTGGACGAGCCGATCTCGGCGCTCGACATCGCCCATCAGATCGAGGTGCTGGCGCTCGTCCGCAGCCTGTGCCGCGAGCGCGGAACCGGCGTCGTCGTGGTGTTGCACGACGTGAACATGGCGGCGCGCTACTGCGACGACATCATCGCGCTGCATGGCGGAAAGCTGATGGCGCGCGGTGCGCCGGCGGAGATGGTGACGCCGCCGACGCTCGAGCGCATCTACGGCATCGCGATGGACGTGATCCGCCGGGACGGCGGCGGGCATGTCGCCGTGCCGCGCTTTTAAAGGGCCACCTTGTTACGCCCGCTCGCGGGTCTCCGTCCGTGCCGTCGCCAGCGACGAGCGGATGAAGGCGGCGACGAAGACGAGGCTCATCAGCAGCACGATGGTCGGGGCCGGCGCGCTGTCGAGGAAGAAGGACAGGTAGACGCCGAGCAGCGAGGCCCCGACTGCGACCGCCACCGACACCATCAGCATGGCACCGAAGGTACGCGCCAGCAGGAAGGCGACGGCGCCCGGCGCGATCAGCATGGCGATGGCGAGGATCAGCCCCACCGCCTTGAGCGCGCCGACGATGGTCAGCGAGATCAGGCAGAGCAGGCCGTAATGCAGCAGCCCGACGCGCAGGCCGAGCGCCCGCGCCTGCGCCGGATCGAAGGCGTGCAGCAGGAAGTCCTTCCACTTCACCGCGATGACGCCAGCTACCACGGCGGCGATCAGCGCGGTCTCGGCGATGTCGCCCCACGACACGCCGAGCATGTCGCCGAACAAGATGTGGTCGAGATGCACCTCGGACTGGATCTTGACGTAGAGCACCAGCCCGGCACCGAACATTCCGGAGAATACGATGCCCATCACCGTGTCCTGCTTGATACGGCTGTTGTCTTTGAGAAAGCCGGTCGCCACCGCGCAGAACATGCCGGCGACAAAGGCGCCGATCGCATAGGGAAGGCCGACGATGTAGGCGACGACCACGCCCGGGAACACCGCGTGCGAAATGGCGTCGCCCATCAGCGACCAGCCCTTCAGCACCAGGAAGCAGGAGAGCAGCGCCATCGGCACGGCCACGAGGCCGGAGATGACGAGGGCGTTGACCATGAAGCCGAACTGGAAGGGCGCGAACAGCGTGTCGATCATGGTCATGCCTCCACCCGGAGCGCCTGCGCCGCCCGTCGCCGGGCCGCCAGCATGCCGTGCTTGGGCGCGAAGACGAAGGCGGTGAGGAAGATCAATGTCTGCAGCACCACGATGATGCCGCCGGTGGCGCCGTCGAGGAAATAGCTGGCATAGGCGCCGACGAAGCTCGTCACCGCGCCGATGGCCACCGCAATGGTCAGTAGGCGCGGGAAGCGGTCGGCCAGCAGATAGGCGGTGGCGCCGGGGGTGACGACGAGGCAGATGACGAGGAAGGCGCCGACCGTCTGCAGCGCCGCCACGGTGCAGGCAGAGAGCAGCGTGAAGAACATGATCTTCAGCGTGGTCGGCTTGAGCCCGATCGAACGCGCATGCGCTTCGTCGAAGAACACCGCCATCAGGTCCTTCCACTTCACCAGCAGGATCGCCAGCGAGACGAAGCCGATGAGCGCGAGCTGAAGCGTGTCCTCCGGGGTTATGGCGAGGATGTTGCCGAGCACGATGGTCTGGATGTTCACCGAGGTCGGCGACAGCGACACCATGAACAGGCCGAGGCCGAAGAAGGAGGAGAAGATCAGTCCGATGATGGCGTCCTCCTTCAGCTTCGTGCGCTGGTTGAGGAACAGCATGGCGGCGGCGGCGAGCCCGCCGGAGAAGAAGGCGCCGATGGCGAAGGGCAGGCCGAGCATGTAGGCGCCGGCGACGCCGGGCACGATGGCGTGCGAGAGCGCATCGCCGATCAGCGACCAGCCCTTGAGCATGAGATAGCAGGAGAGGAAGGCGCAGACCGCCCCGACCAGCGCCGAGACCCACATGGCGCTGCGCATATATTCGTAGCCGAAGGGCTCCAGTAGCAGCTCGATCACGAGGCGTTCTCCTCGGCCGGGCGTTCCTCGGCCGGACGTTCTTCCGTGGTCTGCTGCTGCATCGCGCCCTTCTCGCCATAGAGCACCAGCGGGCGCTCGTCGTCGGTCAGCACCGCGAGCTGGCGGCGGTCGTCGTCGGCATGCAGCCCGGCCCCGCCCAGCACGAAGTGCCGCAGCACGCCGCCGAAGGTCTTCTCCAGATTGGCCTCGGTGAAAGTCTGCGCGGTCGGGCCATAGGCGAGGACCGTGCCCTTGATCAGCACAGTGCGGTCGCAGAACTCCGGCACGCTGCCGAGATTGTGGGTGGAGACCAGCATCACCCGCCCCTCGTCGCGCAGCGCCTTGAGCAGGGCGATGATCGCCTCCTCGGTCTTCACGTCGACCCCGGTGAAGGGTTCGTCGAGCAGGATGACCTTGGCGTCCTGCGCCAGCGCGCGGGCAAGAAAGACGCGCTTCTTCTGCCCGCCGGAGAGCTCGCCGATCTGCCTATGGCGGAACTCCCCCATGCCGACGCGGGCGAGCGCGTCGGTCACCGCCCGCCGGTCGGCCGCGCGCGGGATGCGCATCAGGCCCATATGACCGTAGCGGCCCATCATGACGACGTCCTCGACGAGGACCGGGAAGTTCCAGTCGACCTCCTCGGCCTGCGGCACATAGGCGACGAGGTTGCGCTTCAGGGCCTGATCGACGTTGCCGCCGAGGATGGAGATCCCGCCCGACGCCAGCCGGACGAAGCCCATGATCGCCTTGAACAGGGTCGACTTGCCCGAGCCGTTGACCCCGACCAGCGCGGTGATGGTGCCGGTCGGGATGTCGAAGCTGGCGTCGCGCAGGGCGGTGTGGCCGTTGCGATAGGTGACGGTCACACCGGTGACGGCGAGGCCCGCGCTCATTGCGACAATCCCTCGGCGAGGCCCTTCTCCAGCGTGCCGGTAGTCACGGCCAGCAGGTCGACATAGGTCGGCACCGGGCCGTCCGCCTCGCTGAGCGAGTCGACATAGAGCACGCCGCCATAATGCGCGCCGGTCTCGCGTGCCACCTGCCGGGCCGGCTTGTCGGAGACGGTGCTCTCGCTGAACACGGCGGGGATGTCGTTCTTGCGCACGGAATCGATCACCTTGCGCACCTGCTGCGGCGTGCCCTGCTGGTCGGCGTTGATCGGCCAGAGATAGAGCTCCTTCAGGCCGAAATCGCGGGCGAGATAGGAGAAGGCGCCCTCGCTCGACACGAGCCAGCGCTTGTCGGCCGGGATGTTGTCGAGCTTGGCGCGGATCGGCGCGACGGAGGCCTCGATCTTCGCCTTGTAGGCCTTCGCGTTGGCCTCATAGGTCGCGGCATTCGCCGGATCGTGCTTCACGAAGGCGTCGCGGATGTTGTCGACATAGATCAGCGCATTGGTGGGCGACATCCAGGCATGTGGGTTGGGCTTGCCCTTGTAGGGGCCCTCGGCGATGCCCATCGGCTCGACGCCGGCGGAGACGACGACGCCGGGAACGTCGTTCAGGTTCTGGAAGAACTTCTCGAACCAGAGCTCGAGGTTCAGCCCGTTCCACAGGATGAGCTGCGCACCCTGCGCGCGCTGGATGTCGCCGGGGGTGGGCGCGTAATTGTGGATCTCCGCGCCGGGCTTGGTGATCGATTCAACCACAGCGGCATCGCCCGCCACGTTGCGCGCCATGTCGGCGATGACGGTGAAGGTGGTCACGACCTTGAACTTCGGCTTGCCGCTCTCCTGCGCCGAGGCGCCGGGCACGGCGGCCACGCCGACGATGCCGGCGGCCATCAGCCCAGCCAAAACCGCACGCCTCGACATTCCCCACATGCTCGTCTCCTGTTGCTAATGATTTGCAGAAGCACTTTACGCAAGGTTTGGCGTTGGATGCAACTGCGAATGAATTGCATATTGGGCCGGAGGCGCGACCGCGTTCACGCACAAGCTGAGCACCGCCCTTGGACGGAGATCGGCAAAGGTTGGGAGAAGAGCGTCGGCCGAGCCCTGCGGGACGAAGCACTGTTCGAAGAGCGACACGACCTGCCTGTCGGGCGCCGCGGCCGTTCCGGGACGTCGATCCGCGTCCTTAAGCCGGGGCCGATGCCCTGCCGACGACGGACGGCAAGGCGAGCGCGAACGCCACGGCAAGGATGCCGGCATTGACGTAGAGCGCCATGGGGTCGGTCGCGCCGACGCCCCATTTCGCCATATGGATGGCCACGACGGCGACCAGCGTCGCGGCGCTGGCAAGCCGCAGGATGCGCCCGGTGCGTGCGGCGTCAGGAGCGAGGCGAGCCCAGACCAGCGCGGCCGCCAATGTCGCGCCATAGACCGGGAGCGCCGGCATGCCCGCGACCAGCGCGGCGGTGGCCGTCGTCCCGAAGGCCAGCGGCTGGCTCCAGCCGATGGCGGACCAAGCCTTTTCCCAGCCCGGCGCCGGACGTCCCTTGTCGCGCCGGCGCACCAGCCAGATGGTGACGCCGTTATGCGCGACGATGGAGAGCGCGATGCCCAATATCCCGTAGGCGAGCTTGACCGGCATGCCGCCGAACCAGCCGAAATGCAGCGGCTGCAGGGCGCCCAGGATCTGCTGGCCGATGCCGCCGGTCTCGAGGCCGCCATCCCCGAGGGACGTGCCTGCGGCGTCGAAATAATAGGCATTGGACATGGCGAGATGGCCGGGCGTCTTCATGCCGAGATGCACGACCTGCCCCGCCGTGGCGACATGCTGGATATTCGCGCTGACGAACTCCGCCTTCGGAGAGGAGGCACGCACCTGCGCGATCATGCCGGCGATGTCGGGCAGCGGCGCCGGTCTTTCGTCCTCGCGCGCCAACGGGCCCAGGATCGCGGCGAAGGCCTTCTCGGAGTTTCCGTCATAGGCCGCCATGGCCAGCACGCCGACGATCAGCGTCGAGAGGCCGATGAGCGCGCCGGTGAGCGAGACCGCGAAATGGAAGGGCAGCCCCCAGACGGCGAGGCGGTTGTGCAGGTCCGCCTCCTGCAGGCGCCGCGATCCGCCCCAGCGCAGCGCGAAGGCGTCCTTGAAGATGCGCGGATGCGACAGCAGGCCGGAGATCAGCGAGGAGAGCAGCGTCACGCCGACGAGGCCGACGAGAAAGAGACCCCATGTGCGCGGCAGATGCAGCGCCATATGGAGCTCGGCGATGAATTGGGTCCAGGGTGCCTTGATAGGCGTGACCAGCCGGCCTTCCGCATCGGCGAGCCATTCGCCCTCCACGCCGGTCTCGTCGTCATGGTAGAAGACCGCGAGGCGCGAGCTGCTCGCGCCCGGCCCCATGACGAAGATGTCGTGCGCCGCGCCGTCGGCCTTCGCCTGTTCGTAGCCGGCGGCGACGACCGCGGTGACGACCTCCGGGGTGATGCCGCGCGCGACCACCGGCGCATCCGGCTGCTCCCAGCGCTGCAGCTCGTTGACGAACACCGCGAGCGCCCCGCTGATGCAGACGACATAGATCAGCGCCGCGAAGGCGATGCCGAGCGCGGAATGGCCGGCGAGCATCGACCGCACGAAATCCGGCGGCAGGAGCGGGCGCTTGCGCACCTTCGGGACGTCGGGGCGCGCATCCATCAGGGAAGCAGCTTCGGCAGGAAGGCCACGCCATAGCCGAAGGCGCTGACCGCGAGCAGCAGCCCGGTGGCGCGCAGCAGCTTGGCGTCGCACAGCGTCCAGGCCATTCCCGCTCCCCAGAGCACGGGCACCAGAAGGCCGCCGAGCACGATCCGGTCATGTGTCTCGAACGGCGTGCCGAGGGCGAAGGCGATGCCGAGGCCGATGGCGGCGACGCCGGAAAGGACGATGGCGAGAAACGCCTTGGCCGTGCCGCGCGCCCAGTTCGTACGTCTGTCCTGCGGCTCGAGGGGCACGTCGCGCGGCCCGCGCTGGCGGGCCGACCGGACCTGCGCTCCCGTGGCCACGACGAGGTAGGCGACGAGCGAGAAGGCGACCAGCCCGTAGGCGATGCCCAGCTCCATCTCCCAGGCCCGGACGAAGAGCGCGAAGCCGACGAGGACCAGCAGCCAGCCGAGCGCGACGAACGAGCGCCCGCCCGCCGACTTGCGCGCCCATTGCCGGCGCAGGAGGGCGACGCCCGCAAGCATTGCGAGGATGCCCGCGAGCGTTGCCAGCAATTGCGCCGACGGCAAAGCGATCGCCACGTCGTCTTCCTCTCCGTCGCCGTCAGAACTTGTAGGTCAGGCTGCCGATGACGGTGCGGGCCTGGCCGACGCCGCAGTCGCCGCGATAGGCGCTACAGGAAGCGACGTAATAGGTGTTGGCGAGGTTCTGCCCCGTGACCTGGAAGCGCCAGTGGTCGGTCTCATAGGCCACCATGGCGTCGTAGAGCGTGGCGGAAGGCGTCCTGACGTAGATCTCCTGGAACGTCGCCATGTCGAGGCCGTAGCTGTCGGCCGCGCCGATGTAGCGGACGCCGCCGCCGAAGGAGAAGCCCTCGAACGGACCGCTCCGGACGGAATAGACGCCCCAGAGCGAGGCCATGTTGCGCGGGATGCCGTCCACCGGCTTGCCCTTCATGAAGGCCGATATGCCGGACGGGAAGGGATAGATCTCCGGATAGCTGTCGTATTTGGCGTCCGTGTAGGAATAGGACGCGATCAGCTTGAGGCCCGGCAGCACCTCGCCGATGGCCTCGATCTCGAAGCCGCGCACATTCACGTCCGCTCCCTGCACCGCCTGGAACAGGAAGTCCGGCTGCACGATCTGGTTCTTCTGCGTGAGGTCGTAGACCGCGGCATTGAGGGCGAACGGCTTGGTCGGGTGCTGGTACTTGAAGCCGATCTCGACCTGCTCGCCCTCCAACGGCTTGGCCGGGGTCGTCAGGGCGAGCGGGGTGAAGATGTTCGCGCCGACCGGCTGGCCCGGCTGCGGCGTGAACGCGGTCGAATAGCTCACATAGGGGTTCAGGCCGAAACCGGTCTCGTACATCAGCGCTGCTCGGGTCGACAGCTCGTCGAGATTCTCGTCTGACGAACCCTCCTGCTCGATGTTGAGCCAGTCGTAGCGGGCGCCGAGGATCGCGATCCACGGGCCGAGGCGGAGCTGGTCCTGCAGATAGAGGCCCGTCTGGGTCTGCACCTCGCGCGGACGCGCCTCCATGGGGATCATGCCTGGGAGCGCGATGCCGCCCGTCAGTGACAGCAGATAGGAGGTGTTGTTGTAGTTCGGATTGTACATGTCGAAGGCCGGCTGCAGCGGATAGATGTTGTTGAGCAGCGTGCCGGAGGTCGACAGGTTGGTGCCGAACCGCGTGTAGTCGAAGCCGGCGAGCATCTCGTGCTCGATCGCGCCGGTCTGGAAGCTGCCGGTCAGGTTGGTGTCCGAGGTGAAGACGTCGGTCTCGGTATCCTGGATCACCATGGCCCTGGCGATGTCGCTCTGACCCGCATTGAGGAAGGGCGCATAGGCGGGGTTGAGGAGCGGGAAGCCGAAGAGGCTGTTCAGGATCCCGATGCGCGTCGGCGTCAGGACCGCGGCATAGGTCGATTGGTACTCGTTGTCCGTGTGCGTGTAGCGGATGGCATTGTGCAGCTTGATGCCGCTGTCGAACTCGTGGTCGAACAGGATCGTGCCCGACTGCTGCTGCGTGTCGTAATAGTCGCCCGGCTCGCCGACGAAGGTGGAGAAGGAGGCGCGCTGCCCGTAGATGTTCGGGACCAGCGTGCCGATCTGCGGCAGGAACTGCTGGACCGAGCCGGCGTCGTCGTCGCGGAAATTCGCCAGCACGGTGATGCTGGTCTGGTCGCTGGGGCGATAGGTGATCGACGGCGCCAGCATCAGCCGATCGTTGTCGACATAGTCGACCTGGGTATCGGCATAGCGCCCGAGGCCGACCACGCGGTAGAGCCACTTGCCGTCCTCGGTCAGCGGGCCGGTGGTGTCGAACTTGATCTGCTTGAAGTCGAACGAGCCGTACTCGAAGACGATCTCGTTGCGGGGATCTTCGAGCGGCAGCTTGGAGACGCCGTTGATGAGGCCGCCGATCGAGCTCTGGCCGTACAGCATCGAGGCCGGCCCGCGCAGCACCTCCACCCGCTCCAGCGCCCAGGGCTCGATCGGCGCCGTGTTCTGGTAGGAGCCGTAGCTGCTGCGCAGGCCGTCGATGAAGTAGCTGGCCGGGATGCCGCGGATGATGGCGTAGTCGCCGCGGCTGTCGAGGCCAAAGCCGTCGGCGAAGACGCCCGGCACGTAGCGCACCGCTTCCTGCAGCGACTGCACGCCCTGGTCGCGCATCTGCTGCGTGCCCACGACCGATATCGATTGCGGCGTCTCGACCAGCGGCGTGTCGGTCTTGGTGCCCACTGACGAATCCGAGGCGACATAATCCACCACCGGACCCGCGGAGGAGGGCGTCGCTCTTCCCTGCTGCGCCTGCGCCGTCGCACCTCCCGCCGGCGTTTCTCCGACCACCTCGATGGTCGGCAATTCCGATGTCCCGCCGGCCTCCTGGGCCTCGGCGCCGGTGATCGCGCCGCCGATCAGCGCCGCAGCCAAGGTGACGGAATTCGCTACGGTGCGAATCTGCAGGGTCATCGTCGAAATCCCCCAATATGCGTAGTTCGCGCGGCGCATCGACTGGTCCAGCTCTAATTGGCTGGCGCGAGTCGACGGCGATCACGATTTCGCAGGGGAAATTTGCATATCATTCACAAGTTGTCGAGCTTATCGATTTTAAAGTATTCTAATCTTTACTTACATTGATTCCCTAGATAAGTCGTTATGACTCCGATATGGAAATGTGTTCTTGCGAATTATAACAATACTAATCTCAATGAGATCCTCGTCGCCTGATGAAGTCGGGTGCCTCGATGGGCCCTTGTCCGACCCGGAGGCGCATGCACCGTGATCGTCCGTGCGCTCTGGGAGGGTTTGAAGAGCATCGGCTTCGGCAGAAGGCGCCGCGCCCTTCAGGCGCGCGCGGCGGTCCGCGAGGATGACATCCTCACCGCGGCTGGCATGGCCTATGTGATGAAGGACGTGCAGCCCTTCGTCGCGCGGGGGCCCAGCGGCGACTATGCGATCTTCGTCACGCTGCCGAGCGCGCCGCCGCCGCCCGCAGGATACCCGGTGCTGTACATGCTCGACGGCAACGCCTTCGTCGGCGGTGCGGCCGAGGCATTGCAGCTCCAGTCGCGCTTCTGGAGGCAGAGCCAGGTGGAGCCGGCCCTCGTCGTGGCGGTGGGCTATCCCGGCGACGCGCTTTTCGACATGGGGCGGCGGGCCTATGACTTCCTGCCCAGCCACTCGTCCGGCAAGCTGTCCGAGCGCTTCATGCAGGGTGCGCCCTGGCACCAGCCTGGCGGGGCGGACGCCTTCCTCGATTTCCTCACCGGGCCGCTGCGCGACGCCATTGCGCGACGCTATCCGGTGGACCCGGCGCGGCAGGTGCTGAGCGGGCATTCCTTCGGCGGCTTCTTCACGCTTTACGCTCTCCTGACCCGTCCCCGTGCGTTCCGCCGCTATGCCGCGCTGAGCCCTTCGCTCTGGTGGGACGAGGGACGCCTGCCGCGGGACGCCCAGCATTTGATCGCCGCGCTGCCGGCCGATCTGCAGGCGGATCTCCTCATTGTGGTGGCCGAGGACGAGACGCCGGATCGGCCGCATATCAGCGCCCGCATGCTCAACGACGCCGCGGATCTCGCCGCGCGGCTGGAGCGCGAAGGCCCGGCAGGTCTCGCTGTCCGGCATGTCGTGCTGGCCGGCGAGAATCACCAGTCCGTGCCACCGACCGTGTTCTCCCGCGTCCTGCGCTTCGCCTCCGCGCCGCTCTCCTCGGGTCCGGATTCGAAAAAGGAAGGATGAGGCAGGGTGGGCGAGGATCGGCTTTGGCGCGGCGTCCTGTTCATGCTGATCGCGTCGGCATGCGCGGCGCTGCTCTCGATCCTGATGGCCTATGCCAGGTTCCTTCCGCCAGCCGTCGTCGCCAGCGGTCACAACATCCTGCCGGTGCTGCTGGTCGCCGCCTTTGCCGACCGGTCGACCTGGGCGAGCATCTGTAGTGCGTCGCTGAAGCCCGCCTTCGTGCGGGCCTGCTGCGTCGCGGCCGGGCAGATCCTGCATGTCGTCGCCCTGTTCGAGGGGCACCTCGCCAAGATCGTGCTGCTGCACCACATCTCGCCGCTGCTGATCCCGCTCATCGCCTGGATCTGGCTCGGCGAGCGCATGCGCGGGCTGACGGCCTTGGGCCTGCTGCTGGGATTTGCCGGCATCCTCGTCGTGGTCCAGCCCTGGCATGGCGCGGCCATCGCCTTCGACGTCGCGACGATCGCGGCCCTCGTCTCCGGCTCCGCGGCGGCGCTCTCGAAGATGCTGCTCTACGACATCGCCCGGAACTATAAGCAGAGCGCGCGGGCGACGTTCATCCAGACCTTCGGCATGGCGACGCTCCTGTTGCTGCCCTTCGCCGCCTACGCCCTCTTCGCCGGAAGGGACCTGCCCGAGCACCATGCGCCGACGGTCGAAGGCGTTGCCGCCGGAGGCGATGTCCTGATCGTCCTCGCTTTGGCCGCGTTCGTCGCCATGGCCATCGTCGCCGTCATCGACCAGCTCCTGACCGACAGGGCCTATCGCCTCCTGCCGAATGCCGGGATCATCGGGCCGTTCATGTACACCTCGGTGGTGTTCTCGGTGCTCTTCGACTGGCTGTTCCTGGGACGGCCTCCCGGATTGAACCTTCTCGCCGGCGCGGGCCTCGTGGTTGCGGGCGCAACGCTCGCCGTGCTTTCCACCGAGCGTTCAGGCAGGAGCGATGTCGGGGACTGACGATGACCTCGGCCCGCTGGCGGCGTATGCCTGTCGGGTGATACGACCCGCGGCCGCATCGTGAGCGCGGCCGTCACCGGCGGAGCCTGGAAATGTCGAGCTATCGTCGGATCGTCCTGTGGGCGGGCTATGCCAGCCTCGTCGTCATCGTCGTGACGTCGCTGCTGCCGGCCCGGCAAATGCCCTCAACCGGCATTCCGGACTGGGGCGAGCATTTCATCGCCTATGCGGGAACGGCGTTCCTGTTCGCCCTGGCCTTGCAGCGCCGCATCGGCAGGCTGGCGGCGCTCGTGGCCGCGCTGTGCCTGCTCGCCGGCGCGATGGAGATATTTCAGCTCCTGTCGCCGGGGCGGGACACCAGTCTTTCCGACTTCGTCGTCAGTTCGGCGGGCGCCGCTTTCGGAGCGGCGCTCGCCATGTTGGTGGCCAGGGTGGTCAGGCCGCCTTGCTGATCCCGATATCGAGATTGCCGCGGACCTCGACCTCGATTTCGAGGATGGACATCGGCGTCCCGCGCTCGAGGCGGACCTTCACATTGTCCTGTTCGCAGGGCACATGCTTGGCGACGACCGCCAGGATCTCCTCGCGCAGGCTGGACAGCAGGTCGCTGCCGCCGAGCACCTGGCGTTCATGCGACAGCAGGATCTGCAGCCGCTCCCGTGCCTGGGGCGCGCTGGTGCTTGAGAAAAGCCGCTTCCACAAGGTCATGCCGCCCTCCGCAGGAATTTCCCGAACAGGCCGAGACGCTGCCTCGGCGTCTCCATGGCGATGTCCTCGCCTTTGAGCCGCAGCGCCGCGTCGTGATAGGCCCGCGCAGGTGCGCTGTTGGGATCGTTGATGGAGACGGGGACGCCCATGTTCGAGGCTTTGAGGACGTCGGGGCTCTCGGGGACGATGCCGAGCAGCGGCAGCGAGAGGATTTCCAGTACGTCCTCGGTCTTCAGCATGTCGCCGCGTGCCGCGCGAACCGGGTCGTAGCGCGTCAGCAGCAGGCGCTTGTCGACGGTCTCGCCGCGCTCGGCCTTGAGCGTCTTGGCGTCGAGGATGCCGACGATCCGGTCGCTGTCGCGCACCGAGGAGACTTCCGGATTGGTGACGACGATGGCGATCTCGGCGTGGCGCATGGCCAGCGTGGCGCCGCGCTCGATGCCGGCCGGGCTGTCGCAGATCACCCAGTCGAAATGGCGGGAGAGGTCGCCGATGACCTTGTCCACGCCCTCTTCGGTGAGCGCGTCCTTGTCGCGCGTCTGCGAGGCCGGCAGCAGGAACAGCGAATCCAGCCGCTTGTCCTTGATCAACGCCTGCGGCAGCCGGGCGTCGCCCTGGATGACGTTGACGAAGTCGTAGACCACGCGCCGCTCCGCCCCCATGATCAGGTCGAGGTTGCGCAGGCCGACGTCGAAGTCGACAACGACCACTTTGTCGCCGGTTCGGGCCAATGCGGCGCCGATGGCAGCTGTCGTCGTGGTCTTTCCGACGCCGCCCTTGCCCGACGTGACTGTGATGATCTTAGCCATGCCTCGCTTCGCTCCTAAAGTGCGGCAATCCGCAGTGTTTCGTCGGCGGTGGATACCCGCACGGCCTTGCCCCTGAAGGCGTCGTCGATGTCTTCTGCCGTCCGGTAGATGCCGTCCACGGCAAGCAGCTCGGCTTCCAGCTTGGTGCAGAAGATCTGGGCGTTGGCGCCGAAGGTCGCGCCCGCGATCGCCCGGCCGGCTAACGTCCCGTAAACATGGATAGATCCGCCGGCGATGATCTCGGCGCCGGCGCCGACGGAGCCGATGATGGTGACGTCGCCTTCCAGGCAGACGATCGACTGGCCGGACCTGATGCGCCGTTCCACCAGCATATTCACCGGCTCGGCGGGCTTGCGGGGCTCCGCCGGGGTGGTGGCGGAAACGGTGACATTGTCGGTGACAACCAGGGTGGCATCGCGGCCACCACGCAGCACCGGTGGCATGGTGGCGTCGACCAGGCTGGGGCGCACGCCCTCCAGCCCGACGAGGCGCACGCCGCGGGTGGCGAGCTCGCCGATCCAGCGCTCGACATCCGCCTTGCTCTGCGCCGCGTCGGCGAAATCGAGGACGACGATGCGGCCGGTGAAGAAGCCGGGGGAGCGCTGCAGCCAGACGTCGAAGTCGGCGAGCCACCCCTGGAGCGGACCGTCGGCCACGAGCGTCATCGCCATGAACGAACGTCCGCGGAAACGGATCGACGGCCCGGTTTGGCTGACAGCATTCACGGTTCGAATCTCCCCTCTTGGAGGACAGATTCAATTAATCTTGGTTAACGAGCGGTTAACCCGGTCGCGCAAAGGGTCCGGCCGCCCCCGGCGTCCGTCCCGTACACCTACCCCACGGAGATCGCATGAGTATCGCAGAACCGTCGGCGCCCGCTCCGGCGCCAGCCTCCCCGAGCGTCCGCGACGCGCGGGAGGAGGACATGGCGGCCGTCACCGAGATCTACGCCCATCACGTGCTGAACGGCCTCGCCACCTTCGAGGAAGTGCCGCCCTCGCTCGCCGAGATGTCGCGCCGGCGCGCCGCCGTCCTCGATCTGGGCCTGCCCTATCTGGTCGCGGAGATCGACGGCCGCGTCGTCGGCTACAGCTACGCCACGAGCTACCGGCCGCGTCCCGCCTATCGCTACACTGTGGAGAACTCGATCTACATCGCGCCCGGCCAGCAGAGGCGCGGGATCGGGAGCGCTCTGCTCGATACGTTGATCGCGCGCTGCTCCGCCGGCCCCTGGCGGCAGATGCTCGCGGTGATTGGCGACAGCGACAATGCCGGCTCGCTGGCGGTGCACCGGCGTGCAGGGTTCCAGCCCGTGGGGACGCTGAGCTGTGTCGGCTTCAAGTTCGGGCGCTGGGTGGACACCGTGCTGATGCAGCGCCCACTCGGGGAGGGCAGCACGACGCTTCCCGCTTCGCCGGACCGAACCGGGCGGTGATCGCCCGGAACGCGTGTCTCCCGCCGGTCACGTCGCGGCCGGGGCGGGGTCGTTCCGGCGCGTCCATTGCGACAGCAGCACGGGCACGGTGAGCACCAGCCCCAGCAGCGACGAATAGAGCTCCGGCGCCACCAGCAGCATGGCCGCCACGCCCAGCACGAGGCGTTCCCAGACGCGCAGATGGGTCAGCATCCATCCCGAGAAGGCGGCGCCCAGGCAGGTGATGCCGATGACGCAGCCGGCGAAGGCCAGCGCGAAATCGTGCCAGGTGAATCCCTTGGTCACCAGAAGCAGCGAGGGCGAGAACACGAAGACGAAGGGAACCAGCACCTTGCCGAGACCGAGGCGGAAGGCTGTGTTGCCGGTGCGGAACGGATCGGCGTTCGCCATGCCGGCGGCGGCATAGGCCGCGAGGGCCACGGGCGGCGTGATGTCGGCGAGCACGCCGTAATAGAAGACGAAGAAATGCGCGACGAGCGGCTCGACGCCGAGCAGGCCCAGCGCCGGCGCGGCGATGGTCGCCATGATGATGTAGTTGGCGGTCGTCGGGATGCCGCATCCCATGAGGATGCAGACGATGCCGGTCATGATCAGGGTGAACAGCAGCGTCAGGGTCTGCGGCGCCGCCAGCACCGCCGGCAGGATGGTGCCGGCCCAGGCGGCCATGGACGAGGCCGTCGAGGTGACGATGAACGACACCTTGAAGCCGACGCCGGTCAGCGTGACCACGCCGACGACGATGCCGACGGTCGCCGCCGCCGCGCCGACCGCCAGCGCGTATTTGGCGCCGTCCCGCAGCCCTTCGGCGATGTCGGTGAGGCTCATCCGGTTGCGCGGGTTGAGCAGGCCGACGGCGATGCACAGGGTGATGCCCCAGAAGGCGGCGAGATAGGGCGTGTAGCCCGCGAGCAGGATCGCGATCAGCACGACCAGCGGGATGGCGGTCGGCCAGTCGCGCTTCAGCGCCGCCTTCACGTCCGGCATCTCGTGCGGCTCGAGACCGCGCAGCCCCTTGCGCTTGGCCTCGAAATGCACCTGCACCAGCACGCCGAAGAAATGCATGAAGGCCGGCACGATCGCCGCCAGGATGATCGTCGTGTAGGGCAGGTTCAGGAACTCGATCATCAGGAACGCCGCGGCGCCCATGATCGGCGGCGTGATCTGCCCGCCGGTCGAGGCGGTCGCCTCCACCGCCGCCGCGAAGTTGCGGTTGTAGCCGAGGCGGATCATCGCCGGGATGGTGAGCGAGCCGACCGTCACCGTATTGGCGACGGACGAACCGGAGATCATCCCGAACAGCGCCGAGCCGAAGATCGACACCTTGGCCGGCCCTCCGGCATAGCGACCCGCCACCCAGGCGGCGCAGTCGAGGAAGAGCTGCCCGAGGCCGATGCGCGTGGCGAACACGCCGAACAGCACGAAGTGGAACACATAGGTCGCGACCACGCCGAGCGCGACGCCGTAGATGCCCTGCGTCGTCAGGTAGAGATGGTCGACGAGCTGCGGGAAGCTGGCGCCGGGATGCACCAATATGCCCGGCATGTGCGGGCCCCACAGCGCATACGCCATGAAGATCAGAGCGATGATCGGCAGCGGCACGCCGAGCGAGCGGCGCGTCGCCTCCAGCAGCACCAGTATGAGCAGGCCGCCCAGCAC
Organism: Xanthobacteraceae bacterium; assembly: GCA_029239875.1. Classification (GTDB taxonomy): domain Bacteria; phylum Pseudomonadota; class Alphaproteobacteria; order Rhizobiales; family Xanthobacteraceae; genus Ancylobacter. The sequence goes on along the minus strand of JARBUD010000036.1, from coordinate 5,902 downwards.
GACGTCGAGCATGGTCGGGTTGCCGACGCGGAAGGCGAGGTCGTCGAGCGGGATGAGCGGGATGTGCATCACCGCGACCACGGCGACGATGGCCAGGATCCAGTCGGGCAGGCCGATGCCGAGCGGCCTCAGCAGGCCCGCTTCCGCGGGCTGCGTGTAGCCGCGCCGCGAGGCGGGGAAGACCAGGAAGATGAGGCCGAGCACGAAGGAGAGGTGGATGCCCCGGTGCATCGTCTCCTGCAGCAGACCGAAGCCGGCGGTGTAGTAGTGGAACAGCGACAGGACGACCAGCAGGCCGCCGACCAGATAGCCCGCTCCCGGCGCCAGCGGCCGGAAGCGGATCTCCGGGTCGTAGTGCTCCTCCAGTTCCCGCGCCCTGGCCTCGTCGAACTCGAGACGTTCGCCATCGGGCACGGGAACCGCGCGCTCTTCGCCTGAGGTCATGACGCGACTGCCGCCAGACCTATTTCAGCACGCCGGCTTCCTTGTAGAAGCGCTCGGCGCCGGGATGCAGCGGGATGCCCAGCCCGTTCGTCGCGTTCTGCAGCGTGATCATCTTGCCCTTGGCGTGGCCGGCGTCGAGCGCGGCGCGCGAGGCGTCGTTCCACAGCACCTTGACGATGTCGTAGACGAGCTGGTCGGGCTGCTTGGCGCTGGTGAGCCACTGCGCGTTGACCGAGATCGTCTCCGTGTCGCCGACGTCCTTGTAGGTGCCGGCCGGCACCTTGTCCTTGGCGAAAAACTTGTACTCGCCGAGCAGCTTCTCGACCTCCGGCCCGGAGATCGGCACCAGCGCGATGCCCGAGGACGAGGCAAGCTCGGAGATGGCGCCGGTCGGATAGCCGCCGACGAAGAAGAAGGCGTCGAGCGCGCCGTCGCGCAGCCGGTCGCCGGCGGGGCCGGGCTTGAGGTATTCCGGCTTGATGTCCTTCTCGCTCAGGCCATAGGCGGCGAGCACGATGCGCGCATCCACCAGCGTGCCGGAGCCGGGCTCGTCGAGCGCGACGCGCTTGCCCTTGAGGTCTTTCACCGACTTGATGCCGGAGGCCTTTGAGGCGACGAGGTGGATCGTCTCCGGATAGAGCGTGGCGATGATGCGCAGGTCCTCGACCTTGGGCTTGCCGTCATAGAGGCCGGTGCCGGTGTAGGCCCAATAGGCGACGTCGGACTGGGAGAAGCCGGATTCCATCGCGCCGGACTGGATGCCGTTCACATTGGCGACCGAGCCGTTGGTCGCCATGGCGGTGGCGACGAGGCCGGGAACGCCCTTGTCGCCATTGCCGGAGATGGCGTTGGCGATGAGGCCGCCGATCGGATAGTAGGTGCCCGCGGTGCCGCCCGTGCCGATGCGGAAGAAGGCCGGCGTCTGGGCGAAGGCGAGGCCCGTGGTGATCGCAAGGGCCGCGATGGCCACCAGGCCCGATTTGCTGAAGAGCTTCATCTTGTTCCCCATGCTGCCATTTCCCGCGGGCAGCATGGGCGAAGGACGCCGCCTTGTCGATCCCGGGGTGCCGCCGCCGGCCGGCTGTGGACGGCAGGCAGTCGGCCTTTCGAGTTCGTCATTGCGAAGCGGTCATGGCGTCCACGGCCCGAGGCTGTCGGCCACCTCGGCGACGCGCTGCGGCCCGCCGAGCCCCATCCAGACCGCCACGGCGCAGGCGGCGAACAGCTTCTGCACCCGCATGTCGGTCTCGTCATAGATATAGCGGGCCTGCGAGGCGGTGTTGAACATGCCGACCACCTCGCCCTTCCACATGACGGGGACATAGATCGAGCAGCCGACGCGGCCGGTCTTGATGATCTGGCGGAAGATCGGGTCGACATCGGTGTTCGGCACCACCGCCGCCTGCCTGGTCTGCACGGCGTGGCCGGGCCGGCTGTCGGTGACGGAGATGCGGGCGCGGCCGAGGCCGAAATTGTCGGCGAAGACGATCATGTGGTCGCGGCTCGGCGCAATGAAGAAGCAGGCCGAGACGATGAACTGCGTCTCGCCGGGCTTCAGCGCACCTGGCCTGCTCGGCGCGTCGGGATCGCCGAGCAGGCCGCGCGTGGCGTTGGTGAAGTGGCGCACGCCCTCCTCCGGGTCGGTCTCGTGCCAGGCGGCCTCGTTGGCGTCGTGCAGCACCGCGATGGCGCGGGCGTGGAAATCGGCGGGACGGGTCATGGCGCTGTTCTCGGGGCTCACTCAGTGGCTGAGGCGGGCGGGATAGGTGTCGGCCGCGATCTCCATGCACTGGCAGCGGCGGTAGATGCGTTCGTAATGGGGCGAGATGCGCTCGACATCGGCCTCGGAGGCGGAGAGCTGCGGCTCGATGCGGGCATGCGCCTCGCGGATCTCGTCGATGATCGCCGCCTCGTCGATGCGGGTGAGCTTGCCGTCCTTCTCGATGATCTCGCCGTCGACCATGACGAGGTCGACCTCGGCGCGACCAGCGGAATAGACGAGCTGGTTCACCGCGTTGTTCAGCGGGGCGAAGGAGATGGCGTCGAGCCGGTAGCCGACGATGTCGGCGGTGCGGCCGACTTCCACCGCGCCGAGTTCCTTGTCGCGGCCGAGCGCGCGGGCGCCGCCCATGGTCGCGGCGTAGAAGGCTTCCTCGGCGCCGACCCAGTCGGTGTGTTCGCCGCGCAGCTTCTGCAGGAGCGCTGCGAGGTAGAGCGCGTTCTGCATGTCTGTGCCCTCGATCGAGCCGCAGCCATCCGTGCCCATGGAGACGTTGACGCCGGCCTTGAGCAGCGCGCGCACCGGCGCGAGGCCGGAGCCGACCTTCAGGTTGGAGGGCGGGTTGTGCTGGATGGTGACGCCGGTGCGGGCGAGGATGTCGATCTCGCGCGGGTTCAGCCAGATGCCGTGGATGAACGCTGTCTTCGGCTTCATGAAGCCGATGCGGTCGAGATATTCGATCATGGTCGAGCCGTAGAACAGCTGGCCGGTGACCACCTGCATCCGCGTCTCCTGCACATGGATCATCAGCGGCAGGTCGAACTCATCAGCCATGCGGCGCACGTCGAGCAGGAATTCCTTGGTGCAACGCTGCGGCGCCGAGGGCGCGGCCATGTAGGCGACGCGGTTGGTCGAGGGATGACGGGTGCGCGCCAGCCCGCGCACGAAGTCGAGCAGCTCGGCGCCCGAATACATGCGTGTGCCGTCGAGCTCGGCCAGCAGCTCCTTGGGGAACTCCTCGTCGACGAAGGGCACGGCGCGGAAGAAGGGCCGGTCGAACAGGGTGATGCCGACATTGGCGCGGATGCCGATGTCCTCATAGGCCTGGAACACCTGCTCGACATGATCCGGGCGGATGCGCGGGCTCTGGTTGGTGTCGTCGCACAGCGTCGTGGTGCCGCTGCGCACCGCCTCGATGGCGCCGATCATGGTGCGCAGATAGACGTCGCGCGCGGTCAGTTCGATGGGCTTGAGCGGGCGGACATAGTTCATCCAGAGCTCGAGCGGCAGGTTATCCTTGCGGCCCTTGTAGAAGCCCTCATGGCTGTGGTGGTGGCCGTTGATCAGGCCTGCCGCGATCAGCAGGTCGCGCCCGTCGATCGCCGTCCCGGCCGCCGGCTCGCGTGCGCCGTGCGGGCGGATCTCGGCGATGGTGCGCCCGTCTATCTCGATGTCGACCGGCGCCGGAGTTGGGGTGGCGGCCTCGCCGATCAGGGCATGGCAGTTCACGATGGTGGTCTTCACGCGGCGTCTCCGGTGCTTCGGCATTCGTTCTGGTGCGGCAGGGCCGGCAGGCGGCCCTCCTCGACGGCATGGCAGGCGACCTCCACCGCATCGACGCGGACCGGCCGTGGGCGCTCGCGGGTGCAGCGCTCGTTCGCCAGCGGGCAGCGCGGATGGAAGGCGCAGCCCGAGGGCGGCGCGAGCGGGCTCGGCACCTCGCCGGACAGCCGGGCGCGGGCGCGATTGGCCGCGCGCGGATCCGGCACCGTGTCGAGCAGCGCCCGCGTATAGGGATGGAGCGGGCGCGTGATGATCTGGGCGGCGTCGCCCTGCTCGACCAGCCGGCCGAGATACATCACCCCCATCGCCTCGGCCATGTGGGCGACGACGGCGAGGTTGTGCGAGATCAGCAGGTAGGTCAGGCCCAGCTCGCGCTGGAGCCTCTTCATCAGATTGAGGATCTGCGCCTGCACGGAGACGTCGAGCGCCGAGGTCGGCTCGTCGCAGACGATGAAGGCCGGGTTGGAGGCCAGCGCGCGGGCGATGGAGATGCGCTGGCGCTGGCCGCCGGAGAACTGGTGCGGGAATTTGCGCGCATCGGCCGGCGACAGGCCGACCGTCTCCAGAAGCTCGGCGACACGCGCCCTCAAGACCGCGCCGGACGTCATCAGTCTATGGGTCAGGATCGGCTCGGCCACGATGCGCCCGACCCGCCAGCGCGGGTTCAGGCTGGCATAGGGGTCCTGGAAGATCATCTGTAGGTTGCGCCGATAGGGCATGGCGGCGTGGCGGGTACGGAAGCCGGCGATGTCGACGCCCATGAAGGAGACGCTGCCGCCCGTGGGCGGCTGGATGCCGGCGATGGTGCGGGCGATGGTCGACTTGCCGCAGCCGGATTCGCCGACCAGCGCGAAGGTCGAGCCGCGCGCCACCTCGAAATCGACCTCCTCCACGGCATGCACGGTGCGCCGGCCGGCGCCGGTGAGGAGGCGCTTCAGGAGCGGTGGCGAGGCGTCGAAGCGGACGGTGAGCCGGTCCACCGAGAGGAGCGTGTCCTTCGCCGTGCTCATGCCGCGCTCCGTGCGGCGAGCCAGCAGGCGACCTGCGACGCGCCTCGGGCGAACGTCGCCGGCCGCTCGGTGGTGCAGCGCGCCAGCGCCTGCGGACAGCGCGGATGGAAGGCGCAGCCCGGCACCGGCGCATCCGGGCGGGGCATGGAACCGGGGATCTGCGTCAGTTCCGCCTCGCGCCGGTGCATGTCGGGGATCGAGGCCATCAGCCCGCGCGTATAGGGGTGCGCCGCCGCCGCGATGAGGCTCTCCGTCGGGCCGATCTCGACGAGGCGGCCGGCATACATCACCGCCACGCGGTCGGTCGCCTCGGCGATGACGCCCATGTCGTGGGTGACCAGCATGACGGCGGTGCCGCGCTCGCGGCACATGCGGCGCAAGAGGTCGAGGATCTGCGCCTGAATGGATACGTCGAGCGCGGTGGTCGGCTCGTCGGCGATGATCAGGCGCGGCTCGCAGCAGAAGGCCAGCGCCAGTACCACGCGCTGGCGCATGCCGCCGGACATTTCGTGCGGGTAGCTCTGCAGCCGCTCGCGCGGGGCGGGGATGCCGACCTCCGCCAGCAGCCGCTCGGCGCGGGCGAGCGCCTCGGCATGGGAGAGGTCGAGATGGGTCTGCATGGTCTCGACGAGCTGGTCGCCGATGGTCATCAGCGGGTCGAGGCTGGTCAGCGGATCCTGGAAGACGGCAGCGATCTCCTTGCCGCGCAGGGTGCGCATCGCGTCCTCGCCCAGCGCGTCGATGCGCCGGCCGCCGAACAGGATCTGCCCGCTCGCCTGGTAGGCCGGCCGCTCCAGCAGGCCGAGCACGGCGGTGCCGGTGACCGACTTGCCGGCGCCGGATTCGCCGACCACGCCGAGGATCTCGCCTTCGGTGATGTCGAAGGACACGTCGTCTATGGCGGTCAGCACGCGATGCCGCGCGGCGATCTCCACCCGCAGATTCCGCACCGAGAGCAGCGCCGTCATGAGGCGAGCTTCGGGTTGAGCGCGTCGCGCAGCCAGTCGCCGAAGATGTTGACCGACAGCGACAGCAGCACCAGCAGCAGGCCGGGCAGCGCGCTGATCCACCAGTCGCCGGAGAACACGAACTCGTTGCCGATGCGCACCAGCGAGCCGAGCGAGGGCTGGGTCGGCGGCAGGCCGACGCCGAGGAAGGAGAGCGT
>JARBUD010000035.1 GCA_029239875.1 Xanthobacteraceae bacterium | reverse complement strand
CACGCGCTTGACGTAGTAGGGCCCCCAATTGTCGACGATGGAGGTGAGCTGCGCCTTCGGGCCGAAGGTGATCATGTCGGAGGCCTGGCCGAAGGCCTTCGCGCCGCGCGCCTCGGCGGCCTGCATGGCGGCGGGGCTGTCGGTGTGCTGGGAGATCACGTCGGCGCCCTGGTCGATCAGCGCCTTGGCGGCGTCGGCTTCCTTGGCCGGGTCGAACCAGGAGTTCACCCACACCACCTTGATCTTCATGTCCGGGTTCACCGACTGCGCGCCGAGCATCAGCGAGTTGATGCCGGAGATGACCTCGGGGATCGGGAAGGAGGCGATGTAGCCGACGGTGCCGGTCTTCGACATCTTGGCGGCGATCTGGCCGAGGACGTAGCGGCCCTCGTGGAACTTCGCGTTGTAGGTGGCGAGGTTCTTGTCGCGCTTGTAGCCGGTGGCGTGCTCGAAGAACACCTTGGGGTGGCGCTTGGCCACCTTCAGCGTCGGCTCCATGTAGCCGAAGGAGGTGGTGAAGATTATCTTGTTGCCGGCGCGGGCGAGCTGCTCGATCACGCGCTCGGCGTCGGGGCCTTCCGGCACGCTCTCGACATAGGTGGTCTCGACCTTGTCGCCGAACTCCTTCTCGACCGCCTTGCGGCCCTGGTCGTGCTGGTAGGTCCAGCCGAAATCGCCGACCGGGCCGATATAGACCCAGGCGGCCTTGAGCTTTTCCTGCGCGCTGGCCTGTCCGATGCCGGCGAGCGCGAGGCCGGCGGTGACGGCGACCGCCAGTGACAGAATCTTGCGCATGAACGTCTCCGCTCCCATAGCGCGGCCGGATCGTCACCATCCTGCGCGGCCGCGGCGCAGGCGGGAAGTCGCCTTGGCGACCGGAAGCTCAAAGGCGTCAGCGGTCGGGCACGAAGGGCACGCCGAGCGAGGCCGGCGCGCCCTGCCCGCGCTTCAGCGCCGAGATCACCACGAGCGCGGCGATCGTCGCAAGATAGGGCAGCGACGACAGCAACTGCGAGGGGATGCCGAGGCCGAAGCCCTGCACGTGGAGTTGCAAGATCGATACCGCGCCGAACAGGTACGCGCCCGCCAGCAGCCAGAGCGGCCGCCAGGCCGAGAACACGACCAGCGCCAGCGCGATCCAGCCGCGCCCGGCGGTCATGTCGGCGGCCCAGAACGGCGTGTAGGCGAGCGAGAGATGCGCCCCGGCGAGCCCGGCGCAGGCGCCGCCGAACATCACGGCGAGGGTGCGGATGCGGCGCACCGGATGGCCGAGCGCATGCGCCGCCGCATGGTTCTCGCCGACCGCGCGCAGCACCAGCCCGGCGCGGGTGCGGGCGAGGCCGTAGGCGACGGCGATTAGCAGGAGGATCGAGGCGTAGACGAAGGCGTCCTGGCCGAACAGCACCGGCCCGACCACCGGCAGGTCGGTGAGGCCGGGCACGCGCAGCGCCGGCGCCGCGTCGATGCGGGTGCCGACGAAGGAGGAGCCGATCAGCCCGGCGAGGCCGAGGCCGAGTATGGTCGTGGCGAGGCCCGAGGCTACCTGGTTGGTGGCGAGCCAGACGGCCAGCCCCGCGAAGACCAGCGACAGCGCCGTGCCGGCGAGGATGGCGGCGAGCGTGCCGAGCAGCAGGCTGCCCGTGGAGTAGGCGGTGGCGTAGCCGACCGCCGCGCCGACGATCATCATGCCCTCGACGCCGAGATTGAGCGTGCCGGCGCGCTCGGCCACCAGCTCGCCGAGCGAGGCGAGCAGCAGTGTGGTCGCCGCCGCGACGACGCTGGCGAGCACGGCGCCGAGTATCGCCGCATCAAGCATGGCTCGTCCCCTCCACCCGGCGCAGGCGATAGCGCACCAGCACGTCGGCCGCCAGGATGGCGATGAGCAGCGTCCCCTGGAACACGCGGGTGACGTCGAAGGGCAGGCGCATGGAGATCTGCGCCGCCTCGCCGCCGATATAGGTGAGCGCCAGCACCAGGCTCGCCACCAATATGCCGACCGGGTGCAGCCGGCCGAGCATGGCGGCGATGATGGCGGTGAAGCCGTAGCCGGGCGAGATGGTCGGTTGCAAATTGCCGATCGGCCCGGCCACCTCGATGATGCCGGCGAGCCCCGCCAGCGCGCCGGAGACGGCGAAGACGCCATAGGTGACTCGCTTCTCGTCGAAGCCGGCGAAGGCCGCCGCGCGCGGCGCGGTGCCGGCGAGCTCGATGGAGAAGCCGGTCAGCGTGCGCCCCAGCACGAAGGTGGCCACGGCCACGGCGATCAGCGCGATGATGATGCCGGCATGCAGGCGGCCTTCCTCCATCAAGAGCGGCATCACCGCCACCGGGTCGAAGGTCACGCTCTGCGGGAAGTTGAAGCCGGCGGGGTCGCGCCACGGGCCGCGCACCAGATAGTCGAGGCCGAGCTGGGCGACATAGACCAGCATCAGGCTGGTGAGGATCTCGCTGGCGCCGAAGCGCACGCGCAGAAAGGCGGGGATCAACCCCCACAGCGCGCCGCCCAGGGCGCCGAGCACCAGCATGGCGGGCAGCACCCAGGGGCCGGCCTCGCCGCCGTTGGTAGCGAGCGCCAGCCAGGAGCCGAGCACTGCGCCGGCGACATACTGCCCCTCGGCGCCGATGTTCCAGCGATTGGCGCGGTAGCAGAAGGCGAGGCCGACGCCGATGATCAGCAGCGGGCAGGCCTTCACCACCAGCTCCTGCAGCGTGTAGACGTCGCCGAGCGGCTGGATGAAATAGATCGAGAAGGCGCGGATGGGATCGTGGCCCAGCGCCACGAACATGATCGCGCCGACGATCAGCGTGAAGACCAGCGCCAGCAGCGGCGCGGCGGCGAGCCGCAGCGCGGAGACGTTCTCCTGCCGCTCGAACTTAAGCGGCATGGCTGCCCCCTTCGGCACCGTGGCCGTGCATGCCGCCCATGGCGAGGCCGATCGCCTCGCGCGATGTCTCGGCGACGGGCACGGGCGGGGTGAGGCGGCCCTCGCTCATCACCGCGATACGGTCGGTGAATTCGAGCAGCTCGTCGAGGTCCTGACTGATGACCAGCACGGCGCAGCCCTTCGCCGCCCGCTCGCGCAGCGTGGTGCGGATGAAGGCGGCGGCGGCCGCGTCGACGCCCCAGGTCGGCTGGTCGACGACGATCAGCACGGGGTCGCGCAGCACCTCGCGGCCGATGACGAATTTCTGCAGGTTGCCGCCGGAGAGGCGCCGCGCCTTCGGGTCCTTGCCGCCGAAGCGCACGTCGAAGCCCTTCACGATGCCCTGGAAATAGCGCTTCAGGGGCGAGTGGCGCACCACGCCGTGGCTGACGATGCCGCCGTCGCCATGGGTCGTGAGCAGCACGTTGTCGGAGAGCGGCATGTCGGGCGCGGCGGCATGGCCGAGCCGTTCCTCCGGCACGAAGCCGGCGCGCAGCGCCCGCCGCTCAGTCGGGCCGAGGCCGCCGGCCGGCACCGTGTCGATGACGACGCTCTCCGGATCGCCCGGCGCCTCGCCGGACAGCGCCTCGAACAGCGCGGTCTGGCCGTTGCCGGCGACGCCGGCGATGCCGACGATCTCGCCGGCGCGGATTTCGAGGTTGATGTCGTGCAGCGCCGAGCCGCGCGAGCCGTCGCCGGCGACGGTGAGGTTGCGCACCAGCAGGCGCGGCTCGCCCATCTCGTGGGTGACGAGGCGCGGCGTGCGCGGCACCTCGGCGCCGACCATCAGCCGGGCGAGGCTCGACGCGGTCTCCTGCTTCGGATCGACCTCGGCGATGAACTTTCCGCCACGCAGCACGGTGGCGCGGTGGCAGAGCCGGCGCACCTCGTCGAGCTTGTGGCTGATGAACAGCACCGCCCTGCCCTCGCTGGTGAGCAGGTCGACGGTGCGGAACAGGCTCTCCGATTCGTCCGGCGTGAGCACCGAGGTCGGCTCGTCGAGAATGAGCACGCGCGGGTTGCCCAGCAGGCAGCGCACGATCTCCACCCGCTGGCGCTCGCCGACCGAGAGCTCGCCGACGCGCCGCCAGGGCTCGACGGTGAGGCCGTAGCGCTGGACGCAATCGTCGATGCGCGCGGCGAGCGCGGAGAGCGGCTCGTGGCCGGGCAGGCCGAGCGCGACGTTCTCCACCACCGTCATCGCGTCGAACAGGGCGAAGTGCTGGAAGACGACGCCGACGCCCCTGGTGCGCGAACTCGCCGGATCGGGGAAGACAATGGGCGCGCCCTCATAAAGCAGCTCGCCCGAATCGGGCTGCAGCAGCCCGCACATCATCTTCACCAGCGTCGACTTGCCGGCGCCGTTCTCGCCCAGCAGCGCATGCGTCTCGCCGGCGCGGATGGAGAGGCTGACATGGTCGTTGGCGACGAGCGCGCCGAAGCGCTTGGTCAGTTCGACCGCCTCCAGAAGCGATGCCGGCGCGGCGGCCCCTTCGGCGCTAGCCGCCATGGCGCGGGCCTTTCAGCCGCCGGACGGCGTCGGCGCGCAGGGCGCATGGCGGGAGAGGCTGTTGCTGCGGCTCGCGGGTCATGCGCTTCTGCGTGAAGGACATTTGTGACCAGCATGGCATGGCCGGTCGGGGGAGCAAGCCCAAAGTCTGGTCCGGCCAGTCCGGAATCTGACGCGTTTCGCGCCAGATTCCGGGGCACACTCGGGAACTCAGTCGTAGTTCGCGACCGGGATGCTTGGAGGTTCGTCATGGCCGGGCTTGACCCGGCCATCCACGCCTTCAGTACCGCTTGGAGCATCCCCGGCAAGTCGTGGATCCCCGGGTCAAGCCCGGGGATGACGGTCAAAAGGCGGCACCGACCACCCCGAAGAGCCATTACGTGTCAGGTCTCAGGATGACGGCACATTGTGGGCCCGGCGCTCAATCAGATCACGGCAGCAGCACGGTGGAGCCGGTGGTCCGCCGGGCCTCGAGGTCGCGATGCGCCTGCGCCGCGTCGGGAAGCCTGTAGCGCTGCTCCACCGCGATCTTCACCACGCCGGAGCCGACCACGTCGAACAGGTCGTTGGCGGTGGCGAGCAGCGCCTCGCGCGTGGCGATGTGGGTGTTGAGCGTCGGCCGGGTGGCGTAGAGCGAGCCCTTCTGCGACAGGCTCAGCAGGTTGAAATTGGTGATCGGCCCAGAGGCGTTGCCGAAGCTGACGAACAGCCCGCGCGGCTTGATGCAGTCGAGCGAGCCCGGATAGGTCGCCTGCCCCACCCCGTCATAGACGACGTCGCACAGCGCGCCGTCGGTGATCTCCTTCACCTGCGCGACGAAGTCGTCCTTCGAATAGTCGATGACGTAGGCTGCGCCATTGGCCTTGGCGAGCGCGACCTTCTCGGGCGAGCCGGCGGTGCCGATGACGGTGGCGCCGACATGCGAGGCCCACTGGCACAAGATCAGCCCGACGCCGCCGGCCGCGGCGTGCACGAGGATGGTGTCACCCGCCTTCACCTTGTGGGTCTGGCGCAGCAGGTAGCGCGCGGTCATGCCCTTGAGCATCATCGCCGCCGCGGTCTCGTCCGGAATCGCGTTGGGCAGCTTCACCAGCGCCGCCGCCGGTATGAGCCGCTCCGTGCAATAGGAGCCGGTCGCGGCGCCATAGGCGACGCGGTCTCCGGCCCTGAGGTCGCTGACGCCCGCGCCCACCTCGACTACGACGCCCGCCGCCTCGTTGCCGGGGATGAAGGGCAGCCCGCCCGCGGGCTGGTAGAGGCCGGTGCGGAAATAGGTGTCGATGAAGTTGAGGCCGATGGCGGTGTGGCGGACCTTCGCCTCGCCGGGTCCGGGGGAGCCTACGGTGACTTCCTCGTACTTAAGGACCTCCGGGCCGCCGAATGCGTGAACGCGAATCGCGAACGCCATTCCTCACTCTCCCGCCGGGAACTCAGTCGGGCTGCCCGGCCGGTGTCGCCCGGCGCGACGGGATGAGGCCGAACAGCAGGAAATAGGCCGCGCAGACGCACAGGCCGACCGTGACCCACGGAGCGGGCCGCAGCTCGTTGAGCACGGCGACGACTGCCAGCACCGCCCACAGCGCCAGCAGCGCGATGGTCAGGAGGCGCAGCCGCACGACGCGGAAGGGATGCACGAACTTGATCGGCAGGAAGGTGGCGGCCGAGAGCGCCGCGATCACGGCCGCGACCACCCAGGCGTTGAGCGGCACCAGGAAGAAGTAGAACACCACGAGGTTCCACACCGCCGGGAAGCCCTGGAAATACAGGTCCTCGGTCTTCATTGAGGTGTCGGCGAAATAGAGCGCGCTGGTGAGCAGGATCGCGGCGCTGGCCGGTATCGCCAGCCAGAACGGCATGAGACCGCCGCTCGCCACCGCGAAGGCCGGCACCAGCACATAGGTGAGGTAGTCGACCACGAGGTCGAGCGTCTCGCCGGACCAGCGCGGCAGGACCTCGCCGACATGGGCGCGGCGGGCCATGGTGCCGTCGATGCCGTCGACGAACAGGGCCACGCCGAGCCAGGCGAACATGATCGCCCAGTGCCCCTCGACCGCCGCCATCAGCGCCAGCAGGCCGCAGACAGCGCCCGAGGCGGTGAAGAGGTGGACGGCAAAGGCGAGCGTACGCCGGCGCGCCGGGCGCGCATCGAGCGACTTGGACGTGATCGCCACCGGATCTCCTCCCGCGACGGCGACATCGGATTTGTCGCCGCCCGCTTCTTCGTTACGCATATAGCATGCCCGCGCTTATCCCAATTGCCAGACGGCGCGCTCCTCGCTTATCCCACACTCGCGCGCCGGCTTACAGCCCCGGTGATGCCGAAGGACACACTCATGTCACCTCGATCGGATAAGGCACCGGCCGTCACCGTGGTCGGCGGCGGGCCGAGCGGGCTCATCGTCGCGCTGGCCCTCGCCTCGGGCGGCCTCCCCGTCACCCTCGTCGCCCCTCCCCGCGCGCCGGATCCGCGCACGACCGCGCTGATGGACGGCTCGGTGCGGGCGCTGGAGGCGCTCGGCCTGTGGGAGCGGCTGCGCGAGGACGCCTCGCCGCTGCGCGTCATGCGCCTGGTCGACGGCACGCGCCGGCTGCTGCGGGCGCCGGAGGTGGAGTTCCGCGCCGGCGAGCTTGGGCTGGAGGGCTTCGCCTGGAATCTCGAGAACGAGGTCCTGCTCGCCGCGCTGGACGATGCGGTGGCCGAGGCGGCCGGCATCGAGCGAGTGACCGGCGCGGTGCGCAGCGTCACCGACGGCGCCGAGCAGGTCGCGGTCGAGCTCGACGACGGCCGCACCATCGCTGCCTCTCTCGTGGCGGCGGCGGACGGGCGCAACTCCCCCTGCCGGCGCGCCGCCGGCATCGACGTGAAGGTGCGCGACTATCCGCAGGTCGCGGTCACCGCGACGCTGGCGCATGGCCGCCCGCACCACGACGTCTCCACCGAGTTCCACACCGAGACCGGCCCGTTCACGCTGGTGCCGCTGCCCGGGGACCGCTCCAGCGTCGTCTGCGTGGTCTCGGCGCGCGAGGCGGAGGAACTGCTGGCGCTCGACGAAGACGCCTTCGCCCGCGTCATGGAGCGCAAGGCGCGCTCCATCCTCGGCCGCATGAGCCTCGTCTCGCCGCGCGGCAGTTTCCCGCTGAGCCAGCGCACCGCCGAGCGCTTCGCCAAGGGCCGCATCGCGCTGATCGGCGAAGCCGCGCACATCATCCCGCCGATCGGTGCGCAGGGGCTGAACCTCGGCATACGCGACGCGGCGACGCTGGCGGAGCTGGTGGTCGACGCAATGCAGGCCGGCGAGGACATCGGCGGGGCTGGCGTCACGGACGCCTATGAGCGCCGCCGCCGGGCGGACGTCGCGAGCCGCGGCTTCGCCGTCGACCTGTTCAACCGCTCGCTGCTGTCCGATCTCGTGCCGGTCGCCGGACTGCGCGGGCTCGGTCTCTGGCTGATGGGCCGCTCGCCCATGCTGCGCAAGGCGGTGATGCGCGAGGGCGTCGGACCGACGCGCGACGTGCCGCGCCTGCTCGCCGGGACGCCGCTCTAGGCCTTACTGCAGCAGGCCGTGCGGCAGCATGTCGTGCTGCACGGCGTAGAGCATGGCGGTGACGGTGGCGACCGAGACCACCGTGCCGATGAGGATGCCGCCCGAAGCGCCGGCGACATAGGTGTCGTACTGCTTGGCCATGATGAAGGCGTTCAGCGCCGGCGGCAGGCTTGCCATCAGCACGGCGGTGGCGATCCAGACCGGCTCGAAGCCGCCGACCATGGTGAGCACCAGCCAGACCAGCGCCGGGTGGACGATCAGCTTGATGGCGAGCAGCCACGGCACCTCGCCCTGCATGCGCTCCATCGGCCGCAGCGCCACCGAGACGCCGAGAGTGAACAGCGCGCAGGGCGCGGCGGCGTTGCGCAGGAATTCCAGCGTCTTCTCGATCGCTGCCGGCGGGTGGAACTCGATATAGGCGGCGAGCACGCCGAGGAAGGTGGCGATATTGAACGGGTGCGTCACCACCCGCCGCACGACGAGCAGCAGCGTCGCGCCGAGGCTGTGCTGGTCGCGCCCGCTCACCGCCATCAGCACCGGCACGATGGTGAAGAAGAACAGGCTGTCGAAGACGAAGATCAGCGCCGTCGGCACCGAGGCCGCCGTCCCGAGCGCGCCTAGGGTCAGGCCCGGGCCCATATAGCCGACATTGGAGTAGGAGCCGACGATGGCGGCGATGGTCGCCTCGGGAAGGTTGCCGCGCCGCAGCCAAAGCCCGACCAGCAGGGACAGCGCGAAGCAGGTCGCTGTGGTCAGCGTGGTGGCGAGGATGAAGCTGCCATTGGTCAATTCGTGGAACGGCGTGCGTGCCACCAGCGAGAAGAACAGTGCCGGCAGCGCCACATAGATGATGAAGAAGCTGAGCCAGGCGAGCCCGCTTTCCGGGATGCGCGCCAGCCGGCCGCATCCCAGCCCCAGGAAGATCACACCGAAAAAGGGAAGCGCCAGCGCCAGGACTTCGGCCATGGCGGCTGGCTATCGGCTCGCCCTGTGCCGGTCAATCAGACTTTCCGCCGCTATGCGCGCATCGGGCACGCTCGTTGCATCGCGGACGAGTTGACAGGAAGCGGCCGCGCCCGTAACGGGTCGCCCGCAGGAAGGCCGTCGGCATCATGATCAAAGAGCGGAACGCAAAATACCGCATCGGACAGATCGTCCGGCACCGCCACTATCCCTTCCGTGGCGTGGTCTTCGACGTCGATCCGGAATTCGCCAATACCGACGAGTGGTGGGAGTCGATCCCGGAGCACATCCGGCCGACCAAGGACCAGCCGTTCTATCACCTGCTCGCCGAGAATGCGGAGACGGAATACGTCGCCTATGTCTCCGAGCAGAACCTCGAACCGGACACCTCGGGCGAGCCGGTGCGTCATCCCCAGGTCGAGGAGATGCTGTCGGCGGACGGCGACGGCGGCTGGCGGATGCGCGGCGAGCGGCTGCAATAGGCAGCGCTGCCGGCTACGTGGCGGCCGACGGTGGCCACAAATGAAAACGCCCGGCTCATGGCCGGGCGTTTCGTTTTAGCGGCAGGGCGCGCTCACTGCGCGGGCGCGGGCTGCGCGTTCTTCAGCTTCTCGGCGCCGAGCTTCTCGAGGCCGGCCTTGGTCTGCTGCTCGCGCTGCTCGGCCTCGGCCTTGAGCGCCTCCTGGCGGGTCTTGACTTGGTCCTGGATCTTCTTGAGCTGCTCGTCGAACGCCTTCGGGTCGGTCGGCGCGCCCTCATAGACCTTGGCAAAGTCGCCGAGGCCGATCGGGTAGGAGATCAGGCGGCCGACGGCGTTGGCGACCTGCAGCGTCAGGCCGGGGGCCTTCTTCATGCGGTCGACAAAGCCCTGATCCACCTGGAGATCGCCGCGGCAGACACGCTCGTCGCACATGACGAAGGTGCCAAGCATCGGCTGCTCGTTGGCGAGCGCGACGCGGAAGCCGTTGCGCAGCAGCAGGCCCGTCGGGAAGGCGACGGTGAAGGCCTTCTTCGGGTCGTCCTTCACCTCGAACACGCCGAAGCGGACGAGGAACTGCCCGGTGTCGGTGATGATGGTCTGCTCCATCTCGCAGACCTCCTTGCCGATCGACGCCTCCTGCCGGCAGTGCTTGACCCACGGGATCGGGATCGCCGGGATCTGCTGCGGCGCATTGGCCTGCTGGCCGTTCGCGGCGGGCTGCTGGGCATTCGCGGCAGGCTTGGCGCCCGGCTTGGCCTGCGCGTTCGCGGCGGGCTTGGCCGGCTGCGACTGCGCCATCGCGGCCGAGCCGGCCATGGCGAGCGCCAGGGCGGCGGCGGCGAAGCTGCGCGCGAGAGTGGAGCGTATGATCATATCGAGTTCCTGTCGTGCGAACCGCAACGTGAGCGAGCTAGCGGACGCCTCGGCGCCATATCGGGAATGAGGGGCTGTCTCCCGTTCAAATGAGGCGACAGAGTGACCCTCAGGAATTTCGGTGTCCTGTTCATGCTACATACACTGGCGTGTGCGCGAGCCGAATCTTTGACCAGGGGGCCGAGGCGTGACCGATATCACCCGGCGCGCTTTCGCGCGCAATGTCTTAATCGCGGGCGGCGGCGCCATGTGCGGGGCGGCACTTGGCTACCCGCTTGTACCGGCGGCGCGGGCACAGGGCAACCCGGCCCCGGATGGCGCGCCCATGCACGGCATCGCCATGCATGGCGACCCGCTCCACCCGGCCGATTTCACCCATTACAAGAGCGTCAATCCCAATGCTCCCAAGGGCGGACGGCTGGTGCAGGGCGTGGTCGGCGCCTTCGACAGCCTCAACCCCTTCATCGTCCGCGGCACCGCCCCGCCCTTCGTGCGCTGGAACATCGTCGAGAGCCTGATGGCCCGTTCGCCCGACGAGGCCTTCACCTGCTACGGCCTGCTCGCCCGCAGCGTCGCGACCGACGACGCGCGCTCATATGTCGCCTTCGAGATCGACGAGCGCGCCCGCTTCTCCGACGGAAGCCCGGTGACGGCGGACGACGTGCTGTTTTCCTACGAGCTGCTGCGCCTGAAGGGCCGGCCGAATCACCGCACCTATTACGGCAAGGTGGCCAAGGCGGAGGTGACGGGGCCGCTGTCGATCCGCTTCACCTTCGGCGTCGTCGACCGCGAACTGCCGCTGATCCTGGCGCTGATGCCGGTGCTGGCGCGCCATGCGGTCAACGCCAAGACCTTCGAGGAGACCACCTTCACCGCCCCGCTCGGCAGCGGTCCGTATGTGCAGGCGGAGGTGAAGCCGGGCGAGAGCGTCATTCTCACGCACAATGCGGACTATTGGGGCCGCGACCTGCCGGTCAATCGCGGTAACTTCAATTTCGATAGCCTTCGCTATGACTTCTACCGGGATGTTAATGCGCAATTCGAAGCCTTCAAGCGCGGTCTCTACGACATACGCTTCGAGACCGACCCCGGCCGCTGGAAGACCGGCTACGACTTCCCCGCCGTGCGCGACGGGCGCATCGTCATGGAGCAGATCGAGACCGGCATGCCGAAGCCCTATTCGGCGCTGATCTTCAACATGCGCCGCGATCTCTTCGCCGATGTGCGGGTGCGCCAGGCCATGGTCGAGCTGTTCGATTTCGAATGGGCCAACGACAACCTCTATTTCGGCCTCTACCGGCGCAATGGCAGCTTCTATGACGGATCCGAGCTCTCCGCGCTCGGCCGGCCGGCGGAGGCGCGCGAGCGCGAGTTGCTGACGCCCTTCCCGGACGCGGTGCTGCCGGAGGTGATGGACGGCACCTGGTATCCGCCGCGCTCGGACGGCTCGGGTCGCGACCGCGAGCGGCTGCGCAAGGCGCTCGACCTGTTCGCGCAGGCGGGCTGGGAATTGAAGGGCGGCACGCTGACCTCCAAGGCCACCGGAAAGCCGTTCGCGCCGGAGCTGATCGTCGGCAGCAAGGACCAGGAGCGCCTGGCGCTGGCCTATCAGAACATGCTGCGGCGAGCGGGGGTGACGCTGAACATCCGGCTGGTCGACAACGTCCAGTTCGAGGCGCGCAAGCAGACCTACGACTACGACATGGTGCCCTATATCTGGGACCAGTCGCTTTCGCCCGGCAACGAGCAGGCCTTCTATTTCGGCTCGGGCGCGGCCGACACGCCGGGCACGCGCAACTTCATGGGGCTGAAGAGCAAGGCGGCGGACGCGATGATCGAGGCGCTGCTCGCCGCGCGCGAGCGGGATGATTTTGTCTCGGCCGTGCGCGCGCTCGACCGCGTGCTGATGTCGGCGCGCTTCTCGGTGCCGTTGTTCTACACGCCGGGCCAGTGGGTGGCGCGCTGGCGCAAGGTCGAGCGGCCGGGTGAGGTGGCGCTCTCCGGCACGCTGGCGGAGAGCTGGTGGCAGGCGCCGGGCGCGCCCTGACGCATCTCGCCGAAGCTTGCCCGTCGGACACAGCGGGCGGAATCCGCCGCGCGGATCAAGGAAGCTCTGGACAGCGCCGCCGGAACACGGTCCTTAGGGGAAGGCGCCGCGTGGTGGAGACCCCGGCGCCGCCGTCGATGTGCTGGAGCCGGGTCATGCGTTACGCCGCCGTTCTTTCCGCCGCCGTCCTGATGCTCGGGGCGCTTCCCGCGAGTGCGCAGCAGTCGATCACGGTGCATCCGCAGCCGCGGGCCGGCGCCAATGGCGGGCTGGAGATCACCATCCCGCCGATCAACAACCCGAACTATCTCGATTACGGCCCGCTGCCCGACCATCCGGGCGCGGACAAGAGTCAGGACTACATGAACCAGGCCGGCGGCGACTCGATGGGCGATTCCGGTCCCGGTTCGGACAACTACGCCGACCTGCTGCCGGACAGCGACGGCGCCTATGACGGCCCGATCCCGGGTACGCCGTTCTGAAGTGACGGGCGGGCGGCCTACGCCGCCTTCGCCCCCTGCTCGGCGATCTTCGCCAGCTCCCGCAGGATGCCGGCGCTGCCCTTGAGCCGGGCATTGGCGTTCGGCCAGTCCTCGGAGAACACCACCTTGCCGTCCGGGCGCATCTTCGCCACCACATGCGGCTTGCCGACATAGGTGATGAAGCCCTGCGGGTTGGGGAAGCGTCCGTCGCGGAAGGTGAGCACCGCGCCGCGCGGGCCGGCATCGACCTTCTCGACATTGGCGCGGCGGCACAGCGCCTTGATGGCGACGAGCTTCAGGAGCTGCTCGACCTCCTCCGGCAGCGGGCCGAAGCGGTCGACCAGCTCGGCGCCGATGGCCTCGATCTCGGCGTCGGTCTCCAGATCCGCGAGGCGGCGGTAGAGCGTCAGCCGCACATGCAGGTCGGCGACGTAGTCCTCCGGGATCAGCACCGGCATGCCGATGGAGATCTGCGGCGACCACTTGTCGGCGACCGGCGCGGTGATGCCGGCCTTCAGGTTGGCGATCGCCTCCTCCAGCATCTCCTGGTAGAGCTCGTAGCCGACCTCCTTGATGTGCCCGGACTGCTCGTCGCCGAGCAGGTTGCCGGCGCCGCGAATGTCGAGGTCGTGGCTGGCGAGCTGGAAGCCGGCGCCGAGCGTGTCGAGCGACTGCAGAACCTTCAGCCGGCGCTCGGCCTGCGCCGTCAGCGCCTTCTCCACCGGCAGGGTGAAGATGGCATAGGCGCGGGTCTTCGAGCGGCCGACGCGCCCGCGCAGCTGGTAGAGCTGGGCGAGGCCGAACATGTCGGCGCGGTGGATGATCAGCGTGTTGGCGGTCGGGATGTCCAGCCCGGATTCGACGATGGTGGTCGAGAGAAGCACGTCGAACTGTCCGTCATAGAAGGCGGACATGATTTCCTCGAGCTGCGTCGCCGCCATCTGGCCGTGGGCGACCGCGACCTTCACCTCCGGCACCTGCCGGTCGAGGAAGTCCTTCACCTCGGCGAGGTCCTCGATGCGCGGGCAGACATAGAAGCTCTGCCCGCCGCGGTAGCGCTCGCGCAGCAGCGCCTCGCGCACGATCAGCGGATCGAACGGCGTCACGAAGGAACGCACCGCCAACCGGTCCACGGGGGGCGAGGCGATGATGGAGAGCTCGCGCACGCCGGTCATGGCGAGCTGCAGCGTGCGGGGAATGGGCGTCGCGGTGAGCGTCAGCACGTGCACGTCGGCGCGCAGCTGCTTCAGCCGCTCCTTGTGGCCGACGCCGAAATGCTGCTCCTCGTCGACGATGACGAGGCCGAGATCCTTGAAGGAGATGGTCTTGCCGAGCAGCGCATGGGTGCCGACGACGATGTCGACGGTCCCGTCCGCCAGGCCCTTCTTGGTCTCGGACATCTCCTTTGATGAAACGAGTCGCGAGGCCTGCCGCACCACGACCGGCAGCCCCTTGAAACGCTCCGAGAAGGTCTTGAAGTGCTGGCGGGCCAGCAGCGTGGTCGGCACCACCACCGCCACCTGCTTGCCGTTGAGCGCCACGGCGAAGGCGGCGCGCAGCGCGACTTCCGTCTTGCCGAAGCCGACGTCGCCGCACACCAGCCGGTCCATCGGATGGCCTGAGCCGAGATCGTCGAACACCGACTCGATGGCGGCATCCTGGTCCTCGGTCTCCTCATAGGGGAAGCGGGCGCGGAATTCGTCATAGAGCCCGGCTGCCGGCACGAGGCGCGGCGCCTCGTGAAGCTGGCGCTGCGCGGCGATCTTGATCAGCTCGGCCGCCATCTCGCGGATGCGGCTCTTCATCCGCGCCTTGCGCGCCTGCCAGCCGCCGCCGCCCAGCCGGTCGAGCTGCGCCTCGGTATCCTCCGAGCCGTAGCGCGAGAGCAGCTCGAGGTTTTCCACCGGCAGGAAGAGCTTGGAGCCTTCCGCGTAATGGATCTCGAGGCAGTCATGCGGCGCGCCCATCGCCTCGATGGTCTTCAGGCCGATGAAGCGGCCGATGCCGTGATCGACATGCACCACGAGGTCGCCGGCGGTGAGCGAGGTTAGCTCGGCGATGACGTCCTGCGGCCGGCGCGCCTTGCGCTTGGGGCGGACCAGGCGGTCGCCGAGGATGTCCTGCTCGCCGATGAGCGCCAGAGCGTCGGTCTCGAAGCCGCTCTCTATGCCGAGCACGGCGAGGCCGATCGTGCCCTTCGGAAGAGCTTCCGCCGCATCGCGCGAGCCGATGGTCTGCGTGCCCTTCAGCCCGTGATCGGAGAGCACGGTGGCGAGGCGGTCGCGCGAGCCGTCGGACCAAGCGGCGAGAATGGTCCGCTTCTTCCTGGCGAGGTCGCGCAGATATTCGGCAGTGATGTCGAAGAGCGGGGCCTCGGGATCGGCGCGCTCGGGGGCGAAGGAGCGCGCCGCGTGGCCGTCGAGGTCGATGACGTCCTTCGATTCCGGCAGGGCGAAGCCGGACAGCGCGATGTTCGCCGCCTCGCCGCGCCGACGTTCCCATTCCTCGGCGGTGAGGTACAGCGTCTCGGGCGGCAGCGGCTTGTAGGGCGCGCCGCCGCCATGCTCCATGCCGTGCTTGCGGGCATCGTAATAGTCGGCGATCTGGTCGAGCCGCGAAGCCGCCGCCTCCCCGCCTTGCGCCTCCATGACGATGGGCGAGCCCGAAGCGTAGTCGAACAGCGTGTCGAGCCCGTCATGGAACAGCGGCAGCCAGTGCTCCATGCCGGGATAGCGCCGGCCCTCGCTCACCGCCTCATAGAGCAGGTCGCCGCGCTGGGCGGCGCCGAACTGCGCGACATAGGCCATGCGGAAGCGGCGCATCGTCTCGGTGGTGAGCTGGAACTCGCTCATCGGCACGAGGTCGAGCGAGCGCATCTGCATCGCCGTGCGCTGCGTCTCGGGATCGAAGGAGCGGATGGATTCAAGCGTGTCGCCGAAGAAATCGAGCCGCACCGGCGCCGGCAGGCCCGGCGGGAAGAGATCGACGATGCCGCCGCGCACGGCATATTCGCCGGTGTCGCGCACGGTAGAGGTGCGCAGGTAGCCGTTGATCTCCGCCCAGGCCACCACCTCGTCGAGCGAGAGCGCGTTGCCCGGCGCGGCCGAGAAGGACTGCGTCGCCACGAGGTCGCGCCGCGGCACGCGCTGAAGCGCAGCGTTCACCGTCGTCAGCACGATGGAGCCGCCCTCACGGCCCTTCACCCGCGCGAGGCGGGCGAGTGTCGTCATGCGGCGGGCGACGATGTCGCCATGCGGCGATGCCCGGTCATAGGGCAGGCAGTCCCAGGCCGGGAAGGACAGCACCTCGACGCCGGGCGCGAAGAAGGGCAGCGCGCGCTCCAGCTCCGCCATGCGCTCGACGTCGCGGCAGATGACGACCAGCGTCGGCCAGGGCGCGTCCTCCTGCGCGGCGAGAGCGCGCGCGAGGTCGGCGACGACCAGCCCCTCCATGCCGGCCGGCACGTTGGCGAGGGTGATCGTGCGGCCCGGCGCGAGGCGCGAGGTGATGGAAAGCGGTGTCTTCATAGATCGGGAACGCCCTCGCCCGACATCTGGAACTGCCGGAAGCGGTGAAAGATCGGTGTGTCGTATTCCGGCGCCGGCGTGCCGCTGGCGAGCCAGCCGAACAGGTCGGGATCCTCGACCTCGATGAGCTGCTCGAAATCGGCCAGGTCCTCGTCCGACATGTCACCGATCAGCTTGTCAGCGAAACGGCCCATCAACAGGTCCATCTCGCGCGTGCCGCGGTGCCAGGAACGGTAGAGGATGCGGCGGCGACGGGCATCGAGGCCGGCGCTCGAACGGGTGGTTCCGGTCATATGGGTCCTGTGCGCCGATGGCTCAAGGCGTGAAGGCGGTGTGTTTAGCGCGCCGGGCGCCCGATGTCAGGTAGGCATTGGGCGATGCCGGTGCGATGGGGCACGGATACGTTGCCATCATCGTCATCCCGGACGCCCGCAGGGCGAGCCGGGATCGTCATCAGAATTTGGCACGCGATCCCGGCTCTACGGCTTCGCCTCCGGCCGGGATGACGAGGACGGATGTGCAGGCGCGCCCGCATTGCGCGCGGCCCCACCTTCGTCCACCTTCGCGCCATCATGCGGCCCGACCTGCTCAATCCCTATTTCGCCTCCATCACCGGCCTGCCGGGCATCGGCCCGAAGCTGGCGAAGCCGTTCAACCGGCTGCTCGGCCATAACGGCGAGGCGCGGGTGCTCGACCTCCTGATGCACCTGCCCGCCTCGACCATCGACCGGCGGGCGCGCCCGACATTGTCGCAGGTGGTGCCCGACACGGTGGTGACGCTGGAGATCGTCGTCGACCGGCATGTGCCGACGCCGCGCGGCTCGCGTGCGCCCTACCGGGTCTATGCGCATGACGAGACCGGCGACATCGTGCTCGCCTATTTCAAGGCGGATCGAAGCTGGATGGAGCGGCTGCTGCCGGTCGGAGAGACGCGCTGGATATCCGGCACTGTCACGCTCTATGACGGCATGGCGCAGATGACGCATCCCGACCGCGTGGTCGATGCCGCCGGTCTCGCGAAGCTGCCGCCGATCGAGCCGGTCTATCCGCTGGTGGAGGGCATCGGCCACGGCCATGTGCGGCGTGCCGTCGAAGCGGCGCTCGCCCAGACCGCCGAGCTGCCGGAATGGCAAAGCGAGGCGCCCGGCATCGGCTTCCACGCGGCGCTGCGCAAGGTGCACCAGCCGCAGGATACGCTCGACGCCAGTCCCGCCGGACCGGCATGGCGGCGGCTCGCCTATGACGAACTGCTCGCCGGCCAGCTGACGCTTGCCCTGGTGCGAGCGCGCACGACCAAGCAGGTCGGGCGGCCGAGTGTGGGCGACGGCTCGCTGTCGCGCCGCATCGAAGCGGCCCTGCCCTTTTCGCTGACCGGATCGCAGGTGGAGGCGCTGAAGGCGATCCGCGCCGACATCGCGTCGCAAGACCGCATGCTGCGGCTGCTGCAGGGCGATGTCGGCTCCGGCAAGACCGTCGTCGCGCTGCTGGCCGCGGCGAGCGTGATCGAGGCCGGGCGGCAGGCGGCGCTGATGGCGCCCACCGAAATCCTCGCCCGCCAGCACATGAAGACCATCGAGCCGCTGGCGCAACAGGCGGGACTGCGGCTCGCCCTGCTCACCGGCCGCGAGAAGGGCCGCGCCCGCGAAGCCCTGCTCGCCGGCTTGGCGAGCGGCGAGATCGACCTCGTCATCGGCACCCACGCGCTGTTCCAGGAGGGCGTTGCGTTCCGGAACCTCGCGCTCGCCATCGTCGACGAGCAGCACCGCTTCGGCGTGCACCAGCGCCTCGCGCTCGCCGCCAAGGGCGAGGCGGTCGACGTGCTGGTGATGACCGCCACGCCCATTCCCCGCACGCTGGTGCTGACCTATTTCGGCGACATGGATTCCAGCGAGCTGCGCGAGAAGCCGGCCGGGCGCAAGCCGATTGACACGCGCGCCGTCCCGCTCGACCGCATCGATGAGGTGGTGGCGAGCCTCGGCCGGGCGCTCACCGAGGGGCGTCGCGCCTACTGGATCTGCCCGCTGGTGGAGGAATCGGAGAACAGCGATCTCGCGGCCGCCGAGGCGCGGGCGACCGAGCTGCGGGCATGGTTCGGCAACCGCGTCGGCCTTGTCCACGGCAAGATGAAGGGCGCGGAGAAGGACGCCGCCATGGCCGCCTTCGCCGCCGGCGAGACGCAGATATTGGTTGCGACCACGGTGGTGGAGGTCGGCGTCGACGTGCCGGAGGCGAGCATCATCGTCATCGAACATGCCGAGCGCTTCGGCCTCGCCCAGCTGCACCAGCTGCGCGGGCGCGTCGGGCGGGGCGATGCCGCCTCGACCTGCCTGCTGCTCTACCGCCGTCCGCTGGGCGAGATCGCCCGCCAGCGCATCGAGGCGTTGCGAGAGTCGGAGGACGGCTTCTTCCTCGCTGAGCAAGACCTGAAGCTGCGCGGCGAAGGCGACGTGCTGGGTACGCGGCAGAGCGGCTTTCCCGGCTTTCGCCTTGCACGGCTTGAGGTTCATGGCGATCTTCTGGAACGCGCGCGGGCCGAGGCGACAGCAACAGTTAAGAACGATTCTGATCTCATCGGGCCAAGAGGCCCTGCCCTGCGTCTGCTCTTGCACATTTTTGAACGCGATGTCGCGGTGAAGCTCCTAAACGCCGGATGAATATTATATGAGTATGGTCGAACGACTTGACCGGACGATCCTGCTGGCCGCGATGACCGAAAGACCGTCGAAGCTATATTCCGTTACGGCACCGGGGCGCTGGCTGATGTTTGCGCTGGCCTGGGTGTGCGTGGCGCTCGGCGTCGTCGGCATCGTCACCCCGGTGATGCCGGGAACGGTGTTCCTCATCCTCGCCGCCTGGCTGTTCGCCCGCTCCTCCCCGCGCTTCGAGAACTGGCTGCTGACCCATCCGCGGCTCGGCCCCTCCGTCGTCGCGTGGCGCGAGAACGGCGCCATACCGCGCTGGGCGCAACTCGTCGCCACCGGCAGCATGGCCGGCAGCTTCGTGCTGCTGGTCTTCATCGGCCTTTCGACACCGGTGCTGGCGATCATCGGCACGATCTTCGTCGGCATCTCCGCCTATATGCTGACCCGGCCGACCGCGTGATGGACAAGCCGGTCGGGCTCATCCTCGCCGGCGGCTTGTCGCGGCGCATGGGCGGCGGCGACAAGGCGCTGCGCCCGCTCGGCGGCGAGGCCATCCTCGCGCGTATCGTGCGGCGGGTCGGGCCGCAGGTGAGCACGCTGCTACTCAACGCCAACGGCCCGGCGGAACGCTTCGGCGTGGAACTGCCGGTGGTGCCGGACAGCCTGCCCGACACGCCGGGGCCGCTTGCCGGCATCCTCGCCGGGCTCGACCACGTGGCGGCGTCTTTCCCCGGCGCTCGACACCTCCTCACCGTTCCGGCCGACTGCCCGTTCCTGCCGGCCGACCTCGCCACCCGGCTCGGCGAGGCCGCGGAGACGGCGGGCGCCGCCTATGCCGTCTCCGGCGGGCGGAGGCATCCGGTGGTCGGGCTGTGGCCGGTGGAGGCGCGCGGCGAACTACGCCGGCTGCTGGCCGACGGCGAGCGCCGCGTCGACCGCTGGACGGCGCGCGTAGGCGCGATTCCCGTCGAATGGCCGACCGAACCCTTTGACCTGTTCTTCAACGTCAACACGCCGGAAGACCTTGCCGAGGCCGAGCGCCTGCTCGCCGTTTATCCCGCGCTCTGATCCACGCTCGGCCGCCAGCCGATGCCGTCGATCGGCGCCGCGTGCTGGTCGACGAAATCGGCGATTGCCTCGACATCGTCGAGGTCCAGCACCGGCAGCATCGCATCGGCCAGCGGCGCGTCCGAGGCGATGGCGACGATGTAGGGGTCCTCTGGGTGCAGGAAGGGTTTTCCGACCTGGGCGCGGTGGATCTCGATCTTGGGATGGTGGTCGCGCTTGAAGCCCTCGACCAACACGAGATCGACCGGCGCCAGATGCGCCAGCAACTCGGGCAGGTCGGGCTCCGGGTCCCCGCGCAATTCGTGCATCAGCGCCCAGCGATTGGCGGAGGAGACCAGCACCTCGGTGGCGCCGACCACGCGGTGCGTGTGCGAATCCTTGCCCGGCTGGTCGACATCGAAATTATGATGCGCGTGCTTGATGGTGGAGACGCGATGGCCGCGCCCGACTAGCACCGGGATCAGCCGCGCCAGCAGCGTGGTCTTGCCCGCACCGCTCCATCCCGCAAAGCCGATCAGCCGCATCTTCGTCTCCCTCACCTAACTCCCGGCACTTGCCCGCCGGCCGGCTTCATCCTACGCGAAGGCGAGGAGTTGTCCGATGGATGAACGCACCGTGCCGCTGCGGCTCGACCTGAGAGGGCTGAAATGCCCCCTGCCGGCGCTGCATGCCCGCCGGGCGCTGGAGCGCGCCGCGCCGGGCGCGGCCATCATCGTCGAGTGCACCGACCCGATGGCGGTGATCGACATTCCCCACATGGTGCGGCAGGACGGCCATCTGCTCGACGGGCAGGAGACGGAGGGCGACGTGCTGGTCTTCCGCCTGCGCAAGGCCGGCTAGGCCGCATCCTTCCAGTCGAAGGGCAGCGGCGCCTCGCGGAAGGCGAAGCGGTCGAGATGGCGCGCCACCACGTCCTTCATCCGCTCCAGCGTCTCGGCATCGCCCGCCTCGATGCGCACCGCGAGCATCTCCGGCTGCGCGTCCATGGTCGCGACCGCGCCGTCGGGCAGCTTCACCTCGCCGTGCTCGGGCGTGAAGGAGACCTCCAGCTTGTGCGCCCAGTGCTTGCAGAGCTGCTGCAGATAGCGGCTGGCATGGGCAGTCGGGACAAGGGCGCTGGTGGCGGGCATGCGTATCCTCGCGGTTGGGGCACGGCCGTGCTGCGGCGTCTTGATACCGGCATGTCGGCCATGGATAAAGCGGACGAAGCCGCGCAGATGGCGGTCGTGTTACGCCTCGGGGGAAGAGAATGAAACTGCCGCGCCGCCTGTTCGTGCTCTCGCTTCTGCTCTTCCCCGCCGGCTCGGCCCTCGCCAACACGGCACACCGGCCGCTGCATGGCCGTCCTACCCCTGCCCTGCCCACACGCGCGGACACCCATGTCTATCTGATCCGCGGCCTGTTCGGCGTGTTCTCGCTCGGCCTCGACCAGCTGATGAAGGATCTGGTCGCGCAGGGCTATCAATCGGAGATCTATGGCTGGGACGAGGCGCAGAAGGTGATCGACCTGATCAACCAGCGCGCCCAGCAGGGCCACACCGGTCCGGTGGTGCTGATCGGCCATTCGCTCGGCGCCAATGCGGTGATCTCGGTGGCGACGAGCATCCAGCAGCAGAACATCCCGGTCGACCTCGGCGTCACCTTCGACGCCACGGATCCGGGGCAGGTGCCTTCAAACGTCGCCGTGTTCATCAATTTCTGGGCGCAGGACGGCTTCGGCGTGCCGGTGAGCGCGGTGCCGGGCTATACGGGCGACCTCGAAAACGTCGACCTCTCCGGGCAGCCCGGCATCGACCACACCACCATCGATGCGATGGAACCGTTCCACCAGGAAGTCATCACGCGGCTGGAAAGCATGACCGGCAAGTAAGCTGCGGTCGCAGCTCCGGCCGTCACACCGTCAGACGACGCGAAAGACGAAGAGCACAAGGAAGGCGACGAAGACGAGCAGCGCCGCCTTGAACAGAAGCGATCCTTCCCCCATTGCGAGACCTCCCGGGCCCGACCTTCCGCGCCTCGATTCTAGTGGAGATGCCGCAAGGGTCAACCGCACCGTTACTGGTCGGCATTATAATACGGAAGACGTTATTTTCCGGTAGGGAAGTATATATCTCGAATTTAGTGACGAAATTGGACAGAACAAGGGTGGAGCACTGAGGTTGTCCCCGCAATCACGGAGGAACCCTCATGAATTACGCCAAGTTAGTTTCCATCGCCGCCCTGGCGGCACTCCTCGCGCTCGGCGGCCCGGCGCTCGCCCAAACCGGCTCGGGCTCCGGCGGCACCGGTGTCACCGGATCGTCAGGCTCCGGCAATATGGGCGGCGCCGACGGCAATTCCGGCGTGTCCGGCGGCGGGGCCACTCCCTCGCAGCCCGGCGGCGGCGCCACGAACGACAAGTCCGGCGCCAAGGGCACGACCAAGTCGGAGTGCCCGAGCGGCCAGATCACCTGCTGACGCAGCAGCCGCTGCACTGCCGTCCGCGCTTCCCCGGGCGGGCGGTCTCTTCTTTTACGGGGCGAGCCGCGACGTCGCTCATTAGCCGGCGCGGGCAAATTGAGACTCGACACGCTCCGGCGCGAACGTGAATATAATTAAAATAGAATTATCGCGGAGATGAGTCGTGTTGGAGCTGAAAGGCGCCTTCATCGCCGTCATGCTGGGTCTGATGGCCAGATTTGAAGGTCAGAATCGTTTTGCACCGTCCAAGGCGACGGAAGACGATTATCTTCGTGCGGCGGCGGAGAGCGCATTGGAGACCTTGCGCAAGGGACATGTCGGCCTTGCCGAAGGCATATTGTCGAACGCCTTGCGCGAATATCGTCCGCGGCGCGGCTAGACCATCGACTCCATCCCGGAAAGTGGTGAGCCCGCTGGGACTCGAACCCAGGACCCCATGATTAAAAGTTTCGGTTCGCTGCTTTCCTAGCATGCGACTAGCTTTCCGCGCAACCACTTCAAACCCTTGTATATGCGGCATTTCCGGCTATTCTCGTGGCTGGGTCGTTTCCTCCCGTTTCCGGCCGATATCCTTCACGGTGGCGACTCGGTGGCGACTCGATAGGAAGTCACGAGGGCCTGATGCCGACGCTGAAGATCACCCGCCGGAGCGTCTCCGGCCTGCAACCGACCGCCAAACCGGTAACCTATTACGACACGGACCTGAAGGGGTTCGGCCTCAAGATCATGCCGAGCGGCGCGCGTTCGTGGATTGTTGAATATCGGCCCGGCGCCGGTGGACGCGGTGTCGCCAAGAAGCGATTGAAAGTCGGCGGCGATGCTCTCACGCCAGAGCAGGCGCGCGAGGCGGCAGAGAAGCTGTTGGCGTCCGTCGCGCTCGGAAAGGACCCCGCGTCGGACCGCAGCGCCGAGCGGGAGGCGATGACGGTGTCGGACCTGCTCGACCTGTTCATCGAGCGCCACGTCGAGGCGAAGCGGAAAGCGGCGAGTGCTGAATTCTATGAGCGCACCGCAAGGCTGCACATCAAACCTGCCGTCGGTTCCAAGAAGGTGAACCTCCTCCAGCGCGCCGACGTCACGAGGATGCACGGCGCCATCGCCGCTAAGGAGAAGGGCGGTGGCAGGTTCGTCGCTAACCGCGCCTTGGCCATCTTGTCGGCCGCCTATGGCTGGGCCGGCAGGAATGGCTTTGTGGCCGATGGCTTCAACCCAGCGGCAGGAGTGGAACGCTTTGAGGAGGAAGGCCGCGAGCGTTATCTGACTGCCGATGAGATGGCTCGCCTCGGTGCTGCCCTGCGCGAGGCGGAAACGATCGGCCTGCCGTACGACGTTGACGAGGACGGCCCCAGGGCGAAGCATGCCCCCAGGCCAGAAAGCCGGCGCACCATCTTCTCGCCGCACGTCACCGGGGCGATCCGGCTGCTGACGCTGACCGGCTGTCGGCTACGCGAGATATTGCACCTGAGGTGGAGCGAGTACGACGCCGAGCGAGGCATGTTGTTCTTGCCGGACTCGAAGACAGGGCGAAAGGCCGTCGTCCTATCCGGGGCGGCGCAGGAGGTGCTGACCGCCCTGCCCCAAGTGGGCATCTACGTGATTGCGTCTGCATCGGCAGGCACCAAAGACGAGAGGCCTAGGGCGGATTTAAAGAAACCTTGGGCCGCTATCAGCGGGCGCGCCGGGCTGGTCGGGGTTCGGCTCCACGATTTGCGTCACACCTTCGCTTCGGTCGGCGCTGCCAGCGGCATGTCCCTGCCGGTCATCGGCGGCTTGCTCGGCCATGCCGACCCGGCGACCACGGCCCGTTATAGCCACCTGCAGGTCGATCCGGTGCGTGCCGCGGCAGATGTCATTGCTGGACGGATCGCCGACGCCATGAACGGTAACTAAATACTAAGGCTGTGCACTGCTCGGGACTTATCCAGATTTTCCCGGCGTTTTTCGCGGATTTCACTACTTGCCCTGCAGACGCTGCGATGGCGCGGCGATGGAGGCGAGAATGTTGAAGGTGAAGGACGCGGCCGAACGGCTGGGACTTAGCATTTCGACGTTGAATAAGTGGCGCTGCTACGGCACCGGCCCGCGTTTCGTGAAACTAGGAACGAGCGTGCTCTATCGTGAGGAAGACCTCGACACGTTTGTCGCGGCGCAAGTCCGCACGTCCACCTGGGCGCCCGCCAACGACAATGGTCGCGATATGAAGGGCGTGGCGTGATGGGTAGTGACCCCAAAAACGCCAATTTGGCCAAACTGTGGGCACTACTCACATGGCCTACGTAAGATGGGAGCGTCGTCACCGCGCCACGCGGCAGCACCTTGGGGATCTTCTGGTGTGCCGACTGGTCGAGTGCGAGCGCCAGGGCGGTAAACCCCGCCAACGTTTAATCATGCAGCTCGGCACGGTGAGGGAAACCATGCCGGTCAACCACCGCATCTCATTCTGGAATAACGTCGAATGGGCGCTCGGCCAACTCAACCTTGAACCTTCCGAAGAGCGGGCCGTCCGCTCCAAGGTGTCTGCGAGAGTACCGTACGCTACCGAGACGGACCGCCAGCGCTAACTGGCTTCCGCCTAGACCTACCAGCCGGCCCTAGCGCCGGCGACGCTCGCCCCGCGAGGCACATCCACCCCCCAATTCGGGGATCCCCATGAAAATCCTCTCCATCCGCCCGGCACCGCCGGGTGGAAACGTCGTCGCGCGCTTCGACGCAGAGCTCGACAACGGCGTCCGCGTTTATGACCTGAAGCTCTCGCGCGGGCGCTCCGGCTGGCGCGTCTACGGGCCGCAACACTTTGGTGGTGCCGCCGTCACCTTCCCTCCCGCCGTCGCGGATCAACTCGCTACCGAGGCAGTCGCCCATGTCGCAGCCGTCGCCTGAATCCAAGTCGCTCTCGCTCGCCTACTGGACGATGAACGTGACCAAGCCGACGGGACCTGTGGCGCGGGCCAAGCTCTATGAGCTGATCGATTTCGATCAGCGCCAGACCGAGAATTCGCGCTTCGTGTACCGCTTCATCGTCGGCTGGTACCACGACGAGCACGGCGATGCCCTGGCGTCCGTGCGGCATATCGTGAGGGCCATCCGATCCCGCAGCCCAAGGGGCTCTCGGGATCTGTCGCGATCGGCGACGCAGCGCGCCGTCGTCCTTCTCGTCGAGACCGGCTGGATCGTGCGCACCTTCGCCGGCCGGGGGCGGAGCTCGTCCCGATATGTGCCGGTGTTTGACGTCCTGGCCACCGCCGCTGGCGGTCTCTTTCCGGCCGTAGCGTCCCAGCAGCTGCGGGACACAAACGGCGATTCCATAGCGTCCCACTCTATTGGGACGCTAGAAAATTTAGCGTCCCAGCAGTTGCGGGACACAAACGAAATTAGCGTCCCACCTGCTGGGACAAAGACCTGTCTACAAGACCGGGCCACGATAGTGGACCCGGTTACTGATAGACAGATTGAACCCGCCGCGCCTTCGGCGCCGGACGCCGCGGGGGCTGAAGCCCCGCGGTCGCCGGGATCGGCGGGAGAGGAAGAGCTCGCGGCCAATGGCGGCTTCGATGAGCTATGGCGCGCGTACGGCTACCGACGCGGCAGGGCAGAGGCACGTAAGGCCTATGTGCTGCTGGCGCCGGGTGGCGAGCTTCACGCCATCATGGTCGCCGCAGCAACGGAATGGCGCGATACGTGGGCGGCGCAAGGCAAGGCTGACGCTCCCCGCTTCAGCCTCGCGAAGTGGATCGAGCGGGAGGAGTACGAGTGCTCGCCGCCTACGGCATATCAGCCTAAGCAGATCAAGACGGACAAGCCGGTTGCGGGCGCCAAGCCGAAGCGGGGAGCGCTATCTGAGGTGCTGCGCATCCTCGAGGTGGCGGAGATCGGCAGTCCGTTCGCCGACCTGAAACTCCGCCTCGTCCTGGATGGCTTGTCGGGGCGGCAGGAGCACGTTCTACATGTGCTCGACGTCAGCGGGCCTGCCACCGACGATGACGTCTTCCAACGCTTGCGGGATGCGCTTGGCACCGACTCCACGCAGTGGACCGGCGCGCGGGTGCGCCTCGAGATCGCCGACGGCCGGGTCGTGGGTGCTATGCGGGAGAAGCTCCCCGACCGGGTGGTGGAAATCGTGAACAGCGACGTCATCAAGGCTGGTCCGGAATCCCGCGCTTGGTTCGAACTCGCGGACCAGTCCGGTGCCCCGGAAGGGCGGCTTGAGATAATCTTCGAGTCGCAAGACGCCGAGACGCAGGTAGAGGGGCAGAAGAGACTGGCCAGTCTGTGCCGAACCGTAGGCGTCGGCCAGATCGAAAGCACGGACGAACTGGAACGACGCCCCTTCCTCCTCAAAGCGGACGGCAGCTTTGAGCCGCCGCCCATGCAGGAGGCCGCGTGATGGACGATCGGGAAATAGCGGAGATCGTCCGCCGCGAAATCGATGAATGGGCGGCAAACCGGCCGTCCGTCTGCGAGTATCTACAGATGATGCCAGTATGCGAGTTCGCGGCACAGGACGATGTCGGCAAGCCGCTCCGCATTATGGGCATCGCCCTCCGTGACGATGGCACGCCGGAATGGGTAGTCGGGCGGGTGGCGGCCGACGGGGCGTTGGAGCCGGTGATCACGCCGTGCGTATGGGAGACCGCATGACCGCCCTCGACGCCCGCATCATTCGAGCAGGGCCGTCACCCCTTCGGCGCCTCAATCACCGGGCCGAGCTCGAGCTCGTCAGCGAGGTAGCGCTCAACGCGGCCGGGTAAGAAGTACTGATCCTGCACGAGGTCATGCTCGGCGACGGTCCATTCCGGCTCGCCCTTCCGCCGCACCCAGATGAAGCGGTTGGTCTCTTCGGTTGCCTTGGATCGCCGCTCTATCAGACTGGCCGGCACGCCGCCGGCTTGGACCATCTCATAAAGCTGATCTGCCACGGATTCTGGGATTGGCTTGCCACCCGTCGCCCACCGACGGGTTGTCCTGACGTCGACGCCAAGGACCTTGGCCAGTGCCGCCGGCGAGAGATCGAGTTTGGCGAGGGCGGATTGTAGTTCGGCGGGTTTCATAGGTGTGTCCGGCTGAGAGATGCTTTATCTACAAGGACTTTTGGGGAAGCACATGGATAACGACGAGTATATATCGCTTGGCCGCGCGTACATGGAGGAGGTGTTTCGAATCGAAGCCAAGCGCTGGCCTGGCTACTTATTCTTGAGCGGAGGAGCTTGGCTTAGTGTCGCCATATGGCGTCTTTGGGCGGATGGTGTGTCTGTGACCTATCTGGTCATGCTGCTCATTACTGCTGTCGCTTTTGTGGCTGGGCTCGCCGTGACGATCAACGATCACTTTGAACGGAAGTACTTCCTTGGCCAAGCCCTGCGCCGGCGGCAAGATCCGTAAGCTCGCAGCAGCACCGCCGGCACCCGCTTTACGCCACCCGCTGCAGGCGCAGCGGCACGACCGCGCCGTCGTCCACCTCTACCTCGATGACCAACCGCCGGAGCTCGGGGCAGCAGGCCATTACGCCCCATCCGAGCCGGATCAGCGCTGCCTCGTCGTAGTCGGGGGCGAGCGGCTGTACGGTCATCGCGAGTGCTCTGGTCTCCCGGTCAAAGCGCAGTTTCTCGCAGCTGATGTCGAACTTCCTCACATGCATGGGCGCCTCCCGTCGCGCCCATAATCAAAGCGTGAACAAACTCGCCCGGCAAGTCACGTCGAGGAGGTGGCTAGCCAGACTCCGCGGTGCGCTTCACCCGGGGGGGGGGCGCAGATCCCTCCAGCGGTTCAGCCTAGGACCGGTCCCTGCAATCGAACGCGTCATGCCGCGAGTTTTCATGTTTATTTTTCGGCCCGCCCAAGCAAAAACAATCACTTAGATCCCGCCGACGGTAAAAATCCGAATTTCCTATTTTGGGGAAATGATTCCGCGCGGAGGGCCGCCGGTCGGGGATCGGATGGCGCCAGGGATTGGATGGCCCCCTAAGGCACCAAGTCTTTGGCGCTGCCTCGCTAGCGCACCCCGCTACGAAACCTGTGGAGTCCGGCGGACATCTGCACGAAATCGACCGGCGTTTTCCCGCGAAAACAACACTTACAGGTCAGAAAGTCGCGACGCGGGGTTGCGGCTGCCACCTGGAGCTCGCCATGACATTCGATCGCGCTGCTTCGGCGGCCATCGTGCAGCAACGCGCCGTCCGCCGCTGGTTCGCCGCCGCCCATGAGACCTGCGGCTGCATGCTCGCGACACGCGACGAGCCGGCCGGCACCTGGAACCCGGCCAACCTTCCACCTCCCGAGAAGGCGCGCCCCTCGAAGGCACCGCGGCATCGCGCCCTGTCGCTGCTCGCCGGCTTGCGGGCGTGGGTCGACAAGCAATCCTCGGCCGGCGATTGGCTCCGGCCCGACAACGACAACACACCCCAGCAACTGCGCGGACCGCCCGAGCAGCGGCAGACGGAGGCGGAACTTGATCTGCTACCGTCGGTCGACGCGATGCTTATCGCCATCAAGGGCGCCAATCCGGTGCGCGATGGCCACCGGGTCACCTTGGGCGGACTGCGCTTCGACCACGGCCGGCTGACCGGCTGGCGCAGTGGCGCTGGCGAGTGGTTGCGCCCGCAAGAGCGATATAAAGCCCGCCGCGGCACGACGGCTGGCGCCACGGGTTACGATCGGTCGGTGCGCCAGTGGATGGCCGTGGCCGGCGAATGGCCTGCCCAGCCGCACCAGCGTCGCCCCGTGCAGCCTCCGCGGTCTGACTGGCCGCTCCGCTCCGCCAGGCGCGACTGGCTCGACGTGGCCAGCCCTAGCCCGATGCGCGTCGGGGAATGGGCAGGGCCCGCTCCGCGCCCCGCCAGCGCCCGTGATTGGTTGATGGTGGCGCAGGAGCCGGTGCCCATCACCCGCTGCCCATCACCGGCCTTGCCGACGCTGGGCCGCCTGTCCGAGCAGTTCCTCACGGGGCGATGCCGCCCCTCCGGAAATGCCTGCCCCGGCCTGCCCGGCCCCGCCCCGCAAGAACTCGCGCTGATCCGCGCCGCCGAGGAAGCAGCCGCAGCCCGCCTGTCTCGTCGCCATCGTCGAGTGCTCGCCAAGGCCACCACGGCTCGGACGATGGCCGACATTGGGGCCTTGGATGGGCTGTCCGGCAAGACCGCAGAGCGTGCCGCGCCACAGATGTTGGTCGAGGCAGCAAAAAACTTCGAAGAAATTCTGCTTGCAGCTTAACGACTTGGGCTAGACGCGAGATTATTTCGTGTCTGTCGTCGTCCCTTTCGGACAGTTTTCGAGGGTCTATATGAGGGAAGTAATGCACCCCTCCTCCAGGTTACCAGCCTCGACTTCTCGCCTGCGGCCCACGGGCCGCGGGCGTCTTTTTCACCCATTGATTCAACAGGCGATTTACAATGACGTTTTCCGTTAAGGAGGCGGCTCACGCCGCTGGCTTGCCGACGTCGACTATTCGAGGCTGGCTGCAACATTCCGCCTTTGCCTTCGGCGAGCACCTCCCCAACGGGCGAATCCAGTTCACCGACGCCGACGTCCGCTGCCTTGCCGCGATGCGCGAGTTCTGCCGCTTCGGCGTCTCGCCATCCCGCGCTGGCAAACTGGCCGAGAAGGTCGTGGCGAAGGCCGGCGCACCGCCGGGTGTTGCTGTCATCGCCCGCGGTCATGGCGACGCGATGGTTCTCCCTACGGCATACGCCTGGCCGAAGGTCATGGACTCGATGCTGGTCGTTCCGCTCGGCCCGCTCTTCGACGAGGTCGACCAGCGGCTGGCGCTCGCCGATGCATAATCTCGAATGGGCGGACCCGCCCGATGTCATAGCTGCCCGCCGCGCTGAGGCCGAGGCTGCGGGTTGGACCGGGCCGGTCTCGATCGACATTATTGGCGACATCGACACCACCATGGCGGAGCGCGTCGGCGCGCTCTTGGATGCAGCACCCCGCGCCGAGCACGTCGTCATCACCATCGACAGCCCCGGCGGCAGGTTCCCCGCGGCGCTCGACATCCACGCCCTGCTCGCCGGCCATCCCGCTAAGCGCAAGGTAGCCCGCATCCGCCGTGCCGAGTCTGCCGCCATCTTAGTGGCCATGGCTGCCGACTGGCGTGTGGCCGAGCCCGGCGCAGTGATCTTGCTGCACGCCGCTGCGATGCCCGCCAGTGCCGCCCGGTTGACAGCGGCAGCGCATCGAGAGGCGGCTCGTCATCTGGGTTGGC
Source organism: Xanthobacteraceae bacterium (assembly GCA_029239875.1). Taxonomy (GTDB): domain Bacteria; phylum Pseudomonadota; class Alphaproteobacteria; order Rhizobiales; family Xanthobacteraceae; genus Ancylobacter. The sequence continues at coordinate 11,617 of JARBUD010000035.1, read as the reverse complement.
TGGACGGCCAGACGGCCAAGCTGATGGAACGCCGTACTGGTACGGCCGCTAAAGTATTCATGGACGCCATGCAGGACGAAGCGCCGTCGTCGATCGACTGGTGCTTGCGATATGGCGTCGTCAACGAGGTATTTCATGAGTAGCATGAAATCGAAGATAGCCGAGACCTACGGCGCCGATGCTCTCCGCCGCCCTGCGACGGTCGGCGAACTGTACGAAGTCGCCGACATGATCAAGGAAGGGCTGGCCGATATCGCGAAGCGCATCGGCGCCCTCGAAGATGGCGGCGTCCGGTATCTAGGCGTTTGGCAAGCGGCCAATGCCTACAGCCGCGGCAGCTTGGTCACGCATCGTGGCTCAATGTGGCACGCGAATGCTGACACATCGCGCGAACCCGGCGAGGGCAAGGATTGGACGCTGGCGGTGAAATCGGGGCGCGATGGGAAGGATGTTCGATGAAGAAGAACGAGTTCGTGCCGGGCGCTGCTGAGTATATGCAGTCGCAGATCAACATCCAGCTGCCTGCGCTGCTCGGCGGTATTCTGGATGATGTCTTGACGCGGTTCCCCCAGGCCGACCCTGAGGACGCCCTCACCGCTATGTCTGAGTGCATCGCCAAGCACAGCGCGGCGACCATCACCGCCGTGGTCGCGAAGCACTCCGTCGCCGTCGAGGCCGCGCGCTTCGGTGGAGGTGTGCGATGACGGAGGACGATGCCGTGCAGCACCTGGCCGACAAGGTCCGCCGCCTGGTGCGAGATCGCGTCCTAGCTGAGGCCGAGGCAGATGAAGCGGCAGGACTGGCCGCGGGCGCCACGCCAGCGCAGGCGGCCGATGCCGTGGCCGCGGCGTACGCCGACGCAATGCAGCGGGTTGACGCCGAGATGCCACGCCTCACCGGCGAGATCCGCCAGTTCGTTCGCGAGGCTGCCCGTCGGCGATGACCGGGGGCGGGGGTTCGGTCTGCCAGACCGTTCGCCTCGGGGACCGGCGCGGGTGTTTCGCGCACACGATGCCAATTCAAATGTTGAGGGTCGAATGACCACCGATGACGCCGCGCACGACGCGGCACAAGCCGCCGTTGCCGAATTCGCCCTGGCCGCAGATGCCGCCGGCTATGACCTTGCCGCCCTCGGCGAGGCGATGTTGCACGCCGGCGCAACGCGAACGTGTGACGGGTGCGGAGCCTCACGCGATAGACACGATCAGGTGTCGGTACGACGATCAGTTTGGGAAGACGTTGCCCTGATAATCCACGGCGACGTCGATCGCGGTGCCATTCTTCGTGGCTTTGCCGCGCCAGATGCCGTCGCCGTCCTTCTTCAGGCCGGTGACGCCCGAGAAGCCCCTATCCTCGATGCGAGACCGCGCCTGATCTTCGGTGAAGGTATTGGATCCCTTGCCGGGCTCGGCGGCCTGCTGCGAGTTCGCCAAGGTACCGCGAGGTGTGTCTGCATTCGCCGCCGGCGTCTGAGTCCATGCGGGACCAGCGAGGCCGATCGCAATCGCAAGTGGCACGGCGCACTTCATCTGGTCACCCCTTTGTTCTGAGACCACCAGACGGAACGTGCCCGGGGCGCTAATGTTCCGGCGCACATCTCGATTGCGTCGGAAAGTTCCGACCCAGCCGTGCGTGGCGTCCAGGATGCCCGCGGGCGTAATGCGAACGTCTAGGGAAGCGGGCTCTGCCGCAGGCTGCGATACGCAGGCAGAGCCCGCAGAGCGAACCCAACTAGGCGGTCTTCATCCTTTTCGCCGGCACTGGCCGCTTCGATAAGCGCGAGGGCAAGCATCGTGCGAATGCCCTCGCCATGTGCCTCGATTCCATAGCTGGCCGCCAGTTCCTGCGTGCGCGCTAAGCACCGATCAAGCTTCGCGATGGTTGCTGGCTCAAGTTCTAAGTTCCGAAAGGGCATCTTCGCCTCCCGAGACTGCACCAACGGCTCACGATTTAGGTGAGCTCAAGCGGCGCGCAAGGCCTCATCCCTTCACCCATTTCATCAATTCAAATGGCGCCCTTGCGCCAAGGATTCCCCATGCCCGATTTCTACAACTCCGGCACCGTGTCGGTGAACAACGGCGCTACGACCGTCACCGGCTCGCTGGTGCTTTGGAGCACGGTGCAGTCCGGCGATACGCTGGAGCTTGCCGGCCAGCGCGTGACGATCGCCTCGGTGACCGACACCAATCACCTTGAGCTTGCCGCGGCCTGGGCCGGCACGACGCAGAGCGGCGCGACGTACAACATCCGCTATGACGCGCCGGCACGGTTTGCTGGGGTGACCATCGCGACCAGCATCCGGCGGGCGCTCGAGAAGATTACTGTCCTCGAGCAGGCTCGCCCCAATTACGAAGCCCAAACCGTCGGCAGCAACACGCCGCCGGGCTCGCCCGTCAATGGCGACATGTACGTGCTTGGCGTGGCGCCGACCGGCGCATGGTCGGGGCATGCCAACAACCTCGCGCAGTGGACTGGATCGGCTTGGCTGTTCACGGCGCCGGAGCGTGGCACCACTGTCGTGAGTGCGGCGACGGGCGTGCTGTCGGTGTGGAACGGTGCGTCCTGGCTGCCATACGTCGGGCCGTCGTCATTCATCCAAACCCTTATGGACGACGCCAATGCCGCTGCGGCTCGTGCCACACTTGGCGGCACGGCCTTCCAGGCCGTGGGCACGCTGACCGGTGCCGCGGGGTCTTTTGCCCGGTTCAGCGGAACCGGAGCGACCGACGCCGTGATGCAGAGCATCGTCGGCACGGTATCGCAGTCATCCGGCGTGCCAACCGGCGCGATTGTCGAGAGCGGCAGTAACGGCAATGGCTCCTACACGAAGTACGCCGACGGCACCATGATCTGTAGCCGAAGGCATCTAAGGGCGCCCGGTGTCATAGCCGGGGGAGCATTCGTCAGCCTTGGCGCTTACACTTTTCCGGTGGCGTTCTCGGCTGCACCGGTTGTTACCACCTCCTATGACGGCGGGTGGTCAGTTTATATCATGTCATCGGTTCAGGGCGTGACCGCCACAGGCATCGGCGGGGCCTATTTCACGAATGTCGGCACTGCTGACCGGGACACGACCGGCACGAACCCGACCTTCCACTACATCGCGATCGGCCGGTGGTTCTGAGGGCGGGGTGCCGGGCTCGGGAGGGGGCTCGGCGGTGGAACCTGGGGTGTGACAGCGAATCGTCAGGAGCGCCCCATGACGCCCGTGGGTGGTCGCGCGTCGCCATCGACTGGGTCAGACGTGAAGTTGACGCCAGAGCGGGCCGCGGGCGGTGTTTCGCGGCACAGCATGCTCGCAAGGCGAATCTCGGCGCGGGTCGCAATTGAGTATTTGCAAGAGCTGCAAACCACGATGTCGCCGGGATTGTCGCCCGCCGCCGAGCCGCACCGAGGACAGGTCACCATGATGTTCCGCATGATCTCCCCCAACGCGGGGTAGCATGTGGAGTCTCACGCAACCAGTCAAGTCCAGGTCGTGGGGCATCGTCGGTCTAACGCCGGCCGCCGGGCTCGATGGGGGCTCGGCGTCCGGCCCCTTTCACTGCTCGTCGATCATCGTCTCAACGGCGCCGATGGTGACCTCAAGGTCGGCGATCTTCCGCAGTGCGTTGTCGGACGGGATCGTGCCGGCATTGGCGGCGGCTATGAGGATTTCACGTTGCGCAGCGAGCAGCCGGGCGCGGAGGGCGTTGAGTTTTGCGGTCATGGGGACTGGATAGCGGGAGGCGGGACGGGGAGCAAGGCGGTCAGTTCATTCCGCCTGCGGAACGCCACTTGTTCTCATTTTGTTCTCATGGAATCCATAGTGGCCTCATGAGGAGGTCTGGATGGTTCAACGAACGAAACGGGGAATCGGCGCCGGCGAGGCGGAGGGGATGAAGCGGGAGCTGTCCGCCTTCCATCGCCAAGTTCTGCAATGGAGCGCCAAGGCGCCGGTCGGCGAGCCGCTGTACGTCTCGCTTGAGACGCTCAACCACGCCCTCATCCTGACCGATCGCGAACTGCAGGGCGCGATCGACAATGAGCGTAAGGCTTGGCCTCCCGGCTGGCAGGGGCTGTAGCTGTGAGCCAGCCGGAACGCGAGCTTGAGGCGCCTATTGTCATCTGGCCCTTACAGTCAGGGCCTTAAGCCTCTTCCGAACATCCCTAAAAATCACCCCGGCAATTGCCTCGATAATGAGCCAGATCACCAGATAGTATAATGATGATGCAAATATCAATAAATACTGTACAATAAAGTGCACATTTTTGTCAGCGTAGAGAGCTGCATAAACAAGGCAAATTAAATTTATGGCAGCCCCGACTACAACGCTGCACATGAGAGGCTTCTGAGCTTCTTCAAGCCTCGTGCGGCATTGTAGGTAGGTTACTTTGAGATCCGCAAGCTGCCGATTACGCTCCTGCGCCAAAGGTGTGTTGACGCCCTGGATGATGGTCAACTGGCCATCAATGGTTCGGCCTAACGTCTCAGCACGTCGCTCAAGTGGCGCTCGGAACAAAGAAAGTCCGATCCCGAGGCCAATGCCCAGTTGCAGCAAGCTGCTAAAATCCGCCATAGTGGCCAAGGTAAAGAATCCCCCATGTCACTGTCGTCAAATCTAAAGCAAATTCGCGAAAAGCGGCGCCTCGATCGCAAAGACGTGGCTTCGTTCACGCATATCAGCGACGATAGGCTCGCGCAGTTCGAGAGCGGCGAGCGCGCGCCAACATACCTCCAGATCGAGCGACTGAGCCACGTGTACGGTGTCGCGTCATACCTCTTGGCTGGCACAGGTACGCCAAATGTACAAGAAACCATTCCCGACTTTCGCAGAACGCAGGCGGCGCCGGCCAGACTTTCGGCGCGCGGAATAACCAAGATTTGGGCTGCGGAGGAAATTTGTCAGTACTCAAATCAACTCGGTGCAGCGCTTGATGTTGAAAGGCCCAACTGGGCGGATAAGGTCGCTAAGCAGAAGGCCTCAAGGCGCAGTGCTGCTGAGATCCGCAGCTTCTTTAATGATTGGCTTTTGAAGAGAGAGCGAGGCCTTGAATTATCCGGCCCCCCCGATGTTAAATTTTTCACGGCTTTTCGCCTTTTTATTGAGTCGATCGGTGTGATTGTTAACGTCACCGACGCTCCGGAGTCCGATTTTATTGGATTTTACTTAAAAACAGAGAGCAGATTTGATTCGATATTTGTTAACAGGTCTGTGACTTCCAAGAAGGCGCAGCTGTTTACGCTGGCTCATGAGTTCGCGCATTATTTGGAGGGTGCTGAGGGCATTTCCGACCCATTTCGCGCCAAGAACGCTCTGGAACGCAAATGCAATCAGTTCGCCGCGGAATTCATAGCGCCAGAGCAGGAATTTACCAAGATCGCGGCGGCCATTCCTCGAATCATACGGAATGACTTCGGTGCTTTCGTCCACGCAGTATCCGCCAAGACCCTGCTGAGTCGTCAAGCTGCTGCTATTCGGCTGTATGAAGTCGGCCTTGCGAGTCCGAGCGTCCTCGCCTCCTGGCAGGCGCTTACTAGGCGCAGCTATCAGGACGAGAAGGCTGAAGAGGGGAGCGAAACAACCTCGTCTTTTGGCGTGCCGCATGCAAAGAGGCTTTCCGAGCTTGGCTACATGCCGGCCTATCTGTCGAATCTGGGTGTCGAGCGACGCATTATCGATGGTCTCGACGTAGAGCGAGGCCTCAACCTTTCCGGCGGTCTACAGGAGAGAGCATTCTCCCTGGCAGCGCGCCGCCTAACTGCGGCAATGCAGGACGATGATCGCTGGCGTTAATGGCTGGATCATCGACTATCGTACAGCGGCAGCCATATTTGGCTCGGGCCGCAATGATCGTATCAGCCATTGCGTTGGATTATGCGAAGAAGGCCTACTTTCGGCAACTCAATCGGAAGAGCATGATTTCAAGCAGTCGCCAGTGTTAGGTCCCGTCTTCACTGCGCCTATTAAGCGCATTATCGTTCCTGATGCTGATATACTTGGGCGCTGTGCAGCTATTGCAAACTTGCCTCTGAATCCTCCATTATTGTCCGGAAATAATTCCGCTATATTTATAGCTGCAACCGCTGCATCAAGGAATCTCGGCGTAATATCAGATCATAGAAACACTAGATTTGCTACGGTTTCCGATATTTGTCGCGCTTATTGCCTTCCGGTTTACACTTTCGAGGAATATTATCTCGCGCAGCCCTAGTGATGAACGCAAACGACAAATTGTCGCTTGCGTCAGTATCGACACTGTTGCCCATAGCGACATTGGCGGCACGTGGCTAACATCAAGCTGGCGCACTATGTCGTCCGCAAGGGCAAGCGACCCTATCCGGACGGCTCCCGCGGCTTGCGGGGGCGTTTCATGAGATCCCGAAGCGACTTGTCCGCCCGCCGCTCGCTCAAGCGGCCTAGCAGCCTCGCGTGAGCCTTGTCCGATGTCGGCGCTGATGCCGGCGCCGCATGGTAGGCCCACGGCTCCTTGGCCGTCACACGAATGGCCTGCCAAAGGGCCGCAATATCTGCCTCGCTGAAGCGGAGCGAGCGGCCGATCTCGGCGCATCGACCGTAGCGGCGCGCAATTCGGGCCAGCACGCGCGGCGTTGTCCGTAGGCGTTCGGCAGCCTCGTGAAGGGTGTAGATCGTCTCGGGAAGTTCGTTGTTGCTCATGCGTGCCTCTGAAATCAGAGGCTCTGGAAGCTAACGACGTTCCTCGTTCGAGCAACAGAAGGGAGTGCTCTAAAGTTCGCGAATCTGCGGCTTATGCACAGGGCACTCCGACGCCTATGGCTTCTGAGGCTTCCCGCGCTTGCTCGGGCGAACATACGGCCCTGGCGGCAGCGTGAACGGATCTGCCTCCAGCTTCGGCGGGCCGGCCAGATGCGCCTCCACGGTCGGCCAATGCCAGCGGGTGATCTGGCCGCGGTTGATGGTGGCGCGCGGCACGAAGCCTTGCTGCACCCACATGTCGAACGTGTCGACGCTGATCTCGAGGAGCGCTGCGGCGGTCTTCCTTGAGACGAACACGGGGCGGACGTTGTCGTCGGTCATGTGGATGCCCTGGATGCGCTCGTAGCGGCTAGTGAGGCTTCTTCGGCTCGGGTGATGACCGTTGCAGACGCTCACAGATGGCGCGCACCCTATCCATGGCGGCGGACTGTGACTTGGCCGCCTCTACCTCGCGCTCGAGCCGCTCGAAGATGGGCAGCAAGACCTCGCCATGGCGCATGACAAATACCGCCGCCATGTCTCTGAGCTCCTCGAGTTCGCTAACCGTGTATTGCTTGGTGCCTGTCATATCGCGCTCCACCGGGCTGCTTAGTGGCAGCATACGTCCGGCCCGGTGAGTCGCGCCACAGCACCGGCCGGCTGCCGTCTAGCGCTTCCTGAGCACAACTCCGTCGCCGCCGGCCTCGTCGCCCTGGCTGACGAACTGGACACCGGCTGCTTCTAGGGCGGCGCGGATTGCGGAGAGGTTGTTCGCGATGGGTTGGCGGGAGCCGTTCTCAAAGCCACGAATGGTCGAAAGTCCGACGCTCGCCGCCTCCGCAAGCTGCTGTTGTGACCATTCTAGGAGCCCGCGGGCTGCGCGCGATTGAGGGGGGTTGATCAGCATCACTGTTCCTACCGCAATGAGTGGTTTTGATCAACTAGGACGAAATTAATTGACGTGATGTTAAAATGGACGCATTTTGATCATGCGAACGAAAAACGTCCATGGAGCCACAACATGACCATCCACACTCCCACCCCCCGCCTTGTCGACCGCGCCACCGAGACCGAGGTCCGCATCATCTGCGAACGTCAGGTGGCAGCTAAAATCTGCGGCATGCTTCCTGCGGACGAGAATTCCGCCCAGCGCATCCTCGCGAACGCCAGCAAGATGTTCGAACAGTTCATGTCGCTGAAAGCGGTCCGCGCCGACTGGGTGGAGGGCTGACCATGAACATGCGCGTTCAGATCGAAGAACCTGCCCTCAAGGCCAAGCGCGACCGCGCCGCCCAAATCCATTTCGATCTCGAGCATCCGATGCGGCACTTACGACGTGCGGCGCAGCTTGTCGCCATGTCGAAAGAAGCGTGGGAGTCCGGGCTCGGCCCCGATCCAGCGGGCACACTCGGCCTCGCGCTCGACTTCCTGATCGATTCCGTCGAGGAGGTCGTCGAGACCTATCTCGACGAAGAGGACGAAGCGGTCACCGCGTAGAGCAGATCGCCGCCTGACCCGTTGTCCCGCGGGCCACCGCAAGGACTGGGGCCCGCGGGAACTAGCGCTAGGACGCGATCGCGAGAGCGATAGCAATGACAAGCAACAAGGGTCCCATCCACTTGAAGTGGCCTGCGACTGTCGTTACCCAGCCGGGCTGGCTCGCAGCACCGCCGGGCAGCGGCAGATAGCCGAAGCCGACGGAGGTCATCCAGAGGCCCGCAAAGGCCATGATGAGTTCGTCAATGTAAGCGGCGATCATCGCTTCTGCCTTCGATAGGAGGCACCCGTTGGACACGGGCCTCTCATAACACCCTATGCGAGGCTCACAACTGCCACTGCGTCGTGTCCGACGAAGCCACCCCACCGCGTGAGCACCATCCGGCCGGGACGGGGGTCCCCGGTCGTTTGAAGCTCCGCAGCCCCGCTGCTCTCTTCGGAGAGCGGCGGGGTTCTCTTGTGGTGTTACCGCGCGCCGGTGAGGCATTGTCGGTGCATCTGGAGCGGTTGTGACGTATTCGCCCGCCCGCCGCTGTCGCCAAGGCCATCGTCGCGTCGAGGCAGTCCGCGATCTTATCGGATCGCTGCGCCGCCTCGCCGGCATTTGGCGGCGCTGGCCGGTCGGCAAGCCGCTGCTTTAGCGCTGCCAATTTTATGCTGCTCATACAGCCGCAACCTCGGGATCATTCGACACCTCAGTGTCCCGAATTTTTCCGACGTCGAGAGCGAAAACAGATAATGTTCATAGTCATACCTCTGCGGCATGTCGAATAACCAATAACTTTTCTCATACGAAATCATACGTATCTCTAGGCGCGATTAAATATTAAGGCGAGATTTATTTTCGATTCTACGAAACAATTATCGGAGTGCCTCGTTATCAGTGCGATCGTCCGTCATTAGGAGGCAGAAATGATCACAAGAGATGTTACCCTTTCAGCCCTCGCCGCCGTGGCACTCCTGCTGGTTGCCACACCTGCCGGCGCCGCATCGATCGGCCCGCGCAATGAAGCTCGCTTCGGCGACAGCGTCGAGACCGTCCAGCGTCGCGAACATGAGAGCGTGCGTCGTCAGCAGGTCAGGCAAACGCAAGGGGTGTCGAAGCAGCAGATGTTCTTCGGCCCGCTCTATCAGGGCTATAACTCGCCTTGGCAGCGCACGAGGCGCACCTTCGATTGAGCGGCCCGCCCACTTTGGGCGAAGCGGAGAAGGGCGTCCCCTCGAAGGCGCTCTTCTTTTTTGATCGGCGGTGCCTCGCTGTGCCGCGGCATTGGCGCACCCGATCTCGCTGGGCCCCTGCTCCACCAAGATGACCTCATCGCGCGCAGGGAGACAAACCTGTCCAAAGCACGCCTTCGTGCAGATACAACCTAACGGCGACGACGTATGATATAAAACCGTCGCTAGAAATAGCGTGCGCCGAGAAATGTTCGGACGGCGGCCGTTTAGCCCGTCCGCAAATCTCGAACCCCGGCCACCGCCGAGATTGGCATCCAAGATGGACAATCGAGAAATCGCGCAGGGATGCGAGATGCATTGTTATGCTTGCGAGTCGACGAACGTCATTGTGACCGCCGACGGGCCCAACTCCTTTATCGTTGACTGCATGGACTGCGGCTCCGACCGGAAGGAAGATCTTGGCGTGACGGTCCTTACATCAAAAGAAAAAGACACCTCAGGGCTAATTCCGGCACGAAACATCGCGCCTATGAACAGCCCGATGTTCATTGCAGACAAATATTCCGAGATGGCAGAGGACTACAAAAGCCTGGCTAACATGACGGACAATATATCCGAAATTGCAAAGTTTCGAAAACTACAGAAAAGCGCCGAAGATATGGCCGAAAACGAAGCCTGGCTAAACGAAAATTATGAGAACACCCTGCATTCAAATGATTCCGTACAGGACAACGGGCCTGCCTTTGCGGCAGAAGAAGAGCATGTTCTTCGTTGTCTGGGAGCTGCACTTCTCATGCAGTGGCCTCGCCTTCCTGCGACGATACAGCGAGAGCTGTTTGACAGCGCAGGGGCCTTGGGTGAGCTGCAGAACACCGCCTTGCTGAGAGGGCAGATAGCGCGGTTCCTGCACAGACACAAAGATGACGCGTCTCCAACGTCGGATTTGGCGGGATCAGCGTGAACGGTGACATAGGGCCTCACCCTGCCCGTTGCTCCGCCCCCCCCGTCGCCCCACCGGCGGCGGGGATTCTGATTCCCCCTGCCCTGCCGATGCCTGGCTTTTCCGGCTGCCGTGGCGATTCGGTGGCGATTCACTCCCCAGTCGCCACCACCTAGGCTTAACTAAGTTATTGATTTTTGTGGTGAGCCCGCTGGGACTCGAACCCAGGACCCCATGATTAAAAGTCACGTGCTCTACCGGCTGAGCTACGGGCTCCCACGGTGAGGGGGCTTAAGGGTTTCGCCCGCCGAAGGCAAGCCGCCCGTCCCGATCGCCCACGACCTTGCGAAGATGGCGACTTGGCAGCGGCCAGCATTTTCTGATTGCATTCCCGCAAGACCGCCCTGTCGATCATACCGCTTCCGATGCAGTGGAGACGACTTTAACTTTGCGCCATCCCTTTTTGGCGGGGCCGAGACACGGCCCTGCAGACCGATCCAGGAGTTGGTGACATGGCCAAAGTTCTCGTTCTCTACTACTCGTCCTACGGTCACATCGAGGCCATGGCTGAGGCCGTGGCCGAGGGTGCCCGCGAGGCCGGGGCCGAGGTGACGATCAAGCGCGTGCCGGAAACCGTGCCGGTCGAAGTGGCGCAGAAGGCCGGCTTCAAGCTCGACCAGAAGGCGCCGGTGGCGACCGTCGACGAGCTGAAGGACTATGACGCGATCATCTTCGGCTCGGGCACCCGCTTCGGCAACGTGACCTCGCAGCTGCGCAGCTTCGTCGACCAGACCGGCGGCCTGTGGTTCACCGGCGCGCTGGTCGGCAAGGTCGGCTCGGTGTTCACCTCGTCGGCAACCCAGCATGGCGGGCAGGAATCCACCATCCTCAGCTTCATCCCCACCCTGCTGCATCACGGCATGGTGGTGGTCGGCCTGCCCTACGCCTTCCAGGGCCAGACCGGCCTCGACGAGATCAAGGGCGGCTCGCCCTACGGCGCGTCCACCATCACCGGCGGCGACGGTGCCCGCTTCCCCTCGGCGGTGGAGCTCGAAGGCGCGCGCTACCAGGGCCGCCACGTGGCCGGCATCGCTGCCAAGCTGCACGGGTGAGTGCACCCGTTTCTTGTCACGACGTCATCCCGAGGTGCCCGGCGTGAGCCGGGCCTCGAAGGATATCATCCGGGCGCGCGAGGCGAGCATCCTTCGAGGCTCGCTTCGCTCGCACCTCAGGATGACGGTGTTCTAGGAAGGGTGGCTCACTGCGCCGGGATATCCCCGCGCGCCCAGCCCTCCTTCACCTC